>JANPZZ010000014.1 GCA_024707305.1 Chitinophagaceae bacterium
TCCGACTTATGGAACCCAGGATGGTCAGGTTTGTAAAAATTATAACCGTTTGCGGGGTCATCCACCTCTTTCAGCCGCCCTTTGATCTTATCCGGATCCAGAAAATACAAAAGCAATTTGGTGTAGTAATCGTACTCTTTTCTACGGATGGTTTCCAGATGCACAATGTCTTCAAATAGCCAGTCCTGCGCCTTTGATGGAACCACTTTTCCCAGGCCGCTGTCTGGACTGTGGACAAGCAATCGTCGCAAAGTGCCTACTTCAGAAGAAACCTGGATCGAATTTGAATTCTTTGTCATACGTAATTTATTTCTAACGAGTGTTAGGTAAAGATAAGCAAATCGATGTTGATTAACATCCCTCGTTGTTTGAACTAACATAATGAAGGTTTGAGTGGTGTATATAATTAAACAACACCATATTTAGTTGGAAAAAGAAAAGCCTCCAGGGTGTAAATACCTGGAGGCTTTGTTCATTAATCCGGTTTTCATCCGGATTCGATTCTTTTATTGATGCGCGGCCAACAGTGGAACCGAGCTGCTATAAGCCAGTTTCTTGGTATTGCTGCTGTTGAAAAGATTATTATAGAATGAATGATTTTTTTGGAATGATGATGATCAGGTCAATTTGATGATCTTTCGAAAATTGCTGAATCGCTTCGTGAAAATCATTCATTCCGATAAAGTAGAATTCAGGGTTGAAGTCGGCAAACATAGCCTGCATTTTTGCACGCTCTGTAAGAAACTCTTCTGTAAGTGTGACATAATGTTCGCTGTCTACGTTCACGATGTGAAGACGTGCCTTGAACAGTTCAAGCACCGTTTTAATCGCTAGTACCGGCGTATTATTCTCAACATCTTCAAAATCGGAGGTAAGGGCGATATTGTTCATGCCGGAGAAAACAGCATCATTGGGTACAATCATTACCGGGCACACTTTTGTGGCGGCCATTTTCAGTGAGCGGCTGCTGCCTTTGAAAAGCTTGCTCAATCTTCACGCTCAGTAATGCCCATAACGATCAACTCGGCTGTTTTTTGATAGGCCAGCCTTTCAAGGGAATCAACCAGGTCTTCACCTGATTCTGTAACGCATTCGATATGGCCAATACCTTTTTCCAGCATTTCGCTGCGTAGTGTTTCCAGATAATTTGCCACCGTTGCAGCATCTTCATCTGCTTCATACATATGGTAAAGGATGATACGGATATCCTGGCGGCCATTAAACATTTCGCCAGCATATCGCGGCAGCTTGCAGGCTGCTCTGGCTGAAATCAACAGGGATAATAACGTCTTTCATGAAACAGTTGGTTGGTTTAAAGTCGGACAAAAAGAAACATAAAAAAACTATTCAACACTTCCCGTTTCCGGGCAAAAACAAATTACAGGAGGCGAATTCGTTTGGGCTGTACCTTTGCATTTCGACGCCCAGGCGAGTAATTCTACCCGATTTTTTTGAAAATATACTAATGGCTTCATTATTATCGGATTAGCTTATAAATTGCTGGGGTTGAAGTGAAATTCGACATCCGTACCTAATAAACCGATAATGGTTAAAGCCCGCTTACCCCTTGATGAGGCGTTGCGATTAAGTGAGCTCGACGCTTATGAAATTCTTGATTCTGATCCGGAAAAAGAATTTGATGAACTGGTCGAACTCCTTAAGCAAATCACGAATTGCCCCTATGTTGCCATTTCTTTTATTGATTCCAACCGCCAATGGCATAAAGCCAGTATTGGTTTGGATGGAAAATTTGAGGATCGCGAAATCTCTTTTTGCTCCCATACCATCTTAGGAAAGAAACCGATGATTGTTAATGATGCCCTTCAGGATGAAAGGTTTCATGATAATCCAAAAGTAACAGAAGGTTTCAAAATCCGTTTTTATGCCGGCGCCCCCATTCTGTCATCGAACGGGCGAAGCATCGGTGCCGTATGTGCCTACGATTCGCAGGCGAGACCTTTTTCTGCAGAACAGGAACGCGCCATCGAAATCATCTCAGGACAGGTAACCCGATTACTGGAACTGCGGATCCGAAATAAACAAGCCATCCGCATTGCCCAGGATATGTTGGCGAAAGAAAGAAAAACACTTGAGTATACCATACAGGCGCAGGAGGTTGAACGTAAGGCAATGGGGATGGAGCTGAATGAAAATTTCGCACAGGTTGTTGCTGCCTGTTTACTTTATATCAACGTAGCACTGGAATCTGAACAGGTAAATCGCTCCATGGTCAAACATGCGAAAGACGAACTGCTGAACCTGCTCAATGAAATGCGCCGTCTTTCAAAAACTTATAATCCCATCAGCTTCCCGGTGGTAAGACTGCAGGATGTGGTGAATGAGTTTGTGCAGCAATATGCAACCGACGAGTCGTTTAAAATCGATGTTGAATGCAACGGCAACCTGATTGAATTACCCAACCAGGAAGCGCTGAACATTTTCCGTACCATGGATGCGTATTTACGTTTGATCCGTGACCGCGGCGACAAAGCAAATATTTCAATCCGCCTGAAAGCTGATAAAAACCTTTCACTCGAAATAAAGGATGATATTCTTTATGATAAGATTTCAGACGCTGATTTCGAAATCCGACTGAATGCAATCCTGGGTCGAATAGGAATTGTGGAAGGTTGGTACAAGTTAGAGCGCGCGCCCGGAAAACCTAACCTTTTCGTGGTAAAGTTTCCATTCTCTTTACGTATTGCCTGCTAATCAATATCGGTACGATATTAATAAAACAAAATCCGGTCTTGCAGCATCGAAACAGGTACGCCTGCAACGATCGCAAAACCGGATTGTCAGTTAGAGATGTTTTGACTATTTCGCCTTCATCATTCTTAACACATATTCTTTATCATTCACCACTAACCTGACCAGGTACTGTCCCGCTTTCAATGTTGAAATATTCAGTGACTGTCCCTGTTGTACCGAGGTATTGGAAACAACTCGTGCATTCATATCTATTATGCTTACCGACGCAGCATTGCCGGTTGTCCAGCCTTTCAAATACACTTCATCCTGCGCCGGATTTGGATAAAGTTGTATTTGCGAAACTGTTGATGATCCTGCAATATGTACAATCGCAGTGTAGGTAAAGCGGCCATCAATATCTACCTGTTTAATTCGGTAGCGAAGCGTGCCTGAGGTTGCAGACTGATCGACATATTGATATTCCTTCACCTGGCTGCTGGTGCCTGCACCACTGATGCTGTCAATGGCAACAAAACTTCCATTATCCTGGCGCGCGTTCAATTACAAAACGATCATTGCTTTCTTCTACAGCAGTTGCCCATTTCAACTGCACACCATTTGATTCACGCGTAGCTCTGAAGTAAAGCCAGGCTACAGGCAATGGTGTGCCAACTGAAAACTGTCCATCTGTATAGGTAGTTCCATACACGGGAGCGCTGCTTCCATTGTATTCAACGATACGATAATGATAAGTTTTATTAGTAGAAAGCCCTGTTACCGTTACCTGTTGAGCGCTTCCGGAATACACAACAAACTCCCCCAGACCGGTTTGGCTGCCACTACCAAAATGATTATTCGCAGGGTAGGCCGTAAGTGTTGCTGGCAGCCCCGTTACAGCACCCGACTCGCGCATGATCACGATTCTGTTTTGGCCATTTCCTTTTTGCCATTGCAATTGTACACTTGTACCTGTTACAATCGACTGCGTACTGTTTGAGGGTGTTGTTGGCGCCGACAATGTACTTCCGCTTGCTGTAAGGTAAGCTGTAGTTAAATAATTAGTGGCCGTAGCTGTTCCATTGAATTCAAATACAGCAAAATGTATAGTTACATCGGGTGCAAGCCCGGTGAGTGTCACATTGCTTCCATTGCCCTGGTAAACGATGTACTGTCCGTTTCCTACATCCTGACCCTGTTCCCATACAGCATTCGCCGTGTATGAAGTACCATCAGCTGGAACAAAAACGGGCGGTGTGCCGATACTTGCTACAACAAGGCGGTCTGTGCCGTTTCCTTTTTTCCCAGTTAAGACGAAATGTATTACCGTCCTGGTTTGAAATGCTGGCATTACCTGCAGCTACCGTAGGCTCCGGAGTAGGGGCTACCCCTGCGGTTGTGAAGCTGATACTAACACCGGGACGCGCATAAACGGGTGATGAAGTTCCATTGAAATCAAAAGCTGCCAAGTAATAAGTAGTACCGGGTTGCAGACCATGGATCGTGAACTGACTTCCGGTCGTTCCTCTATGAACAAGATAGTTTCCGTTGGCCAACAATGCATTCCCAAAGATGCTGTTGATGCCATAATTGACTAGATCCACAGGCTCGGCATCAACGGGAGATCCTTGTTTTATAACAAACAACTGTCCATCCCCATTTCCGGGTGTATAAGTGAATGACGCAGTATTTAGCTGGATGGAAGTAGATGTTATTGACGACACCTGTTGCGTAGGTGCGCTTGCAGTGGTTCCGCTTCCCGCCAGGAAACTGCCTGTAAGATAATCGGGACCTGCAGCAGTTTGATTGTATTCAAATACCGCGATATGATAGGTTGTCGAAATCTCCAGATTCTCCATTGTCACCGTAGTATTGGTGCCATCGAAAACAACAAACTGATCAGGCGCAAGTGCTGTACCGTTTCCGAAATTCACATTAGCTGTGTAAGTGATACCGTCAACTGGCAATGCTGTAACTGCGGATCCTTTGCGGGCCACCACTAATCGGCGGCTTCCATCACCATTAGTCCAGTTGGAACGGAAAGAACTCCCCTGTACTGTATTGACACTAAAGTTGTTTGCAGCCACAGTGGGTTCTGCCGGCATGGTAATACTGATATTGCCTGATGTTGTTGAATATACCGGATAGTTCACTCCTGAATATTCAAAAACCGCAAAGTGATAGGTTACGCCAGGCCGCAGGTTGCTAATGTTTATACTGGTTCCATTAGCACCACCGGTAAGAACGAAGTTGCCATCGCCCATATTTGTACCGTTGCCAAATGCCGGATTGCCATTGTATTTAACGAGATCCTGTGGCTGTACATTTACAGCCGCAGCTTCACGCCCTACTACAAATCGATAACTTCCGGTTCCTGCATTGTAACGCAGTGTGAGCGAGTTGCCCGTTACGTTTATAATGGACAGGTCGTTTGGCGGAAGAGGAGTTGCAGCAGTGTTACTGCTATTGTCACGCGGTGTATTCAGATAATAAATATTACCCTCTCCATCCTTGTCATACTCAATTGACCGGAAATGATAAACTGAATTTGGTTCCAGGTTTGTAAGGGTCAGACTGTTTGTTGTGTTGTTGAAAACAACAAATTCTCCGGTAGCCATTTCGCTTCCGCTTCCAAAGATGCTGTTAGCAGCATAAGTCTGGTTGTTTTGAGGCAGGCTGGTAACAGGGCCGCCTTTCTTAGCGATAATTAAACGACGGAGACCATTTCCTTTGCTAACTGTTACATTTATACGGTCACCTTCGATAGATGAAAAGCTAAAAGAAGCGGTGGGAGTAGTAGGGCCTGCATTAGTAGTAATACTGCCCGTAGCACCGGGTGATTTATAAACCGGAAAAGAAGTTCCACTTCTTTCAAAAACTGCGAAATGATAAGTGGTCGCAGGTTCAAGCAAACTGGCAATAGCCGTATTACTGTTGCCGGCATAGATCACGTAGTTGTCTCCATTTATTGCCGCACCTGATCCAAAGTCGCCACTGCTTGTATAGGTGGTCAGGTCCGTTGGCACTGCATTTACAGGGGCGCCTTTGCGAATAAGTACAAGCCTGCCTTCGCCCGATCCAACCGTAAAGTTCAGTCGTACTGAGCTTCCGGCTACCTGCGAAAATGTGAGATTGCTCACCTGCGTTGCTGGTGTTACTGCCGTAGACCGTGAACCGGTTAAAGGAATCATCAGGTACTCGGTGGTAGCAGCTGAACCGTTGAATTCAAATACAGCAAAATGATAGGTCGTGTTGGGCTGCAGGTTGGTAACCGTAAAAGTGTTACTGCTTCCCTTATAAACGACATACTCATCTGGCGCCGTAAAAGCTGCACCTGCTGTTCCGAAAACGAGATTAGATGTATAGTCAGTGCCATTTACCGGAAGGCCTGTTACCGGGTTCGACATACGACATTACACAATGCGCGAACTTCCATTGCCGGAAGTAAATCGAACAGTAAGCCGTGAACCTTCTATAGTACTGTAAACAAAATTACTGGCAGGTACGGTGGGGGTGGCAGCCAATGTTGTTGACGCCACCAGTAATAAACAAATAATACTGGTAAAAATTCTGTACATAGAAAAAGGTTAATGGTTAAGGTGAGCGCAAAGCAAATAAACCCGTGATGCTATTACCAGACAGGATGGGATGAATCGTGGAAAGAGAAGGATGAGTTGAATGCTAATGAGGAAATGAGAAAATGTGGAAATGAGGAAATGAGAAGAGCGATTCCAGTGTTGGCATAATGTGACAATGCGATAATGTGACAATATGTAAATGTGAAAATTTGCGACCCATTCTAAATTGTCACATTGCCACATTGCCATATTACCACATTCTGCCTGATTTTAAGGAATCTTCTATTTCCACATTTCCACATTTCCGCATTTCCATATTGCCACATTCTGCCTGATTTTAAGTACTCTTCTATTTCCACATTTCCTCATTTTCTCATTTCCACATTTTTTTCTTCATCTTTGCGGCATGACAATAGAAAAATTACAGGATATGCGGTCCCGCATTGCCGGGATAAGGAGGTTTCTTTGACGTCGCTGCAAAACGTGAAAAAGTAGAAGCCGACAAACAACTTTCGTTAAGTCCCGGTTTTTGGGATGACAACAAACGCGCAACAGAAATTTTAAAGGAAATCAAGGTGAACGAGTACTGGGTTCGCATGTTTGAAACCACAGAAACAGCCGTGGAGGATTTTGCTGTGCTGTTCGAATTCTGGAAAGCGGGCGATGCAACGGAGGCTGAAACCCAGGAAGCTTATGACAAGGCGCTGGAGATGATTGAAGATGCCGAATTCAAGGCAACACTCAACGAACCCGAAGACGAGTTACCTGCAGTATTACAAATTAACGCAGGTGCCGGAGGTACCGAAAGCCAGGACTGGGCAGAAATGCTCGCGCGCATGTATCGTATGTACGGCGAAAAACAGGGCTGGAAAGTAACCGAACTTGACTGGGTTTGGGGCGATGGCGCCGGTATCAAAACCGCAACACTACAGTTTGAAGGACCGTTTGCATACGGATTCCTGAAAGCTGAAAGCGGTGTACACCGACTAGTACGGATTTCTCCCTTCGATAGTAACGCACGCAGGCATACTTCTTTCTGCTCTGTTTTTGTTTATCCGCTGGTGGATGATACAATCAACATCGAGATCAAAGATTCGGAAGTGAAGATGGAAACCGCGCGAAGTGGTGGTGCCGGTGGGCAGAACGTAAATAAGGTGGAAACAAAGGTAATGCTGACTCACATTCCCACAGGAATGGTAGTGGTTTGTCAAACCGAACGTACGCAACTCGGCAACCGCGAAAAAGCGATGACGATGCTGAAAAGCCGCCTCTATGAAGAAGAATTACGTAAACGCAACGAACTGAAAGACGCTACCAACAGCAAAAAGAAAAAGATCGAATGGGGTAGCCAGATCCGGTCATATGTTTTCCATCCGTATAAAATGATCAAAGATCACCGCACGGATTTCGAAACTGCCAATATCCAGCCCGTAATGGATGGCGAACTGGACGGTTTTATCAAAAGCATACCTGCTGGCCGACAAAGGCTAATATCTCAATTCAAATCATATTTAAGGTGAAGCAAACCAGGCGGGTTCGCTTCACCTTTTTTATTGTAAAAAAAAGTACTCTTTTCTACAAATAAAACCAGGAACACCGCAGGGATTTAAGTTTGCCGCAATCCGCTTAGATTTGCAGATCATTAAACTAAAAATGCTTCCCGAAAGGGTAGCGGGAGGTTTTATATGTTGCAAGGTACTTTCACTTATCCGCTTCCGGTAAACGAGCCCGTGTTGAACTATGCTTCCAGGTCGCCCGAAAGGGCCCGCCTGAAAGAGGTGCTTGCTGAATTGAAAAAAACGGAAGCAGATATACCCATGTATATCGGTTCAAAAGAAGTGCGTACAAATAAAAAAGTAGCCATCCATCCTCCACATGAAATTTCTCATACGCTGGGTTATTTCTCGGCCGGTGATGAAAAACATGTGAAACAGGCCATCGATGCAGCCCTGGCCGCAAAAGAGAACTGGAGCAATATGAGCTGGGAAAACAGGGCGAATATCTTCCTGAAAGCAGCCGACCTGATTGCTACCAAATACCGCCCCTATATGAATGGCACTACCATGCTGGGGCAAAGCAAAAATGCTTTCCAGGCAGAAATTGATTCAGCCTGCGAAATCATTGACTTCCTCCGTTTCAATGTTCACTTTCTCGGTGAAATTTATAAACAACAACCCATTAGCGGTCCCGGTATGCACAACCGCATGGAGTATCGCCCGCTTGAAGGTTTTGTACTCGCAGTAACTCCTTTCAACTTCACAGCCATTGGTGGCAACCTGCCAACATCTGCAGCCATGTGTGGCAATACGGTGGTTTGGAAACCTGCCAACACACAGATTTATTCTGCAAATATGTTTATGCAGATCCTGCGTGAAGCCGGACTTCCCGATGGAGTAATCAACCTGATTTATGTAGATGGTCCAACATTAGGTAAAGTTTGTTTTGAACACCGTGAATTCGCAGGTGTACATTTTACCGGATCAACCGGCGTATTCAACCAGATGTGGGAAACGATTGGAAAAAATATGAGCAAGTATCGCTCTTACCCACGTATCGTTGGTGAAACAGGCGGTAAAGATTTTGTAATTGCACACGCAAGTGCCAATGCCGATGTGGTGGCAACGGCATTGTTGCGTGGAGCATTTGAATTCCAGGGACAAAAATGTTCTGCTGCTTCTCGTGCATATATTCCTTCAAACCTGGCGGAAGAAGTAAAGAAAAAGATGATCGCAGGTGTGAAGAAAATGAAGATGGGCATAGTGGATGATTTCAGCAATTTTATCAACGCTGTTATCGATGAAAAAAGCTTCGATAAAATCAAATCATATATCGACCAGGCCAAAGAAAGTAAGAAAGCTGAAATCTGGGTAGGTGGTAAATGCGATAAAAAGAAAGGTTACTTTATACAACCTACTGTAATCGAGGCGAAGGATCCGAAATATGTAACAATGTGCGAAGAAATCTTCGGACCAGTATTAACGGTATACGTTTATCCGGCAAACCAGTTTGAGAAAACGCTTCACCTGGTAGATGAAACATCGCCTTATGCATTAACCGGTGCCGTCATTTCTACAGATAGAAATGCGATTGAACTCGCAACAAAAGTATTGCGTGATGCAGCAGGCAACTTCTATATCAACGATAAACCCACAGGCGCAGTCGTAGGCCAGCAACCTTTTGGTGGTGCACGTGCCAGCGGTACAAATGATAAAGCAGGATCCATATTAAATCTCTATCGCTGGTTAAGCGCGCGTACCATCAAAGAAACATTTAATCCGCCAACGGATTTCGGATATCCGTTCTTGCTGGAGAGCTAGATTGAGGGGGGATGGATGGGTGATGGTGGATGGGAGATGGTGGATGGGGGATGGTGGATGGAAGATGGGAGATGGGTGATGGGTGATGGTGGATGTGTGATGAGAGATAGGAGATGGGAGATAGGAAAGGAAAACGAACTTTGGAAAGACGCAGTTTCAATGCTGCGAACACTAACAACCTTAAAGACAGTTAACCCCAAAGAAATAAAAGGTGACGCGATGTAATCGCGTCACCTTTTATTTTAGCCAGATTATGGCAGAAATTATTTACCTCCGAGTGAGAACAGGTAGCCTACACGAAGACCGAAGAAAGCAGAGCTAGTACCGTCTTTGTGACTGCTTTGATAACGAGCGCCCACTTCAATGTTGTTGCTGAAGACATAGCCAACATTTGCTGCCCATGTAAATGCACCGTCAGAATCGCTTCCATCAAATTCACCGCCTTTGATTTTACCACCATGGATGGCATAACCCACCTGAGGCTCAGCATAAAATCCATTGAAGTTGTGACGGTATCCTGCGAGCAGGGGAATAATTGAACTTTTGATTTTGTCGGCACCCAGCAGGTCAACGATTTCATCTTTTGCTGAAAATGAAAGGAAACCGGTAGTGAAAGTGATTTGACCAGCTGTACCGATACCATACAAACCTTTTACAGTTGCACCGATACCCATTTTAGTTCCATCACTTGCATCACCTGTAGGAAACCCCACTTCAGCAGCTGCACCAATTTGATTTTTTCCTGTCTGCGCAAAACCCGCAATCGACAACAGACTTACACTCATCATTAAGAGAATTCTTTTCATGACTTAAAATTTAATTGTTTGGTTATTTGAGATTGCAAACCTATCCGTTCAATTGCATCAAAAGAATATCAGTTCGCTTCAAATGCGCGTATACTGGTATGAATTGGTGGATTTGGAGGATAGAAGATCGAGGATCGACCATCGATCATCGATCTCCGATCCGCCCAAATACCAAAATCGCTTTAAATAACCAATACCACATATTGGGTATTAACGAAAAATTACATGCGTATTTCTACTCAATTAACAATTTTACAGGGTGCCAATGCTTTGAATTACAGAAACTTGTTTTTAGGTTTACCTCCGATTTCAAAATCACTTAAACCACTAAAACGAATTTTATGAAAAGAATTCTTATTGCTTTTTCTTGTCTGTTTGCCATTTCATTTACTGCAAGTGCACAGCCATCTGAAGGTCTCAGCTTTGGCGCTGGTTTACGGGCTTCTCTTCCAATCGGTGACTTTGCTGATGGATATTCCTTCGGTATCGGCGCAGAGTTGCAGGCTGAATACGGTTTTTCGTCAAACCTTTCTGGTGTGTTTACTACCGGCTATTCTTCATTCTTTGGTAAAGAAGTAGATCTTGGGGGTGGTATTACTTACAAACCAGACGCAGTTGGATATATTCCATTGCTTGCGGGTATCCGCTATTACGCAGCTGAAACATTTTTCATCGGCGGTCAGGTTGGTTATGGACTTTTGACCGGAGGTGGAAGTTCATCTGGTGCATTTAACTACCAGCCACAGATCGGTTACAATGCAGGCAGTTTCCAACTTACATTAAATTATAACGCGCTTTCAAAAAATAGCTCAACTTCAAGTCATATAGGACTGGGTGCTATTTACAAATTTGGCGGTAATTAATTAAGGAACTTTCAATCGCAGCAAAGGCAACCAAAATGGTTGCCTTTTTTTATGGCTTGCTTTCATTGAATTAGAGTTTGATTTAGTGTGTATGCTGTGGTTAATCTTGTTTACTTATTTTTACTGTATGAAGTCGATCCTCAACGAACAGCAATTGTCGTTTACTATAAAACGCCTGGCACATCAGATTCTTGAGAACCATCCGGGTTTGGAAAATACAGTGCTCATCGGTTTACAACCGCGTGGTGTTTATCTGTCTGACAAGGTGGTGCGCGCCATACAAAGCGAATTTCCTGGTACAACCGTAATCTACGGAAAACTGGATATCACATTCTATCGTGATGATATCCGCAACGAACTACATGTTGCCAATCGGACAGAGATTCCTTTTTCCGTTGAAGGAAAAAAAAGTGGTATTGATAGATGATGTATTATATACCGGCCGCACCATTCGTGCCGCACTCGATGCGCTGATTGATTTTGGTCGCCCGGAGAAAGTTGAACTCTGTGTTTTAATCGACCGGCGCTTCAGCCGCCAGTTTCCCATCCAGGCCGACTATACCGGCCGCGTCGTCGACGCATTTGAAACCGAAAAAAGTAAAAGTAAGATGGAACGAGAAAGATGGCAGAGAAGAAGTGGTGATAACAATTTAAAACACCTTCAGCTTTGAGGTAAATGGGGAAATATGTAAATGTGGCAATGTAGCAATGTGGCAACGTGACAAGAGAAGGGATTGTTTCGTTACTCAATATCCCAATTTCCAATTGTCACACTAGCATATTGCCATTTTAGCACATTTTGCCAGCACCGGAATGGATACCTTCTGTTTCACGTTTGCCGATTGCCGGTTCTCCCCTCACGATTTCCACATTTTCACATTTTCATATTTACATATTGCCGTATTGTTCTAAATTTGCTCTTTAATGCGACTATCTACCCGACACCTCCTGGGCATTAAAGATCTTACGAAAGAGGATATTACTCTTATCCTCGAAACAGCCCGTCAGTTTAAAGAAGTTTTACAAAGGCCTGTAAAAAAGGTGCCTTCCCTCAGAGATGTGGTGGTGGTGAACCTGTTTTTCGAGAATTCAACCCGTACAAGGATCTCCTTTGAGCTGGCAGAAAAGCGACTTTCTGCCGATACCGTAAATTTTACTGCTTCAGCTTCTTCCGTTAAAAAAGGCGAAACGCTTTTAGATACGGTAAACAATATCCTGTCGATGAAAGTGGATATGGTGGTAATGCGGCATAGCGCCAGCGGAGCACCCCATTTTCTGGCCCAACATATTCCCGCAGCAATCATCAACGCCGGCGACGGTATCAATGAGCACCCGACACAGGGCTTGCTGGATGCTTTCTCCATTGAAGAGAAAACAGGGTCACTACAGGGCCGGAAGGTGGCCATCATTGGCGATATTATGCACAGTCGCGTAGCTCAGTCGAATATTTATCTGCTGAAAAAAATGGGCGCTGAAGTGGTGGTTTGCGGACCGCCCACTTTAATTCCCAAACATATTGCCGGCGCATTGGGTGTAACCGTGAGCTACAACCTGCGTGAAACCCTGGAATGGTGCGATGTGGCAAACGTTTTACGCATTCAACTGGAACGCCAGAACCAGGTGCTCTTCTCCTCCCTGCGCGAGTACAACCTTGCCTATGGCATCTCCCGACGCATGCTCGACAGCCTTCATAAAGAAATAGTGATCATGCACCCCGGACCCATCAACCGTGGGGTTGAATTGGATAGCGACGTGGCCGATAGCAAACAATCCATTATCTTACAGCAGGTTGAAAATGGCGTTGCCGTTAGAATGGCCGCCCTGTACCTGCTATCGGGACAGCAAAGCTCCTAAACCGGTTTGCGGTTTGATGTTTATGTTTGCGCTTCGTCGCAAAAAACTTCGACAGACTGCTAACCCTAAACAACTAACTGCAAACATTAACTCATGTCGCGAATCTGTCTCTTTCCCGGAACTTTTGATCCTGTTACTTTAGGTCACGTCGATATTGTTAACAGGGCCATGCCGCTGTTTGATAAAATCATTATTGGTGTGGGCTTAAATGCGGCAAAAGCACCCATGTTTTCAGCCGATCAGCGTTTGCAATGGATCAATGAGATTTATGAAGGAGTTGACCAGGTAGAAGGAGCCGTTTATGAGGGGCTGACAATCGATTTCTGCAAAACCATCGGCGCTCGATTTATACTCCGCGGCATCCGGTATGTGAGCGACTTTGAATATGAAAAGACGATTGCTGACGCCAATCGTACGCTTGATAAATCAATCGAAACGGTTTTCCTTACCGGTGAACCAAAGTATACTTCCGTGGCATCAACGATCGTCCGCGATATCATTCGCAATGGTGGCGATGCACGCCTGTTTTTACCGGAAGTTGTTTATGCATCTTTAAAAAAATAGGTATGGCTATCTGGGGAAACAATGATCTTACGGTAGAAGGATTAAAACAACTTCTTCCCAACACCATGGGCGAGACACTCGGTATTGAGTTCGTAGCATTTGGTGATGATTTTATATCTGCGCGTATGCCCGTTGATAACCGCACCAGGCAACCATATGGTTTATTACATGGTGGCGCCTCCTGTGCCCTTGCGGAAACCGTTGGGAGCGTAGCTTCTGCCCTGGTAGTAGATCACGAAAAATTTGCCTGTGTAGGCTTAGAAATTAATGCCAACCACGTACGCAGCGCCCGCGAAGGTTTTGTTACCGCTACCGCAAAACCACTCCACCTGGGTGCCAATACCCATGTTTGGGACATACGTATTACCGATGAAGCCAACCGCCTGATTTGTGTGAGCCGCTTAACCGTGGCCGTTATTCCAAGGAAAGAATCATTTCGACGCCCGGGTCTTTAATACATCTACAACCGAGGGAAATGATTGATCGAAATAGGACGGAAGGTCTTCATCTTTTACCCACCTTACTTCATTGATATCTTCTTCCGTTTGCGGTTTCAGATGTTGAGGCCCGCTGCATCGCATCATATACCAGTACGATTCTTTCAGTATAAAATGCGTGCCTTCATGATAAGTATGAAAGGTTACCAGTAACAGTTCTTCCAGTACAATATTGCTAAGACCCGTTTCTTCCTTCACTTCCCTCACCGCGCACTCTTCCAGCGTTTCTCCGTTATCCAGTTTTCCCTTTGGTAAATCCCATTTACCACGTCGATGAATCAACAGGTTTTCTCCCTTTTCATTCTGAACGAGTCCACCACCAGCCTGGATGATCGTGAACTTTTTGAAAAATGCTTTCTTCAGTTCTTCCAGATCTGGATGTAAGAATACACCTGCATGCACTTTTTCCAGTTGCATTTCGTGTATCATACTCTTTACGGTATGACTGTCGAGTTCATCTATAAACACGGCATCATCGTGATGGAGGTAAGGCTCAATCACGGGTTCTATTGCGTCGCAAAGAAAAAGAGGTTTCTTATCGAAATAGATTTTTAGGAACATGCAAGAGATTTAGAATAGACTGATATCTGCAAATGTAGGAAAGGCGACGTCGGCAAAAGGCAAACATCACACGTGAAAAAAATGTGATAACGTACAAACACGGAAATGTGACCTGGGAAAATGAAAAATCATTTTTCATTTTTCTCAATTCATTATTGTCACATCGTCACATTGCCATATTAGCACATTTTGCCAGTACTCGAATCGCTCCCAACATTTTCAAATTTCCTCATTTTCTCATTTCCACATTTATTTTCTCGTTTCCCGTCTCTCGTTTCCCGTAAGCCGTAATTTCGCGCCATGACAAATGCAAAAGCAGTAGCCGAAAAATTGTTACAGGCGCAGGCCGTTAAGCTGAATCCCCAGAACCCTTATACCTGGGCCAGTGGTTGGAAGAGTCCTATTTATTGTGATAATCGCCGTGTATTATCCTTCCCTTTTATCCGCGATTTTATTAAGTCTGAACTCTGCAATGTGGCGTTTGAAAAATTCCCCGATGCAGATCTGCTGGCCGGTGTGGCTACAGCCGGAATCGCCTGGGGGGCAATGACGGCCGACCAGCTGAAGCTGCCTTATATCTATGTGCGCCCAAAACCGAAAGATCATGGCCTCGGCAACCAGATTGAAGGCTACTACGAAAGCGGTCAGAAAGTGGTCGTAATTGAAGACCTGGTGTCAACAGGAAAGAGTAGTCTGCAGGTGGTAGACGTACTGAAAGAGGCAGGAATGGAGGTTATAGGCATGATTTCGATATTCACTTACGACTTCGCCCAGGCTTCTACAGCGTTTAATACAGCCGGTGTAACCCTTCACTCGCTCACTAATTATCCCTCTCTGATCGATCTTGCGGTTGAAAAAGGGCTGGTCGACCAGGCTTCGCAGCAGGTTTTGTTAAATTGGCGCGATGATCCGGCAGGTTGGAAAGGAGTTTCGTAATTTGTCCCAAAATCCTACTAAATGAAGCGATTCATAGCCCTTTTGGCCATTACCAGCCTGCTCCATTTCACAGCCGACGCGCAAACTGTTGTACTTACGTCCCGTATCAGCACCCCCCATATCCTTTGTGAGATATGCAAAACAAAAGTGGAAACCTACCTGAAGCGCATTGATGGCGTAAGGCAGGTTACGATCAATTATCGGAAAGGAGAGACGGTAGTGAAATTTATGCGCGACCGTACGAATATTGAAGTGATTAAAACTGCTATTGCCAACCAGGGATTTGATGCGGACGATGTAACCGCCAACGAAGAGTCGTACAACAAATTGCCGATCACCTGTAAAAAGCCGGAAGACGGAGGTAAGCACCCCAAACCCCGCGCCGCCAGTACAGATACAGAGCAATAAATTAAAAAAGAAAACCCGGGAAGTCCCGGGTTTTCTTTTTTTAATTATAAGAGATAATCTTCTGTTTACCTTCAAATTTCAGCGGCAGGGTTTTGTAAAAACCGCTCCTCCCGGCTCTCGTTTTGCCTTCAATCTTCAGCCAGATTTCTTCGCTCAGTTTTTTCTTTTTTGCCAAAGAACTGGCTAAAAACAGCGCCTGTTTCATATCAACTTCCAGCGTTACCGGAATTTCAAACTCCGATTTTGGCTTTGCTTCAATCTCCGAATCGATCCGAAATGGACCCATATACACGCTGTCGATCCAGGCCTCACCTTCCGCCCACTGCATTTTTTCCGGTAAAATTATTCGGGTTAAAATAATTGAGACGCAACTTCAATTGCGATTTCACCAGACCCAATTCCCCAACATCCACGCCACTAATTCCACGGAATTCTGGTTCCTTCATCTTCCCGCAAGATGACAAAATGGCGACAATTATTAAGGCTATTAAACTATAACGCATAACTGCAAAGTAGCAAAGATTCGCATCCGCACATGTTAAATTCTTCTTTTTTCACAAACCACAAATGTCCGGGCAAATGCTCATCGAAATCGTTCGCGCCAGTTTTCGGAGCTACATAGTACGATACCGAACCTGGCCGCAGGGCTGGGAGAGAGCCCCTCAAATGCCCGACGGGAAGATCCTCCCGTTTTCGACCCAAAATTTTGATTTTCAAAAAAGAATGAACGCATTTATGAAATTCATTATCAAATAATTTTAGCAAATTTGCGTATTCTACCCTCGAAATATCTTTCTAATTTATTTAGTATAACTAATTTAGTACATAAAGTTGATAACTAATAATATATAGATGTTATTTAAAATTTTTATTCATCAAAAAATGGAGAAGAAAAAGCAAATAATCAAGGATTATCACAAACTTTAAACAAAACTAGATTGAATTTATATAAACACTACATTATCAAGATATAATGTTGGTTATTTAATATTATAGTTTAACTAAAAATAAAAATTGTAAATATTTTTAAGATGAATTTGTTGATTTTACCGTTTTTCGGGCCCTACCCCTGGGGATGGAAGGCGACAATTGTCAGAATTTGGGATTACGATGCGATGTTTGTATATTGAATATTCCAATCACCATTACAACTGCTCCTACGAAAAATCCGGTCCACCGTCCTTTCTGAAAACCCGTACCCGCGTCGCTCCGTCGATGGCTGGAAATACTAAACCGGATTACTGCTACTCCATGAGAAAGATTCAAATCGCAGGGTTACTGCTGTTTTTATTTGCCTTTAGAGGCATGTCATATAGTCAGGATTTTTCAAATAAAGGAAAAGACTTTTGGGTGGGCTATGGCTTCCACGAACGTATGACTGCGGGCGGGGGCGGAAGCCAGGACATGGTACTTTACTTTGCCACTGAAGCCGCAACAAGGGTGACTGTTCAAATTCCCGGAACAGGTTACAACCAGGTTTACAATATTCCGGCAAACACAATCTTTACATCCAACCCGATTCCCAAAACTGGCGCGAATGACGCGCGTTTGAATAGTGAGGGTATCTCAAACCGGGGTATCCATATCACGGCAGACAAACCGATTGTGGCATACGCCCATATATATAATATGAGTGTGTCGGGAGCGACCCTGCTTTTTCCAACCAACACGCTGGGTAAGGAATATTATTCCGTGAACTACGACCAGGTATCCAATACCAATAATTCCAATTCCTGGTTTTATGCAATTGCTGTTGATCCCGGGATCACGACAGTTGAGATCACACCATCGCAAAGAACACTCACACGTCCTGCCGGAACACCTTACACCGTCAACCTTCAACAAGGGCAGATTATTAATGTAATGGGTGCGATGACTGGCCAGTCGGGCGACACCTATTTCGGATCCGACCTTACCGGCTCACGTATCCGCTCCATTAGTACCGGTACAGAAGGTTGTAAACGACTGGCAGTTTTCAGTGGTAGCGGACGCATCGCGATTGTTTGCGATGGAGTGGGTGCAGGACAAAAATCTTCAGACAATTACATGGTGCAGGCATTTCCCAAAACCGCCTGGGGAAAAACCTATCTGACGGTTCCGACTGAAACTTTAGCGAACAACATTTACAGAATTGCAGTAGACGATCCGACAACACAGGTGAAAGTGAACGGTCAGGTTTTATCAACCCTGATCAATAACTTTTACTACCAGGTGGGCCCTTTGGATAAACCTGCAAAGATCGAAGCCGATAAACCAGTGATGGTGGCCCAGTATATTTCAACAGGTCGTTATTGTGGTAATACGCGTTCCGGCGATCTGGGCGACCCGGAAGTAATTTACCTGAGTCCGATTGAACAAACGATCAACAAAGTAATCCTGAACTCCACACCGAATTTTCAAATTTACCAGCACTTCATCAACGTTACTATTCCATCAAGGGGCTCGGCCATCAGTTCTTTCCGGCTGGATGGCGCACCGAGGGGCGGGTTTGTACCGCATCCACAAAACCCGGACTATTCTTACGCAAGTTTTTCGGTAAGTCCCGGCCAGCATATTCTTCAATCCGATTCCGGGTTTAGTGCCATCGCATACGGGTATGGCGATTTTGAATCTTATGGGTATAATGCCGGTGCCAACGTAAAAGACCTTTACCAGTACGTGACGGTTGAAAATGCGCAGGCAACGGTTGATTTTCCAGCTGCCTGCAAAGATGATCCTTTCTCATTATCCATGACCTTTCCCTATCAACCCACAAATATTGAGTGGAAATTCAATGGACTGTTCCCCGATGTAGTCATCGACAACCCGGTACCGACCAGTTCTTCGGTTGTAAATGGACGAACCTTATATAAGTATAAGTTGACGGGTACATTTAGTACCCCCACACCCGGCACTTACCCGATAAAAGTGATTGCACAAAACCCAACCGCAGACGGGTGTAATGGTATTCAGGAAATAGATTACGACCTGGAAGTTTTTGATAAACCAACCACCAGTTTCAATTTTAGTGGCAACGGTTGTGTCAATTCAGCTATTAGCTTTACGGGTGCTGCTTCTGGAACCAATAACCGTCCAATTCAAAGTTGGAACTGGAATTTTGGTGACGGCAATTCAAATACTACTGGTTCGGCGGTTACTCATATGTACACCACCGCCGGTGAATTTGAAGTGAAGTATTCGGTGATTACTGATATAGGATGTAAATCGGATACCGCGATTCAAAATCTGGTACTGGCAGATCCACCTGTAGCGAAGTTCACCACCAACACTCCATACTGCGCAGGCACGGCAATCCCGTTTACCAACGAATCAACTTCGCCAGCTGCGATTACAATTGCTCAGTCGATTTGGAATTTTGGCGATGGTACCGCGCCGGTAACAGTCGCAGGCAATGCCGGAACGACTCACGTATTTGCTACCCCAGGTACCTATACCGTTACACTACAGGTTGTTTCCAACACGGGATGTTCAAGTAACGTGTTTTCGGAGGTTATAACAATTAACCCGAACCCGGCGGCCAGCTTTGCACTGCCCGCTGCAGTATGCCTTCCGGGGGGATTGCAGTTTTTACAAGCCAGTCTACTATCAGCGACGGCACTGAAAACCTCTTCACATATAGCTGGAATTTCGGTGATGGCTCTGCTCCGGGAGTAGGGGCTAACCCAACCCATATTTATGCTGCCAATGGTCCGTTCTCAGTAAACATGCAGGTTACGTCCGGCGCAGGTTGTACAGGTTCTCAAACGCAGGTACTGACCAATATATTTGAAGAGCCCCAGGCTGCCTTTGCATCTGCAACGGAAGTTTGCCTGGGCAATTCAATCTCATTTACAGATCAGAGCAATGCACCGAATGCGTCTGTAGCCACATGGACCTGGGATTTTGGTGACGGTACTACATCCTCGGAACGAAATCCTTCAAAAACTTATGCGGCACCCGGAACTTATACAGTTACGTTAAATGTTGTCAGCGACAAAGGCTGTTCTACCGTAACAAAAACTGCA
The DNA here is from genome assembly GCA_024707305.1 of Chitinophagaceae bacterium. Taxonomy (GTDB): domain Bacteria; phylum Bacteroidota; class Bacteroidia; order Chitinophagales; family Chitinophagaceae; genus CAYMZZ01. The sequence goes on from JANPZZ010000014.1 coordinate 20,077, forward strand.
ACCCGCCAGGTGGAAGTGCTTGCTTTGCCTGTAGCTGATTTTGAACTGGCCCTGGCCGCTTGTGTGGATCGTGCAACCGTCTTCCAGGACAGGTCCGTAACGGCAGCAGGAAATATGGTGAAATGGTCATGGAGCTTTGGCGACAACATTTCTGCTATTTATAATAACAATACTGCATTCGAACATATCTATGCAAATACCGGAACATTCAATGCCAGCCTTGTTGTTGAAACCGACAAAGGTTGTGTGAGTACAGTGAAATCCCTTCCGGTTGTTGTGAATCCAAACCCCATTGCGGCCTTCGATGCGCCTGTTATTTGTGTGAATGATATCAATGCGCCTTTTGCAGACGCATCCACAATTTCAGGAGGCTCGCTTGCAAGCTGGGAGTGGAACTTTGGCGATGCGAATGCAACGGCGGGTAATCCAAACAGCTTTAATGGACAAAATACATTTCACCACTACGCTATTCCGGGAACTTATACTGCCACGCTTATTGCCGGAAGTGCAGAAGGTTGCCGTGATACGACACAGCGTACATTTACTGTAAACGGTGCTGTGCTCACTCCGTCGTTTCTGGTAAATAATAATGGTACGATATGTAGCAACACCGATCTGACAATTACAGATAATTCGCAGATTGATGCAGGGCAAATCATCCGTGTGGTGATTCAATGGGATCCGGCAGATGCGAGTGCAATAACGGTAGATGAGTCGCCGACTCCCGGAAAAGTGTACACGCATCGATACCCTGCATTCAGCAGCCCCGCAAGCCGCACCGTCAGGGTTCGTTACCAGGTTTTTTCCGGTATGACTTGCGTTGACACTTACGAACGCGATATCACACTGCTGGCAAGCCCTGAACTGAGTTTTGCCGCCGCCCTGCCTATTTGTAGCGATGCACCATCTTTCAATCTCACCGCATTTGCAGCATTTAATATGGCAGGCTCGGGTATATTCGATGGCCCGGGAACCACCGCTTCCGGTCTGTTTAACCCGGCACTTGCCGGAGCAGGTGAACATCTGATCAAATATGAATTTACTGCCGCTAACAGTTGCGTTACTGAAATATCGAATACCGTGATTGTGAATCCCACGCCTGTAACGGATGCCGGCGCCGACAAGGTTGTGTTGGAAGGCGGAAGTGTTACCCTGACTCCTGTACTTATTACCGACTATCCGGTTACATATACATGGACACCTTCCACCGGCTTGAGTGATGTGGCTGTACCAAACCCGTCGGCATCACCGGTTGATGATATTACTTATCACTTAACGATCACCTCTGAATTTGGTTGTACAACCAGCGATGATGTTTTTGTGAAAGTGTTGCGTTCACCGGTTATTCCAAATATTTTCAGTCCAAATGGTGATGGCATCAACGATCGGTGGGTTATAGAACACCTCGAAAGTTATCCCGGATGTGTGGTTCAGTTGTTCAACCGCTATGGACAGCTGGTGCATAAAATCGTGAACTATACTACGCCCTGGGATGGCCGCATCAATGGTAAGGATGCACCGGTTGGTACTTATTATTATATAATCGATCCCCGCAACGGTCGCAAACCGATGACTGGGTACGTTGACATAATTCGTTAGTTATGAAGAAGAGTTGGATACTGGTTCTGATGATATTGTTTACAGCAACAGCTTCGGCGCAACAGCGGTCGCATTATACGCAATATGTGCTGAACAATTATGTTCTCAATCCCGCACTTTCGGGAATTGAGAATTATACGGATCTAAAACTCAGCATCCGTGACCAATGGGTAGGTTTGAATGGCGCTCCGCGTACAACTTATTTAACCATCCATGGACCGTTGGGTAAATCAGATTATAAAACAACGGCCACTTCATACCAGGTGCCCGGTGAAAACCCTCGGGGTAGGGCATATTGGGAAAATTATACAGCTTCGGAGCCACACCACGGAATTGGATTCAGCGTGGTGAATGACCGAACTGGTAATTTCAATCGATTCACTTCTACGGTGAGTTATGCATATCACCTGGGTCTGTCGCCAACGTTGAATTTGTCGGGCGGCTTCGCAGCGGGCATCACTTCCGTAGGACTGAATTCAGATGGTAAAGCGTTTTTCGGTCCCAATCCATCCGATCCTGCCGTTGGTGGAGCAACTGCCGAAGAACTGCGCCGCATTAAACCCGATCTGTCTGTAGGACTGTGGTTGTATTCCGCCGATTTTTTCGCAGGCATTTCTGCGCAGCAGGTCATTCCCCAGAAGCTTGCTTTTGTGGATGATGCAAACTTCCAGCAAACGGGTAAAATGGTTCCGCATGTGTTTATGACAGCAGGCTATCGCTTCCTGCTCAACGATGATATAAATGCGGTTCCTTCCGTGATGGTGAAATATATCAATGGTGCGTTTAAAAATAACTACCAGGGAGAACTGAATCTTAAATTACAATACCGGGATCTTTTTTGGCTGGGTGGCAGCGTTCGTCAGTTTGACGGTTACGCAGCAATGGCAGGGATGAACGTTGGCAATACTTTTAATGTGAGTTATTCATACGACTTCACAAATACAGCATTACGTACTTATAGTCGCGGTACACACGAATTGATGATCGGTTTCCTGATTGGAAACAGGTATGGTGATACCTGTCCAAGAAATGTTTGGTAATAAATACTGAACCAGTCAGACGATTACAGTTTGATAATCTTTTTCTCCTTTGTTGCAATCACCTTGTTTAAAAGGCTTTCAACCAGGGCACGTTTGCGTGCGATGTTTTTCAAACTAACGTCGGAGTCAGGTACTGATTTTACATTGGAACTAATCAGTTCTTTTTCCAGTTCTTCCAGCCCTGCCAGCGCATTCACGTATACAGATTGAAGGCTGTCAAGCTTGATAGAAGAAACCGCTTCAGCAAGTGTTGCGTTCAAGTCAGACCAGTTGATCTCCGCATAGGATTGCTTCAACCGGGCCTCCATTTTATCAAGGTTTAATTTTTCGGCTTCCAGTGCAAGTTGTTCGCGCACGAGTGCTTTCTCGGTTGATGTTAAAGCGTCAGCGAAATTCTTCTCGACGTTTTTCCACTGGATTTCTTTTAATACACGAGCGGAGTTTTCAATCGCTTTCTTTACTTCGGCCTCCTGGGCTTCATTTAAAAACAACCTCGCGGTTATTTACAAACTGACTGAAGTCGGCGATGTTGTTAATATCAACATTGTCATTTTCGAAAACATCGTTTTCTTCTTTGTCGTTTTGTCCAGCATGTGAGATATAGTTGCTTTCCTGATCCGGAATAGAATTTTCCCCGGATGAAGTTTGTACAATATTGTGTACCGCGTTTATTGCCGATGTATTTCCACGATCGTTATAGAACAAATGAGGTGAAGAGATGTAGGAGAGAGATAATTATCCGTTCCGATTACGGCTGGTTTTTTCCATTGTAACACAATGTGCATAATTGCCATGCAGCTTAATGCCAGCATGATGCCAGCCACTCGCATAGCGGTGATGCCTTTGTTACGGTTTATTCCAAGGATGTTTTCAATACGACCGAGTAGCTGGTGTTTACGCGTGCCGGATGCAGCAACAGTTAGTACCTGGTGTTTTACACTGTTGATTTGCTCAATGGTGAGCAGCGCAGAAGCGTAGCCGTGTGCGTCATACTGAAACTGCATCACCATTTCATCACAACTTTTTTCGCGTTCTGTTTCAATGATGCGTACAAAAGCTTTGACAAATGGATTGAAGTAAAGCACGCTTTGAATAAACTTCGTAACCAGGTTCAGTAAATAGTCGAACCGACGGATATGTGCCAGTTCATGCAGAATGATTGCTTCAACCTGTTGTGTGCTGAGGTGATTAATTGCAGCCACGGGCAACAATATAACCGGACGCAGGTAGCCGATTGTAACGGGAGAGTTTACCAGATCAGATACCCATAGTTCCACTTTTTTGCCGATACCCATTTGCGCAGATAATTTCTGTACATAGAGCCTTAACTGTACATCCGCTTTATGCAAAGCCGTTGTGCGAATGATTTGAACATAACGGTAATTGCGAATAAAACGAAACAGCGGTATTGTTAACAACAACAGGTAGATAACTGAAGTCGCGGGTAGTGCATCTGCAATCCAATGGTTCCAGCCCGCTGGTCCGTACAAATAAGGAACAGCTTCTGCAATATTTTCTTTGAAGAAAGAAATAAATGTAAAAACGAACCATGCAAATCCCGCGATTACCATTCCGGATGCAATGGCGCTGCGGGTTGCTGCGCTTATGCCCGGACGGAAAGCAATGATAAGTTGATATATGGCCCAAAGCAGGGCGAATTGCCAGAGACTGTTAATAACAGCCCAGCCTGGCGCGGTTAAAAAGTCGGAGTGGTTCATGGCAATGATCGTTTAATCCTTATTTGGTTTTCATTTGATTCAGCAGAGCCTGAATTTTCTCAATCTCTTCTGCACTTGCTTTATGTTCGCCAAGTGCCTGAATCACCAGTTGGGTAGGGGAACCTCCAAACAGGTTGTCGATCATTTTACCCAGTAAATGCTTTTGTGTTTTTTCTTTATTCACCGCAGCCTGGTAAATATGCGTGCGCATGGAATCATCACGTTTTACCAAACCTTTTTCATGCATAATCTGCATCAGCTTCAGGGTTGTGGTGTAGCCCACATCCTTTGTAGCTGCTAATTCCTCATGTACTTCGCGAACTGTTGCCGTCCCTTTGGTCCAGAGAATTTGTAAAATCTCTAACTCACTTTCGGTAGGCTTAAGATATTTTGCTATAGTCATGGCTTCAGGATTTACAGGGCGAATATACGACCGATTTCGTATAAACCAGATAAATGAGGAATTATAATGGATTTTTAACATTCATTAACGAATCGGCAAACGGCAAACGGCAAACGTGAAGTACGTGAGACGAAATGCGGAAGTGCTGAAATATATACGCGGATGCGTAATCGCCAGCCTGTAAAATCTGCGGAATCTGTGAAAAAATCAGCGTAAATCTGTGGGAAACCTTTTCGGATAGAAACAATCGCGCAGAATACGCAGAGGGACCAATCGTGACCGGCAAACGCGAAATGACATGTGGAAATGGATAAATGATCTCTGTTGCAAATGCATTTATACATTTCCACATTTCTCATTTCCACATTCTCTCTTTATCTCCCTCTTCTCCACGCCCGGTACTGGTTGTGTGAGCGCCAGGATTGCTGCATGTAGCGTCGATCGAGATAGTAGCGGTTTCCGGGGCCACGCCAGTAGATATAGCCATTTGGGCTACGATAATAATACCGCCCATCATGGTACCGGGAAACTACCAGGTGCGGTCCGCCATTGAGAATCAGCGATACACTGGTACGCGGGGGTGGTGGCGGGGGATAAGACTGATAATGCCGACCCGAGCCACAACTGCTAATGATTACCGCTATTGCCAGTAAAGCAACCGCTTGTCCAATTTTTAATCGTTTCATGGGGAATGCTTTTATTTTACGACTGCAATAGATCCACCAGGTTCACTTAAACTTTGTTAATATGCTCCGAATACTATTATTTGTGATTTTTGTTTCTGCTACCCAGGCCGCTTTTTCCCAATCGGCAGAAGACTCAATAAAAGCAGCAGTAAACCAGCTTTTCGCTGCAATGAAAGATTCAGATGCGAACAAACTTCGTTCTACATTTTCTTCAACTGCTGTACTGCAAACCGTTAATGTAGACCGTACAGGGGCCGTCACAATCGGAAATGAAACGGTGGATGAATTTGCAGACATCGTTGCTAAAACACCAGCTGGTATGCTGGATGAGCGTATCCGGTTTGAAAAGATTTATATAGATGGCCCCCTTGCTACAGTATGGACACCTTATAACTTTTATTACAATGGAAAATTCAGCCATTGCGGCGTGAACTCATTTCAGCTGGTTCGTATTGGTAATGAATGGAAGATCCAGTATATAATAGACACCCGGCGTGTAGCCGGGTGCGCAGAGTAGAGAATAATTTTATCGAAAAATGCCGGTTTACTTCTTGTTGGTAAGCCGGTATTTTTTTTGCACCTTCTTACTGTTAAAATATTCGTTCAATTCTTCTTCGGTCATGTTCTGAGTGATATCAGTTGGTACTTCAATCAACTGCATCTGGCTTTGCCGTAACTCATCCTTCATCTTGTTGGTTTTAGCAACAATGGCCGGATCGCGTTCGCCTACCAGGGCATAATCAAACTTCATATATTCAAGACGTTTGATAGACGCGCGAATGAGAGAGGCCTGGTTTTGCTCCACGTTTTTATTCGGAGCCGCGGCTTCTTTCACAGGTACAAGTGCCACACCAACACTTGGAAGAATCTTGCCGACAGTTTGTTCATTCGTTCCACCTGCCGTATTTAAAATAGTACCGGAGAGGGCGGTTGTAGCAGACGTTAAATCAAATGTGGTTCTCGTATTTTTAGTTTTACGCAAACGTTTATCAATCTGCACAAACGTGTATTTCAAACTCACGATGTACTTATCCACGTTTGCAATCACCTGGTCGTATTCTTTTTTCGCCTGGGGATAGTTGAGTGCATCTTTTACGATGATGCGTACGGTTGCGGTGTCGCGTATCTTGAATTTCGTTGAACCGATAAAACTCAGGTTCAAAATTTTTATGCGCGCTGAATCTGTTTCCTTTACAAAATCAAACGGAGGGGTCCACACAAAATCATCATTACATGATTTTACTAATTTATAATCATGGATGGTGATATTGCTGGTAAACAGGATATCTTCTATTGGGAAGTTGCCATCTTCGCATTGTACCCTGAAAGAAACCAGATCGCCTTCTTCCACTACAAGTGTGCCCGTAACACTGGGTTTTACTTTAGGTAAAATAATATCGGTATTATAAAATACAAGGGTAAATGCGGTGTCAACACGTTCGTTGGGGTCTGATAGATTTTGAACACCGAGGCTTACTTTATACTCCTGGTCGTATTTTAACTTGCCCGACATAAAAAACGATTTCTCTGCTTTGAATGTCAGTGTCCCATTGTCCTTATTTATCTTTAGACCAATAGGGGAGTTTTTCAGATACCAGTAATAACGGGAAGCTTCTTTATTGATAGACAACTGGTAATTCAGTACTGAATCCACATGGATGGTAAAAAAAGGATTCAGATTTATAATGCGGAGTGTTGAATCGACCACGACCGGCGGAGCAACGATAATGCTATCCACTTTGATCGTATCCGTCACGGGCTTTCCCGGATCCTGCGCCCACACCTGGGCCGTCCCTGTTGCAATAACCAATAGGCTTGCGAGAATAGTCTTTCTGAACATGTCCGATGCGTTGGTAAAATTGTGCTAAGTTACTTAATTTCCTCATGCCGCAGATATTCAGGTTTTTATAAAAAAGAAACCCCTCGTTGAAACGAAGGGGTGTAAACCAAAACCAACTGCTTATGAGAAAGATTCTTTATTATTTCCGGCCAGTGCCGGTATAAAATTTATTTATTGAATGCTGATCTGTTTAACCGAAGGTTTGACATCCGTTTTCTTCGGAAGGTTTAATGTCAGCACTCCATTTTCATATTTTGCTTCGATTCCACCTGTTTCAATTTTTTCATCCAGTGTAAAAGATCTTTTGAATGATTTAAAACGGTATTCATTGCGCACCCATTTTTCTTTCTGGTCGTTCTCTTCCGTTTTCTTCTCTTCTTTTTCAGCCGAGATAGTAAGAATATTGTCTTCTATCGCTACCTTAAAGTCATTCCTGTCAAAACCCGGTGCAACCACGCTTAGTCGATAGCCATTCTCCGTTTCCAAAATGTTTACGGGAGCACTATCCCATTTTCCGTAAGCGTGTCTACGATCATAGACGGGCCATTCACCAAAAAAGTCGTTTAAGAGATTGTTAAAGCCCATGTCAACGGGTCGGCGGTTTAATCTAAGCTGTGTCATAATTCTATTTTTATTTTTTTAATTGAATAGTTACGATTCTGTTTTTTCAAACGCCGTACCACCGCCATTTCGTTGCCAGCCTGCCAGTTTTTTATGCCGTTATGGCAATTTTCTATTGAAAAATATGACATTGTGTCTGAAGCGCTGTGTTGAAACTTTTTGAGTAACTTTGTGTTGTATTTAAAAAACAATCAAATAATTATGTATCCAGCTGAAATAGTGGTTCCCATGAAAGAGGAACTGACGGACAATGGTTTTACCGAATTACTTTCTGCAACAGAAGTGGATGAGCAACTGAAGAAAGAGGGGACAACCCTGGTGATGATCAACTCAGTATGTGGTTGCTCTGCAGGTTCTGCGCGTCCCGGAGTGTTAATGGCCGTTTTTAATTCTGAGAAAAAACCCGATTTCCTGACTACGACATTTGCAGGTTTTGATGTGGAAGCGGTTCAGCGTTTGCGTCAACACCTGTTGCCTTACCCTCCTTCGTCTCCTGCCATCGCGCTTTTCAAGAATGGAGAACTGGTTCATTTTATCGAAAGACACATGATTGAAGGTCGTCCGGCTCAGCTGATTGCACAGAATCTGATCGGGGCATTTGAGGAGCATTGCTAAGCATAAAAAGCAAAGTCTACAACTCAACTATTCAGCGTATATTGCCTGCCTAAAACAAACATCCCCCGATGTATCCCAACCTGTATTTTGCATTCAAGGACCTGTTTGGAGTTGAGTGGACTTTTCTTCGTTTTGTAAATTCTTTCGGCTTTTTTGTTGCGATAGGCTTTATCCTTGCTGCTATTGTTTTGGCGGCGGAATTGAAGCGGAAAAGCAGTGAAGGATTGCTGGAGCCCACAGAAATGCAAATGCTGGTGGGGCGCCCGGTAACCCCGTGGGAGTTGATTCTCAATTTCCTGCTCGGCTTTTTGTTGGGTTACAAAATCATTGGCTTATTTATAATGGATGCCTCGGCTACGGAAGATACTCAGGCATTCATTTTTTCAGGTATAGGCAGTTGGCCCGCCGGTCTTGTGATGGGTGCCCTGTTTGCCTGGATGAAATACAATGAAAAAAACAAACAGAAACTGGCGAAACCCGAACGTCGTACCGTCAGAATCTGGCCACAGGATCGGGTAGGGGAGATAACCATCCTGGCACTGGTATTCGGACTGGCAGGCGCTAAACTTTTCGACATCTTCGAAAACTGGAGCCATTTCTTGCAACGCCCGTCTGATTACCTGCTTTCACCCAAAGGACTTACCTTTTACGGAGGTCTGATTTGCGCTGCGCTGGCAATCTGGTGGTATGCCCGCAAACATAAAATCGGCTTCTGGCACCTGAATGATTCTGCAGCCCCGGCACTGATGCTTGCCTATGGAGTAGGTAGGATTGGTTGCCAGGTTTCAGGCGACGGTGATTGGGGGATCGACAATGTGAAGCCTAATCCTTATTCCTGGTTACCCGATTGGATGTGGTCCTATACCTATCCCCACAATGTAAACGAAGTGGGTGAACAAATTCCTGGCTGTGTAGGAAAGTATTGTGCTGAATTGCCTGTTCCGGTTTATCCCACACCCTTATATGAAGTGATCATGGCATTGCTTTTATTTGCATTGCTTTGGTCGGTTCGAAAGAAACTAAAAGTTCCCGGAACGTTATTTGCTCTTTACCTCATTGTGAATGGGCTGGAGCGGTTTCTGATCGAAAAAGATTAGGATCAACGAAACGATTACTTTCCTGGGCTTAAGGGTTACGCAAGCAGAAATTATTTCGACCTGCCTGGTATTATCCGGCGTCACATTATGGATTTTCCTCACTCGTAGGGCGAAGAAATCCACAGCGTGAAAATAAATTGTGCATATCTTTTCCAAATCCCCTGAAATCGTAAAATTCAAGCCCCTGCTGCATTCCAGCCCATCATTGGGTTCGGTTTGGAATGCGGGAACGTCAAAAGCCCGGAATTATTACGGGCAAAAGCTATGAGATTCAGGAGACATGATTTACTTTTGCAGACGGACGCGGACGGTTTTACCTACTTACCTCTTTGCAACTTTCTGCAAACAAAGACTGTCTACTATTTGTATTTATTAAATTGAATGAAACACTATGAGGCAGTTAAAAATTGCTACTCAGATTACGAACAGGGATTCGCAGGCTGTTGAAAAATACCTGCAGGAGATCTCCAAAATTTCAATGATCACACCTGAAGAAGAGACTACGCTTGCGCAGCGAATTAAAATGGGTGATCAGAAAGCTTTGGATAAACTGGTGCAAGCCAACCTTCGTTTCGTAGTTTCAGTAGCAAAGCAGTATCAGCATCAGGGTCTGTCACTCAGCGATTTGATCAATGAGGGAAACCTGGGTTTGATTAAAGCGGCTCAACGCTTTGATGAAACAAAAGGTTTTAAATTCATCTCTTACGCTGTATGGTGGATTCGTCAGTCAATCCTCCAGGCTTTGGCTGAACAAGGTCGTCTGGTTCGTTTGCCACAAAATAAAATCGGCACTTATAATAAAGCAAACAAAGCCTATATGGCTTTTGAGCAGGAGCATGAGCGCGAACCTTCAACCGAGGAGCTGGCTGAATTGCTGGAAATGAGTGAAACCGAGATCAACAATATTTTCCAAAGCAATACCCGTCACACTTCACTGGATGCACCCGTGCATGAAGCAGAAGACGTGGCTATGGGCGATCTGCTGGAAGGTAGCGACGATACAGATGATGATGTAATGAAAGATTCTCTCCGCAACGAAATCCGTCGCGTATTGAAATCATTAAGCCCCCGCGAAGCGGAAATCGTAAACGCATATTTCGGACTGGATGGCGAACAGGGTGTTACCATCGAACAAATTGGCCAGAAATATGATCTTACCAAAGAACGTATCCGCCAGATTAAAGAAAGGGCAATTAAACGTTTACAAAAAGCAAGGTACAGCAGCGCACTGAAGGCTTACCTTGGTTAAAATAGCAGCATCTTTTCCCTCCGGGAAAAGAAAATTGGTGGGTTTACTTACAGTAAACAGCTCCTGGGCAGGACTTCTGTCAGGAGCTGTTTCGATTTAAGTCGTCAGGTAATAGCATTTCGGCGCTAATTATCAGACTTAAATTTTGCCATTTGAACTATCTGCGACTTTATCTGTTGTAGTATCTTCGCCGGACATTTAGCGATTTCTTGCCTTTTATTAGGACGCTCACAATCTAATTTATGTTGAAGAAAATTTGCCCTGAAACGGGTAGGTTTGCCGCGTCGTTCGCGTTGATGTTGTTTATGACATCTTCGTTGAAAGCGCAACAACCTCAACCCGACAGCCTGCTTTCTCAGGCCGATCTCCCTTCCGTTATCGGATACGCCCTTAAACAACAGCCTCGCATTCAACAGGCAAAGATGGATGAAACCATCACAAGCCTCCAGGTTAAATCCAAACTGGCCGATTGGTATCCGCAGCTCAACTTTAATTACAACTATCAGCACAACTTCCAGGTTCAAACAAACATCATCGGTGGCAACCCCGTACGATTAGGTGTTGATAATATTTCCAATCTTCAGTTTACGCTGAACCAGGCGTTGTTTAATCGCGATGTATTGCTTGCGAAAAGAACGGGTGCAGATGTAAGACTGCAGGCCCGTCAGCAAACAGAAAATACACGAATTGACCTGGTGGCGGGTGTTTCCAAAGCGTTCTTTGATGTACTCGCTACTTCACAGCAGGTAAAAGTTGCTGAAGAGAACATTGCGCGCCTTCAACGCAGCCTGAATGATGCCCGTGCCGCATACGACGCAGGCATTGCTGATAAAACGGATTATAAAAGGGCAAGCATCGCATTGAACAATGCAATCGCGGCGCAAAAATCCTTCTCGGAAATGGTGTTGGCAAAAACATCTTATCTGAAAGCACTCATGAACTACCCGCAGGAAGGTTATCTTCCTTTAGTTTCGGATAGCATGCAACTCGAAACGAATATTTATCTCGATACGCTGGCGACTCCCGACTACAACAACCGGATTGAATTCAAACTTCTCTCCACACAACTTCGTTTGCAGGAAGCAAACCTGAAGTATAATAAATGGAGTTATATCCCCAATGTATCTGCAAATGCGGCTTACAATCTGAACTATCTCAACAATGAGTTCAGCAAACTCTATAGCCAGAATTTTCCCAACTCATATGCAGGTATCACACTTTCATTCCCCATCTTCCAGGGCGGAAAAGAAAGTATAACGTGCAAACAGCCGAGTGGCAGGTGAAACGTACTGAACTGGATATGGCCTTGCTGAGAAATTCCATCAACAGCGAATACCAGGCGGCACTGGCTTCTTACAAAGCAAACTTTGCAAGTTACCTCGCCCTCAAAGAGAATATGGGAATGGCAAGAGAGGTTTACGATGTAATCAACCTGCAATATCGTGCCGGTGTAAAGACCTATCTCGAAGTGGTTACAGCGGAGTCTGATTTGCGTACTGCACAGATCAACTATTTCAATTCACTGTTCCAGGTGCTCAGCAGTCGCATTGATGTGCAAAGAAGTATGGGTGTACTGGAAATGCAGTAACAGTTTTGTTTAATAATAATGATATCGTACTAACATTATCTATTCTTTATAATTACAGCAAATGATAAACAATTACAAATTACTGGTGGGTGCTTCGGTGTTGTCGGTGTTGGTTTCTTGCGGCAACAAGCAACAGGCGCCACAGACTGCGCCACCTGCGGTAGCGGTTTCGGTTATGGACGTGCAGGCGGAAAATGTTTCTTTTTATGATGAATATCCGGGAACGGTTGTGGCAATGAATCAGACAGAGATTCGCGCACAGGTTACCGGTTATATTACAGGTATTCATTTCCAGGATGGTGCAAAAGTGCAGAAGGGGCAACGTCTTTATTCCATCGACCAACAACTTTACAACGCGAACTACGAGCAAGCAGTTGCGAATTTGAAAGTGCAGGAAACAAACCTTTTGAAAGCGCAGAAAGATGCAGACCGCTATCATGAACTTGATAAAAAAGATGCGATTGCAAAACAACAGGTTGACTATGCCGATGCCGCACTGGAAGCCGCGCACAAGCAGGTTGATGCTGCACGTGCGAATGTGAATGCGCTACGCGCAAATCTGGGCTTTGCAAATATTGCTGCACCATTCTCAGGTACCATAGGGATTTCACAAGTACGTTTGGGAACTTCTGTAGTGGCAGGACAAACAATCCTGAATACTATCAGTACCAACGACCCAATGGCTGTTGACTTTTCGCTGGATCAAAACGAAGTTTTCCGTTTTACGTCGATGTTGGGAAAAACAACAGGCGCTGGTGATTCCACTTTTTGTGCTGAGTTTTGGTGGTGAGAACTATAATCAATACGGAAAGCTGGAATTGATTGACCGGGCTGTTGACCCGCAAACCGGAACCATCCGCGTGCGTCTTCGTTTCCCCAATGCTGAAAACAGGCTTCGCCCCGGAATGACGGCAGTTGTAAAAGTGCTCAGCAGTCCCAAAGATGCAGTGGTGCGTATTCCCTATAAAGCCGTAACTGAACAGTTGGGTGAGTATTTCGTGTACGTGGTGCAGGATAGCAATAAGGTATCACAACGACATATTATTCCAGGCCGTCAGTTGGGTGCAGAAGTAATAGTGAAGGAAGGGTTACAGGCAGGGGAGAAGATCGTAGTACAGGGTGTACAGAACTTGCGTGAAGGATCCGTTGTGAGCATAAACTAGTTTTTGATTTGGAGTAACTTCTTTTTGCAAAACGGAAGTTGCCCGAACGCGTCTCAAGATCAGTGTAATTTCAATCCAGAGTATGATTGCAGAAACTTTTATTAAACGGCCGGTTACGGCCATCGTGATATCGATCGTTTTAGTGCTGGTAGGTATAATTTCTATGATGAACCTGCCCGTGGCGCAGTATCCCGAGATTTCTCCACCCACTGTTTCCATCACCGGAAACTTCACAGGCGCTGATGCACAAACTGTAGAGCAAACCGTGACCACTGCAATTGAAACGCAGGTAAACGGTACACCGGGAATGACCTACATGAGTTCGAACAGTACAAGTAGTGGTCAGAGCAGCATTACCGTAAACTTTGAAGTAGGAACTAATATTGACATCGCGACGCTCGATGTACAGAACCGTGTAAGTGTGGCAGAACCTACTTTGCCGGATGCGGTGAAACGTTTGGGATTAACGGTTCGTAAGAGAAACCCCAGCATCATGATGGTGTTGGCGTTTTATTCTCCTAATGGAACACATGACATCTCTTTTATCGGAAACTATGTGAACCTCTATGTGAAGGACGCCCTGTTACGTGTAAAAGGGGTGGGTGATATTTTCTCCCGTGCTGATGATTTTAGTATGCGTATCTGGTTGAATCCTGCAAAACTTGCTGCACTGGGTATGACCCCTGCAGAAGTAAATGCTGCCCTACAGGAGCAGAACCTCCAGATTGCTGGTGGTACTGTGGGTGGAAACCCCCAGCCCAATGCGCAGACATTTGAATATTCTATTCTCACCAACAGCCGATTGAATTCGAAAGAACAGTTTGAGAATATCGTTGTACGCACCAGACCAGCTGATGGTAGTATTGTTTATTTAAAAGATGTGGCCCGCGTGGAACTGGGTAAATTCGACTATACAGCCAACGCTTTTGTAAACGGTAAACCTGCTGCTTTTGTACTCATTTACCAGGCGCCCGGTGCCAACGCACTGGATACTTACGAAGGTGTGGTAAATGCGCTTGCAGACATGAAACAGCAGTTCCCCAAAGATGTTGACTACCTCGTTCCGCTGGAGACTGCGTCTGTTGTACAGGTTTCGATTAATGAGGTAATCAAAACACTGGTTGAAGCATTGATCCTTGTAATTCTCGTGGTATTCCTCTTCCTTCAAAGCTGGCGCGCCACGCTGATTCCCGTGCTTGCGATTCCTGTTTCGTTGATCGGTACATTCATTCTGTTCTCAACATTAGGATTTACCATCAACACTCTTACACTTTTTGCATTCGTTCTGGCGATTGGTATAGTAGTGGATGATGCGATTGTGGTGGTGGAAGCTGTGCAACATCATATTGACAACGAACGGATGTCGGCGAAAGAAGCAACGCGCAAAGCGATGAAAGAGATTTCAGCGCCGGTAATTGCAATTGCACTGATTCTTGCAGCCGTTTTTGTGCCGGTTGGTTTTATTCCCGGAATCGTTGGCAGACTCTATCAGCAATTTGCCATCACCATTGCTGTTTCGGTACTGATTTCAGCTTTTGTGGCGTTGTCGTTAACCCCCGCACTTTGCGTGCTTATGCTAAAACCTAGCAAAGGTGAAAATGAAAGGAAAAATCTGCTTGATAAATTCTTCGCTGCTTTCAACCGTTGGTTCAACCGCGTTACAGCTGGTTATACAAAATCAGTAGGAGTGTGGATCAGAAAAACACCTTATGTGCTGGTGATGATGGTGGTGCTTTTTGTCGGATTGTTTTTCCTGTTTAAAAATAAGCCGGGAGGATTTATACCTACCGAAGATGAAGGCCGTTTGTTTGTAACGTACGAAATGCCCGAAGCCAGTTCAACCAACCGCAGTATTGAAATGCTGCAGGATATTATGGGCAGGATTGAAAAAATGCCGGAAGTAAATGTTGTTGGTGGACTTGCGGGTTTGAACATCATCAGTTTCTCTAACAAATCGAACGTAGGTACCATTTTCGTGAACCTGAAAAACTGGGATCAACGTAAAGGGAGAGAGCATCATGTGCAATCGGTGATTGCCAAGATCCGTGCTGCAACGGCTGACATCCGCGAAGCAAGGGTAATTCCAATCGCGCCACCTGCGATTCCCGGTCTTGGTGCAACATCCGGTTTCTCTTTCCAGTTGCAGCAGACGACAACAACAGATAATGTGCAACAGTTTGAAGCGGTGATGCGCGACTTCCTCGGAAAACTGAACCAGCGCGAAGAGATTGGCTTGGCGTATAGCTTCTTTAATGCCCGTACACCAAGTTACCAGGTAGATGTGGATCGTGAGCAGGCGAAGAAAATGGGCGTATCGGTAGCTGAAGTTTATTCTACACTTTCAAACTTCCTGGGAAGTAGTTATGTGAACGACTTCAACCTGTATGGACGGAATTTCCGTGTGATGTCGCAGGCGGATAGTTCTTTTCGCGGCTCGCTGGATGAAATAGGAAAATATTATGTTCGCAATAGCCAGGGCAATATGATTCCATTGGGATCACTGATCACGTCGAGAGTTGTGGAGGCGCCTTCTGTAATCTCGCATTTTAACGTGTATCGTTCGGTAGAGATTAATGGTACACCTGCCGAGGGGTATAGTAGTGGACAGGCCATCCAGGCACTGCAGGAAGTAGCCAAAACGCTTCCTGTAGGATATGGATTCGAGTTTTCAGGTCTTACCCGTGAAGAGATTTCTGCCGGTAACCAACAGGTAACGATTTTTGCTATCTCACTCATTTTCGTATTCCTGTTTCTGGCGGCATTATATGAAAGCTGGTCGGTACCGTTCTCGGTTCTGTTTGCAGTACCCATCGGGGCATTCGGATCGATCCTTACACTTACATTTATTCCCAGCCTGAGTAATAATATTTATGCGCAAATTGGCCTGATTACCCTGATTGGGCTGGCAGCGAAGAACGCCATCCTAATCGTGGAATTTGCCAAAGAGCGTGTTGACCGCGGTATTGATATTGTTCATGCCACATTACAGGCCGTACGCCTGCGTTTAAGGCCCATTATCATGACATCGCTGGCCTTCATTCTCGGTGTACTTCCGCTCGCATTTGCAAGCGGAGCGGCATCAGAAAGTCGTAATACGATCGGCTGGACGGTGTTTGGCGGTATGATCGCTGCCACCACGCTGGCGATCTTTGTGGTGCCTGTATTGTTTGCGCTTATTACCAAAATCTCTTATGGTAAAAAGCTGAAACAACTACAGGAAGAACACCGGAAAGAAGCTGAAATAGACCGTCGCATAATCGACGAAGGTCTTGGATAAAAAATAGAGCCCGGTGAAGAGGTTTAGTGTATGGTAGCCAGGCGAAAGCCTCTGATGCTGCCATACATTAAACCTCTTTTCCTATGCCGGGGTTTCGCGCCGGTCACTCTTTTGGCATTTTGAACAAATAAACTTTCTTTTGCAAAAACTGTTTCTAAAGCATGGCAGGTGATAATATCGAAAAAGTACAGGTCTTAATAATTGGCAGTGGTCCTGCGGGATATACCGCAGCTATTTATGCGTCCCGCGCAGGTTTAAAACCTGTTATGTACCAGGGAATTCAACCGGGAGGTCAGTTGACAATTACAACGGAAGTGGAGAACTATCCAGGGTATCCTGATGGCATTCAGGGGCCGGAAATGATGGTCGATTTTGAAAAGCAGGCCCGCCGCATGGGAGCGGATATTCGTTTTGGCCTGGCGACAAAAGTAGATTTCAGCCGCCGTCCTTTT
Source organism: Chitinophagaceae bacterium (assembly GCA_024707305.1). GTDB lineage: Bacteria > Bacteroidota > Bacteroidia > Chitinophagales > Chitinophagaceae > CAYMZZ01. The sequence continues at coordinate 37,425 of JANPZZ010000014.1, forward strand.
AAAGTGGAAGTAGACGAAGAAAAATGGCTGGAAGCTGATGCTGTTATTATCGCGACGGGAGCTTCTGCAAAATGGCTGGGACTGGAAAGTGAACAAAGACTGAACGGTTTCGGAGTTAGCGCCTGTGCCGTATGCGATGGATTCTTTTTCCGTGGCAAAGAAGTAGCTATCGTAGGTGCCGGAGATACTGCTGCAGAAGAAGCGCTTTACCTGAGTAAACTTTGCTCAACGGTACATATGCTGGTGAGAAAAGGTGAAATGCGTGCCAGCAAAATCATGCAGGATCGCGTATTAAAAACAGAAAATATTAAAGTTTACTGGAACACGGAAACCGACGAAGTGCTGGGTGATAAAAACGTTACAGCTGTTCGCATCCGTAACAATCAAACTGGTGAGAAACAGGAAATTCCTGTGAGCGGTTTCTTTGTCGCAATCGGGCACGAACCCAATTCCGCGATCTTCAAAGGGTTTTTGGATATGGATGAGGCCGGTTATATAATTACGACTCCCGGAACCAGCAAGACCAATATTCCCGGTGTTTTTGCGGCTGGAGATGTGCAGGACAAAATCTACCGCCAGGCAGTTACAGCGGCGGGTAGTGGATGTATGGCTGCACTGGACGCTGAAAGATTTTTGGGCGAACTCCATTGATGCGCCCGGCCCGAATTCCCAGTTTACGAAAATCAATCGGTAACCTACAAATAAGAATCGCTTGTATTCAACACTTCAGATACATGTTCGCAACTGCCGGTTCAGGGCTTTTCACGGATTGTATCCCGAAGAAAGGCAGAAGGGAAACGATTTTGTGGTGAATCTGGTAGTGAGTTATACGCCGCAATCCGGCACGATAACTGCTCTTGATGATACCATTGATTATGCAGCGCTGTTCTCTATTATTGATACGGCCATGAAAGAACCGGTGGATTTACTGGAAACGCTCGCGCAAAAAATTGCTGCGGAAATTCATCAGAAATATCCACAGGTTACCGAATCAGAAATTGAAATTGAAAAGCTGAATCCACCAATCGATCATTTCACCGGTTCAGCTTCGGTGCGATTGATCAGACGCGAATCGTAATCAACCCTTTTTATTACTTGTCATCTGTTATTTTGAAAAAAGTCTTTTCTATATCTTCTTCCCCGGTTAGTGGCAATGACAGGCTTGTTGTCAGGCTGGGAAATTATCATTTTTCCTTTGCTGTCGCCGACAACAATGCGAATGAACTACGGCAGCTTGCCTATTACACAAATGCAGACATTTTAGATGAGGCATCCCTGACGGAAGTATTCCAACAGGAAGAGTTGCTCAGGAGGAGTTTCGATGATGTACGCATCGCCTTCGATTATCCTTACGCTATTCTGGTACCGGCGGTGCATGCTACAGCATTTCCTGTAGCGGCTGCACTGGAGCTGCAATTCGGCCCACGCGGTTCATCTACTATTGAGACGGAACGCGTAAGCAGTTGGCAGTTGAATAATCAGTTTGCCGTGCCGGCAGGTGTAATGCAATGGATACGTACACATTTTCCCAAAGTGAAAATTACGCATGGTTATACTGCGGATTTGTGCAGGATAGAATCGACTGACTTTGAAGGTGGGGTAGCACTCGACTTCCGTTCAGAAGAATTTACATTACTTGCATCACGTGGCAACAAGTTATTGTTGACGCAAACTTATACTTACGAAAGTCCTGCAGATGTTATTTACTATCTGCTGCGTGTGATTCAGCAATTTGGTTTTTCACAGGAGGAAGTACGTCTTTCTTTATCTGGATTGATTGAAAAAGAATCTTCGCTTTACCGGGAATTATATCAGTATTTTATTCATTTACGATTCCGTGAAGCAGAATGGCAGGTAAACAGGGAAGATGAAAATTTACCCGCCCATTTTTTCACTTCTTTATTTGACCTGGCAAAATGCGGATAATCGGTGGTGAACATGGTGGGAGAAAATTCAATCCCCCTTCGAAAATGCCCTATACAAGACCGACCACGGACATAGCGAAGGAAGGTTTGTTTAATGTGCTGCAACATAAACTGGATATTCCCAGTCTCAAAACACTTGACCTGTTTGGTGGCACCGGCAGTATCAGTTATGAACTTGCATCACGAGGTGCAACCGACCTGACGATTGTGGAAAAGGATGTAGCGATGTTTGCATTTATTAAAAAAGACTGCTGCCGAACTCCGTATTGATACCCTCAAGCCGGTGAAGATGGATGTGTTCCGTTTTATGGAACAATGTCAGGAAAAATTTGACTTCATCTTTGCAGGTCCACCGTATGCGTTAGCTACTATTGACGATCTTCCCAGAATTGTTTTTGAAAAACAATTACTCAGACCGGGCGGCTGGTTTGTGCTGGAACATACGCCCCGCAACGATTACAAAACCTTTACCGGTTATAAAATGGAAAAGAATTACGGAACGACTATCTTTTCAATTTTTGAACAACCGGAATAATGTTGTATACGACATTTGATTTTTTTATTAAATGGATAAGAAAGAAGCACGCATATTTTATCGTCAGCAACGTATGCAACTCACGCAGCAGGAACGTACGCGTATGGATGATCTTATCCTGATACAATTTCAAACCATCCAGCTCCCGTTTCTTTATCGTTTGCTCACGTATTATCCAATGGTGCAGCAACATGAACCGGAGACCGAACTATGTAGCCGTTTTCTGAAATTTCAGTATCCTGAATTGAGTGTTTGTTATCCAAAAACAGATACAAAAGCCTGGACAATGGAAGCGGTAGTTACCACCGATGACAGCGATTTTGAGACCGGCGACTATGGCCTGGAAGAGCCCGTATCGGGCGTGATCGCTGAACCACAATCCCTTGATATCATCTTTGTTCCCATGATCGTTATGGATAAAAATGGATACCGGGTAGGGTTTGGAAAAGGTTGTTATGATCGCTTCCTGGCACGCTGCCGTCCCGATTGCATTAAAGTGGGTTTTAGCTATTTTGAACCTATCGAAAAAATAGAAGACCGGGATGAATTTGACGTACCTTTAGACTTTGGCGTCACCCCCGGAAATGTTTATGTTTTTTAACTGGTTCTTACAATCCTTCCGCATACTACTGTTGCCATTTTCATTATTGTACTGGCTGGTAATCTCCGTCCGCAGTTTTTTATACAATAAAAGAATCTGGAAATCCACCCAATTTGGAATGCCGATTATTTGTATTGGGAATCTGTCTGTCGGCGGTACCGGTAAATCGCCGATGGTGGAGTACCTCGTACGACAACTTCAGCCACATTTCAAAGCAGCAACCTTAAGTCGTGGGTATAAACGGAAAACCAAAGGCTATTCACTGGCGAATGACCAGACGACAGCGCTCGAGATTGGCGACGAGCCGATGCAGTTTCACCTCAAGTTTCCAGATCTTCCGGTAGCTGTAGGTGAAGACAGGATTGAGGCAGTGGCTCAATTGTTGCATGACAGACCCGAGACAGAAGTAATTATTCTGGATGATGCATTTCAGCATCGCGCAGTACAGGCGGGTTTGAATATTGTTTTAACGGATTACAACAATCTTTATACAAACGATTTTTATTTACCGGCAGGCGATCTGCGAGATCTGAAATCATCGGCAAAGCGGGCAAATTGGATTGTGGTAACGAAATGCCCGCCCGATCTTTCTTTTGCTGAAAAAGAAAGAGTAACCAGGGAGCTGAACCTGCAACCCGGACAGGAATTGTTCTTTGCATCGATGGCTTATGATGTTCCGTACCATTTGCTGACGGGAGAACAAAAGAAACTCGACCCGGCCGATGAAATTTTACTGATAACCGGAATTGCCAACCCTGCGCCGCTGAAAGAGTACCTGGAAAAATACATCGGAGGTTATCATTTGCAGGCATATTCAGATCATCACATTTTTACAATAGACGATTTGCGGGATATCCTGAAAAAATATGACGGGTTGGAGGGGAAACAAAAAATTATGCTGACAACTGAAAAGGATGCGGTACGATTAACTAAATTCAGGAACGAATTGAGCGACCGATCTTTTTATGTTTTGCCTGTGCGACATGAAATACTGTTTGACCAGGCAGAACGATTTAATAACTTATTGATAGATTTTGTCCGGAATTTCAGGGCAGAAGTGAAAAAATGATATATGGGAAAGAAGAATAACTCCCGCAAAAAAGCGAAACATAGTACATCGGAAGGAAAAGTATTCAAAGGAAAATTGGATATTACACGCTCAGGAATGGGCTTTGTAATTGTGCAGGATATGGAAACGGATATCTTAATTCGTCCGAATGATTTTTTAACAGCCATGCATGGCGATACTGTTGCAGTACGAATTAAATCCGGGGGCGGTCGCCGTTTGCAGGGAGAAGTGGTGCAGGTACTTGAACGCAAACGCACCGAATTTATTGGTAACATACAATTGAATGAAACATTTGCATTCTTCATAGCGGATTCTGAAAAACCGATGCCGGATTTCTTTATCCCGCTTGCACAATTGAACAATGCGAAAAATGGCGACAGGGTAGTGGCCCGGCTGGTAAAATGGGAAGAAGGTGATAAACGACCCGTGGGCGAGGTGGTGACAATACTTGATGCTGAGAACAACAACGACGCAGCGATGAAGGGCATTCTTTTAGAAGCTGGTTTCCCGCTCGAATTCCCTGATGATGCCCTGGAAGTTGCTGCAAGAATTCCTGACGTTATTCCTGCGGAAGAAATAAAAAAGCGAAAAGATGTGCGTGACATCCTCACGTTCACTATAGACCCTGCTGATGCGAAGGATTTCGATGACGCGATTTCATTTCGGGTATTGAAAAATGGTGTGTATGAAATAGGCGTGCACATCGCAGATGTGAGCTATTATGTAGAACCTGATAATGCATTGGATAAAGCTGCTTATCAGAAAGCAACATCGGTGTATCTGCCAGATCGCGTGAATCCAATGTTGCCTGAGCATATCTCGAATGTTCTTTGCTCGCTTCGACCCAATGAAGATAAGCTGACGTTCTCCGCCATCTTCCAGATAAACAACAAGGCTGAAGTAAAACAATACTGGCTGGGTAGGACTGTAATGCATAGCGACCGCCGATTTACTTATGAAGAAGCGCAGGAAATAATCGAAAACGGTGAAGGCGATCATGCAGAAGTGATTCTGAAGTTGAACGAAATTGCGCAAAAATTCCGCAAGAAAAGATTTGCAAAAGGCGCCATCAATTTCAGCTCGCAGGAGGTGCGTTTCAAACTCGATGAAAAAGGTGATCCGATCGGCATCGTTATCAAAGAGAGTAAAGAAGCACACCAGCTCATTGAAGAACTGATGTTGCTTGCCAATAAATACGTAGCGGAGAATGTGTCGAAAGTGCGTGTCAACAATAAGGAATTGCCCTTCCCTTACCGTGTACACGATACTCCCGATGAAGAAAAACTTTTGCCATTTATTGCGTTCGCAAATAAGTTCGGGCATAAGTTTGATAAATCGTCTCCAGAAAAAATCGCATCCTCATTTAACCAGTTGCTGAAAGATGCGCATGGCAAACCTGAGCAACATGTGTTGGAACAGCTCGGTATTCGTACAATGGCAAAAGCAAAATATACAACTGAGAATATTGGTCACTACGGTCTCGGTTTTGTGCACTACTGCCATTTTACATCGCCCATCAGGCGTTATCCTGATATTATGGTGCACCGTATTTTACAGGATGTGCTCGACAACAAAGCCACGATTGATAAAAAACTCGAAGACCGTTGTAAGCATTGCAGCGAACGTGAACGTGCTGCGATGGAAGTGGAAAGAGCGGCCAACAAATACAAGCAGGTGCAGTTTATGCAGCAGCACGTAGGTGAGGAGTTTGATGGTGTGATCAGCGGTGTAGCTGCTTTTGGTTTCTGGGTTGAAACAATTGATCATAAATGTGAGGGGCTTGTTAGTGTGGCGAGCTTGCTCGACTATGACGAATTCCGACATGTTGAAAGTGAATACTGCCTGGTTGGTCACCGAAGCGGTAAGAAATTCCGGATGGGTGATAAAGTCCGCATCCAGGTTGCTGCTGCCAACCTGCTGAAACGCCAACTTGATTATGTGTGGGTGCTTACGGCGGAAGAAGAAGAGCGGAAAAGCAGGAAGAAGAAAAAATGAGAACTTGTGGAAATGAGGAAATGAGGAAATGTGGAAATGTGTAAGTATCCTGAAATAAAAATATTCAATTTGATAATCAACGAACCATCTGATGTTTTCTTTTTTCTGAATTATCTTCTTCGTTTGCGCGGCATTTTGAATCGATTCAATTTTCAAAGGAACCTGCAACGCTATATGAGCCGAACCAGTATTTTTTACAAATAAGTGGAAAGCGGGTACGTCCTGTATTATGCCTGATGGCAAACGAATTGTTTGATCAGATTCATAAAGACAGCTGGGATCTTGCTGCAGCGATTGAGCTGTTTCACAACTTTACACTTATTCATGACGACATCATGGATAAAGCGCCCTTGAGAAGAGGCGTAGAGACCGTTCCCCGGAAATATGGTGAGAATACCGCGATCTTATCGGGTGATGTAATGCTTATCAATGCCTACACTTTATTAAACAACCTCCATAAAGACGTGATTCACCAGGTGCAGCATTTATTCAATACAACTGCACGTGAAGTATGTGAAGGTCAGCAATACGATATGGATTTTGAAAAACGCGAAAACGTTAGGCCTGGATGATTATCTAAAGATGATCGAGTTGAAGACTTCCGTACTAATTGCTGCCAGTCTGAAGATGGGTGCGATAATGGGTGGTGCAGGGCAGCGGAATCAAAACCTGTTGTATGAATTTGGCCGCAAGCTGGGGCTGGCTTTCCAGGTGCAGGATGATTATCTCGACGCTTTTGGTGACCCTGCGAAGTTTGGGAAACAGGTTGGCGGTGACATCATCGCAAATAAAAAGACTTTCTTATTGATACATGCCCGTGAAACGGCGAATGAGGCACAACAAAAAGAGTTGAACCACTGGATGTCGTCCAATGAACCGGGAAAAGTGGAAGCGGTTTTGAAACTCTTCAGGGATTGCGGGGTAGACGACTGGGCGCTGGCACTAAAAAACCGCTACCTCGACGAAGCGCTGCAACACCTCGAAGATATAGCGGTTACAAGCGACAGGAAAGTGCCGCTGAGGGAAGTGGCCTCATTCCTGGTACAACGTGAATACTAACAGCCGACCGGACTTTTAACCCACATTATTCCATTCTCAGGCCATTGCCACACAGGAGATGATGACACCCAGGTCAATCAAAAGGCTCAAAAAGAAAATGGGTATAGTGATGCGGGTTGGCATTGCTGCGAGATTAGAAACAAGTGTCATGGCCATTGCACCTATCACAATTGGCCAGAATATGAAATTATTTCCTGTAAACATTACGGTTAAGATAGTTACGATGGTAAATGCGCAACCGTGCCCGGCCACCCCGAGCGCCAGCCAGAAGAAGCGATTTTCTTCCTGACCTTTTGCCCATTTCATAAATCTTGACCAGTAGCCTGCATTCGCAGTATGAAGAAGTTGCTTTGCTTTGGGGTGTTGAATTGCGGGGTTCATAATGTAAAATTTATAGTGCAAATTTCCATCGGTCCGCGTATCTTTTGAATGACCCCGGTCGTCACTTACCCTGATTCTGATCAACCAACGCAATTTTTACCTATTTTGGAGCGGCAAAACCAACAACTGCATGGCAAACTCTTTTTTCGTAAGAAATCTATTGATAAGATCCGTCAGGAATACGAAGCTGGTCTGGCAGAAAAAGGAAGCGGACTCAAGAAAGTACTGGGTGTAAAGGATCTGACCTTTCTTGGTATCGCCGCTGTAATTGGCGCAGGTATCTTCTCCACCATCGGCGGCGCTGCGTATGAGGGAGGACCGGGGATATCAGTTCTATTTGTTATTACCGCAATTACCTGTGGTTTCTCTGCACTTTGTTATGCTGAGTTTGCCAGCCGCGTACCGGTTGCTGGTAGCGCTTATACTTATTCTTATGTCACTTTTGGTGAATTAATTGCCTGGATTATTGGCTGGGCTTTGATTCTTGAATATGCCATCGGCAACATCGTGGTCGCTATTTCATGGAGCAGTTATTTTAATAACCTGCTTGTAAATATTTTTCATATTCATCTTCCGGATTGGTTGTTGATTGATCCCGCAACTGCCAGTAATGCTTTCACTGAAGCAACCACCGCATTTGCATCTGGGCAAACGCTGACGGCTGAAGAAACCAAAAATTACCAGTTTGCAATTGACGCATACAACAGTGCGCCCAGTATTGGCAACAGTAAAATTTTCTTCAACCTGCCCGCATTGCTGGTAGTAGGACTTGTTACCTGGCTGGCTTATATCGGTATCAAAGAGAGTAAGCAGTCGGCCAATTTCATGGTGATATTCAAAGTGGCAGTAATCATTTTCGTGATAATTGCGGGTGCGTTTTATGTGGATACCAATAATTGGACACCCTTTATGCCCAATCGGTTTGAAGGGGTGTTAAAAGGTGTTTCCGCTGTCTTTTATGCTTATATTGGTTTTGACGCCATCTCTACCACTGCTGAAGAATGTAAGAACCCTCAACGCGATATGCCACGCGGTATGATATATTCATTAGTGATCTGCACCGTGCTGTATATCCTGATTGCGCTGGTGTTGACGGGTATTGAAAATTATTCTGCATTTAAAGACGTGAAAGATCCGTTGGCGTTTGTATTCGAAAACAGAGCTCCCTGGATTGAACGTATCATCAGCATCAGCGCGGTAGTGGCTACTACATCTGTACTGCTGGTGTTCCAGTTGGGCCAGCCCCGTATCTGGATGGCAATGAGTCGTGACGGATTACTGCCGAAGAAGTTTCAAAAAATTCATCCTAAATACCAAACGCCTTCTTTTGCAACCATTGTTACTGGTGTGATCGTGGGAATTGGCGCCCTGTTGCTGCAAAGCAGCCTGATGACTGATTTGACAAGCATCGGTACTTTGTTTGCATTTGTGTTGGTTTCTGGAGGTGTGTTGTTGCTGCCACCAGTACCCAAGGTTCCGGGTAAGTTCAAATTGCCCTATATCAACGGTCAGTTTATTATTCCTGCACTGTATTTAACATTCGTCGTCTTCTATTGGGATCGCGTACAGGACGGCTTCGGCAATTTTGGTACCCTGTTTACAGATATCAAAACAACCAGTTTCGAAGAAATATTATTTATCATGTTCATTTTGGTGGCCGGTATTCTTTCGGTGCTCACGTTGATCCGTAAATACTCATTAATTCCCATCATGGGCGTATTGAGCTGTTTGTATCTGCTGGTGGAAATTCCGGCGAGCAGCTGGCTGCTCTTCCTGGTTTGGATGGCAGTGGGTCTGTGTATTTATTTCCTTTATGGACAAAAGAATTCGAAACTGAACCAATCCTGATAGTTAACACATCGATGGCTGACCAATAGGCTGTATTTTTGCGGTATGAAGTACCAAATAGGAGATACAGTGCTGGTGCTCCTTTCCAATGAGGAAGGGGAGATCGTGGAGATTATTAATGATAAAATGGTCATGGTAGAAGTGCGTGGTGTGCGTTTTCCGGTATACATGGACCAAATCGATTTTCCGTATTTCAAACGATTCAGCGAAAAGAAAAAATTTGCGCCGCAAAAGCAGAAAAAATATGTGGAAGATATCCGCCGTGAGAAACCTACAACTACGCCGCGGAAAGCTGAAGGGGTACTCCTGAGTTTTTTACCTGTAACAGATACCGATGAGTTTGGAGATGAAGTAGTAGAACAGCTCAAGCTTCATCTGATCAACCAAACTCCCGAAGCTTACAATTTTACTTATCAGTTGCATTTTTTTGGTGAAAAGGATTTTGAACTAAAGAATACCATTCAACCGTGGCAGGACTTCTATCTACATGATATTCCTTTTGCAGATATGAATGACAGCCCTTCTTATCATTTCGATTTTTCACTGGTAAAACCTGATAAACGTAAGGCGGATCATTTTGAAGCTTCGGTTAAAATCAAGCCCAAACAATTTTTCAGCAAGCTGGAAGAAATCCGCAAAGCAAATAAGGCAACGTTTTCGCAGAAGCTGATGGAGGCTTATCCTGATAAACTGGAAGAAGATGTGGTAGAACTGGGTCCACTTGCGAGAAAAGGATATAAAATTTACAACGCTGCAGAGGCCCGTAAACACCTGGAGCCTGCGCGTAGTGTGGTGGATTTGCATATTGAAAAGCTGACCAATGATTCCGGGAGCATGAGCAACCTTGAGATTCTCGCGATGCAATTAAAAACATTCGAGAAGTTTTTTGATCTGGCGGTTGCCCATCGGCTGCCTTCCGTGATCTTTATTCATGGAGTGGGAGAAGGTCGCCTGCGCGATGAGATTCACGACAGTCTGCGCTTAAAACGTGAGGTAAAGAGTTTTGTTAACCAATACGACCCACGTTTTGGATACGGTGCAACGGAAGTTTGGTTGAATTATAAATAGCCATTCCCGTTTACAAGGTTAAATCATCTTTCAATTTCAATTTACGATTGGCTAACTTTGCGACGGCTGCATGCCGGGTCATCGCTTCCTGCAAGGGAGGAGGAAAGTCCGGACAGCATAGGGCAGTGTACCGGTGAACAGCCGGGTGGAGGTTCGCCTTCAACAGAAAGTGCCACAGAAAATTACCGCCCTGCTTCGGCGGGGTAAGGGTGAAAACGTGAGGTAAGAGCTCACGACTGTTGTTGGTAACAACAATAGTGGGTAAACCTTTCATGCTGAAATGCCACATATACCCCGGTTCATGGGAGCTTCGGCTCCCGGAGGTGAGCGGCCCGTTCACTTTCCGAAAGGAAACAGGGGAGGGTAGGCAGCTTGAGCCCTGCGGGCAACTGCAGGGACAGATAAATGATGGCCATTCCGATTTTGTCGGAATACAGAATCCGGCTTACAGGCCTGCAGCCAATGCATTCAGATGATGCCGTTCCCATTCCCGGGAGCGGCATCACCCTTTAAAGGAGTTGCCAATATATCCTCCCAGTTCCATCAACCAGGCAATACCCAGATGCACCACCAATCCGCCATAAATATTGCGACTGTGATAGGAAACAATACCCAAAAGGAGTCCACCAAAATAAGAACTGATACATTCTCCTAACGGTTTGCCGAAATGGATGGAGCAATAGAAACAGGCCATGGGAAGAATGGCATCTTTTCCCAGCCATCTGCTAAAACCGATCACCAGGAATCCGCGGAAAAAAACTTCAATAGAAATAAAGTCAGATCCATACCCTAATTCGAAAAACAATTTATACAACCAGCCCGGTTGGGCAGCTTCGGGCAGCGGTATCACCTGTTTCAACTTCGGATAGGTATTTAAAAAATCTGGCTGTGTGGAGGCAGCTGCAATCAACGGAACCATCATCAGCAACATCAGAAAATAGGGTTTCCATTTAAAGGCCGAACTTTTCAACCCAAGCACCTCGCCGGGTCGGCCCATCGTACCAGCAAGTATCCAAAGCATAATCAACAATACAAAGAGTCGCAACGGCCAGTATAAAACCTTATTCCAGTAGAGCTCCCAATCACGCGTTGCAAATATGTCGAGATAGGTGGTTAGACCGACTTTAACCGCAAATAACAAAGGAGCCGAGAAAAGGAGCAATACAACCCAGCACTTTAGCGAATATTTCCCGCGATGATTAACCAGATGAATGATCAAAGCCGGAAAAAAGCCAGGCTATAAACAATTGCCGGCGCAGTAAATGCAGGCATCAGCAGTCCTTCCCACATATAAATTTTTCCTTCCAGATCATGGGCGTAGTTCAGGTACACCAGAATGGCAATCCAAATTGAACATAACAGAAACCGTGTTGTGTTGAGCTCCCTTATGTACTGTCTCAGGTAGCAGATGATTGTTCGCATGGCAACAAAAGTAACGCGCAGGGAGGAAAATGTGGCCATACGTGAGGCGTGAGATTCGTGATTCGGCAAACGGCAAGCGGCAAACGTGAAAGGAAAATGAGGAAATGGGAGAATGCGTTATTCAGGTATACATATCGATATTTCTACGCTTCCACATTTGCCGATTGCCGTTTGCCGCTTGCCATTTGCCGATTCTCAAGCCACAGGTATTTTCTCATTTCCCCATTTCCACATTTCCTCATTTCTCATTTTCTCATTTTCTCATTTCCCCATTTTCTCATTTCCACATTCGTTACATTTGTCCTATGAAGAAATGGCTTATTATCAGCATCGTAATGCTTACGGTAAGCGCCTGCGGGGTAATGAATCGTGTGGGTAAACTGCGACCGGTTTCAATGCGTTTTCTCGATATGAAACAAATCCCGTCAAACCTGCAGTTTGAGAATACAAATGTGCGCGGGTTGTCGGGTATTGACTACAATCCAACGCTCGACGAGTATTATATCATTTGCGACGACCGTTCGGAGCGGCAGCCTTCACGCTACTACACTGCCAAAATCAAGCTGAATAAATACAGGCTCGACAGCTTTTTTGTAACGCGTGTGGATACGCTTCGCAATGATGCGGGACGTCCCTTTGCTTATCGCGAAACAGACCCGGAGTCGATTCGCTATGATGCAACTTCGGGTTTTCTGGTTTGGACCAGCGAAGGAGAGAGAACCCCTCAACGTTCGGTTTATACGCAACCAACCATCCGCCTCATCAAAAAGGAGGGATGGGTGCTGGATAGTTTTCCTTTGCCAACACGCTTTCGATTCAACAGCAACCCTATTGGCGCGCGCGACAACGGAACGCTGGAAGGAATGAGTTATACACCCGATTACCGCCAACTATGGCTGAGTGTGGAGGAACCTTTGTATGAAGATGGTCCCCGCATCGATACACATTATAACGACAGCTATCTCCGCTTTTTCGGATTTGACCGGTTCTCAAAAAACCAGGTAGGTGAATATGCATACAAAGCGGATAAAGTTGCACATGGCCCACGCCCCACTTCCGCTTATCGTATCAATGGTATATCTGAAATGTTGTTTCTCGATAGCACTCGCATTCTCGTGATGGAAAGATCGTATAGCACCGGAAGAGATGGCTGTACGATTAAGATTTACCTCGCAGATTTCAAAAATGCAACCGACATCAGAAAGATTGAATCATTGCAAAACCAACCCGCGGTAATACCCATGGAGAAATCCCTTTTATTCAATCTTGACGACCTGGGACGTTATATTGATAATGTAGAAGGCATTTGCTTTGGTCCCAAACTGCCCAACGGAAAACGTTCTATCATTCTTGTGAGCGATGATAACTTCAGTAATACACAGGAGACGCAGTTGTATTTATTTGAACTGACTGAGAAATAAAACTCTTCCAAATTATTACAAGACAGCCTGCATTTTTTGCAGGCTGTCTTGTATTATGAATAATCCGTTTCAGTTAGTGTCAGGGTAGTTTGCTCATCATCTCATCATAGCGACTTTTCTTAAGAATCGTTTTGGCGCTTTTGAATTCAAGCAATTCTTTTATCGCTTTCTTTTTATTCTTCGCCTGATCGTAATAAGCTTTACAAATTTCGTATCCTACATAATAGCCCAGGTCGGCCGGATGATCGGGCGTTTCCTGTGCTGAGTTCGCTATCCAGTTGTAGGCACGATTCAAATACATTTCCTTTTTAAACCTTTCCCATATTTCCTTCTTACGGGTGGCTGCGAAAATATGTTGCCGCTGACTTGGATTTTTTCCTGTTACAAGTTCACAGATAAAATCAGCCATTCCCTCCACCAATGCATTTGCAAGCAGGGTAGTATCCCAGTTTAATTTTGTTTGCTGAAAGTGTATTTGTTCATGCATCGCGATGGTTGGAAGTTGAGAAAAGTCGTTGAAGTTGTTTTTTTCCCATAAGCTCAATTCATCCTGCGGAATATCGGGTGTACGGGCAATCTGATCAACGCCCAGTAAAAGACCTACATCGGATACGGTACCCGCGGAGTTCCATCTTCCGATCATAAAATACATATCGGGGAATACAGCGTCATCATAAAGTGATTTTAATTTGTCAAAATAGGCATACATAGAGTCCTTTAGCTGATCAACGCGGAGCGTATTCTCACGGATGGCAGCATAGAATTTTGGTTTCTTACGCTGGTTGTTAACAAATGCGGGTATGTTACCTATTTTATAAGAGAAATAATCCTTCAAACCAGGAGAGGCTTTCTCAAAATAATGTTTCAAAAAAATGGACTCGCGGTTGGCGGTATCTTCAAGTGCGAGATCATATGCTTTCCAAAAGTTATGGATGTCGGAGGTTACTACACGAGCATTCCGGGGCTCTTTCATCGCATCGCGCTGCTTTTTTAAATGATCAACCAACGGTTTCCATCTCGGGTCTTTTCGGAGGGAAGCGAGGTCAGCATCGGAAGTCATTTGATCATAATTCCGATAGCCTAACCCGTAAACAGCTTTCTCAAGCGTTACAAATGCCTTCTCTATATCATTACCCAATGCATAACTCGAAGCCGCATTATAGTAGAACTGTTTGGGGTTTAAAAAGCCCGCTAAACTATCTGCAGCCAGTTGGTATCTGGCGCCTGCGTTTAACCATTCTTTGGCTTTATACAAACTGTCTGCTTCGCGACTCAATCTCGTGGACTGTGCATTTGTAATTTCTGCAATAAATAATGCGAAAATTGCTGCGTAGTATTTCATCATTTCCGTTTATGATTTTTTATTTTTTCGCAAGCGGTAAAGAAATCTATGAATAAATCAATTCTCTTTTTTATTTTCACTCAACACATTTTATATATGCGTTTAGTTCCATTTATAATTTCTGCAATACTAACGACTGCCTTTATTTATGCGCTTGACCGTAGTTGGGGAACGGTACCTCCGCTGGGTCGCTTTCTCAGTCCGCAACAGGGTTTCTGGCAAAACGCAGAGCCTTTGAATTATGATTACAGCGATGAAATTAATTTTCCTTCGCTGAAAGGAAAGGTAAATATTTATTTTGATGAAAGGTTGGTGCCGCATGTCTTTGCTGACAACGATGAAGACCTTTATTTCGCACAGGGGTACCTGCATGCCCGTTTCCGACTGTTTCAGATGGATTTGCAAACCAGGGCGGCAGAAGGACGAGCAAGTGAAATAGCAGGTTCTGCAGCCATCAATTATGATAAAGAACAGCGTAGACTGGGAATGCGTTTTGCCGCAGAAAATGCGCTCGGCGAAATGGAAAAAGATGACCTGAGCAAGGCAGCATTCAGCGCTTATACAGCCGGTGTCAATGCATATATTGAAAGCCTGACTGAGAGCACGCTGCCTTTGGAATATAAACTCCTTGATTTTCGTCCGGAGCCGTGGACCAATCTTCGTACGGCTTTGCTGTTGAAAATGATGGCAAAGATGTTGTCGTCAGGAACAGAATCTGACCTTGAGAATACCATTGCGCGTTCATTGTTTAAACCAGAACAACTGGCAGCGCTTTACCCGCAGGTAAATGATTCGTTGGCACCCATTGTTCCGAAGGGAACTCCTTTTCCTGCACCCACAGTGCAGCCCGTAGCGCCTGCCTCCGCTGATTCTTTGTACTTCCAATCACAAACCGGATTTACCCAGCGTGAAACTGATCGTCCCGATGCGGGAAATGGAAGTAATAACTGGGTAGTGGCTGGCTCTCGCACACAGTCTGGATCACCCATACTGGCGAATGACCCGCACCTTGAACTTTCGCTACCTTCCATCTGGTATGAAATGCAGCTAAACGGACCGGGTAGTAATGCATATGGCGTTTCACTTCCGGGAAGTCCTTTTATCATTATTGGATTAAACGACAGCATTGCATGGGGCGTAACGAATGCAGGGCGTGATGTAAAAGATTATTTCCAGATTAAATTCAAAGATGATACCCGCAGGGAATACTGGTACAATGGACAGTGGACGCCCACACGCCTGCGTGTAGAGGAAATAAAAGTAAAAGGCGGCAGGGTGGTTTATGATACCGTTGCCTACACGGAATTTGGTCCCGTTCAATTCGACAAAACTTTCGGTTCTCCAAATGGCAACGATGAAAATCTTGCAGTGCGTTGGATAGCCCATGAGCCCAGCAATGAAGGGCTGACATTTTACAAATTGAACCGCGCTGCGAATTATAATGAATATGTAGAAGCAATTAGCACGTTCCAGTGTCCCGGGCAAAATTTTGTGTTTGCTTCTAAAACAGGTGATATAGCAATTTGGCAACAGGGAAAATTTCCCGCCCGTTGGAAGGGGCAGGGTTTATATGTAATGCCAGGTGAAGACAGCAGTTACAACTGGCAGGGCTTTATTCCACAACCTGAAAATCCGCATTCCCTCAATCCTGAACGCGGTTTCCTGGAAAGTGCCAATCAGCGTGCAGTAGATTCCACATACCCTTATTTTATTCCCGGAGCTTATATTACTCCGAGAGGTATTGCCATAGAAAAGTTCCTGAGTAATATGAACCAGGTGACGGTGGCCGACATGATGCAACTGCAGTATAATTATTTCAACGTTCAGGCTGAGATGTTGCGCCCGATATTGCTGAAATACGTTGACCGCTCCCAGTTGGATGATGCCGCTGCTGAATATCTGAAAGAACTCGAAAGTTGGAATTTACAGGCAGAACCCAATTCTAAAGGACAAACAATTTTTGTAGCATGGTGGGACAGTCTCTATAAAAATATCTGGATCGATGATCTGGAAAAAGGTAATGGACTTGCTCCCTGGCCGGAGAGACAGCACACCCTTGAACTGCTGTTACGTGATAGCACTAATATGGGCTGGGTGGATGATGTGCGTACCGAAGAGCGTGAAGAGCTGGCGCAGGTGATTACAAAATCAATGAAGCAGGCGACAACAGGATTGAATAATTTAAAAGGAGAGGGCCGACTGGAATGGTCGAAACGGATGCGTCCATCCGTGTATCATTTATTAAAACAAAACCTGTTGCCATTCGCGCGCACTGATCTTCCTGTTGGAGGCGATGGTAATATCATCAATGCCATGAAACACAGCCATGGCCCCAGCTGGCGAATGATTGCGCATATGAGTGCACTCACTGAAGCATATGGAGTTTATCCCGGTGGGCAAAATGGAAATCCCGGCAGCCGTTTCTATGATAATTTTATTGATACCTGGGCGCGGGGCGAATATTTCCCATTGTGGATTATGAAAAAATCTGACGCTATCGACAGAAAAGTGAAGTGGACCTTAACCCTTTCAAACAAAAACAACAACTAAGAATTCTATTCGATTATCGACCGTCGATTTTTGAAGATCGATTACTAAACTCAAACTCATGAAATTTCTCGTCGCTGTTATACTCACTGCTATCCTTGCATACCTGGGAGGATTAATTCTACCCTGGTGGAGTCTGGTTATTGCCGCATTTACCGGAGGTGTATTAATATATCAATCTGCCTTCAGGGCCTATTTCGCAGGGTTTCTTGGCGTGTTCTTACTTTGGTCTGGTCTGGCATGGTGGGCCGACAAGGCTAACGAAAGCATACTTTCTTTACGTATTGCGCAATTGTTTCCCGGTCCTGATACTGCATTTTTTATCGTAATTCTTACCGGCCTGGTAGCTGGCCTGGTTGGCGGACTTGGCGCGTTGACCGGGCATTTTCTGAGAAAGCGATGATCGATGTTCGATGTTCGATGATCGTTGATCGATGATCGTTGTTCGATGGTCGGAGAGAGATGAACGAAGGATTTACATTTTTGTAACAAAGAGGGTTCTATATTCGTTGCACTGCCGATATAAATTCGGTAACGCTTATGCTGAGAATATTACCCCTGCTGTTTTCCTTTCTGTTTATTCAAAATATCAATGCTGGAAATATAAGTGGTGCCGTAACCGACGCTTCCGGAAATCCACTTGCTTATGCTTCCGTAACGGTGAAGGGAACTAATAAGGGTACCACGGCAAATAGTGTAGGTCGTTATAATTTAACACTCGCTCCAGGTAATTACACATTAATCGCCCAATACATCGGATATGCAAAAACGGAAAAAACGATCACGATTGGAGACTCTCCTGTTGTTGTTGATTTTGCATTGGAGCAACAAATGCTGACGCTGCAGGAAGTAGTAGTGAAAAGAGGGGAAGATCCCGCCTATGAGATTATCAGGCAGGCAATTAAAAAACGCGATTTTTATAACAACCAGGTTGATTCACTTTCGGTAAATGTTTATATCAAAGGACTACTTCGTTCGGGAGGTCTTCCAAAAAAGTTAATGGGCAAACCAATCGAACGTTCTGATGATGATGGCCTGGATTCCGCAGGAAAGGGAATTTTATTCCTGTCAGAATCAGTAACACAAGTTGATCTTGTTCGACCCAACCTGGTGAAAATGCGCGTAATTTCTTCCAGGGAAAGTGGCGGGGGAATGGGACTGAGTTTTCCGTTTTTCATTAATTTTTACCAGAATAATGTAAGTGTCTTTGGCAACAACCTCAATCCTCGCGGGTTCATTTCGCCCATTGCAGACGGTGCTATTCATTACTACCGCTTTAAGTACGAAGGAAGTTTTGTGGAAGACGGTGTAATGATTAATACGATAACAGTTACGCCCCGAAGGAAAAATGAGCCATTGTTTCGTGGCACCATACAAATCACAGAAGACGACTGGCGCATCCACAGTTTGAATCTGGCGCTTTCAAAAGACCAACAACTTGAGCTGCTGGATACCATCCGGATTTCACAAATACATACTCCCGTTGCAAGTGATATTTGGAAAACGCAGAACCAGGTTTTAGCGATCGATATTAATCAGTTTGGTTTTAAAGTGAATGGCAGTTTTGTAAACATTTATTCAGATTATGTAATCAATCCCGGATTTGATAAAAAGCATTTCGGCCGTACCATCATGAAATATGATACGGCTTACAACAAAAAAGATTCCGTGTGGTGGAGCACCGTGCGTCCCGTGGCACTGGAAGCGGATGAGAAACGTGATTTCGTTTTTAAAGACAGCATCAGTCAGGCGCGACGGGATACTTTGCGCTCGCGATATCATCTCGACTCTTTACGAGCCCGGAAACAGCCAATAACCATAAAGAAAATCGTCTGGTCGGGTCAGGGGTATACATTTTATGGTAAAAGATCTACCGTGAACTGGTCGATGAAGCCGTTGGTAAAGGGTCTAGAATACAATACTGTTGAAGGTGTGGTAATGAATCTTGCTCAGTCGCTGAGTATTTCTCGGGCCCAAACGAAAAACAATTTGTCGATCGCTTTGAACAGCCGGTATGGTTTTTCAAAACAACACTTTAATATGTGGGGCTCTGTAAATGTAGCTCCCAAAAGTTTGGGATATCGTAATCGGTTTGTGAAATTGAGCGGTGGCAAACGCATTTCACAATTTAACCAGGATAATCCTATTGACAACCTCACCAATGCCGCTTATACATTGTTGGCGAAAAAGAACTACATGAAATTGTATGAGAACTGGTTTGGTAGTGTTGAATACAACAACAAGCTTGAAAGTGGCTTACGTATCAATGCGAAAGTGACTTATGAAGATCGGATCCCGGTTTGGAATACTACTGATTTTTCATTCTTTAAAAAAGAAAGGGAATTCCTTCCCAACCATCCGTACGAATTAACAGATATGGGATTCAACCGGCATCAATCGTTGGTGGCGGGAATCAATCTGAGCTGGCAACCCGGACAGCATTATATAGAGTTTCCCAACCATAAAGTGCCCGTGGGTTCTGATGCTCCGGTATTTGATATCGATTACCAACGCGGGTTCTCTGGTGTTTTTGGAAGCGATACAAGGTTTGATAAATGGAGATTTTCAATATCAGATAACTTAAACCTGAAAATGGGAGGGAGTTTAAGTATCGCCTCGGAATTGGTGGTTTTATTAATAGCGATTCAGTCGGTATTCCCGATCTGCAACATTTCAACGGAAACCAGACTTTCTACAATATGAAATACCTCAACAGCTTTCAACTGGCACCCTATTACAGGTATAGTAATGCAGAAAACTTTTTTGCTTTCGGACATGCAGAACATCATTTCAATGGTTTGCTGACGAATAAGATTCCTTTGTTGAATAAATTAAAATGGCATCTTGTTGCTGGTGCGAATACATTTTATGTAAACCGTGACAATTATTACCTCGAACTGTTTGCCGGACTGGAAAATATCCTGAAAATTTTCAGGGTGGATGTGGTTACGGCGATTCAGCCCGGGTTGGGGAATACCTGGGGTGTACGTGTGGGGCTGGGCGGCCTGATTGGCGGCAAGATGGTATTTCAATAGCCTTACCGTTTAACGACGGTTCGTTTCCAACCACCTTTCGGGAAAGCAGAATTTTCACTAAATTTGCCGCGAAATTTGGTTCAGCCTGCAACTGACCAATTAAACTTTAATTTCCCGCTTTGCGGGATCAAATTTCGAAAAATGGCTCTTCATAACCGTGTCTCCCGTCAGGAGTTGAAGGAGCGTATCCGCCAGGATTCGACTCCAAGAACTACGATCTCTTTTTATTGCTATTTCCCAGTAAGTGATCCTACTGCTTTTCGTAATGAGTTGTATCTGCAACTTTCGAACTTCGACGTTTTGGGAAGAATCTATGTGGCTGCAGAAGGTATCAATGCGCAGGTCAGTGTGCCTACTGCAAATTTTGACGCATTCCGGGAATACCTCTATTCCATCGAACCCTTAAACGGGCTACGATTGAATGTTGCCGTTGATGACGACGGTAAATCGTTTTATGTGCTGGATATCAAAGTCAGGCCCAAAATCGTAGCCGACGGAATTGAAGATGCTTCCTTTAGTATGGAACGCAAAGGCAGGTATGTAAATGCAGAAGAGTTTAATCGCCTCACTGATGATCCCAATACGATTGTAATCGATATGCGGAATCATTATGAGTTTGAAGTGGGACATTTTGAGAAAGCAATTGAAATTCCCAGCGACACTTTTCGCGAACAATTGCCAATGGCTGTAGAAATGATGCGACCTTATCAGGATAAGAATATCATCATGTATTGCACCGGTGGTATTCGTTGCGAAAAGGCTTCAGCATTTATGCTTCATGAAGGCTTTCAAAATGTATTTCACCTGGAAGGGGGCATTATTAACTACACCAACCTGGTAAAAGAAAAAGGGTTGCCTAACAAATTCCATGGAAAAAACTTTGTGTTTGACCAGCGACTGGGTGAGCGCATCACGGATGAAATCATCGCGCAATGTCACCAGTGTGGTGAACCTGCCGATACCCATGTAAACTGCGTAAACGATGCCTGCCACCTGTTGTTTATTCAGTGTGAAAAATGTAAAGCTGAATATGAAGGCTGCTGCAGCAAAGAATGCCAGGAGATAATTCATCTTCCTGAAGCAGAACAAAAGAAAATACGCGCCGGTGTTGATAAAGGCCGCAACGTTTTTCATAAATCAAAAGAACGCAGTGTAAAACGTGAGAAGTAGGTTAACCTGCTTCTCATGTTTTTTCTCCCGATAAAATTTATTGTTGTCAGGGTTGAATCCAACCGATACAGACAGGTTTACCAACTGTTATCCGGTTTCCTGTATCTGTTAATGCGCCGGTGCCCGCGTTGTAGCTGAAGACAACTATTTCATCACTATTTTGGTTTGCCACCAATAAAAATTTTCCCGACGGATCAAAATTGAAATTGCGTGGGCCGTCGCCCAGGGTGGGCTGATGGCCGCGTAAGGAGAGGGTTCCTTTCTTTGGATCAATACGGAAGATGGCAATATTGTTATAATTAGCGCGGTTGCTTGCGTAGAGATAACGTCCATCGGGAGAAACGCGGATGTCTGCGCTGCCGGCAAATTCTTTTTGACCGGGAGCGAGGGAAGATACCCTTTGTATTTCTTTCAGTTTCCCGGATTTCCATTTGTAAACGGTAATGTGTCCGCTTAATTCCTCAATGAGGTAACCAAATTTCCCTTTTGGATCGAACGTGAGGTGACGGGGACCACCACCGGGAGTGACGTCGACAGAGGACTGTGAAGAAAGGGTGAGCTTTCCAGTTGCAAAATCCAGGTCGTAACCCATGATTTTATCGATACCGAGATCGGAAGCAAATATTTTCTTGTTGTCGGGCGAAACAACAGTACTATGTACATGAGGTTTCTCCTGGCGTTCTTTATCGGCACCGGATCCTGAATGTTGTTTTGTATCTGTTGCAACACCAAGACTACCATCGGCATTTACGGGGAATACACTCAGGTTTCCTCCGGAGTAATTCGCAACAGCAACCCATTTCCCTGTTTGGTCGATGGCTACATAACAAGGATGCTCGCCACCGGTGGGCTGTGTATTCAGATGTTCTAGTTTTCCTGTTATTTTATCGAAAGAAAATGCGGCAACCTGTCCGCCTCCTTCACCGTTTCCATTTTCCTGAACAGCATATACAAACTTCCCATCAGGCGATGTACACAAATACGAGGGGTTTGATATTTCGGCATAACTCACTTCCTGTGCCTTTCCGGTTACCGTATTGAAACGATGCACATAAATGCCCTTGCTTTTACCGGAGGTATAGGTGCCGGAAATCAAATAATATTCCTGTTGTGCTTTTAACGACATAATTACGGACATAAATCCGATGAATAGTATGGCAGACTTCATGCCAACAAGATAGGGAAAAATCGTTTTGTGGTCCATAGGTCAAATTTTGTTCTGTATAGAGTGCTATCCTGATGACGGTTGTAATTGTTAAGAGGCTGCTCTTTCGCCTTTCTTTAACAACTGTTAGCTAAACGCCGCGCAGACTGCATCGTCTTATCTCTGTATGGCTAAAAACCAGGATCATTCACCATTAAATTGAAGGTTATGAAAAAGATTTATACACTCGGCGGCCTTTTGCTTTTATTCACAATTGTTATATCTAGTTGTTCCCGTCGCGCTCATTGGGGTGGCGATGAAACAGATTACTGGTTAACCAAAGAAAACGGGTTTGTGGTATATAGTGACGCGTATTGTCCTTATATCGTAGTTGAAACTTACTAC
The DNA here is from genome assembly GCA_024707305.1 of Chitinophagaceae bacterium. Lineage (GTDB taxonomy): Bacteria > Bacteroidota > Bacteroidia > Chitinophagales > Chitinophagaceae > CAYMZZ01. Next base: position 60,392 of record JANPZZ010000014.1, read on the forward strand.
GGTTATACAATCATCCGTCACAACAGCGGTTTGGCTCCTTATGAAGGAGATGAAGTATTCGGCGATTTGAGCCGTTTAGGTTACCGTCAGTTTTATAACTATGCAGATGGTACCATCTTTGGCGGCCAGGTTACCGACTACTGGCTGAGTTACTCCGAAGCGCAATACCTGATTGATAATCTTTGCTACGGCTACTATCGCGGTGAAGCGGGTAGTGTAGAGAAAAAACAGATTAAGCAGGGGTTGTATAAGAAGAGAGGGTGAATAGAGGGGAGATGATCGATGGTCGATGTTAGATGGTTGATGATCGATGGTGGATGATCGATGGTCGAAGAATGTATAAAGAGCATGAATACCGATCCCGAAACTGGGAGAAGTCCTCTTTCGAAATACTCTTCGATCTTCGACCATCTAACATCGATCATCGTTCTCCGATCATCGTTCCTACAACGCCTTCAATATCCTCTCAAACGTCTCTTCCTCAGAAAGTTGTTCTGGTTTGAAGGGCTGGCCAATTACTTTTTCGTAGAGTTCTATATATCTTTTTGAAATGGTGTTTACCCATTCATCGCTCATTTCAGGAACGGTTTGTCCTTCTTTCCCCATAAAATTGTTTGCGATGAGCCATTCGCGGACAAATTCTTTGCTGAGTTGTTTTTGACGCTCACCGGACCGTTGCCTTTCTTCAAATCCATTGGCATAGAAATAACGGCTACTGTCGGGCGTATGGATTTCATCCATCAGGTAGATCGTGTCGCCGATTTTCCCGAATTCATATTTTGTATCTACCAGGATCAGACCCTGTTTTGCTGCCAGTTCGCGGCCTCTTTCAAAAAGCTGCAATGTATATTCAGAAAGAATCGCCCATTCTTCAGGGGTGGTGATGCCGGCCGCGATAATTTCTTCCGGTGAAATATCTTCATCGTGCCCCGCTTCAGCTTTCGTGGAAGGGGTGATAATGGGCTGGGGGGAAATAATCGTTTTCCTTTAATCCGTCGGGCATAACAGCTCCACAGAGGGTGCGTTTGCCGGATTGATAAGTCCTCCAGGCATGGCCCACCAGGTTACCACGTACCACCATTTCAATGCGGAAAGGCAGGCATTTGCGGCCGATTGAGACATTAGGGGCGGGAACCTGCTGCAGCCAGTTGGGACAGATATCGGAAGTCGCCTGCAACATATAAGCTGCTATTTGATTCAGCACCTGTCCCTTAAAGGGAATGGGGCGTGGCAGGATCACGTCAAAAGCGGAAATTCTGTCGGAAGCGACCATCACGAGGGTGTCGCCGATGGTATATACATCGCGGACCTTGCCGCGGTAAAATTGAGTCTGACCGGGGAAACTGAAAGTAGCCATAAACGAAAGTAAGATGCTGCCAAAAATCACCCAAGGAATGGGCGTTCAAGATTTCAACATTTTATTCTTTCTGCCTAAAAATTAAATTTTTAGATAAAGACTACAATCCTTATTTTTCCATCATATTCCAAAACTAAAATTGCTTATTTATGAGAAAAGGCTTTCGCTTTTTGGCTGTGTGGTGTGCTGCCAGCCTGCTTTCGATTGCTGCATTTGCCCAAAACATTACGATCTCCGGTACGGTTAAAAACAGCACCTCCAGTGAGGCGGTACCAGCTGTTTCAATAGTTATAAAAGGAACGAACGTGGGTACATTCACCAACTCGAATGGTGATTTCAGTATTTCGGTAGCACAGTTGCCTGTAACCTTGGTGATCAGTTCCGTAGGTTTTGAAGAACAGGAAGTAACAGTTTCAGACGCCAGCACAAAACTCGACATTACATTTAAACCAGTAAGCGCATTGGGTCAGGAAGTAGTAGTAGCGGCTACCCGTACCCCAACAAGGATTTTGGAATCACCAGTTACGGTGGAGCGCATGAGTAGCACAACCATCCGTAATCTGCCAGCTCCAAACTATTATGAAGCTATTGCCAACCTGAAAGGTGTGGACATGCACACGGCGAGTCTTACTTTCCGTACTGTTACCACACGCGGTTTCAGCAGCAGTGGTAACACACGTTTGAACCAGTTGATCGACGGTATGGATAACCAGGCACCAGGTTTGAACTTTTCGGTGGGTAGCGTTATCGGACCCACAGAACTTGATGTAGACAACGTGGAACTTCTTGCAGGTGCTTCCTCTGCACTTTATGGTTCAGGCGGTATCAACGGTACATTGCTGATCAACAGTAAAAACCCTTTCAAATACCAGGGTTTGAGCTTTAATATCAAGCAGGGTATCATGCACACAGATGGTAAGCAAAGAGAAGCTTCCCCTTACTACGACTGGTCCATCAGATGGGCGAAAGCAATCAACAACAAAATTGCCTTTAAAATTTCTGCGGCTCTTACCAAAGCGAATGATTGGGAAGCAGAAGACTATCGCAATAAGCAACAAATTGGTGTGTTGAGTAGTGTCGTTGGCGGCAACCGTCAAAACGATCCAAACTTCAACGGTGTAAATATTTATGGTGATGAAGCCAGTGCTAACATGCAACAGTTTGCCATGTTATTGACTAACACGATTCGCGCCAACCCTCTTTCTCAGGCTTTCGCAGGTATTGCAAGTAGTGGCACTACTACCGACATCGGTCTGGTAGCTTCTTCTATCCTGGGAAATAATCCCAGCCAGGCTCAACTGAATGCATTCTTTGGTAGCCTTCAGGCATTTACGAATGGTGTTCCTAACCTTACAGCCGCTCAGCGTGCAAGTTATCTTTCTGCTATGCAGGGATTTGTTCCTATCCATCTCGGCCTTGCTAATGGAAACATTCCTAACCAAAACATTTCCCGTACTGGTTATGAAGAACAAAACCTCGTTGATTACAATACTATCAATGTTAAGATGAATGCTGGTTTGCATTATATGCTTACCAACAATATCGAAGTATCACTGAATTCATATTTCGGCACAGGTACTACAGTTTATACCGGTGCAGACCGTTATGCATTGCGCAACCTGAAAATGGCGCAACATAAACTGGAAGTAAAAGGTAAAACATGGTTTGTTCGTGGTTATACCACCCAGGAAAATGCAGGTGGTTCTTACAACGCAACTGCATTGGGTGTTTACATCAACGACCAGTGGAAAACAAACCAGACCTGGTTTACACAATATGTTGCAACGTTCGCTGAATCACGTCGCTTAGGCGGTTCTTCAATGAGTGATGTGAACGCACATATGAATGCTCGTGGTGCTGCGGATCAGGGACGTTACCTGCCCGGTACACCAGAATTTGAAGCTGCAAAAGCTCGTGGACGTGACATTCCCATTTCACAAGGTGGTGCACGTTTCCTCGATAAAACAGATTTGTACTCAGGTGAAGGCCAGTTGAACCTGTCAGACGCCCTCGAGTTCACAGATAAAGTGGAAGTGATCGTAGGTGCTCAGTGGAAACAGTGGGCGCTGAATTCAGAAGGTACCCTGTTTGATGATGGCGGCAGCGTTATCCGCATCAACGAAACAGGAGGATATCTGCAATTGCGTAAGAAATTGTTTGATGATTTCCTGACGCTGAACGTTGCGGGTCGTTACGACAAACAAACTAATTTCGAAGGAAAATTCACTCCTCGTTTTACAGCGGTATTCAAAGTTGCGAAAGACAACAATATCCGCGCTTCTTATCAAACCGGTTATCGTTTCCCAACCAACCAAAACCAATACATCGATCTGTTGACAGGTGCCGGTCTTTTGATTGGTTGCTTACCTGAGCAACAAGCGAAATATGGTTTGAATGGTAGCAACCCAGGGTATACTGCGGCCAGCGTACTGGCTTACCGTGCAAGTGGCAACCCTGCAAACACAGGATTGCTGGTGCAGGCTAACTACAGCGAAGTGAAACCTGAAACGGTAAACTCTTTTGAGGTTGGTTATAAAGGTATCCTTGGTGGTAGATTGTTGGTTGATGCATATGCATACTACAGCATTTACAAAAACTTTGTGGCAACTGTAGGTGTGGCTCAATCAAGCCAGGCTACCGTATCTCCTTCAGATCTGTTCTCACCATTTACCACACGAAATGTATCATACGTTCAAAATGCAACGGAAGATGTGAAAGCAATGGGTTGGGGTATCAGCGCCGAGTACCAACTGGGTCGTGGATTCAACGCCTATGGTAACGTTTTCTCTGATAAACTCCAGGATGTGCCTGCAGGATTTGTATCATTCTTTAACGCACCCAAGTATCGTTATAACCTGGGTCTGCGTAATGACAATGTGTACAAAGGAATTGGCTTCAACGTTGTAATGCGCTGGCAGGATAACAACTACTACGAAGGTACTTTCGTGAGTGGTACACTGCCTTACTTTACATGGGTGGATGCGCAGGTTTCATATCGCATGCCTAAAACCAAGAGCACATTCCGCATTGGTGGTACTAACCTTGGCAACAATTACTACCGCACAGGCTTTGGTAGCCCTGCAGTGGGAGGTTTGTACTACGTGAGCTATGGCTATAACCTGTTTTAATGGAGGGTTATAGAATCGGAAAAAACGGAACGATTCATATTAGGGTTAGAAAGTTTTATACAAAAGCCGCCGTCGATTCAGACGGCGGCTGTTTTTTTGTGAGGAAGTATGGCGGCCCTTCGGAGCTCGGGAGTGATCATATCATACTATCATATTAGCTTATGGTATTTCATTTCCAACTTTCCTCATTTCCACATTATTTCAATTTGGTTTCTCCTTTGCCTATCAGGTATCCTTTATGCCAAAGCTGCATTGTATACGTGCCTTTTTGAAAATCCGGAACGTCGAGGGAGAAGGTGAGTGATTTGATTTCGTCGCGGGTGTAGTCAAATTTCACAATGCGGGTGAATTTTTTGGTGCCGCTGTTCGTTTCCATATTACCTGAATCCCATGCAGGGTTTTGCAATACCTGCTGGTCGGGTTGTACGATCACTATCCCAATGTCGGCATTGGAAAAGTCCTGAACTTTGTTCTGAAGCGTAAATGATGCAACCAAACGATTTGCTTTACGAGCTGAAGCCGTTTCTTTGGATCCGCGGTTGCCAACGGCAACCAGTTTCACATCATTTGCAATGAATACCGTAGCGAGGTAAATCTTTTGGTTTAGCGCGGCATTTTCTTCACTGAGTTGTTTAATACTTTGCTCGAGCGAGCCGGCATTTTTTGTCAGCAAATCGAGCGTACGTGCAAGCTGCGCATGCTCATCCTGCATGCCGTTCTTCTGCGTCTCCAATTGCCTGACCTGACTCTGAAGTTCTTCAATCTTTTTACGGGCGACGGCAATATCACCCGACGAAGCATTACTGCCTTTTCCGAGGATAATATTGATCTCAGAACGAAGTCTGCTAATTTCCTGCATCCTGATTCCCAGTGTACGTTGTAAACTATCGGCCCGGGTTTTTGTGAGCGCAAGGCTGCTATCGGTGACCGTCAACTGCTGGTCGAGGTCTTTAATAGTAGAAGAGAAAATCAAAGTCAGTGAATCGCGAATCGCATCAGCAACAGCGGCTGAATCTTTCACAAACACTTCTATACGTCGCTGGCTGTATTGGGTCTTATCATACAGATGATACGACCAGGTTCCCACCAGGCCAATAGACAGCAAGAGTATCAATAATGGTTTGATGTCGCGCATAGGTTAATAAAAGACGGAGGAGTAAGATACTCTGATTAATTTTCTTTTGCAACTACCCGCAATGGTTGTTGATAGGAGGGCATAAAAAAACCGCCTCACCCTGTAAAGAGTGAGACGGATTGTTGCAAGAATGCAACTGCTTTTTAACCGAATAAACCACCTTTTTTCAGGGTTCTTACGCTTTCGCCAATCTTGAACCCGTTGTGATAAATTTCAATTTTATAGTCACCGCGTTGGAAATCTTCCTGGCGGATTGGGAATTCAACTGCTCTGCGAGTTCCCTGCTCATATTCAACAGGAACTTTTGTTGTGAACTCGCGGTCACCATCAGTACGTGTAGTTAACGTACCTGAAGCCAGTTCTGAAGAAGAAACCACTGTACCGTCAGGAGCTGTTACCATGATGTACATGTCAGCAGGACCAGAACGTGCGATACGGTTTTCGATGTCGAAAGAAACAACCAGTTTGTCTACGCGTTTTGCTGTAGAGGTAGTTTTTTCTTTACCGTTTTTCTTTTCATTTACCGGAGTAATCTGGATGTTGGAAGCAGAGAACGTGCTACCTACATCAACTGTTTGTGACAGTGCCTCTCTTTCTGTAGCAGAAGTTTGAAGGTTTTGCTCCAATACTTGTTTTTCAGTAGACAACTGTACATTATTTGCTGCCAGTTCCTGGTTTTCACCTGTCAAACGAGTTACTTCCTGTTCCAGGCTTGCAATCTGGTTATTGAGGTTTGCGATCAGGGACTGGGCACGGGCTAATTCTGCTTTTGAAGCGTTGCGATCATTAAGGATCCGGCGGATTTCCGCCTTATCAGCATCGATCTTCTTCATCAGTTCGCTTTTCTCACCCTGAAGATTATTGTTGGCACCGGTAATAGAATCCAGGCGCAACTGGGCATCGTCGAACATCGTTTTCAAGGAGTCGCGTTGCGACATATAATTTTCGGAGAGCATTTCTTTCTCTTGGATCTGCTCGCTGGACTTGTTTTTGTCCCAAAGCAAATAACCCCAGGTAAGTAATAACCCTGCAACTAATATTCCGATCAGAAGGTTTTTATTTCCTTTGTTCTGCGGCTGAGTTGGCTCATTTGCCGGAGTAGCTGATGGATAATTCGTGTTTGCCATACTAAGTAATTTAAATTCTTTTATAGGTTTACTATGTGCTGGATTCTTCGAGTTTTTCGGTTAGCAACGGCTTGCGAATCCATTCGATGCGGAGAAATCCGAAAACCGTGCCAGAAACGTATTTTTGATTGAAAACCAATTTCAAAACAACGATCCAAAAACGACATAGGTTTTTGTATCTTAGCACTTTATGTCAGCAGAAAAAATTATAACGGAGTGGAAAAAAGGTCAGTATAAACCCATATACTGGCTCGAAGGTGAAGAAAGCTATCATATCGACAAAATCGTTGATTATGCTGAACATAAGATATTACCAGAAGCAGAAGCTTCCTTTAACCTCAGCATATTTTATGGCCGCGACAGCAACTGGGCGGATGTTGTAAACGCCTGCAGACGGTATCCCATGTTTGCCGAACGGCAGGTAGTGTTGTTGAAAGAAGCACAGCATATGCGCGATATCGATAAGCTGGAAGCATATATCGAACAACCGTTGTCGTCTACGATATTCGTTGTAGCTCACAAAGAAAAGAAACTGGATGGACGCAGCAAGCTCGCAAAGCTTTTAAAAGATAAAGCGGTTGTGCTGGCCACTAAAAAGCTGTATGATAACCAGGTGCCCGACTGGGTTCAGGGGATTGTTACCGAAAAAGGTTTATCCATCAATCCCAAAGCGCTAGCTTTGATTGTTGATCATATCGGTAATGATCTATCACGTATTGAAAATGAAGTTGAAAAAATTTCGGTCAACCTGGGAAAGCGAAAAACGATTACCGAGGAAGACATTGAAAACTTCGTCGGTGTCAGCAAAGACTTCAACGTATTTGAGTTACAGGAAGCTTTGGCGCGCCGTGATCTTGCAAAATGTATCCGGATTGTACAGTATTTTGGTTCGAATCCCAAAGCAGGGTCTATTCACATGGTGCTGCCGTCTTTATACAGTTTCTTCAGTAAAGTATATATGGTGGCCGGCGCCAGCGGGGGAGACGATAAGAGTATCGCCGCATCAATAGGTGTGAACCCGTTTTTCGCCAAAGACTATATCCGTGCATTCCGTACTTATGGTGCCCCAGGTGTTGAGCGAATTTTGCTCCTGCTCCATCATTATAATCTGAAAAGCATCGGTGTTAATTCCCCGGCCACCGAGGACGCAGAATTATTAAAAGAAATGCTCTGCAAGATGGTGGCATAAAGAAATATCCATTTCTTTGTAGCGCCGCATGTGCCTGTGCAACTAATCGCCAGGTCGCGGCATCTAACACTTACAATTTTAAATCACATGAAAAGAATTCTTCTTGCAGGTACAGTTTTGCTGAGCCTCGCATTCACGAGCTGCGAAACAACCAAGGAAATTATATTTAATGAAGACGGATCTGGAAATCTGTCTGCTTCAATGGACCTTAGCTCACTGATCAGTCTGGCTAAAATGTCGGGTGGAGCTGAAGGCTTCGATGATATAGATGAAAAGAAAATCGATACTACGATGGCTCTTTCTTCTTTTACTGATAGCCTGGCCAGCCTGAGCACTTCCGAAAAAGCATTGGCCGGCAAAGGTTCCATGGCCGTAAACATGGACTTAGAGAACGACGTTCTCAAAACAAAAATGTCACTTCCTTTTGCAAATGCTGCAGAACTTGCACAGGTTGATATTATCAGCAACAAAACGGCATCAACTGCTATCATGGATGCCCTGGCAGCAGGTAAAGAAAAAAGCGAATATGGGCGACATGGGAATACCTGAGTCTTCAATCGACAAGTATTTTGACATGACCTATACAAAAAACAGCATCAGCAAAAAAGTAAATGCCGACCTGGTTGCGAAAATGGGAGATGATGAAGGCATGCAGGCTTTGCGCGAAATCGCCGGACAGGGAATGTCGCCAGTTCATACACTGATTATTCGTTTGCCTCGCCCATCAACTAAGGTTGAAGGCAAAGGCATCAAAGTATCTGAAGACAAAAAGACCATCACGATCTCAGAATCTGCAGAAGATTTTCTGGAAGATCCGAAGAGTTTTGAGTTTGTGATAGAGTACTAGAAGCGTGAAACGGCAAACGGCAATCGGCAAAATGAGGAATGTGGAAATGAGAGAATGAGAAAATGTGAAAATGCATCTGGCTCTTGCGAAAGCCTGGCGAGTTTTGAAATTTCATTACAATGTAATTCTTCTAAAACGCACCGATCAAACAACCTGTTACGTCCTACAAATAGCATAAAAAAAGCAGCCGTCAGGCTGCTTTTTTTATTTTCACGTTTGCCGGCTAAAAAAGCTCCAACGTCTCCAGCTTATCCTGTTCCATTTGTTTGATCAAATCATCAAGCGTATCGAATTTGATTTCTGCACGCAGATATTTTTCAACAAAAACAATCAGGTGCTGATCATAAATTTCACTGGCAAAATCGAAGAGGTTTACTTCAATGACACGCTTGCGACCGTCAACAGTAGGGCGGAAGCCAATGCTCATCATACCCTTCATACGGTTGTCGGGCAGTTGCTGTTGATCAGGTTCTATAAGCGCTGCCGTCACTGCATATATTCCATTAGCAGGAATAATTTTTTCTTCGTCAAGTACACGTAGGTTGGCGGTGGGATAACCCAATTTCCGCCCAAGCTTATCGCCATGAACTACCTGCCCGCAAAAGAAGAAGGGATAACCCAGCAGGCGATTGGCTTCTGCCTGGCGGCCCTCCAGCAATGATTCACGGATACGCGTACTGCTTACTGCAATTTCATTTAGCACATGCCGCGGTATTTCCAATAGTTCGTAGTTATATTTTGGTGCCAGTTGTTCCAACAACTGGTAATCTCCCTTACGTCCGCGGCCGAAGCGGTGATCATACCCAATGATGATACTGTGAGGGTTGAAAAGTTTTACCAGGAAATCGGCTACATAAGATTCAGCTTCCTGGTTGGCAAAAGCGTCTGTAAAAGGTACTACCACTAAATGGTCGATGCCTAACTGCTCCAACAGCATCCTTTTTTCATCCAAAGTGTTGATCAGCCGAACCCCAAGGATCGTACTGCTCACGACTTTCCGGGGATGCGGGTGAAAGGTGATAATGACCGTTTCGCCATCGATACGGCGGGCTTCTTTTTGAAGGGTTTCAATAATCTGCCGGTGGCCGTTATGCACACCGTCGAATGTGCCAATGGTAATTACGGCGCGTCGAAACTGAGGTAAGCGGGAAGGATCGGAATGTACTTGCATAAATATCAGGCAAAACTAGGACAATTTCTGGTTCCCGAGGGGTTGTTTGCGGCAGATCGGTTTATACCGAAATCTTCCAACCTGCTCAACCCCAACCATCAACTTCAAACGCATTTTTGCTTAGTTTTGCGAATGAGTTTGTACGCAAAACGGGGTGTTTCGGCGCAAAAAGAAGAAGTGCACGCCGCCACCCGCAACCTGGATAAGGGACTTTACCCCAAAGCTTTCTGTAAAATATATCCCGATGTACTCACCGGCGATGCCAACTGGGTGAGCCTGATGCATGCCGATGGTGCAGGTACCAAAAGCATTCTCGCTTACCTCTACTGGAAAGAAACCGGCGACCTCTCAGTATGGAAAGGCATTGCACAGGATGCGATCGTGATGAATCTCGACGACCTGCTGTGTGTGGGTATCTACGACCAGTTACTTTTTTCTTCCACAATCGACCGCAATAAAACTATCATACCCGGCGAAGTGCTGGAAACAGTCATCAACGCCAGCCAGGAGTTGTTCGACCAACTCCGGAGTTATGGTGTCAATATTACTTATATGGGCGGTGAAACCGCCGACGTGGGTGATGTTGTCAGGAGCATTGCCGTAAATGGAACCATGGCTGCACGCTGGCCCGTTTCAAGGTTGATTACAAATGAAAAGATCGCACCCGGACAGGTAATTGTGGGGCTGGCCAGCTTTGGGCAGGCATCATATGAGTCCGAATACAATAGCGGTATCGCAAGTAATGGCCTTACGAGCGCGCGGCACGACATGCTTTCGAAAGAATATGCTACAAAATACCCTGAAACCTTTGAAGGTAAACTCGACGATTCCGTCGTCTATATCGGCCCACATAAACTTACTGATACCATTACCGCTGGCGGACAGGAAACTACCATAGGTAAACTGTTATTATCACCCACGCGCACGTTTGCGCCTGTGATGAAAGCATTACTGGAAAATAATTTCGACAGCATCAAAGGCCTCATCCATTGCAGTGGTGGTGGACAAACCAAATGCCTGAAATATATACCCGAAAATGTACACATCATTAAAGACAATCTTTTTGATGCGCCAGCAATTTTTCAACTGATCCAGAAAGCCAGTGGTGCAGACAATCATGAGATGTACCAGGTATTTAACATGGGAACCCGCCTCGAAATTTATACCGATGAAAAATCGGCGGATGAAATCATAAATATCTCCAATTCTTTTGGAGTTGATGCGCGTGTAATCGGCAGAACTGAAGGCGGGAAAAAAGGGATGAAATTGAAACTAGGCGAGGAGACGCTAGTGTGGTAGAAATTGGAATAGCCTGTTGACACAAGAAAATGTGAAAATGTGAAAATATGAAAATATGACAATGAAAAAATGAGTCCTTCCAGTTATTATTGGTCAGTACAATTCCACATTGTCATATCTTCCTATTTGCACATTTTTTCAATGTTCTCTTGCTAGTTTTTTATCAACTTGTACACCTCTGGTTTGTTGTTTTCAACAGCAATATTTACAATATAGGTTCCAGTTTTAAGTGAACCGGTTGGCATAGAGATGCTATTATTCCCTTTTATAAGGTTTACTTTCTTAAGTATACCGGTACTGGCTCCATTCATTGTGAGAACCTGAACCGTTGCGTCGGTATTCTTCTCTGACCTGAGGCTAATAGTGAATGTGCCATCCGCGGGGTTAGGGTAGAGGGTGCCCGAAGACTTAATTTCATCTGCAACTTCTGCAGGAGAAAGCTTTAAAGCAACGGGTTTACTTTCTTTTTCTACCACAAAAGTGATCGGCTGCTGGCGATAGGAGCGAACCTCACGCCCGTTTTGTTTTGCAGGAATCCAGGTGCCTGAAGCTTTAATTACACGAACAGCTTCTTCTTCCATACCATAACCGTGAAGAGTGATCGGGGTGATCTTGTTGATAGAACCATCTTTTTCAACGATGAAACGAACCTGCACTGTATATTTCCCAATAGGGGCGTTGTTCTCAACAGCAATATTTGCATTCAGATTGCGCTGGAGGTATTTTACCCAGCCATCTTTTCCTCCCTGAGGCTGAGCTGCTTCTTCCACTGCTTCAAACAAAGGCTCAGTTTTGGTGTCATTTTTTGAATAACCAACCACCACCACTTCGTTCATTTCTGATGGTACATCGGATACTGTAACACGCTTACTTTGATAACCCTGAACGGTTACTTCCCGAACTTCTTCCTTCGGGGCTGTTTTGGTTGACTTAATTCCCTGAACGACTACTTCTTTACCTTCTGCCTTTTCAATTTTATGTCCTTCAACGATTACTTCATCCACCTGAATGTTGGCATTTTCTTTTGGCTTTTTATAGCCCTGAACAACCACTTCTTTAACCGTTGAAGGGCGGCCTTCAACTACCACTTCTTCGTTTGTTTCTACCGGTGAGAGTTTCACTTCACTCAGCCTTGTTTCATATTTGGGTCTGCCGACAAGGACTACCTCTTGTTCCGCGTCGGCAGATTTCTTTGTGGAGATAATGATGACGCCATTTTCAGCATCCTTACCATACAAAGCGGTAGCCTCTGCATTTTTGATAACGGAAATACTTTCGATACGGTCGGGATTGAGCGTGTCGAGCAAGGCTTTGTTTTTTTCTCCGACAGTGATTCCGTCAATTACATAAAGTGGTTCCTTTCCGGGAGTTGCCACTCCTTTCAGCTTGAGTCGACTATTGGCTTTAGCCGGCACAGTGTCGATAATTGAAATAGTTTGTTCATCAACAGCAGCATCGTTCATGTTGTTGATGACAACATCTTCCTTCAGCTGAATTTCGGTCACTTCCTGTTTAACCTGGAAGGCGACCAGGCCCAATACGAGCAGCGCTAATGGTAATGCAAGTACTTTCCGCAAATAGCGGTGACTTGTTTTTTGAGATTGTGTAATCATGGCTATACGTCTTTTGATTTGACTATGAAAAAAGGATTGACAAGCTTATTCCTGGTTACCAGTGCCTGCATTAACAGGAATTCTGCATAACTCCATTTTTCCTGCTCAGCAATGGCAAACCGATCGGCGAGAAATTCATGTATCGTACGCAATTCTTTTTCATTACATGATAAAAAGGATTGATCCAAAAGAATGTGCGCAACACTTCCATAACCATTACGTCCCAACTATGTTTTTGCTGGATATGGAAAACTTCGTGACGGAAAACCTGCTTTCCATGTTCTGAATCCAAAGCGATCTTGCGATCCCAAAACAACCAGCGGAAAAAGGTAAATGGTGTGCCCGGCTCTTCGGTGTTGACGAAGTCAACACCTTCCAGTTTTTCTACCTGGTGACGATTTAAGAGCCGTTTAATTTTCGACAAAGCAACAATCAAACGGATCAACAAAACGGCACCGACAACGATATACGAATAATAAAGGATGGAAGAAAATGAAAAGAGGGAAGAGGAGGCGTTTGTCGTTACAATTACTTCATCACCTTCCATCCATCGAATGGACTGCAAACCCAGCAACACCTGTGCAGAAGTATCATTTGTATTTTCAAAATAAACGGGAATCTGCAACAAGGGTAACAATAAACTGATGACCGCTGCAGAAAGCAAATAGAAACGATTGTATTCATGAAACTCCCTGTTGCGGAGCACTAAATGGTAGTAACCATACAGAATGCCGGAGCCAACAATTACCTGTGCCAGATAAAGCAGGATTGCGTTCATTTCTTACTGTTTTGTTGTTTGCGTATTTGCTGAAGCAATTTTTCAAGCTCTTCCACCGAAATGTTATTTTCCTTGACCATAAAAGATACAACATTCGAGAACGAACCTTCGAAGTAACCTTTTACCAATTGCTTCATCGTCCTTTTGCTGTAATCTTCTTTACTCACCAGGGGAAAATATTGGTGCTGCCTTCCAATCACGTGAATATCAACGAATGCTTTCTCCATCAATATTTTCAACAGTGTAGCCACGGTATTCTGATGTGGACGGGGTTCGGGAAGCGCTTCCACGATATCACGGAGGAAAGCTTTTTCCAACCCCCATAGCGCCTGCATTACCTGTTCTTCAGCTTTAGTAAGTGTCTTCATAATAAAATCGATTCTGAAACGAATCTATAACTAATTATTTAGTTTGCAAACTAATTTTTTAGTTTTAATAAAAAATTGAATTTCCTGCTGCGTTTATACGACCACTGAAGAAACCAACTACTTGCTTACCTTTGCCTCCGGAACCAACATAACAAAAGATGTCTGAACCAATTATACAAATCAGTCACGCTAATATATACCAGGGTAATAACCTTATTCTGCAGGATGTAAACCTAACGATCAACAAGGGAGAATTTGTGTACCTGGTAGGTAAAACGGGTACGGGAAAGTCGAGTTTGTTGAAGACACTTTATGGCGAACTTCCGCTTACAGAAGGTGATGCCACGGTTGCTGGTTTTGATTTACGACAGTTGGGGTGGAAAAAAGTGCCTTACCTGCGTCGCAACCTGGGTGTGGTTTTCCAGGATTTTCAATTGCTGACTGACCGTAATGTTACCGACAATCTCCGATTTGTATTACGTGCTACAGGTTGGACAGATTTGAAACTAATGGATGAAAAAATCCAGGACGTATTGGATAAAGTTGGTTTAAAAGCGAAAGGATTCAAATTCCCCTTTGAGTTGAGTGGTGGCGAACAACAACGTGTAGACATTGCGCGTGCTTTGTTGAATTCACCGAAATTGATTCTGGCAGATGAGCCCACTGGAAACCTCGACCCGGAGACTTCGGATGAAATCATGAACCTGTTATTTCATATCTCCAGGGATTTCAACACTACCATTCTCATGGCTACGCACGATTACATCGTGGTGCAAAAATTTCCGGCAAGATTGATCAGAACTGAGAAAGGTGCAGTAATAGACAATGCTACCATAACCATCGAGTAAGCTGTAGCGTATTCTTTTTGTTGTCGTACGTTGATCCCAGCAGCTCTTCCCGCAGCCTTATTTCTTCCGTTGTAAAGGGTTGATGGTATAATTGTGCAATGATGGAAGCGAAAGCCGACGAGTTGTTACCTATGTGACATGCTGGTTCAAGACCCGTACCTGAAACCATTGGATCATTCGTTACGCAATGTCGCCCTTCAAATAATGCATGAAGCAATTTCAGTCGAATACCCGTTATGGTTTTATTAAAACAGGGAAGTACGTGGATATGTGCTTTACGTACCAGGTCGTTTAATTCCGATTCGGATGGATCGGCAACCAGGCAGGTGTGTTGACAAAGACCTGCTGCCTGCCGCAAGCGTGGTCCCGGTTTTTTTCCCGCAATTACAAATGGAAAACGCACTTTGGTAAATACTGTTCTCAATAACCAAAGTGCTGCTTTTTCATTTTCAGGAACGGAAAGGTTTCCATGATAAAGACAAAGATTTCCCTGACCTTCTTCGCTGATTACTTTCTGCCAGGTGGGAAACGTAGAGAGAAATCGCGCTTCTGGTAATTGAAATTCATCTTTGAAAACGCGGATATCGTTTTCCGACACGCAGGCATAGATGCAATCTTTTGGAAGATGTTTGCTGTATTTGCGGATGAGTTGCGCTTCGTTAAGGAAATAAAGTTTTTTTGCAAGATTACCTTCTGCGCGTGCAAGCTCACGATAATAGCTGCTTTCTTCATTGTGCATGCGCACCACTACTTTCCTTCCTTTATAATCCAGCTTTTGGAGAATGCCTGTACAATGTATTCCTTCCAGCAAAATCGGATGCTCATCTTTCGAGAGATTCTCCACCAGTTCCTCATTCATTCTTGATGAAACGATATAGGGGAGACGTAATGAAAAGCCTTTATGAATTTTCTCACGCTGGTATACGTGAATGGTATTACAGAACTGATTCAATTCATTGGGGGTGCCACGATCGTTATAACTAAAATAATGAAGATGGATTTGTACCCCGCATTGATGAAACATTCTTATACGATTCATCATATCAATAGCGCCACCGTAGTCGGCAGGCCAGGGAACATCCAGGCAAACGATATGTAAATGGCGACTCACGATTCAAACAAATGCTGATAGATTTTCAATAGGGTCTTTTCTTCGGTTTGCCAGTTCAACACATTTCTTTTTGACAAACAATTGGTTTGCAGGCTTTTGTAAAGTGCCTGATCGGTTAGCAACCGGTTGAGGCCTGCAGCCAGTGATGCCGGCTGAAGGTCACTTGTGAGTAACGCAACGGCGCCTGAATTGTTCAGTTCACGATAAACAGGATAATCCACACAGAGTTGTGGTATGCCTGCATGCATGTAATCGAAATAACGATTTGCCAGTGAAAAATAGTTGCTTTTCCCTTTGTACTCAAAAAGGGTTACACCCGCCCAGGCTTTGCGTGTTATATCGCGGAGTTCTTTTGGCGTAACACGTCCCAGCAAGATTACTTTTTCTTCCAGCCCGTGATTCTTTATAAGAACGCGCACCCGTTCCATATAATTTCCGTCGCCTGCAATGAGAAGCCTTGCAGGTACATCCAACATGGCAGGAATCAACGTATCAAAACTTCTTCCTTCATTTACTGCACCCTGGTATAAAATATATCGTTCCGGTTTTTCCGGAATTTCCAGTTCCCTTAAAAAACGGGACATTGCGAACGACACCATATTTCACGCCGTACATTTTCTCGAACTCTTCGGCGATGGGTGTATTTACTGTATACCCGGTTTTAAAATGTGGAACCGTAAACCGTTCAATTTTTTTCCAGATTCGATAGATGCGCGGTCTTTCAACAATCTCCTGCATTTCGCAGAAAAGTTCATGCGCATCATACACTCTTTTTTTTCCGCCGCAGGCGCGAAACAAAATAGCAGGGGAGAATGGTATCCAGGTCGATTGCGCAAACCAGATCCATTTTACAAAAAAGGAGATAGAAAAAAGACGGATGTTGTATTCGGCATAGAACCCAAATCCTTTCCTAAACCATGTGCGCAGGCGAACCTGTTTAAATGGTTCTTTTTGCAAAGGAGTCGCCGTCCGGCGCCTGGTACCAACAAGCGTCACATCGTACCCGCCTTCTGCCAATGATGTGCAAATACGGATCATGCGTTGATCGTAAACAAGCTCATTGGTGACCGTAAAAACTAATCGTTGGGGGGTAGCCATATTTGAGGTGACAAAAATAGAAAAAAACAATGTGATAACGTGATAATGTGGAAATATCGCAATGAGAAAATGCGGAAAGGTGAAAAATTGGAAACGTGAAAATGAGGAAATAGCTCAAACGCGAAAAGGATCGATGCTATAAAACAACAATTGGGAATTAAAGAGTGAATCACTTCTTCAATTCCCAATTGTCCTATTTTCAAAATATCACAGTGTCACATTTTTCCTCCTCATTTCCTCATTTCCATTTTCTCTCTCTTACATCATTCCACCTTCCATTCCACTGCTCTGTCCTTCGCGTTCGCCGCGCATGTTTTTGCGTTTAAACAGATTTGGATCGAATTTGCCAAAACGCCAGTTGAAGTTTACGCGCACCACCTGCGGATCGCGACGACGGAAAGCATCCTGGATAAAGAACTGTGATTCAGAATAGGAATACATACGACGTGTGCGGAAGATATCATTCATATTTACTGAAACCGAAGCCTGGCGCGATTTACCAAACTCATATCTTACCGCAATGTCAACACCATAGTTGCTGCGGATATAACCTTGTGATGCCATTGCCGGTCCGCCCATCATCATACCGCCACCACCACCACGGTTACCACTTCCGCCCGGAGGCAAAATCGTTTTCGCCTGGTAGTCGCCCGATAGCTGAATCGAAATATTGTGCGGCAGTTTAAAGTTGTTGTTCAGTTTACCAAACCAACTCGACAACGCATCCTGGTCAGCCTGTCCCTCCATTTCAATCTCGATATCGGAGACATACAGGTTAAGGTTCGTCGTTATTTCCCACCACTTTGTAATCTTATTACGTGAAATAAGCTCCAGACCGGTTACATAACTTGAATTCGCGTTGATGTAACTGTTTAGGATCAGTTTCTCTCCGGAAGTACCACGCGCAGAATCCTGGTAACGTGTAATCAGGTCGGTAGTGCGTTTGTAATAAATAGAAGCGATTAAGTTGTCGCGGTTTTTGAATGTTTTTTCGTACGATAATTCGAATGAATTCGTGAACTCAGGATTCAATCCGGGGTTGCCACGGCTTGGGTTCAGTTTATCAGCTGAATCAGTGAAGGGTGTCAACTGCCAGAAGTTAGGCCTGTTGATACGGCGACTGTAATTCAACTGCAATCCCTGGCTGTCGTCTATCTTTTTGTGTGAGGAACACACTTGGGAAAAGACTGATGGGGAATTTAATATCAAATACTTCACCAGTGCGCAACAGCTTTCCGTGGTACGTACTGCTTTCTGCACGAAGTCCTAACTGGTAACCGAAATTTTTGATCTGAGAACTGTAAGTAGTATAAGCGGCAAAAACATTGTCCTTTCCTTCATACTCAATTTGTGATTGAGGCTGAAGGGTTACAATACCCCTTTCTCTTCGTAAAATGCGCTGTTGCTGCTGTTGTTGCGAAGCTGTGCGCGCAGACCTGCTTCAAATTTTGAATTATCCGTCAACGGATTAACAAAGTCGGTTTGAATTACCAGGTTTTCGTTGGATCCTGAAATGCGCTGCAGTTGTGAATAACGTCCGATTATATTGCTGTTAGATAAGTCAATGGTGTCGGTAACGATATCACTGTTGTTTTTGTTATTGCTTTTATTATAGGTCGCGTCGGCAGTCCATTCCATACCAGCTTTTGGGAAAAGATGTTTGAAGCTGATAGTAGAACCGAGGTTGCGGAAATTTCCTTTTACGTCTGATTCGCGTTCGTAATAGGCAGGGTGGCCGATCGATCCCATTGTATCAACCCAGATATTGCTATTGGAATTGGGGCTGAAAGAACCGCGCGCAAAATTGGCCGCAATTGATAATGTGTTGCGGTTGCTGATAAAGTAATCCAAACCTGCGCGCCCAAATCCGAAATTGCCTAACATCACAGATCTATCACGTTGGAACAGTTCAGTTTCCGGATCATCGAAAAGGTTGGTACGTGTGGTACGGCCATTGCTGATCGATTTACGTTGGTTGTACATACCACTTACAAAGAAATTCACTTTCTCCTGACGCAGGTTGATATCGCCACCGAAACCAACTCGCGCACGCGAATCGATATTTGCACGGAGGCTTCCATTATATCCTACTTTTTTCTCTTTCTTCAATACGATATTGAGGATTCCTGCTGTACCACCTGATGCATCAAATTTTGCAGAAGGGTTCGTTATCAGTTCAACACTCTGGATCGCATCTGAGGGAATTTGCTCAAGCGTAAGATTGCTTGGGCGTCCATCCACAAAAATCTGTGGAGCGTTATTACGCATTGTTACATTTCCATCAATATCCACATTCAATGAAGGGATATTTCTCATTACGTCAATGGCGGTACCTCCCGCTGAAACGATATTTTTATCTACGTTAAAAACTTTACGGTCGATGGCCAGCTGCATGGTTGGACGCTCAGCCGTAACGGTAACATTGCCGAGTACTTTTTCTTCAATTTCAATTTTAATATTACCCAGGTCTTTGTCGAGCGCGTTCATCATCGTCGTCATATCAGCACCAGCTTTAATATCAAAAGAAACTGGCGCCACATATTCTTTATAACCAATTCCAGAAATCTTGATCTGAAGAGGACCGAAGACCGGCACGTTTTCGATACTGAAATCACCATTGGAGCGAGTCAACATACCACCGATGATGGCTTCCACGGGTTTGCGGGTAACTGTATCCATTTGCGAGCCGAGCAACTGTACGGAAGCAAATTCAACTGGTTTTCCAGAAAGTGCATCTACAACTTTTCCGTAGATACGTCCGGCGGGGGGCATTGCCACCCATGCGGGCAGCCCCTGCTGGGGGTTGAGAAATCGCTGATAAACAAAGGGTTAGGGCTAAGAATAAACCGAATATATGTTTCATGTGAAAGATTGTGTGCATTAGACGCTCAAACTGCTTAATACCTGCAAATAAATTTGCAGCCTGTGATGAAAGGATTTTAAACGCAATGAATGGAAAAGAGTTTTATGCAGCCAGGTAAAAAAGCAACCAGAGAACTCCGGCAAGAATAAGGCCGAGCGCAAAAGCCAGCCTGTATAGCGCGGCAAACGGTTTTTTTATTGCCGGTGAAAGAAGATCAGTAAGTTGTTGGTCCGGAATGCTGTCTAATTTCTCGCGAATCATTTTCTCAATTGGCAGGTCCTTTTGGAGATTGCCTGCAAACTGACCAATTACGCGGGGAAAAAGTTTCTCTATTTCAGAAATAAAAATCGTTTTGAGGGAATTGACCGTTTTTTCACCAATGAACATGCTGATCATTGGCATTTGTTCTTTCAAACCATTTCGAAGAAAATCATCCATATGATTCTCGATTACGGGCTTCAGTCTGTCGAAGTTTTCAGGCTTCACCAGTTGGTTTTCCAATCCCTCCATGGCTGCAAACTGCCGCGCGGCCGCCGAAGCGATGCCTTTTGAAATCGCAGATCTTCCGGCGGGAATTGCTCCCTGGATCCGAAAACCTAAAAAACGGACCGGTTTCTGTGGGTACAAAAGGAAGTACCGAAACAGGGCAACAAACAGCAGCAGTGAAAGCAAAGGGAATACAAGGACAACTATTTGCACGGTCGATGGTTTTAAAATGAGTATTCGATTATGGTCTGCAAATTCGTTCAGGTCGATAGTAAACGATAAAGATCCATAAAAAAACATCCCGGCAGAACCGGGATGTTTTGGGGTGGCTAACCGGGTTCGAACCGGCGACCCTCAGAACCACAATCTGATGCTCTAACCAACTGAGCTATAGCCACCATTTTTTGGGACTGCAAAAATAGAGGAAAACCGGGAAAAGTAAAAAGTTTTAGTTTATAAGTTTTTGAAACAATTGCTGCTAAACTACTACGGCTGAAAGGCTGAGACGTGTATGACAGCTCAAATGTAGAATTTATGATATTGGTACAACGAAAAATACCGAAGCAGCGTCAACTGTTTCCGCTTATCAAAAACCCATGTTAAAACAGGCTAAAGGCAAGAAAAACGTCTATTTTCCGTTAATTTTGGAATATGCATAATGCACTAAAATATGTACTGAATATGAAGCGACTTCCTATTGTGATCATGATGATTGTTGCGGGTTCTTTTCTGGCTTTTCAAACAATGGGGAGGGGCTCGTCTACGCCGCCCGATAAATACCAGGAAATACTTCGTCTGGTAGGTGAGATGCTGACCCAGGCTCACTTCAGCCCGAAGGACATAAATGACGAATTCTCAGAGAAAATCTTCAATAAGTTTATCTCCGAACTGGACCCTGAAAAGAACATGTTCCATGCTTCGGATGTAAAACAGCTGAACGCCACCTACGGTAAGCAGATTGACGATGAAATTAAAGGAGCCCCCGTTACATTCTTCCTTGCCGCTGGCAAAATATTCAATCAGCGCATGGAAGAAGCTTCAAAGATTGCGAACGAATATTTAGCTAAACCTTTCGATTTTAATGTGGATGAAAGGGTGCAACTGGATGGTGAGAAACTGGAATTCGCAACAACCGAAACCGAGATCAGAGACAGATGGCGGAAAAAAGTGAAGTATCTCGTTTTGGAACGTTATGTTGACCTTCTTGATACAAGAGAAAAAAACAAAGGAAAAGAAGGCTTTGAAGCAAAAACCGATGCAGCGCTGGAAAAAGAAGCCCGCGAAAAAGTGCAGAAAGTGATCGACAGGCTGTTTGAACGTTTCCGTAATAAATTTAATGATGATGATAAGTTCAGTGTATTTGTGAATGCAATCACCACTACAATGGATCCGCACACTGAATTTTTCCCACCCGTAGATAAAAGATATTTTGATGAAGAAATGAGCGGCCGCTTCTTTGGAATCGGTGCTTCACTACAATACGATGAGGGCAATATCAAAGTTGCAAGTATTATAACCGGAAGCCCTGCGTGGAAATCCGGAGAATTGCAACCCGGCGACGTGATTCAAAAAGTGGCTGAAGGTGCTGCAGAACCTGTTGACCTTGCAGGTTATGTTGTAACGGATGCGGTGAAAGTGATTCGTGGGAAAAAAGGTACTGAGGTAAGGCTCACTGTGAAAAAAGTGGACGGCTCTGTCAAAGTAATTAGCCTGATCCGCGACCAGATTGTACAGGATGAAACATTCGCACGAAGTGCAATTGTGAAAAACGATAACAGCAAGATTGGCTATATTTTCCTGCCCGAGTTTTATGCCGATTTTGAAAATCCAAACGGCGCGCGTAGTTATGTTGACGTGGCTAAAGAAGTCGTGAAACTTAAAGAAGAGAATGTTGACGGTATTGTAATCGATCTGCGTAACAATGGTGGTGGTTCCCTTTACGACGTGGTACAAATGGCGGGCCTGTTCATCGACGAAGGTCCGATTGTGCAGGTGAAGGATAAAGACAATCGTCCACAGGTATTGCGCGATAAAGACAAATCTGTTCTCTATAATGGTCCACTTGCCGTAATGGTAAACGAGTTTAGTGCTTCTGCATCGGAAATTTTCGCAGCAGCCATCCAGGATTATGGCAGGGGCGTGGTGATAGGAAGCACATCTACATACGGTAAAGGAACTGTTCAACGTAATATCGGCCTGGATAGCGAGAAAGGATTCTCGATGTCGAATGCCGATTTGGGTACAGTTAAATTGACCCTGCAGAAGTTTTACCGCATCAACGGAGGATCCACCCAATTGCGGGGTGTAAATCCTGATGTGGTTTTACCAGACCAGTTAGAGTATTTGAAATTCCGTGAAAAAGATAATAATGACGCCCTTCCCTGGGATGAAATCAGTCAATCACCTTACAGTGCATGGAAAGGCGGTTATGATATTAATGTCGTTAAAGACATCAGTCGCGGTCGTGTTGAAAATGATTCTGTTTTCCAACAAATAAAATTGCATACCGACTGGCTGGCGAAAAAATAGTGATCGTGATTACAGCCTGAAGCTGGATACTTATCGAAAAGATCAGAAAGATATTCGCGCACGTTTTGCACAACTAGATACCTTGACTCGTTTGCGCGAAGAACTCAGAGTTGCTGCACTTCCAAAAGAAGTGAACCGGTGGGAGAATGATAAGAATAAACAGGACAGGTTCAATGCCTGGTTGCGCAACCTGAGCAAAGACATTTATCTTGATCAGGCTGTGAAAGTGGTAGATGATATCATCAACCAACAGAACCTGGTTAAATCCGGGAAAACACAACAACCGGAAGAAAAAGCGAAGAAAGCGTTCTAACTTATTTGTAGAAAATATTGGAGAACCGGTACTGACAGCGCGTTTGTACCGGTTTTTTTTATCCTTGTTACCGGATAATAACCGTTCCCATCTTTTTGGTGAGTTCAATTTCCATCTGCTTCAGATGTTCATGCGTTTGATGAAGCACGGCGTATTCTTCCTCGCTATGCTGGCGTTCCAAATCCTGCTGGTTTTCGAGCAGCATGCGTTTTATCTTTCTTAACTTAAGGTAGTTGACGGCTGAAGTCACGATTTCCGGTGTGCGATCTTCACCCATTTTTGAAAATTGCATCAACTGGTGATCGTTGCCACGGGCCAGCGCCTGAATGAATACTTCATAAGGTTGTTCAAACAAGGCGGGTTGGTACCCGATATTCTGACCATAGGTTTTTTTCCAGTATTCACTTTCTTCATAAGGAAAATTGAGAAGTGAAACTGCAAATGCGCTGATCTGTTGATCGGGGTGATAAATAAAGTATTGTTTGTTGGCACGTTGAGGGGTGCTCTGTACAACATCACGGAAGCTATGTACAAGTTTGATTACATCCTGGTTATCCATGAGGGAATCATCCACCATTTCTTCCAGTACATATTCTGCCACCATTTTCTCCTCGTTAAAACGGTGGGTGCCATATTCGAGCAATACGCGGGCAACTTCTCTTTCCTGCAGATCTTCTTTAAACAACAGGTTGAAAGTCGATTCGTCGAAGTTGGTCGCTTCGGCCTGTTGTGAATTGGCCTGTATATCTGGTTGGGCGTTTTTTCGCTCCAGCGAACTGATTTTATCGCGAATGAATTTGTTGACCAGCACATGTAAACCCTGCTCGTCGATCTTCAGAATTTCTGAGCATTGTTTAATGTAGTCCTGTTGTTTGGTAAAATCCTCCGCCTTATTAATTTTCGAAATGGTTTCAGCAACGCGGTTTACCACTTCTGCTTTGCGGGTGCTGTCATTGCCTGCATCTTTCATCGCCACTTCCAGTTGGAAGAGGATGAAGTCTTTTTTATTCTGTTGAATAAATTCACGGAAGGCGGCTGCGCCTACCTTATTTACATAACTATCCGGATCTTCTTTATCCGGAATCAGAACCAGTTTAACATTCAGTCCTTCTTCCAGGGCCATATCCAGGCCACGTAAGGCAGCTTTAACGCCGGCCGCGTCGCCATCATAGATGATGGTAAGGTTGTTTGTATATTTTTTAACCAGCCGCAATTGATCGGCTGTAAGCGAAGTACCGCCAGAGGCCACTACGTTTTCAATACCCGCCTGCGCCAGTGATATAACGTCGGTGTAACCTTCCACCAACAGACACTCATCCGCTTTATCGATCGCAGTACGTGCGAAATAAGAACCGTAAAGGATCTTACTTTTTACATAAATCTCATTTTCGGGAGTGTTGATGTACTTAGGCGCCCGATCACTGGGTTTCAATATGCGTGCACCAAAACCAAGAATTTTTCCACTGTTGTTGTGAATTGGAAATATTACACGCCCGCGGTAATTATCATACAACTGATCATTGCGCAATACACTCAGCCCTGATTTCTGCAGGAGTTCAGGATTATATTGTTTTGCAATTGCGGCGCTGGTAAATGCATCCCTTCGTTCGGGAGAATACCCGAGTTGAAAGCGTTTGATGATTTCTTCGCTGAATCCTCTTTCTTCAAAATAGGAAAGACCAATATTCTGGCCTTCTTCCGTATGGAAAAGCTGTTCGGCGAAAAAACTTTGCGCAAATTGATTCAGGATATAAAGGCTGTCGGCAGTCTGGTATTGCTGGCGTTGTTCATCATTCAGGAATGTTTCCTGAATCTCAACGCCATATTTATTGGCCAGCCATTTTAAAGCGTCTACATAACTATGCTTCTCGTGTTCCATGAGAAAGCTGATTGTGTTTCCGCTTTTACCACAACCAAAGCATTTATAGATTTCTTTCGAAGCCGATACGGAGAAGGAGGGGCTTTTTTCATTATGAAAAGGGCAAAGGCCGATATAGTTGGCACCTCGTTTTTTCAATTTTACAAAGCCGCCAATCACTTCGACAATGTCGATACGGGAAAGAATTTGTTGTATGGTCTCCTGTGGAATCAAGGGAGCAAATTTACGCGTAAAGTTTCAGTATTCTAAGTGGTAACCAAAGCGTTTGGTCCATTTTCTAAATCATTGAAACAGTGACCCTTGAAATTTAGTTACAAAATACGGTTCATGCGTATTTACCCCTAAAGTTTTTCTTTTTGATAAACCCCCGATGAGGTTACAGAAAAAAATAGTTTAAATTACAGTTACCATCCAACACCCCAGGGAAAAGTAGAGAGTAACCCCATTTTTCACTCTTAAATTTAAAACCCATGGTTCAGGTTGAAATCTCCCAGTTGGCCGCCGAGTGTAATTCCTGGAGAGACACACTCCGCGGCTATCGCGAAGCACTCGCAAACGACAAATCCAAACTCCAGGATGCCGCCCGCAACCCACTCTCCAAAGATCAGCTCCAGGACGTAGAGCACCTCCAGAATCAGTTTCACATTCAATTGATCAACATTCATGACCTCAAACACGCAATCAAAAACCATCAGAGAAACATGGACATGGAATTGAACGTAAACAAAGGTCAACTTCGTGAAGAAACGCTTGCTATTCACGAAAATCTATTTGAACAGTACAACCAGCAGGAAGGAATGTTGCTGGAACTGCGAGGAGAATTTAATTGCTTCCTCGATTCACTTCGATCGTAACCCAACCAGGTTTTTAGTCGTTGGTTACAGGAAATATTTTACGATTGTTTCAACCCGTCGGCTGAGTTCACAAATGGTACTACGCGGTATTCACTAATACCGGGGAGTAGACGCTTATCAATGCCAATTGCTTTAAGCCTTCATCCTGGCGATCACAAGTATCGCAGTAATCCTTATTGTCTTCACCTCAAAAACTCCGACGATGCCTGAATTTGATACCTCACACGTAAAAAATATTGTCCTGCTGGGCCATGCTGGCTCCGGCAAGACAAGCCTGGCGGAATGCATGTTATATGAAGCCGGACTCATTAACCGCCGTGGAAATATTGCTGAAAACAACACCACGGGCGACTACCACGAACTGGAACAGGAGCGTGGTAATTCTATCTTCAGTAAGCTACTCCATACAAAGTGGCGCGGTTACAAAATAAACATTATTGATACTCCCGGATATGATGATTTTGTTGGTGAAGTATTATCGGCGTTGCGTGTTGCCGACACCGGCGTGATGTTACTTAATGCAGTAATGGGCGTAGAAGTGGGCACTGATGTAATTTGGGAATATACCGAACGTTTCCGCACCCCAATGATTTTTGCTGTGAACAAACTGGATGACGATGCAGCCGATTTCGATAAAACTGTTCGTGAAGCGCAGGCGCATTTTGGAAGTAACGTTGTTGTAGTGCAATATCCACGTCAGACGGGTGCCGGCTTTCATGAAATTGTAGATGTGTTAAAAATGACTTTGTATAAATTCCGGGATGCTGGCGGAAAGCCAGAAAAATTGCCGATTCCGGATGATGAGAGAGAAAAGGCCGATCGGTTACATAAAGAACTGGTAGAAGCGGTTGCCAGTAATGATGAAACACTCATGGAAAAATATTTCGACCGGGGAGAACTGGATGAAGAGGAATTGAAAACCGGGATGAAAAAAGCAATGATTGCCCATGACATTTTTCCTTTATTCTGTCTCTCAGCAGAACGGAATATGGGTAGTGGCAGGTTGATGGGATTTATCGACAACGTATGTCCCAGCGCCAATGAGATGCCAGCTCAGCAAACAAAAACCGGAGGTACGGTTGCCTGCGATGTCACAGGACCTGCCTGTCTGTTTATTTATAAAACGGTGAGTGAGCCGCATATCGGAGAGCTCTCATTCTTCAAAGTTTATTCAGGCATTGTAAAATCGGGCATGGAACTCGAAAATGAAACGACCGGCGTGATAGAGAAACTTTCCCAATTGTTTCTGGTAGAAGGGAATAAACGCACTGCCGTAAATGAACTTGCTGCCGGCGACATTGGTGCCACCTTGAAATTAAAAAACACACATGTCAATAACACACTCCACGCACGCGGAAAGAGTATTGAACTGGAGCCCATTGTTTTTCCGCCACCGAATATGACAGTGGCGATAGAGTCACTGAAAAAAGGAGAGGAGGAGAAGCTGTCGCAGGCTTTACACGTATTGCGTGAAGAAGATCCGACTTTCCAGGTGGAAGTTTCGCCAGAGTTAAAACAGACGCTTATACATTGTCAGGGTGATATGCATCTTGCTGTAGCAAAATGGAAGATTGAACGGAATCACAAACTTGAAGTAAGATTTGTGAAGCCGCGTATCGCTTACCGCGAAACCATCCGGAAATTGGCGGAAGCCAGTTACCGTCATAAAAGCAAAGTGGGGGCGCAGGACAGTTTGCCGAAGTGTTTATGCGGATTGAACCCTGGGTGGAAGGAATGCCCGATCCATCTGGACTTAATGTAAGGGGGCGAGATGTACATACGCTCGATTGGGGAGGAAAACTGGTGTTTTACAATTGCATAGTCGGTGGCGCCATTGATGCCCGCTTCCTGCCTTCTATATTTAAAGGTGTAATGGAAAAGATGCACAACGGCCCCCTCACCGGTTCGTACGCACGCGATATACGTGTATCGGTTTATGATGGGAAAATGCATGCGGTTGACAGTAACGATATCTCGTTTAAAATCGCCGGACTGCAGGCATTCCGCCAGGCATTCCAGCAGGCAGATCCGCAGATACTGGAACCTATTTATCGGGTGGAAGTATTATGTCCGGATGATCTAACCGGGGCAGTCATGGGCGATCTCCAGAGCCGCCGTGCCCTGGTAGAAGGAATGGATAGTGAAGGACATTTTCAAAAAATCATTGCCAAAGTTCCTCTGGCTGAAATGGACGGCTATTCGTCCTCTCTCCGTTCGCTCACACAGGGCCGCGCCCGCTTCAATATGCGTTTCGAAGGGTATGAACCCATGCCATTTGAATTGCAGAAAAAGACTGACGGAAGAATACGAAAGAGAGAATGTGGAAATGTGAAAAATGCGGAAATGTGAAAAAGAGGGAATGTGAAAATGTGAAAATGTGAAAATGTGGAAATGTGGAAATGTGGAAATGTGGAAATGATGTAGCAACATGGCGATATGTAAATGTAAAAATTGGAAAAGGCGATAAACGGTAAGCTGTCTTTCCTAATTTCCCATTAGCATATTGCCATATTATCATATTGCCACATTTCCCTCTCAATTCATTGCATTTTTTCATCAATTGGTTCATCCTCTTATTTCTCGACCGCTGTGTTCATATTAGGTTTGTGCAAAACGAGAAATATGAAGAAGGATCAGTCTTATAATGTTGGTGATGTGGGTTGGTTCATTCGCTGCGAATGCCCAGGAGTCTGCACCAAACACCAGCAAACAGTATATGCAGATTACAACTATTGAATCCGTTGTGTCGGGCGGTCTTGGCCGTTCGCGTATGATTGTTACCACTGCCGACGGGAAGCAAAAGGAGTCAAACCTGGAGAACCTCTTCAGTATGGCGGGTATCAATTTTAAAAATATTAAAGAGAACGAAAGTAATATTCTTACCACGCTAAAGGAATATACCGATGCTGGCTGGAAACTCGATCACGCTACTTCGCTTACATTAAGTCCCAGCGAAAGCGGTGGCAACGGAATATTTATGACACGTTATTTACTCTCAAAAGCAGATGAGAAAAAGGTTTTTAATTGCAAGTGACATAACAGAGGGGTAAACGAGCCGGCTTTTCTACAAAGGTAGTAGCCGGTTTTTTGTTGTTGGAAACCTGTGTAATTTCCCTGCTCCGATGTTTTTACTACCACATACTGCGTGAAAAATAACATACAAACTCCGTCATTTTCACATGGAAATGCCTACTGACCGGTTTAACTTTCCTGCATCACAGGGCCCGTGATGCGGGGATGCCGAAAACCGGTTTTTAAAACAGAGTAGGCGACTAAATCGTATAGCCATGAAAAAGATCTGGTTTCGTACTTGTAACTTTATTTTGCTACTCGCCATTTTTTGTAGCAATATTTCTGCCCAGGAAAATGGAGGCCGCGGGGTAAAACCGCAAGTGCCTGTGGATATTTCAGCCACAAAATTAATTGACATCGTTCAGGCTTCAGATCCCTCTTTTATTCGCACTCAGAATGAGGAACAAGCTGCACATTTTCTGCGAAATAAAAACACTAAGATCCTGGATTACCTGGTTACCAGGTATCCGCAGTATGGTGTGCTCGATGTGGACGTTAACGACCCCGCCACCACGTGGTTCGGACTAATCTGCGCGATGTATGAAGCAGTGGGTTTTCGTCCTCTGAATAGTGTCAAATTCAACAACGTATCATATCTTCAGGAAATCCCAGCCTGGCTTGATTGTGCAGTGGGTGTAATTGGAGCGAGTTTTGGCGTAAGTGAAATTGTAAAGTAGTCTCGGAACCTTCTCATATGGTTCAGTTTGGACGGTCGTGAAGTTCGTTGTAAAAAAATATGTGGTGGGCTGGTTGGGAACGGCAATTGCCTTATACAACATAGCTAATGAATGTTTTTGATCTATATTTCTAAACGGTGGTTCAGACTATTACCGTTAATAGCAACAGAACACCACAAACCTTTTCTATGACAACATTCAGTAATTACTTCCTGGTGACGATTTGCAGCATCGCCATTATTATTAACGTCCTTCGGATCATTAAAATAATTTTCGATCCGGTGATGATGAAGCACCCTGTATTTGATTTTCCCACCAATAAGCTCCATCGCGTATTAATGTTGCTTTGTGCAATCCTGGTGTTGTTACTTTTCGTGTTATTAAAATTGGAAATTGTCAAGTAACGGTTCACATGCTAACATAGACAAAATTGACAGGAGAAGAGATTCAACCTGCTCCTGCACAAAACAGCCCCGCTATTTTGCGGGGCTGTTTGTGCTTTTAACGAATCACATATTTCCTTAGCTAATCAGCTATCGAATTTTACGCACTCGTTCAATTCTTTTTCGGTGTAGGCCAGACCATATTGTTTTAACACATCATCAGGAACACCATTCCATTTGTTAGGAGTATTACCAACATAGCCAAGGTCTTTTATACCAATTTCAGAAGTATAGTAACCAGTTGCTGTGAGATTGCGCATGAGGTTGAAGAAAGCAACACCCTGCTGCATTTTCAGGAGCTGCCTTTTCGGGGTATGCAATCTGGTCGATGATCTCGATTTGCTGGGCCTCTATGCAGTCTTTAAATGCATTTTCAAAACGTTTCAGGCATTGTACATCCAGCCAGCGGAGTCCACCACGCATGGGCAATTGATGCGTCGGCATATCTTTTACGATGAACTCGATGAAGTCGGGCACTTTTGCTTCAGATGCACTTCCCCCAAATTCGTCTTTGGGAATTATGATATCTGCCAGCAATGTGATGGTAGCCATTTCATGTGCGGTAAAGAATTTGTCCATTGCCTGCAACTGGCGCTCGCGGTCGCGTTCCGCATCATAGCGGTCAATCTTCATGTCCGCGAGGGGATCATTCTTATCAGCTGTTTTGGAATCATTGGTATTGCAGGCAACAGCAATGGCTCCAGTTGCAATGGCTCCACCAGCAAGAAGTTTAAGCGATTTTCTACGATCCATAATGCTTTATTTTAACCGATAACGGTAATGGTTTAAAGGTTGTTCTTTTTCTTTTGGTCAATGATGTATTCGCTGGCACGCATAGACAATGCGAGAATCGTCCAGGTGATGTTCTTGTCGGCCTGTGATACAAACTGTCCACCGTCAACACAAAACAGGTTTTTACAATCATGTGCCTGGCTCCATTTGTTTAATGCAGAACGACGGGCATCATTACCCATACGAACAGTACCCGCTTCATGAATAATTTCACCGGGTTTGGAAAGACCCCAGTTATTTGAAGCGTCGTCGTCGCCACCCCAGGTAATTACAGCACCCATATTGTGCATGATTTCCTTAAAGGTTTCTTTCATATGCTTCGCCTGCTTTATTTCATGCTCACTCCACTTTACATTAAAGCGAAGTACGGGGATACCATATTTGTCTACAACATTGGGATCAATTTCGCAATAGTTCGTTTCTTGTGGAATGGCTTCACCGCGACCGGCCATTCCCACACTTGCACCATAGAAGAAGCGGTAATCTTCTTTCAATGAAGCACCATAACCACCCGCTTCTTTCTTCTTGCCGTTTACGACATACTTGCCGTTCATGTTTTCAATGCCAAAATTGAAACCATAAGCAGGTTGTCCCATTCCACCCCAGTATTCGATGTGATAACCACGAGGGAAATCGAGTTTTTTGTTATCCAGCCACCAGGGCGAATAAACGTGCAAACCACCCACACCGTCTTCATTGTAACGTTTACGACCAAAAGAGGGGAGGGGAGGTAACCTCCAAGTGCGGCACCGGTACTATCATGCAGGTATTTACCCACAACATTACTGTTGTTGGCAAGTCCGTTTGGATGACGTTGTGATTTCGAATTGAGCAACAGCCTGGCCGATTCGCAGGCACTTGCTGCAAGAATCACCACACTACCTGATACCTGGTATTCCTGGTTATCTTCTTTGCTTACATATGAAATTCCCGTAGCAAGCCCTTCGCGGTCGGTCAGTACTTCACGAGCCATTGCGTTGGAAATAATATCGATATTGCCGGTTTTCATCGCCGGATAGATCAGGACGTTGGGCGAAGAAAAGTCAGCTTTATAGTAACTGCAGTTACGCGCACATTGAGCGCAGAACTGGCATGAACCACGTTCACTATTGCCGGGCAGGGGTTGTGTAAGAATTGAAAGACGTGAAGGAATCACACGAACACCAGCCTGCGTTGCCGCATTTTTAATAAACAGCTCATGCAGTCGCGGTTTTGGCGGAGGCAGGAAAATGCCATCCGGATCATTTTCCAGACCTTCGTTGGTACCGAAGATGCCAATCAACTGGTCAACGCGATCGTAAAACGGTTTGATTTCGTTATAGTCTAACGGCCAGTTCACCGAGGCCATCAATGCTTTTTCTTTTAAAGTCTTTAGGACCGAAACGGAGTGAAATACGTCCCCAGTGATTGGTTCGTCCTCCTAACATACGTGAGCGGAACCAGTCCCATTCAGTTCCTGATTCTTTTGTATAAGGTTCACCTTCGATATCCCATCCACCATAGTTTGCATCAAAATCGCCGAAGGGGCGCAGCTTGGTACTGGCACCGCGACGTGGTGAATCCCACGGATTGAGAAACTGTGTGATGTTTTTTGTTGGATCATATAAAGGCCCGGCTTCAATTACACAAACTTTCAAGCCAGCATTGGCTAAAATGTATGCCGCCATGCCACCACCAGCGCCTGAACCTACAATGACTGCATCGTACTTTTTTGGATTTTTCTTAATCTGAAAATCGCCCATAGTTGGTTTTAGTTGAAGAAGGCAATTTACGAATAAATACCAATCGCAAATGGGAATTTTGTTTCCTGTTTCTTAAATTTAAACATGCGATCAATCGTTATTAAAATGCTTGCCTGCCTTATCTCAATTTCCGCAACCGCGCAACAAACGGGTTTCGAAAATTACCCGGTTTATAATGGAAAGGATCTGGGCCTGGTGCTGACTTCATCAACAACGTCATTTAAAGTTTGGGCTCCCACTGCAGATAGTGTGGAACTTCGTCTTTATAAAACAGGAGAGGGCGGTGTGCCGGAAAAGAGCTTGTGGATGAATAAAGATCAAAGCGGAACATGGTCTGTTCTTCTCAATCAATCATTGAAAGGATGGTTCTATACCTACAAAGCATTTATAAAAGGCAGGGACATGAATGAGGTGCCGGACCCTTACGCTTTTGCAACAGGTGTAAATGGAAAACGTACCGCAATTATTGATATAAAAGAAGCAGCGCCGATTAACTGGCAGCAAGACAAAACACCACCCGGACTCCATCCCGTGGATGCCGTCATCTACGAGTTGCATGTACGCGATGCCAGCATTCATGAAACAGGAGGGATGAAGGTGAAAGGTAAATTCATTTCCTTTACGGAACGTGGTACGAAGAATAAAGAAGGGTATAGTACCGGGATTGATCATATCCGGGAATTGGGTGTAACCCATGTACACCTGCTTCCTTTTTTTGATTTTCTCTCCATTGATGAAACGCGCGCCGACAAACCGCAATACAATTGGGGATATGAGCCTTTGAATTATAACGTGCCTGAAGGTTCCTATTCAACCAACCCTTACGAACCCGCTACACGTATTAAAGAGCTACGTGAGATGGTAATGGCATTTCATGCTAACAACCTCCGCGTGGTGATGGATGTTGTTTACAATCATACAATGCTCACTGAGGATTCCTGGTTCAATCAACTGGTGCCCGGCTATTATTATCGTCAGAATGCGAGTGGCGGCTTCTCCAATGCGACAGCTTGTGGAAATGAAGTAGCAAGTGAAAGACCGATGGTTCGGAAATATATCCTCGAGTCGCTTGAGTTTTGGATGCAACAATACAAACTGGATGGTTTCCGCTTCGACCTCATGGGTGTGCATGACATCAGCCTTATGCAGGAGATAGAGAAAACATTAAAGGCGATCAATCCTTATGTACTGTTATATGGTGAAGGGTGGGCGGCAGGCGAATCGCCTATGCCAGAAAATCAACGTGCATTGAAAAAAATGCATCGCAATTAAAGGGAGTCGCAGTTTTCAGCGACGATATCCGCGACGGAATCAAAGGAAGTGTATTCATTGAAGATGAGAAAGGATTTGTGTCGGGACGAAAAGGAATGGAACAAAGCATTCGTTTCGGCGTGGTGGCATCATGTCAGCATCCTCAGGTAGATTACAGCCTGGTGAATTATTCAAAAGCTCCTTACGCAACCGATCCGGGGCAGGTGGTTACTTATGCCGAGTGCCACGATAATCACGTGTTGTGGGACAAACTGGCTTTATCTGCCAGCGAGTTTGATGAAGCAACACGCATACGCATGCATAAACTTGCACTGGGAATCGTTCTTACATCGCAGGGTATACCATTCCTTCATGCAGGTACCGAATTCTTGCGTACCAAAAATGGAAATGAAAATTCCTATAATGCCGGCGACAGCATCAATGCAATCGACTGGAGTTTAAAATCGAAAAATAGAAACGTCTTCCAGTATGTTCAGTCATTGTTGAAACTGCGTCGTGAACATCCTGCTTTCCGTTTACGTACGGGCGATCAGGTACAACGATATATCCACTTTTTCGATACACCCGCGTCTATTGTTGCGTATAAAATCGACGGATCGGGTGCGCATGATAAGTGGAATACTATTATCGTAGTATATAATGCGCAACAGGGCGCAACCACATTCGATCTTCCCAAAGGACAGTGGAAACACGTCGATCTGGAAAATGAAAAAGTAAAAATTCGAAAGAATACAGCGTCTTTACCTGGCATTGGATGCTATGTATTTTATCAGCAGTAGCCGATTCCCTGTCTTTAAATTAACATTTGACTTTCAAGTAAAAAGACTACATTTGTGGTTCTTAATGTTTCGCTCTTCCAGTATCGTCAACGGTTCTCACCTCAACGGCCCTGATGGCTTAACGTAAGGCAGGTAACGTATCAAGCTGATTTTGATAGCCTTACCACAAATCATTCAAATATTTCGCAGTTTTATAGTTGAAAGTACTTTCAATGGTATTTGCTGTATGCTGCCCAAAGAAAAAAAATTACAAGTGTTATTTAAAGACTTAGCGATCGCGGAGCCCTTGCTCCGTGCATTGGGTGATGAAGGTTATGAAAAACCGACGCCCATTCAGGAACAGGCAATCCCTTATGTTTTACAACAACGTGACTTACTCGGTTGCGCGCAAACAGGCACCGGCAAAACAGCCGCCTTTGCTATTCCTCTATTACAATTAATGTCGCAAACGGCACCAAAAGCTGCTGAAGGGCGCCGTTCTGTTCGTGCTTTAGTGCTTACGCCCACACGTGAACTCGCGATTCAGATTGAAGAAAGTTTCAAAGCCTATGGCCGATATCTCTCATTGAAACCTATGGTGATATTCGGGGGCGTTTCGCAGTTTAACCAGGTTGCTGGTTTACGCAAAGGTGTTGACATCCTCGTTGCCACTCCCGGCCGACTGATAGACCTGATGAACCAGGGACACATCTCGCTTTCAGATATCGAGTTTTTTGTTTTAGATGAAGCCGACCGTATGTTAGATATGGGATTTGTGCAGGATGTTCGTCGCATCATTGCCAAACTTCCCAGCCGCCGTCAAACATTATTTTTCTCAGCAACAATGCCTCCTGAAATTCAACAGCTGGCGAATATGTTATTGAGCAATCCTGCAAAAGTGGAAGTGACTCCGGTTTCTTCAACTGCAGATACCATTCAACAGTATTTGTATTTCACCGAAAAGCAGAATAAGAGTTCACTGCTCATTCATCTGCTTAATAACCCCGAGATACCTTCAGCACTGGTGTTTACCCGTACAAAACATGGTGCTGATAAAGTTGCCCGTGTATTGTCGAGAGCAGGTATCAGAGCGGAAGCTATTCACGGGAATAAAACCCAGAATGCTCGTCAGTACGCTTTGAACAATTTCAAAACACGTCGTTCACGTGTACTCGTTGCAACTGATATTGCAGCTCGCGGTATCGATATTGATGAACTGACTCACGTCATCAATTTTGATCTTCCGAATGTTCCCGAAACTTACGTACATCGCATTGGTAGAACTGGCCGTGCTGGCGCTGATGGTACTGCGTTTTCATTCTGCGATTACGAAGAAAAAATTTACCTGAAGGATATAGAAAAATTGATTCGTAAATCTATTCCCGTAGTGAAAGAACATCCGTATGACGTTCCTCTGATGTATTCAGTAACGTCATCAGCTCCGACTTCACCTGCCGTACACAGTCACCTGAACCTCCGCAGAGGTGGAAGTGCCCGTAGAGGAAGAACTTTTTCACAACGATAAGAATTGGTCTAAAAAATATAAAGCCCCCGGAATTTCGGGGGCTTTTTTTATCCTTTTGGTTTGATAGAATATTTTAAAGAAACCAGCCCGGTTTCGTATTGCTTATTCTCAACCAGCTTTAATTCCACCCTGCTTTTTAATCCTGTAAACAAAGGTTTTCCGCTTCCAAGGAGGATGGGGTGCACCGATAACCATAACTCATCCACCATGCCTTCGCTAACCAGAACCGAGGTTAGTTCGGCGCCGCCATACAGCCAGATATTTTTTCCTTCTTCCGCTTTGATTTGTTTAACCCGTGCAATTGCATCTTTGCGACGGATCTGAATCGCTCCCGGTTTCACTGAGGAAAGTGTATCTGAAAAAATATATTCAGTAACAGGAGGCATTCCCGGAATCGCTGCAGCGTCGCCCAACTTTTGCGCCAGTTCATAACTTTTCCTTCCCATAAACAACGCATCTATTTCCGCAAAGAATTCAGTTAAGCCATAATCCTGGTCCGTAAAACACCAGTCAAATTCACCGTTAGGACCTTCAATAAATCCATCGAGGCTTACAGCAAGCCCCAGCACAACCTTTCTCATTTGCGATAAAATTTAATGTAAGGCAATTTACGGCTGACTATTCGAAAAATCAGCAACCCGTTCCACCAAACTGCCAATTCAAACAGGAAGCTGTGTGTAAAAAATGGTGAGTAGCCGATTTTTGAAAGATTAAAACCTTCATCAATGAAAATCTTCATCGCAGCGCTCGCAATTTTCGCGTGTTCATCGGCATGTACACAAACAAAAAAATACAGTCCCGGCGGATTTGATTACCGACGATACCACGTATTGGACGGTTACTACACTTTCAAATATGCAATACCTGAATACCACTCCGGGAGCTTATTATAACACAACCCGTAGCGGTGGAGGTATGATTGTAAAATTCAAATTTCTGCCTGGAGACAAATACAAATTCATGTTGTTTGTGCAGGCCACTACATACAATATCACCAATGAATCGTGGACGGAAGCGGAAGGAACAGTTGAGTTTTCGAAAAATGAAAAAGGGCACACCATTTTTAAGACGAAGCCTTCAAAATGTTTTTACCGGATGAATCAGAATGGAAAGATTACAGAAAGATATGCAACGAAAGAAGAGTTGGCAACCAAACATACTACTACTTATTTGTGGGATAAATGGACTAACCCGACAGATGAAAAGAATGAATATCTGTTGATACTGGATCTTACTGCAAATCCCGGTGCTGATGTAGACAAACCGGAAACAATAAAACCCGACATGGTATCAAAATTTTTGATACCAGCGAGAAAGAAATAATAAATGAAAGGGTAACGGAACGAATAGGGTAGCGGATTTAAAAACGGGCCTTCTATATAAAAAAAAAAGAGGGATAGAGAACTATCCCCAACTTTTTTTGACAGAGGCGAATCGGTGCCTCATGTCGAGCTTAAAATAACCTAAACCTTAACCATCAAAATTTTTCAGAGCCTAAACCGACTATATAGTAATCCTTTGTTTTCCAACAGGTTATTGGATCGGATCTAGGGTTATCATGTTCTAATGACACCACAAAGATGCGACGATTAAGAGGCCTGGAAAATAGAAAAAGATGGTATTCTCGTGTACGTAAAAATACGGCACTGTTGTAGTCGTTATTCTACAAAATAGTACTCAGTTGAACACGCCCGATGGAAGATAGAGTTTTATAAATTAACAGCATCTCCTATCTGTAAAGTAAATACAGGTTTATACTTAATTCAGGTTCAACGTTGAGGTTATAACTCGTTGATGCGTGTAAATAATTTGCGGAAACAATTCCAGGGCGTATTGGGATCCTTGTCGTCAGCAACATTATAAAAACCGCGAAGGAATTGTTCATTTCCCGACCATACCGTTTGAATCATTCCCTGCAAACGTTCACGAACGGGACGGGGTGACTGTGCGCGTGCACGTAATATGTCTTCCAGTTGGATAAGTGCCAACTCAGGTTTTCTCCAGGGACAGGTCAGTACATTAAATCCTTTTATTGCGAAATAAACCGCTGTTGGGTCGGCACGTTCATAGTGCCAGTCGCAGATTACAACGTCTTTTGGAATCAAATCAATCGCAGGATGCGTTTGGTTGATACTCGCTTCCCACATTCCCAGACCTGTTATATAGCCATCCAGCAAACGATCTCCCCAGATCCAGAGTTTGCGGTTTTTTAATGCCAGATGGCTTTGAATTTTCGTCAGTTCGTTTGCAAACAAAACTGCTTTATCTTTTCCTGCGCACCGTGGACATTTCGGATCACCGATATAAAACACTTCGTCCATCCCCGCATGGAATGCCTCCGATTCAAATGCATCACAAATTTCATCCATTAGTGCAAACACCACTTTATGTACGCCGGGATGTTGGGGGCAATAACTTTTACAATAGAGGCTGTCGGCATTGGGCCATTTATATTCCGCAGGCATTTTCACATGTGGCGTTTCATCAAATTCCGGGTACACTTTAAGCAGGTTGCCCACTTTTTTCGGCCCAGGATTGGTGGCCCAGCAGGTTAATTTGTGGAATGATTCGAATGCCGTGTTCGCGCGTAAGCGTCACCATCTTTTTTACGTCGGTCATCGACAATGCATTTTCATCACGCAATTCCGGATGTGAAGTAAACTGGAAATTGTAATCCACGCGTAGAATAAGTGTATTCACTTTCCGGGGCGCTAATTCATTTTTTATAAATAAAAGGAAAGAATCCACTCCGGCTGGTTTGGGCGCTGCAATACAAAAACCGCGCACTGGTAACAGGCTGTCTAGTTTGCTTTGTGCCTGTATAGTCAAACTATTTGCAAGAAGGCAAAGAAGTAGTATTTTTTTAAGCATGGTGGGATTATTAGGTGAATTCACTGATTTAAATGTACAAAATAATGTATTGCGATCTGGTTTGCACTGATCACCGTCGTAAAAAAATCGTACGGGAAATTACTTATGATTTTTACGATAAAATCTGATAATCCTGAGAGATCCGTATTCATTCTGAGATGTTATTCTTTAGAACAACCCTTTTTGTAGGAGTTCAACTACACAACACGCCATAGGGCGTTGACAGTTTATTAACAACTTCCACTATTTTCTATGAGTTTGTTCCGGCGTTCCTTTGTTCTAACCAAGTACCAATAAACCAACTTCCTTAACAATTAGATCAACCCTATGGGAATGAGACAGCTCAAAATCACGAATTCGATTACGAATCGTGAATCAGCAAGCCTGGATAAATATCTCCAGGAAATTGCAAAAGTTGAAATGATTTCACCGGATGAAGAAGTACGTCTTGCCGGTCTTATCCGCAAAGGCGACAAAACAGCGCTTGACAAACTTACCCGCGCTAATCTTCGCTTTGTGGTTTCAGTAGCTAAACAATACCAGGGTCAGGGACTTTCGCTTTCTGACCTTATTAATGAAGGAAATCTCGGATTGATTAAAGCTGCTCAGCGCTTTGATGATACCCGGGGTTTTAAGTTTATATCCTTCGCTGTTTGGTGGATTCGTCAGTACATCCTGCAGGCGCTCGCAGAAAATTCGCGGATTATCCGCCTTCCAGTAAATAAAGTTGCCCTGAGTGGCCGTATTAACAAGATTTCATCTTTGTTGGAACAAAGACTTGAGCGGGCTCCGTCTTCAGAAGAGCTGGCAGAAGAAATGGAAATGGATCTGGAAGAAATCCAGCAATCGCTTCGCCATAAAGCAAACCACGTAAGTCTTGATTCACCTGTAATGGGCGAAGATGAGGATGGATGTTTACTTGATCTGTTGGTAAATGATTCAGCCGATAAACCCGAACGTGATATGCTGCACGGGGATTCACTGAAGTTGGAAATCGGAAGATCACTGCAGGTGTTGAATGTAAAACAGAAACTAACGATCTGTTATTACTTTGGCATCGATGTGGATCATCCAATGAGCCTGGAAGACATTGCGCGCAAAATGGAACTTACTCCCGAACGTGTACGTCAAATTAAAGACAAAGCATTAACC
This sequence comes from Chitinophagaceae bacterium, assembly GCA_024707305.1. Lineage (GTDB taxonomy): Bacteria > Bacteroidota > Bacteroidia > Chitinophagales > Chitinophagaceae > CAYMZZ01. The sequence continues at coordinate 100,689 of JANPZZ010000014.1, forward strand.
ATTCTTCGTACCACTAAAAACAACAATGCACTGCGAAGCTACCTGGGTGCCTGATCAACGTTGATCGCCGGTTGCTATCGGTTTATCATTCCTTGACCACTCGCTCCAGGAGCCGACATAGAGTTTGGCACCACTGAAACCAGCTTCTTCCAAAGCAAGTATTGTGTGACAGGCTGTAACTCCGGAGCCACAGTGAACGGTAACCTGACGAGGTTCTAATCCGTTCAGAAAATTTTCGTATTTCTCTTTCAATACTTCTTTGGGAAGGAAGTTTCCTTCTGCATCCAGATTTTCGATATAAGGCAGGTTGGCAGCACCCGGAATATGACCGGCAACTTTATCGATGGGCTCACTTTCGCCTCGGTAACGGTAGGCCTCCCTTACATCAATTACCAGTTGGCCATCATCCGCTGCGGCTGCGGCCACGTCGTTGATGTTTGCCAAAGGTGACTGCCATTCCGCAATAGGATAGGGGGCAACAGGAGAAGGAGAAAATGCATCCCTCGATAGTTCCCAGCCATTTTTTTGCAGTGCCTGCATTCCACCGCTTACTACCTGTACGTTTTTATGCCCTAAAGCTCGCAGCATCCACCAGAACCTTGCCGCCGCATTAGCACCCGACTTGTCGTCGTAAGCAACAACATGTGAATCAGGAGTGATACCGACTTTCCCCAGCCATTCTGCAAATTGCTGGGGAGAGGGGAGGGGATGTCGTCCGCCATCAGCAGCATTTTCTTTTATATCAGCCAGGTCTTTATCCAGGTCTGCATGCACCGCCCCGGGTATATGCCCATCGAGAAAGCGCTTCTGGGCATCCGGCCCACTTCGTGCATCTACAAAAACAATATCCTTTTGATTGCGCAGTTCTGTTGCTGATATAATGTGCATGGTTGAGAATTTCTTTTATCTTTTAATTAAAATGTCGGTATTGGTTTGTTTCAGAAAACAAGCCAATACCGACATTTATTTTTCTGATAACTAAATTAATCTACACCGCCTTTTCTGATTGGTGCACGTTTTGAAGGCCAGTTCATAGGCGCTCCGGAACGTGGATTCAGTGGCAATACAGATTTATCGCGTGGAACAAATTTAGGATCTTCACAAGCCATGTATACCATGATCGCTGTCAGGATCGCGTTGTTGCGCACGTCATCAAAAACAATTTTGTCGTAAGTGTCGAGGTTTGTGTGCCATGTATAACTTCCGTACGACCAGTTCAGTGAACTGAGAGAGAAACCAGGTGCACCAGCTGCAACGAAGGATGCAAAGTCAGATCCACCACCACCGGGGGCACCGGGGAAATTGGTTTCAATATGCCTGCGGATGTTTTGCGGAACAACACTCAACCAGCGATTGATAAATTCATATGCGTGAAGGAATCCTTGGCCGGAAATATTAACCACGCGGCCGGTACCGTTGTCCTGGTTGAACAAAGCCTGCAGTTTATTTACAATTTCAGGATGATCTTCAACAAAGGAACCTGATCCATTCAGACCCTGTTCTTCGCTACCCCAGTGACCCGCGAGAATTGTTCGTTTTGGATTAGGATAGATCTTTTTTCAGAATGCGCATCGCTTCCATCATTACAAGAGTACCTGTACCGTTATCAGTAGCACCAGTTCCACCATCCCATGAATCGAAATGCGCAGAGAGCATTACATATTCGTCGGGTTTTTCAGTCCCTTTGATTTCTGCAAGTGTGTTAAATGTTGGAGCGATACCGAGATCTTTTGAATCGGCGCGTACATTGAGTTTGGGTTTTTGTCCTGATTCAGTCAAACGATAAACCAGTCCATAATCTTCCAGTGAAAGATCGAGTGTAGGTATCTTTTTCGTGTTGGCACCGAAAATTTTATTCGCACCAAAACCTGCAGACCAGTAGCTCTGAATAATGCCAACAGCGCCGGCTTTCTCAAGTGCCAAAGCCAGGTTACGAGCATTCAATCCGGTTTTGCTGATGCGTTTCGCCCAGGCAGCTGTTGCTTCTGCTTTCAGCTTTTTCATTTTCTCCTGTGACTCTTCCGTTCCGAATTCTTTCCAGTTGTATTCAGGGCGGCCAGTTGGCTGCTGCATAGAAATCAAAACGAATTTTCCTTTCACCGTGGGCAACCAGGCCTGGAATGCTGCAGAATCCGCAAGGTCAGGGATGATCACAGTCTCACCTGTCACAGTCTTACCATTAGTACCGGGGCTCCACGCCAGTTGTGTACCACTCAGGGTTTTTGTCCAGGGCTGCACCATGTCGATATGTGTGATGCCCCTTTCCCATGCACGCCATTCGCCCCATTTTTCATTACGGGCCTCAATTCCCCAACTCTTATATTTTGCAACCGCCCAGTCATGCGCTTGTTGCATCTTGGGTGTACCCACGAGGCGTGGGCCAATACCATCCATTAACTCATGTCCTAAAATTTCCAGTTGTGAGTTTTCCGTTGCTTCTTTTACAATCGCACTTACAACGGCACTGTCTTTTTTCTGAGCAAAACTGACGCTGCCTGTCAACACCAGGGCAGCCGTCACTAAAAAGTCCGGCTTTTCTCATTTTTGTTAAATTGATTGTTAAGGGTCTAAGATATGGAATTTCAATGTCTGATGACCCGGCAGGGAGATCATTTTGCATTCCTATGAAAGGAGTTTATTATATCATTCCGGATAGCTCTATAGAAAGAGTCTATTTTCGCAGATCAACAATTTGATATTTGGTGATGAGCGGTCAATAGACTGTTTGAGCGGCGATAAACTCGTCGTTTATCTTATAATATTTGAAAGCAACTTGAAAAAAGAACAGCACCTCCATTTGTATAAATGATCAATGTATCAGGTTGATGTTGCCAGATCCCGATGATGCGGCAGCCCTATATGCCGCATTACCTGAGGGAGAACGTTACAAAGGCTTCTGGACAAGGGTATGGCCATCTGCACTTGCATTAAGCGAATACATTGTCAATAACCCCGAACATACTACGAACAAACGTGTATGGGAAATCGCGGCGGGATTAGGCGTGCCATCCCTTTTTGCTGCAAAAAATGCCAGCTCAGTCATCTGCAGTGATTACATCGGTGATGCCGTTGACAACATGGTTGAATCAGCAAGGCTGAATAATTTTAAAAACTTTGAAGCTATTGAATGGGATTTTACAAAAGAAGATATCCGACCCGAATGTGATACCGTTCTGATCAGCGATGCCAATTATGATGGCAATCAGAATCAGGAGTTAGCGAGTCTTATTTTGGACGAATTAAAAAAAGGAAGGACCATCATTTTATCAACTCCCAACCGTTTATCAGGAATGGGTTTTCTGGATGCGATATTGCCGTACTGTTTTTATAAATCAGTAAACGAAAACAGCGGAGTATTTGCTGCCGCTCTCGGCGGAAATGTGTAAATGAGTAAATGTGTAAATGAGTAAATGTGTAAATGTGTAAATATCTAATGTGGAAATCGTTTGCCGTTTGCCGTTTGCCGAATCCCTCCTCCGCTCAAAAGCCTAACAATCGTTATCTTTGCGATCAACTTAATAAAGCTGTATGAAAGAAGTTTATATTTTATCGGCCGTACGTACCCCAATGGGCAGTTTTGGCGGCTCCCTTCGATCGTTGACTGCAACCCAGTTAGGAGCGGCGGCGATCCGCGCTGCAGTTGAACGTGCTGGTATTTCTCCTGATCAGGTACAGGATGTATTGATGGGTTGCGTGATCCAGTCTAACCTTGGACAGGCCCCTGCTCGCCAGGCAGCCAAATTCGCAGGATTACCAAATACGGTTAATTGCACTACAGTCAATAAAGTTTGTGCCAGCGGCATGAAAGCGATATCACAGGCAGCCCAAAGCATTATGCTCGGCGATGCGGATATCGTTGTTGCCGGTGGTATGGAAAGCATGAGCAATGTTCCCTTCTACGCAGATCAATTGCGTTGGGGAAATAAATACGGAAACGTTGCATTCATCGATGGTCTTGCCAAAGACGGTCTTACTGACGTTTACGACGGAAAAGCAATGGGCAATGCGGCTGAACTGTGTGCAAAAGAATGTGGCATTTCACGTGAAGACCAGGACCAGTTTGCCATTGAAAGTTATAAAAGAAGCCAGGCCGCATGGGAAGCAGGAAAATTCGATAATGAAGTTGTTCCGGTTTCAATTCCTCAACGCAAGGGCGACCCGATAGTTTTTGCAAAAGACGAAGAACCTTTCAATGTGAAGTTTGATAAAATTCCCGCACTGAGTCCTGCATTCCAGAAAGAAGGAACCGTAACGGCTGCAAACGCATCCACCATGAATGATGGAGCAGCAGCACTGGTTCTTATCAGCAAAGAGAAAGCAGATCAGTTGGGACTGAAACCTATTGCACGCATTGTTTCTTACGCAGATGCCGAGCAGGCACCCGAATGGTTTACCACAACACCTTCGCTGGCAGTGCCCAAAGCTGTAGAGAAAGCGGGATTAAAAATGGAAAGACATCAGCTATTGGGAATTGAATGAAGCGTTTGCCGTGGTAGGTATCGAAAACAGTCGTCGTATGAAACTGGATCCGGCTCGCGTGAATGTACATGGTGGCGCTGTTTCACTGGGTCACCCACTGGGTGCAAGTGGTGCGCGCATTATTGTTACGCTGTTGAATGTGTTAAAAGCAAATAATGCACGATACGGTGCTGCCGGTATCTGCAATGGCGGAGGTGGAGCGTCTGCAATGGTGATCGAAGCTTTATAATACTGGTATTTATCGGCTTCTAATAATCATGTATTCATTAAAACCTACTGTATGAGTTTCGCATTTTATTTTCTACTTGGGTTGTTGCAACCTACGCAAACTGTAATGGGTTCCTGGGAAATTACGAATGGAGATGATAGAAAGGTGCTGATGATTCGAGACAACTATTTTTCTATTTCCCATTTTAATGTAACAACCAAACAGTTTTTTCACAGCTTTGGTGGTACGTTTAAATACGATGGAACGAAAGCTTCAATAGTTATTGAGTTTGATACAAAGAATGCTGACAATATCGGAACAAAACACGAGGCAACATTCACATCCGCCAACGACCAACTGACATTCTCTGTTCTTGGTTATGGTGCCACGTGGAAGCAGACTGATAACGGAAACGCAGCGCTTGCAGGAAACTGGCGCATCAGTGGAAGGTTGGAAGGTGGAAATATGAACAGTATTCCTAAAAGAGATCGCAAGACATTGAAACTGCTAACGGGCAACCGATTTCAGTGGATGGCCATCAATCCTGTTTCCAAAGAATTCTTCGGCACCGGCGGCGGCACTTATACTTTTGTAAATGGCAAATACACTGAAACCATCGAATTCTTCTCACGCGATAGCACACGCGTAGGTGCAAGCCTTCAATTTGACGGAAAGGTAGAAGGAGACAATTGGTATCATTCTGGCAAAAGTTCGAAAGGCGAAGATCTCAACGAAGTGTGGAGCCGTGAAAAATAATCATGACTGATCCGGGTTAAGCTTAGATATCGTTGTTGTTCTTGGCAACAATGTCTTTTACGATGGCAACGGCATGTTCGCGTGAATTCTCAATGAACAGACGGTGAGTATTCATTCCACCACAAATCACACCAGCGAGATAAACGCCCGGAAGATTTGTTTCGTAGTTTTCGGGATTTAAAACTGGTGCCTGCACGTCATCGTTCGATAACTCAATACCCAGCCTGCGCAAAAATGCCAGGTTGGGTTGATAACCGGTCATGGCGATCACCCAGTCGTTCTGAATAGTTACCAGGCCATCGGGTGTTTGAATATCCACTTCATTCTCACGGATATCAACAACAGATGAATGAAAATAAGCTTTGATGGAGCCTTCTTCAATCCTGTTAACAATATCGGGGCGTACCCAGTATTTCACACGTTTGCCAATTTCGGCTCCACGTATTACCATTGTTACTTCGGCTCCTTTGCGCCATGTTTCAAGTGCTGCATCCACGGCTGAGTTTTGTGCGCCAATTACAAGTACTTTCTGAAAGGCATAAAAATGGGGATCCTTATAGTAGTGGGTTACCTTTGGTAGATCTTCACCAGGTACACGCAATAAATACGGGATATCATAAAATCCTGTTGCAATGATGATGTTGCGTGCAACATACGTTCCCTTAGAAGTTGCGACTTCATAAAGACGCTTGTTTTTATCATCCTGTGTTTTCAGTTCGGTAACCTCTTCAAAGAGTCGCACATTCAAACGAAAATCATTTGTTACTCTTCTGTAATATTCCAGCGCTTCATTTCTTACCGGTTTGGGATTGTTGGAAACGAATGGAACGTTTCCAATTTCAAGTCGCTCAGACGTTGAAAAAAACATCATGTTAACAGGGTAGTGGTAGAGCGAATTGACGAGGCTGCCCTTTTCGATAATCACATAATTCAATTGCGCTTTTTGGGCTTCAATTCCGCAGGCGAGGCCAATAGGTCCTGCACCAACAATCAGCAGATCCAGTACATCTTTTTGCATCTGCAAATATACTCTACTTCAAATTGGGTATAGGCAGGGGGCGGGTAATTCGTTCAATTTGTTAGCATAAATAAAAAAAATATGAAACAAATACTCCTCGCGCTTTGCGCCTTTTTCGTTTTTACAGCTTGTAATAATGAAAAAAAACAAAATGGATTTGGCGGCAATATGTTCGGTGATCCAAATAACCAAAACAACAACGCAAACAACAACAATCCCAATAATAATAAAAACAGGGGTGGAAATAACGGGCGCTGGTCGAAGGAGTTAAAAGATTATGTAACCAATGCCTGTTTGCAGGAAGTAGGGCAGGTGCCACAAGCCCGTGAGAAATGTGATTGCTGGGTGGGTAAAGTGGAAGCGAAATTTCCGACGATCACCAATACCAGTCAGATTGATGAATCGATTGCCAACCAACTGGCAATGGAATGTATGCAGAACTTTGGTGGAAATACAGGCGGATTCGGCGATGAGGGCTTCCACGGCTTTGATGACGGTGGCTATGATGATGGAGGCTACAACGATGGTGGTTACAATGGTGAAGACGGTGGTTATGATCGCGACGGTTTGGGTTACAATAAAGGTGGTAATACCAACCGCGGCGGCACCTGGCCAGCAGCGCAGCGCCAACAATGGATGATGGGTTGCACAACAACCGCGCAGCAGCAAATGGGGCTGACGCAACAACAGGCAAACTCCTATTGCGATTGTATGACGCGCAAAGTCGAAGCCAAATACAACTTTACCGACGCAACGAAACTAACAGTGCAGGACTTCAGCACACCAGAGTGGGTAAATGCAAGAATGGAGTGCCAGATGAATTTAGGATATTGAGAACATGAGACGCGAGTCGTGAACCGGCAAGCGGCAAACGGCAAATGTGGAAATGTGAAAATGTGGAGATGTGGAGATGAGGAAAATGTATTCGGTGAGTATGACTATCGATATTTTCCTGTTTCCACATTTTCACGTTTCCACGTTTTCACATTTCCACGTTTCCACATCTCCACATTTCCACATTTCCACATTTTCACATCTCCACATTTTCACATTTCCACATTTGCTATATCTCCGCCTTGCTTTGCACTTTGCCCATAGAAACGCAGCGAATGGGGCTTTTACGTTTGCCGTTTGCCGTTTGCGGTTTGCCGATCCCACGCGCCCAACATCAATTAGGTATATTGCCATTACTCACTTAAATTTGCCCCACTTTTTAAATAGCTGAGAAAAATGGCAAGAACTATCGCATTCAGAGAAGCACTAAGGGAAGCAATGTCGGAAGAAATGAGACGTGATGACCGCGTGTTTTTGATGGGAGAAGAGGTAGCCGAATACAACGGTGCTTACAAAGTGAGCCAGGGTATGTTGGCTGAATTTGGCGCCCGACGTGTAATTGATACGCCCATCGCTGAGCTGGGTTTTGCTGCAGTAGGTGTGGGAGCGGCTCAAAACGGCCTTCGCCCGATTGTTGAGTTCATGACCTGGAACTTTGCAGTACTCGCGCTCGACCAGATTTTAAATACCGCTTCCAAAATGCTGGCAATGAGTGGTGGACAAATTTCCTGCCCCATCGTTTTCCGCGGTGGTAACGGATCAGCCGGCCAGCTGGGTGCACAGCACTCTACAGCATTCGAATCTTTGTATGCAAATATCCCCGGTATCAAAGTAGTGTCGCCCAGCAATGGTTACGACGCAAAAGGTCTGCTGAAACAAGCCATCCGCTACGAAGAAGATCCCGTGATGTTTATGGAAAGTGAGTTGATGTATGGCGATAAAAGCGAAGTACCTGAAGAAGAGTATTATATCGAACTGGGTAAAGCCGATGTAAAACGCCAGGGAACTGACGTAACCATCGTTTCTTTCAATAAAATGATGAAAGTGGCACTGGCCGCTGCTGATGAACTGGCAAAGGAAAATATCAGTGCCGAAGTAATCGACCTGCGCACCATTCGCCCGCTCGACTGGAGAACGATCCTGAACAGCGTTAAAAAAGACCAACCGCCTGGTGATTGTTGAAGAGCAATGGCCATTTGCTTCTGTTTCTTCAGAAATTACTTACCAGATTCAGAAGGAAGGATTCGACTACCTGGATGCGCCTATCCGCCGTATTACAGCGGCTGACGCGCCTTTGCACTACGCCCCCAACCTGGTAGCCGCCGCACTTCCCGATGTACCACGTACCGTGAAACTAGTGAAGGAAGTTATGTACATGAAAAAATAAGCGCATTATAAAACACCCCCTTTAGCACGTAAACCCGAACGGTACACCCGTTCGGGTTTACTTTTTACGGCAAACCGTACAAATCCGATAATGTTTTTTTTACATACCATGCAGCGTTTTACCTGCCCACCCGCATCTTTGTATTGGTTTTTCATAGGATATTGGATTTTAAGACGAGGCTGGATTTCTATCCGGCCTCTTGTTTTCATGAGGCGGCAAAGGTGAAAATTTATTAAGCCGCCGTTGGAAATAGCGGTTTGATTTTCTCATTTCCCCAGCATGAGCGATGATCGATGATCGATGTCCGATGTCCGATGTCCGATGATCGATGTCTGCTGTATCATGGATGATTTTGCAAACCGTCCCGGAGGGACGGGATATCATTAGCAACGGGACATTCCTCCAATATTTGAGTGCCGAAGGGACGATATTGCCGTCGGCCGTTTGCCGGTTACCGATTCTCTCGTCTCCCAAAAACCCTCTACATTTGTAATAAACTCAGGATAAATGGCTGATATTCTAATCATTGATGATGAACGCGCAATCCGGAAGACTTTAGGTGAGATTCTTTCATTTGAAGGATACAAACTGGAGGAAGCTGCCGATGGTGAAGACGGGTTGAAGAAATTCAAAGAAAAGAACTTCGATGTAGTGCTTTGTGATATCAAAATGCCCAAACTCGACGGTATCGAATTTCTGCAAAAAGCAAGTGAGATTAACCCTGATGTTCCCATCATCATGATTTCAGGTCATGGGAATATTGAAACGGCTGTTGAAGCGGTGAAGAAGGGCGCCTACGATTTTATTCAAAAGCCGCCCGACCTGAACAGGTTGTTGATCACCATCCGCAACGCGATGGAAAAAACAAATCTGGTTACTGAGACCAAAGTGCTGAAAAGAAAAGTAAGCCGTGTGCAGGAGATGATTGGTGAATCGAACCCCATTAAAAAAATCAGGGACACAATTGATAAAGTGGCGCCTACTGAAGCCCGTATCCTGGTGACAGGTGAGAACGGAGTAGGTAAGGAACTGGTGGCACGTTGGGTTCACGAAAAAAGTAACAGGGCAGGTGGGCCACTGGTTGAAGTAAACTGTGCTGCCATCCCAACGGAGTTGATCGAAAGTGAACTCTTTGGTCATGAAAAAGGCTCGTTTACATCAGCAATTAAACAACGCATTGGTAAGTTTGAACAAGCCAATGGTGGAACCCTCTTTCTCGATGAGATTGGTGACATGAGCCTGAGCGCACAGGCCAAAGTGCTGCGGGCATTGCAGGAAGGAAAAATCACACGTGTTGGCGCCGACAAGGACATTAGTGTGGATGTGCGCGTAATTGCCGCCACCAACAAAGACCTTTTAAAGGAAGTGGATGCCAAAAATTTCCGACTCGACCTTTATCACCGCCTGAGTGTAATTCTGATACATGTGCCTTCCCTCAACGAACGACGTGACGATATCCCAATGCTTGTTGACCAGTTTCTGGAAGATATCTGTGCAGACTATGGCATTGCCAAAAAATCGATTGAAGAGGACGCAATCCGTTTGTTACAGGAGTATAACTGGACAGGTAATATCCGTGAGCTGCGCAACGTGGTTGAGCGCCTGGTAATTCTCTCATCGAAAAATATTACTGCCGACGATGTGAAAAGCTACGTAATGCCGCATTAAAGACGATATTCACCGGCTCCCGTCCGCCATTGACCGCATTTAGCAAATCTTTGCAATACCAGTCTTTGAAACGGGCTTATAAATGTTATTTTTGATTGTAAACAAAATAAGGGCTCATGCCATTACAACATCTTCTCATTATATATTTGATTGGTACTCTGCTGGTGTTGTTGCCAGCATACGGACTGGCAAAGTTGTTTAAGAAAGCGGGAGAGGAATCCTGGAAAGCGTGGGTTCCATTTTATAATACCTGGGTAATGCAGAAACTGGCAGGTCGCCCGGTGCATTGGGTTTTCTGGCAGTTTATTCCGGTGATAGGTTGGTTTATTACTCCGGGAATCTTCATTGAATTTGCAAAAGTGTTCAACCAGTTTTCACTGGGTCAGCATACCATGGCTTCGCTTTTTGCGCCCTTTTATTTTCCATGGCTTGCACAACATAAAGACACCCGTTTTATTGGGAGAGAAGGGGTAATGAAGCACGAGAAAAAAAGGCTGGCGCGAATGGGTGGATGCGGCCATTTTTGCCATTGTGGCGGCTACTTTGATTCGCGCATTTGTGTTTGAAGCCTATGTCATCCCATCCGGTTCGATGCAGAAGACCCTGCTGGTGCAGGACTTTCTTTTTGTCTCTAAATTCAGCTACGGTCCCAGGGTGCCCAATACTCCACTGTCATTTCCATTTGTACACAACTATATGCCTGTAACTAATGGAAAGTCATATTCCGAAGTCATAAAGATCCCTTATATCCGCTGGTTCGCTTCTGAACCCAAACGTGGCGATGTAGTCGTGTTTAATTTTCCAATGGGAGATACCGTCGTTCACCTGCCGAATTTCGAATCTGCCATGCCGTATTACGATCTTGTAAGGCAATTGGGCAGAGATGAAGTATGGAGAAGATGGGGAAAGGATATTGTCGTTCATCCGGTGGATAAAACAGACAACTATATTAAACGTTGTGTGGGTGTTGCAGGCGACATCCTTGAAATCATCGGTGGTGATGTGTTCGTCAACGGCGAAAGGCTGCCGGTTCCCTCTTATTCCGCCCGTAATTACCTGGTGAGGGTGAAACAGGGATACAAATTATCGGTTGAATATCTCGAGAACCTGGGTGTAATGATGAATACACAGGCAGGCTCCTCGCCCGATATAAAAGAGGTGCAACCAGGTTCAACTGAATACGTTCTTACACTTACGCAATCCGAGCGCGATATTGTTGCAAAATCGGCTTTTGTTGAATTCATCGAGCCAATCATAGCACCACGACCTACTGCAAGTGAATTTAATCAGGGCGAAACCAGTGCGATATTCCCGCATGATCCTTTGCAATTAAATTCACTCGACAATTTCGGACCTATTCGCATTCCTAAAAAAGGCGAAGCAATTACTTTGAATACTGCAAATTATTCTACTTACTATTGGGCAATCAGCCGCTTTGAGGGGAATGATTTTTACCAAAAGGATGGAAAGTTTTATCTTAATGGAAATGAAGTCACCTCTTATACCTTTAAGATGAATTACTACTGGATGATGGGTGACAACCGCCACGGTTCCCAGGATTCCCGTTATTGGGGCTTTGTACCCGAAGACAGAATCGTGGGTAAAGCCTGGAGTATCTGGTTTAGCTGGGATGGTGGCCCTAGGTGGAAGCGGTTGTTTAGGAAAGTGAGATAGATGGGGGATGATCGATGATCGATGGTCGATGAATTCTGGCTTGATAAAGAACCGTCCCGGAGGGACGATATGTGGATGGGAGATGGAGGATGGAGGATGGTGGATGGAGGATGGAGGATGGGGGATGTTCGATGGTCGATGCATTCTGCTTTATAAAGAACCGTCCCGGAGGGACGGGATATCTGTAGCAACCGAAGCCCCCTTTCAATTTGAGTCCCGAAGGGACGATATGTGGATGGGAGATGGGGGATGGGGGATGGTGGATGGGGGATGGGGGATGGGGGATGTTCGATGATCGATGGTCGATGGTCGATGAATTCTGCTTTATAAAGAACCGTCCCGGAGGGACGGGATATCTGTAGCAACCGAAGCCCCCTTTCAATTTGAGTCCCGAAGGGACGATATGTGGATGGGAGATGGGAGATGGAGGATGGAGGATGGGGGATGGGGGATGGTGGATGGGGGATGGGGGATGTTCGATGATCGATGGTCGATGGTCGATGAATTCTGCTTTATAAAGAACCGTCCCGGAGGGACGGGATATCTGTAGCAACCGAAGCCCCCTTTTCAATTTGAGTCCCGAAGGGACGAAATATTGGATGGTGGATGATGGATGGGGGATGGGAGATGGGAGATGGAGGATGGAGGATGATCGATGATCGATGGTCGATGATCGATGGTCGATGTTCGACTGTAATTTTCAATAACCTTAAATATTAACCTGCTTGTCTTTACAAAAACATCAATTCACCTACGAATTACTTGACGACTGTCGGGAGTTGCCTGAGGCTGACCGGGAATTGCTGGAACAGGCAAGAAAGGTAACTGAGCAGGCCTATGCGCCTTATTCCCATTTTCATGTTGGCGCCGCAGCGCGCATGCAAAATGGCGAAGTTGTAAAAGGAAGCAACCAGGAAAATGCGTCGTATCCCGTCGGTATTTGTGCAGAACGCGTTTTGCTGGGCAACGCAGCCACTTTATTTCCCGGTATGCCGATTGAAACACTCGCCGTCAGTTATTCAAACCAACAGGGAAATCACAACATACCCATTTCGCCCTGCGGCATGTGCCGCCAGGCTTTGCTGGAATTTGAAAACCGTACCAGACAGCCTTTACGGATTATTTTGAGCGGACAAACGGGAGAAGTGATTGTTCTCGACACTGCCGCTGCCTTATTGCCATTTGCATTTACCGGTAAAGAACTGGAATAATCCGCTTTTAGAATAGCGTTTGTAACCCGTGCGCCAGTTTCTGCTCGTGTTCTAACAACCATTTCTTACGCCATAACCCACCTGCATATCCGGTGAGTTCGCCGTTACTTCCGATTACACGATGACAGGGAACGATGATCGCGATATTGTTTCGTCCGTTAGCATTAGCAACGGCACGCGTCGCATTGGCGTCGCCGGTTTGGAGAGCAAGTTGAAGATAACTGATCGTTTTTCCGAAGGGAATTTCCGTTAATAATTGCCATACGCCCGCCTGGAAGGAAGTTCCGGGTTGTCCCAATGGAAGATCAAACTGGCGTCGTTGCCCATTGAAATATTCCTGTAGCTGTTGAATACACTGATGTTGTAAAGGGAATATCTTTTCTGGAGTTACAGGCGTCAATTCAATGTTGTCGTGAAAAATAACACTTGTAATTACGTCATCATTCGCAGTTACACTGATCCACCCAAGCGGGGAATTCACCCAGGCATAATTACTATCAACCGATTTTTTGTCCATTTGCAACCGTCCTTTCTGGCTTCAGTAAAATTACTTCATTTGACTGATCGTATACGCCCAACACCAGACATTGACTGAAAAAGTTGGCAATTTGTTTTTCGGGAAAATTGACAATAGCCACAACCTGTTTTCCAATTAAATCTTCCGGTTGATAATGCGCAGTAATTTGCGCTGAAGAGCGTTTGTGGCCTATATGTTCCCCAAAGTCGATCAACAACTGGTAGGCAGGCTTTTTCGCTTTAGGAAAATCCTGAACCTCCAGTATGGTGCCGACCCGAATATCAATTTTCTCAAAATCATTCCAGGTGATTAAAGACATCTCCGTGTTGAATTTTAAATGTGTTAGCGTTGTTTTTTTATAATAACAAATGTGCGTTCTATAATTTCAATTTTCTAAAATATTATCATAAATCGATAATATATTAACTGGTCGGTTGTCTGGCAGGAGAAAAGTGAATGCTTAAGTGCAAATCGAACGTTTTAAATGTAAAAAACAAAGTCATTTTTTTCCCTATTCCCCAAACTGAACTTAACTTTCTGCAAATTTACCCGCTATATGAAAAATAATGAAAGGAAGGGTGTGGGAAGACGACGTTTTCTTCAACAATCTGCAATGGTTGCTGCGGGTTTCATGATTGTGCCCCGTCATGTACTGGGTCGTGGTTATATTGCTCCCAGCGATAAGTTGAATATTGCAGCCATTGGTGCTGGTGGAAAAGCAAACGTCAATATTGCAAATGCATGGAATAAAGGCGCCGAAAATATAGTCGCACTCTGCGATGTGGACGACCGTCAGCCGATTGATTCACGCAGAAAACATCCCAAAGCTTCTTACTACCACGATTACCGGACGATGCTAGAGAAAGAAGCAAAGAATATTGATGCGGTAATCATCAGTACTCCCGATCATATGCATGCCATTCAGGCAATGCCCTGTATGCAGTTAGGAAAACATGTGTATGTGGAGAAACCGTTAACGCATGATATCTACGAAGCGCGTCAGTTGACTGAAGCGGCGCAGAAATATCGCGTGGTAACACAAATGGGCAACCAGGGTGCAAGTGGCGATGATACACGCATGATCGAAACCTGGATTCAAAAAGGTATTATAGGTGATGTAACAAAAGTGCATGTGTGGACGAATCGTCCGGTATGGCCACAGGGAATTGCGTCACCCACTGGAAAGTTTCCGATACCCAAAGAGGTAAACTGGGATCTCTGGCTGGGGACTGCACCTGTACGCGATTACAATCCGCTTTACATTCCAGCGAACTGGCGGGGATGGGTTGATTTCGGAACCGGATCACTGGGCGATATGGGTTGCCATTTTATGGATGTGCCTTATCGCGCGCTGAAACTAAAATATCCTGTATCGGTTGAATGTAGTGTGACTGCAACATATACAGGATTTTTTCAGGAAGTATTTATCAACGATAGTTATCCTTCATCAAGCAAAATTCATATTCATTTTCCCGCGCGCGAATCCATGCCGGCGGTAGAAATGATCTGGTACGATGGTGGAATTAAACCGAGCCGCCCTGCAGAACTGCTTCCCGACGAAGCTTTTGGCGAATGGGACGGAGGAATATTATTTGAAGGATCCAAAGGGAAAATCATGGCTGGGCTGGTGGGGACGCAACCCAACACTGCTACCTACACGTCTGATGTCTGTCACCAGCCTGCCCGCGCCCGAAAGGGAACTGGTTCCACGTGGTGCCGACGGCCACCAGACAGAATGGACCAATGCCTGTAAGAAGGGATACGGTGCCTATACGAGTTCTCCATTTTCGGAAGCAGGCCCGTTGACCGAAACCGTGTTGATGGGAAATCTGGCGGTACTGAGTTACAATCATGTCGTTAAAGACAAGAAAGGGAATAATACCTTTCCGGGAAGAAAGCAATTGCTGTGGGATGGGCCTGAAATGAAGATTACGAATTTTGAACCGGCCAACAACTTTGTAAAGCGAACGTACAGAACGGGATGGTAATGTGCGAAAGATTCCTTTAAAGCTGGTTAAAGAAATGTATTTTAGACAGCAGAATAAAAATTGAAACTGCGAATCATAAACAATAAACAAAAAAAGTAAGATGAAGAAACGTCCTTTTTTCCTCGTCGCGGCGGAAATTCCTCCGCAATAGTTCAGTAGCAGCGGCGGGCTTTTTTTATTGTGCCCCGGCACGTACTGGGTAACGGATATATTGCTCCCAGCGACAAGTTGAATATAGCAGGTATTGGTGTAGGTGGTAAAGGCGAAAGCGATCTTGCTGAATTTGCTAAAAGTCCGAACGTAAATATTGTTGCCCTTTGTGATGTTGACGACCGTCAGGCAGTTAAGTCACGCGAACGTTTTCCGAAAGCAAATTACTATAAGGACTTCCGTGAAATGCTTGCTAAAGAAAAGAACAACATCGATGCGGTTTCTGTATCCACGCCAGATAATACCCACGCAGTAGCCACGCTGGCGGCCATGCAACTGGGAAAACACGTGTATACGCAAAAGCCACTCACACACGATATTTACGAAGCAAGGATTTTGGCACAGGCGGCTAAAAAATACAAGGTAGTAACCCAGATGGGTAACCAGGGTGGTTCTGGCGATGGTGTTCGCAAAGCAAAAGAAATTGTGGATGCCGGGTTGATTGGTGATGTGCAGGAAGCACATGCATGGACGAACCGTCCGGTTTGGCCCCAGGGTATTGCAACTCCACAGGGACAGTTTGATACTCCCAAAGAACTCGACTGGGATCTCTGGCTCGGGCCTGCCAAAAAGATCGACTATAACCCTGCGTATCTTCCGTTTAACTGGCGTGGCTGGTGGGCGTTTGGTACCGGTGCATTAGGCGATATGGCATGTCATATCATGGATCCTATCTATCGAATTCTGCCTATCGATTATCCGGATAGTGCCGAATGTAGCGTGGCCAATATCTGGAAAGATATGTGGGCCGAAGGCAACTATATTGACAGCTGTCCTCCATCGTCTATCATCCATCTCAATTATCCACGTAAAGATGGGAAGGGGAATATCAAAGTATCATGGCATGATGGTGGATTGCTGCCGCAACGTCCTGATGAACTTTTGCCCGAAGAAGAGTTTGGTAACTGGGATGGCGGCGTATTGCTGGTAGGTACTAAAGGTAAATTGCTGATGGATTGTTATGGTGCGAATCCGCGTTTACTTCCAACGAAGCTGATGAAGGAAAAAACAATGCCCAAAGAAACCATCAAACGCGTTCCCGAAGGACATTACCGTCAATGGGTGAATGCCTGTATTGCTGGTTATGGCAAAGGTGAAACAAGTTCACCGTTTGAATACGCAGGTCCGTTTACAGAAAGCATTCTAATGGGTAACCTCGCAATCCGCAGCTGGATGATGGTAAATCCCAACCTGAAAGGTTGGAATGATAAATACCTCGGCCGTAAGAAATTGCTGTGGGACGCTAAAAACATGAAAGTAACCAACTTCGATGAAGCGAATCAGTTTGTGAAACGCGACTACAGAGAAGGATGGAAGTTAGAGCTATAGTGTTGAATATGAAAATGAGGAAATGTGAAAATGAGAAAATGAGAAAATGAATTAAAGCGTGATAGATTTTGTTATAAAATGTGGCAATGTGAAATAAGAAGGCTGCAGAAAAGCAAACTTCTTACATAATCATGTTGTCACATTTTTTATCGGATGCGCTACCATTTTCACATTTCCTCATTTTCTCATTTTCACATTTCAGTCATTCCAGCGATTTACTCAGATCATTCAACTCCTGCTGCTTCGACCGGTCTTTGTCGTTGGCAAAACATTTACCAAATTCGATCAGCAGCGTTTGGATGACTTCTTTATTTTTTCGGGGAGCGAAACAGGAGGGAAGCGGGTCCATTGCAATACGGCGGAAGTAACTTTCCACATCATGATGCGTGAACACCTGGCCTGTTGTTGGATCGATAAAAAACTCGATCAGTTCCTGTGGGTCTTTCAGGTTTTCCGCAGAGTAGCCCGGGCGGAAAAATGCAAGAATAAATTGTCGCGGTATATTAACAGCCCTTACGGGGATATCGAGCATTTCGCAAAAGCAGGAGATATAAAATTCCATTGCCTATTTGATTGCCTCGTTTGGCTTCAAGGAGTTTATTCAACATGAATTCATTCGGCTCCTTGTAATTGATCTCATTTCCTTTTAATCCATAATAACTGTAAAGGATGCTAGTGAAGATATTGATCTGCTCAAGCGGTGTGAGATAATTATTCAGTTCTAGCCAGATATTTCTCCGCACCTTTTCTATCTCATGGCGAACAGGTGCAAAAGCCAGATCGGGATACATAAACTTGCTGGCAAGTAAGGCACCCACTACCAGGTCATGATGACCCGCAACATTCCATTGATGAAAATCTTCCGTCAGGTCGCGATAATGCAGACGGTGAATCAGCGTTTCTATTCGTTCCTGCGTATGGCTGTCGGGTGAATTCTCCCAGAGATGCTCCAGGTTGGCAATGATCGGTTTTCCGTAATCGACTATCTTCTGCGACACGGCATCAAACACTTCCTGATCCGGATCATCGATTAATTGTAGTAAGGCTGATATTTCCCGTGTTGAGTCCATAGTAACAGATACCCCACAAGTTCAACATTGTTTCGGAAACCAAATCGTTAAACTTTTCCACACGGGGGGAAAACAGTATCAGGAAGCTGTCGCGTGCACCATCCAATCCCACGGACGGGGTTGTTGCAGCCATTCGGGAGGATGCACAAATTCAGTCGTCCACTCGTATTCAATTTTTTTGCGTGCGACTACGTGGAAACCTTTTTTGTTGTAATAACAGATCAACTTCATCGCCGAGATAATGTTTGGTAGCAACATCATCAATCTCCGCATTTCCCTGCAAAATATCAAGGTAACGTTTTGCAGCAACGGCAGTAGATGGCTTTTTAAACAAGGTCTTGTCCAACTTCCATTGATGTTGGATGATACGTGTCAGCATCCATGATTCAAGGCTGGGTACAACGAGAATCAATGAGCCCCTTTGCGAAAGACAGTTGGTAATGTTTTGGAAAAATATTTCTCTTTTTTTCAATGAATCCGTCAGGATTGCATTAATGCACACGGCCACATCAAAATCTTTGTAATGCGTTTTCCCTTTTCGACATATCGCTACGTTCATAGCTCACATTTTGCAGGTGTTGATGCCGTTCTTTCGCAATTTTGAGATTGGTGGCTGAAATGTCAACCGCCATAACGCTTTTGAAGAGGGGAGAAAGAAGGGGTAACCATTTGCCAACAGCGCAACCGATATCGATTACCGATTTGTCGTTGCCGGCAACGGAACGAATTGATTTTTTTATATATCCCTTTTTTATCATTGCGCAACACATCAAAAATCTCGTCGTCATATCCGGGCGCTATTCTTTCCCAATAGTTTCTTTCCATGCTGGAGATTTGTGTGCTTTACTTTTTCTTCTTTGGCGCTGCTTTTTTTGGGTGCTGCTTTTTTCGCTGCCTTTTTAGGCGCGGCTTTTTTAGTAGCAGCTTTTTTGGTACGGGCTTTTTCCTTCGAAAAAGCACCTGGTACTTCGATCTCTATCATCTTCTTCACATCTTCAAGACTAAAACTTGCAGCTTCTTCCGCAGTGTATTTGCTATCGTCGGCTTTGCGGGGAATCTTTATCATCTTTTTTGCCAAAGCGGATAAAGGGACCCCAGCGGCCATTTTCCAATGCGATCTTGTCGTCAGCCCAACGCTGAATAAAACGGTTGGCTTCTTTATCAACTTTTGCTTCAATCAATTCATTGATGTCCGCTTTTGTCAGGTTATCGAAGTCATAACGTTTTGGAACATTAATAAACATGCCATCCCATTTGATAAAAGGACCGAAACGGCCTTTGCCTTTTGTTACTGGTTTATCTTCATAAGTTGCGATGGGCGCATCTGCTTTTTTCTTTTCCTCAATTAATTCAATAGCACGGTCAAGGTCTACTGAAGCCAATTCCGTACCGCGGGGAATGGAAATAAATTCGTCACCCCATTTTACATAAGGACCAAAACGACCCACACCGAGTGAGATATCTTTTCCTTCATGCTGGCCGAATGTATCCTGCAGTTTGAAGAGGTCCATTGCTTCTTCATAACTGATGGTTTCAATACTTTGCCCCGTTGGAATTTTTGCAAAACGAGGTTTTTTCTTCATCATCTGCACTGCCGATTTGAACCATCGGGCCATAACGTCCCCATACGCGCCACCACCGGTTTGCCTGATTCCGGATCTGTTCCCAGTTCGCGTTCACCTTTTATTCGTTCTGCAGTTTCAATGGTATTGTCAACATCTTTTTTAAATGGATTATAAAATGCATTGATCATTTTATTCCATTTCATTTTCCCTTCAGCCACTTCGTCAAATTCTTCTTCAATACGGGCGGTGAAGCTGTAATCCATGATGTCGTCGAAATACTGCTTCAGGAAGTCGGTAACAACAAGACCCAGATCAGAAGGAAAAAGTTTTGCTTTCTCCGCACCGGTTGTTTCTTGGTCTTTTACCATCGAAACTTTATCGTTTACCAGTTTATATACGCTGAATTCGCGAATGGTTCCTTCTTTATCCCGCTTTTCTACGTATCCTCTTTTTCAGGATCGTTGAGATCGTTGGTGCGTAAGTGGAAGGACGGCCAATGCCAAGCTCTTCCATTTTTTTCACCAGCGATGCTTCCGTGTAGCGTGGCAGCGGGCGAGTGAAACGTTGTGTCGCACGCATTTCGCGAAGCGGCAAAGACTGACCTGTTGTCAGCGGCGGCAACATTCCCTCCTGTGTTTCCTCTTCATTGATTTCATCCTCATCTTTATCTTCTCTGTACACTTTCAGGAAGCCGTCAAATTTTAATACTTCACCGGTTGCGGTCAGTTCCTGTTTATTCGTCGAAATTTCAATTTTTGCAGTCGTTTTTTCCAGTTCTGCATCTGCCATCTGGCTCGCCATGGTACGTTTCCAAATCAGTTCATACAGGCGTTTCCATTCCGGTTCTTCCACGGTAAGATTGCTCATATACGTGGGACGGATGGCTTCGTGCGCTTCCTGTGCACTTTCGTTTTTGTTCTTGTATTTCCGGAACTGGTGATATTTCTCACCATACATTCCTTTTACGGTTGCAGTGATGTCGCCAAGAGCAGTATTACTCAGGTTAACGCTGTCGGTACGCATATAAGTGATATAACCATTCTCATACAATCGTTGTGCGATCTGCATGGTCCTGGCCACACCATATCCAAGTTTACGCGATGCTTCCTGTTGTAATGTGGATGTGGTAAACGGTGGAGCAGGGGAACGCTTACCAGGGCGCACCTGTATGTCGGTAACTTTATAATTAGCGCCAGCACAGCTTTTCAAAAATGCTTCTGCTTCGGTTCCGGTGTTGAATTTGGAACCTTCCGCTTTAAACGCAATTTGTTTTTCGCTTAAATCTTTGGCTGTAAACCAGGCATCAACTTTAAAACTGCTTTGTGCATCGAAAGCATTGATCTCCCGTTCACGTTCCACAATTAATCTTACTGCTACACTTTGCACGCGACCGGCGCTCAGGTTGTTGCGCATGCTCATTTTTCGCCATAGAACCGGGCTCAACTCAAATCCCACGATCCGGTCGAGGATACGTCGCGCCTGTTGTGCCATCACCAGGTTCATGTCGAGGCGTCGTGGATTTTCAACAGCTTCCCTGATCGCAGGTTTGGTGATTTCATGGAAAACGATGCGCTTGGTCGTCTCCGGATCGAGACCCAAAACCTCACACAAATGCCAACTGATGGCTTCACCCTCACGGTCCTCATCCGTAGCCAGCCATACTTCATCAGATTTTTTAGCTAAATCCCGTAATTCTTTGACAACCCTTTCTTTATCGTCGGGAACTATATAGCGCGGCTCGAAGTTATTTTCCACGTCAATGCCCATTCCGGCTTTTTCCAAATCGCGGATATGACCAAAACAGCTCTTCACCTGGAATTCTTTTCCAAGGATTTTTTCTATGGTTTTTGCTTTCGCAGGGCTTTCTACTATCAAAAGGTTTTTCGCCATGTTCACACAAAATATTAATGTAATAACAGCCCTTTCGCCGGTCTGGTTGGGGCTGTCGAAAACCGCTTCCGGCGGGTGCAAGTTAGAACAAGAATAATAATTTTTTTCGGAAACTGATTATTTGCTGATCAGGATCGTTGAAAACACACCCTTCAAACACCCTGAAAACCAACTGAAAATTGGTGCTATTGTGGTCGTAATGCAATGGTTTGATCGAACCAGGTGGCGAGTTTTTCAGCCCAGCGTCGATATTCTTTTCCCGAAGGATGGAGCTCATCACCTGTGAGTAGACTGGAGTCATTGGCCGCTTCGCGTGTACCTTCGGTGATAGATATATAATGTATATCCAACTGCTTGCAGATTTCGGCCGCCGCGTTATTATAATTATCTATTTCCAGGGTTATCTTTTTCGCGGTCACGACCAGTTGCATAAGGCGTAACACCCCAATCGGGTATGGAAAGCACCGCCACCTGCTTCGGTTTATTTCCTGAGAAGCCAATTGCCCGTAGTAGTAAAGATTGAAACTGGATTTTATATTCTCTAAGCGAACGACCTCGATACTGGTTGTTGACTCCTATTAATAAGGTCACAATATTATAGGGCGGCGTTATGCTGGCTTTATCAATGCCTTCCTGTAATTCGTCGGTTGTCCATCCGGTTTTAGCAACAATCACCGGGTCGGCAATAGCAATTCCCTTTGCGCGTAAGAAAGCAGCAAACTGGTTGGGAAAATTCTCTTCTGCCGGAACCTGTTCCCCAATAGTATACGAATCACCAAGAGATAGAATTGTCAGCATTTTATTTGTTTTAATTAAACCAGATTACGAACCTGCATCCGTATTCGTCAAAAAATTTACAACCGTTTTTACAATCTCTTTATCACGATAAATTCTCCGATGACCCAAACCGTGGGTACGAACAATTTCGATGTTGGGCAAAACCTTCCAGGCGTTTTCTGCATCGGCAATGGGCGTGATGTCATCATTTTCATCATGAATCCATAAAACAGAAAAATCATTTGATTGCAACACCCGTCGGATAGAATACCATTCAGCAGGGCGACCACCTATATTTACAATGATGTTGTTAAAAGCATCATGTACTTTTTTGTCTTTTAAACGAATGGTTTGGAAAAACTGGTCAACAGCGGTCTGGGTTTCGGTAGCAGGTGCGATCAGTGCCAGGCTTGGAGCCTTATCTCCTGGCCACTCTTCCATTGCCAGGCAAAGTGCCAGTCCCCCAAAGGAATGTGCCATTACAGCATCAAATGGCCCGAACTGTTGTTGAATAAAACGAATAAAATTACGGTAGATAATAACATTCACGCGCTTGCCGCTGCTACCGCCGTGTGCAGGCGCATCAAAAGCGGTAACTTCACAACCTGCATCAATGAGCGGCTGAATATAAACTTCGAAATTGACTGCTGAGGACTGGAATCCGTGAACGATCAATACCTTTCGAATTGCTCCGCTGTTCCACTGGAAACCACGGATATTAAATTGTTCCCATTGTAACGATATATTTTCCGCTGCCAGGAACGTTGCCGTGAGAGGTGCATTATACCGTGTAAGGGGCGTACAAAACAAGTCAAATGCAGCGCTGGCTGCTTTCGATTTGGAGAAGGCAGAAAGAATCTTGAATTTTGTCCGGATTACCAGCAAGGCCAGTTGGTATCGCCATTTCATAGGCCGCAAAGATAACGTATGAATATTGTCATTCTGGGATCGGGAAATGCTGCTGCCGTGTTAGGCAGGAAATTTAAAGCTGCCGGGCATCAAATAAAGCAGGTGTACAGCCGCCAGGCAGGTGCGGCCAGTGCCCTCGCATATGAATGGGATACAGAAAGCACCAACTACTTAAGCCTGATCACTCAGGAGGCGGATGTGTATATTATTGCTGTTTCCGACAACGCCATTGCTGAACTTGCTACCCAGATCAATCTTCCCGGTAAAGTGGTGGCACATACAGCAGCCAGTGTGAGCGCTTCGGTTTTAAAACCGATTACTGAACACTATGGCGTTTTTTATCCGTTGCAAAGTCTGCGACGCGAGAATCCACAACTACCGGAGATACCCATTTATTTCGATGGGGCTACGGATCGTGCAAGGAACGCTTTGCAGGCACTCGCTTCGTCTATCGCTTCGGGTGTTCCCGCTATAGCTGGAGATGAAGCACGACAGAAGTTGCATGTGGCAGCTGTGTTTGTTAATAATTTTGTGAATCACCTCTATGTGCTGGCACAAACTTATTGTGAAAAAGAAGGAATCGATTTTCGTCAATTGCTTCCGCTGATTGATGAAACAGCAGAACGTATCCATAACATATCGCCGAAGTCGGCACAAACAGGTCCCGCACTTCGACATGATGAGGGTACGGTTCAATCGCACCTTCAGTTGCTGGAAAAACATCCGGAGCTGAAGAAGGTTTATATAATGATGACGGAGAGTATTCAGGGGTAGAGATGATCGATGGGGGATGGGGGATGATCGATGGTGGATGGTGGATGGTCGATCATCGGTCATCGATCATCGGTCATCGGTCATCGGACATCGATCAACGGTCATCGGTCATAGGTCATCGGTCATCGATCAAAGTAAAACACAACTCGAATGTTTAACAAAATTCGCTTGGTAGCACTGGATGTAGATGGAGTGCTTACAGATGGAACTGTATTGGTTTTGGAAAATGGATTGCAGGCGCGCAGGATGAGCGTACGCGATGGGTATGCTTTGCAGCTAGCTGTGAAAAAAGGATTACAAATAATGGTGATTTCCGGCGCAGTGTCAGAGCCCGTGCGCGACCGTTTAAGTAAACTGGGCATTGCAGATGTGTTCATGGGCGTGAGGGACAAATGGACGTTGTTATCACAACAAATAAAAGAACGTGGTATGCAAGCCGACGAAGTTTTGTTTATGGGTGATGATATCCCTGATTTGGAGGTAATGAAAAAATGTGGGACTGGCTGTTTGTCCTGCAGATGCTGCGGAAGAAATAAAATCCATTTCTGCATTTATTTCAAATATAAAAGGCGGTGACGGCTGTGTACGCGAGATACTTGAAAAACTAATGAAAGCCCGTGGATTATGGGACGCAGATACGCATACGGCATCGAAATAATCTGCAATGATCCGGTGATAGCTACCTGTTCATCCAGATAATGCGGTATGTAAAGTTGTTAAATCCATCAACAGGGAAACAGCTTTCCTTCGTATCTTGGCCAAAAATTTTTGTTCATGAGATTGATCGCAGCATTTTTACGGTTGATTCGCCTGCCCAATCTCATTTTTATTGCACTTACGCAAACGCTTTTTCAGTTTTGCATATTTCACCCCCTGTACGAAGGTGCAATTACTCCGGGAGATACAACCACTTTTATTCTCCTCGTTTTTGCTTCCCTGTTTATCGCAGCTGCGGGTTATATCATCAACGATTATTTTGATATCAATATTGATGAAGTAAACAAGCCCGGAAGAATGGTGGTAGACAAAGTGATTAGCCGCCGCTGGGCAATCGCCTGGCATTTTATGCTGAGCATCAGCGGGGTGTTGTTAACAGCAATGGCTTTGCCAGTTCGGGAAAAATGGTACCTTATTGTTGCCAACTTTGGCTGTGTTGTGTTACTCTGGTTTTACTCCACCACCTTCAAACGCAAATTACTCATTGGTAATTTGGTTATATCCCTGCTAACAGCATGGACTATTCTCATCATCTTTTTTTCCAAAGTAAGTCTTAACGATGCGTGGGGAGCAGGTTTTCCCGGACAGCCCAAATTGTTCCGCTTTGCATTTTTATATGCCGGTTTTGCATTTATCATTTCCCTCGTACGCGAAGCAGTAAAGGATATGGAAGATATGCCCGGTGATGCAAAATATGGCTGCAAAACCATGCCCATTGTTTGGGGTACGAATGCTACAAAAGTTTATGCAGCCGTTTGGATTATTGTGTTGGCGGCAATGCTTGGAGTGGTACAGGTTTATATTTTACAATTCAAATGGTGGATGGCAGTCGTGTATTGTGCGCTTTTGATTTTTATTCCCCTGATTTTCTTATTCCTCAAACTCACAAAAGCCATTACGACGAGACATTATCGGGAATTAAGCAGCTTAACCAAACTGATCATGCTTACCGGAATCTTATCGATGGCATTTTTCTATTTTTATTTATGAAGCCAATCATATTAGCCTCTCAAAGTCCACGTCGTAAACAGTTGCTGGAATGGGCAGAGATTCCCTTTAAAGTGCAGGTGCAGGAAACGGATGAAAGTTATCCTGCGGAGTTGCAGCCTGCGGAAGTGGCGGTTCATATTGCACGCAATAAAGCGCTGGCAGTGGCTTCTTCTCTTAACGAAGATCAGGTGGTGCTTGCGGCTGATACAATTGTTGTCCTTGGAAACCGCATCATCGGTAAACCCAAAGACACCGAAGATGCGGTTGCAATTTTATCTGACCTCTCGGGAAATCAACACCAGGTAATCACGGGCGTAGTGGTACGTCGTGGCGGCGAAGAATGGAGTTTCTCCGATACTACGGATGTTGTTTTTCATGAATTATCGCCGGCGGAAATCCGGTTCTATGTTGACAACTATAAACCTTTCGATAAAGCAGGCGCTTATGCCATCCAGGAATGGATAGGTGTGGTGGGAATCAAATCTGTCAAGGGTGATTTTTACAATGTAATGGGCCTGCCTGTGAGCCGTGTCAGCCGGCTGCTGCGTGAAATTCAACCGTAAGCTCCGTTATTTTCACGCGGTTTGTTGTGTAAAACAACCTGTTTACGTGCCGCCGTCCTTCTACATTTGGCAGGTGAAACAGATGACCTTATACCTCAACGAACAACTGCTGCAGTATATCTGGCAGTATCAGTACTTCAACGCATCGGAACTTTGCACAACGGATGGCGAGCCGATTGAAATGCTGCATCCGGGTACGTGGAACTTTAACCAGGGGCCGGATTTCCATCATGCGCGATTAAAGATCGCAGACGTGGTTTGGGCTGGCACGGTGGAACTGCATATGCGTAGTTCCGACTGGAGCCGACATGGCCATGCGGGAGATCCCAATTATGATGCGGTTATCCTCCACGTTGTATGGGAACACGATGTTGCCGTGAACGACATTCCCGTTTTAGAATTAAAAGGGCGGATATCAGGGTTGTTGCTCGAACAGTACGAACGGCTCATGCACCAGGAGTTGTTTATTCCCTGTGAAGATATCTTCAAGCCCGTTCCCGAACTGGCCTGGTTAAGCTGGCGTGAAAGATTATTGACGGAACGCCTTTACCGACGGAAGCTGGAACTGGATGAAGTATTGATCCAAACCAAAAACGATTGGGATGAAGTATGCTGGCGAATGCTGGCCCGAAATTTCGGAATGCGGCTGAACGCCGATGCTTTTGAAGCGATGGCACAAACGATTCCTCATACCCAGATTGCCAGGATCAGCCATGACCGGTTTAAACTGGAAGCGTTATTAATGGGACAGGCCGGACTGTTGAAAGGGCGTTTCCATGAAGACTATCCACGTTCATTGCAGAAAGAATACTATGCATTAAGCCGAAAGTTGAAAGTTCAACCCATCACCATTCCCTGTGTGTATTTGCGCATGCGACCTGTAAATTTTCCGGGAATCAGACTATCGCAACTGGCAGGATTAATGAGTCGAACACAAAGACTGTTTACCAAATTCCGTGACGGGGAAAGTGTAAAGGAAATGCGTGAAATGTTAAACGTGAGTGCGAGTAGTTACTGGGATACACATTATCGGTTTGACGAAGAATCTGCCCATTTGCAAAAGCAAATGGGGGATATGCTCGCCGACAATATAATTGTCAATACGGCAGTCCCCCTTGTATTTGCCTATGGACAGCAACATCATGATCAGCGCCTGCTGGAAAAGGCGTTGGGATGGTTAGATGAGATTAAAGCGGAGAAAAATCATATAGTGCATGCATTCCAACTGGCCGGATTCAGGGTTGAATCTTCTGCCGACTCACAGGCATTGCTTGAGATGAAAAAGCGATACTGTGAACAACATCGTTGCCTGGAATGCAGCATTGGAAATTTTTTATTGAAAAAGACAGTTTAGTTTCTGAACAATGTTTTTGAAATTACGGATTGCGGAGTCTTTACATGAATCAAATACAAATCTCCTTTAAGTGCGTCTAAAACCTGAACTCTGATCTGGCCGGCCTGTGGAAGTTTGTACCAAAGAATCCGAACGTTCCTGCCTGCGATATCAGTCAGCAAAATCTGGTCAGGCATAAGGTCGGGATTATATTGAATTGTGAACTGGTCGTTGAATGGTACAGGGTAAACAAGAATCGAGGTGCTATAATCAGTGTGTATTTTTAACGTCTTGCTGTTGGCAACATGCCCTTGCTCTGGGTGTGTATACTGGATCATATAGAAATTCTTGCCCGCAGCGGGGGCTTTGTCGATATAAGTGAAATGTGAAGAATTGGTAGCTGTTACGGTTATTGAGTCGATAGCAGTGAAAGCAGTTTCATCGGTAGAACGGAGAATGCGGAATCGTCCGCCAACGCTAGCGTTTTCCGATCGCCAGCGAATTTCGTTCCGGCCATCGCGAAGAGCGGAGATGTGTTCGTCGAAAATTTTTATTTCCAAAACGGCAAACGAACCACAGGAAGTGCAATCGGTGAGAAGTGTAGCCGCTCCCCAGTTGTTGGGTGTACAACCCCAGGGCGCGCATCCCATGTCAGTTGCATGACCCGATCCCAGGCATGCACGTAAACCAGATTGCGCAGTTAATGCGCCATAAAATTGCGAGTATTGCCTTACGCGCAAGCATGCAGAACCCGTAGGCACCGTATATCCATTATTAACTTTGTTGATCAATACAGCCATGTTGGTTGTACTTCCATCACCTAAACAAATGGCACCGGGTACTGACAGCGTTTCCTGAATCGTTCCCCAGAATTCTGCTTCACCATTGTTTACAAACCACGAGTAAGGATCATTAATAACAAGATACTGGCTTGGCATACGGAACACGGAAGTGGGCGTTGCATTGATGACAATATTTGGATTGGATGCGCTGGATGCGCCACTTTCCAATGAAAGGTTCCGTAAAATCTCACAGGTACCATAATTATAAATGGCAGTGTTGCCGCGTACGATAATGCCCTCGCCAATGCCGGAGCCGACAACAAATCTTGCGCCGGGACGAACATAAATGGTTCCGCTTTCAAGATAAAATCTGTCGACTGTAAGGTCTCCGCAAACAATTAAAGTACCTCCTTTCAATGTAAGACTATTAAAGGTGGTGGTGGCGCCGTAAAACCATTTTGTGACGCCGTCGTTTAATGTTTCGTCCGACAATACCAGTGATTCGGTTCCCGTACATGCGGGTGGGGGAGGTGGAGGAATGATACATTGTGCGCTGACAATGTGGGGCAGGCACAGCATGGCCATAATGACCAGCCGGTAGTTTTTCTTCATGTGGTTTAGGTTTGGATAGTGGATCCGTCGTTATCAAAATTGGGCAGGAATCCCGATTCGACTCCCGCCCTTCATGAACACGGCGAATAATTTGATATTAACAGGTTCAAACTAGTGAGCTCTTTTTTTTTCTGCAACTCAATGTGCAGCAGCGGCACGAATATGTGAATGAAATGCTTTGATTGAGAGATGGAGGATGGAGGATGGAGGATGGAGAATGGAGGATGGAGGATGGAGAATGGAGGATGGGAGATGGAAGATGGTGGATGGTGGATGGTTTAAGGTACAAGTGGTGTTTCCTCATTTCATTCAGTTCTTTCGGCAATTGGTGCTTTTAATGCTTTGATTTCGATTAGAACATTTTAAAATTTGTCCTTTTTACGGACAATGGTTTTTATGAATGTACTGGTGATTGAATACGAAAAGGGGGTGGTGGAGAAGATCAGACAACTACTCTATGAATTGGAT
Source organism: Chitinophagaceae bacterium (assembly GCA_024707305.1). Classification (GTDB taxonomy): domain Bacteria; phylum Bacteroidota; class Bacteroidia; order Chitinophagales; family Chitinophagaceae; genus CAYMZZ01. The sequence continues at coordinate 130,418 of JANPZZ010000014.1, forward strand.
GAGGAGATACAGGTTACGGGTGTTTCCGGAGAGGCATTTGTTGCAGGAGAGTGGTTAAATCAAAATGCCATTCCAGATCTGATTCTTGCGAATGATGCGGCAATTGAAAACATGGGAGTGAATCGCAGGCCCGGTACCAAAGCCATGTTTACGCTTACATCTCCCGGGTCGGAATATAATTTCCAGGCACTGCGATACAAAACCATTCGACACCTGCTCGACCATTTACCAGGTATTGAAGAACGGCTGGTAAATTTTGAACAACTTGCAAACGAAGGGGGCAAAACTACCGGCACCGTTTTTAAAAAACGTTTTTTGGTAAAGCAGGGACAACGTTTACTTTCTATTCCGGTTGATCAGATCGCTTATTTCTTTTCGCAGGAGCGATTTATTTTCCTTCGCACATTTGATAATCAGAAATACCTGCTCGAGTACCGGATCGAACAACTGGAGAGCCTGCTGGAACCAGCGAAATTTTTCCGGATCAACCGCTCTTTTATTATCTCATTGCTCTGTGTAAAAGATATACATGCTTATTTCGGGAATCGTTTAAAACTCTACCTTAACCCACCGGCCGATCGGGATGTGATCGTGAGCCGCAAACGTGTGACATGTTTTAAAGACTGGCTCGACAAATAACTGGTGCATGACATAGATTTTCGGTTCAATTTGAATCGGCACCCATTTTGTTTCTTTTTCCTAAATTTACGTTATCGTTACGCGTAGCCCACGCACGTAAGGCAACTTTTCGCTATTATTGACTGTTTACTGCGAGGGAACATTCCTGGAAAATTTATACAATCATTCATGCACCGTTTTGTGAATAAAATAAGCCTCTTACTGGTAGTAGCCCTGGTTGCTTCTTTTGCCGCATCGGCACAAAGCTCCGCGGAAGAGAAACGAGAGAAAAAAAGAACTAAAGAAGCAAAAGATCAACGAGCTGGTACGCCAGGCCGAAGAAGGTGTACTGGTTTACCAGAAACAAAGTGTCTTCGGTATTCAATTACGCACGAACGGGTATGGTATTTTTTATGAAATGGCGAAGATGAAGACCAATCGTAAATCTGAAGTCTTCCGCATCGACCTTACTGAATCCAAACACGTACGTGAAGAGAAATTATTCGGCAACGCATTCATATTCGGCAACCCCTATATTTTTGGCAAACGCAACTACTTTTATCCCTTAACACTCGGTTATGGCCAACAATATATTTTTGGTCAGAAAGGGAATAAAAACGGCGTAGCAGTTACTGGTATCTGGAATGCCGGTATTTCACTGGGCTTGTTGCGTCCTTATTATATTCGAGTGGATGACCTGCAGAATGGTGGAGAGAAATATATCAAGTACAGCGTGGAAGACAGTATCGATTTCGTTGATAAAAGCATCGTAATTGCTGGTGGCGGGCTCGGAAAAGGCTGGGGCGAAATTAAAGTGAAGCCGGGTGCCTTTGCAAAAGTGGGTATGCGCTTCGATTATGGCCGCTACAATGAAACTGTATCTGCCCTTGAAATTGGTATGAGTCTCGAAGCGTATGGTTCTAAAATACCCATTCTTTTATATCAAAAAGAACCACAAATGTTTTTCCAGGGTTATGTAGCCATTGTGTTTGGTAAACGAAAGTGATGCGGGCACCGCTTCGTTGAAACATAACTACTTAGCAATAGGGTAGTGCCTCAATATGGCATAATCTTCCCGCAGTTTTGACGCTTCTTGCTATTTCTTTTAACCTTCGTATTTTTGCCCCTATGTCTGAAATTCCCGTTGCTCCCTGCTCTGGTGGTGCTGCTCCTGCCCGCGTTAAGAAGCCCGATTGGTTACGTGTTAAACTGCCTATTGGCGAAAGCTATAAGCATGTTCGTGGACTGGTAGATACGCATAAGCTGCATACTATTTGCGAAAGCGGCAATTGCCCCAATATGGGTGAATGCTGGGGTGCCGGAACGGCAACTTTCATGATCCTGGGAAATGTGTGCACGAGGAGTTGCGGGTTCTGTGCCGTGGCTACAGGCCGCCCCGAACCGGTGGATTGGGATGAACCACAGCGTGTGGCCGAAGCCATTCACCTGATGAAAGTGAAACATGCGGTAATTACATCGGTAGATCGTGACGAATTAAAAGATGGTGGATCCATCATCTGGCAAAACACCATCCGTGCCGTAAAAGCTTTAAACCCCGACACAACACTCGAAACGCTGATTCCTGATTTCAAAGGAAAAAAAGAAGATATACAACGTGTAATTGATGCGGCTCCGGAAGTTGTTTCACACAACATTGAAACCGTCGAACGCCTTACACGCCAGGTTCGTATCCAGGCTCGCTACTGGCGTAGCATGGAAGTGATCCGCACGTTGAAGGATGGCGGCAGCCGTACAAAAAGTGGCATCATGCTGGGGCTTGGTGAAACACGCGAAGAAGTCATTCAAACGCTTACCGACCTGCGCGACAATGGCTGCGATGTGGTTACGATCGGTCAATACCTGCAACCAACACAGCGACATTTACCTGTTCAACGTTTTGTTCATCCCGACGAGTTTGTTGAATACCGCGAAATCGGTTACCAACTCGGACTCGATTATGTAGAAAGTGGCCCGCTGGTTCGTTCTTCTTATCACAGCGAAAAGCATGTGATTCCCGGATATGGTCGCACGCAGTGGCAAGCCAGCAAGACATCTTAATCGCTATCTTTTGCACTTTGGTCGAAGAATTTTGTAATCGGAGAATTGCTTAGTAATGCAAAACATGACTTCGCATGATGTCGTTTTGCTTAGCTCGGTAATTCGTGTTAAATTACAGGCCTTACCAATCTAAACTGACCTACATTCTGCATGCCTGTCATTCGTTCCCTTTTTATCATAGGATTTTTATTCCTGGCTCTTTTTCGGCAGGTCGCAACAATATCAGCTCAATGGTAATGCTGTAGCTAATTCGTGTAACTGTTATACACTGACGAATGAAGAAAACTTCCAGAGCGGCAGTGCGTGGAACAAAACACTTTTCGACCTCAATAATCCATTCGATTTTCGATTTAGCGTAAACCTGGGTTGTAAAGATGAAGCGGGTGCCGATGGCATTGTGTTTATGTTGCAACAAATGAGCACCAGTCTGGGTGCTTCGGGTGGTGGCATGGGTTTCGATGGTGTAAAACCCTCTGTAGGGATTTTGTTGGATACCTGGCAAAACGTGGAGAACAACGACCCTGTTTTTGATCATATCAGTATTCAGGCAAACGGTGTATTGTCGCATGGAACAGACCTTGCCGGGCCCGTTCGGGCTTCCGCGACAAGTGACAATATTGAGGACTGCGCCTGGCATATCTTCCGCATTACCTGGGATCCCGTTACGCAATGGATACGTGCTTACTTCGATGGTAGCCTGCGTGTAGAAGCGCAAGTGGATATGGTCGCAACGATCTTTAATAATAACCCACTCGTTTACTGGGGATTTACCGCTGCAACGGGTGGCAGCAATAACCGCCAGCAGTTTTGCACAGCCCTTTCGCCCATTTTTAATACCAGCCTCAGCAATAATGCAGGATGTGATGGAGAACCGGTGGTGTTTTCCAATACATCGGAAGCCTTCGCGCCAATCAGTGCATACCATTGGGATTTTGGCGACGGAACTACCAGCTCATTGCAAAATCCGCCTCCTAAAGTTTATGCTGATCCCGGCATCTATACGGTGAAGCTGGCCCTTAAAGGATTTGATGGATGCGATAGCGATACATTGCGCACCATTGTTTCGATTGGTGATTTTCCGGTAGCTGCTTTTGAAGTGTACGATACCTGTTCGGGTTTACCGCCGCGCATTACTGAAAGTTCTTCAGTAAGCGTAGGTGCGATATCCAAATGGCGCTGGTTCCTAAATGGCGCTTTGGTAAGTAATTCACAAGTCCCCCAACTAACCGGTTTGCAGGCGGGCAACTACCAGTTGGAACTGGAAGTAGAGAGCGCAAATGGTTGCATATCGCCCAGGGCTCTCCGCAATTTTATGATACTTCCATCACCAGTAATTGATGCCACAATCGATGATGGATGTATTGATTTGTCCGTAACACACGCAGGTATACAAATCGATAATGCCACCAGCATTTCTCAATGGAAGTGGACACTTGGCGATGGTACCCAAACCAGCGGACAGAATGTTGAACATGTTTATCATTCTACTGGTGATTATAATGCATCGCTGGTGGCTGTTGCCAGCAATGGTTGTACATCAAACACCGCAACTACACCGTTTTTCATTAACCAGGCTGTGGCTTTTGCCGGCAATGACACGATCTTTATCAGAAATGATCCGTTTCAGTTAATTGGAACAGGCGGTGGTTCCTATCAATGGTCGCCTGCAACCGGATTGAATGATCCCGGTATTGCAAATCCGATAGGTGTACTGGATGATGATATTACTTACACATTAACAGTTACTACACCCGAAGGATGTACAGATACGGATGAGATCAATATCACCATCTTTAAGGGATCGAATGTGTATGTACCTACAGGTTTTACGCCTAATGGCGATGGACGTAACGACAGGATACAACCCTATCTCGTTGGTATCCGTCAACTGGATTATTTTGTAGTGTACAACCGATGGGGACAGGAAGTATTCCACACCAAAACACCTGGTGCCGGATGGGATGGTCGCATCAATGGTATTTTGCAGCCAACCGGTGTATACGTTTGGCGCCTGCAGGCTGTTGACTATGCCGGGAAAGTGTACCAGATGAAAGGCTCCGTAACCCTGATTAACTGACAGGTTCCTTTCACTTTATTTTTACATAGACGTTTTAAAAAGATTTCCTGCTGATGTTGTTAAGAACAATAGCTGCCTTTATATTATTCACTATTTTTTCGAATCCATTGCAGGCACAGTTACGCTGGCAGCGGGTTGATTCATTGTTCGGAGAACTGCCGGCCTCGGTGCAGGTGTACAGGAGTTATGACAGCGTTGCGGGGGAACCCGGCATCGCTTATTACCTGAAAGCAAACCTTCGCGACCGTGATCTCATTTTTACAACTGATACAACGGATGGACGGAGGCTGACTCCCGATCAGTTTCAACAGCGACATCCGGATGCGATTGCGATTATGAACTGCAGCTTCTTCAGTTTTGAAACCAACCGCAACCTGGGACTTGTAATGCGTGATGGAAAATTGCTGGCATATAACGTTCACAACATTTTCCAGAAAAAAGATAGTAACTACCGTTATGTTCTTGCCGGAAGTTTTGGCATCAACCGCAAACGGAAGCCAGACGTTGCCTGGGTGTTTACCGACAGCAGTACCAACAAAGTGCGGGCCTGGCAAAACTATGTGTTGTCGAAAACGATAACAGGTAAAAAGGTCAAAGTTAACATGCGTGAAATCAGGCAAACGCTGGATCGCAGTGCCGGCAAACCGAAAAGATGGAGAATGCAGACCGCGGTGGCAGGAGGGCCCGTGTTGGTGCAGGATGGGCGAGTGGCGGTGTATAATAACGAAGAATTGAAGTTTGCAGGCAAAGCTATAGACGACCGGCATCCGCGTACAGCGGTTGGCTACACCGGTGATGGCCATGTAATTTTTCTGGTAGTGGAAGGCCGGCGCACGGGCCTGGCGGCCGGTGCCACGCTTACCCAGCTGGCCCAAATGCTGGTGGAACTGGGTTGCGTGGAGGCGTTAAACCTTGATGGAGGTGGTAGCAGCAGCCTGCTGGTAAATGGCCGGGAAACCATCAAACCCTCCGATAAAGAGGGAAAACAACGCCCCATACCCGCAATTTTACTAATTAAAAAAAGGTTTAACCCTTAGTTAGACCAGAAAAAGGGCGCAAAACTTGGAAGTGTCGCGAATTGGCACAATTTTGCGTGCTAATCCTAAAATTCACTCCATGAAAAGGCTCGTTTACCCTGTGCTGCTTATTAGCCTGTCGCTGGCTGCTGCAGCAATGATCACCACAGTTCTGGCAAAAACCATGGCTTCTTTCGACCACCCCGATGCGGTGAAGATCGAAATGGCGGTGGTAAGATAATAATACGAGATCGATGGTCGATTACCGATAGTCGGATCTGGCAGACTTTGCCGGACAGTAATTTTTTCTCGTCAAGCAAGTATATCAAAAACGAATAAAGGGTTGTTTACGCAACCCTTTATTCGTTTTGTTATTTGTAAGATGATTGAATCAGCGTTTCTCCCAGGCCAGGGCGCTGGCTCCCAAAATAGCAGCGTCTGATTCTTTCAAATGACTGATCAGGATTTTGACTTTGTTTTGGAATACTTGTATCAGGTTGGCCTCCATGTGTTCGCGCGTGGGTTTTAAGATCAGGTCCCCGGCTTTTGTAAGGCCTCCAAAAAGCACGATCGCTGATGGACTGGAGAACATAACGGCATTGGCCAGCGCAAGCCCCAGGATGCGTCCTGTGTACTCGTATACGTGACGGGCGAGTGCGTCGCCCTGGATAGCCGCTTCGTATACTTTTTTGGAATCAATTTCTTCTTTTGGTATAGAGCGTAGCATGCTGGGTTCTGTGGTTGTTTCCAGCAGCTCAATGGTTGTATATTTTACACCAGTAGCGCTGGCATAGCTCTCGAGCGATCCGCGCTTGCCTGTTCCCGGATGCATCCTTCCATCGGGAATAATAATCGTATGACCTAATTCGCCCGCAAATCCATCATGTCCGTAAATCAACTGACCATTCGCCACAATACCGCTTCCCACACCTGTTCCTAAGGTTATCATGATGAAATCGCGCAAACCTTTTGCAGCACCATACATCATTTCTCCGATGGCTGCAGCATTTGCATCATTGGTAAGCGTAACTGGCAGCTTGAATTTCGCTTCAATCAGTTTTGCCAGCGGAATAATGCCCTTCCACGGAAGGTTAGGAGCGTATTCTATAGTACCCGTATAGTAGTTGCCATTTGGAGCACCCACACCTATTCCTTTAAACTGGCCAATGCCTCCTGCTTTCTCAATCAATTTCGACAACTCAACATGCAGTTCGTTGATAAAACCATTTACATCGTCATGCGTGCGGGTACTGATTTCTCCATTGAAAAGCACATTACCATCATGATCAACGATGCCAAATTTGGTTCCGGTGCCGCCAATATCAATTCCTATAGCCAGTTGTTCACGTACAATCGAATTATCAGCCATTTGTTTAGTGTGGGGTATTCGTTAATAAAACCGGTTTTTGCAATTTGAAACCGTATAGGGGTCGGGATTGTCGTTTACTATATTCTCAGGTCCTCTAATGTAAAACCAAAATGCCAAAACCTCTAACGTTTTTCGCCGTGCGAAAATCCGGGCTTAAATGTACGAAGTAAATGCGTGAATCCGGAGGAGTGATTCGGTCCCAACCGGTTTTAAAAGAAAAACCTGTAAAGGTTAGAGGCCCTTACAGGTTTTCGTATGATAGCCGAAGCAATGAATCGAATTTCTAGTGTCCGCCACCTATCTGGTTATCAAAATCCAGTCCCTGGCGTTTCAGCACTGCTTTCGTTTTGATACCCATCCATGCCAGGAATACAAAACAAGCTGCTGCCAGGAGGTAAGAATTATGCATGCCGATCGCAGACATATCGCCCAGTGAACCCTGTAATGGTGGAATTACCGCTGCACCCAGAATCATCATAATCAAAAACGCAGAGCCCTGGCTGGTGTACTTGCCCAAACCAGCAACACCCAGCGCAAAAATGCAGGGCCACATTACTGAGCAGAAAAGACCACCCGCCATAAACGCATACACCGAAACCAGTCCTGAAGTAGCAACACCAATCAACATAGCCACTGCAGCAAGTACAGAAACCGTCACAAGAGTTTTAACCGGTTTTTCCTGGCCATAAAAGAAGGCAGCAATTGCAATAGCCACGCAAACAGCATAACCGTAAACATCACTTACATCGCTACCATAAGCGCGGTTTACCAATAACACGACCGCAAAGGCAATGAACGGAACAACAATACGCGCAATAATTTTGGCAGTGCCTTTTAAATTAAACACACTCACGGCACCTGTCCAGCGACCAATCATTAAACTACCCCAATACAAAGAAATATAGTGCGAGATTTCGCTTTCATCGAGGCCTAACTCAGTCATATAACCCGGTGTTTTCAACAAAGCACCGAAGTTGTTGTCGATGGTAACTTCCACGCCCACATAAACAAAGATGCCCAGCATGCCGTATATCAGTTGCGGATATTTCATGGCACCCCAGCCAATTGATGTTTTTTGTGCCTGGGCGTTTGAATAAAACAAAATACCCACCACAAACAAAAGTGTAATCAACAACAAAGGCAGTTTGGGAACTTCCGTAAGTTGGCCAACAATGATAACTGCCGTTATCACGCCCAGCATCGCGATTAATGAACCGGCTGCTTTATTTCCTTTTTTCAAATGGTTCATCGTTTTTGCCGGAAGGCAGTTTAGAAATGGCAAAGAACGCGGCAACTGCGACGAATACACCGGCAACAATAAGGTAGAGTGTATTGATGTTGGAAACAGTAACTTCTTTTTCAGGAGTTCCTATTGCACCGAAGAGGAAATAGCTTACGATGATAGGCCCCAATGTGGTTCCAAACGAGTTAACACCACCACCGAGGTTGAGGCGATGCGAACCGGTTGCAGGATCGCCTAATGCGATGGCAAAAGGCTGTGCAGCGGTTTGCTGCAGCGAAAACCCAAGCGCCACCACAAAGAATGCAGCAAGAATCGCCGGGAATGAGTTTGCATTGGCAGAAGGGATAATCAGCAGTGCACCCACCACTGAAATCAAAAGGCCATATATAATACCTTTCTTGTAACCAATACGGTTCAGGATATCATATCCCAAAACATTGGAAAGTAAAAACAACACAAGTGAACCAATAAAGTAGGCACCATAGAATGCAGAGCCTATCAATTGTGATTCGAACTGTGTGAGATTAAAATGTGTTTTACAGAAAGGAATGAAAATGCTGTTGGATGCTGCAATAAAACCCCAAAAGAAGAAAACGGTTACCAGCGTTCCTAACGCACCATAGTTGGTTGGTATCTTTGCCTGTTGATTCATAGCAATGCGTTCATTTTTAATTTAAGGCCTCAAAATAAACAGTTTTCAGCTAGCGAAAAATTTTTAATTCAATCCGAACGGGCATTAGGAAAAACAACTTAATTTGATGACGAATGTTTATTACTTAAAAATCGTGCAATGGAAATTATACATGTAGCAGCGGAATGTTACCCGGTTGCCAAAGCTGGCGGACTGGGAGATGTAGTTGGAGCCCTGCCCAAATATCAACAGGAATTGGGTCATGTAGCTAAAGTGGTTATGCCCATGTACCGCACAAAATTCTTATATAATAACCAGTGGGAACTGGTACATGAAGGTGGCCAGAATCTTGGTTCACACTGGTTCCATTACAGCGTCATCCGCGAAAAAACAAACAAACTCGGGTTTGATCTTTATCTCGTAGATATCAATGGACTACTTGATCGCGAAAAGATTTATGGATACGACGATGATACCGAACGATTCCTGGCTTTTCAGATAGCGGTGTGCGACTGGATCAGTAAATGGTCGCATAAGCCCGATGTAATACATTGTCACGATCATCATACCGGGTTAATACCGTTCATGATGAAGTATTGTTTTGCTTTCCGCAACAGCCTTGCTGAAATCCCATCTGTTTTTACCGTACACAATGGTCAGTACCAGGGATGGATTGGCTGGGACAAATACTACTACCTGCCAGCTTACGACAGCTGGAACTGGGGTATGCTCGACTGGAACAATACCATCAACCCAATGGCATCGGCGGTGAAGTGTGCATGGAAAGTAACAACTGTTAGCCATAGTTACCTCGATGAATTAAGAGAATCCGCAAACGGACTGGAAAACCTGTTTGAATATGAAAGAGGGAAGAGTGTGGGTATTCTGAATGGAATTGATACACAGGTCTGGGATCCACAAACAGATAATTTTCTTGCCAAAAACTACGACCGCGAACTGGTAGAAAAAAGGAAAGAAAAAAACAAAAAAGAAGTTTGCGGTCAGTTTGACCTGGATCCTGATAAACCTTTGATCGCGTTTATTGGCAGACTGGTAGGAGAAAAAGCTGCCGATCTGTTGCCGGAAGCGATATCGCAATCTATTTACCACCATCATGGTAAAGCCAACTTTTTAGTGTTAGGATCTGGAGAAGCGCACCTTGAGGAAGAACTGGATCATATGCGCAAACAATTCCACGGTTATTACAACTCTTATATTGGTTATAGTGAGCCGTTGAGCCATATGATTTATGCGGGTGCCGATTTTCTGCTAATGCCCAGTCGCGTTGAACCCTGTGGGCTCAACCAGATGTATGCGTTGCGTTATGGTACAGTACCTATGGTAAGAAGCGTGGGCGGATTAAAAGATACGATACGAGATTTTGGAGACTGGCAGGGTTATGGCATCCGGTTTGACCAACCAACTGTGAATGATATCACTTATTCAGTTGGCCGCGCCATCAACCTGTACGAACACCGTCCCGACCTGTACCAATGGATGCGTTCGCATATGATGACCATCGATCATAGCTGGGATGGTTCGGCACAACAGTATATTGATATCTATCAGTCATTAAAATAATCGGCTATTTATTTTCATAGCCTGCGTGTTCATAAGTATTTCTTACTTAACTTTTGGCTCAATTACTAAAGCCCGTTTGTCATGTCTATATCAAAAGAAATAGTCAGTGTGATTTTGGGAGGTGGCGCCGGTTCCCGGTTGTATCCGCTTACTGCAAGCCGTTCAAAACCTGCCGTTCCCATCGCGGGAAAATATCGACTGGTTGATATTCCGATTTCTAACTGTATGAACTCCGGTATCAATCGGATGTTTGTTCTTACTCAGTTTAACTCTGCTTCACTCAACAGGCATATCAAGAACACTTATCACTTCAGTGCTTTCAGTTCTGCATTTGTTGATATTCTTGCTGCAGAACAAACGCCTGATAACCCAACATGGTACCAGGGTACTGCGGATGCGGTACGACAAAGTTTGCGGCATATTGCTCCATTTGACAGCGATTATATTCTGATTCTTTCCGGCGACCAGTTATACCAGATGGATTTCCAGGAGATGTTGGATAACCATAAAGCTACCGGTGCTGATATTTCTATAGCCACGATACCAGTAGGAGATCGTGAAGCTCCGGAGTTTGGGATTTTGAAAAAAGATGAAAACGGACTGATCACATCGTTTATCGAAAAGCCAAAGAAAGAATTATTAAAAGACTGGGAGAGTGATACTGGCGACGACATGCGACAGGCGGGTCGTAAATACCTGGCCTCAATGGGCATTTATATTTTCAACCGTAACCTGTTGATGGATTACCTGCAGAATCTGTACGCGGATGCCACAGATTTCGGAAAGGAAATCATTCCACAGGCGCTGGAACAATGCAAAGTTGCTTCTTATCAATACGATGGTTACTGGACGGATATTGGTAATATCTATTCCTTTTTTGAAGCCAACCTAGGACTGACATCTGACCTTCCTGATTTTAATTTATTTGATAACAACCGGTCCATTTATACCCGCGCACGTATGCTGCCACCAGCAAAAGTAAGCGGTACCACACTGGAAAAAACGGTTATTGCCGAAGGTTCAATCATTAACGCTTCGCGAATGGACACCTGTGTGGTGGGTATTCGTTCACGAATCGGTCATGGTAGCACGATTGTGAATTCTTACCTTATGGGTAACGACTATTATGAAACCCTGCAGGATATCGCGCTTGACCAGGCAAGGGGCATTCCATTACTTGGAATTGGAAACCGTTGTTATATTAAAAACGCGATCCTCGACAAAAACTGCCGTATTGGCGATGATGTTCGAATCAATGGCGGTACCCATTTGGAAAATACCGACCATGCACTTTACACCATAAAAGACGGAATTGTTGTTGTGAAAAAAGGAGCAGTCATTCCCAATGGCTATGTGATTTAATTTTTAAGAACAATTCCCGATTGATACCTTTCAGGCACATACCTGAAAGGTATTTGTCTTTAAGGCCCAAAGGATTTTCTACCTTTGTGTACTTATTACATATTGTTGTATCTTTCGTTTCTAACTGCTAAAAGCTTGTCATGTCATTACCCTCGCCATCTCTTTTGAGTACCAAGCCCCGTTTGACGCTGGCGCAAATCATCAATATGAGTGTCGGGTTCTTCGGAATCCAGTTTGCATTTGGTTTGCAGAACGCCAATGTGAGTCGCATCTTCCAAACCCTTGGAGCGGAGATTGAAGACATTCCCATTTTGTGGATAGCAGCACCACTAACCGGCCTGATTGTACAGCCGGTAATTGGGCATATCAGTGATCATACCTGGTGGGGGAAATGGGGTAGACGTCGACCGTTTTTTATGTTGGGAGCCATCTTTGCTTCACTGGCTTTGTTTGTATTTCCCAATATTACCGCGTTGTGGGTGGCCGCTATCATGCTTTGGATGCTGGATGCTGCCATCAATATCGCCATGGAGCCCTTCCGGGCATTTGTAGGCGATATGTTACCAGATTCGCAACGTACCCAGGGATTTGCTGCACAGAGTTTTTTTATAGGACTGGGTGCCGTCATTTCATCTTTTTCTTCCTGCCATTCTTACTTCCTTAGGTGTAAATAATGAAGCACCTGCGGGCGTGGTTCCGGATTCTGTTCGGTTTTCATTTATTGCAGGTGGTGTTGTGTTTATTGCCGCTGTTGCTTACACCGTATTTACTACCCGTGAATATTCACCAGAACAAATGAAAACTTTTGGCGAGATCAGGGAACAGGATGTACGCCACATCAAAACACCGGCAGCCGCTTTCTATAAAAAGGGGTTGTTGTGGACGATAATCGGTCTTTCGCTTACATTGCTTTTGTTCTGGTATAATAGCACTTCTGTTGATGTTTTGAAAAAGAATTGTATGTGCTTACGCTGGGGCTGACGGTTTATGGATTGCTACAATTACTGGCTGGGCAAATGCAGGCTGCAAAATCGAATAGCGGTTTTCTGGAAGTAATGGATGATCTTAATTTTCTTCCGGTAACAATGAAGAAGCTGGCCATCGTACAGTTTTTTACATGGTTTGCTCTTTTCTCTATGTGGATATATGCCACACCGGCGCTGGCACAACATATTGCAGGAACAATCGACACCAGTTCCAAAGAATACAATGATATGGGCAACTGGGTGGGTATATTATTTGGCACTTATAATGGTTATGTGATTTTGTTTGCCCTCATGCTTCCACCGCTTGCGCGTAAATTGGGAAGGCCAATGACGCACATGCTTGCATTGTTCGCAGGTGGATTAGGATTGATCTCGTTTTATTTCTTCAAAAATCCAGACTGGTTACTGTTATCAATGGTTGGCGTTGGCTTCGCATGGTGTAGTATTCTGGCGATGCCTTACGCCATGCTTACACAGGCACTGCCTGCACGTAAAATGGGCGTGTTTATGGGGATTTTTAATTTCTTTATTGTAATTCCTCAAATACTCGCAGCCTCACTACTCGGCATATTTACGAAATATTTTTTTAATGGAGAAGCGATTTACACTATTGTCCTGGGCGGCGTCGCAATGATTGTTGCAGGATTGCTGACTTTGAGAATAAAAGAAAAGTAAAATTAGAAAAGGAGACAATTTTTGAAATGAGAATATTGGTAAGTCAATAGCATTTCACGTTTCTCGACTGCCGATCTCACGTCTCACGTTCCACGAAATAAATGAACCTCATATGAACTTAAAAAAAAAGATTCCATCAAATTTTCCTGACAATTGCTGCGATGTTTTTTGCTCTTTTAGCATTGGCTCGCGAAGTTTATCCAACCAACTGGTGGGTGGGAATGAAAGATCCCAAATTGCAGTTGATGGTATATGAAAAAGACATTGCCAACCGGTTACCAATGTTGAAAATCGGCGTCGCGGGCATCACACTGGCTGAAGGTGTAACCTTAAAGATGATTCATCGTGTGGAAAGCCCCAATTATGTTTTCCTCGATCTGGTGATTGCGCCAAATGCGAAACCCGGCAAACGCGAGTTTGCTTTTGGAACGGGTGCCAACACGGTAAAAATTCCTTACGAATTAAAACAACGCAGCCGCGAAAATGGCCGCACACGTGCACAGGGCGTAACGAGCAAAGATTTTGTTTACCTGCTAATGCCCGACCGTTTTAGTAATGGAGATCCAACGAATGATATTATCTCCACTTACCGCGATAAAACCAGTAACCGGAACAATAAATGGTCAAGACATGGCGGTGATTTCAAAGGAGTGGAAAATCATCTCGATTACTTCAACGAATTGGGGGTAACTGCCATCTGGATGACACCTGTTATTGAAAACAACACCAACCTCATGCACGAGTGGGGCAATGATATCGCTGGTTACCATGGCTATTGGTTTACCGATCATTATCAGGTAGATAAACGTTTTGGTGGCAACGAAGGCTACAAACGCCTGATTGATGAAGCGCATAAGAAAGGAATAAAAATTGTACAGGATGCCGTGTACAATCACGTTAGTAAAGAACATTGGTTTGTGATGGATCCGCCGATGGCCGACTGGATCAACCAATGGCCAAAATTTACCGGCCCTAATCACCGCGAAGAAGCGGTATTTGATCCTTATGGTTCTGCATACGATAAAAAGAATATGCTGGACGGTTGGTTTACCGATCACTTACCTGATCTCAACCAGCGTAATCCGTATCTCGCAAAATACCTGATTCAACATGCTGTGTGGACGACCGAATATTTTGGCATCGATGCCTGGCGTGTGGATACTTACAAATATTGCGACGAACAGTTTATGAACGATGTGAATGCTGCGCTTGAACGTGAATTCCCGGGTATCACCATTTTTGGCGAAGCATGGGTCAACAGTATTATTGGCAACGCCTATTTTACACAGAATAATATGAAGTCTGGCTTCGCGCACAATGCGAACAGTGTACTTGATTTCATGGTTTCAAATGCGATACATGCGGGTATGCATCGTTCGCAGGAATGGTCCGATGGCGTTAACAAACTCTATATGACGCTTGCACAGGATTTTGTTTATTCTCATCCTGAACGCAATTGCCTGTTTCTCGATAACCATGACATGGATCGGGTTTTTTCAACAGTTGGCGAAGACTGGCAGAAGTTGAAAATGGGGTTAACATGGTTGTTAACTTTACGCGGTATTCCGCAATTGTATTACGGAACGGAAGT
Source organism: Chitinophagaceae bacterium (assembly GCA_024707305.1). Taxonomy (GTDB): domain Bacteria; phylum Bacteroidota; class Bacteroidia; order Chitinophagales; family Chitinophagaceae; genus CAYMZZ01. Next base: position 145,625 of record JANPZZ010000014.1, read on the forward strand.
ATTGATGAAGAATTTTAAAAACCCAACAGATGCGCTCGTGCGTGAAGATTTTCCCGGCGGTTGGAAAGGGGATAGCGTAAATAAGTTTACTGCTGCCGGTCGCACGGAAAAAGAAAATACAGCATTTCAGTTTGTAAGCCGCCTGGCAAATTTCCGTAAGAATTCATCGGCGATTACCACGGGTAAAACCATGCAGTTTGTTCCGCGTGGAGGAGTCTATATTTATTTCCGTTATGATGATAATGAAACAGTGATGGTGGTTGCCAATACGTCGAACAAGGCTGTGAAACCTGACTGGTCGATATATGCAGAAAGGACAGATGCGTATTCGAAGGCGAAAGATGTGGTGTCGGGAGCAACAATAAACCTGATCGATCTGGAGATAGCAGCAGGAGAGAGTGCTGTTTATCTTCTCGGAAATAATTAGTGTGCGATTAAAAACGAGGAAGCATCCGGAAATTTAATTCGCCGGATGCTTCTTTGTTTAGTTATATCAAAAACCCGAGCATCAGTTTCTGTCCGTAGCTCTCCCAGCGTTTCATTACGCGGTGCATTGTATCCAACATCTCTTTGCGGGTAACTTTTTTACCTTTTGTTACAGGTTCGATTGTTTTCAATTTTGGATCGAGTGAAACCTGCGTTGCAAACCAGGTAGTGTGTAGCCGAGGAATCCCTACTCCAAGAATCATTCCCGGTAATCCTGTAATGCCTTCCGGTCCGCCGGGCACCATAATTTCATCGGTATAAAAAGCGAACACGGCAACAGTGTCGAATAAAATACCAACCGCTTTGCGGCATTCAAATCCGGCAATTACCCTTGTGTCAGCCGTTATTTTCCATTTGATATTATGCAGGCTGTCATGTACGAGAAAATTTTCTTCATACACCGGCTTTTGCGAAATGGTTGTGCCACTCGTGTAGTCATTATATACAACATTATCATCCGCAAAAGGCCGGTACCACATTCCCCTTGGAATTTCCGCATCTTTTGTTTTTTTAAAAATGGATTTCGTACCGTCAGTCGACAGGTTAAAATAACTCAGCGTTTCTTTCGGCATATAATCTTTTTCAGAATCAAACCATTCCGGTTCCATTTCTTTCATCAATGGCCAAACAGCCACTGTTTTTACGTAATTGATACTTACTTTTTGTAAAAATGCCTGTTGCGCGTTCATACTGAATGACAACATCAGCAAAAATGAGATGAGAAGATAAATGCGTTTCATATAAAGACTTGTGTGGTTTAGATTTTTGGATATCCTGTCGCTTTATTTACCTCCGGGCATTTTATTAAAAGTCCAGATTGCGCTCAGCATAAAATATTGTGAAATCCGGTCAAATCTTTGTTCCGTCATAAAGTTGCTGTTGATATTCCGCGTGAATCCAATGTTCTGATTCAGGATATCGTATGCATACAAATCAAGTTGGAATGAATTATCCTTGAAGAACTTCCTGCTCAGTTTTGCATTCCATACGGTAATGTTCACAACATTCGGGAATGCTTCTGTTTTTTGACGCAGGTTTGATTCAATGTCGGTAACGAGTTCAAATTTTTTGGGCAGCTTTACCCACAAATAACCGCGTCCGCCATAAGTCCAGAAGTTATTATTAACATCTGGTGCCAGTGAAGATTTTGAAAGGCTCCGCGAAGCGGATGGCCCGATACTCATATTGAATTTATCCATCAATGAATATCGGAGATTGTAGTTTATCGAAAACGTGGCATAGGTATTAATGTTTGTCACATTTTCGATAATGTTGGCCGAACGGCCGCCACTTATTTGTGGTGAAATCTGGTGAATCCACTTTTTATCGCCCTGTCCGCTATTCCATGCCGACCATAAATAGTAGTTGTAATTACCATCTACATTCACCGGCATATACGTGCGCTTACCTCCTTTTAAAGTACTACTTTGGGTAATGGCATTTTGATGGAATGTGATACCCAGATTTGCGAAAAGGGAACGGCCACTAAGTACACGAAAATCGTTGTAATTAAAACTGAGACTGTGATTGAAGGCAACCTTCAGATCAGGATTACCAATATATACTGATAACGGATCGGTGTTGTTACGTAAAGGCTGCAACTGGTTCAAAGTGGGTTGAACGGTATTGCCACGGTAACTAAACGAAATTTGTGATTGTTGGGAGCGAATAAATGCAACCTGTGCCTGGGGGGTGAACCCAAGGAAGTTGTATTTCTTTTTAGTTTCCTGATCCAGGTTTTTCAGGTTCAAATTAATGGATGAAAGTCCTGCGCCGGCAACCATTCTTAATTTTTTACTCATGTAGCGGGCCGTGATAGTCCCACTATTCGACAGCGCCGTTAAATCAAAATTGTTACTGAATTCATCGTTTTTAACTATGTATTTATCAAAACCATCGTTATCATAACTATTGCGATGCGATTCGGATGCATTATGATTGAGACTATACTCCGTTACAAGATTCAGTTTTTCTGTTAGCGGTTCATTATAAGTGAGACGCACCCCGGCAGTTCTCGACCTGCCGTCATTCAGTTTCATCTGATCTATCAGTTCCACTTCGCTTAACACACCGTTGTTGTAGATATTGGTTTCTGACTGCAGCATTTCGTTGCCATTATCTTCAATCAGGCCCAGACGAAGCGTGGTGATTAACTGCCGGTTTTTCTTTTTGAAAAGCTGCTTGTAAGTAAGCACATTGTCGAGTTCTCGTTTACGACTAAAGAGATCATTGGTGCGATCGTTTTCGTTTAATAAACGCAGGTTACCGGAGTAATCATCTACCTGTGTAACGGTTGAGCTTTCTGTATTTTGTGTTTTCTCGCGTTGGGTACCTGCAATACTGAATTTAATTGAAGCCAGTGAGTCTATTTTCCATTCATATTTACCGCGGAGCGAATGTTGTTGACTTAACCCGCGTGTGAATGAATTTGAATTTGAAAAAGAGGGACGAATCTGCAAGTATCGTTTGTGAAATATTCGACGCGCGATTGGTAGTTCCTAACCTGTTATAAAGATAGGAGAGGTTTAACTTCTGTTTATCTTCTGCCCACCTGTTGCCGTAAAGACCACCAGCCGTATAAGCGGTCGGCAAACCTCGCAAATTCCAGCTTGCGAATTCATCGTCGCCGTCACCATAACTGTAATAAAAGCCACCTATTTCGTCAAACTCCATGTCCTCATCTTCTATTCCAAGTTTATTCCGTTCCTCCCAACCCAGGCTTCCGGTATTGGTACTGCTCCTCGTTCCATACACCGATATCTTCTGGGATCCCTGAAACCGGTTCAACATCAGTTTGGCGTTGTGTAGTTTGTCGAAGTTGCTGCCGGCTTCCATTTTCCCGAAATAACCTCGTTTAGCGCTGTCTTTTAGTTTAATGTTGATCGTCTTCCCGCCCTGGCCTGAAGCGCCGATCCCTTTAAGTTGGTCCTGCTCAGATTTAGTATCAAATACCTGCACTTTGTCTACGGCTTTGGCACCAATATTCTGCGTGGCAATTGTCGGGTCTTCACCAAAGAATTCCTCACCGTCTACCAGTACCCGATCTACCCGTTTTCCCTGTGCAGTGATTTCACCTTTGCTGTTTACCGACATACCTGGAATCTGTTTCAACAGTTCTTCCACAGTAGCGCCTTCGCGTAGTTTAAAACTATCTGCCGTAAACTCGGTAGTATCACCACGAATACGCATGGTATTGTTTGAACGTACAAGTACGGCGGTCATTAAAACACTTTCCGGTGTCATGGCAACCGTGCCAAGCTTTAAGGGCTCTTCGTCTTTCACTTCAACGATGTCGGCATAGTCGGCAAATTTGGGGTAGGAGATGAGAACGACATACTTTCCCTCTTTCATTTTTTCGATTTGGAATTCCCCCTTTGCGTTGGTGCGCGTAAATTTTACAAGCACGGAATCCTCGCTTCGCAGGATAGCAACCACTGCGTGTTGAAGGTTTCTGTTTTCGGCGGTATCCTTAACGATACCAGAGATTGAGGAAGTTTGAGAATTTGACGCGTATGCGCACAGGCATAGGCATAGAATAAAGCAGTACTTTTTCATGGCGTGGGTTATGGCTATAGAGATGTAAATTAGTCGCGATTATCTGCAACCTGCGACCTATTACATGAACGGCGCAAAAATGCTGAATAATGGCGATGCGTAAAGTTTAAATCATCCGAACTGCTGTTAATGTTTCAATAAAATTGCGTAAGTTGTAATGAGCTACAATCAGCTAAATTCCACAAAAAATGAAGGGTAAAAAGAAGGATATTGGTCGGAATAGTTCGGACAATAACGGGGAAAAGAAGGAATTGTTGTCAAAGACAGCAGGAAAAATGCAGGAAAAATCTAATACGGAACAACTTCCCTATGAAGAATCACACTTCATTGATACCACATTACCTGTTTGGAATTATTCGCTTTTAACGGATGAAGATGTTCGCAACTTTGGTGCAGGTACCAATTATTCTATCTATAAAAAAATGGGATCGCATTCCATCCAGGTTCTAAACACCTGGGGAATGTATTTTGCGGTTTGGGCTCCTAATGCCACGGCTGTATCTGTGATTGGGCATTTTAATAAATGGGAAGCAGGCGCTCATCCACTCACTGCTCGCTGGGATAAAAGTGGAATCTGGGAAGGTTTTATTCCGGCCTTTGGGATGGGTGAAGCCTATAAATATCATATCACTGGTTTTGAAGGTCGCGTAACAGAAAAAGGGCGACCCGCTGGCGCATTTCTGGGAAAAACGGCCTTTCACTGCATCCATCAGTTGGGATTTGTATTATGAATGGAAAGATGCGGAATGGATGGCATCGCGAAAAAAACACAATGACCTTTCTGCACCGTGGAGTGTTTATGAAGTGCACCTCGCCAGTTGGCAGCGCCCGGTTAAAACTGATGAGGAATCCTATAATACTTACGATCAGATTCGGGAGCGACTGGTTCCTTATGTAAAGGAAATGGGCTTTACCCATGTGGAGTTGATGCCCGTAATGGAACATCCGTTTGATGGAAGCTGGGGCTATCAGTGTATTGGTTATTTCGCGGCCACCTCACGCTTCGGCGATCCGCAGGGACTGATGCGTTTGATTGATGAGTTCCATCAAAATGGAATAGGCGTCATTCTTGATTGGGTGCCCTCACATTTCCCCTATGATGCGCATGGTCTCTATATGTTCGACGGTACTCACACTTATGAGTACGCCGACATGCGCAAAGGATTTCATCCAGATTGGAACAGTTATATATTTAATTATAAAAGAGGGGAAGTAAAATCTTTCCTGATCAGCAGCGCGCGTTTCTGGTTTGACTATTTCCATATCGATGGATTGCGCGTGGATGCTGTGAGTTCAATGCTGAAACTTAATTACAGTCGGGAAGTAGGTGAGTGGGGAGCCCAACGAACTCGGCGGAGATGGAAACCTGGAAGCTATTGCATTTATCAAAGACCTGAATGCTACCATCTATCGCGACTTCCCCGATGTACAAACCATTGCAGAAGAAGCAACCGACTGGCCCGGCATTTCAAAACCTACCTGGCAGGATGGACTTGGCTTTGGAATGAAATGGATGATGGGTTGGATGCACGATACACTCGATTATTTCAAACTTGATCCACTGGTTAGGCAACATCACCAGGATAAGTTTTCATTTAGTATGATGTATTACTACGACGAAAACTTTATGCTGCCTTTGAGTCATGACGAAGTTGTGCACGGAAAAAGCCCCTTGTTGTATAAAATGCCCGGTGATGAATGGCAGAAGTTTGCCAATCTCCGGTTGATGTACACTTATATGTGGACGCATCCCGGTGCGAAGCTATTATTCATGGGTGGCGAATTTGGCCAGACCACCGAATGGAATTATAAGTCGGAGCTCGACTGGGAATTATTACAATTCGATCCACATCGTCTTTTACAAAATTGCGTGGCGCGATTGAATTTGTTGTTGAAATCTGAACCGGCCTTATACAAAAATCAATTTAATAAAAAATGGTTTCGAATGGGTAGATTTAAACCACCGTGCCGAATCGGTGATTGTATATAAACGAAAAGGAACAAACCCGCATGAAGATCTGCTTGTTGTTTTAAACATGACACCTGTGGTGCGTCATGACTGGGAAATTGTAGTTAAAGGAAAAGAGTACACAAAAGAAATCTTCAACAGCGATGCCAAAAATCTTCTGGGGTACAGGAGATGTGTTTAATCCCGACGTACGTTGCGAAAAACTCACAACCGATGAAGATGATGACCGGTGGCGCGTGCGATTGAATCTGCCAGCGCTGGGGGGAGTGGTGTTGAAGTGAGAATTGGCAAACGGCAAGCGGCAAGCGGCAAACGAGAAAATGAGGAAACGAGAAAATGAGAAAATGAGGAAATGAGAAAATGAGAAAATGAGAAAATGAGAAAATGAGAAAATGAGGAAATGAGAAAATGAGGAAATGAGAAAATGAGGAAATGAGAAAATGTGGAAATGTAGAAATGCTTTTGAACTGATTCAACGTTTGAATTCAATATTGCCACATTTATACATTTACATATTGCCACATTTTTTCTGACCTTTTTTGAAAGTTGCCGCTTTCATTGCTCTAATAAGACCTCAGCGCGCTCTGCGTGAAAATCGGCAAACGGCAAACGAGAAAATGAGAAAATGAGGAAATGAGAAAATGAGAAAATGCTCCTGATTGATTTTATTACTGAAAGACTCTTTCGCGTTCATTAACTCTGATAAGACCTCCGCGCACTCCGCGTGACCTCGGCGCGCTCTGCGTGAAAATCGGCAAAGGGCAAACGAGAAAATGAGAAAATGAGAAAATGCTCCTGATTGATTTTATTACTGAAAGACTCTTTCGCGTTCATTAACTCTGATAAGACCTCCGCGCACTCCGCGTGACCTCGGCGCGCTCTGCGTGAAAAAAAAAGAAGGTGAAACTCAAACATTTTCATATCGCATTCTCCTGCATTTGTTAAATACCCATCCAAATAAACTAAACTACCTCTGTACGCGTTAACAGTATCAGGAGATAGTAAAAATGAAGATGCAGAAGAAGACATCCCATCTCCCGGTAGATTGACAACGGTTATTTGGATGAAGTTCATTTAGTTACAAATTAATAATTATTGACTTCAGAAATTGGCCTAAAAATTCTACCTTGCTTAACGCCAGCAAAAACCGTTATCCCAATGATCCGAAAAACCCTTACAATCGTATTATCTGCTTTTGCAATCACTGCAACCGCACAACAAGGCACATCACTTTCTGATAGTGCACAGGCTTCCTATAATAAAGGTCTTGAAGAAAAACAGAAAGGCCGCCGCATGGAATCGCTTAAGCATTTCGAGAAAGCCGCATCCTATAACAGCAACGATAAAGCTATCACATCCGAACTTGCAGATGCTTATATGGACCTGCGGAAATATCCCCAGGCATGGGAGACGTATAAAAAGTTGGAAGCGATGAATGGCCTGACGCCTGAGAGCTACAAACGTATGCTTGATCTTTCTTTTAATCTCCGCAAGTTTGATGAAGTTCCCGGTTATGCCGCAAAACTGAAAAAAGTTGATCCATCAGCAAAAGTGAACTATTTCGTAGGTAAAGTACATTACCAACAGGAGAACTATGGTGAAGCAATTAAAGTATTAAACGAAGCCGCAAAAGAAGAACCCACCATTGGCGAAATACCTTATATGATTGCGCGCAGTTATGCCGATATGCAGAACTACAAACAATGTATCCCTTACTTCAAAAAAGCAATTGAACTGGATACATCAAAAGGCAACTGGGTTTATGAACTGGGACTGATCTATTACGCCATTCATGATGATAAGAATGCTTTGCAGTATATCAAAATGGCTGGTGACAAAGGTTACCGTCGCGACAATGACTACCTTGAAAATCTCGGTATTGCTTACCTCAATTCGGGAAACCTGCAGGAAGGCGTGAAAATTTTGAATGAAATCCTCGCGCGCCGCCCAAGCGATTTGAATATCCTCAACATGATTGCAGAGGCTTACTATGCAAAAGGCCAGTGGCAAGCGGCAATGGATCACTGGGATAAAGTTCTTGAATACGACAAAGAGAATGCAGCAGCCCTTTATATGATTGGTATGTGTTACCAGAAAAAAGGGGAGAAGGCAAAAGGCCAGCAGCTATGTGATAAAGCGATTGAAATGGATCCCAGCCTGGCTGCATTAAAACAAAAGAAACAAATGCCCGGAGCACTATAGTACTATTCACCGAACATATAAGAAAACGACCCGCTTTTTTGCAAAAAGCGGGTCGTTTCTTATTTACATCCTTTCAGGAACGGCAATTCCCATCAGTTTCATTGCAACCCGGATGGTCTTTGCAGTAAGCGCACTGATACGGAGACGCAATTGTTTTTTCTCTTCGCTTTCAGCTTTCATCACCGACAATTCTGTATAAAAGCTATTGAATGATTTTGCCAGGTTGAATGCATAGCTTGCAAGCAGCGATGGATTGTGCTCCTGCAATGCCTGGTCGATGATGGAATCAAACTGTTCAAGTAATACCACCATTTCTTTTTCACGCGGTAGCAGGCTTCCGGTAGTGATGGCCTCTGTAGCTGGTGTTTCTTTCCGCAGGATTGAACAGATACGCGCATGGGTATATTGTACAAATGTTGCAGTAAACCCATGAATATCGATACTTTCTTCTGGGTTGAACACCATCCGTTTTTTGGGATCCACGCGCAGCAGGAAGAATTTTAACGCACCTAATGCAATGGTGTTGTATAAAGCATCAAGCTCTGCGGATTCAAAGTCTTTTACTTTACCCAGTTCTTCGGTTTTTTTCCCTGGCAACTTTTACAAGTTCGTCCAAAAGATCATCTGCATCCACCACTGTTCCTTCGCGCGTTTTCATACGACCTGATGGAAGTTCCACCATGCCATAACTCAGGTGATAGATACCATTGGCATAAGGTTTACCCAGTTTTTGCAAAATGAGTTTTAAAACCTTCATGTGATAGTTTTGCTCATCTGCAATTACATAGATGCTTTGGTTGTAGGGAAACTCTTCATATTTGCGATCAGCAAGGCCTAAATCCTGCGTGATGTAAACCGAGGTACCATCTTTACGCAAAACCAGCTTTTCATCCAATCCGTCTGAAGTCAAATCGATCCAAACACTTCCATCCGGCTTGCGGAAGAATACGCCTTTTTCAAGTCCTTCATCTACCAGTTCTTTACCGAGCAGGTAGGTTTCGCTCTCGTAATAATTTTTATCGAAATCACTTCCAATGCGGCGATAGGTTTCGTTAAATCCTTCATACACCCAGCCATTCATTGTGGCCCAGAGTTCGCGTACTTCAGGATCACCTTTTTCCCAATCGAGCAACATCTTCTGGGCTGCTTTTGTAAGTGGCGCTTCTTTTTCAGCATCTTCCTTCGTCATGCCGGCGGCAATCAACGGTTCCATTTCTTTCTTCAGCTCCGCACCAAAACGTACATAGTAGTCACCCACAAAATGGTCGCCTTTTGTACCAGTACTTGCAGGTGTGCTACCATTGCCAAAAAGTTTCCAGGAGATCATGGATTTGCAAATATGAATGCCGCGATCGTTCAGAATGGCAGCCTTGCGCACTTCGGCGCCAGTGTATTGTAATATCTCAGCTACGCTCCATCCCAGGAAATTGTTGCGCAAATGCCCCAGGTGAAGCGGTTTGTTGGTGTTAGGAGAAGAATATTCAACGATTACTTTTTCGCCAGTAGACTTGCGGCGTCCCGGTTCCGGATTTTGATAACCCGCTTCCAGTTGTTGTAACCAGTAGTTATCGCTGATGGTGAGGTTCAGAAATCCTTTAATCACGTTGAATGCGGTAAACAAACCATCTGAATTTTCAACGAGCCAGGAACCCATCGTTTGTCCTAATTGTTCAGGCGACTGCCGCAATTGCTTTACCAGTCCGAAAAGGACAACAGTATAATCTCCTTCAAATTCTGGTTTGGTAATATTAATGGTAAGCTGGTCGCCGGGAATTTCAATTTGAAATAATTCCCTGATCGCTCTTGATACCTGTGGTTTTATCGCGTGAACTACACCCATGTTTCGGATTTAATTGGCCGCAAATTTACGGAAATACAGGCTAGGGAATCTGAACCGCCTCATTTCCGAAGGGAATATTTTAATTTACCCCGCCAGGTTATATTTTTGCGGTATATGCATAATGTGTTAATACGGCTTCGCAACCTCATCCTTCCAATTATCGATTTTTTCTATCCACCATTTCGAAAATGGATGCCCCTGCAAACTTTCAGGTACCTGGTTGCGGGCAGCACAAATACGTTGATCGGCTTTATCGCATATTATGTGGGTTATCATTATATCCTGAATGAGCGCACGCTCGACTTTGGCTTTTATGCCTTTAAGTCGCATATTGGCGCCCTTTTTATTTCCTTCTGCGTGGCGCTACCCATCGGTTTCTTTTTTTTCTAAATACCTGGTATTTGACGATTCAGACCTCAAAGGCCGCGTTCAATTTTTTCGGTATTTTATGATATGTCTTTTCAACCTGGGACTTAATTATATTCTATTGAAGATTCTGGTAGAATATTTTGAACTCTACCCAGTGCTTGCACAGATATTTACAATCGTGGTGGTGGTGATTTTCAGCTACCTCGCGCAGCGGCATTTTTTCCTTCCGCGTGCAGCCGCCTAAAGACTAAAATCGAGCTGGTCCATTTTTACCGAAAGCAAACCTTTTGCATTACTGCGAATATGCAGGGCGCCTGGAAACGGATAAATGCCGATTAGTCGTATGTCGTTTACAACACCCTCGCTATACACGCCCGGATACCATTCACGGTTTAGTTGTGCATTGATCATCGTTTTGGCGCTGTCAATATATTCACCCAGGTCAAAACGTGTTTGCCTGCTGATTTCGTTTACAATACGTCGGTTGAAGAGCCAGTCTGCTGTGCTAAGCAACGCATTCCGCGTACGGATGTCAAAATCCATATCCGCGATTTCAAGAATGCGCGTTTCTGCATTATAGACAGGTTTTCCTGTCAGATAAACAGTACCATCGTTTGAGCCTGTAAAGTCTACGCGGACAATCACCCGCTCATTTCCTGACCCATAGATTTCACCGCGTTTGATGACAAACTTTTTGTTCACCGGGCCTTTCTTAAAGTCGAAAGATTTACCTGCCATCTGGCTGTTTACAATACGGGAAAGCGAATCATAATTAAGTTCGGCATCTACAAAAATGTTGAACCCATCCATCCGGCTCATTCCACCCATATTGGGCATGAGATGATGTTTGTCGGCCGGTTTCTCAAAACTCACCAGTGGTTTTGCTTTCAAACCCAGATAAATAAAGAGTGAATCGTCTTTCGCATACAAATTATTAATCTGAATCTGTTGTGGATTGATTTGCATCCAGCCCTGGTCGTACAGATTGTATGATTTGCTGAGTTCATCCCAAACCTGTCGAAACTGGGGCCTGAAATTGTAAGTGCCATATTCCCGTTCCAACTGCGCTTTGGTGCTGTCGAGTTCCGTGGTCAGTCCTTTCAAAACCAGGTCGGTTATATCCTGACCCCAGAAGCAAACTTCGCATTTGTCAAGTGCTTCCGGTTCATTGCGTTTTACCTGTAATCTTATTTTATAATCAGGCGTTACGGAGAAGTTATTGGTAAATGATACGTTTACCCTGCGCTCTGGTTCATTGAAACCGCAGGTGCAGGGAGCGGTCCACGAAGAAATGGCGGTGCCGGCAACGCATACTCTTGTAGATCCGGCAATTTTGTAATATCCGGTGAAACCGAGATCAAGCCTGTTGCCGGAAGCTTTCATCTGAAGAGGGCCGCGGCGGAAATGGTAACGATAACGCGTATCACAGCTTTGTTGCACCCATCCTTCAGGGTAGTTCGGCGATGTAAAAACGGTATCCACCATCTTGTCCGCCATTGCATACAAAGGCTGTAAGTTGATGCGGATGGGGATATTAATTTCAGAAGATGGGAGTGAGTCCAGGTTGAAACGCGATAAAGCCAGCACAGGTTTCTCCGCAATTATTTTTTTTGAGCAGGAAACAAGTGAAATGAATGATGCCAGCGCCAGGATTCGAATGAATAAGTTTTGTTTCACGGTAAGTATCGGATTAAGTATTATTAGGTCAGTATTTCCATCCAACGCAGATGGTCATAGCCTGCTAAATCATTCACCCACTCACATCTTTCCGGCAGCGGCTCGAATGCATCCTTCAGCCCGAGAAGTGCGTTTAATGTAGCCTGTCGCTGACCAGGTTTAATTCGAAATTTTTTATGCAGGCTCATGGTTTCTAAGTTTATGCAGCTGCGATAATATAATACAACATGAAGAAACACACAAGCAGTTTCAGGAAGGATCCTAAAAGAAAGCCTACCAGCGAACCCATAGCAGCGCGGAACGATTGCCGCGATGTTTTACCAGCCAGCATTTCCCCAATAAATGCACCCAACAGCGGACCGAGGATGATGCCCGCTGGCCCCATCCAGAATGCGGCAATAAAACCGATCGTGCAACCCCAGATACCATATTTACTACCGCCATACCTTTTCGTACCCCAAATTGGAACCAGGTAATCCAGCAGCAGTGTAATTATGACAATTCCTGCCCATATAATCAGAAATTTTGTCGTGAACGGAGGGTCATTTTTCAGTTGCTGCATTAAGAGGCCAATGTAAGCGATGGGTGGTCCCGGCAACAAGGGTAAAAAGCTGCCGGCAATTCCTGCCAACACGAGAACAACACCGAGGATGATCCATAGCCAATCCATAAAAACAGGAGTAATAGAGGGTTAAACGCGAACGAATAAGGGCAAATTACTGAAAATTAAGGGGCTGCCTGAAAAAATAGAGGCTGACATTTTTTCACGTTTGGCAGTCACGGCATAATGATTGGTGAATGGTTACCGGTTGCCTGTAAAAGGCGGCTAAAAAAAGGAAATTTATTATGGGAAAAATAATTGGAATCGACTTAGGAACCACGAATAGCTGCGTGTCAGTTATGGAAGGCAATGAGCCCGTGGTGATCGCCAACGAAGAAGGCCGCCGTACGACGCCTTCCGTTGTAGCATTTTTGAAAAACGGTGAGCGTAAAGTTGGTGATCCCGCCAAACGGCAGGCGATTACCAATCCGCAGAATACCATCATGTCCGTGAAACGCTTCATGGGCCGTCGCTTCGACGAAGTGTCGGAAGAAATCAGCCATTGGAGCTACAAAGTCGCCAAAGGTGACAATAATACCGTACGAATTGACATAGATGGCAGACTTTATACGCCACAGGAGATCAGCGCTATGGTGCTGCAGAAAATGAAAAAAACGGCTGAAGACTACCTGGGCCAGGAAGTAACCGAAGCGGTTATTACCGTTCCTGCTTACTTTAACGACGCTCAACGCCAGGCTACCAAAGAAGCCGGTGAAATTGCTGGTCTTACGGTTCGCCGTATCGTAAACGAACCAACAGCGGCTGCGCTGGCTTATGGTCTCGATAAAGGTCATCATGATCAGAAGATCGCTGTATTCGACCTTGGTGGTGGTACATTCGATATCTCAGTACTCGAACTGGGTGACGGTGTGTTTGAAGTAAAATCAACCAATGGTGATACACATCTGGGTGGTGACGATTTTGATAAGGTAATTATGGACTGGCTGGCCGATGAGTTCAAAAAAGAAGAAGCAATCGACCTGCGCAAAGACCCTATGGCATTGCAGCGTTTGAAAGAAGCAGCGGAGAAAGCCAAAGTGGAACTGTCATCATCGAGTGAAACCGAAATCAACCTTCCTTATATCACTGCGGTGGATGGCGTGCCTAAACACCTGGTGAAAAAACTGTCACGCGCTAGGTTTGAACAACTGGCCGACGACCTGTTTACACGTTGTCTGCGTCCTTGTGAGCAGGCGCTGAAAGATGCCGGTATGAGCACTTCTCAAATCGACGAAGTGATCCTGGTAGGTGGTAGTACACGTATCCCTAAAGTGCAGGAGATTGTAGAAAAAATTCTTTGGCAAAAAACCAAATCGTGGTGTAAACCCAGATGAAGTTGTTGCTGTGGGTGCTGCAATCCAGGGTGCTGTATTGACTGGTGAAGTAAAAGATGTGTTGTTGCTCGACGTAACACCGCTTTCACTGGGTATCGAAACAATGGGTGGTGTAATGACACCGTTGATTCCTTCGAATACAACCATTCCGACTAAAAAATCGGAAGTGTTCTCTACTGCCAGCGATAACCAGCCTGGCGTACAGATCCACGTATTACAGGGTGAACGTACCATGTCGAAAGACAATAAAAGCCTGGGTATATTCAACCTCGATGGAATTCCCCCAGCTCCACGTGGTGTGCCCCAGATTGAAGTTACATTCGACATTGATGCCAACGGTATCCTGCATGTAACTGCCAAAGACAAAGGCACTGGTAAAGAACAAAAGATTCATATTGAAGCGGGTAGTGGACTGAGCAAAGATGAGGTTGAAAAAATGAAAGCTGAAGCCCGTGCCAACGAAGCTGCTGATAAAGCTGAACGTGAAAAAGTTGAAAAACTGAATGCTGCAGACAGCCTGGTATTCCAAACAGAAAAACAACTGAAGGAATATGGCGATAAGATTCCTGCCGATAAAAAAGTAGCAATCGAATCTGCCGCTGAAAAGTTGAAAGAAGCACATAAGTCACAAAACTTCGGCGAAATCGAAACTTCAATGGCTGCACTGAATGCTGCATGGACAGCTGCAAGTGAAACATTTATAAAACACAGGAACAACCAGGCACAGATCAGGCTGCCGGTGCACAAGCTGATGCCGGATCCGACAACGTAACAGATGTTCCTTACGAAGAAGTGAAGTAATTAAATTTACTACCCTAAAAAAAGCCCCGTATCGGGGCTTTTTTGTTTTTTGTAAACAAACATTACACTTACTAGCAACAACAGCGCAAATGTTTCGTCTGCAAAACGCATTTTCTCCTTGTTGTTGGAACTGCAACAACACTTCATCCGCCAAAACACGTAGTTCGCCGGATAAAAACCACGATTCACTCAAACAGAGCTTGGGTTTCACGAATATCCGACGTATATTTGCACCGTCAATTTGAGCGTTGTACAGTACTTACAAACAGGCTTCAGAATTTAACACTCCTTTCTAACGGTTCTAGTGTTCTTCGATTCCCTTTGCTCACTGATTATTTATTAACTATTAAAATGGAAATGTCATGAAGAATGATGTAATGCCATCTATTGTTCAGATGGATGCAGACGAACTAAAGACTCTTCTTACCGAAGTGAAGGAAACAGTAGCCGACATCAACGTGCTTACTGAAGTAAAAAACAACAAATTCGGTATGGTAGACATGTGGAATATCCGTAAAGGTGCCTGGTCTGCAACAGCAATGCTGAGAAGGTATCGCGGATAATGTATAGAACGCACCGGGTGCGTTTTATGCATTTACACAATGGGAGGAATTGGATGGGGGATGGTGGAAGTTGGATGGGGGGATGGGAGATGTTGGATGTTGGATGTTGGATGGTGGGTAAAAGGGTGCAGTTTATAAAAGACAGGTGCCCGGATTTTGAGATTTGAAGCACTTAAAACATCAGAAGTTTATTAACGCAGCTTATAAAAAAGAAAGGCGCACAAAGTGCGCCTTTCTTTTTATAGGGGTTAGAATTATTATAGAATATCCATCGCCTTTACAAAAGCGGTTGTTTGAAACGGAAGAATCAGGGTAAGCCATTCCCAGTGGGCAAATATGGCCCAAAGTAAAGCTGCAGTTGATGCTAAGAATACCAGCCACCAGAGGCCGCGATGTTTACGGGTTTGTTCCATTTGCAAAAGTTTGCGCAAAAGTAGTGGATTTGCCTCAACTTTTATAACCTGGATGGCAGGAATTTAAACTCAACAAATCGTCTATTCACCACTTTTCCAGGTTAATATGAGCTACAACTGCCAAAAACCGCTGCCAGCGTGATTTCTCAAATAAAATTGCGAACCTTGCATGATTTATTTTACTTTCGTAGTAATGTGTATTTTGGACACTTTGATTTATGGCGGGGAAAAAAGATTCAACGATTGCGATGAGGCTCCAGTTTTACGTACGTTTTCATACTGAATACGGCCAAAGTCTTTGGCTGACCGGAAATACAACATCCCTTCAGGACAGTAGTAATTCAGGCAATGCCATTGCCATGAACTACCTCAGCGAGGAATACTGGCAGGTGAGTATAGAATTGCCGGCAGGTGAGTGTGCGTTGGACGACATACAATACCATTATCTTTTACTAACGAAAGAAGGGGAATGGATCAGTGAAGGTGCCACGGAGAGGTCAATACCCGTTCCCAAAAAAAGGAATTACCGCAATCCGCCTGATCGATACCTGGAACCATGCAGGGGAATATGAAAATGCTTTTTACACAGCTCCTTTTAATAAAGTGTTGCTGAATGGTTCAGCTTCACGTTCTTCAAAAAAGAAAATCTCTAAAAATACAACCCATGAATTTCGCGTAAAAGCTCCCTTGCTTCAGAAAGATGAGGTGGTATGTTTACTGGGTAACGTAGATGAACTGGGTTTGTGGAATACGGAAGACCCACTGCTTTTGTCGAAAAAAGACGGACAGTGGTGGTCCGTTTCACTTGATTTATCCGAAGCGCATTTTCCGGTTGCCTATAAATACGGTGTTTACAACACGCGTGAGAAAAACTTTAAAGAATACGAAGCTTACGACAACCGCCTGTTGCAGCAAAATTCACCCCCCCAAACAATTTCAGTTTTACACGATGGTTTTATAAACCTGCCCAACAATACCTGGAAAGGGGCAGGAGTGGCGATACCTGTTTTTAGTCTCCGCAGCCGCAATAGCTTTGGCGTAGGCGAGTTTGCCGATATCAATTTGCTCGTCGACTGGGCCCGTATTACCGGTTTGAAAATGATTCAGATTTTGCCGGTGAATGATACCACATCCACCCATAGCTGGACAGACTCTTATCCTTACTCTGCGGTTTCGGCTTTTGCATTGCATCCCATTTATATCAACCTCGCAAAAGTGGCAGGTAAGAAGCATGCAGAAAAAATACAATCGCTTCGCAGAAAGCAAAAGATGCTCAATGAACTTGCCGAAATAGATTACGAAGAAGTAATGCGGTTCAAGCTGGCAATGCTACGGGAGTTGTATGATTTGATGTCGTCCGAAACGCTGGATTCAGGAGATTATCATACTTTTTTCGACCAAAATAAGCACTGGTTAAAACCTTACGCGGTATTCTGTCATTTGCGCGATAAATTCGGAACGGCCGATTTCAGTACCTGGAAATCGGGAAATGACTATGATGAAGCGGAAGTAAACCGGATTTTCAGCAACCGCACCGCAGCGCGGAAAGATGTATTGTTCCATTGTTTTGTTCAATACCACCTGCACGAGCAATTAAAAGAAGCCGCCGATTATGCTCACAAAAAAGGCGTGGTGCTGAAAGGTGATATTGCCATTGGTATTTCACGCAACAGTTGCGACGCGTGGGTGGCGCCACATCTTTATAATATGGATGAACAGGCCGGCGCGCCTCCTGACGATTTTGCAACCAGCGGCCAGAACTGGGAATTCCCGACTTACAACTGGCAAAAAATGCAGGAAGACGGTTATGCCTGGTGGCGTCAGCGCTTTGAGCAGATGTCTAACTATTTTGACGCCTTCCGTATCGATCATATTCTTGGATTCTTCCGCATCTGGAGTATCCCGTCGCATGCTGTGCAGGGAATTATGGGACACTTCGTTCGCTGTCTCCCCGTGCATTTTGTAGAGTTCGGCGAAAATGGAATCTGGTTCGATGAACATCGCTATTGCCGTCCATTTATCAACGACGAAGTACTTGATGTTGTTTTTGGCAACAAGGCGCAGATGGTACGTGAACGTTTTCTTACACCCAATGAATCGGGCGGCTACGACCTGCTTCCCGGTTTTGATACACAACGCAAAGTTGAAGCCTATTTTGCGGCCCATCCCGACGAACCCGAAGCAGATGTTTTGGTAGTTGGGTTACACGAATTGATTGCTAACGTAATCCTGTTTAAAAAAGAAGGATCGCAGGGGCAGGAGTTTCATTTCCGTTTTGGAATGGAAAAAACACTTTCCTTCAAATACCTTATACCGCATGTACAGGAACGCCTTCGTGCTCTATACCTGAATTATTTCTTCGAAAGGCAGGATGATTTCTGGAGAAAGGAAGCGATGAAAAAATTGCCGGCATTGAAGGCCGCTACAAATATGTTGATCTGTGGTGAAGACCTTGGCATGGTTCCCAACTGTGTACCCGATGTGATGAAACAACTGGGAATACTGAGCCTGGAAATACAACGCATGCCGAAGATCCTGCACAAAGATTTCTTCCATCCGGAAGAAGCTCCGTATTTATCGGTTATTACTCCGTCCACGCATGATATGAGTACCCTTCGTGGCTGGTGGGAAGAGGATCGTGCGCGTACACAGCGTTTCTACAACCAGATATTGGGGCAGTGGGGCGATGCGCCTTATTTCTGCGAATCGTGGATCAACCGTGCCATTGTATTGCAACACCTTTACTCACCCGCTATGTGGGCGATTTTCCAGTGGCAGGATATCATGGGCATGAGCGAAACCCTGCGCCGTGAAAATCCTGCAGAAGAAAGAATTAATATACCCGCAAATTCACGTCACTACTGGCGTTACCGTATGCATATTTCACTGGAAGATTTGTTGAAGGAAAAGGAATTTAATGATGAGCTAAAAGGGTACATTCAGAATAGCAACCGCGCAACGTGAGGCGAGAGAGAAAATGTGGAAATGTGGAAATGAGAAAATGTGGAAATGAGAAAATGAGAAAATGAGAAAATGTGGAAATGTGGAAATGAGAAAATGAGAAAATGTGTAAATGCTCCTGATTGATTTTCCAACTAAACGACTCTTTCGCGTTCATTAACGCTGATAAGACCTCCGCGGGCTCTGCGTGACCTCGGCGCACTCTGCGTGAAAATCGGCAAGCGGCAAGCGGCAAACGTGAAAACGAGCAAATGAGAAAATGCTCCTGATTGATTTTATTACTGAAAGACTCTTTCGCGTTCATTAACGCTGATAAGACCTCCGCGGGCTCTGCGTGACCTCGGCGTATTCTGCGAGAAAATCGTGCGGCATGAGTAAAAATGGTGAGAGGTGAAAGGAAAGCCGTATATAATTTCACATTGTCATACTGTCACATTATCATATTAGCACATTCTGCTTGCACCTGAATGAACTCACATTCTCACATTTCCCCATTTCCTTTCACGTTTGCCGTTTGCCGTTTGCCGCTTCTCACGCCTCACGTCTCACGATTCTTCTCTAACTTGCGCTCATGAAACTGTCTTACAAATCGTTCTCCCTTCCATTCCGCCATCCATTTACCATTTCAAAAGGGACTAAAACACATCAGCCGACCCTGGTAGTGGCGCTGCAACATTTTGGACATATCGGATATGGAGAAGCGCCGGCAATAGCGTATTATGATATTACCGTGGAGAAAATGATTGAAGACATTGAGCGAAAGAAAACTTTTATAGAAAAAATTTGCTTTCACCGAACCGGAACGTTACTGGCATTATCTGCATCACCTTTTACCCGCAAATCCGTTTCTCGTTTGCGCACTGGATATAGCTGCATGGGATTTGTTTGGAAAAATGAGCAGGAAGCCTTTGCATGCAGTCTGGGGTTCGGATGGAAAAAATGATATACTGACAGACTATACGATCGGCATTGACAGCACGGAGAAAATGATCAGCAAGGTACAGGAAAAACCCTGGCCCGTTTATAAGATTAAAGTGGGAACACCCGATGATCTGGAAAAACTACGAGCTATTCGCCAGCAAACGAATGCTACACTTCGCGTAGATGCTAATGCAGGATGGACGCTTGAAACTGCCCTGCATCTCCTGCCTGCATTGAAGGAACTGGGAGTGGAGATGATTGAACAACCACTGGCGAAAGACAACTGGGAAGATATGCAAAAGCTTTATGCTGTTAGCGACATCCCACTTTACGCCGACGAATCATGTGTATTTGAAAAAGATGTGGCGCGTTGTAAAGATCATTTTCATGGCATCAATATCAAACTCACCAAATGCAGCGGTATTACACCCGCCCGCCGCATGATCAAAGAAGCGCGCAGCCTGGGACTTTCTGTTATGATCGGTTGCATGAATGAGTCTACAGTTGGTTCTGCTGCAATCGGACATTTGCTACCGTTTATTGACATGGTGGATATGGATGGGCCACTTCTGCTATCCGAAGATATCGCCACCGGTTTGTTGTACAGCGCTGGCAAAGTGCAGGTTTCCGACCGCCCCGGTCTTGGAATTGAGTTGAAACCTGAAGCCTGGCAGCCTGAATTTGCCTGAAAAACCACCTTCACCGTGATCAAAACGACAAATGCTGTTGAAAAAACGGCTACAGGTTGTAATAATACCGTGTTCTGGCTATTTCCAACTTTCACATTTCCTGTTATCTTTACCGCTTAATCCGGCCTCAAATTTGTCGGTGAGGAGGAACTAATGAGCCTGTTATGAATAAAATAATATTGATATTTTCGATTTGTCTGTTGGCACAAGCTGCCGGGGCCCAACGTTTTCACGTAGGTATTTTTGGAGGGCTGGCCAACTATAATGGCGATCTCACTGATAAATATTACCCTTCAAAAACAACGAACGGTTCTGTTGGAATTACTGGTAACTTCGAATTTTCGGGACATTTCCGTCTCAGGGCGGGTTACACATATGCTGTTGTGGGCGGCGCAGATCGGTTTGCAAAAGATCCCGAAGCAATCGCCAGGAACCTTTCTTTCGAAACATCCATACACGAATTCAGCGCAGTAGGTGAACTCTATCTTTTCGATCTCGACGAAAGAAGATTCAGTCCCTACGGTTTTGCAGGACTGGCTGTCTACAAATTCAACCCATATGCCTACGACGCTAACATGAATAAGGTTTACCTGAAACCTTTGAGTACAGAAGGACAGGGTCTGACGGGTTATCCTGAAAGCAAACCTTATGGTCTTACTCAAATGGCAATTCCTTTCGGATTGGGTGTGAAATATGCATTTACAGAAAACCTCCAATTGGGTTTTGAAATCGGTTATCGTAAACTTTTCACCGACCATCTGGATGATGTGAGTGGTGCTTATGCCGATCCTGCTGATCTGTTGGCACAACGCGGACAGCTGGCTGTTGACATGGCTTACCGAGGTGATGAACTGCCTGGAGGTAATCCCAATTTCCCGGCAAAAGGTTCGGGTCGTGGTGGCGCTGATTATAAAGATGCGTATTATTTTACAGGACTGCATCTCACATACCGCCTTGGCAATGGTGGTGGTGGTTTTGGCGGTGGACGCCGTAATCGCCTGGGTTGCCCGGCCAATGTTTATTAATCGTTTTTCATTTCGCTTCTAACAATTACTATCGCATTCCTTTTCCGTTTGGCAGATTAGCGGATTTAGGGGAAATTTGCCCGTTTAAACCTGCGTATTTGGCTTTTGTTTGAGAACCATCGGCTCTTCGCAGGTGTTTATTGTTTTTCCACTGTTTCCACAAAAATTTCTCCCCGAAATGGCTTTTAAAAATCAGCAGGAATTTATAGACGCACTTGAACAGGCAGGCGAATTGGTTCGCATCAAAGAATACGTGGATCCCAAACTGGAAATCGCTGAGATCACCGACCGCGTTAGCAAAATGCCAGGTGGCGGTAAGGCTTTGCTGTTCGAAAATACCGGATTCGATTTTCCGGTACTGATGAATGCTTATGGCAGCGAGAAACGAATGTGTTTAGCATTGGGTGTAACTCACCTGGATGCCGTTGCAGAAGAAATTGAAGACTTGTTTAAAATGCTGTCGGCGCCAAAGGAAGGGATTCTGGATAAACTGAAACTGCTTCCCAAACTCGGACAGTTTGCATCCTGGATGCCAAAGGTGAGAAAGGGCAGGGGCGAATGTCAACAGGTTGTTGTTACCGACAACCCTGATATCACAAAATTGCCGGTTATCACCTGCTGGCCCAAAGATGGCGGACCTTTTGTAACGCTTCCTGTTATTCATACCAAAGATCCTAATACAGGACATCGTAATGTAGGAATGTACCGGATGCAGGTTTTTGGACCGCAGTTAACCGGTATGCACTGGCACCGGCATAAAGTTTCTGCCAAACATTTCAACGCTTATAAACAGGCTGGTAAAAAAATGCCGGTGGCTGTGGCACTGGGAGGCGATCCCGCATATGCATATAGCGCAACTGCACCACTTCCCGAAAACGTAGATGAGTATATGCTCGCTGGTTTTCTCCGTAAGAAAAAAAGTGGAGCTCGTACAATGTATCACTCAACCTGAGATTGAAGTACCTGCCGATGCGGATTTTGTAATTGAAGGGTATGTTGATCCTGCGGATGAGTTAATCTGGGAAGGTCCTTTCGGCGACCATACCGGGTATTATTCACTGCCCGACTGGTATCCAAGATTTCATATCACGGCTATTACGCATAAAAAAGAATCCGGTTTATCCAGCAACCATTGTTGGTATTCCGCCGCAGGAGGACGCATGGCTGGGAAAAGCCACAGAACGTATTTTCCTCGCGCCAATCAAAATGACGATGGTGCCTGAGATACGCGATATGGATATGCCGATCGAAGGCGTTTTCCATAACCTGGTTATCACCAAAATCGAAAAAGAATACGCCGGGCAGGGACAAAAAGTGATGAATGCCATGTGGGGTGCCGGTCAGATGATGTTTAATAAAATTCTTGTTATTGCCGACGGCAACAATAAAATTTCAGATTACAAACCTTTGGCGCAATACATCTCAAAAAAACCTTAACCCGGCAACTGATATCTATTTCTCCACCGGCCCAATGGATGTGCTCGATCATAGCTGCAGTAAAACAGGTTTTGGTGGAAAAATGTGTGTGGATGGTACCAAAAAATGGGACGAAGAAATATCGACGGAGTTCAACGATGACGTATTGAACAACAAACTGACGGAGGAAAGTCTGAAGGCGGCATTCGCTGAAATTAAACATGTGAATCTTTCACTTTTGAAGGATGCAATTTCATGTATCCTGATTTCAGTTGAAAAAAACAGGGTAGGACATATTAAATCGTTGCATCAGCAATTGTATACAGACGGCTGGCTGAGTGGTGTGAAACTTGTACTGTATGTTGAGCATACGGTTGACGCCAACGATTTGCCAACTGCTCTATGGCGCTTCTGCAACAACCTGGATCCAAAACGTGATTCAGTATTGGCAGAAAACGCAGCCGACCCGGGCCAAATGGCTTCCATGGGCTTCGACGGAACCCGCAAAACCCCTGAACTCGATAACTTCCACCGTGACTGGCCCAATATCATTGTCGCAGACGACAATACTATTGCGTCTGTTGATCAGAAATGGGAGAGGCTGGGATTAGGTGCATTTGTACCATCGCCTTCGTTGAAGTTTAAGAGCCAGATGTATGGAGAAGAAGCGGTAGTACAGGAAATGTGAAAATGTGAAAATGTGAAAATGGGGAAATGAGGAAATGAGGAAATGTGAAAATGAGAAAATGAGGAGACGAGGAAATGAGGAGACGAGGAAATGTCTTGAAAATCGGTAAACTTGAAAATCTGTATAATCTGTGTTTATATCTGTGTAAATCTGTGTGAAATTTCCTCAAATAATTATTATCCTGATAGCCGAAGAGCGTTCACACAGATCTATTCACAGATTTACACAGAATTTTGTACCGTATCATTCACTATTTCCACATTTACCTATTTTCATATTTACACATTTTCTTAAATTCGAAACAATTTAAAAATTAACTATGAGGGTGTCTTTGGTATTAATGATGAGTCTGATTTCTTTTGCCGGCTGTTTTGGACAGGAATCTGAAGTACAACAGGGTGATAATACATTGCTGTGGAAAGTTACAGGAAATGGATTAACGCGTCCTTCGTACCTGTTTGGAACCATTCACATGATCTGTAAAGAAGATGCAGGACTGAGTGCCAATTTGCAAAAAATAATCCGCGATGCGGACGAAGTGTATTTTGAAGTTGACCTGGACAACCTCCTGGAAATGGTGGGCATGGTTTCTAAATTCAAGATGCGTGGCGATACAACATTGAAAGACCTGCTGACTGAAGCAGAATACAATCGGGTAAAAGCCCACTTTGAACAACATAATAGTTTGCTTCCGTTTTCCATGCTCGAAACTTATAAGCCCATTCTTGCTGCTTCCGTTTTAGGACAAAGCAGTATGCCCTGCGAATCAATGTCGGCAATGGAGCAGGAGATTATGGCGGTTGCGAAAAAAGCAAACAAAAACATCAAAGGCCTGGAGACAATGGATTTTCAGGCGAGTGTTTTAGATAATATTCCTTACAGTTTGCAGGCCGCGCAGCTTGTGAAATTCGTTGATAATGCAAGCACAGATTCTTCCGATGTGGAAATGCAATCGATGATGCAGGCTTACCGTGACCAGGATCTTTCCAAACTGGAAAAACTGATTACCGACAGTGATCCTGCTATCGCTAATTACACGGATATCTTATTAATCCAACGAAATAAGAACTGGGTTGAAAAAATGAAAACACTGATGGTAGAAAAATCTTTGTTGTTTGCAGTAGGTGCCGGGCATTTGCCAGGTGAAGAAGGTGTGATTGAATTGTTGCGTAAAGCTGGTTTTACTGTAACGCCTGAGTCCAATAAAACAACTAAGGTTATTTAATTATCCTTGCGTTTTTTTTGAATGATAGAAAAAGATAAATGGCGCCTCCAGGGCGCCATTTATTATGCGATCAAACTGTAAACTTCAATAGTTGAAGTAGCCATTAGAATTTCTCAAGTCCGGAAAAGAAGAATGCGCCTTCGATAGCAGCGTTTTCATCGCTATCGCTACCATGTACCGCATTTTCACCTACAGAAGTTGCATACAGTTTACGGATGGTTCCTTCAGCTGCCTGCGCAGGGTTTGTAGCACCAATCAGTTCACGGAAAGAAGCAACTGCGTTGTCTTTTTCCAGGATCGCTGCGATGATGGGACCGCTGCTCATAAACTCAACCAGCTCTCCATAAAAAGGACGCTCTTTGTGCACTGCATAAAACTCACCCGCTTTCTCCGCTGACAGTTTTGTCAATTTCAGAGCTACGATACGGTATCCTTCCTTAATGATCCTGTCCAGTATAGCGCCAGAATGTCCATTACGGAATGCATCAGGCTTAATCATGGTAAATGTGCGATTGCTCATATTGTGATTGCTTTTGGGGCGCAAAGTTAATGCCTTTTAAGTTACAGCTAAGATGTTTTCGGTTTCTCTTTTGAAAACAAGGGGAAAAAGTCGCTGGAAACGCTATTGATACTCCGGGAGTTATTTCAGCTTTTCGAGGTTTCATTTTACCAAAAGCATCGAAGAATTCCCGGGAAAGCAAAACCTGCTAATAATTCGCCGAAGTATACCCGAAAAACGATAACTTAGCGGCCTCATTATGAAGCCTGTTCAAGATTTTTTCCCCTGTTGCGGCAGCCTGCCCGCGTTGTAGTAACCATGCACCAGAAACCGGATGCGGATGCCATGGGTTCGTCCCTTGCGCTAGCCCATTTTCTTCGGAAACTCGGGCATAGTGTCACCGTTATTTCACCCACCAACTGGGCAAAATGGCTCGACTGGATGCCCGGCAGCAAAGAAGTGCTCGATTATGAAAGCATGCGCGCAAAAGCGGATGAAATATTAGACAATACAGACGTGCTGTTTTGCCTCGACTTTAATGTATTTCTCCGTACACGTTATATGGCCGATAAATTACGCCAGATACAATGTACCAAGGTGCTGATTGATCATCACCAGGAGCCGGATGCTGCTTCTTTCAATTTTTGGTGTAAGTGATACCGGTAAAAGTTCTACCTGCGAAATGGTTTATGATTTTATCGTTGATTCAGGCAATGCTGACCTCATCGATATGGACATCAGCGAATGCATTTATGCGGGTGTGGTGGCCGATACAGGATCATTCCGTTTTTCATCAACCAGTGCAAGTGTTCACCATCTTGTTTCTAAATTGAAAGAAAAAGGGCTGGACCATGTGCGCGTACATGAGCAACTGTTTGATAATTTTCTCGAAAATAAAATCCGCTTTACCGGGCATGTATTGCTCAACAGGCTGGAGTTTTTGTACGAATACAATACCGCGTTGATTGCCATTCCCAAATCGGACCTGCTGAAGTTTTATGTAAAAACCGGCGAGACAGAAGGGCTGGTGAACCTCCCTCAGTCGGTGCAGGGCATCAAACTGGTGGGACTTGTGATTGACAGGGATGAAGAAAGAAAGTGGAGTTTCCGTAGCAAAGGTGATTTTGATTGTAATACTTTTGCGCGTAGATATTTTAATGGCGGTGGACATTTCCACGCTTCCGGTGGCCGTAGCACTGATTCATTAGATGAAACGGTTCGCCGATTTAAACAGGCTCTAAAGGAAAACGAAAATTTATTACACTAACAGGTATGAAGAAAATCGTTCATTCTCTTTTATTTCTTGCTGCAACTATCTTTTTTGTTGCATGCAGTAATGTTGATTACAGGAAGTCAAAAAGCGGACTTCTTTATAAAATCTTTCCATCTTCGGGTACAGATTCGCTGGCTGTTGAAGGCGATTGGGTAAAACTGCATTTCGTGCAGCGTGTCAATGATTCAGTAGTTCAGAGCACCTTTGGCAAAATGCCTATTTATGCGCGTGCTTCAAACGGACCCGACGCACACTATAGCCCCATTGAATTGTTGAGTAAATTGAAAAAAGGTGACAGTGTGGTGGTGGTGCTTTATGTGGATTCCATGTATAGGAAAGGAGTCATACAGCAATTACCTCCAACATTGAAATTGACTGACCGGATCATTTACGATTTCAAAATACTGGAAGTATTCCGCGATGATAGTCTTTTCCGTGCCGACGAAGCACGCGAGCGTGAGCTTGATGCACCCAGAATGCAGAAAGAGAAAGAAGAGCAGATGGAAAAGATGCGCGCCGAAATGATGGAGAAACGTAAAGCGGAAGAAGAAGAAATGGAGAAATCAGGTGAAGCGGCGAAAGGCATTAAGGCGATGGAAGATTATCTCGCTTCGAAAAATATCACCAATGCGAAAATGTTCGGCAAAGGAACATTTGTTGTGGTAAATAATGAAGGAACCGGAGAGCAGGTTGCTCCAGGAAAATTTGTGGAAGTAGAATATGTAGGCAGCCTGGTACGCAACGACAGTATTTTCGACCGCGGATTGCTGGAGAAAAAACTGGGCAGGGGAGAACTGATTTCCGGAATGGAAGAAGGACTGGAAGCATTTAAAGCTGGTGGCAGCGGCACTTTGTTTATTCCCGGTTTCCGCGCATATGGTAAGAGCCATCCGCGTTTCCAGCCATTTGAACCCATGAAGTTTGATGTGAAAGTATTGAGGGTTTCAGATACGCTTTCAGCACCTCGGCAGTAATAATTATATTTTATATTAACATATCGTTGATAAGTCGCAGTTGTTTTTGACTTTTATTTGAAAATAATTCTGCAACTTTACACCGTTCCGGAAGCCACCTTCATTCCGGAACGGTTTTCCTTTTTAGGGGATTGCGCACACTGGCCCCGTTTTTAGTCCAAGGTCCACACTACTTTCCCGCCCTTTTGAAAATGTCCACCATTCATGCACCGTACTGTCGCATAAAGTATCCATTCCTTTGAATATCGCTGAAAAACACCAGCCATCTATGGCCTGATTAGAACCTTTTTTCTGGCCCAAATCCCGGTAATTATTACCGGGATTTTTTGTGGAATGGATCTTAAACTATTATCTGTGTAAATCTGTGTGAATCTGTGTTTATATCTGTGTAAATCTGTGTGAAACCTACTCACATATTTATCATCCTGATAGCCGAAGAGCGTTCACACAGATTTACACAGATATAATCACAGATTTGCGCTGATTTTTATAAAGTGCCATTTACAATTTCCCCAATTCCACATTTTCTCATTTTCCACATTTTCTCATTTTCAATTACACAATCTCACATTTCTCCACCAGTATCATCGTTTCTACAGCCTCTTTCACATCGTGCACACGCAAAATATTTACTCCTTTCGTAAGCCCGATTGTATGCAACACGGTTGTTCCATTGAGTGCTGCTTCGGGGGTTATGTTGAGCGTTTTATAGATCGTGGATTTTCGGGAAATGCCCATCAATACCGGGCGGTTTAGCATTTGGAATAGTTCAAGGTTGTGAATTAGTTCAAAATTGTGTGAGATGGTTTTACCAAAACCAAAGCCCGGATCAATGACCCATTCGTCAATACCCAGTTCTTTTAGTTTTTCAGAAAAGCCGATGAAGAAATCCAACACCTCACGTGTTACATTTTCGTACTGCGGTTGTTTCTGCATCTCCTTCGGCCGACCCTGCATATGCATAGCTACGTACGGAAGTTTTAATCGCGACACAGTAGGCAGCAATAGCGGATCAATTTGCCCCGCACTGATGTCGTTAACAATACCAGCACCTGCCGCTGCGGCTTCTTCCGCCACTTTTGAATAAAATGTATCAATCGATAAAATAATATCAGGAAATTGCTGGCGTATGGCTTCCAGCACCGGAATCACGCGCGTCGCCTCTTCATCGGCCGACAACATATCGCTACCGGGACGAGTGCTTTGTCCACCCAGGTCCAGGATGGCGGCCCCTTCCGTGATCATTTTTTCAGCCAGTCGTAACGCCGCATCCTTCTCCGCCTGACGGCTTCCGCTGTAAAAAGAATCAGGTGTGGTATTGATAATGCCCATAATTGCTGGTTTATCCAGCTGCAGCAACTTTCCGGCACAATTGAGCGTGTACATTCTGCTTCGTTTCGTTATTTTTGAGGCTAAAGATAGGCATAACAAGGGGCGCATCGCCAAAGAACCACATGAATACAACCGATCTGCAATACGACCAGGCAATAGATAGCTGCAAAGATATTTTTGTGAAAAAAGCGCGTGACTACGGCACAAGTTGGCGTGTGTTGCGTACGATCTCGATTGTCGACCAGATTTTTATCAAAGCACAACGCATACGTACCATCCAGGAGAAGGGGCAGCAACGTGTGGCCGACGATATCGTGGGTGAATTTCGTGGCATCATCAATTATGCAGTAATTGGTTTAATACAACTCGATCTCCGTAGCGAAGAACCGGAAGAACTGGATGCCGACACCGTAGCTGCACTTTATACCAAACATGTTGGCAACAGTAAACGCCTGATGCAGGATAAGAACCACGACTACGGCGAAGCATGGAGAAGTATGAGCCAGGAAAGTTTTGTAGATCTCATTCTAATGAAACTGCAACGCATTCGCCAGATTCTTGCCAACGATGGCAAAACACTCATCAGCGAAGGCATTGATGCCAACTATCATGATATTTTAAACTATGCCGTATTTGCATTGATTCTGATTGCTGAGAAAAAAGCCGACGGCAACAACATAATATTCTTTCCGAAATAAAAACAAATTGCATGAAAGCACTTGTTTGGTCAGCGAGGATCATCGTGGGGTTACTGTTTATCTTTTCCGGCCTGGTAAAAGCGAATGACCCATTGGGTTTGAGCTATAAAATGCAGGAGTTTTTCGAGATATGGGGATGGCATTCTTTAAATGACCATACACTGCTCAGCTCGGTGCTCATGAATGCTTTCGAAATCATTGCAGGATTTGCCTTGCTGCTGGGATGGCGCGTGAAATTGTTTACGTGGCTGCTGCTGATCATGATCGTGTTCTTTACCTTCCTCACAGGCTATACATATGTTACAGGAAAACCTGCAAACTGCGGCTGCTTTGGTGACTGTCTGCCCATTACCTCCAAAACATCGTTTCTAAAAGACGTAGTGCTTACTATCCTGATTGCATTTCTCGTTTGGAAGCATAAATATATTCAGCCGGTACTGACGCCTAAACTGCGATTGATTATCATGGGAATGGTGACCGTTTTCAGTTTTGGTTTACAATGGTACGCACTTACATACCTGCCGCCAGTAGATTGTCTGCCGTTTAAAAAAGGTAATTCAATTCCTGAAAAAATGCAACCGCCTGCAAACGCAATTCCGGATAGTTTCGCCATTCGTTTTGTATATGAAAAGGACGGAAAGCGATTTGAATTTGCTCCGTCCGAATTACCTGCTAATCTCGGCGAATACACTTATGTGAGCCGCGAAGATAAATTGGTAAGAAAAGGTAACGCGGATCCTAAGATCAAAGGCTTCCGGTTGAGTGATGCCGAGAACAACGACCGCACAACCGAAGTATTATCACAACCACAGGCATTAATATTATTTATCGAACATTTTGATGATGTTCCTTTTTCAAAATGGTCCGATGAGTTGAAGAAGATTCATCAACTCGCCATTCAAAAGCAAACACCGCTCTATGTGGTTGCGCGTTTCGCCGACGATGTAAAAGCCAAACTCGCATCGGTAGGAATGGGCGATCTTGAGGTCTTTACTGCAGATGTGGTTGCCATTCACACAGCAGCACGTACAAATCCATGTTTATACTTGTTGAGAAATGGAGTAATCATCGATAAACAGGGATACAAACGTTTTGGAGATATATCGGCGGCGCTTTCTAAATAAGCAATGGATTTTATTTTCATCGTAGCAATCAGCAAAAACAAAAAATGCTCGCATTTATTTCCCGAAAACTGGCCTACGGCATCCTGGTTTTACTGGGCGTGGTGATCGTAGTGTTCTTTTTGTTCCAGGGACTGGGCGATCCTGCGAGAATGGTTTTGGGGCAATCCGGCGATGAAAAAACGATGGAGAATATCCGCCGCGAACTGTATCTCGACCAGCCGAAATGGAAACAATTCTTACTTTATCTCAATGATATTTCTCCAATTGCGGTTCATTCTAAACAGGAGATTAAAGACAAACAATTAAAAGGCTGGTTTGTGGGTGGCGAAACGCAAGTGGGGTTGAAATTACCTTACCTGCGCAGGTCCTATCAAACAAGGCGCGAAGTTGGTTCGGTGTTGCTCGATGCGTTACCGGGAACCATCATGCTTGCTGCGGGCGCCATGTTAATCGCGATTGTAATTGGTATTCCATTGGGCGTAGTAGCAGCCGTTAAAAAAGATACCTGGCTCGATCAATCTGCTATCTTCTCTAGTATTCTCGGTATCTCGGCTCCCAGTTTTTTTATGGGGATCATCATTGCGTATTTGTTTGGATTCTTATGGAGTAGCTGGACGGGACTCAGCATTTCCGGCAGTTGGTATATTGTGGATGAAATAACAGGGGAGAAGCGACTGGCTTTGCAGAACCTGTTGTTGCCGGCAATAACACTCGGCATTCGACCTTTAGCAATTATCACGCAGCTCACACGAAGTGCGATGTTGGATGTGCTGAACCAGGATTTCATTCGCACTGCATATGCCAAAGGTGCCAGTCGCACGCGTGTGATCTGGCGGCATGCACTTCGCAATGCACTTAACCCGGTTATCACAGCCGTTACGGGTTGGTTTGCTGAATTACTCGCGGGTGCATTTTTCGTTGAATATATTTTTGGCTTGCAGGGCATCGGTAAAGTCACTGTAGACGCGCTGGAGAAAAAATGACTATCCAATTGTGATGGGCTCGGTATTGATCGCGGCTTGTTTTTTTTGTGCTGGTAAATATACTGGCAGACGTTCTTTACAGCGTGGTCGATCCACGTGTGAGAAAATGAGGAAATGTGGAAATGTGAAAATGAGAGATCGATTCAAGTGCATGCAAAATGTGCTAATATGGCAATATGACAATGTGAAAATGTAGAAATTAGAATTCTTCCTACGGGCCGAAGCTTTCTTAATTTTTCACATTTACATATTTTCATATTTTCACATTTTCTCATTTCCTCATTTTCACATTTTCTCATTTCACTTCCACATCCCTAATCACTATTCGCCCCATTGCTTCATTCACGCGTTGGATGATTTTTTCTTTCTGGTAAACGAGTTCATGCCGCAGCGGGCCAACCTGTGTAGTAATGACGAGCTTGTCGCCGAAGATTTGTAATTTCTCTGTGTAGCGGGCTACCGTTTTGCCCATCACTTTTCCCATACCTCTTCTATCTGCAGGCCTGTATATCACCTTTCAGTCTGCTTTTATTCAGGAACTGTTGTATTGCGTCGCGCATTGAGTATTCACCCATGGCACAAATGTAAGGAAACCGTTGAGGAGAAATAATGTGAAAATGAGGAAATGAGGAAATGGGGAAATGAGGGAAATGAGAAAATGTGAAAATATGAAAATATGTAAATGTGAAAAGTGGAAATTGGATAAGTATGCATTGAACTTGTTTTTTTTTTCTTTTTCACATTGTTTCACTTTAACATTTGACGCTTGCCGTTTCACGTTTGCCGTTTGCCGTTTCACGTTTGCCGTTTGCCGTTTCACGCTTGCCGTTTCACGCTTGCCGCGTCGCGCTTGCCCACGTGCTCGTCAGGTAGTTAGAATTACAAAATTCACAGCCAACGCCTCCAAATGCTCCTTCAGTCTCTCCGCATTTGTATCTGTAATAAAAATCTGTCCTTTGTTTTGAATACAAACCCTCTCGAGGAGATTGCGGATGCGGTTTTCGTCGAGCTTTTCGAAGATATCATCTAAAAGCAGGAGAGGAGGGAAGCCTTTTTCCTGCGCAAGCGATTCCATCTCTGCGAGTTTCAATGCAAACAATAAACTCTTTCGTTGTCCCTGTGAGGCGACCGATTTGAAAGGCTGGTTATGAAAGCGGATTTCAAGCTCATCGCGGTGAATACCTGCCGTACTTCTCCCTGCAGAAAGATCGCGTGTGCGATTTTGTTGCAGCAGATCTGCAAAATCGGTTTCCAGCAACTGGCTTTCATAAATCAATTGTATGTCTTCCGGCTGTTGCGCGATTTCCTGATACATGTGCTTTACTGCAGGAAGAAAGCCTACGAGGAATTGTCTTCGTTTGTTGAACACGTATTGCGCTGGCGCCAGCAGCTGCTCGTCCAGTACATCCAGAACGGACGTATCAGACTGCCGGTTTTCAGCCATCGATTTCAACAATGAGTTGCGTTGCTGTAATACCTTATTGTAGGTAATGAGATGCTGTAAATATTCAGCATCGAGTTGCGACAGCAACGAGTCCATGAACCGGCGGCGTTCTTCGCTGGTGCCGGTGACGAGCACGGCATCATCCGGCGCAATGATCACGCAAGGGTAGCGTCCAATATGCCGCGCAAAACGGTCGTATGCCTGATCGTTTATTTTAAATTCTTTTTTCCATTTTCCCGGAGAATACAGACGGTTTTTTCTGTTTGGCCATTAAGCTCGAAGCTGCCTTCAATCCGAAATCCCGAGCGGCCCTGTTGCACATTCGACGCATCGAGGCGGGTAAAATAGCTTTTCGTAAAGCAGAGGTAATAGATCGCATCCAGCAGGTTGGTTTTGCCAGTGCCATTGTTGCCACAAATGCCAATCACCTGGCTATCGAACCGGAATGTTCGATTGCTGTAGTTTTTGAATTGTAAAACGGAGATTGCTGACAACCTGAGCATGGTGCAAGATAAGTCGTGATGCGGCAAATGGCAAGCGTGAAAATCGGCAAACGGCAAGCGGCAAGCGGCAAACGGCAAACGGCAAACGTGAAAAACGTCAGCCGTGAGAATTGCAAACAGTAAATGTGAACTTCGTCGCTACGGGACGAAGAATAAATTCATTGAAAACCCGGAACTCATTCGCCGAGTACAAAGATGTTTTCCGGTTCCCTGAACGCGAATACGATCTCCGCGGGCTCCGCGAGGACCTCAGCGCACTCCGCGTGAAAAACGGCAATCGGCAGGCGGCAAACGTGAAAAGATACCCCCGTAATGTGCCCCTATTTCGTCTCAGCACCTTGGTTGCAGACTACGCTAAACTACAATTTCACGCTTGCCGTTTGCCGTTTGCCGCTTACCGATTTTCACCTTTCACGCTATTCACTAAATTCCCCTATTTTTGCAACTCAAATTTTTCGCCTGTGGCTGCCAAATTTTCAAAAGAAACCTACCTGTACTGGTATGAGCTGATGCAGCTCATTCGCCAGTTTGAGTTAATGGCCGAAGAGAAGTACAAAATGGAAGGCAAAATCCGTGGTTTTTTCCATGCCTATATCGGGCAGGAAGCAATTGCCGCCGGATGTATGACCGCTACCAAACCCGAAGACCTGTTTATCACCGCGTATCGCGATCACGGACTTGCAATTGCCAAAGGCGTTTCTGTAGACAGCTGTATGGCAGAGCTTTATGGAAAAGCTACCGGTTGTGCAAAAGGAAAGGGCGGAAGCATGCACTTCTTTGGTAAAAAAGAGAACTTTTATGGTGGACATGGTATCGTAGGTGCGCAAATTGGCACAGGTACCGGTCTGGCATTTGCGGAAAAAATACCGCGGAACCGATTCTGTGGTTCTTTGCTATTT
This sequence comes from Chitinophagaceae bacterium, assembly GCA_024707305.1. GTDB lineage: Bacteria > Bacteroidota > Bacteroidia > Chitinophagales > Chitinophagaceae > CAYMZZ01. The sequence goes on from JANPZZ010000014.1 coordinate 180,089, forward strand.
CGGTGATGGCGCCGCCCGCCAGGGTATCCTGCATGAGTCATTCAACCTCGCCATGCTCTGGAAACTCCCCGTAATCTATATCTGCGAGAATAACAATTATGCCATGGGTACGTCCGTACAACGTACGTCCAATGTGCATGATATTTATAAACTGGCGGATGCTTATGAAATGCCTTCTGATGTAGTGGACGGCATGCAGGCTGAGCTGGTGCATGAAAGCGTTTCACGCGCGGTAAAACGTGCACGTGAAGGCGGCGGTCCTACTTTAATTGAAATTAAAACATACCGCTATAAAGGTCACTCAATCAGCGATCCACAAAAATATCGTACCAAGGAAGAAGTAGAGGAATACCGCGCGAAAGACCCGATTACCCTGGTTCGTAACACCATTCTGGAAAACCAAATGGCAACCGAAGAGGACCTGGCAGCAATTGACGCACGCGTAGACGAAATGGTGGTGGGCTCTGTAAAATTTGCAGAAGAAAGCCCCTGGCCGGATGATGATGAAGTGCTGAAAGACGTATATGTGGATCAGAATTATCCTTTTATAACCGACTAACCCAATCGCCATCTTCCGATGGCTTGAGGATATAAATCACAAAAATTACAATTTACAACACTTAAAATGGCAGACAATAAAACCACGCCGCTGGAAAATAGCGAAGTTGCAGTGGCAAAGGCGAAAGATTTTTGGACCAAGAACAGTAAAATGATCCTGGGTGTAGGCGGTGGCTTACTCGTACTTGTGATCGGTTTTTATGTATACCGCAATTTCTTCCAGAAGCCAAAAGAAGAAAAAGCAATGGCCAGCCTGTACAAGGCAGAAGAATATTACCGTATGGATTCAGCGAACCTGGCCCTCAATGGCGATGGTTCCAGCAATCCCGGTTTGCTCACCATCATCAACAAATACAGCGGAACCAAAGCTGCAAACCTCGCTCATTTCTATGCAGGTGCCTGCTATATCCAGTTGGATGATAATGATAACGCGATCAAACATCTGAAAGATTTTAGTTCCGAATCAAAACAAGTACAACAACGTGCTTACCTGTTGCTGGGTGATGCTTATGCAGACAAAGGCGAACACAAGCAGGCACTGGATTATTATAAAAAATCGGCGAATCATTTTGTAGAAGACGAGAACGCAAGCGCTGAAGCATTGTTCCGTGCTGCAGCAATCGCAGAAGTTTTGAACGACAATGCTGAAGCGGTGAAACTCTACACACAACTGAAAGAGAAATACCGTAGCAGTCCTCGTGGACAGGAAGTAGATGTGTACCTGGCAAAACTGGGCGCATTGAATGTGGACTAAGAATTGTCAGGCGTTCATCGCTATTCGCCATTTGTTAACTTTACCTCACAAAAACAAATATGGCCGATATCAGCAATAGTAAATTATTACATAACGAAGCAGGCATTCTCCACCCCGAGAGTGCCTGTATCGTTATTGTGAAAGACAGAATGGAATGCAGCGATTGTAGACGAGCTCGAGCGCAGCGCGGTACAACACCTGGAAGCAAAAGGCATTGGTAAAATCATCCGTCTTACCGTTCCGGGAGCAGTAGAGTTGCCGTTTGCGATCCGTCAGTACTGGGAGCGCAAATCGGGTACGGATGAACATCCTTCCGCGTTTATCGCGCTGGGATGCGTTGTGCGCGGAGATACGCCTCATTTTGAATATGTGTGCCAGTCGGTAACGCAGGGCATTACGCAACTAAACCTGCAGCTTCCTGTTCCCACCGTCTTCGGTGTACTCACCGTCAACACCGACGAACAGGCGCAGGAACGCATTGGTGGTAAACATGGACACAAAGGAGAGGAAGCAGCTATCACGGCTTTAAAGATGGTGGCATTAAATCAATTACTTTCCTGAGAGCGGAGAGACAGAGGTCAATGTGGAAATGTGGAAATGTGACAATGAGGAAATGAGGGAATGTGGAAATGTGGAAATGAGGAAATGAGGAAATGTGGGAATGTGGAAATGAGAAAATGAGAAAATGTGAAAATGATTTAATTCCCATTGTCATATTTGCATATTGTCATACTAGCACATTTTGCATGAACTTTATAACGCCAGCATTTTCTCATTTACACATTTTCTCATTTACACATTTTCTCATTTACACATTTTCACATTTTACATTCTATGCGAGTACAGCTTTTCATCCCTTGTTTCATCGACCAACTTTTTCCCGACACTGCGTTCAATATGATCAAAGTGCTGGAAAAAGCTGGCTGTACTGTTGTGTACAATACCAACCAAACCTGTTGCGGGCAGCCTGCATTTAATGCAGGTTTTTGGGATGAATCAAAAACGGTTTGTACCAAATTCCTCAAAGACTTTAAGGGCACTGAACCAATTGTTGCACCGAGTGCCAGTTGCGTTGGGTTTGTCCGCAACTATTACGGCAAGCTCTTCGAAAACTCGTCTATGCACCATGATGTGGCAGATGTAGGTTCTCGCCTCTATGAATTCTCTGAATTTTTGATAAAAGTGTTGGGTAAAGATGATTTTGGTGCTACGCTTGAAGGCACTGCTACTTATCACGACAGTTGCGCTGGCTTGCGCGAATGTCGTATAAAACAAGAGCCCAGGCAGTTGTTGTCGAAAGTTGCAGGACTTCAGTTAACTGAAATGAACGACGTAGAGACATGTTGTGGTTTTGGTGGTACGTTCTCTGTAAAATTTGATGGTATCTCCATTGGCATGGGCGAACAAAAAGTGGAGAATGCGATGGTCACCGGTGCGCAATACCTTATCTCCACCGACCATTCCTGCCTCATGCATCTCAAAGGTTATATTGATAAGAAAGGATACGATTTGCAGGTGTTACACCTGGCGGATGTGCTTGCGATGTTTTGATCGATGATCGATGGTCGATGATCGATGGTCGATGAAGCGTGTGCGTTTTTTGCAAGCCATCCCGAAGGGACGGAATATCTGTAGAACCACCCATCCACCCATCCACCATCACCCATCTTCCCCTCCACCCTCCACCATCACCCTCCACCCATGCCTCTTCCATATTCTTCGCACCCTGCATGAGTTGCAAATAGCGATCACGCATCGAGCGGCGCACTTCCAGCCGCGCATTTACATCCACTAACTCTGTACTTATATCCTACGACTGAATATTGATGTTGTTGATCGATATTGTCTTTTTCCGACATCAGTGCCACCGCCTGCTCAAACATGTCGACGGGAACTTTCAGTGTAAGTGATGCTGATAATTTATAAGTGCCGGAAGTAAATTGTTCATTGGCAACATAACCTCCCAATTGACGAATGGCTGTGCGCAATTCGCTGCTGTAGAGTTTTACATCCTTTACCTCCGTTTCTATATTCGCTGTTCTGATGATTTTCCGATCCCAATCTGTAAATGAAGCAGGAGTGGGTGTTGAGTGGGAAGTAATTTGTTTTTTCTTATCGTTGGGTTGCTGATCATTTTCCTCTTCTGTATCGGGAGTATAACTCACTTTATCTATTTTATACTCCTCTTGCTTTTGATCAGATTCGATTGCCTGGTTGCAGGCATGGCAGAGCAGGGCAATGGCGACTAACGCCCAGCAGTAAATCGTTTTTGTAAAAGGTAACCAGTGTGCAGTAAAAATTACCCGTTAGTAGTATGGAAAGTAAAAGGATGGGGTGGGGAAAAAACAAAAACGGGTAAGGCCATTGGCTCTACCCGTTGAATTTTTTCGGCGCAGGATATTTATTCTTCTGCAACAGTTGCATCCGGCGCATTCTTTTTCACTGACTCGATACCATTATCCCTGGCAGCGGCCGATTCGTACATCTCGCTTGTACCAATCACCTGGCCATTTCCTGCCTTCAGATTGAAATAATGTTTTCCATTTTTTGAAGTGAGACGATCATACTTACTGTCGTCCGGTGCATTTTTCCGAACGGATTCAATTCCATTATCTCTTGCAGCAGCAGTAGTATAACCTTCGCTACTGAGAATCGTCTGACCATTGTCTGCCTTCAGATTGAAGTAGTACTGGCCATCTTTACCTGTTTTAGTTACAAATTTTCCCATTGCATTAATTTTCAAACAATTTAGTATTTGTGTTTGAAGTAATAAAAGATGGAATATAAAACCTTTCACAGGATGGCGCTGAATGATAAACTAGCCAGCGAAAGAGTTTCATTTGTATTGGAGAGTAATAAACCGAATTGTAGATTTTATTCTTTTGTAGCAAAAACGTCAGGTTTGACCTGACAAAATGAGTATAAAATATCACTTTTTAGCTTTTGCGTAGAAATGTACAATCGAGAAGACAGAATTGGATTCAAACCAATGACCTTCCCGACTAGAGTCGGGATGCTCTATTCAAAGCAAAAGCCGTCTCAATGAGACGGCTCTATTGTGATCCGGATTGGATTCAAACCAATGACCTACTGCTTAGAAGGCAGTTGCTCTATTCAGCTGAGCTACCGGACCAGAACTCCCTGATTATCTCAGGGCTCGCAAAGGTAATTTTTTTTAGCTTGCACCCCAAGTCAATTTGCTTTATGGATGTAAAGATCGATGATTCATGGAAAGATTTGCTGGCAACAGAGTTTAAACAGCCGTATTTCGACCGGATTGTACAACACCTCAAAACGGAGAAAACCCAGGGGAAAACGATTTATCCCGCCGGCCCCCATATTTTTAATGCTTTTAATACCACGCCCGTAGATCGGGTGAAAGTGGTGATCATTGGCCAGGATCCTTACCACGGGCCCGGACAGGCGCATGGCCTCTGTTTCTCCGTACAAAAAGGCGTGCCCGCGCCGCCCTCGCTGGTGAATATCTTTAAGGAATTGCGGGAAGATATCGGCATGGATATTCCCGCCCACGGCGACCTTACACACTGGGCACAGCAGGGAGTTTTTTTGTTAAACGCCTCCCTCACGGTGCGGGCAGCAGAACCGATGAGTCACGCCAAAATTGGCTGGGCGCAGTTTACTGATGCGGTGATCCAGGCGCTGGCTAACAAACGCGAGAAGCTGGTCTTCCTGCTCTGGGGCAAATTTGCGCAGGAAAAAGCGCGGCTGATTGATGAAAGCAAACATCATATCCTGCGGGCGGCACATCCATCACCTTTGTCGGCGCATAACGGCTTCTTTGGCTGCCGCCATTTTTCAAAAACAAACCAATACCTCATTTCACAATGCATTGAGCCCATCGATTGGTCTTTACAATAACAGATACGTAAATCAGCAATCATGTTAAACCACCAGATCGTACTGGAAACAAAACTGGCAACACTGCGGCCGCTGCAGGAAGACGACTATAACTCGTTTCTTTCGCTGGCGCAGCAGGATGAACAAATGTGGGAATATTTCTCCCTCAATCTCGGCATCCCTGATCATCTAACCCGTTGGTTTGAAACGGCGTTTCGCGAGCGAGATGCTGGAATGCGTATACCATTTACCATCATTGATAAAAGAAACGGAGAAATTGCAGGCAGTACGAGCCTGGGAAATATTTCGCTGTATGATTTGCGTGGTGAGATCGGATGGAGCTGGCTCGCACCCGCATTTCGCAGTACCGGGTTAAACCGTCACGCGAAATATTCCATCATGCGCGAAATTTTTTTGAAAAACATGATTTCGAAAGGGTGGAATTTAAAACCGACGTACTCAACGAGCGCGCACGTCGCGGATTGCGTGGAGTAGGAGGGGTGGAAGAAGGAATTCTGCGCAGCCACATGAAGATGTGGAACAACCGGCGCCGCACCAGCATTTTTTACAGTGTTCTAAAAACCGAATGGCCGCAACTGAAAGCGACTATCTTTGCAGGGTTCGACTGATTGCCTATGCTTAAAAATATTTTCGGAAGAGTTTTTGCCCTATGGGCCACGATCGTTTTCCTGGTCACCATGCTTATCGCGTTTCCCATCATCTGGGCAACGAAATTTTGTCCTGAACCCACAGCGAGTATCCGTTTTCAGCAGGTTACGCGTGTGTGGATGCGCATTTTCTTTTTCCTCAGTTTCCTTCGTCTCCGTATCAAAGGCCGCGAGTATTTTGAAAGAGGTCAGAGTTATATTGTCGTGAGCAATCATAGTTCGCTGATGGATATTCCACTGACCACGCCGTTTATTCCTGGGCCCAACCGCACTATCGCCAAAAAAGAAATGGCCAGCATTCCAATTTTTGGAATGATCTACAAACGTGGCAGCGTACTCGTTGACCGGAAAAGCGATGAAAGCCGCAAACAGAGTTTTTCGCTGATGAAAGCAGTTCTCGATCGTGGCCTGCATATGTGTATCTATCCAGAAGGCACACGCAATAAAACCAAAGAGCCATTACAGTATTTTCATAACGGTGCTTTCAAACTGGCGTTGGATACCGGCAGGCCTATTATTCCCACAGTGATTTTTAATACCGGTAAAGTATTGCCTCCTGGAAAAGCATTTTACTGGTGGCCCAGTACCATCAAAATGCATTTCCTTGAACCCATCGAAGTGGGTTCAAATTCAATGGAAGATTTGAAAGACGAAACTTTTGACGTAATGAAGCAATTCATTTTACAAAACAAGGACTGATCAATTCAGTCGACACTTTCTTAATGCTGACATCACGGTAAACTGATAAATATGCCAACTTTCTCATTTGGAAATTCAGCTTTGGATGTACGAACTGCGATATCGATTGCAGCTGATGAAACGGATTTTGAATTAAATGCCGAAACGCGAGCAAAGATTGCTGCATCTGCTACGCATGTAAAAGAAATTGTAGACAGCAACCGAACGGTTTATGGTGTAAATACCGGCTTCGGCATTTTGGCAAATACACCCATTTCAGAAGAAGATACTGCTACACTTCAATATAAAATTTTACAAAGTCATAGTGTCGGCGTGGGCGAACCGGTGCCACAGGAAATTGCGAAGCTCATGCTGATTACAAAAGTGCAGTCATTGTCGCAGGGGTTTAGTGGTGTGCAATTGTCGACAGTAGAACGCATCCTCTGGCATATTCGCGAAAATGTAATTCCTGTGGTGCCGGAAAAAGGCAGCGTCGGAGCCAGTGGTGATCTTGCGCCGCTTGCTCATTTGTTTCTGCCTTTGATTGGTCTGGGTGAAGTTTGGTATAAAGGAACAAGAATGCCCTCATTAAAGGCGCTGAATCTCGCAAGACTGGAACCGATTAAACTCGGCCCTAAGGAAGGTCTGGCTTTGATTAACGGCACACAGTTTATTTTATCATACGCAGTAAAAGCGGTACAGCGTCTGGAGAACTGTTTGGATGCTGCCGACATCATTGGTGCGATGAGCCTGGAAGCGCTTACCGGTACCAAGGCGCCGTTTGATGAACGCCTGCATGCATTAAGGCCATTTGAAGGAAGTCGAATCGTTGCGCAACGTTTGCTGCGTTTGCTAGAAGGTTCAGCTATCATGCAAAGCCATATGGATTGTGGCCGCGTACAGGATCCATACAGTCTGCGTTGTATGCCACAGGTGCATGGTGCCAGTCGCAATGCATGGCTGCACCTGAAACAAATGACCGAAACGGAACTTAATGCTGTTACCGACAACCCGCTTATTTTTTCTGCCGATGATACCATCAGTGGCGGCAACTTTCATGGACAATTGTTAGCGATTCCACTCGACTATGCCTGCATTGCAGCTTCGGAGTTGGGAAATATATCTGACAGGAGATGTTATCTTTTATTGGAAGGGAAATGGGGCTTACCCATGTTGCTGATGAAAAATGTGGGACTGAACAGCGGCTTTATGATTCCGCAATACACCACTGCTGCTTTGGTTACCGAGAATAAAACACTTTGTTTCCCATCGAGCGCGGATTCAATTCCCACATCGCTGGGACAGGAAGATCATGTGAGTATGGGAAGCATTAGCGGACGAAAAGTAAACCAGGTGCTCGATAACCTGGAAAATATTCTTGCGATAGAATTGCTGAGTGCCAGCCAGGCGATTGAATTTCGTCGGCCGTTGAAAAGCAGCGTGCCGCTTGAGTTTGCGCACGATCTGGTAAGAAGGCACGTAAGTTTTGCTGAAGAAGATCGCATTTTCGCAGACGATATTAATAAAGTGGCCGGCATCATCAAAGATTTTTCATTTGTAAAAGAAGTATCAGCTGTCGCTAAATTTTAATAGGAAATTGTTTTCCGAATAAAACATGAAGACTTTTACTATGAGTAATACTTTAAGCTGTAAAGGTTGGCTGCAGGAAGCAGCGTTGCGTATGTTGTTGAACAATCTGCATCCAGATGTGGCGGAGCGGCCTGAAGAGTTGATTGTGTATGGAGGCAGAGGAAAAGCTGCACGCAATCCGGAAGCATTAAAAAAATCATTGCATCGTTGCAATCGCTGGAAAATGATGAATCGTTGTTGATACAAAGCGGTAAGCCGGTTGGTATTTTGAAAACACATCCCGATGCGCCGCGTGTACTTATTAGTAATAGTCAGTTGGTACCACACTGGGCTACCTGGGAACATTTTGATGAGCTGGAAAAAAAGGGATTGATGATGTATGGCCAAATGACGGCGGGTTCATGGATCTATATCGGCTCACAGGGGATTGTACAGGGAACTTATGAAACCTATGCAGCGCTGGCGACAAAACATTTTGAAAGCCGTTCACTGCGCGGTACATTAAACGTTACAGCCGGACTCGGTGGAATGGGTGGCGCTCAACCACTCGCAATTACCATGAACGATGGTGTGGCGCTGGTGGCGGAAGTGGAAGACTGGCGCATCAATAAAAGACTGGAAACACGTTATCTCGATGAAAAATACGATGATATTGATGTCGCGATCGACAAGGCGCTGGAATATAAAAAGGCAAATAAAGCGGTGAGCATCGGTGTGTGTTGTAATGCGGTGGCTTTGCTGGAGCGTTTACTCGAACGCAATATCATCCCTGATACACTTACCGATCAAACCAGTGCGCATGATCCACTGATCGGTTACTGGCCGCACCAGATTCGTTATGAAGAAGCAAAGCAATTGCGCGAATCGGATCCTGAAAAATATGTAGAGCTCGCGTATCGCAGCATTTACCATCATGTACAGTTAATGCTTAAACTGCAGTTGAAAGGTGCCATCACATTCGACTATGGCAACAATATCCGCGCACGTGCACTGGAATGCGAGAAAAAATTTGATGATGTTGTAAAGAACATTGGAGATGCTTCCACTTTGTGGAAAATAAGTCCGAAAGGCGAAACCAATGTACTGTTTCCGGGATTCGTTCCGGCTTATATCCGTCCATTGTTTTGCGAAGGGAAAGGCCCGTTTCGTTGGGCTGCTCTGAGTGGTGACCCTAACGATATTGCGGTTACGGATAAAGTAATTGCTGAAATGTTTCCTGAGAACGAAGGACTGCAACGCTGGTTGCGACTCGCTGGTGAAAAAATTGCCTTCCAGGGATTGCCGGCACGTATCTGCTGGCTGGGACAGGGTGAGCGCGAGAAAGCAGGGCTGGCATTTAATGAACTGGTTCGTTCTGGCAAAGTGAAAGCGCCGATTGTAATTGGGCGCGATCATCTGGATACGGGGAGCGTTGCAAGTCCAAACCGCGAAACTGAAGCCATGCTGGATGGCAGTGATGCCGTTGCCGACTGGCCACTGCTCAATGCATTGGTCAATACCGCCGGTGGGGCAAGCTGGGTGAGCTTACATCATGGAGGCGGTGTGGGAATGGGTTATAGCATTCATGCCGGTATGGTAATTGTTGCCGACGGCACCGATGATGCTGCTGCACGACTGGCGCGCGTGTTAAGAAACGACCCTGGAATGGGAGTAATCCGTCATGCAGATGCGGGTTATGAACGCGCGATTGAAACCGCCAAAAAACACGGCTTGTTATTATAGAAAAAAAGAAAGGGTTGAAATTTTCAACCCTTTCTTTTTTTTTTATGCTTTCTCGCAATAACGCGCAAAGGAATCCAGTATGGATTGCCAGCCTTCTTTTTGCAATTCCACACTATTCATTTCTTCCGCTTCAAAGTTTTCTTTGATGTAAATGCCTTCAGGTTTTTGCTGAAACCAAACTTCAACTTTACGGTTATCGTCCATTGTATATTTAATGTATTCGTTTGGCTTTACTTCATTGTAGGTGCCGGAGAAATCGAAGCCAAAACTTCCGTCTTTTGCTTCCATTCTGTAAATGAATCTTCCGCCGGTGCGAACATCATTCTCCGCGCGTGGTGAATGCCAGTCGGGCGATGCCTGGTTCCATTTTGTAACATGTGCAGGATCATTCCAGCATTCCCACACTTTCGCGATAGGCGCTTTTACAGTGGTTTCAATAGTGATGACGGTAGGGGTTGAGGAGCTCATAGATTTTCGTTTAATGTTCTCGATTGATTGACAACACAAAAATGAAGCAGTTTTTCCATTTCAAACGGGTGATATTGCGTCAGTCTGCAGGGTGGATGCGACAGGTTCAATTCTACCTGTAGTTTCTTATCTTCGGGACTGACCTAAAAATTTGAATAGATGCGTAAAGTTAGCCTCTTGTTACTGATGATGTTATCGCTTTCTGGATTTGCCCAAAAGCAAAATCCTGAAGGCCGCTGGGATATTTCAATTTATCGCGATGGAAAAGAGTATCCATCCTGGCTGGAAGTGTACCATTCCGGTCATAAGCGCCTCACCGGTCACTACGTTGGTATTTCCGGAAGTGCACGTCCTGTTTCCATCATTCATTTTGATGATGGCGTATTACGTTTTAGTATTCCTCCGCAATGGGAACGTGAAGATAACGACCTGCAGTTTGAAGCAAGATTTTCAGGCGACAGCCTGACAGGAACATTGTTGGCTGCCGACGGGAAAAAGTACGATTGGATTGGTCGCCGTGCACCTAAACTGATTCGAGATAAAGAACCTGTTTGGGGAGATCCGATTACTCTTTTTAACGGACAAAACCTGGATGGATGGAAAGCGATGGGCAATAATCAGTGGGTGGTGGAAAACGGTGTATTGAAAAGCCCACGTTCTGGTGCCAACCTGGTAACTGAGCAAAAATTCACCGACTTCAAACTCCATATTGAATTCCGTTGCCCAACAGGAAGTAATAGCGGTGTTTATCTGCGTGGACGGTATGAGGTACAGATTGAAGACAGTTACGGAAAAGATCCACAGAAAGATTATATGGGTGCTGTGTATGGTTTTATCAAACCGACAGAAATGGCCGCGAAGCCGGCAGGTGAATGGCAGAGTTATGATATTACACTGGTTGGGAGAATGATCACTGTTGTTGCCAACGGCAGGATGATTATCTGCAACCAGGAGATTCCCGGCATTACCGGTGGCGCATTAGACAGCTATGAAGGTTTACCTGGCCCCCTGTACATTCAGGGTGATCACGGCCCGATCGAATACCGGAACATTGTTATTACTCCGGCGAAATAGATTAAAACAAAAGAGTGAAACCCAAAAGGTTTCACTCTTTTGTTTTATCGAGGCACCCAGTTCCCATACTGAGATATATTTCCCTTCTTTTTCAACAAATTCAAGGAATGAACGATAGAATATATCGTTGCCGATGGTTGCGCTATCGCCAACAATAAACAGTTTTTCTTTCGCACGCGTGATCGCCACATTCATGCGACGGTAATCTTTTAAAAAGCCGATAATACCATCGCTATTGCTTCGCACCAGCGAAATGAGAATAGTATCCTTTTCCTGTCCCTGGAAGCTATCGATTGTGCTTACCCGCATACTGAAAGGAAAACGTTCGCGCGCTGCTGCCACCTGTGCCGAATAAGGTGAGATTAATGCGGCATTTGCTGGATCGATGTTTTCCAGTTCCATCAGTTTTTGTATCGTATCCAGTTCACCCGTGTTTTGTAAACTGCTTCCTTCGGTGCCCTGTTCTTCTTCCATGCCGGCACCAGCTGTATCGACAAAATAAACGTGTACGCCGTCATCAGCAAGATGCTGCGCCGTTTTCAATAGATCATTATAAAAATACTGACTCGAAAAACGGGCGATGGATGCGCGCATGCGGTATTGCGTATCGAGCAGGTAAACGGCTTCTGATTTTTCAATTGCCAGTTCAAGGATAGATCGGTTAAATCCTCTTTTTGCAGCGGTTTCACTCAAAACCGTTGGAGGTAACTGAAGGTGATCCCCAGCAAGCACCCATTTATCTGCCATTGGCATAATGCACCAGGCTAGCGGCTCCAGGCATTGGCCTGCTTCATCAATGATCAGTGTTTTAAAATGAAGCTTCTCCACGCCCGCATCGTATAATGCTACCGGTGTGCCGAGAATCACCTGTGCATCGGTCATGAACTTTTCTTCATGATATGATTGCAGCTTCCGGATTTCACCCCTGATGTTTTTTACTTCTTTGAATAATAACTGGCGCTGTTCGCGTTCCGATTTTCCAAAACTCCGTTTGTATTTCAATGCCATTCTGCGGAACTCTTCCGCGCGAATACGCAGTTGTTTGATCTCTTTCTGAATTTTCGCGTCTGTCAATTTACCTTCCGGTGTATGCGGCAGTAAGGCTTCATCTGCTTTGCTGGTATTGCCAACGCGCAGGATTCGCCGCCGATTTTTTCAACAATTCTTTTGCAATATGATCCACCGCGGCATTGCTGGGTGCAGATACCAAAACCTTTTCGCCGCGTTTTACCAGTTGCAATACGGCTTCCACAAGAGTAGTGGTTTTGCCCGTTCCGGGAGGACCATGAACAATCAGCAAATCTTCATTTTCAAGAATTGCCTTTACTGCCTGCTGCTGGCTTTCGTTTAACTTACTTTCAAAAGTGGCTGACAATGTCGACAACGACAACTTTTTCGTCGGAGATCCATCTTCATGTAATCTTTCAAACCATTTCCATAATCGCGGATATTTTTCCAGTTCTTTCAAGCCCTGTTTCATGATACCGGTTGTGCGGGTATCGGGTGCGAGTTTGATACCTACGCCATCCTGTTCAATCCAGTCGGGGAAATCGGGGGCGAACAAACGAAATTCACCGCTTCGTCCCTGCAATTGAAGCAATACACCTTTGATGGGTTCTTCGCCATTGATAAAACATTCTATGGCGCTGCCATCACGAAACGAATGTGCTTCAGGTGGGAAATTGATACGAAATGTGATTTCGGGATAATCCGCAAAGCCAAAGCTTTTGCGGGTCACGACGATGGGATGCAATGCAAGCCCTTCACTTTTTTTAAACTCCGCAATGTATGCTGCTGGTCGAGTTTGTAACGTTCCGACTGCTCCCGTTCTTCGAGATTGATACACTGTACTAAATTCTGTAACGCGCTGGTAGTGATAATTGCTAATTTTTAGGTTGAAAACGAATGGGCAAAGATACTCATAACGCATAAAAGGAATTACTTTCGGGTTATGATCGTACTGGAAGCAAAAGGCATTTCAAAAAAACTGGAATGAACAGGTTGTATTAAAATCGGTAGACATCCGTTTGCGAAAAGGCATGAAAATGGGCATCGCCGGTGAAACGGGCTCGGGTAAAACCAGCTTGCTCGAGATCCTCGGCGGACGCGGGCAGGCCGATGGCGGTATTGTATTGTTCAATGGTGAAAAAGTTCCCGGTGTCATGGAGAAACTGGTGCCGGGCCACAAAGGAATTGCATTTTTATCGCAGCAGTTTGAGCTTCCTCCGCACTACTGGATTCATGAAATTCTGGAATATGCCAGTGAGATGAGTGAGATCCAGCGTCATCAATTATATAAAATCTGCCGGATTGACCACTTGCTGCAACGCCGCACCAACCAGCTTTCTGGCGGCGAAAGGCAGCGCGTAGCACTTGCACGCGAACTCAGCGCGCGGCCGCAACTGCTGTTGATGGACGAACCCTTTAGCAACCTTGATGCACATCACAAAAGGGTGATGAAAGATGTTTTAGACGATATCAGCCAGCAGATGGGAATTACGCAGGCGCTGGTTTCACATGATGCGGCAGATCTGCTTCCCTGGGCCGATGAATTGATGATTATGAAAAACGGGGAAACCGTCCAGGCCGGTAAGCCAACGGTTCTTTACAACGAACCCAACAATCTTTATGTCGCCGGCTTGTTGGGTGAATACAACCTGCTTGATCCACAATTACCCGCTTTTGCCGCACTTCCTTTTGAGGCGGGAACGCATACGCAATGGATGGTACGACCAGAAGATATTTTGCTGGCTACAGGGTCCGATCGTCAGTTAAATGCGATTGTGAAAGACATTGAATTCCGGGGCTTTTTCTATGCCAGCCATTTGGAAATTCACGGCGAAACGGTCCTGATGTACCAATTGCAACCAGCTTTCGCAATCGGCGATAAGATTGGCGTAAAAGTGAACAGGGTAGTGAACTTATAAACTCGATTAGCAGCGGTTTGCAATTCCAATTGCAAACCACTACTAAAATGAGTTTATCTCCATTTGCCAAACTTCAAAGTGGCATGATAACTTACGCCACGTAAATCTTTATCGCTTAGTCCCAAACCATCGCTACCAAAACTTGCACGGTAAGAAACACCGGGGCTAAAACGCATCCACTTCAGCAGGTTTAATTCCACCTGTACACCGGGCTCTACCACGGTAAACCAGTTCTGGTCATACACATCGCGATAGTCATCATGATGCCAGTTGTTGCGATCGTATTGAAGGGTAAAACCTGCGCCGGCAAACAATTGAAATACGAGGTGGGCAGCTTTGTCGGAAGCGACAACATATTCTGTCATCAATCCAAACTGTCCATATTGCCAGGTCATGTCTTTGTTGGTGTTCATTGAAAATTCTTCGGGAACGCGAATGTTATTCGTGCTGGCAGCAGCGCCCATACCCACCATAAAACGGTTATTAACATACCAGCCGCCGTACACACCCGCCATATGCGTGTATTTGCCACGGATGGTTGTAAAACGGCTGCTAACGGCCCCGTATCCGCCACTACTAACCTGATTGCCATTGAATAGGGTCTGCATTTTTTCGGATTGGGCTTCAGTTGAAATGCAGGATACCAGTACGCACAAAAAGACTACAAATTTTTTCATCGCTATAGTTTATTTTCTGTAAAACAACCGATGAAACATTTACCCCTATACTTTTTCAAAAAAAGTGACGATGCTGGATTTTGGCTCCAGGGAAGGCCGGTTTACTCTTGGTTTCCAGCCAGCAATTTTTACTTCGAAATCCCGTAATTTTAGTGCTGATTTTTTCGAAAATAATTCTATTCACCTTTTATACAAATACAAATGGCTCCGGCATTAGCACGCATACAGGCTCTGGTAAATGAATACAATCAGATTTTGGCCAACACGGTAAACTATCGTGAACAATGGCAAACGAAAACCCGCGACCAGTTGAAACAATATTTTGAAACCATCATCGCAGAAACGGGACTCAAAGCGCGCGTGTATGTGCGCGGGCAAATTGAAAACCTGGAAGCAATTGTTTTTGATCTCGGTCGCGTAAGCAGCGGGCTTTCTGAAAATCTTGAAAATACCGACCTCAAACATACCATGGTTAAAAACAACGGTTCGCTGGTATACCAGCAACTGTTTAATGGAAAACTGATGGTGATGTTTTCCAATCCACATATCGAGGGATATGGCGAAGAGAAACCCCCACGCAGCCTGGAAATCTTACGCCCCGATGAGGTAACGGAAGACCTGATTTATAGCCATGTGGAACGCCTGATCAACGATATCATCGAGTGGGAAGATTTTGACGATGATGACAGCAAAAAGAAAGTGGCTTTTCAACCCATCGGTTTCCAGCATACTACTGGTAACGGGCAATCCTGATTATTGTATGATTTTTGCGGCTGAATGGTCGGGATGAAAACAATTCCGCTCATCAATTATTGCTTTTATGAAAAAGTTACTTATTGCTTCACTTGCACTGGTGATGCTGTCAACCGCCTGTAACAATGCAAAAAGCCTGACAGGTATGAAAAGCCTGCTCAATGCAAAATGGAACCTGCAATCGATCGCTGACTATTCAGATGTTGCAGGATTGTTTAATGGTAAAATGCCATTTCTGCAATTTGATTCAGACGCCATGCGAGTATCAGGAAATACCGGCTGCAACAGCCTGAATGGGCCATTTAACCTGGAACCAAAAGGAAAATTGATTTTTGGTGCGCTGGCAACCACGAAAATGGCCTGCCCCGGAAATGGGGAGGCTGTCTTTACCAACGCATTAAACAAAGTTACTAATTTCTCGATAAGTGATAACGTGCTTACGCTGCTCAATGGCAACAATACGGTAATGCAACTGGTAAAGAGTGCTGAATAAGCTGGTTTAATTTTTCAGGATTATAAACTCCACACGTCGGTTCAACTGCCGGTTGAGGTCGGTGTCGTTTGCAACAACAGGTTTTGTTTCCCCATAACCTTTTGATGTGAGCCTTTTGGGATCTATACCTTTTGAAAGTATGTATTCCATTACCGATCGGGCGCGGTTATCGGAAAGTGTGAAGTTGTATTCATCTGAACCACGGCTATCGGTGTGGGCACTCAGTTCGATTTCAATGGCAGGATTTTCGTTTAATAGTTTCACCACACGATCCAGTTCCACAAAAGATTCCGGTCGCAGATTCCATTTATCAAAATCGAAAAATACATTGTTGAGGCGAACCACGGTTCCGATTTCAATTGGCATCAGATAGAGGTCTTTATGAATTTCCATCATTCCTGATTTCACCAGCGAATCCAGTTTCAGATTTTCAGATTGCGCAAAGAAATGATCGGCGGTTGCGCGAATCAGGTAGTTTTTATCATAAGGCAAAACAATCTTAAACGAGCCATCGTCGGGATGTGAAACACCATTACCCGCTTCAGCACCCATTGGCAGCGTTTGATACACCAGGTTGGCACTGATGGGTTGTTTTGTTTTTGCGTTATAGACATTACCTGTTACAATTACTACCGGGTTCGGCTTTTTCTTTCTCCAAAAGTTTAATTCTTACGATATCACTTTCGCCGTAAGTATCCAGACTCGTAGTCATATAAGCATATTCACCTCCGGCATCTAACGTAAAAAATGCGTCCCAGTCGGGTGTATTGATGGGCTCTCCGAGGTTTTTGGGTTCCGACCATTTCTGCCAGGTATCATCCAGCCGTGTACTCATCCAGATGTCGTTGTCGCCAAGCCCACCCGGGCGATCGCTGCTGAAATAAAGTGTCTCTCCATCTGCTGCCAGGTAGGGTGTCATTTCATTGTATTTGGGCAGGTTAATTGTTTTACCCAGGCTTTTAGGTTCACTCCATGTATCATCTGGTTGAAGAAAGCTTACATAGATATCGTTGTTGTAACCTCCCGATTGCTCGCTCATGTAGAGTAAAAGTGTCTGCCCATCCTGTGCCATCGTGGCACCGTTCTGCCTGCCGCGATCATATTTCTGGTAATTACGAATCTTTAACGCATTGGGTTTGCTCCAGCCACCATTTTTGGTGCGGTAACTCAGACTCATTCCATTTCCTACATAGTCTCCATCAATAAAGGCGTTGCGGATAAGAATTTTGTTTTTATCTGGTGAAATCCAGTACACCGCGTTGTAATGATAGGTATTCAATGGATAGCCCACATGCATGGCTTCCCCCCAGTTGCCGTTGCTATCGCGTTCGGCAAACCAGATATCCTGCGAATTACTCACCGAACGATAACTTGTATTGTAAGGATGATTTTCCACAATAAAGAAAAGCAGGTTTCCATCGGCAGAAACGGTAGGACGCAATTCCGCAAATTCTGAGTTTACGTTAAAACCCAGATTCTCAACCTTAATAATCGTGGATGCTTTAATAACGTGGTCTTTTTGTTCTTTCAATGGCGCAGAAGTATCAGCCATTTGTGCCATTGTCGTGTACAACAATAGCATACAAAAAGATAGCAGGATGATTTTTTTCACGGAATGGATTTTCTATTGCCGAAAACTAGTGAAAAAACCTTTGCCGGAGTAGGGGGAAGTACGTAGAAGAAATACGAGGATCGATCATCGGACATCGGTCATCGATTTTATATACTCTTTCTCACTTCCGGCGCTACTTTGGTTCCGAAGAGTTCAATACTTTTCAGCAGATCTTTTTTGCGGCAGTGAGCCCACAGTCATTTGCGCGAGGAAGCGGGTGTTGCCAAATAGCTCGTATTGATATAAAATTTTGTCGACAACCTCTGCAGGGCTGCCTACCATTAATGATGCTTTGGGTGCACGCATCGATTCAAACTGCGGGCGAGTGGTGGGTGGCCAGCCACGTTCTTTGCCAATCTGCGTCATCATAGCTGCATAAGAAGGGAAAAATATATCGGCAGCTCTTTGTGAATCTTCTGCAATAAAAACATGACCGTTGATACCAAGTTGAAACTGATCAGCCGGGTGACCAGATTCCTGTAAAGACTTCCGATATAAATCAGTGAGTGGTTTAAACCTTGCAGGCATTCCGCCAATGATTGCAAGTGCCATTGGTAAACCCAAAGTACCGGCACGCACCACGGAGGCGGGCGTACCGCCCACTGCAATCCAGATAGGCAACTTTTCCTGAGCAGGCCGCGGATAAACTCCCAGCCCGGGAATAGGCGCACGGTATTTCCCATTCCATTTTATTTTCTCTTCTTTATTCAATTGTAACAACAGCTCCAGCTTCTCGGTGAAGAGCACATCATAATCATCCAGGTCATATCCAAACAAGGGAAACGACTCGATGAAAGAACCGCGACCAGCCATAATTTCGGCACGGCCATTCGATATTAAATCGACTGTAGCAAATTGTTCGAATACGCGGACCGGATCATCAGAACTAAGAACGGTCACTGCACTGGAAAGCCGAATATTTTTTGTTTGCGCAGCTGCGGCACCGAGCACCACCGCTGGCGATGATACCAGGTAATCCTGGCGATGATGTTCACCAATTGCAAAAACATCCAGTCCCACTTCTTCGGTCAGCCTGATCTCTTCCAGCAGATCCGCCATGCGTTGTGCACCACTTATCTTTTTACCATCGGGGCTGTCTGCCGTATAATCGCCAAAGCTGTAAATGCCGAATTCCATTGTTTATAAATTGAACATCTCTAACAATAATAAAGACTAAAGGTTTAGTTCGTCGTGTTGATCACATTCAGCAGGCTGTTGGGCTGGCGTGCATCGCCTGCAATCTGCCAGATCATCACGCCTGCGGCTTTGCTGTTGATGGCGAATTTTACTTTCTCACGGATCGTTTTTTTCCCGTTATAATAAATAGTTCCACCGGCTGCAACCTTTACCGAATCATCATCCACCGAATTAGGAAACTGTCTTGCAATATTGCCGAAAGTGAGACCCGTTGGTGCGCCCGGCCCAAAACCATATCCATAAAATGGAAGCCCGATTGTAAGTTTTGACGGCGCCTGGCCGCGGGTTTGTGTGAAATAATTAAAATCGTTTACTGCCATCGAATAAGGCGAATGTTGCCCGGCATTTGCAGGATTCCAGGGGCCGGTTTTATCATAACTCATGATGTGAATCATATCAAATTGCGCGAGTGTTGTATCATGAATCTGGTTGGCATTCCAACTGGCAAGTGCTGCGGTAGTTAATTTGTTCACCGCTTTCATTGCACGATGAACAGCAGCAACAAAAGGCGCGTAATCTTCGTTAATTAATGCATTTTCCAGATCTACATCCACGCCATCGAAGCTGTTGGCAACAGCAAACTGCGCAATGGCCTGTGCAAATGCATCTCGTTTGTCAGCCTTGATCAGATCGGCAATGTAGGCGGGCGGTTCACCTCCGCCAATGGAAAAGAATACACGCACATTTTCAGCATGTCCTTTAGTTGTAAGTTGTGTATATGCGCTATTGGGCGTAAAACTGCCGTCAGCTTCAGGATTTAAAAAAGCAAGATTGAGATCTGTAATACCTTTCCAGCCCAGGGTATCCATACCCAGGTGCCAGTCGTTGTCATGGCTTAGTAAATAACCGACCACGCGGAGGTTATTAGATCCACCGGTTACTTCTTTCTTACCCGACTGACAGGAGCTGATTGAAACCAGAGCGAGGACGGTCACGAGGAAATTCTTCATAGTGCTTCGTATTAATTTATTGATCTGTGAAAGTCAAAATTGTATAATCTATACCACGATTTTAATCGAGAAAGTTAAATCGAATTTTGTTATTACAGGAATGTCTTTGTAACTTCTGGAAACCTTTTTTCCATGAAACACAAAAAATGGGTGTCGTTTCCTGAACTGCTCACAAACCGGTTGTTGCTACGTAAACTGGAACCTGCCGATGCTGCCGCCATTTTTGCTTTGCGTTCCGATCCCATTGTCAACCGATATGTAGTACGGCCACCTGTTTCAGATATTGAGGATGGAATTCGTTTTATTCATCGTATCAATACCTCCGTTGCTGAAGGTGATTGCCTTTATTGGGCTGTTGTGCCCAAGCAATCAGAGGAACTGATCGGGACTATTTGTCTTTGGAACTGGAATCACCAATACAAGCATGCCGAAATTGGTTTTGAACTGATGCCCCACTGGCAGGGTAAAGGATATATGCATGAAGCGGTAGGAAAGGTGTTGCCTTATGCATTTGACGAACTTCATTTCAATAAAATTGAGGCGTGGATTCACCAGGAAAATAAAGCAGCGATAAAATTGGTTGTTAAAAATGGTTTTGAACCTGCTAAAACGCAAAGTTCTAGTGAAACTGACAAAGCAATTGTAATATATTGCAAGTGTAAACCCGGCAGTTAGCGCAAAACCAACAACCATCAGGCTTCGATATAAAATATTTTTAAGCATTCAGGCATGGCTTTTCAGCCTTGCCTGTTATGCCAATACGTCGGAACATGATAGTCTCATTCTTCGAAGCGGCTTACCCAATATCGATCCGATTGTAACTTCGGATTCTGCTGATTGTGTAATTCCATTTACCCGTGCTAGTAACCTGATTCTGATTAAAGCGCGAATTGATTCTATCGAAGGCAATTTCGTTTTGGATACGGGCGCACCGCATCTGGTATTGAACATGACCTATTTTCGTGATCTTCCGCCTTCCAGAATGGTTTCTTTTGGAGATGCAGGAGGCATAACGGGTGAGGCATCAGGCAATTCACCAACAGATATCTCGCTGTTAACCCTGGGACCGATACGTTTCTCAAAAATGGTCGCCGACAGGGCGAACCTGGGTCATATAGAAAATAGTCGCGGCGTAAAAATTCTCGGGTTGCTGGGTGTGCAATTGTTTAAACGTTTTGAACTCATCATAGATTACGAAAGTTCCCGGCTCTACCTGCATCTGATTTCACGTAAAGAATCGTCCAGCTACCAAAGCCAGCAATTGAAAGACCCGGAAACTTATCATACTTTCCCTATCAATATCCAGGAAAATAAGTTGCTGACCAATGTGCATGTAGGAGGAAAGAAACTCATTTTTGTGATTGACACCGGTGCGGAAGCAAACGTGCTCGATAGCCGGCTGCCCGATCGCATTTTTGAAAACGTATCCATTACCCGACGTGTGGTGTTAACTGGAAGTGGCAGTACGAAAATTGAAGCCCTGTATGGCGATATGTCGAATATGAAGATGGGAGAGCTCGCGATTTCAAGCTTGCCGGTTCTCGTGACCAACCTTGAAAAGCTTTGTTTCACGTATGACCGATGTATCGATGGTATGTTGGGTTTTGACTTTCTGTCGATGCAAAAAATTGGATTTAATTTTGTTCGCAATAAGATGTATATCTGGAAATGAATAGATGTTACCATATCGTAAATAGACTACACCGGGTTATATTGATCCTGTGTGTGATGCTATGTGTAACAGCCAGCAATACCATTGCCCAGGGGCCTGTGAAAAAGTATACGGTGAAGAATGGTAAAATGTATATCGAACTGGGAAAGAACCTGTCGTCGCAGGCAATTGACAGCTTCATCGTGCAGTTTGATTTGGGTGAATTGTATTTGAAAGAATTGCTGAAACGCAACATGCGCGATTCGCTTGAGAAATATGGATGGCAGGTAGAAGTGAACAACAAAGATTTGTTCATCCTCAGTAAACCTATGCTGGGTTTCGATAAAATAAAAGATCCCGGTGAGAAAATTCTGTTTACTGAAAACCGCGTCCGCAGTGGTACTTTGTTCCCTGCGGTAAGTAGCAGGGTGATTTTTGGAATGAATCGTTTTCGCGATAAGAACGATTTCAGGGTCGATGACTCGACAGTTGTTTTCTTCCTGAAAAATAATTTGCGTGCAAATAAGGTGTTTCTTTCCGGAAGTTTTGTAAACTGGTCGGAGACAGCGCTGCCCATGCAGAAAACCGATAGCGGATGGATTGCCAGCGTTAAAATTGGCCCCGGAAAATACTGGTATAAATTTATTATTGATGGAAGGTGGTTTGTTGACAACGACAACCGCAACCGCGAGAATGATGGCGAAGGGAATATCAATTCTGTTTACTTTAAAACGAATTATTTAATCACACTGGATACGTTTGTAAGAGCAAAACGGGTAAATGTGGCTGGTACTTTTAACAACTGGACTAACAACCAGCTACAAATGGAGAAAACCGATCGCGGCTGGCGATTACCAGTGTATCTTGGCGATGGCACGCATACTTATCGCTTTATTGTGGATGGACGATGGATGGCAGATCCATTTAACCCCGACCGTGTTCCCAATGAATACAATGAATATAATTCAGTGATACGTGTGGGCAAACCTTATATCATCAAATTGGATGGTTATACCCAAGCAAAACAGGTCATCCTTACTGGTTCGTTTAATGGCTGGAGACGCGATGAATTATTTATGCGCAAAACAGCAGATGGCTGGGAACTTCCTTATCATATTGGCCCGGGTAATTATGAATACCAGTTTGTTGTAGACGGAAAACGTTTGGGTAGTCCGCATGGGAATGGCAACCTTACCTTTACCATTCAGCCGAATTATACATTCAAATTAAATGGTTTTGCAAACGCAAAAACCGTTTACCTGGCTGGTGATTTCAATAACTGGTCGCCAAATGGTTTTCCCATGGAAAAAGTGGGAAATGAATGGGTATTGAAAGTTCATCTGTCTCCTGGTAAACATTTGTATAAATTTGTGGTTGACGGTAACTGGATCATTGATCCAGGGAATAAACTCTGGGAACAAAATGAACATGGTACCGGCAACTCAGTTGTTTGGCTGGAAGCTATAAGAAACTAGCGCTGCTGCGTTAAAATGTTTTCTCATGACGGATCGTTGCAATTTTGTTTTGTGTAAACGATCCGCTATAAACCTATAATCTTGAGCAAAATTTTTACCCTTGAATCCGCTTCACTACGTGTTGATGTAATCAGCAAAGGCGCCGAATTGCAATCGCTTTACAATAAAGATCAACAGCTTGAATATTTGTGGCAGGGCGATCCTGCTTTTTGGGGCAAACGTTCGCCGGTGCTGTTTCCAATTGTTGGCACATTAAAGGAAAATCGATTTAACTATAAAGAGCAATCTTTTTCGCTGAACCGTCACGGTTTTGCCCGCGAAATGGATTTTGAACTTTCTGAGCAGACACCAGATAAACTTGTATTTGCACTTACTGATTCTGCAAAAACCAAAGAAGCTTTTCCATTTTCATTTCGGTTTGAAGTGGAATATCGTTTAGCGGGTAGCGTTTTATCCGTTACCTATCGCGTTAAGAATCCATCTGATGAAACCATTTGGTTTTCGGTGGGCGCGCATCCTGCATTTCGCGTTCCACTTGCTGCAGATACAAACTATGAAGATTACTTTCTGGAATTTGAAAAACCGGAAACGGTGGGCCGCTGGTTGATTGTAGAAGGTGGATTAATAGGGAAAGGCACAGAACCGTTATTGAACAATGAGCGCAGGCTTTCCTTAACACGCGAATTGTTTGCGCGCGATGCAGTGGTGTTAAAAGGATTGCATTCTGAAAAAATGCGGCTGGGCTGTATGAAGAATAATCTCGGTTTTGAATTCAGTTATCCGGGTTTTCCTTTTATGGGCATCTGGGCGGCACCGGGTGCCGATTTTGTATGTATTGAGCCCTGGTGTGGTATTGCCGACAGCATCGACGCTTCGGGAAAAATAGAAGAAAAAGAAGGGATAGAAAACGTCAGTGCCGGCGGTATTTTTGAAAGAACATGGAGTGTTTCATTTTAATAGGTTGAAATAATCCTGATTTGTAAATGTGAAAGAAGAATTAACTAAACCGGTATATTTTGCTTCGGAAACTTCGATCGTGCGCGCGGTATGGAGTGTGCGTGATACAACATTGTTTGTATTCGCCGGAGCTGCTGCTGAGTTTGCTTTGAATAAAGCTGTAGACTGGTTGTACTTTACCGGCCGATTGCCCGCAGATCCACTGGGTCGCTTATTTTCCACGGTTCAATATGCAAAGAAGATTGTATTTGCAACGGAAGTAGAGGCCTTCAAAGCCATCGACATTATAACATCCATTCACAAAGGAATTGAAAATAAACGCGGCAGCGTCATTCCCGACTGGGCTTATCGCGATGTCCTTTTTATGTTGATTCATTATTCGATCGCTTCCTTTGAATTGCTCGATCGGAAAATGACGGACGATGAGAAGGAAGAGTTATACAATGTTTTCTACCGCATGGGGCAAAGAATGATGTTGCACGGATTACCTCCGGATTATCAATCATGGGTTCCGGTTCGTGACCAGCATCTGCGAGAGAATCTTCAAAGAAGTCATTATACAGAAGATCTCTTCAAACAATACCGAAAACATCTGGGTTGGTTCCGTTACTGGTTGTTGAGGGAAGTGCAAATCATGAGTTGCCCAAAGCAGGTGAGAACCTATCTCGGCCTGCGCAGCTTTTCCTGGGCAAAACCATTGCTGATTGCCTACAAATGGAGTCGCGGAACCGGGCTTGACAGCCTGGCGCAAAAGTTGTTGTTGCCTGCTAAATACAAGAAAGAATTGAATGAGATGGTTGGTGCGGGATGATCCGTAACAACTTACTCCATTTTCATATCGTGTAAGAAATCAATCATTCTGCTGGTAAAACCAAATTCGTTATCAAACCAGGTTATAACTTTTACATGATTGCCCACCACGGTGGTCATTGTTCCATCCACAATGCAGGAGTGTTTATTTCCTTTGATGTCGAGCGAAACAAGTGGCTCTTCGGTATAATCAATGATCCCTTTGTAACCGTTTTCAGCTGATTTGCGAAACAATGTATTGATTTGCGCAACACTCACTTCTTCTTTTAATACCACGCTAAAATCGCCCATGGCGCCGTTTGCAACGGGTACACGTGTTGACACTGCGCTGATGCGCCCTTTCATACCGGGCATCAATCTTTCAAGCGACTGATGCAAATCAATTTCAACCGGAATAATGGACTCCGCAGCTGCCCGTCCACGACGGAATTGTTTGTGTGGTGCATCCACCAGTTCCTGTCGCGATGTATAAGAATGCAGCATGTTGATTTGTGCAGATTGAATTCCAATTGCATTCAGGATATACAATACATGAATGGAGCAGTTGGTCATGCAGCCGCCGGGCGAAATGATTTTCGTTTCGGGTGTTACGGACGTATGGTTGAATCCGTAGATCAACAGTGGAATATCGTTGGAGCCGGTTGTAGAGAGCAATACACGTTTTTGCACCAGAAGCAAGATGTTGTTCTGCCAGTTCTTTTTTGCTGAAATTACCTGAACATTCCAGTACCACATCAATTCCGAGATCGGCCCAGGGCAAATGGGATGGATGGTCTTTTTGAAAAACACGAATGTTTTTTTCACCATGTGTTATCTTGTCGCCCGCCAACGTCAGTGAATCTGGAAAAGTACCGTACACGGTATCGTATCGAAGAAGATAATGCAGGTTGTCTGCCGGCATAATATCATTGATTGCGACCAGTTCAATACCGGGTTCATTTACCAGTTTCTAAACAGCAGGCGGCCGATCCGGCCCATCCCATTTATGGCTACACGCATAGCTTAATAATTGAAGGCGCAAATATCCGGAATTTCTACGTTTTTTGCCGGTAGAATCGTTACGTCCATTAAAACAACAGCCAGATGCGTTCAGCAAGCGTACAGGAAATAAAGCAGGAGATGAGTCATTTGAAACCAGCCGAGTTGGTACACATCTGTTTACGGCTCGCGAGGTTTAAGAAGGAAAATAAAGAGCTACTGACTTACCTCTTATTTGAGTCGGGCGACGAAGCGGGATATATTGAAGAAGTAAAACAGGAGATCGACAACCAGTTCGAAGAAATCAACCGCTCGCATCTTTATTTTGTAAAAAAGAGCCTGCGCAAAATCCTGAGGATGATTGGCAAGCATGTGCGCTATATTGGCAGCAAATCAGCCGAAGCAGAGCTGCTGCTGCATTTCCTGGTACGATTTAAGGAAATGGGTATTCCCTACGAACAAAGCCCGATGCTGTTGAATATCTATAACGGACAGCTCAAAAAAGTGAAAGCAGCAATTGCAACGATGCATGAAGATCTGCAGTACGATTTACTGCGTAAGCTGTCCTCTGTTGCCGGATAATGGCGATAAGAAAATGTGGAAATGAGAAAATGAGGAGATGTGAAAATGGCTTTCAGTGCTGCCTGCAAAAAGTATTTGCTCATTTCCTCATTTCCCCATTTCCTCATTTCCTCATTTTCTCATTTCCACATTTCCCCCATTTCCACATCTTTTCTCTCACTTCACGCGTCGCTTGCCCGGCAGCTTCTCCTCGTCGCGCTTCGTCTTTAATGAAATCTTTTCATGATTTTTCCTCAAACGCATGTTGAGAATTTCTACCAATAATGAGAATGCAATCATCGTATAGATATAGCTTTTACTGATTTCCTGGTGGAAACCTTCCGCAACCAGCATGATACCGATAGCAATCAGGAACGATAGTGCCAGCATTTGCAGGGTTGGATGATTGTTGATGAAGCGGCTGATAGGGCCGGAGAAAAGCATCATGATACCAATGGAAATAACAACAGCGATGATCATGATGATTACATTATCAACCATGCCTATCGCCGTTAAAATAGAATCAAAAGAGAATACGGCATCTATTAATACGATTTGCAGAATCACTGAAGAAAGTGATGAGTAAACTTTCTTCGCTTCTTTTTCTTCGTCGGGCTTCTCAAGTTTGTGGCTTATTTCGAGCGTGCTTTTAAAAATCAGGAATACCCCACCCGCAATCAGGATCAAATCTTTCCAGCTAATGCCCAACGGCACACCATCTTCTTTGATAAACGGAACTGTAAAAACCGGTTCCTGCAGACGCATGATCCAGGTGATGGTTAATAACAATGCGATACGGAACAACATCGCCAGCAACAAGCCAATGTTTCTTGCCCTGCGTTGTTGCGACGGGTCGAGTTTGTCAGAAACAATAGAGATAAAGATGATGTTGTCTACACCGAGTACAATTTCCAAAAATGTGAGCGTAAGGAGACTTAACCAAATAGACGGGTCAGAAAAATCGGGCCAGGGCATGAGTTATATTTATTAATGACAAATTTACGCGGAAACAGGCTCCTTCGCATTTTTTTTGACCAGTCGCCTTTTGTAATATTGTTAAATGGCATCCATCCTGATAAAAAATATTAAAGGCCTCGTAGGTGTACACGATCCGATAGCGCCGCTGCGCGGAGAACAACTGGCTCAGTTGCCCCTTATTTCAGATGCGTGGGTGCGCATAGAAGACGGTTTTATTACGGGCTTTGGTACGATGACGCAAAGGGAAGATGCCAATTTCCATGCCAATGAAACGGTTGACGCCAGCAATCGTTTTGTGTTGCCAACCTGGTGCGATTCGCATACACACCTCGTTTTCGCAGAAAGCAGGGAATCTGAATTTGTCGATAAAATTAAAGGACTCAGTTATGCTGAAATCGCAGCAAAGGGTGGGGGTATTCTCAATTCCGCCGCCAAACTGGCGCAGCTATCTGAAGACGAACTTTTTAACCGAAGCTGGAAACGGCTGCAGGAAGTAAGCAAACTGGGTACGGGCGCTGTAGAAATCAAGAGTGGTTATGGACTCAGCCCGGAAGCAGAATTGAAAATGCTGCGCGTTATCAGGAAGCTGCGGGAAAAATCTTCCCTGACCATTAAAGCAAGTTTCCTGGGTGCACATGCTTTACCCGTGGAGTACAGGGACAATCGTGAAGCCTACATCCGGCAAATTATCGATGTGATGCTTCCTGCAATTGCCGCAAAAAATCTCGCAGACTATATTGATGTTTTTTGTGAGAAAGGATTCTTTACCCCCGAAGAAATGATGCACATTTCGCATGCCGGCATGGCTGTAGGATTAAAACCAAAGCTGCATATAAACCAGCTCAACAGTATAGGCGGGTTGCAGGCAGCAATCGACCTGCCGGCATTGAGTGTTGACCATCTGGAAACCATGACAGCGGAAGATATCCGGGATCTCGGAAAATCAGATACGATTGGAACTTTGTTGCCCTCGGCAGCATTTTTCCTTCGCATGGGCTTTCAACCTGCGCGTGAACTGATTGCAGCAAATGCAGCCCTGGCGCTTGCGAGCGATTACAATCCCGGCTCTTCGCCCCTCTGGAAATATGAGTCTTGTGGTTGCGCTGGCCTGTATCCAGATGCGCATGCTACCGGAAGAGGCGCTGAATGCAGCCACCATCAACGGCGCTTTTGCCATGGAATGTGCCGGGGAAACCGGCAGCATCGCTGTTGGTAAACGTGCTGACCTTCAACTTACAGCCCCCATTCCGTCGCTGGCCTATATTCCCTATGCTTTTGGCACAAATTTGATTGATAAAGTGATGATCCGCGGTGAGTGGGTTTAGAATGTTCCGGGGTATTGAACCGGAATTCGTTAAATTCGTTTTAACCAGATTGCACGCCAATATGCTTACAGCACAGCCAGCAGCCCCGGTTGCACAACGTCTCCATTTTAAATGGTGTAGTAAACAGGATGCATTATCCCTTACTAAAATCAGAAAGTTTGAAACCAAACTGGGCGAACGTGTCCAGGCCTGTCCACCGGGGCAGGATCCGGAACAATTCCTCCGCAACTCAACTGCCACATTTGTACTGGTAGGTATTCCTGAAGATATTGGTGTAAAAGCAAACCAGGGAATGGGCGGTGCAGATACCGCATGGTTGCCGTTCCTGCAATCATTCCTGAATATTCAGAGTAATGACTTCCTCGACGGGCAGGAGATTTTATTAATGGGGCATTTCGATTTTGGCGATATACAATACCTGATTGATCATACAGCCCGTGGCAACGAGGAAAAAAATAGAAGCCTATCGTCATGCTGTTAACAGCATCGACGACGAGGTGGAACAGGTGATTAAAATGATTACTGCTGCAGGGAAAATTCCTATTGTAATAGGAGGTGGGCACAACAATGCTTATCCCCTGTTAAAAGGTGCAGCAAAAGGCTGGCACAAAAGAGGACTCATTCAGCTCCCTCAAATTAATTGTATCAACTTGGATGCGCATGCAGATTACAGACCGGTAGAAGGCCGCCATAGCGGCAATCCATTTCGCTATGCAGAAGAAGATGGTTTCTTGCAGAAATATTGTATCGTTGGATTGCATGAAAATTATCTGCCTCAAAATGTATGGATGGATATTGTGAACAATCCCTTTATCGACTGTATCACGTTTGAAGATATTTTTGTTCATGAAAAAAGAACATTCCTTCAATCGGTGGCACATGCAACCGGTTTTACAGAAGATACGATGACGGGCATTGAACTGGATCTTGATTGTATCGCCAATGCCCTGAGTTCTGCTACATCACCGGTAGGTATTTCGCCATTACATGCGCGACAATACATCAGTTTTGCAGCTGCCGATTCTAAAGTTGCTTATTTGCATATCTGTGAAGGCGCCACACGTTTATCGGATGGGCGCACTGATATGGCCACAGGCAAACTGATCAGCTATTTGGTGAGCGACTTTGTAAAAGCAATGCAACCTTTACCAGGAATGGCTTAGAAAGGAATGCCGATGTTGATGAATGTTTGCACTTTGCCCGTCTGGTCACTGTACATCAAACTCATTTCAAGCGGACCTAGCGCAAAGTTGTAGGAGAAGGTAAGCGCGTATCCTGTATACACGTCGCGTCCATTAAAGAATTCACTTTTGCTTACAAGATTATTGAGCAACAGATTTGCACGACCGGTAAGATACGCATTCGGGAAAATGTTACGCCTGAGTCCGCCCTGCAAACTTGCATAACCTGCACTATACACCGTTCCTTCCTGCAATCCGGCAAACAAAACCTGTCTTCTAAAGAAACGCACCATTCCACCAATCACAAATTCGTTCATGATGTTGCGGTTATAATTAAAATTCAAACCGCTTTGTGCGTGCAGGAATCCCACCCATTTATTACTCAAAGGCGCATACATTTCAGCATTTAATGTAACATAGTTAAACGCATTGCTGGATGCCTGGATCGAATCGGGATCGGGGAGTGGTTGATTGTTCTGCTGGAAAGAGATTTTTAAGCTTTGCCGAAGTATGTGACCAGCTTCTGCTTCCACTCGTACACCACGTGTTGGGAAGATGTTGCGGTCAAGTGTATGGTGTTGGAGAAATGTATAAAATGTATTGAACTGGCTACGGCCTTTAAATGCCAGGTCGGGACTGATGGTGGGATTGTATTTCAACCATTCAAACCGATGTCCTAATCCGATTGATAAATCACGTTTGGAAGTTGAATATTGAAACTTCTCATTTACCTCCCAAAAGTTTTGTTTGTACACACCCGATTCTTTGAATTCTTCATACGCGATAAAATCAAAACGGTCAAATTGCGTACGTACTGTAAAGGAGAAATTCTTGAGTCGTCCGATGTATTGCAGGTGTTCTGCACGCAAACGAAAAGACTCACCCAGGTTGATCGAAACCAGGCTACGTGAATTGGACGTGATTAAATTTCGGGTGGTAAAGTTTCCGATTAACCCAATGCCAGAGAAGCGGGAATAGTGTAATCCCATTTTTGCAAAGGTGAACGGATTCTCCAGTACTTTGAACTCGATATGCGCACTTCCGTCTGATTTGGGCTGGAGGGAATAGGTAACGCTTTTATAATAACGCGAACCAAAAGCCTGGCGCACCATTTTCGCCAGCTGCTTTGGCGAATAGGTTTCGCCGGTATGGAAATCGACCGTATTGACGAAAAACGCTCTTGTCGTTTTCGACAATCCGGTTACTGAAAATGAACTGATGCGCACACTATCTACTTTAGGCAGGCGAACCTGTTCTGGAGTAACCGTTCCGTAGATCGCATTCAATGAATCGGCGAGTTGCTTCAGACGGGGATAGAGTTTGCGACCTTCCTCAAGGCCTTTCTGGATTATTGCTTCCGCATCTGAAAAACTTCCCATGTTGAAATCATCCATATTGATGGGAACATAAATATCAGTCAATGGAATTTCGCGGCGACTGTCTTCACTTTCACGGAAGAACGCGACCTGCATCAAAATCTGGAAGACATTGCGCACTTTATCAGACGGAAGTAACCCGGTAGCCACATTGCTGCCGATCACAAAATTGGCACCCATATCCCGCACATCTTTTACAGGAAAATTTCGAACGATGCCGCCATCCACCAATCGTAAACTGTCATAATCCACAGCCGTAAACACAGAAGGGATAGCCATGCTCGAGCGGATGGCAGTGATGATTTCTCCCTGTTTCATCACCACTGCATTTCCCGAACCTACGTCGGTGCTCACGCACTGGAACGGAATACTAAACTTGTTGAAATCTTTTATTGTATAAACAGGAAAATAGAGTTCCGAAAATTTGATCCACAGCTCCTGTGCTTCGAGTAAGCCGGTAGACAATTGAAACCGACGATTGATCCAGGGGAGTTCAACAACGTATTTGGATGATTCTTCCTTTTCTTCCATGAAAAGGCTGCGAACATCAGCTCCATTGCGAAGTAAAACATCCCAGTTGATTTCGCGGGTAATGGCAAGAAGGAGTCGCCGGAATAACCTACTGCATAAAGGCTGCCGATGATAGCGCCCATGCTGGTACCGGTGATATAATCAACTTTTAAACCAGCCGAATCAATCGCTTTTAAAATGCCGATATGTGCCAGGCCTTTTGCCCCACCGCCGCTTAATGTCAATCCAATTTTAGGCCGCGCGCTTTGAACATGTTGGCTGCTAACCTGGAATGAAAACAATAAAAAGAGAACGAGTGAAAGCCACTTCAAGGTGAAAAGTTTAAGGTTTATGATGTGTCGCCGGTAATACTACTGCATCTCCATCAGCTTTTCAAACACCTGCTCATATTCTTTTTCCAGTTGCTGTAGTGACTGACTTACTGTTTTGTGATCTTTTTCAGTTTGTAAAAACCTGTTTTTATCAGCATAGGTTTCCGGCGATGCAAGAGCAAGTGCCAGTTCATCAAGCTGCTTTTTGTGTTCTGCAATTTTTACTTCCAGTTGTTCAAAAAGGCGTTGTTGTTTTTGTAGTTCCTTTTTCTGTTCTTTATTAATGGGAGCATTTGCTGCTGGAGCTTTCGCTTCCGGTGCAGGCGCAGGAGCGGGGGCCGCAGGTTTGTTATTGCTTTTTGTCGGCGGGGCACCTTCTTCTTTTTTACGCGCGGCTTCTTCTTTCAAACGCGCTTCTTCCTGTTTGGCCATGCGTTCTTTCCAGGCCATCCATTCATCGTATCCGCCTTTGAATTCTTTTACCTGATTGTCCGTAATCTCCCAGATTTTATTAGCAGTTTTAGAAATAAAATAACGGTCATGACTCACCAGGATCAAGCTGCCTTCGTATTTTTTTAATGCATCAATTAACAGATCACAACTATGCATGTCGAGGTGGTTGGTAGGTTCGTCCAACATCAGGAAGTTAGCTTTGCTCACCATCGTTTTTGCAAGTGCTACTCTTGCTTTTTCTCCGCCACTCAGTACTTTAATTTTTTTATCGGAATCATCGCCGCTGAAGAGGAAACATCCCAGGATGGTACGCAGTTCCACTTCCGTCATCTGGCTGCCGCATTCTTTCATTTCATCGAGCACCGTGTTTTCCAGGTTCAGCGATTCCAATTGGTGCTGCGCATAAAAGCTTTCTTCAACATTATGGCCCCATTTGCGTTCACCTGTGCATGATTCCACGCCGGCGATGATGCGCAACAGGGTTGATTTGCCTTTACCGTTTGCACCAATTAAAGCGATTTTATCTCCACGGTCAATTTCTGCGGAAGCATTCTCTAAAATCACCTGGTCGCCAAATTTCTTTCCGAGGTCTTTCAGTTCCACCAATACTTTTCCCGGCGTTTTATCTACACGGAAATTAATTTTAAGATTGGGACGTTCTATCGATGCTTCTTCAATACGTTCCAGTTTGTCGAGACGTTTTTGAATACTTTGTGCCTGTGCGGCTTTACTCGCTTTTGCTTTAAATCGTTCTACAAATCGTTCCTGCTGGCGAATATAATCCTGCTGGTTTTCGAATGCTTTTTGTTGCAGGTCCATTCGCAGGGCTTTCTCTTTCTCGTAGAATTCGTAGTTGCCGTTGTAAACATGCAGTCGTTGTTGGTACAGCTCAATGATTTTTGTCACCATCCTGTTGAGGAAAAACTTATCGTGACTCACAATCACAACTGCTCCTTTGTAATGTTGCAGGTATTTTTCCAGCCATTCGATAGAGGGAAGGTCAAGGTGGTTGGTAGGTTCATCGAGTAGCAACAGATCCGGTTGTTGCAGGATCATTTTTGCCAGCAATACACGCATCCTCCATCCACCGCTGAATTCTTTATAAGGCCGGCCAAGGTCGGCATTCGAAAATCCGAGACCCTGTAATACTTCCTCCGTGCGGTGATGTATGTCGTATCCGCCAAGCGTTTCCAGCTCATGCAGGCGGTCTGAATAATCGTGCAATACTTTTTCATCGCCGGTGCGTTCCAGTTCTTTTCCCAGTTCCTCAATCTCTTTTTCCAGTTGCAATACGCGTTCAAAAGCACTGAGTGCAACCTGCAGAATGGATTCTTCGGTATCAAAAGAAAGCAGGTCCTGGTGAAGATATCCCACGCTGGTAGAGCGGCTTCTCTCAACCGTACCCGCAGAAGGGCTGTATTGTCCCACCAGCAATTTCAACAGCGTTGATTTACCAGTACCATTGTATCCAATCAGTCCTATACGCTCATTCGGTTGAATATGCCAGGTCGCATCTTCCACAATTACCCGGGCACCAAATTCAAAAGTCACATCCTGTAAACCTGCCAGCATGAAAAGTTATTTGTACGTGTTAAAAATCAGGTATTTGAAGTACGGACTTCAAAACAAGTTGCAAAAATAATGTATTACCAGTTCCGCCACCTTTCATTTTACCTTTGAAAAAAGCTAAAACGAATGAAGAAATTCTTTGCTATCTTCTTTGCGATCCTCATTCTTGCGACCGGTTATATCTATTTTACCTATTTCAAAGGCGGCAAAAAAGCACCCAAAGGGCCTAAACCGGTTCCCATGGCGGTGAGCACGCATAGTGCAGAATTTAATCAATCCGTAAAGAATACGATCGCGACTTATTATGATCTTTCGGAAGCGCTCGTTAACTGGAACGAAGAGGCGACCAATCAGCAGGCGCTGGCGCTAACAAAATCGCTCGACAGTCTGCGCGTCGATGAATTAAAGAACGATACCACCGGTATTTATGAAACGGCGCTTGACCCACTGAGTAGTGCAAAAGCCGAGGCCAGCACTATCCTGGTTGCGGGCGACTGGGAAGCGCGTCGCCGCGCTTTTCAAAATTTATCAGAAAATCTACGACTGTTGATGATCGTGGTGAAATACGATCAGGAGAAATTATACTGGCAGGAATGCCCGATGGCATTTAATGGCAATGAAGCAGCCCACTGGCTGAGCCCGACCGAAGCGGTACGAAATCCTTATCTTGGTACTTCGCATCCTGAATACAAAGGAACCATGCTTACGTGTGGCGCACCAAAGGATACCATCAATTTTATGAAAAAGTAATCGAGGGAGAGATCGAAAGTTTTTTGTCTCGAAAACGTCTAGTTATTTCGGTATTCTCCTAATATTAAACTGTAAACGTATCAACTAAACACATGAGAAAACTATTTCTGCTTCCTGCGTTGCTGATCGCAACCATCGCCATGTCACAGGAAAAAGTGGACATGGAAATGATGCAAAAGATCCGTGAAGAAGGACTTAATCGATCCAAAGTAATGGACATCGCATTTTACCTGACAGATGTGAATGGTCCACGTCTTTCGAATTCTCCAGGTTACACACGTGCTGCAAATTGGGCTAAATCGGAGCTTACAAAATGGGGACTTGCCAATGCAGCCCTGGAACCCTGGGGTGAGTTTGGTAAAGGCTGGGAGTTGAAGAAAAGTTACATCGCAATGACGGCTCCTTATTACAAGCCGATGATCGCTTATCCTAAATCATGGACAAAAGGATCATCTGGTTTGAAGTCAGCTGAAGTATTGCTGATTGATGCCAAAGATTCAGTTGCGATGGCAGCTTATAAAGGAAAGTTGAAAGGAAAGGTTTTATTGCCACTTCGCAATGATACACTTCTCCCAACATTTAAAGCTGATGCATTGCGTTATTCAGACGAAGAGCTGGAGAAAATGGCGAATGCAGAGCCTCCTGCACCACGTAATGCACAGGGACAACCCGGAAGAAGACCCGGATTTCCTGCCAACAGTGCAGCATCCGTGCTCGCACAAATGAAGAAAATGGCTGAAGAAGAAGGTGCCGTTGCTATTTTAAGTGTGAGCCCTCGTGGACATGATGGTACATTGTTTGTATCTGGCGGTGGCGCTTACACAGCAGATGCTCCTGAGAATTTTCTTGATATCATGCTCACCATCGAAGATTACCTGAGCATGTGCCGCCTTACAAAAGCAGGCATTCCTGTAAAAATGGATGTTGACGTACAAACAGCGTTTGACAGCAAAGACACCAAAGGTTACAACGTTGTTGCTGAAATAAAAGGTACGGATCCCAAACTGAAAGATGAAATCGTAATGCTGGGTGGCCACCTCGATAGCTGGCACAGTGCTACAGGTGCTACCGACAATGCTGCCGGTTGCGCTGTAATGATGGAAGCCGTTCGCATTCTGAAAACGCTGGGCGTTAAACCACGTCGCACGATCCGTATTGCATTATGGGGTGGTGAGGAGCAAGGCCTGCGTGGATCACGTGCATATGTAGCAAATCACTTTATGGATCCTGCTACAAAAGAGAAAAAAGCAGAGTACGACAAATTCTCTTCTTATTTCAATATCGATAACGGTACAGGCAAAATCCGTGGGATCTATTTGCAGGGTAACGCAAAAGTGAAAGACATTTTTACACAATGGCTGCAACCTTTCCATGACCTCGGCGCTAAAACGGTTACCATTTCTAACACCGGCGGTACCGACCACCAGGCGTTTGATGGTATTGGATTACCTGGCTTTCAGTTTATCCAGGATCCCATTGAATACGATACACGCACGCACCATACAAACATGGATTCATACGATCACCTGATTGCTGCAGACCTGCAACAAATCAGCACCATCGTCGCTGCATTTGTTTACAATGCCGCCATGCGTGACGAGAAATTGCCTCGCAAAGACCAATAAAAACGTAAAAGACGTTTTTATTTCATAACATCATGTGGCAATAGGGTAGTGTGATAAAGTGACACTGAATATTGAGAACTTAAATCTCTACATAGTCACTTTATCACACTAACATATTGCCACATTTTTTATTTATTGAATGCTGTCTGCATGCTATTCTTTGCCACCTGGCGCTCGGTAGATAAATCGGACTAACGAGTTTTTCTTTTCATCAGAAGTGAGGTAGAGTTGATAACGTGTTGTGCCCGTATTTACAATCATGAGGGCGGTATTGGGAGGAATGGATCCGAGGTTCTCGCCCACCATAATCACATTCATTTCTTTGGTGGTTTCTTCAATGCGGATGGTGATGCTTACAGGTTTTGCGGTCAATAAATTATTCGAAACCACAGGTTGATTATCTACATAAACTGAAATGGTATCTCCATCGATCTGGCCATTATCGTAGAAGTCGAGTTTGATATTTCCTGTATCCACATAAATCTCTTTCACCAGTTCGTTTGTCTTATTGGCTAATGAAGGCGGCAGGGGAGGTGCAAATGCAGATTTCTGGATACGTGTTAAAACAATAGAACCGGAGGGGCAAGTATTACGGCCATCCATCATTTTACCCGTCCAGGTGCCGCGCAATTGTTCTTCGCGTCCATCGGTATGATAAGTAAGTACATAGTTTTTTAAACAGGGAACGCAGTCGGCAGGTATTTTGAAAATAGACACTTTCATGTCCTGTATCGTCATGTTTTTCTGAACTGTATCTACAAATCCTTCAAATTCTTCTTTAACATAATTACTGGTGTCGGAATAATGGTACGAAGAACCAGTGATACGTACGCCATTTAAAACCTGCAGTTGAAATTCGATATTATATACCGGAAAACATCCACCGGGTTCCATTACCAAACGACCTTTCCACAGTCCGCTGATAGCTTGCGAATTTCCTGCCGCACAACACAGCAACCCAATAAACAGAGCGATAGTCCTCATCATTAAAAATGAAAATAGCGGAAATTCAGAGATGAGAAATTAAAATTTACAGAAGCGGCAAATGCAGGCGCTGGTTGATACGGATTCATACAACATTTTACAGAGAAAAACGCTACTCCGGTTCGTATCGGAACTTTACAATTGCGTTCTTCTGTTCGGTAGAAGTAATCCGTACTTCAAATCTTTGTTTACCTGCTTCCACGATCATGAGTGATGTATTGGGTGGAATGCGTCCCAGGTTTTCCGCAACCATCGTAAGCTGCTGCTCTGGTTTGTCTTCGCTCATGGTGAATGTGAAAGTAAGCGGTTGTGCAGACAGACGTTTATTGTCGAGCATCACTGTATTATCGAGGTAAACAGAAATCGTATCATCGTCGATTTCGCCATTATCATAGAGTTTCACTGTCACTTTCGGGCTGTTTATCACCAGCGATTTCATCAGGTCATTTTTCCGGTTACGGATGGTGATTGGCGTAGCAAGTACAGGTTCTTTGCGAGGCTGAACAGCGATATCTTTTTTGACAGTATTTGTTGAATCAATTGTCTTGATGACCCCCGGATCATTTTTCTTTTTCCGGAACGGGGTCTTTTTTCGGAGGAGTATTTTTTGCTACCGTATTCTTGTTTGGTGTTGTCGTTTTTTGGTTGGGTGTACTCAAAGACGGCGTCTGCTTTTGTGGGGCCTGGTTCACTCTTGGTGCATCCTTTGGTCGTGAAGCCACGGGTTCATCGCGGAGGAAGGGTTCGATATAAAAATCGGAAGTGGGCACTTTTCTCAGTCGCACAATACCGCCGCCACAATCGTCGCCGCGTTTTCCGCCATATCCGTCTTTTTCATAGGCGCTTGAATAAACGCCTTCCAGGAATTCTTCCTTGCCCGATTTGGAATAATCGAGCAGGTATTTCATTATACAGCTTACTGACCCGGGACTCATCCGCAGCTCAACCGTGCGGATTTCCTTGATCATTGCCGTTTTATCATTTTTATTGAAATCGCCGGTTAGAACAGCTTTGCCGTAAAAAACCGTGGTGAGGTAAGAATAGGTAACTCCTTTGAAGCCAGCGTTTGTTTGTTTGATCTGGATCTCGAGTTTGTACGTATCGCCCAGTTCGGTTTTAAAGTAACCGCGCCAGATACCGGTGAGATCCTGCGCCACAGCAGGCATCGCAAACAGAGCCGAAAAAGCCAGCAACAGAAAA
This sequence comes from Chitinophagaceae bacterium, assembly GCA_024707305.1. GTDB lineage: Bacteria > Bacteroidota > Bacteroidia > Chitinophagales > Chitinophagaceae > CAYMZZ01. The sequence continues at coordinate 218,783 of JANPZZ010000014.1, forward strand.
AATGACCGATTTACGTTCAATTTCATCGGCTCAAAACTAACGAATCTGTTCGTAAGAGGTGGGAAAGAGTTTGTTAAAGTGGAATCGATGACTGAGGATCGATGATCGATGTCCGATGGTCGATGTCCGATGTCCGATGACCGATGATCGATGATTTTTCACCGGGCGAGTTCACCCTCCTGATTGCTGGAGCGGTGATCATTCTCCCGAAACATGCATCGAACATCGGTCATCGGTCATCGGTCATCGGACATCGATTTATTTCGTTAATTTCGCAGCCCGGTTCGTATATAAATAAATTTTTCATTAGTTACATGATTAACATCACTTTTCCCGACGGCGCCGTCCGTCAGTATGAAGCAGGTTCCAGTGCGCTTGACATTGCTAAATCCATTTCGGAAGGGCTGGCAAGAAAGCTGCTGGCTGCCCGTGTCAATAAAGAAGTGTGGGATCTTACACGTCCCATTAAAACCGACGCCACACTCCAGCTATTAACATGGGACGATATCGACGGTAAAAAGACTTTCTGGCATTCTTCGGCCCACCTGATGGCCGAAGCGGTAGAAGCCATTTTCCCCGGCGTAAAATTTTGGGTAGGGCCGGCAACGGAAAATCCACAGGGCTTCTATTATGATATGGATCTCGGCGACCGCAAGATTTCTGAAGAAGATCTTGCTGCGCTGGAAAAGAAAATGAACGAACTGGCTAAGACAAACAGCCCTTATGTTCGTAAAGAACTGAGTAAAGCGGAAGCTGTTCAGTATTTCACAGAAAAAAATGACGAATACAAACTTGATCTGCTGTCTGGTCTTGCCGATGGTGAAATCAGTTTCTATACACAGGAAATTTTACCGATCTCTGTCGCGGGCCTCATATTCCCAACACAGGTTTGATCAAAGCCATTAAACTTACCAGCATTGCAGGTGCATACTGGAAAGGAGATGAGAAGAACAAACAGCTTACCCGCATTTATGGTGTAACATTCCCTTCTCAAAAAGAACTGGATGCACACCTCGCATTGCTGGAAGAAGCGAAAAAAGAGATCACCGGAAACTTGGTAAAGAGCTCGGCATTTATACGATGGACGATGATGTTGGCCAGGGCCTGATCATGTGGATGCCAAATGGTACAGTGATCATTGAAGAGCTGGAAAAACTGGCGAAAGAAACAGAAACTGAAGCTGGTTACCATCGTGTAGTGACGCCACATATTGCGAAAGAAAATATGTACCTCACCAGCGGTCACCTGCCTTATTATGCAGATAGTATGTATCCTCCCATGGAACTGGATGGAGAGAAGTATTATCTGAAATCAATGAACTGTCCGCATCACCACAAAATATTTGCGGCAGAACCCAAGAGCTATCGTGATCTTCCTTATCGTATTGCTGAATATGGTACCGTATACCGTTATGAGCAAAGTGGGGAATTGTTTGGCCTGATGCGGGTAAGATGTTTGCATATGAATGATGCACACATCTATTGTACCAGGGAGCAGTTTAATGAAGAGTTTCGTGCTGTAAACGACATGTATCTGAAGTATTTCAAAATCTTCGGGATTGAGAAATATGTGATGCGTTTGTCGCTGCATTCACCTGAGAAACTCGGCGTGAAATATGTGAATGAGCCGGAATTGTGGCAGGAAACAGAAGCAATGGTGCGTAGCGTGTTGATTGAATCTGGTATTCCCTATGTGGAAGTAGAGGATGAGGCTGCGTTTTATGGACCAAAGATTGACGTACAGATATTCAGTGCAATCGGCCGCGAATTTACCCTTGCGACCAACCAGGTGGATTTTTCCCAGGGACGTAGCTTCAAGTTGCAATATGCTTCGCACGACAACAAGCCCGAGACACCGTTGATCATTCACCGTGCGCCATTGGGAACACATGAACGGTTTATTGGCTTCCTGCTGGAGCAGTATGCTGGTAAGTTCCCACTTTGGCTGGCACCCTGCCAGGTGAAAGTGTTGCCGATCAGCGATAAGTTCATGGATTATGCAAATGAAGTGACTAAAGGGCTTAAAAAAAGCTGGCATCCGTGCGCAACTGGATGATCGCAACGAAAAAATTGGCAAGAAAATCCGCGACACAGAACTATTGCGCGTGCCTTACATGCTTGTGATTGGCGAAAAAGAAATGAATGAAGGAAAAGTAGCCGTTCGCCGCCAGGGTAAGGGAGATATTGGTGTGTTGTCGATAGAAGAATTTACCAATAAAGCATTGACGGAGATTAGGAAAAGGGAGGCGGAGTAGTCGATGTTCGATGATCGTTGATCGATGATGGGAGATGTATGACTGTGCGAGATTACCCTTCCATTCGCGGGTGCGGTAATCTGGCGCTTTCGACACACTTCGGACATCGACCATCGAAAAAAAAGCCTTCCATTTCCCGTTTTTTCCTCAAATTCGTATATGAATTTTAAAGACCGGTTTTAGGGCCGGCAGCGATTTTTTAAACTAAAAAGTATAAATGGCAGTACCACAAAAACCCGGTGGCGGGTTCAACAGACCGCCCGGCGGGGGAGGATTCAGACCCGGCGGCGGTGGATTTAACAAAGGTGGATTCAGAGGGCGGATGATGCCCCGGAAGGAAGCAGAACATCGTATTAACCAGTTTATACGTGTTCCGCAAGTGCGCCTGGTTGGCGACAATGTTGAAGTAGGCATTTACAGCATCCAGGATGCTTTGCGTATGGCAAAGGATTTGGAACTCGACCTGGTGGAAATTTCACCACAGGTGGATCCTCCTGTTTGTAAGATTATCGATTACAACAAATTCCTCTACGATAAGAAGAAGAAGGAAAAGGAGATGAAAGCGAAAAGCAAAGTCTCCGAAGTAAAAGAGATTCGTTTTACTCCCAATACAGACGATCATGATTTTAACTTCAAAGCCAAACATGCGGAGGAATTCCTCAAAGAAGGCAACAAGGTAAAAGCATACGTTCAGTTTAAGGGAAGGGCAATCCAGTTCCAGGAACGCGGGCAGTTGTTGCTTCTGAAATTTGCAGAGCGACTTGCCGAAGTGGGAGTACTGGAAAGCATGCCAAAAATGGAAGGACGCCGTATGCTCGCCATGTTTGCTCCAAAAAGCAAAAAGAAGTAAAACTCTTATTTAAAAGCACCATTCAACCCGGCATATTGCCGGGTTTACTTTTTTCTTGGTGTAACAGCATGTTTTTAGGAAATTGAACATCCAATTGCATTCACCTTATTCCCCCTTATCCTCGTCCGTTGTCATTTTTTTTTACTAATTATATCATATGCGTTATCTAAACCAAGTTACACTTGTATTAGCGGCATCGATGATGCTGCAGACAACACAGGCACAAAACAGAAACAGGGTGCCGGCTGCGGATACGACCCGCTTACCAGGTGGACCACCACCAGCAGCACGACCTTCTACCGGACCGAAGCCTTTTAATGAAGTCATTACTGCCAAAGCGGTTTCTGACCCCGGAATGTTTAATGTGCACAAGGTTGAAGACAAATATTATTTTGAAATTCCCAACAACATGATGGGAAGAGAAATCCTGGTGGTAAACCGGATCTCAAAAGCAGCTGCCGGCATGCGCAACGGATTCTTTGGATTCGCCGGCGACCAGGTTAGTCAGAACGTGATCAAATTCGACAAAGGACCCAACAACAAAGTATTCATGCGTACTATTTCTTACGCTGAATATGCGAAAGATTCCACTTCTCCAATGTTTACCGCTGTTACTAAATCAAATGTTCAACCCATCGTGGCTTCATTTGACGTAAAAGCTTTCAGCAAAGAATCAGACGGAGTTGTAATTGACGTTACCGATTATATCAACGGCGACAATGATGTATTGTATTTCCCTGCTGCTACTAAAACGTCTATGCGTATTGGTGCGCAACAGAATGATAAATCATATATCACTGGTATCCGTTCATATCCGATGAACGTTGAAATTTCGACTGTAAAAACTTACACACGCGCTGCTGCGCCTCCCGGACAGACTACTGCTGGTCGTGGAGGTGGTAACGCTGGTGGCAACCTCACCATTGAGATGAACAACTCGCTGGTATTGCTTCCTGAAAAACCCATGCAACCCCGTTTCTTCGACGAACGCGTTGGTTTCTTTGCGATCGGTTATACCGATTTTGATGCAAACCCACAACGTGTAGATGTTGCCCGTCTTATCAAACGCTGGAGACTGGAACCTAAAGACGGCGATATGGAGAAATATAAAAGAGGTGAACTGGTTGAACCTAAAAAACCAATCATATTCTATATCGATCCTGCTACGCCAAAACAGTGGGTACCTTATCTGATTCAGGGTGTGAATGACTGGCAGGCTGCCTTTGAACAAGCCGGATTTAAAAATGCGGTGATAGGCAAAATGGCGCCTACTAAAGAAGAAGATCCTGAATGGAGCCTGGAAGATGCGCGCTATTCTGCGATCGTTTACAAACCTTCTGATATTCCAAACGCGAGCGGTCCCAGCATTGCTGACCCCCGCAGTGGTGAAATCATGGAAAGCCATATCAACTGGTATCACAACGTAATGAAGTTGATCCATAACTGGTATTTTGTACAATGTGCTCCCCTGGATCCAGGTGCACGCAGCATGACCTACGATACTGAACTGATGGGGCAACTGATCCGTTTTGTATCATCACATGAAGTAGGCCACACACTGGGTCTGCGACACAACTACGGTTCAAGCTCTACGGTTCCTGTAGAAAAACTGCGTGATAAAGCATGGGTTGAAGCAAATGGTCATACTCCTTCTATCATGGACTATGCCCGTTTCAACTACGTAGCACAACCAGAAGATAAAATCAGCCGCGAAGGTTTGTTCCCACGCATCGGTGCTTATGATAAATGGGCAATCGAGTGGGGTTACAAACTGTTCCCTCAGTTTAAAGATGAGAACGATGAAAAAGCACACCTCAACAAATGGGTGATCGAAAAACTGAAAGACAATCGTCTTTGGTTTGGTACGGAAACAAATCCTGATGATCCTCGTTCTCAACGTGAGCAGGTGGGTGATGATGGCGTGAAAGGTGCCGACTATGGTATCAAAAACCTGAAGCGTATTGTTCCAAACCTGATTGAGTGGACACGTGAGCCTAACAAAAACTATGATGGCCTGGCGGAAATGTATCGTGAAGTAACAAGCCAGTTCGGCATGTACCTCAGCCACGCATCTAAATATGTTGGTGGCATTATGGAAACGCCTAAAACTGTTGAACAGGAAGGCGTGGTATACGAACTGGTGGCAAAAGCGAAACAACGCGAAGCTGTTGAGTTTCTCAACAAGCAAGTGTTCGCTACACCAACCTGGTTGATCAGTGAAGAAATCTTTAGTCGTACTGGTGATAAAGCCTTAGCTGTTATTGGTCGCATTCAGGACAATTCACTGAGCTCACTTCTGTCGGCTCGTACATTGTCTAAACTCGTAGATGCCGAAGCTTCTAAAGGAGCAGCTACTTATACGATCACTGATCTTTTTGCAGATCTGAAAAAAGGTGTTTGGACAGAATTGCCAACCCGCGCTAAAATTGATGCGTATCGCAGGAATCTTCAGAAGTCATATGTATCTCAACTGAACAACCTGCTGAACCCTCCAGCACCTCAGGCCGGAGCGCCTCAGGGTTTTGGCGCTGCCGCAGTCAACCTCGACAAATCGGATGTGAAGAGTGTGGTTCGTGCACACCTGACAGCTTTACGTACTGAAGTTCGCGCTGCAGCAGCAGCTACAACCGACGTACTGAGCCGTTATCACTTACAGGATATCGTAGTTCGTATCGACAAAGCCCTGGATCCCAGCAAATAAGCTGAAATTCCGGAGCTTGATATGAGGGGAAATGTTATTTGCTAAAAGGGTGAAAATGAGTAAAATGCAATGTTTATCTGCCGTTTTACTTCATTTTCACCCTTTTCTTATCTAAATTCATCTTGTCAGAATGGCATTTCTATCACATATTTTTCCTACTTTTGCGCTCCATTTGCCCTGAAGAGGCTCCACAAGCGTCCCCCGGTGGGGATCGCCTCAAAGGTATCATCTTAACAAAAGGTACAATGCCTAAGGTTAAAACAAACTCAAGTGCCAAAAAGCGCTTTAAAGTGACTGGCACAGGAAAGATTACGCATCAAAAGAGTTTTAAGCGTCACATCCTGACTAAAAAATCAAAGAAAAGAAAGAGAGGAATGCGTGTTGACGGTTTGGTAGCCAAACCTAACATGGATTTCGTTAAACGTCTTTTACGTCTGAAATAAGTAGTCAGTATTTGAATACTTCTTCTCAATTACAATTTAAACTCTTTTAATATGCCTCGTTCAAAAAATGCCGTTGCCTCTAAAGCACGCCGCAAAAAAATATTAAAACAAGCCAAAGGCTTTTATGGCAAACGTAAAAACGTTTTAACGGTTGCCAAAAACGTTGTAGAAAAAGGTATGACCTACATGTACGTGGGTCGTAAACTGAAGAAAAGAGAATACCGCTCACTGTGGATTGCTCGTATCAACGCAGCTGTTCGCGCTGAAGGTTTGACTTATTCTGAGTTCATCAACAAACTGCAGAAAAAAGGTATCGAACTGGATCGCAAAGTGCTAGCCGACCTGGCAATGAACAACCCCGAAACTTTCAAAAGCCTGGTTGATTCAGTTAAATAATTCACGACGCAAAAAGTCGATAGAATAATAAAAGCCCCGCAACAGCGGGGTTTTTTATTTTGCTTTCATCGAACAGCAACTTCCTTCAAATCCTTTTTTCCCTTACGCCAACGGGAGCGGCAGCACGAATTAGTTTCAAGTTCATAAATTAATCTACATTTGCATTTCAATTATTTACCAACTTTAAGCAACGCAGCTGTTAAATGAACAATACTTACAATGACCTTGTTCGTCAGACATTCAATTTTCCTCAGGAAGGATTTGATGTTAAAGATGGTTATCTCCAGTACAATGCCCTAGACCTGAAAGCCCTGATTGATAAGTACGGTACCCCCATGAAACTTACCTATCTGCCCAAGATTGGAATGCAGATTAAAAAGGCAAAGAATATGTTTGCCGCGGCTTTTAAAAGACACAAGTACGAAGGCAAATATTTCTATTGCTATTGTACAAAAAAGCTCGCATTTCAGTTTCGTGGTGGAAGAAGCCCTGAAACATGAAATTCACCTGGAAACTTCTTATGCTTACGACATCGAGATCATCAAAAAGCTGTATGAGAAAAAGAAGATCAACAAAGACATTCATATCATCTGCAACGGATTTAAGCAGAAACAATATACCCGCCGAATAGCTAACCTGCTTAATAGCGGTTTTCAGAATGTAATTCCGGTACTCGATAATAAAGATGAATTAAAAGAATACGCCAAGTCTGTACGCGTGCCATTTAAACTCGGTATTCGCGTAGCGGCAGAGGAGGAGCCTAATTTCCCATTCTATACTTCTCGGCTGGGTATTCGTGCAAAAGATATCCTTGAGTTTTATGTAGATCGTATTGAAGGATATGAAAGTAAATTCCAGCTAAAAATGCTGCATATCTTTTTAAATAAAGGCATCAAGGATGATATCTACTACTGGAGTGAGCTGAACAAGATTATTAACCTCTATTGCCAGTTGAAAAAGATTTGTCCGGAACTGGATTCAATCAATATCGGCGGCGGTTTCCCAATCAAACACTCGCTGGGATTTGATTACGACTACCAGTTCATGATCAACGAGATCGTTGGCAACATTAAATCGGCCTGTAAAAAGGCAAAAGTGCCGATGCCAAATATCTTCACCGAATTTGGAAGTTACACGGTAGGTGAGAGCATGGCGCATATCTACAGCGTAATTGGCGAAAAGGTGCAGAACGATCGTGAGAACTGGTATATGATCGATTCAAGCTTTATCACAACTTTACCTGATACCTGGGGTATTGGTGAAAAATTCCTGATGCTGCCTATTAATAAGTGGGACAAGGAATACCAGCGTGTGGTACTGGGAGGTATCACTTGCGACAGCCACGACTACTACGATTCAGAGGAACATATCAACGAAGTGTTTCTTCCCAAAGTTGATAATGGTGAACCGCTATATGTTGGCTTTTTCCATACCGGGGCATACCAGGACCAGATCAGCGGATATGGCGGCATTAAACACTGTTTGATTCCGTCTCCCAAACACGTAATTGTTGGATACGACAAGAATGGAAAACTCGTAGACTGGTTATATGCGCGAGAACAAACAGCGCAAAGTATGTTGAAGATTCTCGGTTACGTAAAATAAAAAGTTCCTGTAATAGGCTAAAAAAGAAAGACAATGCACTGCATTGTCTTTCTTTTTTTATAGATAGCGTTCTTTTGTTACTTCCAAATGATGTATTGAATGTCCGATGATAATAAAGCCAAGTCCCAGCACATAATTGGGGCTGTTAGAAGATATGCCGCGTGCCTGTAACTGTTCTGCGTCGAACGAGTGAAAGAGCAATTCAGACGAACGGCGTACTACTTTAAATTCCTCAACTATTCGATCCCATACGCGGGCATCGGCCTTTGCTGTTTCAGCATAAGCGTTTTCATCAAATCCGGGAAGGGGGAGTAGTATCTTTTCTTGCAAAACGGAGCGCCCGATAACCGAATATTCTTTCGGCATCCACTACGTGTTGCAATACTTCTTTTATCGTCCATTTGCCGGGAGCATAGCGATAATCACGTTTTTCGATGGGGATGGTTTCCAGGAACCGGATAAAGGAAGCACTTTGCTTTTCAAATGCGTCAAACAAATTATCCTCGGGAACACAGTTGATATAAGGATGGAAGTGGGGGGCGACAAGCGAAAGGTCGGGACGCATGGATAAAAGTTTGCGGTTTACAATTTGTTGTTTGTGATTGAAAGGTAAAGAAACCTCACAAATAAATATAAACATCAAACTGTAAACCGCAAGTGATTTAAAAATTAGTTCTTCTTCTCTTCGTTCACTCTTGATTTGCCGGGCTTTTTCTCGCTCATGGAAGCCGCCAGTTTAATGGCTTCATATGCGTTTACAAGACCACCGGTTTTGCTGATTTCTTTCAAATCAACGGTTTCACCAGTACCGGGCTCTTTTACTTTCACTCCGGGAGATTGCGCTGATTTTTCAATGATAGACTTCAATTGTTCTGCTGTAAGGTCGGGGTAGTAGCTCAACAGGAAGGCTGCCACGCCTGCTACAACCGGAGACGCCATACTTGTACCCTGCAGGTTCATATATGTATTTCCGCCTGGTACCGTTGAATAAATCTGCACACCGGGCGCGAATACGTCCACTTCTTTTTTGCCATAGTTGGAAAATCCTGCAGTAATACCACCGGCTTTCTGGTCACCACTTGCGCCTACAGTAATCCAGTTACTGGCGCGGGTTTGGTCTTTAAATAGAGGTGTAGGGAAATTCCAGCTTGTATCAATGTTACGTGCACTGTTACCCGCAGCATGTACCAGCAATACACCTTTGCTTTGTGCATATTTCACGGCATCGTCAACCCACTGTTTTTCGGGAGAAAACCTTTGCCAAAACTCATGTTGATGATCTTCGCGCCATTGTCAACAGCGTAACGGATTGCAAGTGCAATGTCTTTATCATGTTCATCACCATCAGGTACCGCGCGGATGCTCATGATTTGAACATTGTCGGCAACGCCATCCATTCCTTTACCATTGTTGCGGGCAGCAGCAATGATACCAGAAACGTGAGTTCCGTGCATGGCCGATTTTTTGCTCACCATTACATTGTTGTTGCCATAAAAACGGTCATTGATGTCGTTGTAGTTGTCGCCAACAATCTCGCCACGGTAATTGCGGGGTGCATTATCAGCAGCTTCAAGTTTTGCAATTTCGTTTTCCATTTGTCCCAACTCACCTTCAATATCTTCCAGCAGCAAAACATTCGTGATCTCGTCGGTACTATTTTCATTGCAAATACTCACCATGATTTTCTTTACATGCATGGCTGTATCGTTCGTTGAAGTGAAGTCTTCGAGATCAGCACAGGAGTATTTCTTCTTTACTGAGTTGGGCGCGGATAGCGACATCTCCAGCCTGGATAATTTTCTCAACCAGTTTAATCTGGTCAAATGCAAGTTTCAATTGTGTTACATCGCCCATGCCTTCGGGAATGGACCCAAGTGCATCGGCTTTAGCGCGCCAGAACATTTCATATTCTTTTGCATCTTCTGCAGAAAGTGAATCGGGAGCAACGGTTGTGTTTCCCCATTTCTCACGCAACTTGTGATAAACACGTGCAGCTTCATAGCTGTCTTTCTCCACGTTCTGGCCTTTTGAATTTCCCAGGAAATTCCAGCCATATACGTCATCAATATATCCGTTGTTATCATCATCAATTCCATTTCCAGGAATCTCTTTTGTATTCCTCCAGAGAACGGATTGAAGATCTTCATGGAGTGTGTCGATGCCAGAATCGATTACGGCAACGATAACTGGAGTGCTTTTTAGTTTTTTCGATTTTACAAATTCATAGGCCTTGTCGAGGCTGATTCCCTGGTAACCATCTTTTTTGTAATCCAGCAGATGCCATCCTTTGGGTACTTCATTTTTTTGGCTGAAACCGGGTAACATAATTGCCAGTCCTAATACAATCAAAAGGGTGCGGCGAAGGGTTGAAGTCATGTGCACGTTGTGTTTTATCATACAAAATTGAGGCAAATGGCTAAATTAAGCCATACCATTCATACTTTTTGTTGTAAAAAACCCTACAACCATTGTGGTTGCAGGGTTTTGGCTAAATCGTTGACGATTAGAGGTCTTTATTGGTTGCTTAACTTCAGCTCAACGCGGCGATTTTTTGCCTGCTCGGTCTCCAGATCGCTGGTAGTCAATGGTCTGGTTGGGCCATAACCGGTCGCGGTAATCCGGTCTTCAGGTATACCTTTCTCAATCAGGTACTTTCTTACTGCTTCTGCACGCTCATTTGAAACCCTTGTATTTACCGCCAGCGAGCCTTCCTTACTGGTATGGCCTTCTACCGCCAGTTTCAATTCAGGGTTCTCGTTCAACAGGGTTACCACCTCGTCAAGCACCGCATACGACGCAGTCGCAAGCACAGTACTGTTTTTATTGAACTGGATTTTTTTAGCTGCGTACTCTACTTTTTCCACGATTTCCCGCTTGATTTCAGGGCATCCATTATTTGCCGCGGTACCTTTCTCATCCGGGCATTTATCTTCTTCATCATTGATACCGTCGGCGTCGCGGTCAGGAATAGGACAGCCGTTATAACGAGGCAGACCTTTCACATTCGGACACTTATCATCTTTATCTGGCACACCGTCACTATCTGCATCAGGCCATGGGCATCCTTTATTTTCTTTGTCTCCTTTCACATCCGGGCATTTGTCATCCTTGTCAAGCACACCATCACCATCTTTATCACCCCAGGGGCAGCCGTTGTTTTCAGCTGGTCCCCAAACGGTAGGACATTTATCATCCTTATCCGGAATGCCATCACTATCCTGGTCTGGGCAACCATCAAGCAGCATGCTTCCTTTTTACGTCAGGGCATTTATCTTTCTTGTCAGGAACGCCATCTTCATCCTGGTCTTTACCGGCAATTTTTACTGGTTTTCCGAGGAAGACGCCAAGGCGAACGCCCATGGTTTGGTTTTTAAATTTACCATCATGTTCAGTGGACTGGTACATATTGTGCAAGCCATGCGTGTAGTGACCTGTAAGCAAAACACGACCAAATTCAAAACCTGCCAGCCCGTTTACTCCATAGTCGAAGGT
>JANPZZ010000019.1 GCA_024707305.1 Chitinophagaceae bacterium
AACCACAGCGCCGGCCCGGACAGCGCATACAGCACGGCGGCCGCCAGCAGCTCTTCGGCGGGTCCACCCACAGCGCGATCAGCACCCCGACCGCGATCAGCAGCGCGACGAACGGAACGCGATCGGCCTTCGGACCGCTGCCGCTGCCCTTGAAACTGTCGTAGCGCAGCAGGCTGACCATCAGCAGCCCCGCCACCACGGTGACCGCCAGCGCTAGGTAGCGCAGTTCCTCGCCCGCATAGCCCAGTTCGTGGCTGGTCCAGACGAAACTGGCCATCAGGCCGGCGGCGGCCGGGCTCGCCAGGCCGATGAACCAGCGCTTGTCGACCACGCCCACCTGGCTGTTGAAGCGCGCCAGGCGCAGCGCCGCGCAGGCCGCATACAGGAACGCGGCGAGCCAGCCGATCTTGCCCAGGGTGACGCCGTCGAGCTTCATCGACATCAGCGCCCAGTGGTACATCACCAGCGCCGGCGCCATGCCGAAGCTGATCAGGTCGGCCAGCGAGTCGTACTGCACGCCGAATTCGGTCTGGGTATTGGTCAGCCGCGCCACCCGGCCATCGATGCCGTCGAGGATCGCGGCGACGAAGATCGCGATGCAGGCGGCGCTGAAGCGCCCTGCGAGGCGGCGATGATCGCGAAGAAACCCGCGAACAGGCCGCCGGTGGTGAACAGGTTGGGCAGCAGGTAGATGCCGCGGCCACGTGCGGGCGCTGGGGATTGGGGCTCCATCCGGGCAGTTTAGCGCGCGACCGGCGCCGTGGCCGAGGAGGATCGCCGCAGCCGGGCCACGCCGGCGGGAGGTTCGCGCAGCCCCCCGCGCTTGCGCCGCGCCCGATGCGGTGCTGCAATCGCGCCACGCCCGTCCGCGCCGGAGTCCTGCGATGTCCCGCTGCCTGTTCCTGAGCCTTGCCGCCACGCTCCTGCTGGCCACGCCCGCCGTGCATGGCGCCGAGGTCTACCAGTGGAAGGACGCCAATGGCGTGACCCATTATTCGAAAGATTACCAGGCTTTATTTAACCTGTTTTTAAAACACCGTGATAAAATTGATCGTGTAACATTTTGGGGCGTGCACGATGGCCAAAGCTGGTTGAATGGATGGCCGGTTCCCGGAAGAACCAATTATCCATTGTTGTTCGATAGAAACTTCCAACCCAAACCGGCATTTCATCGTGTAGTAGAAACCAAAACAAAATCACAATCCGCAAAAAAGGCTTTCTGATTATAAGTAAACCATTCCACCATGCAACAAAACAACTCACAAAAATTATCCGTACTGGAAAAAGTTGGTTACAGCCTCGGGGATCTTGCTGCTAATCTCATCTTTCAGACACTGATGGCTTTCCTTGCTTTTTTCTATACCGACATCTATAAGATTCCGGCAGACAAAGCAAGTATGGTGATGATTGTTGGAGGCATCGTGGGCGCAGTGTTTAACCTGTTTATGGGAGCCATTGCCGATCGTACGGAAACAAGATGGGGGAAGTTCAGACCCTGGATTCTATGGACCGCTCTCCCTTTCGGCGCTATTGCTTTGCTTGCTTTTTTCTACTCCCGACTTTAATGAAAGCGGTAAAGTGATTTATGCCCTGGTTACTTATCTATTGCTTGTAATTGTGTATTCTGCCAATAACCTACCCTATTCCGCATTGAGTGGTGTAATCACCGGCAGTATGAAGGAAAGAAACAGCCTGTCATCATATCGCTTCGTGGCGGTAATGGTTGCGCAGTTTATTATACAGGTGCTATTGCTACCACTTGCCATATCTGTAGGCAAAGGCGATAAAGCCGCGGGTTTTGAAAAAGTAATGCTGGTATTTGCCGTCGTCGGTGTGATTTGTTTTTTAGTTACGTTTCTTACCACTCGTGAACGCATCAAACCAGCAAAAACACAAAAGACACCTGTGTTGCAGGATCTTCGTGATCTTGCCGGCAACCGCCCCTGGCTGATCATGCTAACATTAACGGTCCTCGTTTTTATTACGCTTGCTTTAAAAGGGGGAATGAACATTTATTACTTCCGTTATTTTCTTTCAGAAGAAAGTCAGGTTGCATTTCTACAGGGAATTGGATTCGATAACTTACTCAATTCGCTAAGCAATACGTTTGATGAAGAAGCATTTTCTGAATTCAGAAAACCGGGAAGCGCACCGTTTTCTACTTCAAGTATCGTTAGTGCTGCCAGCACATTCGCGATGATAGTGGGAATTTTATTCTCAAAACCATTAGCCGATAAATTTGGCAAACGAAACATCTTCGGCATCTTCCTGGCCTTATCCGCTTTCTGTCTGCTGGTAATTTACTTTTTACCCAACAATGCGGTTTCTACTGTCTTCACTTTGCAAACATTGCATGGACTGATTTATGGAATTACGATTCCGCTACTCTGGGCCATGATTGCAGATGTAGCTGACTATAGCGAATGGCGCCACGCGCGCCGGGCCACAGCGATTATTTTCAGCGCCATGATCTTTGGTTTGAAAGTAGGTTTAAGCGTGGGTGGAGCACTCGCCACATTTATACTCAGTCGTTTTGGCTATGAAGGAGATGCTGCCGTACAAACGGAATCAGCAGTGACTGGAATTCGCCTGATGGTAAGTGTGCTGCCCGGCCTGATATTTATTGGCGGTGCAGGTTTGTTATTTTTTTATTCTATTAATAAAAAAATGGAGAATACCATTGAAGCAGATCTTAAGCTTCGCAGGGAACAAAATGTTTAAGTCGAACATTGCGAACCCAACAGAAATCCTCTTCACTATTATTATAAAATGATTGACCATGCCTGAAGATCCGATAGACCATATCAATTTTGATGAACTAAATCGCAAAGCTATTTCTGCGCCACTCGTTACACATATGTACACTGCAGATCCGTCTGCGCATGTTTTCAAGGGTCGTATTTATATCTATCCCTCGCACGACATTGACGCCGGAATCCCATTTGACGATCTCGGTAGTCATTTTGCCATGGAAGACTATCATGTTTTTTCTATGGACAAACCAGGTGCCGGGGTGGTTGATCATGGTGTGGCCCTGCATGTAAACGATATTCCCTGGGCCAGCAAACAGCTCTGGGCCCCTGATGCTGCTTTTAAGAACGGAAAATACTATCTCTATTTTCCTGCTAAAAAAGAAGATGGAATTTTTCAAATTGGAGTTGCTGTAGGCGACAAACCAGAAGGCCCGTTCAAAGCTGAGCCTTTGCCAATTCAAGACAGTTATTCAATTGACCCGGCCGTTTTCGTGGATGATGATGGAAGTGCTTATATGTATTTTGGGGGACTGTGGGGCGGACAATTACAGAATTATCGCAATAACAAATATGATGTAAACCACGCAGAACCAAAGCCAGACGAGCCCGCCCTTGGCCCTCGCGTTGCAAAGCTCACCGATGATATGTTGCAAATGGCAGAGACGGTAAAAGAGATTCAGATTCTCGATGAAGCAGGAAAACCTTTGTTAGCCGGAGACAATGACCGCCGCTTTTTTTGAAGCAAGCTGGGTACATAAATACAATGGGAAATACTATTTTTCATGGTCCACCGGAGATACGCACTTTTTATGTTATGCTGTAGGCGACAACCCTTACGGGCCGTTTACATATGGTGGCAGAATCCTGAACCCAGTTGTAGGATGGACTTCCCATCATTCCATCTGCGAATTCAATGGCAAATGGTATCTCTTCTATCACGATAGTAGCCTGAGCAAAGGCGTAACGCATTTGCGTAGCATCAAAATGACAGAACTCGTACACGATAAGGATGGACGTATCGTCACGATCGATCCTTATTTGCTTTAAATTTATCCGAAATAAGCTCGCCTGATGAAAAGATTACTTCTTTTATTGCTTGTTCTCTTCACTACTCTTTGCGTTAACGCCCAACTCAAACTCCCGGGTATTATTCGCGATAGTATGATCATGCAAAGGGATGTACCTGTAAAAATCTGGGGATGGGCCGCGCCAAATGAAAAAGTGAAGATTGTTTTTAAGAAGAAATCTTATTCTGTAAAAGCGGATGCAAAAAGGAAACTGGGTAGCTGTATTAAATCCCACACCTGCCGGTGGCTCGCATACCATTGATATTTCTACGGCAAAGGACAGGATAACGATTCGTGAAATATTATTTGGCGAAGTATGGTTTTGCAGCGGACAAAGCAACATGGTTCATCAGCTCGACATTCATGATGTTACTTACGAGAAAGAAATTGCTGCCGCCAACAATGCTGAAATCCGCCAGTTCTGGGTGCCTGATGTTGCCAATGTAGATGGCCCCCAGGCCGACATTTCAGGCGGATACTGGAAATCTGCCGTTGGAGACGATGTACGACCCTTCTCTGCCGTCGCTTATTTCTTCGCATTAAAACTCTACGAAAAATATAAGGTACCAGTGGGCATCATCAATTCGAGTGTTGGCGGCACACCCATCGAAGCCTGGACCAGTGAAGAAGGATTGAAAAATTTTCCTACACATTTAGCAATGATTGCTGAGAACAAGAACGAAGAAATATTTAAAAAGAAAACGGTGCAAGCACCTCCAGCACCCAGACCTGAGGATGCAGGACTGGGTTCGCCCGCCTGGTACGATCCTGCTTACCAGCCCAAAGGCTGGCGCCCTATCAATGTTCCAGGATATTGGGAGGACCAGGGTCTTCGGGATCTCAATGGCGTGGTTTGGTATCGCAGAACAATTGAACTGACAGAGGAAATGGCGAAATCAAATTCCCGCATTCACCTGGGCAGAATTGTAGACACTGACGAAGTGTATGTAAACGGAATAAAAGTTGGATCTACCGGTTATTTGTATCCGCAGCGACGCTATCGCCATGTGTCGCAAGGAACTTGGAAAGGTCGGCAGCAATACGATTGTAATCCGTGTAACCAATACAAAAAGGCAAAGGAGGTTTTGTTCCCGACAAACCTTATATGCTTGTAATTGGGAAAGATACGGTCGATTTAAAAGGAACCTGGCAATATAAGGTCGGTAGCGCTTTTTCTACAGAGGAAAACAGTGAAGCTATCTTTCGCCCTAACCGGCAGCCCACAGCGCTCTTTAACGCGATGGTTGCGCCATTAATCTATTACACTATTAAGGGAATTTGCTGGTACCAGGGTGAGGCCAATACGGGTAATCCTGCCGAATACCGACTCTTGCAACCTGCAATGATCCATGACTGGCGTAAGCAATGGAACGAACCCACATTGCCTTTTATATTCGCGCAGCTGCCCGGCTATCTCGATTATAAATACTTACCCTCAGAAAGCAAGTGGGCCTGGATGCGCGAATCACAGGCCGCATCTTTGGAAATTCCCAATACGGCTATGGCTGTAACAATTGATCTTGGCGAATGGAACGATATACATCCCGAGAATAAAAAAGATGTGGGCGAAAGAATGGCACTCGCAGCAATGAATATGGTTTACAAAGAAAAACTGGTAAGCTCAGGTCCTTTGGTAGACACGGCAATCGTTTACAACGACAGAATCGAAATCACATTCAAACATATCGGATCTGGACTTACAACAAGCGACGGCGAGCCGCCGGCTGATTTTGCAATTGCCGGAAGCGACAAGAAATTTGTGTGGGCAAAAACCCGTATTGACGGAAATAAAATCATTGTCTGGAGTCCACAGGTTGCCAATCCCGCTTTTGTTCGCTATGCATGGGCCGATAACCCTGTTAACGCCAATGTCATCAACAAAGAAGGATTACCAGCATCACCTTTTAGAACTGACAAATAGATACCATGAAATTTTATTTCGCGATCGCCTTTGTTCTTCTCTCCTACTATAGTTTTTCGCAATCCAAAGCATGGGGTGGGAAAAAAGCAGCAGTTGTAATAACATACGATGATGCCATCGATCAACATCTCGATCATGCAATTCCATTGCTTGATTCGCTGGGATTGAAAGCCACGTTTTACGTGACGGCTTTTTCCAAATCCGTGCAAAACCGCATGGCAGAATGGAAAAAATTAGCGGCAAAAGGCCATGAGTTAGGCAATCATACATTGTACCATCCCTGCAATGGCGGCGAGGGTCGCGAATGGGTTCCCGCGGACTATGATATGCGTAATTACACGGTAAGCCGCATGCAGGATGAAATGCGGATGACCAACCTGTTTCTCCAGGCGCTTGATGGCAAAACTGAGCGAACTTTTGCATATACATGTGGAGACCGGATTGTAAAAGATTCTTCGTTTATAAATACGATGAAAAGCGATTTCATTGCAGCACGTTCCGTGAGAAATGAAACGCATACCATTGGTGAAATTGATTTATATGATGTGGATTGTTATATGGTAGCTAATCATACGGCAGCCCAAATGATAGAATGGGTGGAAAAAGCAATTGAAAACAAATCAATGTTCGTTATTCTTTTTCATGGTGTGGGCGGCGGAAACGGTCTTGATGTATCCCTTGACGAACATCGGAAGTTTCTGCTTTACCTCAAATCGCGCGAGAAGGACCTGATGATTGCACCCATGTTGGAAACGGCAAAACATATCCGGCAATGGCAGGAAAAAATGCATTAAAACGATTGAATTAAAGAAATCTGACTTCGCCGTTGGAATTCACCCGTATATTCAATAGTTTGGCGCCAATCGAACTATAAATTTTTACGAAGTGAAACTTAAGCAATCCTGGCGTTGGTTTGGGCCAAATGATCCTGTTACGCTGTTTGATATCAAACAAACGGGCGCAACCGGTATCGTGACTGCCCTGCACCATGTCCCCCACGGTGATGTATGGGCTCTGGAAGAAATCCAAAAACGCAAAGACGAAATTGAAGCAGCCGGTTTGGAATGGGCTGTTGTGGAAAGTGTTACCATTCACGAGTCTATCAAAACGAGAACAGGCGAATATCAAAAGTATATTGATCAGTATATACAATCGCTGCGCAATCTGGCTGCCTGTGACATTAAAATTGTAACCTACAATTTTATGCCGGTAAACGACTGGACGCGTACGGAACTTAACTATCGTATGCCCGATGGCTCACTGGCTTTGTATTTTAACTGGACCGACCTTGCTGTTTTCGACATCTATATTTTGAAGCGCAAAAACGCCCGCGAAACTTATCCGGCAAATATTGTTGCGGCTGCCGAAACACTTCACGCTGCTATGTCACCAGCCGACCTGGATCATCTTGCGGGAACAGTTATGTTTGGTATCCCAGGGGAAGCACAACAAACTGTTGAGAAAAATGCAGGAGAAACTTGATATGTATAAAGATATCAACCGCGACAAACTGCGTGAAAACCTGCGATATTTCCTGGAACAAATTTGTCCCGTGGCAGATGAACTCGGTATACAACTGGCGATTCACCCAGATGATCCTCCATTTGATATTTTAGGACTGCCTCGTATTGTGAGCACTGCCGACGATCTTCGTTTTATCCTTTCTTCTGTAAAAAATAAAAGCAATGGTCTTTGTTTCTGTACAGGATCATTGGGCGCTAATCCAACCAACGATCTTCCTGCAATGATCAGGGAAATGGGTGATCGTATTCATTTTGTACACTTGCGTAATACACGCCGCGACGCTGATGGCAACTTCTTTGAAGCAGACCACCTCGATGGTGATACGGATATGTATAGTGTAATGAAAGAATTATTACTGGTACAACAAAATGCACCAGCGCCTATTCCATTCCGACCCGATCATGGCCATCAGATGATAGATGATATTGGCAAGAAAAACAAACCCTGGCTATTCCTGCATCGGTCGTCTTCGCGGCCTTGCTGAATTAAGAGGTTTGGAACTGGGTGTTTACAGAAGTCTTCAACAGCACTGATCTGTTAATAAAATTCATCACAATTACTTCACGGCATCTTACTATAAAAAAGAAAGCGGGACTTTCGTCCCGCTTCTGTGCTTGTCCTGTGTCCATGATTGCGAAAAAATCGTTGCTATAAGGAAATGAATCTTAAATGCTGTTCAAAAAATGATGGTGCAATTTAAAAACGAATGTTGGTACTCGCAATATCAGAAAACACTTATCGGCGGTACATTTAACCCTTAGTTACGAAGAGAATGTGGCAATGTGAAAATCTGGAAATATGGAAATGCGAAGATGAGGAAATATGCAATTAATCTAAAATGCTAAATTATGGGGTACTGTGAGCAATATTAAAAATTACTCGATATCGTATACAACAACACAACCCAAATAACACATTCCCAATTTCACATTTCCACATTTCCCCATTTTCCCATTTCCACATTTCCACATTTCCACATTGCCACATTGCCACATTTCCACATTTCCACATTGCCACATTTCCACATTTCTTCACTTTCCCCATGTTTTCCTCAGGAAAGAAAGCCAGTTTCCACTCATGATTCCTTCAATGTCCTGTTCCGTATAACCGCGCTTGCGAAGCAGGGAGGGCAGCTTTTGCAGATCGGCAATTGTTTCCATGTCGGCAGGGCATTGTTCTTTTCCAAACGCACCATCAAGATCAGTTCCGATACCTACATGTTTACTGTTGCCTGCAATCTGACAAATATGATCAATATGATCAACGATCGTTTCGAGCGTGCAATTCATACGCTCAGGAGTGGATATGCCTCTTTGCCAGTTCGGAACCATCATCCATGCATCAAGTGCGGCTCCAATGACAGCGCCTTTCTGAATTAATACACGAATCATGTCATCACTAAACTGGCGATTGTGATCAACAAGGGCGCGGCAGTTATTATGACTGGCCCATACCGGTCCGTTAAAATGATCCATTGCCTGCCAGAATGCATCATCGCAAAGATGTGTTGCATCCAGAATGATATTCAGGTCCTCCATTTTTCGCAGCAGCGCCAAACCATTTTCCTTCATCTTTCCTGTGGCGTCTGTTCCGTTCGCGTAACGGCCCGGGCCATAGTGCGCAGGACCAATTGCGCGTAAGCCATTGTTGTATGCGACATCAAGATAGTCCAGGGTCACTAACGAGTCAGCACCTTCGAGTGATAGAATACAACCGATTGGAGCGGGTTTATCTTCTAGTTGAAGGTTCCATTCTACGAGATGATTTTCCAGATCGGGCAGGTTACGCAGCATGCGCATTTCGCCCGCGTCTTCCATAGCGCGGTACCAGGCAAGTTGTCCTTGTGTTTGCGCCCACGCCTGTTGCGGTGAATTCCATCCGGGCAATTTGCTTCCGGTTTCCACATATCGTGCAATTTGTGTGGCTACTACCACGCCAATATTTCCGTTTCGTAATGCAGGCAGACTCACCGTTCCTTTTCCGCGATCCGGTTTATCGGTGAGTCCGGCCTCGCGTTGGCGGATTTGTTCTACAGGTAGTCGTAAATCCCTGTTCCATTCCAGGGCATTCATACTTAAATCCAAATGGGCATCAACAATAAAGCGCATGAGAGAATTTTATTTTCTGTTACTATTACAGTGTCGACATCAACGAAAGTGTAATTTGAGTGGGTTAGGAATTTTCATATGCTAAAATTTGAACTTCCCCAATACTTTAACCAGTTCGCGCGTATACTTTTCATCCGTGTCCAGTTCAGGATCGAGTATCGTTAGTGTGATGCCCGTAAACCGTGGATGTATAAATAAAGTACCCAGTATATCCGTCAGCTCTTCATAACTCAACCCATCCGGCGTGCGGCTGTCTACGCAGGGCATTATATTGTCGTTTAAAACATCCACATCAAAATGAATCCAAAAACCATCCACATTTTCATTATTCATTTGATCCAGAAAATCCATAGCGAGAGAAACCATTCCCCTTGCGCGCATGGCATGTAATGGGTAATAAGTTGCCTCAGAATTTCGCACTTCACTTTCGTATTCATCATCATATTCGCGGTTGCCTACACACCATATTAATGGTTCATCAATATAATTTTTAAATCCGTCGAGTTTTGTAAGGCCCTCATATCCCCTACCGGCTACAAGTGAAGCAGCCATCCCGCCCGCACCGCCTGTTGACGATAACCGTATGTCCATAAAGTCGGTATGTCCATCAAGATAAAACAATCCAAATCGTCCCTCCCGACGTAAAGCCAGGGCCGCGCCGGTTAAGATGCTGCAATCGCCTCCCAACATCCAAATCACTTTGTTGCCCTGCAAATGCATTTCCATCTCACCCGCCAGCTTTTGTGTGTACATACGCAAAGCCGGTACATTCAACAAACCCGATTCTTCATCACGCACACCTGAATACGCTGGCGCCTCTACCGTTATGTCCATTACAGGTTTTAATTTATCATGCAAACCATGTTTCCGTAACCAGGCTGGCAATTTCCGCACGCCGGGCTCATGGCCGGGATAAGGCTCACGCAATCCAAGATTGGAAGGACAGTTTAGTATAACAACATCACGCATAAGCCTGAAAAGTTACAAAAAAACGTCCACTACCTATTTTATCTTGTAGAATGATAGCTTCCATAAGCGGGATTCACTTAATTTTAATAGACTGAGTATTTTAAAACAACCAAACTGTATTCGCCTTGCGCGTTCTTAAACCAGCTTCCTTTGTTCTGATACTACTGATACTGGCAAAATTTGTCATACAGTACCTGGTTGTACATCCCGCTTACGATCTTCAGCGCGATGAATATTTACACCTCGACCAGGCAAATCACCTGGCCTGGGGTTACGCTTCTGTACCGCCTGTTACATCCTGGATTTCATGGATGATACTTAGACTGGGAAATGGAGAATTCTGGGTGCGCTTTTTCCCTGCACTTTTCGGGGCTCTTACAATCGTTGTTGTTTGGGAAACAACCCGCCGGCTCGGAGGCAAACTTTTTGCACTTACCGCAGCAGCTGTAGCCATTTTATTTTCTTCTCTATTACGGTTGAATATGTTGTTTCAGCCTAACTCCCTGGAAATACTTTGCTGGACAACATTCTTCTATTTGATCATCGTCTATATTCAAACCGAAAAACCAAAGTGGTTATACATCGCTGCCATCGTATTCGCCATTGGCTTTTTAAATAAATACAATATCGTGTTTATGGTTGCAGGATTGATTCCTGCAATTTTGATAGTACCGCAGCGCAAGCTTTTTCTCAATAAACATTTGATGGGTGCAGCAGTGCTGGCGCTGCTTTTAATATCACCCAATCTTATTTGGCAATGGCAGAATAATTTTCCGGTATTCAGGCATCTTGAAGAACTCGCAACAACGCAGCTTCTTCATGTCAGAAGAAGTGATTTCCTGATCGATCAGGTGTTCTTTTTTTATTGGGTCTATCCTGGTATTGATCGCAGCGTGGGTTAGTCTTTTCAAATATCCCCCATTTCGTCTCTATCATTTTTTCCTGTTATCCTTTCTATTTACAATGCTCATTTTCGTTTATTTTAAAGCGAAGAGTTATTATGCCATTGGTCTTTATCCAATCTACATGGCATTTGGCGCTGTATATATTGAAAAGATATTTGAGACGGGTTGGAAAAGATGGTTGCGTGTACTCGCTATTGCACTACCGGTTTTATTTTTTATCCCGATGCTCAAACGTTCATTCCCACTCAAAGAGCCAAATCAGTTAATCGAAGATGCAAGGAAGGAAGGACTCGATAAGCACCGTTGGGAAGATGGAAAAGAATATCCTATTTCGCAGGACTTTGCAGATATGCTTGGCTGGAGGGAGTTGGCTATAAAAACGGAAAGTCTTTTCTTTAAAATCAACAAAGAGAAAAGCACGATCGTGATATGCGATAATTATGGTGAGGCAGGCGCTATCAATTATTATAAAGCAACAGAAGCCTTCCGTGCACAGTCTTTCAATGCAGATTATTTGATTTGGCTGGATGAAGAATTAAAGAAAAGTAACATCGAATACTCAGACATGATTTTTGTACGACAACCGGGCAGGGATGCTCCTGCAGAAGCGCATCAGGCTTTTGAAAACATTGTTGTTGTTGACAGCATTACCCATCCATGGGCAAGGGAATTGGGCACGCGTATTTTTTGGTTTAAAAATGCAAAGGTCAATTTGCGGGAGTATTTGCAAACGATTGTAACCTCCCAATTGAACGAAGCAAAAACGGGTAAACGTAAAGAAGAAAATCAATAGAAGGCCCCACGGAATGGTATGTAACCGGCCAATTAATATGAAGGTTTTACTGTTACGATTTGATTTTGCTAGATCGATCTATTTCAAGTTCCTTTCTAACTCCGCGGCAATTTCTTTCAACAAATTCATATCGGGTGTTTTTCGAAAAGGGATTTCGGCGGGAATTACGGCGCGAAAATTTCTTTCTTCGTCGGGCTCAAATAAAACTTCCACATCTTCTACCTGGATTGCGATTTTATAGGTAAATCCCATTTCGCGCAGCTCTCCATCGAATTCAAGAATTTCATTTTTCCAGTTGATCTGGATCGTAAACGGTTGTGGCATGCCGCGAAGATACGGTGCTGCACACATTGTCATTGGAGAAGCGATTTAACCACACACGGAGTCCCGAAGGGACGATATATCTGTAGCAACACGCCATGCCCAAACGATCAAGTCCCGAAGGGACGACATATCTGTAGCAGCAACGATCGAACACAAACCGAGTCCCGAAGGGACGAAATATCGGTAGCAGCGCCAATCAAACACAAAACGGAGTCCCGAAGGGACGATATATGAATGCCCCTTCCTGGGGAGTTTTCAAAATCGTAACTACCAAAATCAAATACCCACCCCCAAATCCTTACGATGAAATCATCATGAAACTGCCGTTAAAATACCGGATGAGGATGTTTAAAACAACATTGTCCTACAACCACGAACGCATATGTTTGGAAAAAAAATTATGGCAGGGACATACACACAGCTTTATATCCAATTCGTGTTCGCGGTCAAATTCCGTGCGGCATTGATCCATAATACCTGGGAGGATCAACTGTATAAATACATAACCGGCATTGTTCAAAAGAGAGGCCACAAGATGTTACAGATAAACGGCATGCCAGACCATATTCATCTACTTGTCGGTTTTAACCCAAAAGAGTCGATATCGAATCTTATTCAAAAAATAAAATCGAATTCTTCTTTATGGGTGAATAAATCGAGGTTATGCAACTCGAGGTTCCAATGGCAGGAAGGTTACGGTGCCTTTTCGCATTCGAAGGATTCCCTTCCAAATGTTATCAGATATATTGAGAATCAGAAATCACATCATAAAAAGATGTCGATGCGAGAAGAATATCAACTATTATTAAAAAAGTATGGCATCGAATACGATGAACGATACGTCTTCAATGATCCAGAATAATTTGTTTTCTAAAGATGCGTCCGTTGGATCATGCCAACAAGATTGTTTGCTTCCTCATATCGTCCCTTCGGGACTCAAACTTTTTGGAACGTGCCGGTTGTTACAGATATCGCGGCCCTTCGGGCCGCCCTTATTGCGGCATGTTCCAATCGTGTCTTCGTCAATTATTTTTTCTAACGACGTATACTATGAATTTCAAGATTCGTCCCGAAGGGACGATATATCTGTAGCAGCGAAGGGACGACATCTGGATGCAAACATTTGAATGATATCCCCACATTCAACGTTGGTTTCTCTTTCAGCAGATTGCCACATGCCGTCCCTTCGGGACTAATATTGAAAAGGTATGCCAATGCTACAGATATGGCGGCCCTTCGGGCCGCTGCGATTTCAAGTGTATTTCAAGTGTATTTCAATTGACCGATCTTCACCTTATTTTCCAGTCAGATAATTCCGAGTCAACGCATTCGTCCCGAAGGGACGACATATCTGTAGCAGCAAAGGGACGCCATATGGATGCAAACATTTGAATGATATCGCCACATTCGAGATGATTTTCTTTTTCGGCGGATTACCACATGCCGTCCCTTCGGGACTAATATTTAATAGGTATGCCAAATGCTACAGATATCGCGGCCCTTCGGGCCGCCCTTATTGCGGCATGTTTCCAATCATGCTTATTTTTCCAAAGACGTATACTTTGTATTTCACGATTCGTCCCGAAGGGACGATATATCTGTAGCTGCAACAATCAAACCCCAAACCGAGTCCCGAAGGGACGACATATCTGTAGCAGCGAAGGGACGACGTCTGGATGCAAACATTTGAATGAAATCACCACATTCAACGTTGGTTCCTCATTCGGTGGATTGCCACGTGCCGTCCCTTCGGGACTCAAATTTTTTGGAACGTGCGGGTTGCTACAGATATCGCGGCCCTTCGGGCCACCGTTATTGCGGCATGTTCCTATCGTGTCTTCGTCAATTATTTTTTCTAACGACGTATACTATGAATTTCAAGATTCGTCCCGAAGGGACGATATATCTGTAACAACACGCCATGTCCAAACGATCAAGTCCCGAAGGGACGATATATCTGTAGCAACACGCCATGTCCAAACGATCAAGTCCCGAAGGGACGACATATCTGTAGCAGCGAAGGGACGACATCTGGATGCAAACATTTGAATGAAATCACCACATTCAACGTTGGTTCCTCATTCGGTGGATTGCCACGTGCCGTCCCTTCGGGACTCAAATTTTGGAACGTGCGGGTTGCTACAGATATCGCGGCCCTTCGGGCCACCGTTATTGCGGCATGTTCCTATCGTGTCTTCGTCAATTATTTTTTCCAACAACGTATACTATGCATTTCACGATTCGTCCCGAAGGGCCGCGATATCTGTAACAACACGCCATGTCCAAACGATCAAGTCCCGAAGGGACGATATATCTGTAGCAACGACAATCATACACAAAACCGAGTCCCGAAGGGACGACATATCTGTAGCAGCGAAGGGACGACATATGGATGCAAACATTTGAATGAAATCACCACATTCAACGTTGGTTCCTCATTCGGTGGATTGCCACGTGCCGTCCCTTCGGGACTGAAATTTTGGAACGTGCGGGTTGCTACAGATATCGCGGCCCTTCGGGCCACCGTTATTGCGGCATGTTCCTATCGTGTCTTCGTCAATTATTTTTTCTAACGACGTATACTATGAATTTCAAGATTCGTCCCGAAGGGACGATATATCTGTAACAACACGCCATGTCCAAACGATCAAGTCCCGAAGGGACGACATATCTGTAGCAGCGAAGGGACGACATCTGGATGCAAACATTTGAATGATATCCCCACATTCGAGATGATTTTCTTTTTCGGCGGATTACCACATGCCGTTCCTTCGGGACTGAAATTTTGGAACGTGCGGGTTGCTACAGATATCGCGGCCCCTTCGGGCCGCCCTTATTGCGGCATGTTCCAATCGTGTCTTCGTCAATTATTTTTTCTAACGACGTATACTATGAATTTCACGATTCGTCCCGAAGGGACGATATATCTGTAGCAACACGCCATGTCCAAACGATCAAGTCCCGAAGGGACGGTATATCTGTAGCAGCAACAATCAAATACAAAACCGAGTCCCGAAGGGACGATATATCTGTAGCAACGACAATCATACACAAAACCGAGTCCCGAAGGGACGATATATCTGTAGCAACACGCCATGCCCAAACGATCAAGTCCCGAAGGGACGATATATCTGTAGCAACGACAATCATACACAAAACCGAGTCCCGAAGGGACGGTATATGGAATTACCAACCGATGGCAATTACAAACTCTGATTTGTTATACTACCATTATGACTAATCCCTCGGCACGGGCAGATCAGAATTCCATATTTCACGGTAAATCTTCCATTTCGCATCTTCCTGCTTCCATATTGCTATAAACTTTCCTTTGTCGTAGCTGCCGCCTTTACCATCCGGGAAATTATAAGTCGCATCTTCTACCACAAACTCACCATTGCCAAATATATTCCCGTCGGGAATTTCCATAATCATTTCACCACCTTCCCCCACGTAGAAGTATTTTGCAATCGAATCTATTCCCCACCACCGCAGGAAGTTTCGGTGGATACACCATTGCATCTTTACAATATCGCTCTTCGAAAAATGAACGATCCTTTGCAGTAAACCGCTGAGTGTATGATTTATTCATCGTAGCAAATATGTCTTCACCGAATCCAGGCTAATTAAACTCGTAGAACCGGATGATGAATTATCACGGGATTCCTGCGCCGACTGACATGCGGCAAAACAAATTGTTAACAACATAAAAATGTATGCTTTCATAAACTATCATTTTGGTAAATAAAAATGTGCTTTTGTATTTCCCCCACCCTCTACCATCCACCATCCACCATCCACCCTCTACCATCCACCATCCAACTTCAACCATCCCCCATCCACCATCCACCCTCCCCCATCTTCCCTCACCCCTCTCCCATCGATCTTCCCACAAAACTCCCCTTTCCTTTTAAAAAATCAATCGCACGAACTACATTTCTGTCAACTGATTCTTCGGTCTTTAACGAAAGAATGTATTTCACAATTTCTTTTTGCAGTGAAGGTGAAAGCGAATTAAATTTCTCCCTCGCCAGTTGATCCTTCTTCAATGCCGCAATCCATTTCGGATGCGGTTTCAAACGTCTATCTACAGGGTCAAAGGTGATAGTAATATTCAACTGTTCACCAATTCTTCTCGGAGAATCCTTCAACATCATCGTATTGATGTATAATCGCCACGCCCCTTTATACTTCACCAGGTTTTGCTGATATGGCTGTGCGTTTACTGTCCCTTTCACCGGAATCGCCCCTTTTGATTTTCCGGCATCTGATAAAATCTTTTCCAGGATTTTCTCCCGAACAAACACAAATGGATTGATGCCAATTATCTCGAGTATGGCTTTGAATTTATACATTGATGGGTTCAATTCTAATATCAGATCCCCGTGAATAATGAATACCTATTTTCCGATACAAAAACTTCGAAAATATATAATCTAGCATCTCCTCATTATTCACTTCGCCTGTGATTTCGCCGAGGTAATGTAGGCAGCGGCGGATGTCGAGAGCGAGCAGATCACCGGGGAGTTTGTTGTCGAGGCCGGCACGGATATCGTAAAGCGATTTTTGTACTTCCTTCAGGGCATGATAATGGCGTGCGTTGGTGACAATACTGCTTTCGATATTAATCTGTCCTGCGAGAACGGCATCTACCATTCGCACGCGGAGGGTTTCAAGATGAAGGTTGCTTTTCGCTGAGATAAAAATCAACTTATCAATTCCCCTGTACTTTTCGCGGGAGATCTCTTCTCCAGGTACATCAATCTTATTGCCAACCAACAGGTAGTTTACGCCTTCTTCTTCCAGGCGCTGGCGCCATTGGAGTAGTTCGTTAATGTCGTCTGAAACATCAAACAGATAAATAACCAGGTCGGCATTTTTTCATTTTCTCCAGGCTGCGTTCCATGCCCACGCTTTCAATTGCATCCTGGGTGTGCTGGCGGATTCCCGCTGTATCTATCAAACGAAACAGAATTCCATCGATATTCAGCACTTCTTCAATCGTATCGCGTGTGGTGCCTGGTATATCGCTTACAATTGCACGGTTCACGCAGCAGGGCATTCAGCAATGTGCTTTTACCTGCGTTGGGCTTACCAATGATGGCAACGCTTACGCCGTTCCTGATTACGTTTCCTAATCGGAAACTATTCACGAGTTCATCGGTGGTGATCGTGAGTTCTCGAATCAGATCATAAAATGCGGCACGGTCGGCAAACTCCACATCTTCCTGTGAAAAATCCAATTCCAGTTCTATTAGTGCGGAAAAGCGGATCATGCGGTCGCGCAGCTCGCGTAGTTGTTCGCTGAAACCTCCGCGCATCGTATGTAATGCCGCACGTTGCGACGACTGGGTATTGCTGGCAATCAGGTCTGCAACTGCTTCCGCCTGCGCAAGGTCCATTTTACCATGCAAAAACGCACGTTGGGTAAACTCGCCGGGTTTGGCGAGTCGCGCACCTGCCTGTATGCAGGCACCAATTATTTGTTCCTGAATATAAGGCGAGCCATGACAGCTAATCTCCACCACATCTTCGCCAGTATAACTTCTGGGCGCTTTATAGAGACTAATTACCACTTCATCCAGCGGACGGTCATCCTGGCGCAGCATACCCACGTGCAGGGTATGTGAAGGCGCTGCCTGCAGGTCTTTTGAAGGAAATAATCCATCAATAATTTTAATTGCCTGCGCACCGCTTAAACGTATTAAAGCAATAGCCCCGATGCCCGGAGCCGTTGCTAATGCCACTATTGTATCGTCCCATCCTGCGCGAATTGCCATGTCGCGAAATTAGGGAAAGTTCGATGATCGATGATCGATGACCGATGACCGATGACCGATGACCGATGTCCGATGACCGATGTCCGATGACCGATGTCCAATGACCGATGTCCGATGACCGATGACCGATGACCGATGTCCGATGACCGATGTCCGATGTCCGATGATCGATGACCGATGTATGCTTCGGTTGAAGATTTCCGTTCTGAAATGCGGAACGGGATTCCCCCCTTCGCATGCATCCGGACTCGACCATCGACCATCCACCATCGAACATCTATTCTCCATCTTCCCTCACTTCAAATGTAATCGGCTGGCTGCGGTAGGCTTTTACCTGGCGTCCGTTTTGAATGGCTGGAATCCATTTCTTTTTAGCGGCTTTTTTGATCACACGTATCGCTTCTTCTTCCATTCCAAACCCATGTTGTGTCAAGGGCGACAGGTTACTTACATTGCCTTCTTCGTCCACTACAAACCGGATAATAACCGTATAACGTCCGGTTGCTGCGCCATGGTCGGTGGCCACCTGTCCATTGCAATTCCGTTCCAGAAACTTCAACCATTCATTCATACCGCCGGGGAATTCTGCTTCCTTTTCTACTCTAATAAAAATGTCTGGTTCTTTCTCGCGAACTACATCCTGAATGATTCCTTTCTGTCCATCCAGGTCACCGGCAGGAACAGGAGCATTGTCATAATCCAATCCATCCTGTGGCTTTACATCAACCTGCACAATGGCTAATTCATCCTGCGTAGGCGGCGGTGTTTTTACTACTTCGTCGGGTTCAATAGAAATAGTTGTGAATCGTTCTGTGCGTACCTGTGGAGGTTCGATTGGTTTTACCGGAGGCGGTTCAACAGGTTTTATTTCTTCCGGTTCGTCGAACATTTGCACCACCACCACCTTGTCATTTTTAAATGGATTTTCCTCACTATTGTTTCGGCTAAATCCTGCGATGGCGATAAATGCTGCCACCGACAATGCTGCCGCCGACAATGCTATTTTAATCCGTTTAGAATAGGTGGCTCTTAACTCATAAGCACCATACTCTTTGTTGCGTCCATCAAAGATGATGTCCAGCAATGAAGCTGAAAGAATTTGATTGTTGTTCATGGCTATACTTTTCCTTGAGAGCGCAGCTGCAAAAAATCCATAAAGATTCATTCGCAGGTTTGTTTTACAATCAAATGAAAGGAGAACACGAACATTTAAAATATCCATTATTACCATTTCGACTTACAGCTTCAATCAAAGGAACATTCAAAAAAACTAGTCAGTTCAACATAAAAAAAAATCCCTGCCTTATACAGGCAGGGATTTTTTCTGATATCAATATTCGTAAGTACGATTAATAATCGTTGGTTACCTGGAAGGTAATGGGTTGTTTACGGTAAGCGTTTACCTGGCGACCATTCTGAACAGCGGGCGTCCAGCTTGGGCCTTTTTTAATAACGCGTACTGCTTCTGCTTCCATACCATATCCGTGGTTTGTAAGAGGGCGAACATCGCTGATGCTACCATCTTTACTTACTACGAACTGAACGTATACCGTGTAAACACCTTCGGGTGCACCATTGTCAACAGGAACGTTGGGGTTCAGGTTTCTTTCGAGGAACTTACGCCAGGCGCTTTCACCACCTTTAAACGAAGCTTCGATTTCCACCTTTTCAAAGATTCTGTTTTCGTCTTCTTCTTTTTCACTTCCACCACACCTTTACCGTCGTCAATTACGGCAGGGGCTACGATACCTTCATCTTTGATACCTTCCTGGTTCACCAGGTCGATCTTCACTTCTTTCAGTTCTTCCTGCGTTGGAGGTGGTTCCTGTACTTGTTCATCAGGTACCACTTTAGGAGGAGTAAACTGTTTCATTTCGATCTTGGGAGGATCTGGTGGTTTTGGCGGAGGCGGAGGTGGTGGTTCCACCTTCGGCGGTTCTTCCTTCAAAGTCTGGATTGTTACTTCTTTGAATTCGATCTTACCATCATCACTGTCTTTCAGCGAGCTTGCAAGAACTGAACCCAGGAGAGCCAGCAACGCAACGGATGCCGTTACAACCAGAGCCACCGTAATCCGCTTATTATAGGTCTTACGCAATGCGTATGCCCCATAATCCTTATTCCTGCCCTCAAAAATGAGGTCAAGCAAATCGGATGATAAAATTTTATTGGCGTCCATTTTTCAGTTTGTTTAAAATTAGATGCTTTTTTCCGGTTTTTTCCATACCCAAGGCTTTAGTACATAAAGCTCTTATTGTGAGGCATTTACAAGTTCTAACTCGGACTCAGCAATTTTTACCATTGCGAAACGGCGAACATTATTGATGGTCATTTCATCCAGAATGTCTACTGTGTTTTTGTAAGTAGCTTCCGAAGTGGGTTTAATAACCACGATAAAGTCTTCATGTCTTCACATTCCTTACGGGCGTCTTTACCTTTTTCGCGGGCTTTCGCTTCGCATTCGGCATTACCTGTGTAAGATGCAATTACACTTTTACGTTTTTCGATGATGATATCACGGATCTTCGTGAAGTTGGTTTGTAGAAAGTTGGAACCATCTTCAGCCAGTTCTCCTTCATAGTAGAAGATCTTGTTATCTTTTCCCAACATCAGTGTAAGCGCACCAGATTGCTTAACCTTGGTCTGCTCTTCCTGTTTGTCGGTTTCCTTCGGCATGTTCAAATCCATACCTACGGGCGATGACATCGTAGCCGTAAAGATGAAGAAGGTGATGAGCAGGAACCCGAGGTCCACCATGGGTGTCATATCCACCCTGGTAGAAAGCTTTTTCGCTTTCTTTACGCCCGGGCCTTTCTTGTGTCCGCCGCCATCACCGCCGGTATCTATACTTGCCATAGCTTAATAATTTAGTTTAATTAAATTTCTACTGGTACCGTTGTTTACTTGCCAGATTTTTCTTCGCGACGGATGCGTGCGAGTTCAGATCCCTCGGGCGCGCCTTCCTGTGCAGTAATGAGGTTGTATTTGAACTCTTCGTTTTTACGAAGGGCAGCAATTACAGCTTCAAAACTTGGATACTTGGCATTGTTATCACCTTTGATGAAATACAACAATTTCGATCTGCCATCAGCAAATGCCTTCTTGGTTTCATCAATCCACCAGATCAATTCATTGTTTAACGTATCAAGAACCGGTATGCCGGGCTGCTTAACTGTCTTCAACTGATCGACAGGCAGGTTCAGCAATTGTTTCAACCCGTTAAAGGATACTCCGATGATTGGAGCCTGTTTGAAACGTTCCATTTCCTGGTCTGTTAAACCCAAATTGCGTGTGGTATTGATACCCCTGATAATCTTGGAAAGTTTCTCCTTACCGTTATCATTGATTGCATTCACATTCAGGAACACACTTCCTTCGGGGTCAATAGTGATCAACATGGCGTTCTCCTCCTTCAGGATAGCAGAAGAAACCGAGCTGGGTGTTTCCACCTTTATAGGCTCCTCTGGCTTAAACTTGGTAGCCATGATAAAGAAAGACAGGATCAGGAAGGCAATGTCCACAAATGGGGTCATGTCCGTATCCGTGCTCTTTCTTGGTATTTTAACACTGGGCATGTTGACTCAATTTTAAAAGATATAGATCAAAAGTTTCGCTTTTTCCATAATTGCGACGGCGTAAAATTTTCACGCGTCGCAAATAATTCATTTTGAGGCCAAAGGCCTTATGAATTATTTGTAAAGAGAAGCGAAGCTTTGAGTCAGGGTAAAAACCAGACTCGTCGATACCGTAAGTGATAGAGTCAATTTTAGTAGTAAATACGTTGTACATGATCAGGGCCAGGGCTGATGTACCGATACCGAGGGCTGTGTTATACAGGGCCTCAGAGATACCTACCGCCAGGGCGCTTGAGTCACCGCCGCCACCTTCTTCACCAAGAGCTGCGAATGATTTGATCATACCAATTACCGTACCCAACAGGGCAACGAGTGTACCTACTGAAGTAATTGTAGAAAGGAACACCAGGTTTTTCTGCAACATAGGCAGTTCCAACGCTGTTGCTT
Organism: Chitinophagaceae bacterium; assembly: GCA_024707305.1. Taxonomy (GTDB): domain Bacteria; phylum Bacteroidota; class Bacteroidia; order Chitinophagales; family Chitinophagaceae; genus CAYMZZ01. The sequence continues at coordinate 22,167 of JANPZZ010000019.1, forward strand.
CTTCAACTTCTTTTTGGATAGACATTACTTTTTGTTCAGTATCCAGCCCTTGTTCGCTGATCATTTCTTTGTAGCGACGCAGACCTGCTTTCATTACGTTAGCAACTGAACCGCGTTGTTTGTCGCACTCAGCCAGCGCTGCGTCAACGTTACGATTAGCCAGGTGATATTGAACCTTGCGGATAAAGTCAGAAATAGAACCGTTACCGAGTGCTTTACGGATTGTGAGGAAACGCTCGATAGAGAACACAATTGTCATCAACAGCATACCGATCAGCAGGGGAACGATGATACCACCTTCGTAAATACGATGGAATGCGTCTTTTGGACCTTTGTGGCTGGGCCAGAACCATCCGTCGTTAGCGGGCTCTGTAAATCCAGAAGGGTTACCCATCACAAATCGCCAAATAACATAACCGGCAATAACGCAAACTACAGGTGCAACCCACGAAATCGCATTGCCCCCTTTTTTTGGTTGAACAGAAGTAGCCTTAACCGATGCGGTTGCAGTTGGTTTAGTCTCAGCCATGATCTTAGTTTTTTAGTTTTTTTTAAAATGTTAAATGAGCCTTTTTTTGAGGCTACAATTCTACTGAAAAAGTTTAAACAAAAAAGTCCTCGTCACATATTTTTTATGCGAAGGGCTTCAAGGTAAGGATTTTTTTCAGTGCGGAGCGAATCTGAAGGGAAATTGACTAAAAATTCGTAGCAATAACGATTGAAATTATTCGTAACGTAAGGCTTCAATCGGGTTGAGGCGGCCGGCTTTAATGGCGGGATATATGCCCGCAGCCAGACCCACTACAGTACATATAATAATTCCGCCAATTACCCAATTCCAGGGCACGACAAAGCCGGTATTTAATACCATGGAGAAAAGATTGCCTACACCCACACCCAGGATGATGCCGAAGAACGCGCCCATGAGGCTGATCAGGATGGCCTCTAGCAGAAACTGGCGCTTCACCATTTTGCTCTTTCCACCAATTGCCTTCACCAGCCCCACCTCTTTGGTACGTTCCGAAACAGATACCAACATAATATTCATCAGGCCAATGGCAGCACCTATCAGGGTAATAAAACCGATGGCGGTAGCAGAAATGGTCAGGAATCCCAGACTGTTCATAGCCTTTTCGGCAACACTGTCGCTGCGGTCGAGAGCAAAATTGCTTTCCTCGGTGGTATTGAGTCGACGAATGGGCCGGAATGCGGCTTCCGCCTCACCCATGGCATCATTTACCTGTAAAAGGTCGTTTAATAAAACCGCAATTACATAACTGTTGCCCGAAGAAAAATTACGCTCGATGTTCCGATACGAAACGATTACCATATTATCGCGGCTAAAGCCGAGCGTGGAACCGCGACTATCGAGCACACCCAGCACACGGAAGGGAATATTGTTGATCTTGACAACATTATTCGTTGCGCGTTCAGGATTATCACGAAACAAACGATTGGCAACATCATATCCGAGCACGCAGGTATTTCCTCCCGACTCTATCTCCATGCGGTTAAAATTGCGCCCGGATAATAGTTTGAACCCATTTAATAAAAGATAATTTTCATCACCGCCCATCACCATTACGTTCGGGCTGGTTTTGCGGCTTTCGAAGGAAAGTATGCTGTTGCGATTGCCAAATACAGAAATGCTGGTAGTAGCGGGGAACGTATATCTTTTGACAAACTCTTCGGCCTGTTCGCGTGTAATGGGTTTATCGAGATTCGATTTTTTTTGCTTTCGGTTCGTTTTCTTACTCAACTCTGCTTCACGACCTCCTCCTCCACCGAAACGAATATTTCTTTCCTGGTAACGAATGGTAAATGCATTGGCACCCATCGTCGAAAAACTCTCCGATAGCTTCTGGTTCATCGCCGTAATCGCCGTGATGATACCTACCAACGCCATGATACCGAAAGCAATAATTGCAACGGTAAGTCCGGTACGTAGCTTATTTCCACGTACCGTGCGCCAGGCGAGCATGAAGATATCGAGATATTTCATTTGGAAGATTTATAGCGCGTGACACTTGAGACGTGAGACGTGAGACGGCAAACGGCAAACGTGAAACGGCAAACGTGAAATTGCCTTTCACATGCACGCTACACGCACATCCATGCACTCATTTATCCATGTAGCCACTCACATAACATTCATTTCACTCTCTACATTCCAAAGTTCTCAAAACCCTTTAAATTACACGAATCTATTTTGCAGTAACATTTTCACGTTTGCCGTTTCACGTTTGCCGATTTTCACGTCTCACGCCTCTAGATTCTATCCAAAATAAAACCAGTTAAATAAGATTCCCGGAAAAGTCCCAGCAGAATGATCAGGGCTGCGAGAACAACCAACGTTGTTTTAAATGTGGTGTTGGCGCTGATGGTGGCATTACCCTCTTTAAAGTACATCGCCTGGATAACACGGAAATAATAATATGCACTCACTGCTGCCATCAGTACTGCAAATATCAACAGCCAGAAGTGTGCACCTGTTGTAAGCACCGCTTTCAACATATAAAATTTCGCGAGAAAACCTGCAGTTAATGGAATACCTGCAAGACTTAGTATGCAAATAGTAAGAGTAGCCGCAATTAAGGGTTGCTGGCGAGCCAGACCATTAAAGCCTTCAAATGTATAATCAGACATACGGGCCAGCACGGCGAAGATGCCAATGGTTGCAAGGCTGTATGCAGCTGCGTATAAAAGGATTCCTTCTTTTGCGGCATTGTTCATCGCAAACAAAGCCATCAACATAAAACCTGCCTGCGCGATACTGGAATAAGACAACATGCGTTTCACACTCTGCTGGAAAACAGCGGTAATGTTTCCAACAAATAATGTTGCCGCCGTAAGAACGGCTACCCACAACTGCCACGTTGCCGAAAGCGCTCCGAATGATTCATCAAACAAACGGATGAAACCGATAAAGAGAGCAGCTTTCACAATAGTAGCCATGAACGAAGTAAACACTGTAGGTGCTCCATCGTAAACATCGGGCGTCCAGAAATGAAAAGGTGCAGCAGATACTTTGAACGACATGCTGAATAACAGCAACAACATACCTGCAATCGTCAACGCGCTTACATTTTCGCCACCTAAGTTCAGTTTTGCCACTTCAAAAGATCCGGCAGCTCCATAAATCAGTGTGATACCCATCAGCATGATGCCCGTGCTAAATACACCCATCAGGAAATATTTTAGCGAAGCCTCATTACTTTTCAGGTTACGTTTATCGGCACCAGTAAGAATATACAGGGGGATAGAAATAATTTCAATACCCAGGAAGAAGATCAACAACGATTTGAAACTTGCTACAAGGAAGGATCCGGCAAGAATAAAGAATATCAGTGTAAAATATTCCCCATAATCCTGCCCGGCTTTTTCGATATCGCGTGCAGAAAGCAGGAAGTAGATCAGTGTGGAAGAAATCAGGATGGTGTTTACAAGCAATGCAAAGCGGTCAAATTCCATCATGCCTGCTGTATTAAAATGAATGAGAACTGTTCCATTCATTTCAAGAATATTAACGAGCAGTAAAAACAGCATACCCGCAATCGCAAGGGCACGCATAGCCGACTTCTGGCGAAGCAGCACTGCGCTAAACATCATAATCACTCCGAAGATGGCCGAAAAAAATAATGCGTTCATATTGATCTCTCCTACTTACTTTTTTTTTTATGATGCTGTTTACGGTTTCCACGATATTCTTACTCACATCACCTGTAAGATCCAGCATGGGTTGCGGATAAACGCCAAATACAAAGATGAGCGCTACCACAATAATCAGCGCCAGCTTTTCGCTGAAACGCAAGTCCACTGCTTTTGCAGTAGCCGGCGTTAATTCGCCATAAAATGTTTTCCTGATCATATTCAGTGTATACACCGCAGCGAAAATGATACAAAGACCCGCTGCTACAGTAAACCACACATTGTAATCAGTAGCATTTGAATTGAAGATACCTGCAAACATCAGGAACTCACCAATAAACGCGTTCGTGAGTGGTAAAGCGATGTTGGCAAAAGCAACTACCAGGAATAATATCGCCATCGCTGGTGCTTTTTTGTGCAAGACCACCCAGTTCTGATATTTTGCGTGTTCCATAATTTCTTTCGATGATTTCAACCACGATCCACATACCGATGATGTTGATACCATGGCTGAACATCTGAATCATCACGCCCTGGATTGCCATTTCATTGATTGAAAAAACAGCAGCACCCATCAGGCCGATGTGCGCGATGGAAGAATAAGCCACCAGTCTTTTCAAATCATTTTGACGAATAGCAATCAGTGATGCGTAGATCATACCTGCAATCGCCAGCGTCATTACGTTGTCGCCACGTTGGTATGACGCATAAGGCACCAGGGGCAACAACCAACGCAGCAGGCCAAACACACCCATCTTCACCATAATACCACTCAGGATCATCGTTACAGTAGTAGGCGACTCTTCATACGCATCAGGCTGCCAGGTATGGAAGGGGAAAATCGGCATCTTGATGGCAAAAGCAAGGAAAAATACCAGGAACAACCAGTCCTGGTCAGTTGCCGAAAGTGTTGCTTTATAAAAATCGGCAATTGCAAATGATGCATTCGATGTTTGGGAATAAACATAGATTATCCCAATCAGCATCAGCAATGAACCAATAAACGTATAGATAAAGAATTTAAACGTAACCGGGATGCGACGTGGACCACCCCATTGAGAACACAGAAAATAAACAGGGATCAATGCAAGTTCCCAGAAGAAGTAAAACAGCAATGCATCCATTGAAAGGAATACACCCATCAAACCTGCCTGCGACAAAAGAAGTAAACCAAAGAAACTACCTGCACGCGCGAAGTTCGTATGCCAGGTGCTCAATAAGATTACAGGGAAACCAATTGCAGTTAACAGGCAAAGCAGTTGACCCATTCCGTCAAGTTTCACAGAAAAACTGCTACCCAATAGGCTCATCCAGCTGCTCTGGTGCTCCAGACTTGAAAGTTGATTGCAAATGGTAAGACCGGCCAGCGATACACCTAATACCAGTATCGTAGACAAGAGGGCCCATGAACGGGCGGCTTTTTCATTCCTGAAAAAGAAAGCTGCAAGTCCAGCCAGCAAGGGGATAAATATCAATAATACAGGAATCATAATTTAAACCAACACCTTTATTTTCTCAGGAAAAATTGTATTGCAAAAATCAAAAGCATACTGAGCACCATCAGCAACACATAATTGCCAACCTGCCCGCTCTGAATCAATCGCAACTGACGGCTGCCGTAATTTACCAGACGACCAACTCCATTCACCAAACCATCAATCACTGAAGTTTCCATCACACGATTGAAAAATCCACCGAGTTTCTCCAATGGGTTCACGATTATCTTTTCATACAGTTCGTCGACATACCATTTATCAGCCAGCACTTTTCCAAATCCGGTCGCTTCTTCTGTATCCGGACGTTTGCTGAATTTTGTCCAGGCAAATATCACAACGATGATGATCAGTACTGTGGAAATACCTGCGAGCATCCATTCAGTTGAGTGTGAGATATGATGCTCGCCCAGGATTGTGTTGCTTTCAGCAACAACAGGTGAAAGAAAACTATTCAGGGAATGTGCACCTTCTTTGATAAATGCAGGAATTCCGACATAACCTCCAACAACAGAAAGGACGGCTAATACAATGAGCGGAATGGTGATGGCTGCAGGGCTCTCATGCAGATGATGTTCCTGCTCATGTGTACCCCTGAATTTGCCCAGGAATGTAGTGGCATACAAACGGAACATATAAAATGCAGTAAGCAATGCAGTAAACAAACCGATGCCGTAAATAACGGGTGATTTGATAAACGCGTTTGCAAGAATTTCATCTTTGGAGAAAAAACCAGACAATCCTGGAATACCAGCGATTGCAAGACACCCAATCAGGAAGGTGAAATTGGTCACCTTCATGTGTTTGCTGAGGCCACCCATTTTACGGATATCCTGTTCGCCACCCATTGCATGGATTACACTACCGCTTCCGAGGAACAGAAGGGCTTTGAAAAATGCGTGTGTCATTACGTGGAATACAGCGGCCACATATGCACCAGTACCCAGTGCGAGGAACATATAACCCAACTGGCTAACGGTTGAATAAGCCAGTACTTTTTTAATGTCGTTTTGTTTCAGTGCGATGGTTGCGGCCAGTAGTGCTGTTGCCAGGCCAATCCAGGTAATAATATCGAGCGTGAGCGGCGACAGCGTGTACAATATATTGCTACGTGCAATCATGTAGATACCTGCAGTGACCATTGTTGCGGCGTGGATCAGAGCCGATACCGGTGTGGGACCTGCCATGGCATCAGGCAACCATGTGTAAAGAGGTATCTGTGCACTTTTACCAGTTGCACCAATAAAGAGAAGAATAGTGATCCCTGTAAGATCAAATGCAGAAAATACCTGTGCATCGCCAGTTGCCTGTGCAGCTGCCAGTACTTCTGTGTATCCTACAGAATTTACTTTACCGATAATCCAGAAAATAGCGATCAGGAAAGCCAGATCACCAATCCGGTTCATGATAAATGCTTTGTTAGCTGCTTTGTTGTACTCCGGTTTTTTAAACCAGAAACCAATCAATAGATAAGAACAGAGACCTACACCTTCCCAACCGATGAACATGATCACGTAGTTGGCGCCCATAACGAGCAGCAACATGGAGAACACGAAGAGATTGAGATACGCGAAATAGCGTCCAAAGTGTTCGGTCTTTTCTTCATGCATATAAGAAGTAGAATACACATGAATAAGAAAACCCACACCTGTTATAATCAGCAGAAAGATTGATGAAAGCTGATCGATCTGAAACGCGAATGGAATGCTGAAATCGCCAACAGAAATAAAATTGAAATAGGTAATAACATCCGAGGCGCCATTCTTTACCTGCAGGAAAATCAGCAGGCTTACTATGAAAGATGCCAGGATGGAACCACTACCGATAATACCAATCAGAGGTTTGTTCAGTTGTTTGCGAAGTAAACCATTGACCAGAAAACCGATCAACGGGAACAGCGGAACAAGATATGCAAGTGTCAAAATGTTACTCATAAAAAACCCCTCCAAACCTACCCTGTCGGGCGGATGCTGAAGATTGTTGTTTTAGTTTCTTTACAATTAGATCAGTTCACTTTTATTATTACCTGTTTTTCCCGTGGGAAAAGCAGATTAATGTTTCAACCTGTTTAAGAAGTTCACATCCACAGAGTGAATATTGCGATACATCATCACGATAATGGCAAGACCCACACTCACTTCAGCTGCGGCCACCACCATGATGAAGAATACGAACAATTGCCCATCGGCTCCCGCAACCAGGCCATCTTTCAATGCAGCGTTGTAATGCATTTTTGAAAATGCAACCAACAGTAGATTCACGGCATTCAACATAAGTTCCACGCACATGAAAATGATGATCGCATTGCGGCGCGTTAACACACCCACGATCCCGATACTAAACAGGGCAATAGAGAGAATGATGTAATAAATAATCGGCATTCAACTTTGGTTTACTGTTTGAAGTGACAATCGTCACCGACTCATCCCTTCAAACACTTTACTAATTTTTCTTTCCTATCACTACGGCACCAACCATGGCGCTGAGGAAAAGGATACTACTTATTTCAAATGGCACCACATAGGTGGTGAATAATTCTTTACCCAGGTTTTTTAATAGCCCGATATCACCGTGGCCAACATTGGCAATATTGTCTTTGATATCAATATCACGCAAAGCAGCTACCAGTACCAGCATCAAACATCCACCACCAATTACACCTGCCATTTTAAGCCAGCGGTTGCGGGATGGTTCTGTTTCTTTATTCAAATTCATCAACATGATTACAAACAGGAACAATACCATGATGGCACCTGCATACACGATGATGTTTACAATTGCGAGGAATTGGGCATTCAATAAGATATAATGTCCTGAGATGGCAAAAAAAGTGAGGATTAGCCAAAGCACACTATAAATGGGATTGCGGCTGGTAATAACCATCATGGCCCCAAAAAGCGCCACCACCGTAAGCACCGCGAATAGAATTTCTGTTATACTCATGAATTCTTAATTCAGTTAGTTCGTTTTCTGACCAGCTTGTCTGCTTCTGTTGAAAGGGTTTTTAAATTCAATCACATTACAACTTTACTTACCCTTTCGCTTTTTGATATGCTTCCGGATCTTTTTTAGGATCAGGTATCAGCAAATCTTCTTTCTTATAAATAAAACCCGACCTGCCATAGTTTGCTGGCGCAAATGTTTGCGACAGATAGATGGCATCTTTTGGACAGGCCTCTTCGCAATAACCGCAGAAAATGCAGCGCAACATATTGATCTCATATTTCGCAGCATATTTCTCTTCGCGATACAGATGTTCTTCGCCTTTTTGTCGTTCTGCTGCTTCCATGGTGATCGCTTCTGCAGGGCAGGCTACGGCACAAAGACCGCAGGCTGTGCAACGTTCACGACCTTCTTCATCACGGTTTAAGATATGCAGCCCGCGAAAAAACTTTTGAGAAGCTTCTCTTTTCCTCGGGATACTTGATGGTAGCCTTGCGCTTGAAAAGGTGCGAAAGGGTAATCATCATTCCTTTGGCAATATTCCACAAATAGATACGCTCAAGCCAGGTCATTGGCTTGCGTTCTACCGGTTTCGCTCTTGATGTCAATTGCATATAGTATCTACCCAAAGGGGTTTTAAATTTCGCAAATATAATTTTTAGGTACTACCTAATATCGATCTCGTTCTTCGCTTCGTTCCTATTTGCTGTTCAACCACAAACTGATCAACGCTGTCAAAATCAGGTTCAACAAAGCAAGTGGTATTAATCTGGTCCAACCCAGTTTCATCAACTGATCGTAGCGGAAGCGTGGGATTGTCCAACGGATCCACATAAACACAAACACAAAGAAAAACGCCTTCATCAGCAACACTGCAAATCCTACGAGGGCAAGTACATTCTGGTTCCATCCCAGATTTGCTTCATTCACAAAAAAGGAATATCATATCCGCCAAAATAGAGCGTTGACATAATCACACCGCTGATGAACATGTTGATATATTCAGCAAAAAGATAGAAACCAAGTTTCATCGATGAATACTCCTGGTGATAACCAAAGTTCAATTCGTTTTCTGCTTCGGGTAAATCGAATGGCGTACGGTTACATTCAGCCAGTGCGCAGATAAAGAAGATCAGAAATCCAAGTGGCTGGTACCAGATATGCCAGTTGAAGAAACCTTCCCCCACCTGGTTAGTAACGATTGTGCTCACACGTGCATCACCCACAAGTAATAAAACTGCAAGCAGTGCAAGTCCCATGGGCAATTCGTAAGAAACCATTTGGGAAGCACCGCGTATACCTGCGAGCAATGAGAATTTATTGTTTGATGCCCACGCACCAATCATGATTCCGTAAACACCCACACTTAGTACACCGAAAATGAAAAGAATACCAATGCTGGGATCAGCCACCTGCATTGCTACCTGGCGACCATTGATATCCAGAGGTGTACTCCACGGAATGACGGCACTGGTAATAAGCGCCGTTACCATCGCCAGCATGGGACCCAGTACAAAGAGAAATTTGTTAGAAACAATGGGAATAATTTCTTCTTTAAAAAACAGCTTACCGCCGTCGGCCAGTGGCTGTAATAAACCAAAGGGACCTGCGCGGTTGGGGCCAATACGATCCTGCAGCCAGGCTGCAACTTTGCGCTCTCCATAAGTAGCATACATCGCTACAAACATGGACAGGCCGATAATACCGGCGATCAGCAAGCATTTTTCAAGTATCAAAAACCAATCTATCGCTAAAAGAAACATATTCGCTTATTTGTTCTTGGTAGTAAAGGTTGAGCCGGTTGCGGGTCCGTTGATTTTACTCAGATCCACTGAAGGATCATTCACATCACTCACATCATGGATATCCATCAACAGTTTCGGATTACGTCCACCCATTACGCGTGCAACGGTTTCGGCTGGTTTAATTCCTTTTTCGTAATGGTTGGCAGAGATCACAGAGTGTCGGGCTACCTGCATGGGTCCTTCTATCACCCAATCCTTCATGTCTTTTTTATCAAAGCGGCAGGTATTGCAAATCCATCCGGGTTTGCCGTCGTAGCTCTGCACTTCACCCCACTGATCTTTTCTTGCCGTTACGCGCAGCACCTCATCACCACGGAACCAAAGAGTAACTTTACCACTGCAGGTTGGGCAATCGCGATGTGCATCCACGGGCTTGGTAAACCAAACGCGGTTTTTAAACCGGAATGTTTTATCTGTAAGTGCACCTACAGGGCAAACATCAATCATATTTCCGCTAAAATCATTCTCAATTGCTTTAGAAATATAAGTTGAGATTTCAGCATGATCACCACGATCCAGCACTCCATGTACACGCTGGTTGGTGATTTGGTCTGCTACATATGTACAGCGATAGCAAAGAATGCAACGCGTCATATGTAACTGTATATATGGTCCAATATCTTCTTTCTCGAAAGTGCGGCGGGAAAATTCATAGCGGGTACCTTCTTTGCCATGTTCATAGCTGAGGTCCTGCAAATGACACTCACCAGCCTGGTCACAAATCGGGCAATCGAGGGGTGGTTCAGCAGTAAAAATTCAGTAACGCCTGCGCGTGCATCGAGTACACGTTCGCTGGTGATATTTTTTACTTCCATACCATCCATCACTGTAGTGCGGCAGCTGGCAACCAGCTTGGGCATGGGGCGTGGATCTTTTTCTGAACCCTTGCTCACCTCCACCAGGCAGGTACGGCATTTACCACCACTACCCTGCAGTTTACTGTAGAAGCACATGGCAGGGGGCGTAACATCACCACCTATCTGGCGTGCCGCCATCAGGATGGTTGTTCCCGCGGGAACCTCGACGGTGATATTGTCGATTGTTACTTTAAATAATTGATCACTCATATCTGATGTTCTACATTTCGCTTTTCAAAAATCCATTCACTTGTGACGCCTCACCGGATCACAATTATGATTGTACTACCAATGGTTCCGCATAATGCGCCAAACCGAAATTTCGTGTTTGTGCTTCTGCAGCATTGGTAACGTGCCATTCAAACTCATCACGGAAATGACGGATCGCTGCTGCCACCGGCCATGCTGCTGCATCGCCTAACGGGCAGATGGTGTTTCCTTCAATCTTCCGCTGTATATCCCACAATAAATCGATATCGCTTGATTTACCCTGGCCATTTTCAAGACGCAGGAGTAATTTCTCCATCCAGCCGGTTCCTTCACGGCAGGGCGAACACTGACCACAACTTTCGTGACGGTAAAAACGCGCAAGTGTATACGTGTGTTTCACCACACACTGGTCTTCGTCGAGTACAATAAAACCACCTGAACCCATCATACTACCGGTTGCAAAACCACCATCGCTGAGGCTCTCATAGTTCATCATCCTTGTTTCGCCTTTTGCTGTTTTCAACAACAGGTTTGCAGGCAAAATAGGAACGGATGATCCACCAGGTATACAGGCTTTCAAACGTTTTCCATTGGCGATACCACCGCAGTACTCATCGCTGAAAATAAATTCTTCAACAGAAATCGTCATATCGATTTCATACACGCCGGGTTTTTTCAAATTGCCGCAGGCAGAAATCAATTTTGTACCCGTGCTTTTCCCTACACCAATCTTAGCATATTCTTCTCCACCTTCATTGATGATGGGAACCACAGCAGCAATTGTTTCAACGTTGTTTACTACTGTCGGGCTATCCCACAAACCTTTTACAGCCGGGAATGGAGGTTTAATACGTGGGTTACCACGTTTTCCTTCGAGAGATTCGATCAATGCCGTTTCTTCTCCGCAGATATAAGCACCCGCACCGCGCTGTACAAAAATGTCGCAATCAAATCCGCTGCCCTGGATGTTTTTACCCAGCCAGCCATTGTTGCGTGCTTCCTGTATCGCCTGTTCAAGAATGTCTACAATCCACCAGTATTCACCACGGATATAGATATAAGAACGATTTGCTCCCAGTGCAAACGATGAAACAATCATTCCTTCAATCAACAGGTGGGGAATGAATTCCATCAGGTAGCGGTCTTTAAAAGTACCGGGTTCTGATTCATCCGCATTTACCACCAGGTAACGGGGAACGCCTTCTGGCTTGGCCAGGAAGCTCCACTTCATACCCGTCGGGAAACCTGCACCACCGCGCCCACGAAGACCACTCTTTTTCACCTCCTCTGTCACCTCATCGGGATTCATCGACTTCAACGCCTTCTCCACACTCCGGTAACCACCTTCACGGCGGTATACATCGTAATACCGGATGTTTTCAACATGCGCTTTTTCTAAAAGAAGTTTTCTTGCCATGCCTGGTTAATATTGTTCGTTGTTCGTTTTTATTAAACTTTTTCTCACTCAACTTTTGCACTTTGTCTTGCAAAAAGCTGCCATCCCTTTTTATCTTTCTTCCAAACCTGCATCACTGCGAGTTTGAGACTAAATTCTTTTTCACCTACTCTCCCACTTGCATTTACACGCAGCATTATCGTAGCGAGATCTTTCGTCAGCATGCGGAACTGAATACTATCGGTTTCTAAGCTTGCATAATGCAATTTCCCTGAACGAAAATCCGCCAAAACATCCGGTTTACTTTGCGTCCATCCATTGCTATGTGCAAAGCTTAGGTGTTTGTCAAGCAATTTATCAAGAGCTACACTGTCTTTTTGCAACAATGCCTGATCCAATTTCATCACCGCTGTTCTTAATTCGATGCTGTCGTTTTGAGCAGTTGTTGTTTCCAACAACCCGATCGTCAACAATAATAAAAGAACGCGTTTCATTTTAAGAACGTTTTAGTTGTTTGCAACTAAACCAGCTTCTCTTCTGCAGTCCGCAATTATCTGATCTACCTTTTCTTTTGTAAGGTGTTCTTTATAATATTTACCCATCTGCATCATTGGTGCATAACCACACGCGCCGAGGCACTCCACGGTTTTCAGGGTAAACATTCCATCGGCTGTTGTTTCGCCGGGTTTAATGCCGAGTTTCTCGCCTATGTAGGCGATGATATCATCACTTCCGCGCAACATGCAGGGACCTGTCTGGCAAACTTCAAACATGTATTTACCAACCGGTTTCAGGTTGAACATGCTATAGAAAGTTGCCACTTCGTACACTTCAATAGGTTTCAGTTGCAGCAGTGATGCTACATAATCCATTACCGGCACATCAAGCCATCCACCAAATTCCTGCTGCGCCAGGTGCAAAACAGGTATCACTGCGCTGCGTTGCTTCCCATCGGGATAGCGGGCAATGATTTGTTGCACCTCCTGTAGCTTTTTGTCAGAAAACTGAATCATTTAAATTCTTTATTGTTTGCTGTTAGTTTTTATTCCAGTCTTAAGCATCCATTTCACCTGCAATCAGGTTCAGACTACTCATTACCATAATCGCGTCGCTCAACATTGCACCTTTTACCAGCTCTTCATAAGCCTGGTAATAGATAAAACATGGGCGACGGAAGTGTAGGCGATAAGGGGTACGACCTCCGTCGCTCACCAGGTAAAAACCTAATTCACCGTTGCCACCTTCCACACTATGATAAACTTCTCCTGCAGGCATATCAATCTCACCCATGATGATTTTAAAGTGCCAGATCAGGGCTTCCATTTTTGTATAAACATCTTTTTTCTTCGGCAGATAATATTCAGGTACATCGGCGTGGTAAACTTCTGCTTCAGTTCCTTTAAACTCCTGCACTTTCTGGTATGCCTGGCGGATGATAGACAATGACTGCCACATTTCCTGGTTGCGAACAAGGAAACGGTCGTAACAATCACCCGTGCTGCCTACAGGAATTTCAAACTGGAAATCCTGGTAGCTGCTATAAGGACTTGTTACACGCACATCATAGTCAACACCAGCAGCGCGCAGGTTAGGGCCGGTAAAACCATAATTCAACGCCCGATCTGCAGAAATGGCTCCTACACCCATGGTACGTTCCATGAAAATGCGGTTGCGTGTAAAGAGGTTTTCAAATTCTTTTAATACGCGGGGGTATTCATCCAGAAATTTTTCCAGCTTCTGGAAAGCGATATCATTAAAGTTGCGTTCGAATCCACCGATACGGCCAATGTTGGTGGTAAGGCGCGATCCGCACACTTCTTCATAAATTTCATAAATCAACTCGCGGTACTGCATTACATAGAGGAAGCCTGTATAAGCACCGCTATCCACACCCATGATCGAGTTGCAGATCAGGTGGTCTGAAATACGCGCCAGTTCCATGATGATTACACGCAGGTAGTCTACGCGTTTGGGCGTTTGTACTCCCAGTAATTTTTCGCAGGTAAGATGCCAGCCCATATTGTTGATGGGTGAAGAACAATAGTTCAGGCGATCCGTAAGCGGTGTAATCTGGTAGAGAGGGCGACGTTCGGCGATTTTTTCAAATGCACGATGGATATATCCAATTGTCTGGTCGGCCGAAACAATACGTTCGCCATCCAGCTCCAGGATATTCTGCATTACACCATGCGTTGCCGGGTGCGTTGGCCCCAGGTTGAGCGTGGTGGTGGTTTTCTCGATGCTGCCTTCCGGTAATTTGATATGCTGTTCAGCCATATATTAAAAAAATGCACAGCGCTGGGCGCTGCTACATTATACAAATTGTTCTCCTTCGTTTGGTTTGTCGGATTCGACAACCGTTTCTTCTTCATTTTTAACGGTTCCGAAACCTATACTTCCACCGCGACCAAACATCTCATCGTCTTTATCTACGCGGCTTTGGTCTTCAAGTGGAAATTCTTTTCGCATAGGGAAATAATCCATTTCATCCACGTTTAGAATACGTTTCAGGTTGGGATGACCAATGAAATTAATTCCGTAAAAATCATAAGTCTCACGCTCCATCCAGTTAGCTGATGAGAAAAAGACCTGTTGCGGAGTACACATCGGGCTTATTCACATCAGTACTTACACAAAAGCGGAGACGGATATTGTCGGTAAGGTTATGCAGGTGATACACAACTTCCAGCTCAGTTCCTTTTCTTTCAGGATAATGCGCCCCACAGAGGTCGGTCAGGAAACGGAATTTCATTTCTTCATTATCAAAAAGAAAGTTCAGCACTTTCAGGTTCATTTCCTTTGGCGCTTCAAACCTCAAAATCCCATACGATTCCCGGAAACCCGAAACGGCATCGCCAAATTTCTCGGTCAGTTTCTCCTGGATGAATTCGTTTGTCAAGTCTTAAGTTTTACGTTGTACCTTATCTGTTATACGTTGTACGTCTGCTGTTACTGGATGCCATAGCTTTCCAACAGCGCTTTATATTGTTCACCATTCCGGCGACGCAGGCTTTCTTTTCCCACGAGGTCCTGGATGCGCATTACACCATCGAGAATTGCTTCAGGACGTGGAGGGCAACCGGGCACATATACATCTACAGGTACTACCTGGTCGATGCCCTGCAATACGCTGTAAGTGTCGAATACACCACCGCTGGATGCACATGCACCAACGGCAATTACCCAACGGGGTTCGGCCATTTGCAGGTAAACCTGTTTTACTACCGGCCCCATTTTTTGGAAATAGTTCCCATCACCATCAGCAGGTCGCACTGGCGTGGAGAAAACCCTACACGTTCGCTACCAAAGCGGGCGAGGTCGTAATGGGCTCCCATGGTCGCCATGAATTCGATACCGCAGCATGAGGTGGCAAATGGCAGGGGCCAGATTGAATTTTTTCTTGCCAGGCCAATTACGCTGTTCAAACTGGTGGCAAAAAAACCTTCACCCTGGTGACCTTCAGGCATGTCAACCATGCTGATATCTGTCACCAGATCTTTTTTCTTAATATTAAATGATACAGGACGAGACATATTCTTTTTTTAAAATTTGATGATAAACGCATCTACGTTTATAACAAATAAAAACGGGTAGGGTTCCCATTCCGTGTGCCCACAGCAATTAATCTTCCCACTTCAGCGCTCCTTTCCGTACGATATAGATAAAACCGCTGAGGAAGAAACCCACGAACATGAGCACCGCCCAGAATCCATCCCAGCCTAATTCCTTAAAATTGACAGCATAAGGATAGAAAAAGATCACTTCCACGTCGAAAAGCACGAAGAGGATCGCGGTGAGAAAGTATTTGATCGCCATGGGCTGCCGCGCATCACCATGGGATTCAATACCGCTCGAAAAGTTCTGCAATTTGTCTGGAGGTCTTCCTTTTGGGACCCAGAAAATGGGTTGCAACGGTTAATACTGCAATGAGGCCTACGGCCATAGCTACCTGTAACGCAATGGGCAGGTAAGAGCTGGCGCCTGTGTCGGTTGGATTTATCTGGAGTAAATGGATCATAATTTTTACCCTGGGGGCAAAAATAAGACAGGGCAATCAATAAAACGAATAAAGTGGCAGGGAAAGTAGAAACTCGCGAACAGAACTTTGTGGAAATCAAAAAGCTGGCGCCGGAAATACGATGTTTCAACTTTAAATAAGTCTGAAATATAAAAAGCAAAAGCTGGCGAATTGCCAGCTTTTGCTTTTATATCGAAAGATGTGCCTTCCAGGCTACTTTCCTGCTCCCGCATTTTTAGCACCCGTCCCGGAAGGGTTGGTACTCGACTTCAGGTTAGCAGAAAGTGCATCAATATTTTTCTGAATACTTTCCTTACGTGCCGGATCGGTAGTTGCCGATTTCATCAGCTTCAGGTATTCCACTGCTTTTGCCTGGTCGCCCGCCTCGTTGTAATACATCGCGAGGAAATAGGAAGCCTGCGTTATCTGCTGTGCGTAAGTAACGGTATCATTGTTGGTAAACTTAATCAATGCTTCAGCCGCTGGCAGCGCAATGCTGTCTTTGGCTACTGTGTCAATGATCTGCGCATTACGGAATTTCCACTCCCATCCATAAATCTGGTCGGGGAAGCTGTCGGCTACCAGCGTAAAGATCTCGTAGCTCCGCTCATAGTTTGTGTTGCGATAGTTGGCATAACCCGCGCTAAACCATTCGTTGATTGTTTTTGTGGGTTTGATTTCAATAAGCATGTCGTACAACTTGCTTTCCAGGTCGTATTTCTTTTGCTTGTTGAAGAATGCCGCACCCTGTTTCAACAGGTCAATTTTGTTAGCCAGTACTGTGTCGGCTGCAACACCTTCCTGATAAGCCTGCAAAACCACTTCTTCCTGTCCGGGAATAGTTGAGTAAATGTCGGCTTTCAATTTGTAGTCGTTTGCCTGTACTTCATCACCTGACTTCAGGTTGGCGAAATACAGATCGATATATTCTTTGGCAGCTACAGTATCTTTCTTCTGCACATATGCGTCAGCAATCAGCTTGTAAGTGGGTGCTTTTGTGTCTTTACCAGCTTTGGCAATGATATTTTTTGCACCAGCGATTGCTTCGTCAAATTCTTTTTTCACCCAGTGAGTTTGAGCAGCCAGGTATTCGTTTTGTGGATCGGGATCAGAATTCTCGATGAATTTTTGCGCATAGTATTGCGCGTTGTTATAATCCTGACGGTATAATTTGAAATAGTACAGTTCATAATAAGCGGGAGCAAATTTAGGATCAGCCTCGATGGCTGCTTCCATATGTTTTTGGAAAAGATCCCAGTTACGCTGTCCGTTAAACAGCATTGCTGTACGGTAATGAGGAACTGCAAATTTGCTGTTCAGCTCAGTGGCACGTTGGTAGTTCTGGAAAGCCAGGCCACCTGCTTCACCGGGTTTTCCTTTACGATATGCATTCCCAAGGTTCAGGAAAATGCTGGCGTTTTTAGGATCACGCTGTGCAGCTTCTTCCAGTTTCTCAATTGCGTAATTGATATCGCCTTTTTTATCTTTCTGTGTATATACTTCAGTGATGGCGCGGCCCACTGCGTTCAGTATAACAGGATCATTACCCTTCTTTCCTTTGGTCATAGTGATCGCTGCTTCGAAACGTTGTTTCGCTTCGCTGATTTTATTTTCTTCTAATTCTACCTGGCCCATACCTACAATAACCAGTGGTGCGTTCGCGCTTGCGAGCAGGGCCTTTTCATATAGTGCCTTGGCGCTGGCGACATCATTCTTCTCGAGATATGTTTGACCCAGCCAGTATGTAGCTTCGATATTGTTGGGATTCGCTGCCAGTAATTTCTCAAAAGTGGCTATAGCGCTCTTGAAGCGCTCAGCGTACATATCATTCACACCATCCTGGAGGGATTGTGCCTTCACCGTACCTGCAAACAGAGAAACCGCAACCAGGCATGTAATTGAAATTTTCTTCATTGTTTTTTCACTTTTATAGAAGTTGTAAATATAACCATTTGATTTATTCATTCAACCTTATCGGCCGAAGAGTAAATTTTTTTTGAGTTGGCACAAGATAGGCTCTTTTGAAAATTAGCTGACCTACATGACCTTTCATGAAATTTGCCAGCCCATAACCTAACCCATTGTGCCGCTCTTTTTTGATATAAAACAAATCGCGTACCATTGGATAAATACCCAGATAAATATTATTCTGCACGGGCAATACGAACGTTCCTGTGGAGTCTGTACTTTCCAGGTGAGCGATTTTTACTTTTTTCAAAAAACTTAATTGATCCTCATCATCTTTATTACCAATCCAACTTACACCAATAAATCCTACAGTGCCGGGATTACGTGATACAAAGTCGATTACCGACTCACTTGTCTGCGCTGCCATGGCATTAGATGTGAGGCTGCCGCCATGTAACACTGAATCGACGATATAACGTACCGTACTGGTTGCCTGCGTCCCGTCAAATACCGGGATTAAATTTTTTCTTAAAGGTTCCTGTCAGCACCGCTCTGATTTCATCCATAGTGAAAAGAGAATCAGGAGACTGGGGGTGCACGATGACGGCAATTGCGTCGCGGGCCACATTTAGCGACTCTGGCTCCACTTTCAGGCTGTCGGATACAAAGCGCGATTCCTGTTTAGATAAACCGCGGGTTGTAATAATCAACCGGATACTATCAACCAGCAGATCTTTGAAACATTCTGCTTCCGGTTTATAATGTACGTTAATTTTCGTGCCACGATTGTTCGATTCGTAGACTTTGACATGTTCGTCAATAATCGGTTTAAATGATTCATCTGCACTGATGTGTATTTCTCCACGAAGCGGCGTATCGGGTAAAGCTTCCGCTTTTTCTTTGTACGTATCGCAGCCCGCTTCCAACATCATCAGGAAAATGAAACTTGCACATTTCCACAAACCTTTACACCTCCTCATTTAAAATAATTTTTCTTATATCCACGATAAATGCGCCACAGGCCGTAAATGAAAAATATGCCCCCGATGATTTTATCAGAATCATTAGGAGGAAACTGCTTATTAAAATCAATATCAAATTGGTTACGGAAAAACAGGAACGCACCTATAGTCACGATAATCACCCCAATTGCATAATCCATCAGCGAGCGCATGGAAGCGACCTGTTTGCTGCGTTTGCGCTCATATTCTTCAGCCATCGTTTCTGCACTGCGAGGCTCCCGGTCAGGGGTGGATTCTTCTGGTATTTTCTTCATTTATATAGGTTCAGCGCCGCCAAATTATTGAATTTTACTTTTAAATGGCCTTTTTGCGCGATAAACTTTAGATGCAGAACGGTTTGAATTTCCACATATTTTACGCAATTCATCGCCTTTAGGGCAACCTGCATGTTTGATATAAAAGCCTGAAAACGCATCAATCATCTACCGACCACTGCCCTTTATTATCTTTGCGCCATGAAAATTTTAATGGTTTGCCTGGGTAATATCTGCCGTAGTCCGCTGGCAGAGGGCATTCTGCAGGAAAAAGCATTTAAAGCGGGGCTCAACTGGAGTGTGGAAAGTGCGGGCACCAACGGTTATCATGACGGTGAAGCACCCCATCCCCTTTCGCAAAAAGTAGCGCAGGCACGTGGCATTGATATCAGTTGCCAGCGTTCGCGCAGGTTCAGGGCTGAAGATTTTGATAATTATGACCGCATTTACGCGCTCGCCGGCGATGTGATGGACGAAATCAGGCGAATCGGCAAAAAAAATATGACGCATCGAAAGTGGACCTGCTGATGAATGAACTTTATCCCGGAACACACCAGGATGTTCCCGATCCATATTATGGCGCAGAACCGGGGTATCATGATGTGTATGATATGATTGAGAGGGCATGTGAGAGGATTGTGGAGAGATATCGATGATCGATGGTTGATGATCGATGATCGATGGTCGATGATCGATGGTCGAACAACGAAAGCTCCTTTTGGGGTTGGGGGTTTATAATGAATGAATGATCGTTTTTCAAATAGCTAACAATAACTGATGGCAAAAGCAACTGTAAGTGTACCACAGGGAACGCGGGATTTTGGACCCGAAACGGTACGGAAGAGAAATTATATTTTTTCTGTAATCAAATCCGTATTTGAAAAATATGGATTCCAGCCGCTTGAAACACCGGCAATGGAAAACCTGGAAACATTAATGGGCAAATATGGCGAAGAAGGGGACCGCCTGATTTTTAAAATACTCAACAACGGCCTTTCTGATCCTGCGAACACTGAGAAAGCAAAAGCTGCTTTTGAACAGGTGCTCAATGGAAAAAATTCGAAAGATTTAACCGAACGCGCACTTCGCTACGATCTTACCATTCCTTTTGCTCGCTATGTTGCAATGAATCATCAACGACTTCATTTTCCTTTTCGTCGCTACCAGGTGCAGCCGGTATGGCGTGCCGACAGGCCGCAGCGTGGTCGCTATCGCGAATTTTACCAGTGTGATGCTGATGTTGTTGGAAGCAACTCACTCTTAAATGAAGTAGAACTCGCAGGCATCTATGCAGATGTGTTTGCGAAACTTAACATTCCTGTAACCATCAAACTCAATAACCGAAAAGTGCTGGCAGCACTTGCTGCTGCAACAGGTGATGCGACCAAACTCACCGACATTACAGTTGCTATCGACAAGCTTGATAAGATCGGTCTCGATAAAGTTGTGCTGGAGTTGCAGGGCAAAGGACTGGGAGATGTTGAAATCGACATCATCAAAAAATACCTTTCTATTTCAGGCTCGAATACGGAACGCCTGCAGCAAGTGGAAGATTTATTGGGAAATGAACCACTTGCAAAAGAAGGCGTAAGCGAGTTGCGCTGGATTTTGGATTTCCTCCAGTCTACCGGCCGCGGAAACATACCTATTGAAATGGATTTTACCCTGGCACGTGGCCTGAATTACTATACCGGCACCATCTTCGAGGTAAAAGCACTGGATGTACAAATGGGTAGTATTGGCGGTGGCGGCCGTTACGACGACCTGACCGGCCTGTTTGGCGTTCCCGGCATCCCTGGTGTGGGCATCAGTTTTGGTGTGGACCGAATTTACGACGTGTTGGAAGAGAAAAACACGTTTCCCCCTGAGGTTCAATCTGGTACGGACGTTTTATTCTTCAATCTGGGCGCTGCCGAGTGCCGTGCAGCCTTTCAACTGGCCGACCTTTTACGTGCAAATGGCGTTCGCTGCGAGGTGTTTCATGAAAATGTAAAGTTTGATAAACAGTTCAAATACGCGGAAAAAAGCTGATTCCTTACGTCATCATCATCGGCAGCCAGGAGCTGCAGGAGAAACGTTGTACCATAAAACACCTGCGCGACGGGCAGCAGCAATCCGTGCCATTCGAAAATTTGACACAGTTTTCGTTTCTTTGATTTCCAAATCAAAAAACATGACTAAACGACCGCTGGTATTGGTGGTCCTTGTTTTCGCCATCATCTTTACATCGTGTACACAAGGTGGAAAAACGGGCCTGCTCGTGCCAAAAGATGCTGCATTTGCAATGCACATCAACCTTAAATCTTTATCTGGAAAATTAAGCTGGGAAGAAATCAAGCAATCAGAATGGTTCAATGACCTGCGTCTCGAAACGCAGGACAGTCTTGCCCACAAAATGCTCGAAAACCCATCCTCATCAGGAATTGATATGGATGGAGACTGGGTAATTCACATGGCCCGTTACAATGGAAGTGGCTATTCAGCTTTCCAGGGAAAAATTAAAGATGTGACTGCCTATGAGCAAACATTGAACACAGTAAATGAAAATAGATCACAGGTTAAGACTGATGGTGATCTGAAGTACCTGGCTGCAGGAAGTGACGGTATTGTTGCGTGGAACAACGACCGCTTCATCATCCTGAATAATGTTGCACTGGACGCCCTCGAGCGTGGATGGGGTTCGGAAAAAAGAACCCGTCCGATGTCGGCAGACACGCTGCTGAAACTTACGCGCGAGCTGTTTGCACTGAAAGGCGATAAATTACTCGACAGTGATAAGCGCTTTAGTTCACTGATTGCCGAAGAAGGTGATTTGCACATGTGGTTTAACACCTCTGCTTTCGCTGGAAACTCACTTGGCATGATCATGTCGATGATGAAAGTAGGTGTATTGCTTGAAGGAAACCTTAGTGCTGCCACACTCAATTTTGATAATGGCAAAATCACCATTAAGGGAACGCAGTATTATGGTGATGAAATGAAATCGCTCCTGAAAAAACATCCACCAAAAAATATTAGTGCCGACATCATCAATCGACTGCCTGCACAAAACGTAATGGCTGCTGGAGCCTTTAACTTCCCGCCAAAAGGATTGCGTGAACTCGCAAAAAATCACCGGTACCGAGGGCATGATCAACGGGTTCCTTGGTGAGTACAACTATAGCGTTGATGAATTTATTAGCGCGAATAAAGGCGATATCGTTTTTGCATTGACAAATGTTGGATTAGCACAGGACTCGATAGCATACGAAGGACTGAATGGCAAAAAAGAATATTTCGTCAATTCTAAACCTGACCTGAGTTTTGTTACGGGTGTTTCTGTAGACAATAAAGAAGCATTTGGTAAAATGATCTCCATCATTCAACAGCAGACGAAAGGAGTGGATCGCGCCAATCCTGACGTTGAATATACATTAAGCGACGACTGGTTCATTGTTAGTAATGAGAAATCAAGCGTCGACGCTTTTAAAGCCGGCAACAACAAACCCGTTTATGCTGATAAGATTACAGGCCATCAGTCTGGTTTCTTCGTTGACCTGCAAACGATACTTACCAAGACAAAAGAATTCCGGAAAGAAAGTGGCAAAACCATCGATGCTGCGGACAGTGCTATATTTGATGCATCAATGGCACTCTGGGAAAATATAATCATCCACGGTGATTTCAAAGACGGAAAAACAATTTCTGTTGTTGAAGTAAATATGTTAGATAAAAACACTAACAGCCTGAAGCAATTGAATAAGTATGCGGATGTGATGTATAAAAATAATAGGTCACGGTACACACCGGATTCCTGGGAGAAAAAAAAGACGGTATTACGATCCCCGACACTGATAAATAATCTCAACGGGTTTTAAAACTTTTAAGCCGCAGCGAAAAGCTGCGGCTTATTAATGTAATAGAATTATGCCGCTACAATTAACCAATCTGTTGCCAACTTACTTTGATGCCAGCCGCAAGAATGGTTCAGAAATCTGGGGAAAAGAACACAGGTTTGATGCAGGCCAGTACATCAAGATAATCGCACCTTCTGGAAGCGGGAAATCATCATTGATGAATTTCCTGTACGGCATGCGTACGACTTTTTCCGGTGATATTCGCTACAACAACAAGTCTATCTTACAGAATAGTGACGAAGACTGGGCAGTAATCAGAAGGGAAACGGTAAGCATCGTTTTTCAGGATTTACGCTTATTTCCGCAACAATCTGTTTTGGATAACATAGAAATTAAAAGGCAGTTGCAACCTTATCATCCATCGGAAAAAATGAAAGAGATGGCTGAGCGCCTCGGCATTGCAGACAAACTGACATCGAAGTGTGGCAACTGCAGTTATGGTGAACAACAGCGCACTGCTATCATCCGCGCGATGATGCAGCCTTTTCAGTTCCTGTTGTTGGATGAACCCTTTAGTCATCTCGATGACGCAAACGCGCAGAAGGCGATGGGTCTGATGATGGAAGAAGCGCAGGCGCGTAATGCGTGTATCATCCTCGCCGATCTCGAAAGGCTTGATCATTATCCTTACACTCAACTTTATCACCTGTAATCTTATTCTATGCCATCGTTTAAACCTTTACGTCCGTTATTTCAAACCGGCAGCAACCGTTGGTCGCGTTGGTTTTCTTATATCGGCCTGGGCATTGGAATACTGCTATTGCTGGCATCGCTGCAGATGTTTATCAACCTGCAGCAGATGCTAAAAACGGCAGTATTCGTAAAGATGGATTTGATTTCATCAGCATTACCCGAATGGTGTCGAATTCGACAATGGGGCAAAAGGAAAAGAATTCTTTTACACAGGAAATGGTTGACAGCATTCGCCAGCAACCATTCATTGAAGATGTAGCGCCACTGGAAGCAAACCTTTTTCAGGTGGAACTAAGTGCAGGCGGCATCCTCCCGTTCAGCACCAATTTATTTGTAGAAAGTATTGAAGACCGTTTTCTTGATACGCTGCCGCCCAACTTTGGCTGGCAACCTGGCCAAAGTAAAATTCCCGTGATCGTTTCTTCAGATTTCCTCGAAATCTTCAACGTATTCGGACCAAGTTATGGGTTGCCGCAGGTGTCACCAGAAACGGCATCAGGCATACCTGTTTTCATTACTGTTTCCGGCGATGCCGGCCGTGAAGAAACATTTGCCGGACAAATCGTTGCTTTCAGCGATCGTATCAACTCAGTAATTGTACCAAAAAGTTTTCTCGACTGGGGCAACGTTACATTCAAAGGGAAAAAAGCAGCGTACTTCAGTAGGTTGTACTTAAAAACAAAAGACGCAAATGATCCGGCGCTGCTTTCCTACCTTGATGCGAATGGGTTTAAAGTAAATAAAGACAAAACCAAATTCGGTCGCATGAAGCAGGTGTTTGAAGGAATTTTTACCGGACTGGGTGTGTTTGGAATACTGGTAGTGATACTTGCGCTGTTGCTATTCTCCTTTTATCTGCAGCTCGTTATTGCTCGTAGCCGTGAAAGCATACGTTTGTTGCTGATGCTGGGCTACTCACCCAACTGGCTTAGTGTAAACTTTACGCGTCGCTTTATTCCGGTTTATATCGGCATCATCGTGGTGGCAGTCTTGCTGATCGCCATTATGCAATATGTCTTTCATCAATGGGTAATGTACAACCGGCCAGAACTGGAGTCGTGGCCACACTGGTCGGTAGCACTGGTTGCAGTTGCGCTGCTCATCCTTTCAATTGTCGCCAATTTCAGTCTTGTAAAAAAGAGAATGACAGAAGAAAAAGCCGTATAACAACTTCGACTATACTCTTTCATAAATAATTGCGGCGCCCTGCCCTACTCCGATGCACATCGTGGCAAGTCCGTAACGAACCTGGCGTCGCTGCATTTCATGCAGCAGTGTGGCTGAGATACGCACCCCGCTGCAACCGAGCGGATGTCCCAGTGCAATGGCGCCTCCGTTTACATTCACTTTCGCGGGATCCAGGTCAAGATCACGGATACAGGCGAGGGATTGCGAAGCAAATGCTTCATTTAGCTCAATGAGGTCGAGCTGTGACGCAGTTAAACCTGCGCGCTTTAATGCTTTTTGCGTTGCCGGTACAGGGCCAATACCCATAATGGCGGGATCAACACCCGCTACACCCATTGACACCACGCGCGCCAGCGGTTGCAGGTTATAACGTTTTAAAACTTCTTCGTTTACCAACAACGTCGCTGCCGCCCCATCATTAATGCCGGCAGCGTTACCGGCGGTAACGGTTCCGTCTTTTTTTAAATGCAGGTTTAAGTTTTGCCAGTTTCTCCAGCGATGTGGTACGCGGATGTTCATCTTCCACCACCCAGCTGATCAGCCCATCGCGGGTTACTTCCACGGGCACAATTTCATCGTCCCAAAGCGAAGCGGCTTTGGCTGCTGCATATTTTTGTTGCGAGGAAAGAGCAAACTGATCCTGTTCTTCGCGGCTTATATTCCATTGCCGGGCCACATTTTCCGCAGTTTCTCCCATGCTAAATGGTGGGTATTGCGCAGCCAGTTGGGGATTGATGAAACGCCATCCAAGCGTAGTATCATAAGTTTCGGTAACCCTTTGAAAGGGTTGGGAAGCTTTAGCGGTTACAAAAGGTGCGCGGGTCATGCTTTCCACGCCACAGGCCACGATCACTTCGGCATCGCCGCAGCGGATTTGGCGCGAAGCATCCATAATGGCCTGTAAACCAGACGCGCATAAGCGGTTGACAGTATTTCCGGCAACTGTTACCGGTAAACCGGCCAGCAGGGCCGCCATACGTGCTACGTTGCGGTTGTCTTCACCGGCCTGGTTGGCAGCCCCGGCGATAATATCCTCAATCGACGCAGGATCAATCGATTCATTCCTTCCCAGCAGGGCCCGGATGGTAAAAGCGAGCATATCATCAGGGCGTATACCCGACAAAACTCCTCCAAACCTGCCAATCGGCGTGCGCACCGCATCTACAATAAATACATCGTTTAATTGCTGCATAATCCGCTAAAATATTAATGCGGCAAAGTAACGGAAAACCTCGATTCGGCAGGTTCCGCTTATATGCTTCCGGAAATCCGGCGAATCAGGTGTATCTTTGCGCGATGGCTAAGACAACGATTAGAAATATACGCACACTGTCCCTGGCGGAACTGGAGACCTGGTTTGAAGAGTTGGGCGAGAAAAAATTCCGCGCAAAACAGGTGTATGAATGGCTTTGGCTGAAACAGGCTCAAAGCTTTGATGCCATGACCAACCTGAGCAAAGAGCTGCGCCAGCGTCTTTCTGCTACATTTACCTTACCCGCATTAACCGTAGATGCGACACAATATTCGGCTGACGGAACCGTGAAATCACGGTTCAAAACACATGATGGCCACCTGGTTGAAGGTGTACTCATTCCTACCGAAGAGAGAAAAACAGCCTGTGTATCATCGCAGATCGGTTGCTCACTCAGCTGCCGCTTTTGCGCTACCGGTTATATCGACCGCAAGCGTAATCTTGATTTCGACGAGATTTATGACGAAGTAGTGCTGATTAACCAGCAAAGTGAACGCATTTACGACCAGAAGCTGACGAACATTGTTTTTATGGGAATGGGCGAACCGCTTCTCAACTATAAAAACGTGATGAAGGCGATTGAACGCATTACATCACCCGATGGGTTGGGAATGAGCCCGCGCCGTATTACGGTATCTACTGCTGGTGTGGCCAAACAGATTCGCCAACTGGGTGATGATAAAAGTAAAATTCAAACTCGCGCTGTCACTACATGCCGCCAATGATGCAAAGCGTCATGAAATCATGCCGATTAACGATACCAATAATATCAAGTCGTTGATTGATGCGCTGAATTATTTCTACAAACACACGAAAAAGAACGAGATCACACTTGAATATATTCTTTTCAAGAATTTCAACGACAGCCTGAAGGATGCCGACGAACTGATCAAAATCTATCGCCAGATACCTGCTGATCTCGTAAACCTGATTGAATACAATCCCATTGATTTTGCCAAATTTGAAAAACCTGAAGAAGAAAAAGTAATGGCATTCATGGAATATCTCGAAAAACATCGGGTAAATGCACGCCTTCGTCGCAGTCGCGGAAAAGACATTGACGCCGCATGCGGTCAGTTGGCCAATAAAGAGTAATCATAATTATCATACTGTTGTAAAACAGCAAAATCTACACAATGAGTAAAGAGTAACAGACCCTCCCCTTTCGACAAGTTTGGGAAAAAAGAAGTAATGCTTCTATCAAAGAATCCTATAAACAGGAAAGACGCAAGTATAAAAAAGAGCGCGAAGAATATTTTGATAAAGTAAAAGAAGAAAAAACGTCGCGCTGCTTCAGGCGAGAATAAAGGATGAAAAAGGTAAAGCTGTTACAAAAGCAGAAGCCATTCCCAACAAAGCGCTTACCTCTGGCGAGCAAATGCCCCTCAATAAATTTATTGCACACTGCGGTGTTGTTGCCCGTCGCGATGCTGCCGAACTGGTGAAAAAAGGTATTGTGAAAGTGAACGGCGAAACGGTTACCACACCCGGCCATCGTGTAACTGCAAAAGATGATGTACGTGTAAATGGAAAGAAAGTTTTCCTGGCGCGCAACCTGGTTTATATCCTCATGAATAAACCAAAGGATTATATCACTACCACCAACGATCCGCAAAAACGAAAAACGGTACTGGATCTGATTCGTAATGCAACTGCAGAGCGTGTATATCCAGTTGGCCGACTTGATCGCAACACTTCAGGTGTTTTTGCTTCTTACCAACGATGGTGAACTGGCGCAATATCTTACGCACCCCAGCAACAACATCAGGAAGATATACCAGGTAACACTCGACAAAGCACTTGAAAAAGCCGATTTCGAAAAAATTCTGAAAGGTGTAATGCTGGAAGATGGCGTTGCCAATGTTGATGTACTTGCATATTCTGATCCAAAAGACAAACGACAAATTGGTGTTGAAATCCATAGCGGACGCAACCGGATTGTTCGCCGCATATTCGAATCTTTAGGATATGATGTGAAAGGACTGGATCGTGTAACCTTTGCAGGACTTACCAAAAAGAATGTGGATCGTGGCAAATACCGCTTCCTCACGGAAAAAAGAAATCCGCAACCTCAAACATTTTGGTAAAGGCAAATAGTTGTTGTTCATGACAGGCACATTCCGAAAAAGACTGGATCATCAACGAGAATGATGATTATATCGCCCTCAATAAACCGTCGGGTTTGCTATCAATACCCGATCGCGAAGGGAAAGAAATTTCTTTGAAAGTTTTATTGAACGACCAATATGGTAAAGTTTTTACCGTACATCGTCTTGATCGCGACACGAG
>JANPZZ010000026.1 GCA_024707305.1 Chitinophagaceae bacterium
GTTGTGTACTGGCGTTTATTGTCTTCAGTAATCAATACAACACGATACCAGGCTTTTTCTGAAAGCGCATCAGTTTCGCTAAATTGATACCTGTTCACATCACTTCCATTCGAGCGGCTATTGACATGGCCCACAACTGAGAAGCTTCGGCCATCCAGGCTTTTCTCAATCTGATAGCGAATCAATCCTTCTTCTTTCGTTACGGTCCACTGAAGCGTAGGGTATCCCTGATTCTGCGAAGCAGCAAATGTGAGAATACGTGTACTTAATACTGGTGTACAATCCAGTACCGCAAGGTTGATGAAGCTTACACCATCCGTTACACGACAACTTGAATTCGTGAGGTTATCGGCAGTAGTTGCCACAATTACGCGGTAAAGGTCACCGCTGTCAGCCCTGGATGTATTGCCTGAAGGAATGGTGTACGATGTCTGATATTCGTATGAACCTGATATATTATTAAATACAGGCAGGCTGTCGCGCGCGGCACCGAGGTTCGTCCAGGTGATGCCACCATTAGTGCTACGCTGCCACTGGTGATGTGAGTAGTTGCCAAAATAACTCGCGATTGTGTTATTAATAGTCATTGCGTTGCCTTCGCAAACAACCGGGTTGAGTGTCGGCGTGTAGTTCATATCAGGCAAACAGGTTGCAACGGCAATATCATCCATTGCCCAGTCATTACCACCACCACCGGGTGAGTTGGTGCGGATAGAGAACTCAAGATTCGTTTGCGCAGGACCTGTGCGAAATACAAATCCTTTTTTAATCCAGCCGTCAGCATAGGATACTTCACCAGTGCTGTATCGATCAATGCCGTCTAAAACAAATGTGAGGTTGGGGTTTACGCCGGGTAAATTCGTTTGCGTACCTACGCGGTTTACACCACATACGGAGCATACGTTTTTAATCCAGGCGCTAAACTCATAATATGTATTCGGACAAAGGTTAGTAAGAGACTGACGATATACGATACTTGGAATGTTATCTGAGTTAACCATCAACATATAACCCGCTTCAACACCGGCCGCCGGTGGAAGGTTACCTGCAGAATTATTGGTACCTGTATGGTCACCCAGAATATCCCAATAGCCACCAAACATCCTGTTGTTACAGTTATCATTTGGATCTGCAGGGCTGCCACAGGTAGGTTGAATATTTGCATTGGGATTTGTCCCGTTGCGGGGGCTCATGTTTTTTACAATACCATACTGGCCATCGCCAATTGCCTGTGAAGTACCGGCCTGTACAAAAGTGTATCCACCAATGGGAGCAGCAAGGTCAGTCGGTCGATTGAGCGTTGTTCCCCTTCCGAACGTTCCACTAAATTCTGCGGCATCATTCACGCCTGTTGCATTCGCACACAAACTCTGCGGTGTACTGATCAGGATTTTATAAGGATTATTGTTTTGAATAGAAATATCCGAACCTCCTGATGATGTACGATACACAAAACGGGCGGCACCCATCGTAATCGTATCGCCTGGGTTGCCGGTTACAACAACCCTGAAAGCTGTAACAAACAAAAGCTGACCTGATGCCCTGGGATAATCCGTTCTCGACATGCGGGCATTATTGGTACCAGTAATATCAGTTGCTGAAGTAGAGGTAAAGGCTGCACCAAGATAAGTACCAAAACCGAGGTTGATTCTTACATTGTAGTCACCAGCGCCAGGTGACGGGTTGTACGTACCTGCATCATCATTCGCAGCAAGTGTGAATGATTGTTCAACGGCGCCCTCATTAGTTTGTATTACAAGGCGGTCATTAGTGCCTGTCAACATTGCTGTGTTTGTTGGAACATGATCCAGGTAGCGCGGACGATATAATGTGGTGCCGCCAGGATAATAGATCGCCATTCTCACTTCAAGCGTATCTCCTTTCTCCACTACACCACCTGATGTTTTTTTACTTACGTTGATATAACTATTTCCATATCTGGGTGGAATGTTTCCGGTAGCAGTTGTAAGACAAATGCTGAAATTACCAGCGGAGCTGGGAGGAGCGATTGTGCTTGAAAAGACTCTTACATAATAAGTTTGTCCAACAACAAGTCCGGTGGCCGCAATGCTATTGGATGCGACGCAGTTAACAGGTGTAAGCGCACCACAACTTCCCGAAAATAATTGCAAACGGCGGTTAGTAAAGTTGGCGCCAAGGCTGCTTAATGTAATTGTTGTAGACGTGGCAATTGCTTCAAATTTATACCAAACATCATAACCCGATGTACCTGTACAACTACTGCTGATAGCAGTTCCGGAAGGCGTAGCTCCCTCTACTGTACCCAGCACGTTATCGCAACTGGAGTTGATAGGTAGGGTGATCGCGTTGATGCAGTCGTCATTCGCCGGTGGGGGCGGAGGGTCAGTGATACAGATAGAAAAAGTGAACGTGCCGGTGCTGGAAGCATAAACACGTATATAATATGTATTACCCACAACAAGCGCTGTAGAGGCGGTCAGTGTATTTGCATCGCCGCTACATCCTAATGATGTAAGGGATCCGCAGGAGCCCGAAAAATTTCCGATCTCCGCTGATTTGTTGAACCCGTCACGGTAATGGTAGGATAGGGCGAAGTTGCCACAAATTTGTACCATACATCTTTTTGAGATGCATTGCAAGCGCCCGTCCCGGATAATGAACTATTGGTAGCCCCTACCAAAGTTCCTGAAACGGTAACGCAGGTGGTCCCTGTAGTAAGGTCCGTAGCTCCGGCACAGAGATCGGACTGGGAAAATCCCGTAATTGAGGTTAGTAGAGTTGCTGTAAATAGCAAAACCCTTAGTGCGGTGGTGGAAAAACTTGTAGCCATCATAGGTGGTTTCTATTAGTTTTATATTGGACGGCTCAAAGTAACTACACGATGTTGTAAACGTCAATAGAAAGATTACTGAACTTTTTTAAGGGTTTCTACTAGTAAAAATTTAGCACTAATACTCTTATACATATTAAGATCAGTTATTATTTTGTGCCAAATTCCATCTTCGATGAAAAAAACCACCTGTAATCTTAACCCTGCTTATTTGTGCCCTTTCATTTAGCACAATTGTATCCGCCCAAACCGTTGTAGCAGGCAGAATGAATGAACTTTTTTATCGTTCTACCTTAGTACCCAGTAAGGAAAGTAATGCTGCTGTATTACAAGATCCCTGGGAAATCACCTATGGTCCTGATGATTCGCTTTGGATTACGGAAGCCAAAGGCTACCGGGTTCGTAAAGTGCATCCGGTTAACGGTGGTAGACGAACTATTCTAAATCTTCGGAATGAGTCTGGAGCATTTGCTACTACGGAATATCGACGCACTTTTAGTGATGGACAATCCCCCTGGCCCCAGGGTGGTATGATGGGACTGGCCATTCACCCGGATTATAACCACCCCACTACACCGAAGAAATATGTATATATAGCGTACGTAAGGAACTATGTAGGCAACAACCAGACGTATAATGGTGAATACATTTCGGGGCGATTGTTCTGGACCTGGATTGTGCGTTTTCAATATCAAAATGGACAACTGGTGTCACCTGTTAAAATATGTGATACCATTCGCGGAAGCAACGACCACAACTCGGGTCGTATGATTATTGCTCCCGTAAATGGCGTGAACTATCTGTTTTATGCGGAGGGCGATATGGGCGGCGGCCAGTTTGATAACCACAACCGCGTGAATAAAGCGCAATGGAAAAATTCTTATGAAGGAAAAAATTCTTCGCTTCAATCTTGAAGAAGACAGTGATCCCGCGCAGTCGGGTGTAAGTTATAACCGTTGGATCCCAAACGACAACCCATTCAATGCTGAATTAGGCGTTCAAAGTGCAGTATGGTCAACAGGTATAAGGAATAACCAGGGCTTCGCTTATAATCCAATTACGGGTAAATTGTATGGTTCGTCGCACGGGCCACATAGTGATGATGAAATCAATATCATTGAAAGAGCGAAGAACTATGGACACCCCGTTGTAATCGGTTTCGCGGCTGATGAAAACTATATGAACTCCGGTGCCGGTAAGCCCTCATCTTCTCTTCCTGTAATCACTTCAGAAGTAGCAAACAAAGACACGATAGGGCCGTCGTACCAGGATCCTATTCACACTGCCTATGCATCAGACCAGGCAGAGATCAATTATATATATAATGGTAATGTGTCAAATAACGGTTTGTGGCCTTCTGAAGGTTGGTCAGGATTAGATATTGATACCAGCACAGTTATTCCCGGTGCCAAAAATTCATTGCTGGCTGCTTCCCTGAAATGGGGCCGCGTAATGCGACTCAAATTGAGTGAGGACGGGAGCTCGATTATAAATATCGACGGAACCAGTGATACTGCCAGCTACTTTGGTAGCCGCAACCGTTTCCGCGATCTGGCTGTTGCACCAGATGGACGCAGTTGGTTTGTGGTAATCGACAGAAGCGAAACAACTTCCGGTCCAACTTCAGCAAACCCCATTGTACCGGCGTGCGGAGGTTGCGTTCAGAAATATACCTTCCTCGGATATAAGAGAAGTATGGCTCCTGGTGCCAATGAAAAGAGCACAATCCCAACAACTATACCAGTTGCAATGGGCACTCCTAATACAATTCATCACACGCGCACATTCGCCATCAACTCGGCAAGTATGAACGATACCGTTTGGGTTCCATTCAATGGACCAGATGGAAACATCGTTGCAGAAGTAAAAGCGAAAATGAATGGAACCACTGCCAACAACCTTGGCAACGTGAGCGTATCCTACTATCGCCATTCGGGTCCTGTACGTGAAGACGCGCAAAAGAAACTTTATCTCAACAGAAACATCACCATCAACTTCCAGAATACACCCACACAACCAATGTCTGTTCGGTTGTATTTCACAAAAGCTGAACTGGATGCACTGATTCCTGCTTTGAACTCTGCAGGTACTGGTAGCGGTATTACTGATATCTCTACGATGGTTGTTCGCCAGCACAATGGTGCTATTGGGGCTTCACTTACCGGTGAAACGGTTGCCATCACCCCGGTTATCAGGGAAGAGTTTGGAGCTAACCAAAGTTATGTGTTGCAACTGCTGCTCGAACCTCCATTCTCAAATCAGTATTCGTTCTTCCTGGGCAATCCTAACTCTACATTGCCTGTTAACCTGCTCAATTTTAAAGGCAGTTACCAGGATGCGGGAAATGTATTGCTGCAATGGTCAACGATTAATGAAGAGAACAGCCGTGAATTCGAAATTCAACGCGGTGTAGATGGAACGAACTTCACAGCAATTGGCACTTTGTCTACACGTGGTAGCGGTGCAAATAAAACGGATTACACGCACCGTGATCTGAATATTGCTGATCAGGCTGGTAATACCCTTTACTATCGCCTGCGCATCATCGACAATGACGGCAAATTCAAATACTCGAACACGATTACGGTAAACATTCCGTTTGAACCGGGTAAAGTAGTAGTGATGCCAAACCCTGTAGTGGGCTCAGCTCCGGTGAAAGCGTATATCACATCATCTGTAAATACGCGCGTGAAATGGTCGATTGTTGACAACAGCGGACGTGCTGTACTGGAAAGCTCTATGACCGTACGACCAGGAAGTAATACACTCGACATCAACGCCAGCGGCCTGAATGCCGGTATCTATTACCTGGTTGTTCGTGGCGAAGGAATTGACCAGCGTGTACGGATTCAGAAACTCTAGGGTATGATTTTTATGGGTTTATATGTAAAATGCCTCCGGTTTCTCCGGAGGCATTTTCTATTAAAGAAATAAGTAAAAATTTGAAACGGTGGATTCCACATGGGCAATCGTAATTGGTCGGTTTTGGCCGTGGAATAGTACTCGATTTTGCAATATTTCAATTTCCCGTCTTGGCTTTGAGTCAGGCAAATTCTAATTTACATAGAACGGAGACCGGTTCCACATCCGGTAAACCTATGATAAACCGAGTTTTTGCCCTGCTGTTTTCGCTTGCGATAGCATCACCCTGCGTTGCGCAGGAAACCTATAGCCGCGTGCAAATTCACGCTCCGGCCGACCGGACTGCCTTCGCGGCGTTGGCAGGCTTCCTGCAACTCGATCATTTTGATTATACAGAAGATGGATTGCTCGTAGTGGAAATATCTTCATCCGAGCTGCAGCGGCTGCGGCAGACGCCCTACAAATTCAAAATTTTATCTGACGATATCGTTGCCGAATTAAGGGAAAAAAACCATCGCTACCTGCAAGATCGAGCTGGTTCAGAATCTTCCCGTTTACCTTTTGAAGAAACAGGTAGTGTTGTTAGCGACATCATTAAAACGCCCGATGCATTTGAAGTAAAAGCTACGCTTGGAGGTTATTACAGCTTTGCACAAATGGTAACCGCTATGAATGAACTGGTGGCGGCCTATCCTGGTATTGCCAGCATGACTTCTATTGGTAAAACAGCTGGCAACAGAGATATTTGGGTGATTAAGATCTCAGACCATGTAGGAGACGATGAAAACGAACCTGAAGTCTTATTTGTTGGATTGCAACACGCTCGCGAAGCAATTGGCGGATCCAGTATGATTTTTTTCATGCAATATCTCTGCGAACAATATGCTTTGGATACGCGTGTGAAAGACCTGGTGGATAATCGTGAGATATTTATCATCCCCTGTATGAACCCTGATGGATGGGAATACAACCGCACGCAACAGCCCAATGGCGGCGGTCAGTGGCGGAAAAACAGAAATGGAGCGGGTGTGGATTTAAACCGCAACTGGGGTGTGGACTGGGGCAATTGCAGCTCTCCCATTGTAGGTGATCCTGGTTCCTGCGGCAGTTCTAATCCCAATGACGGAACCTATTACGGGCCCAATGCATTTTCTGAGTTGGAAACACAACATATACGGCAGTTTACATTAAGCCGAAGGTTGGTAGCCATGATCGATCAACACGCCTATGGACCGTATTATTCGCTGCCTTTTGGTCGTCCAAGCCTTGCAACGAATGTAATGGCCGCAAGGGATGCAAAATTTTATACCTGGGTGCCGGCCGCTATGGGTAAATACAATGGCATGCGGGCGGGCAACAGTCCCGAATCGGTAGGTTATGAAGTGGCTGGTGGTGTAAAAGACTGGATGCTGAAAGGGGAAGTGGGTGTTGGAACAAAAGGAAAAGTATATGGCATGACGGGCGAAGGTGGTTATGGAACGGCCAGCCTTACCGGTACATTCTGGCCACCGATGGAACAGATTATACGACTGTGTAAAGGAATGATATATCAAAACCTGCAACTACTTTATGCCGCTGGTACACATATTGACCTTACCGATTTATCAGATGTTGTTTTAAACGACAATACAGGAAATCTATCCTTCAGAGCTTTGCGAGTGGGCCTGGGCAACCTACCAGTAACTGTATCGCTTATGCCGCTTGAGAACATACAGTCAGTAGGAAGCCCGGTCACAATTGCGTCTGCAGAACTGCCCAACTACTACGACAGTCATACCAGCAGTATCTCTTATACGCTTTCGTCAGGCATAAAAAACGGACAACGAATCCGTTTCGTATGGAAAGTGGAGGAGGGCGGGTTGACATTTTATGATACCATCACAAAATTCTATCACGCCAACCCGGCGCTTTTGAATGTGGTAAACGACAATATGAATACAGGGTCTGCAGGTGATAACTGGACCATCAACAGTGGATGGGGTTATTCTGCCAGCGGAACCGGTTATGGTGGCGTTGGTCGTGCGTTTACGGAATCACCTTCGGGCAATTACCCTGGCAGTGCCAACCGGACGGCCATGTGGAAAAACCCGGTAAACCTGAGTGATGCCACTGCGGCTCATTTGAGTTTCTGGGTTCGCCACCGAATTGAGAATTTTCGTGACCGACTGCAGGTGCAGGTTTCGGTAAACGGAACGGGTGGTCCCTGGGTGGCATTAAAAGGAAATATTACTATCCAGGAACCCGGCACACTGGAAGGAAGTAATATCAACGGAGCACCTTCTATAACTGGCATCAGGGAAGAATGGGTGAGGGCGATGTTCGACCTGGAACCTTATATCGGCAATAACGAAGTTTATTTCCGTTTTCAATTTACTTCCGATGCATCCAACTCAAGCGGATTCAACTACCGTCAGGATGATGGTGCTTATATTGATGATGTACAATTGACAAAAACAACTGTTGCCTTGCAAACATTACCCGTCGTCTTCAAAAATTTCAATGGGAAATTGTTAACCAACGAAACCATTCGCCTCGACTGGAGTGCAGAAGTGGATCAACAGCACAATTATTTTGAGGTTGAGAAAAAGATAAACGGAACAGCGTTCGTTTCAATCGGGCGTGCTTCCGGCGCTGCTCCCTGGGTTTTTATTGACGAAAATCCTGTTGTTGGCAACAACTACTACCGCATCAAACAGATGGATAAAGATGGATCCGTTTCCTACAGCGTTACCATCAATGTGGTTTATTATCCTGATCAATTCCAGGTTGAAATTTATCCAAATCCTGTACAGGACTGGTTACGCGTAGAAATAAAAAACAGAAACCAGGGATCAATATCGTGTGCGGTTAACTGATTTATCTGGAAAAATACTTTATGAAGAAAAAATTTCCGTGGGCGTTGGCAGCCAGGAATGGTTGATACCGGTTCAAAATCTTCCATCGCAATTGCTGTTAGTTACGGTGTTGAATCGTAACGGAACAGTGCTGGCGAGGGAGAAAGTGATGAAATGAGATTATCCTGTTTTAATTAAAAACCACCCGAAACGCCGCACGTTGCGCTATTTCCTAATTTTGCGCAATGTATTCCCTGAAAAAGTCACTTGGGCAGCATTTTTTGCGTGACGAAAATATATGCCGTAAGATCGTTGCTGCTTTGCAGGAACATCCATTTACGCAGCTGCTGGAAGTGGGCCCGGGCGGCGGTGCGCTTACCAAATATCTGATCGAAATCCCTTCCATCGAGTTCAGGGCCGTTGAACTGGATCGCGAAAAGGTGGATTATCTTCTTGGTACCTATCCATCCCTCAAAGGGCGGATCATTGAAGGAAGCATTTTAGATGTGCCGGTTCCCTTTGAGAATAATTTCACCGTTGTTGGCAATTTCCCCTATAATATTTCAACGCAAATACTGTTTCGTATACTGGAATGGAAGAGCCAGGTAGAAATTGTGGTGGGCATGTTTCAAAAGGAAGTAGCGCAGCGTGTGGCAGCACGGGCCGGCAATAAAGTGTATGGTGTAATGTCGGTACTGGTACAGGCTTTCTTTCGTGTGGAATATTTATTTGAAGTAAACGAAGGCAGTTTTAATCCGCCGCCAAAAGTAAAAAGTGGTGTGATTCGTATGGTTCCCCGCACCGACGTACCTGAAATGGCAAGCGAGAAGAAATTTTTTCTTTTAGTAAAAACGGCCTTTAATCAGCGTCGCAAAACACTGCGCAATGCAGTAAAAGGTCTTTTTGATCCATCAGTATTAAATGATCCCTTGTTTTTAAAAAGAGCGGAACAATTATCGGTAGAAGATTTTGCAGCACTTACATTTAAAATGAATTAAGACGATATGAAGAAGGTTGTGATAACAGGAAAGGCACACCCGATGTTGCAGGAAACATTAACCAGGAAAGGATATGACGTTTCTTATTCGCCCGCAATTTCCTATGCCGAACTGGAACAATGCATTGAAGATGTGGAAGGGCTTGTGTTAACGACGCGTATCCAGGTTGATAAATCACTTTTACAAAAAGCAGAGAAGTTGCAATGGATTGGCCGGCTGGGCAGCGGAATGGAACTGATAGATGTGCCATTTGCTGAAAGTCGTGGTATACATTGTGTAAGCAGTCCGGAAGGAAATCGCAATGCGGTTGCAGAGCATTCGCTCGGTATGCTGCTGAATCTTATGAATCGTTTACACAGTTCGCATGAAGAAATAAAAAAAGGATTGTGGTTGCGTGATGAAAACCGTGGAACGGAGTTGTCGGGGAAAACAATCGGTATTATTGGATATGGTAACACGGGATCAGCATTTGCAAAAAGGCTGATGTCGTTTGACGTAACGATACTTGCTTATGATAAATACAAATTTGGTTTTGCTGCGGGGAATGTAAAGGAAGCGAGCCTGGAGCAGGTGGCGCGCTATGCCGATGTGGTTAGCCTGCATCTGCCGTTAACGTCGGAGACATTCCATCTGGCAAATGAATCCTTTTTCGACAGCCTGCAGCGCAAGCCCTGGGTGCTGAATGCTTCACGTGGCAAAGTGCTTGATACCGATGCGCTTATAAACGCCATCAAACGCGGGCAGGTAGCCGGCGCGGGATTGGATGTACTTGAAAATGAGAAGCTCGACACCTATACGGATGAAGAAAAAAGCCGCCTCTATTGGTTGTTGGACCAGCCGAACGTACTGATTACGCCGCATATTGCGGGTTACACGCATGAGGCTTTCCGCCGAATGGCAGAAGTTTTGCTGGAAAAATTACAGCTTCTTTAAGGTTTTTTGATTCAAATAGTTTATTATCTTTGTCACATTCTGCAACGCTTCAGTTGTTTTCAACTGGGGCGTTGCTATTTTTTTCATTTATACCCAAGGAGGTGAATATGAGTAGCATTCAATATGTAACCAAAGAAACATTGGAGCAAATGAAGGCGGAACTTCAGCGCATGAAAGGTGTGGAGAGGCCCGCGGCCAGCCGTGCCATCGCTGAAGCGAGGGAGAAGGGTGACCTGAAAGAAAATGCGGAATACGATGCTGCCAAAGAAGCACAGGGAATGCTGGAAGCAAAAATTGCTTCGCTCGAAGGCGCGCTCGCAAACGTGCGCGTTCTCGACGAAAGCAATATCGATACCAGCAAAGTATCGATCCTGACGAAAGTAACCATGACCAACCTCAAAACAAAAAAGCAGGTTACTTACCAACTCGTAAGCGAAAAAAGAAGCCGACCTCAAAGCCGGCAAAATCTCCATAACCTCACCCATCGGTCAGGGTATTCTTGGTAAAGTTGTGGGCGAAACAGCTGATGTAATTGCACCTGCAGGAAAACTGCAGTTTAAGATAGATAACATCACAGCATAATGCCAATGGGACAATATGGAAATGAGGAAATGGGGAAATGAGGGAATGAGGAAATGTGGAAATGAGTAAATGTGGAAATGAGACAATGTGGAAATATGACAATGTGGAAATAGGAAGATATGTAAGTGTATAATGTAGAAATTTGTGATTCATTAAAAATAAAAAGCGTCTCTTAAATCTCTTATTGTCATATTTCCACATTGCCATATTATCACATTTTGCCCACACTTGAATCGCACCTCCATTTTCATGTTTCCACATTTACTTCAATTTAAAAGTCATGCCAACAATTTTTTTCCCGCATCATCTCCGGCGAAATCCCGGGATATACCATAGCAGAAAATGAAAAGTTCTATGCTTTTCTCGACATCTTTCCATTAATGGAAGGGCATGTGCTGGTGGTTCCCAGAATAGAAGTCGATAATATATTCGACCTGCCATCAGAGATGCTGGGTGAAATGTTACAGTTTGCTCAGCCCATTGCCAAAGCAATTGAAGACTGTTTCGATTGTAATCGTTGTGGTATGAGTGTGATCGGACTGGAAGTGCCTCATGCACACATCCATCTCGTGCCTATTAAATCTGCTAACGATTTGAATTTTACAAGAGATAAAATGAAAATCGGCGAACATCGCATGCGCGAGATCCAGGAAATGATAGTTGCCGCGATAGAAAAGAATCGTAAATAGAAACTACTTCGCCAGCCTGCCTGGATTTTCTTTTAAAATGCTTCCCAGCCTTTCAGTTTTT
Source organism: Chitinophagaceae bacterium (assembly GCA_024707305.1). Lineage (GTDB taxonomy): Bacteria > Bacteroidota > Bacteroidia > Chitinophagales > Chitinophagaceae > CAYMZZ01. The sequence continues at coordinate 11,772 of JANPZZ010000026.1, forward strand.
TACTGGTGCCGTTACGCAATGGTCCTGATAGCTGAAAATGATGACATACAGCAATGGCCAACGCATCTGTAGAGTCGAAATATTTTGGTACTTCGCGTAACTGAAAAATATCGCGAAGCATCTTCCATACCTGGTCTTTGTCGGCATTGCCATTTCCGGTTACAGATTGTTTCACTTTTCGTGGTGAATATTCTGTAACGGGTATCCCGGCCTGCATGGCTGCGGCAATAGCCACACCCTGCGCGCGACCGAGCTTCAACATACTTTGCACATTTTTGCCAAAGAACGGCGCCTCAATCGCAAATTCATCCGGTTTGTGTTCGCGTATCAACTCGCAAATGCGTGCATGTATCAATTGCAATCGCTCGTAATGATCCTGTTTTGAAGAAAGCCGCATGGCATCCATTTCCAACATCTGTATGCTGTTATTCCGTGTTTCTATCACCGAATAACCCATGAGTAATGTACCGGGGTCAACACCTAATATTTTTTTACTGCGCTTTTGCAAGGAGGACTGTATTTTTACCAGATAATCAATTCAATGCCACATGCCTGCACCGGTAAAAATCGGCTACTAACCAGGTCATAGACGGCGTTTATATGCCTCTCAAAAGTAGACATAAAAAGCTAATCAGGATCTTTATCCGTTTTTTCCTTGGCCCGGTGTTATTCGCATGGCTTTCTTATTCTATTTACAAACAAATACAACAACAACCTCACCTTGAAAGCAGCTGGCATGCGTTGAAACATTCAATGAGTAGCACCATGTGGTGGATTTTACCGTTGGTATTCCTGGGTATGATCCTTAATTGGTCTATTGAGTCAGTAAAATGGATGCTGGTAGTAAAAAGAATTCAGCCGGTAAAATTTATTACCGCGTGTAAAGCGGTGCTCTCGGGTTTGTCGTTTTCCGTAACAACACCCAACCGCGTTGGCGAATACCTGGGACGCGTATTGTATATGGATGATGGGAATCGGATGAAAGCGATATCGCTTACCATCACCGGAAGTATCAGCCAGTTGATTACGACCCTGTTTATGGGCCTGATGGCCTTGCTTGTGCTGAAAGATCCACTTTCAAACTCCGGGCTGGTTAGTTCTTTCTGGTATAGCTCGATCCTTTATGGAACTCTTTTTGTAACAGTCATTTTAACAGTATTTTATTTCCGTATCAATTGGCTGGTGCGCTGGGTAGACAGGCTTCCGGGAAACCATCGTTATAAATGGTTGATAGAAACACTGGAGTCTTTTGATGCAACGATTCTGACGCAGCTCCTGTCTTTATCAGCCGCCCGTTTTGTCATTTTTATATTGCAATACTGGCTCTTGTGTAGTTTATTTGATGTGGAAATATCCTGGTGGGATTGTTACTGGACAGTTAGCCTGAGTTACCTGGTAATGGCCGCAATCCCCACGATTGCATTATTTACCGACCTGAGCCTTAGGGGTACCGTGAGTATTCAGTTGTTAGGGATATACAGTTCAAATCATCTCGGGATTGGGCTGGCGGCGGCAAGTATGTGGCTGATAAACTTAATAATCCCGGCTCTGGCAGGTAGTTTGCTAATTTTAGGAATCGGAAGGATCATTAGAAAAAACGGAAAGGATTCAGCAGCAGAACAGAATAACCGGTCGGATTAAGCGTTTTGAAATAAAACAAGTCTGATTTGAGTGAGCGGGATGAATCCCTCTATGGAAATTTTTAAGCATTAAACGAAAGACTTATGACAGGAATACTGAAAGGACTTGTAGTGGCATCGCTGGCGCTGATGGCTTTTCATCCAAAAGAAAAGCCGGTTGCCGATAAAGTGGGTGTAGCCGACTGTGCAATCCGGAATACGTCTTTCAAGGCGGGTGAAAAAATATCAATGACGGTTTATTATGCCGTAGCCGGAGTTTATGTAAATGCAGGTACAGCAACCTTCACCAATACACTCGAAACACTGAATGGCCGGCCGGTTTATCATATCGTTGGCGAAGGACGTACCAATTCTTCTTACGACTTCCTTTACAAAGTGCGCGATAAATACGAATCGTATATTGATACCGCAACCATGCAGCCGTTGAAGTTTGTTCGTAATGTGGATGAAGGCGGTCACAAAATCTATCAAAACGTAACTTTTAATAAAAACGCGAATACTGCCATTTCAAACGACGGCGTTTTTAAAGTACCTGAATGTGTGCAGGATGTTGTGAGCAGCGTATTTTATGCGCGTAATGTTGATTTCTCCAAATTACAGCCCAACGACAAGATTACATTTTCCATGTTTCTTGATAACGAGGTTTACAACATGTACATCCGTTATCTCGGCCGTGAAACCATTCGTACCAAATACGGAAAATTCAGGGCGATTAAATTCAAACCAATGCTGATCAAAGGAACCATTTTTAAGGGTGGCGACGATATGGTGGTTTGGGTAACTGATGATATGAACCGCATTCCGGTGCGTATCGAAAGCCCGATTGTGGTAGGTAAAGTGAAGATTGATATGATGAGCCATGAAGGATTGCGTTATCCGCTGACGTCGCTGGTGAAAAGAAGATAATTGTACGTGAAACCTGAAGAGTAAGATGTGAAATAATATGTTTTGAAAAAAGGGACGCGCTACAGCGCGTCCCTTTTTTTGGATGATACTTATTTGGTTTTATACTTCTGTCAACTTAAATCCCTGTGTGGGTCTGATCCCCTTTTCTGTTTGTTGTAAATGACAACACTCATTTGCTGGGTCGTGTTCAAAATAGAGAATATAGTTATTGTCTGTTGCTTCCTGTAGAAAGCTCTTCTTTTCACTCAGCGTGGTTAATGGAAACATATCATAAGCCATCACATAGGGCAGGGGGATATGTGCAACAGAAGGCAGCAGGTCGGCCATATAAACCAGGGTTTGGCCTTTGTATTGCAATTGCGGCAGCATCATGCTATTGGTATGTCCATCCACAAAGCGAATGGAAAAGCCGGGCATAAATGCTGTGCTATCGAGTAAATTTCCATTTGCGCCCTTGTCTCGTTTTACAAATTGCAACTGTCCACTTTCCTGTATAGGTAAAATGTTTTCTTTTAAGAAAGATGCTTTTTCCCGGTCGTTGGGATGTGCAGCCCAGTTCCAGTGATCTTCCGTGCTCCAGTAAGTCGCTTTCGGAAATGCGGGAACCAGTTTTCCTCCCTCCCTTTTTTATGGCGCCGCCGCAATGATCGAAGTGGAGATGCGTGAGAAAAACATCGGTGATGTCATTTCGGTTAAAACCGTTCGCAGCCAGCGATTGATCGAGTGATTCATCGCCGTGCAGATGGTAATGGCCGAAAAATTTAGCATCCTGCTTATCGCCAATTCCGGTGTCGATCAACACCAGGCGATTGCCCTCTTCAATTAACAGCGATCGCATGGCCCAGCTGCAAAGATTGTTCTCGTCAGCGGGGTTTAATTTATTCCAGATGCTTTTGGGGACAACACCAAACATCGCTCCGCCATCCAGCTTAAAGCGACCGGTATTGATGGTATAAAGATTCATAAAGGGTAGTTTTTTTACAGGTCAATCACGTTTTTCAATTTCTTTCAATCGTTGTGTTACAGCATTGCGTGCATATAACAGCGCCAGCAAGGCCACTACAAAGAAAGAGCCCAGCGCAATGATGCTATTGCGGATATTTTCTGTTTGTTCTTCAATATATGCGAAGGTGAAAATGCCGATAACAATTGCAATTTTCTCGGTTACATCATAAAAACTAAAGAATGATGTAGTGTCTTTTGTAGCGGGCAGCAGTTTACTGTAAGTACTCCTGCTCATACTTTGGATGCCACCCATCACCAGCCCCACAAGTGCAGCAAGGAAATAGAACTGCAATTGCGTTTGAACGTTAAACCCGGCGATACAGATAAATATCCAGATGATAACAGCAATGGTAAGTACCCACCAGCTTCCGATTCGTTTTGCCAGGCGGCTCATAAGTATTGCGCCAACCATCGCCACGAGTTGTATCAGGATGATGGTGAGCAATAGTTTGGGTTCATCTTCTTCATTGGCGAATAATTCTTTTTTTTGCAAAGCCTGCTGCCACCAGCATTACTGTTTGCACACCCATGCTATAAAGGAAAAAGCTGAGGAGGAAACGCTTCAGCGAAGGCATGTGTGATAATTGTTTCCATACAATTCCTAACTCATGAAAACCATTTACCAATACATTTTTTCTTCGATTGTCTTTCTGCTTTGCTGCTAAGCGGCATGGCGCGTAAGGTAATTTGTGCAAAACCAAACCACCAGAGTCCGGTTAACAGAAACGACATACGCGCGCCCACGCCTTTGTCTTCGGGGTTGAGACCAAACAATTCAGGTTTCAGTATTACCACAAAACAAATGATCTGCAGTAAAACGCTGCCAATATATCCGAGTGAAAAGCCTTTTGCGCTGATACGGTCCTGGTCTTCGGGCGCAGCAATATCAGGCAGATAAGAGTTGTAGAATACAAGGCTGCTCCAGTACCCGAATGCTGCAATCGCAAAGGCAATGATGCCATATTCGATATTATCTTTTGTAAACCAGAAAAGAGCCACACAGGCGGCCGAGCCGATATAACAAAACCAGCGTAGCCACACTTTTTTATTTCTACGATAATCGGCGATGGAGCTTAGTATGGGCGATGAAATAGCTACCAGCAGGAATACTGCGGCAAGCGCATAATTCTGCAGGGCAGTATTTACAAATGAGCGACCAAAGAATTTTACATCATTGGCATTGATGGAAGTAATACCAACATAATAAGCGGGAAAAATCGTGGACGTAATAACAAGGTTATAAGCAGAGTTGGCCCAGTCGTACATGGCCCAGGCGTTCACTACTTTCTTAGAAGCCGTTGGCATATCGTTGCAATTTGCGTAATAATAAAATCTCGGATCCGACCATCGATCATCTCTTCTCTCCGTATATCGTCCCTTCGGGACTCAGCCTCCTTGGGAATTCTTTGCTACAGATATCCCGTCCCTCCGGGCGCAACCCCAAAACCTTAAGCAATCATCCACCATCGATCATCGATCTTCCACATCGATTCCCCGAACCGGACCACATCGCGTCCCTTCGGGACGCAAAAACAAAAAGGGGATTTCGCGTGCTAACCACATCCCGTCCCTCCGGGACGGAACGTCGCAACAATTATCTTTCGTCGATCATCCACCATCGATCATCGATCATCGACCATCGATCATCCACCATCGACCATCGATCATCGACTCTCTCATCCAATCACTTTCAACCCCATCAAAATCATCAACACAATTCCTGCTACAATGCGGTAGATGCCCCAAATGCGGAAACCGTATTTCGCGAGGAAGTTAATAAAGAATTTGATGGCGAGCATTGCAACGAGGAAAGCAGCAAGGTTGCCGAGTAGAAATGTCTGCAGGCTCTCATTGGTTTGCATGATCATTTCATATCCTTTCTGCTTAACGGGGCCTGTGCCCCAGTCTTTCAGGAAGATGGAATAAACTGTTACCGCCAGCATGGTAGGTACGGCAAGGAAAAAAGAGAATTCGGCGGCCACTTTGCGGCTCATGCCTTGTTGCATACCACCGATGATGGATGCAGCAGAACGGCTAACACCGGGCATCATCGCCAGGCATTGCCAAAAGCCAACGGTCACAGCTTTCGGAATGGTTATACCTTCTTCAGTTTTAATCGTTGGATTTTTAAAAAGCTTATCAATAAATAAAAGCAGTACACCGCCCAGCACCAGCACCAACGCCACAAAGAAGGGACTTTCCAGTACTTCTTCAATTTTTTCGTTGAAGAGATAGCCGAGTAATAATGCCGGCAACACCGCCAGCATGAGTTTGAAATAGAAACGTGGATCGCGAAAATTGAAGAATTTCTTCCAGTATAATACCACAACCGCCATAATGGCTCCAAACTGAATTGAAACCTGGAACATTTTTACATAATCATCTTCCTGTATACCGAGAATGGTACTGGTGAAGATCATATGTGCCGTAGAGGAAATGGGAATAAACTCGGTGAGCCCTTCAACTATAGCAATGAGAATAGCTTCGATAAAACTCATACCTTGATTTAATGATGCGGTATCTATGGTAGATCGACCGGGGCCTGAAAATGCAGGGCTCCTGGCCCGGGTTACTTCTTACCTTTTTTAAAAATCGCATAGATCTCAATCACCAGTCCGGCGAGAATCAACAAGGGTGCGATAGTGATACGGCGGGTGCTGTAAACTTCGTCAGCTTTAAAAACATTGGGATCGTCGCTTTTACCACCGGCCATCAGCAGCATACCGATAGCAATTACTACCAGGCCAATCAGCATCCACATATAATTGTCGCGCGTAAAAAGCGAAGGAGTTGTTGACTTTTCAGACATGAATCCAAATTTTGAGGAGGCAAGATAACTAAAAATAGAAGACGAATCCGGCCACCTTTAAGGGGTGGCCGGAAATATGTTTATACAATAAAATCGGGGCTGTTAATATAAGTCGTCCAACTTCATCTTCAGGTACTTCAGTACGCTGCGATGGGTACTGAAAACTGTGATGCAGATTCCCAGCAATATCATTCCTGCGAAGAGAATGCCCAGCGATACATTGTCGTGGATGGCTTTCAGCCAGGGAACCATGCGTTCAGCAGCCATAATCACCAGGAAAACGGCCCCCCACAGCAATACAACCACTGATTGCGCCATTGATTATCGCCCTGACATTCATAGGTTTAGCAATAAACCAGCGGGTGGCGCCCACCATTTGCATGGTCTTAATAAGGAAACGGTTGCTAAACATCGCCAGGCGAATGGTATTGTCGATCAGGATGATTACTACCAGCGAAAGAATAACAGCGATTACCAGGAAGATCATGCTGAGCGTGCGGATATTTTCATGCAGCTTGTCTACCAGTGCTTCCGGGTATTTTACATCGCTCACGTATGTCTGCAGCTCCAGGTCTTTTTTGATTGTTTCCAGCGAGTCGCGGTTCATGTACTCCTTCTTCACTTTGAAGTTGATGCTATTGGGCAGCGGGTTTTCTTCCAGTATTTTGTCCCAACTCTCATTACCGTCGCCCAGGTAGCGGCGTTTTGCTTCATCTTTTGTGATAAACTGGATGTCGCGGATATAAGGCTTGCCTGATACGTAGGTCATCAGGGCCGAGCTGTCCTGCTGATTCAGGTCTCCACGGAGTGATGCCATTACTTCCACATTCTCTTTGAAGTAATCGCCAATCTTATTGGCATTAATTACCAGCACGCCGATGATGCCAAGGAGAAACAATACAAGGGTTACACCCAAAATTGACATGAAATAAGAAGGTTTCGCCCTTTTAATGGAGGCTTTACCTGATTGCGCCATAGCGAACTGTTTAGAAATTTAATGGACGGGGTCGGGATCTTCCCGCAGTGAGGCAAAATAGCGCTTTACGCCCTACATTCAGTATTTTTGCTGCCCCTTTAAACGGGCCGTATTTCGGGCTTATTGCCAAAAACGGTCAACAAAATTGTTAAAGCTTCTCCCCAATCATGGCAGGAATGGAATATAAGTTTGATGTTATAGAAAAGAAATGGCAGGCTCAATGGAAAAAAGACCAGGCCTATCGCGTGAGTAATGTTAGCGATAAACCGAAGTATTATGTGCTGGATATGTTCCCTTACCCAAGTGGTGCCGGACTACATGTTGGTCATCCGCTGGGATATATTGCTTCAGACATTTACAGCCGCTATAAAAGATTGAAAGGTTTCAATGTGCTGCACCCAATGGGATTCGACAGCTTTGGATTGCCTGCAGAACAATATGCACTGGATACAGGCCAGCATCCTGCTGTAACCACGGAAAAGAATATCGCCACCTTCAAACAACAGCTCGACAATATCGGATTCTGTTACGATTGGGAACGCGAAGTGCGTACCAGCGATGCGTCTTATTACAAATGGACGCAGTGGATCTTCCTGCAATTATTTGAAAGCTTCTTCAACAAGCAGACCCAAAAAGCAGAACCGATTGCCAACCTGCGTGCCGCGTTTGCAAAAGAAGGAAACAGCGCGCATCCCATGCCGAATGTGCAGCACCATCGTACAAAATTCACAGCAGATGAATGGAATGGCATGAGCCAGGCCGATCAGGAAGATATACTGATGCAGTACCGACTTGCGTATTGTGGTTATGGCGAAGTAAACTGGTGCGAAGGACTGGGAACCGTTTTGGCCAACGATGAAGTAGTAAATGGCGTGAGTGAAAGAGGTGGTTATCCTGTTGTAAAGAAGAAATTGCGCCAATGGTATCTGCGCATTACCGAATACGCAGATCGATTGCTGGAAGGTCTCGAGAAAATCGAGTTCAGCGATGCAATGAAGGAAATGCAAACCAACTGGATTGGAAAGAGTAGTGGGGCTGAGATAAACTTTGCAATTCAGCTCCCCCCCCAGCCCCCCTGAAGGAGGGGAGTGAAGAGGCTTCTATTTCCTTCCCCACCGGCGGAGTCCAGGAGGGGCTTCCATCCGCGTTTACACCACCCGCCCCGATACCATCTTTGGCGTTGACTTTATGGTAATCGCTCCCGAACATGACCTGGTAAAATCGATTACAACAGCGGAGCAAGCTGCTGCTGTGGAAGAATACATCGCGTATGTAAAAAGTCGTAGTGAACGTGAACGCATGGCTGAGAAAAATCAGCGGCGTATTCACAGGTGCTTATGCCATTAATCCATTTGACGGAAGGAAAATCCCAGTTTGGATTTCAGAATACGTGTTAGCGGGTTATGGTACTGGCGCAATTATGGCTGTGCCTTGCGGTGATGAACGTGATCATAAGTTTGCGCAACATTTTAATATCCCGATTACAAATATTATCGGCAGCCATTACAACGGTGAAGAAGCAAACCCGACAAAAGATGCAGCTCGAAAATTCAGGTTTCTGAATGGACTGGTAATGCGCGAAGCAATTGAAGTTGCTATTGCGGAGATAGAAAAAGAGGAATCGGCACACGCAAAACCAATTATAAAATGCGTGATGCGGCCTTCAGCCGCCAACGCTATTGGGGCGAACCATTCCCCATTGAATGGGCAGGAAATGTGGCATTGCCGTTGCCGACATCAGAACTTCCCTGAAACTGCCTGCCGTTGACAGCTACCAACCCGGCCCCGACGGACAGGGTCCGCTGGCAAATATCCCTGAATGGACAGAACGCCGCCTGGAAACGAATACCATGCCCGGATATGCCGGCAGTAGTTGGTATTTCCTGCGCTATATGGATCCCAAAAATGAACAGGAATTCTGCAGTCGACAGGCTTCTGATTACTGGGGGCAGGTAGACCTGTACATCGGCGGTACCGAACACGCGGTAGGGCATTTGCTTTACAGCCGCATGTGGACAAAAGCCCTGTATGATCTTGGTTTTATTGGCCACGACGAACCGTTTAAAAAACTGGTAAACCAGGGAATGATACAGGGGAGCTCCCGATTTGTGTACCGGGTACGAGGGAAGAATGTGTTTGTTTCTGCTGGTTTAAAAGATCAATATGAAACGGATCCCGTACACGTGGATGTGAATATCGTGGATGGTGTTGAACTCGACATCAGCGCTTTCCGCAACTGGCGCGAAGATTATAACAACGCTGAATTTGTTTTGGAAGACGGCAAATATATCTGCGGTACAGAAGTGGAGAAGATGTCGAAATCAAAATACAATACCGTAAACCCCGACGATCTGGTTGCACGCTACGGCGCTGATACATTCCGTATGTACGAAATGTTTTTAGGCCCCGTGGAAATGAGCAAGCCCTGGGATACAAAAGGCATTGAAGGTGTACACCGCTTTTTGAAAAAACTCTGGCGTTTGTTCTTCGATGAAGTAAAAGGTAAAGTCTGGAACGAGGAAACACCGACTGCCGCAGAATGGAAGTTGTTGCACAAAACAATTCGCAAAATTGAAGAAGATACAGAGCGATTCAGTTTTAATACGGGTGTGAGTGGATTTATGATTGCGGTAAACGAACTCGGTGACCTGAAATGCCATAAACGTGCAATACTGGAACCACTGCTGATTTTGTTAACACCCTATGCGCCACATATCAGCGAAGAACTTTGGCACCTGTTGGGCAATAGTGGAAGCATTCTGGACGCAGCATATCCGAAATATGATGCTGCTGCACTCCACAGAAAGCGAAAAAGAGTATCCCGTATCTATCAACGGTAAAACACGTACTACACTGACACTTGCCCTGGATGCAACCCAACAACAGGTGGAAGAAATTGTGCTTGGGAATGAAGTGGTGCAAAAATGGATGGAAGGCAAACCACACAAGAAGATCATTTATGTAAAAGGAAGAATGATTAATGTGGTTGTATAAGAAATGAAACACGATTATTTTTTTAAACGTCCTGGCTGAAAAAAGCGGGGACGTTTTTTTATTGTATAGAATAATCAGTTCTATAAAAATCGAACCGGAGCATTCTCATTCATCTTAATTAAATTCGTGAAATGAAAAAGCTACTCCTCATAACCACGATTGTACTAATTGTAATGCCTGAACTATCTGCACAATCATTAAACGTGATGACCTTTAATATCCGTTTGAATACCGCATCGGATAGTTTAAATGCGTGGCCAAATCGCAAGGATCTTGTTCCTGCAGAAGTATTATTTCATGAAGTGCATTTATTAGGGGTGCAGGAAGCGCTGCATGACCAGATGATAGATTTGCAGCAACGGTTGACTCAATACAAATCGGTAGGGGGCGGTCGTGATGACGGGAAAGAAAAGGGGGAGTATAGCGCGATCTTTTACGATAGTACACGTTTGCAATTATTAAAAGGTGGAATGTTTTGGCTGAGTGAAACGCCTGATGTTGCCGGCAGCAAAAGTTGGGATGCGGCCATAACGCGTATGGTAACCTGGGCACGCTTCCGTGATCGCAAGACGAAAAAGGTTTTTTATATGTTTAATACCCATTTCGATCATATTGGAAAAGTTGCGCGACGCGAAAGTGCAAAGTTGATAATGAGTAAAGTTCGGGAACTTACCGGTAATACACCTGCCATCATCACTGGTGATTTTAATGCGGAGCCTTCCGATGAACCCATACGCGTTGTGATGAATCCTGATGATCCTTTGCGGTTTACGGATTCAAAACAGATCTCAGCAACCGGGCATTACGGACCTACTGGTACATTCAATGCGTTCCGTAATAAAGAAGTAAGCGACGAACCAATAGATTATATTTTCCTGCGTGGCAACTGGAAAGTAAGAAAGCATGCAACGATTTCACAAACCTGGGGCGGTCGTTTTGCAAGTGATCATTTCGCTGTATTAGCAGAACTGTCTCTATAATAATGCATTTCTATCGCACCATGACCGGACTTTGTCCGGTCATTTTTATTTTGGCTTGAACAGGCGGATCATTGCACTGCTTCCTTCCGTACTTTCCAGTCGTGCTTCGTAGCGTTGGTTATTTACTTCTGCTACCATATAGGATGTATTCGGCGGGATGGTTCCGAGGTTTTCGGCCACCATTACCAAAAAGTTATCATCATTGAGCTCACTTACGGCGAGTTTTACTTTGTATGCCTGGCCTGTAAGACGGATATGACTAAAGATGAGTCGATCGTTGAGGAACAGTGAAATGGAATCGCCGTCTATTTCCGCATTATCATAAAAGCGCAATTCGATAGAATCTCCTGACAGCGGAATTTCTGTAACCAGAAGGTTGGTGCGCGTTCTGAATTTTTCTTCCGGTGTTTGCACCGCGACTACAGGTGGGTTGTTGGCAACAACAACAGATGGTGGAATTGATACAAGCCCCGTTTCAGGTTTTTTAACCGGCTTAGGTTCTGGAATAAAAACCGGTTGCGTTATTTCAGGAGGTTTCACAAAAGCGATTGTGCTGATGCTGTCGATGATATAAGGGGCGTTTGCTCCGGCAGTAAAATTATCAATTACATAATCCCATTCATCGGGGAACTGGCTGTAGTCGGTTTTATCGAGTTTTAAATCTGCACCAGGGCTGTCGTCCGTTATTTTTCCTGATTTGCCATTTAACATCATGCGCCCATCGCCGGGGCAATTGAAATCGGCGCGTGCTAAAAGCGGTACGCGGCCGGGGCCTCCGTTTCGTTCGGGCTTTTCTTCCAGCAATTGATCATCCCACCACACCGCTTCGTTGCTATTCGCATCGAAATAACCACGAATGCTGTAGCGACGATATTGTCGCGGACCATCATGATAATAAGAAGTGCCACGCAGGCTGTCACCCACCTGGATAATCTTTACTTCAACCTTTTGCCGATTTGATTTTCCTTTCCATACACCGGTGATCATTTGCGACCAGACCGTGTTGTTGCAAAGAATAAGTGCAATTATTAACAAGAAAGGTAACGGGCGTCTGATATAAAAGCGTTTGTAATTCAATCAGATAATTTAAAATGAATGAAATTAAGCCCACCCGTTTGCGGGTTTTTGCAGGCATTAATGCATCTAATTAATCTATAACGCTCAATAAATTATCAAATTACTGCTGCTACAAAATTTTCTGTTAAAAATTGTGGTGATAAAAAAAAATGAATATCTTCCACTAACCGATACTCCGCTGGACAACCAAAACCCAAGACCAATCACACAAACTCTGCTTATGAGAAAGATCTACTTTCTGCTTTTATTCGTATGCTCATTTCTTGCAAATTTTAATCTGGCCGCCCAGACTACCCTAACCATTCCTGCAGCCAACACCAATGATGGTTCTCTCAGGCAGCCGCTGGGTACCTATTGGGGTTTTGAAAAATCTGCTCTTATATTCAGGCCGTCGGAATTCAATGGCGTATTTGGACAGATAACAGCCATCGCTTTTTATGTAGACGCGTTGGCTACTCCGGGACAGATGACGAATGTAAGAGTCTACATGAAAAAAGCGACCCGATGCTTTTACAACAGAAACAACTTATCTCGAGGAGAAAACAGGTGCGACGCTGGTTTTTGGTCCCACTAACTTACCAGCAGCGGGACTTGTTGTTGGTCAGTGGTATGAGATTACGCTCGCTACACCATTTGTTTATGATGGCAGTGAGAATCTTGAAATACTGGTAGAAACAAATGCAACGGGCACCGGTAATGAAGGAAGTACGGGAAAACGTTTCCGTTATTCAAACCAGCCGGATGAGTCTGTTTTTCAGATTTGGGCTGAAGACACAGAAGAAGAAGAAGATGCTCTCGGTATACGCGGGGCACTTCGCAGCAATATTCGTTTCAAGGTTTCTGAACCACCTTGTGTAACAAATGGCTTTACTGGCGGAGATGCCCAGGCTTCTACCATCACACCTTGCGCAGGCGCATTTTTCGACCTGTCTGTTACGGGTTCAAGCACTGGCAGCGGAATAACTTATCAGTGGCAGTCGTCGGCAGACAATTCTACGTGGACTGATGTTCCTGGTGCAACTGCTGCATCCTTCTCTACTTCCCACGCAGCTACAACTTATTATAGAAGAAAAATGACCTGCTCTGGTACAGAGGTTTATTCAGAAAGTATCCAGGTAGGATTTGCAGGTGGTGCAACATTGCCCATCATGGAAGACTTTGCTAACTATGCAACGCAGTTCCCACCTTCCTGCTGGACGATTTCAAATACAACCTACCTGCTTGGCAATGCAGCCAGCGCTTACGGCATTGGCCTGGGTTCAATTCAGTTTGGATTTTATAATACGCAAAATAACCTGGAAGTAGCAACGCCTGTATTTAGTCCGTTGCCTGCCAACTACCGATTGACATTCGATCATGCTTATGCGACCTTCACATTCGGTGGAGATGATGCATTGGAGATATTATACTCAACTGATGGTGGCCTTACCTATTCACTGCTTGTAAGTCTTGAAGGTGGTTTTGATGGTCCTTTGAACACAGGTGGTGATGAATTGTTTGAATATGTGCCAACATCTGCGCAGTGGGCAAATAAAGCATTTGCACTGCCGGCAGGTGTGAACCGCATTCTCTTCCGCGGTGTATCGGGCTGGGGTAATGATCTTTATCTTGATAATATAACGATTGAAGAAACACCAGCCTGTCTGCCACCAACGAATCTGCGTGCAGCTGGCTTAAGTGCAACGACACATCAAATTAGCTGGGCTGCTTCTCCTTCGGCTCCGGGTTCAGGTTACCAGTGGGAAGTAAGAACATCCGGTGCAGCAGGTAGCGGTGCTGCCGGACTGGTAGCAAGTGGTAACACAGCTGCCGGCGTGTTGACGGCAACAGCAACTGGCCTCACAGGTAATACAACCTATCAGTTCTTTGTTCGTTCAGATTGTAGTGCAGGACTATATAGCTCCTGGTCGATGGCAGGCAATTTTAAAACAACATGCGATCCAACCAACGTACCGTATTTCCAAAACTTTGACAATGCCTTCAGTCCAAACCTCCCCGATTGTATATTGACAGAAGATCTGAACGGCGGAGGTAAATGGCAACTGTGGTATGATGCGGATATTGTAGTAAGTACACCACCTAATAGCATGTGGTATACTTACAATGTTTCAATTCCTGGCGACGACTGGTTCTTCCTGCAGGGGCTTAACCTGGAAGCTGGAAAATCATACACGTTGAGCTTTAAATACAAAGCGTCTGACGGTCCAACATGGGTAGAGAACCTGGAAGTGAAATATGGCAATGCGCCAAATGCAGCTGCGATGACCAGCGCTGCCATCTTCAGTGAAACCAGCATTTCATCTAAAGCTGATGATGAGTTTTCTGTTGCTACAGTAGTATTCACCGTTCCTGCTAATGGCGTTTATTACATCGGCTTCCGTTGCTTCTCAGCTGCCGACAATGCATACCTGTTTATTGATGATGTTAGCGTAGAATCTTGCGCATCGCCAGCAAATGTGAAAGCGATCAGCCCAACTTCAACTACTGCAAGTGTTTCATTTGTTTCTGCAGGTAGTAGCTTTATTGTAGAGTATGGTCCTGTTGGATTTACTCCTGGTACGGGCGCAACAGCAGGCGGCGGTACAATTGTAACCGGTGCTACGTCGCCAATCAACATTACAGGTCTTACTGCAAACACCTTGTATGATGTGTATATACGTCAGAGCTGCGATGGCGGCGCTGAGTTTAGCGGAAACACTAAAGTTTCTGTAAGAACTCTGTGCGCACCAGTGAATCTGCCTTATACGCAAGACTTCACAGGTGTGGTGGTGCCAGCTCTTCCAGCTTGCGTATCGTTGCAGGATCTGAATGGCGGACCTACCTGGGCTACTGTTACACCTAATGCTGCGTGGGGCTTTAATGGCACCGCACTGCGTTATCTGTATAGTGAAACCACTCCGGCCGATGACTGGTTATTTATCCAGGGTGTGAATCTGGAAGCTGGTAAGAATTATGAAGTATCATTTAAATATGGTAGCACCGATCCGCTGTATCCTGAAAGAATGAAAGTGGGTATCGGTACAGAAGCACAGGCTTCGGCAATGACTACCACATTGCTTGATTACCCCAATATCATCGCCAACGCTGCAGCACCATTTGCAAACCTGGGTCGCACACTGTTTACAGTTCCGGCCGATGGTGCTTATTATTTAGGCTTCCATGCTTACTCACATGCGGATAACTTCCAGCTATTCCTGGATAGCATTGTGGTAAGGGAAATTCCGCCAGTGGATGTGGGTGTAACAGCAACGTCAAGTCTTCCAACTTGTCCCACTAACGATATTCAGGTTACAGCGACAGTTAGAAACTTCAACCTGCTGGATATCGACTTCAGCGCTTACCCTGTAACAGTTACAGTTGACGTTACCGGTTCTGCAACTACCTCAGTTAGCACGGTAATTAATTCTGGTACACTGGCTGCAGGTGCAACGCAAACAGTTACACTCCCGGGCTTCAACCTGGCAGCGGGTGCGTATACAATTAGCACCTCTACCAGTTCGCCTGATGATGGTGTTGCAAACAACAATGCGTTAAATCAGTTTGTGGTAGTGAATGCTTCACCGGCAGCGGCAGTATTTACACCTGCAGCGCCTGCAGTGTGCGAAGGCGGAACATTACAATTAAATACGCAGTTTACTGCACCAGCTCCTGCTCCAACCACAATGCCTGCTGTATCATCGGGTGCAATCAACCTGCCGATCCCGGATGGAAACGTAGTGGGTGTTAACCATACATTGACGGTATCAGGTATCCCTGCTACATCAGTGGTTACCGGAATTAGTGTAACATTGAATGCTACGCATACATGGAACGCCGACCTTACCTTTACGCTGCGTGCGCCAAACGGGCGTATCCTTACACTGGCAACAAACAGGGGTGGCAACGGTGACGGTTATTCAAATGTGATTATCAGTTCTACTGGCACTGCAACCTTGCCTGCCGGTAATACTACTCCCATCACGGGAACATTTGCACCAGATGCAACACTGGGTGTAGGTGCAACAGGTTTTGCTGGTAACGCAACAAGTTTTGCTGATCTGTATTCTGTAGGTAATGGTAACTGGACACTTGCAGTGAGAGACGGTACATCATTTGACGCTGGCACATTGACTTCATGGTCAATCACCATCACTTATGGTCAACCTCACCCTGTAGTTACCTGGACGCCAACGACAGGTCTGTTTACCGATGCTGCGGCCACCGTTCCATATGTTGCTAACAGCAATGCTTACAGTGTATATGTGAAACCAGCAGCTGCAACAGCTTACACCGTTACAAGCACAAGTTCATTTGGTTGTACAACCACGCGTACGGTAACGGTGAATGTTAACCCCAACCCGGTTGTTAACATTGCTCAACTGCCAACACGTATTTGCGTAAGCGATCCTGAAGTTGATCTGGCTGCATCGCCGATTGGTGGTAGCTGGTCTGGCTCGGGCGTCTCTGGAAACAGCCTCATACCACCAGCAGTTGGAACTTCTGGCACATTCCCGCTCACGTATCGCTATACCGATAACCAGGGTTGTACTACCGCTGCTACGGTTCAGGCGAAAATTGATGAGTGTCCAGAACGCGTTCGCCTGTTGCGTGACGATGCAGTGATCCTGTTCCCTAATCCAAACAATGGACAGTTTAATATCCGCATCAACAGTACGTTGTACAACAAGCTGACCATGCGTGTTTACACCACAAGCGGTTTAGCTGTACGTACTCAACAGTTCGATGGTCTGGCATACGGTCGCGTAATTCCGATCGATCTGACCAATCTGCCTTCTGGTTCTTACATGGTACAGTTCCTGTACTTTGGTGGACCAAGAACTTCAGAGAAAACGTTTAACGTGATTGTTGGAAAATAATCGCGGAAACATACCAAAAGGAAAAGGCAACCCTTCCCGGTTGCCTTTTCCTTTTTTATTGATCAGAAGTATTCTTCTACCAGTTGTTTAAATTCATCACTGAGCGACAATGGCGGACGTTTGCGTCGGGCGCGCTGGTACCAGTAGTCGGCATTTGCTAAATGAAGATAAGCCTCGAGTTTTTCCATTTGTAAACCTTACCTATATTACCTTTGATACTCATCGTACCAAACAAAAATAAACGAATTACCGGATGCCGAATCCCAATTTAGACTCATCGCAACCGCTTTCAGCATCAGACAGGGAGTTTGAAAATAATATCCGGCCGTCGCAAATCAGTGAATTTGCGGGGCAGGAGCAGCTGATTGAAAACCTCCGGATATTTATCCGGGCGGCGAAGCTGCGCGGTGAAGCATTGGACCATGTGTTGTTTCACGGCCCTCCCGGTTTGGGGAAAACGACGCTGTCGCGCATTGTGGCAAATGAGTTGGGCGTAAATATTAAAGAAACATCGGGGCCGGTAATTGAAAAACCCGGCGACCTGGCGGGGTTGCTTACAAGCCTCGAACCCAATGATGTTTTATTTATAGATGAAATCCATCGCCTGAGCACAGTAGTGGAGGAATATTTGTATGCAGCCATGGAGGATTATCGTATCGATATAATGATTGATACAGGCCCCAATGCACGCAGTATTCAAATCAATTTAAATCCTTTTACGCTTATTGGCGCAACCACGCGCAGCGGATTGTTGACAGCTCCATTGCTTTCCCGTTTTGCCATTAAATCGCGTTTGCAATATTATAATACGGCCACGTTGCAGAAAATCATTCAGCGTGCAGCGGGTATTTTAAATGTTTCAATATCGGAAGATGCTGTGGCGGAAATTGCGCGTCGTAGTCGCGCCACGCCACGTATTGCAAACGGTTTGCTGCGCCGCGTACGTGATTTTGCGCAGGTGCTTAATGACGGAAAAATTGATCTTGGCATTACACAACATGCGCTCAAAGCATTGAATGTAGATGAACATGGGCTGGATGAAATGGATAACCGCATTCTTCTTGTCATCATTGAAAAATTCAAAGGTGGCCCGGTTGGTATAGGTACCATCGCAACTGCTGTAGGCGAAGAAGCGGGTACACTCGAAGAAGTTTATGAACCCTTTCTGATACAGGAAGGATTTTTACAACGCACCCCCCGCGGCCGCGAAGTAACCGCAAAAGCGTACGAACACTTAAAACGCCAACACCCGGGCGGAGGAGAAAACCTGTTGTTTTAATGTGGAAATGTGGAAATGTGGAAATAGAGGCGCCTAATGTGACAATGTGGAAATATGACGATAGGAAAATGTGGCTACGGTTAGAATTGTGAGTCACGCGGATAACATCAACAAATAAGTCATTATTTGCTATGGAATTATGTTTACGCCGACTCTGTATGTTGTGAAAATTCTAAAAATTACCGGTTTAGGGATTGTTTCCATCTGCGCGATACTGGCCTGCGGAAGGGTACAACAAAGTCCGGAACAATGGAACGAAGAAGTGGATTTGGGCGTGGAAAGAGCTGCGAATCCAGATAGCATAAAAACGATTCACTTGTTTGTTGCATTATGCGACAATAAATACCAGGGAATTGTTCCGGTTTCTCAAGCAATAGGTAACGGACAGAATCCACATACAAACTTATATTGGGGAGCAGGTTATGGCGTAAGAACATTCTTTTCGAAAAGTGCCGAATGGCGTTTGCTGAAGCGTAGTACCATTGCTAACGAAGAAATGGAGAATGCGAAAATTCTGGAAACGCTTGTCTTCCGACACAAATCAAAGCCGGTTTATTTACTTGCTCACGCTTACAACGGAAGACATATAAAAGAAGCAACAGTAGATTTTATTGAAGCCACAAGTGGGCGATTTCATGCAGAAGAGAAGCTGCCTGATGGTCGCATATTGCAGTTTGGAGGACAATCCAATCTCTCGGCTTATATCGGCCACAATGGGCTGATGGATTTTAAGATCAATATGCTTCCGGCTGGCGATAGCTCCGTAACACGTGAGGCGATCATACTGGCTTGTTTTAGCAAACGGTATTTTTCGCCCTATATGCAGCAGTCAAAAGCCAGTCCCATACTCTGGACAACGCATTTGATGGCTCCTGAAGCATATGTGATTCACGATGCTCTCTCAAAGTGGTGTTTAGGAAAATCAACCGAAGAAATAAGAACGGCGGCCGCCTCTGCCTACGCCAAATACCAAAAATGCGGCGTGAATGCTGCGCGGCGACTACTAGTTGCAGAGTGAGAAAGGTGCCTAATATGACAATGTGGAATAGGAAGATATGTAAGTGTATAATGTAGAAATTTGTGATTCATTAAAAATAAAAAGCATCTCTTAAATCTCTTCATTGTCATATTTCCACATTGCCGTATTATCACATTCTGCCCGCACTTGAATCGCACCTCCATTTCCACATTTCCTCATTGATCTAGAACAGCTTTTTCCTTCTCCCTCCCAATCCCAGCGCTCCGAGGAGGGAGCGAATAATAGTGTTGCCTGCCGTGCGGGTCATGCTTTTTACAACAGGATCTTCGAAAACACTTTTTCTTTTGCTGGTGCACGCTTTGTGGTTTTGGATTCTTCTTTCGCACGTTCCTTTTCTTCTTTTTCTTTTGCAGTACGTTCCGCTGCTTCTTCCAATTTTTTCCGTCAGGATCTCGTGGGCACTTTTATTATCAATCACCTCATTGTATTTCGCAGCAATTTTTGATTGCGCCACCAGGTTATCAATCTCCGATGCTGTTAAAATATCCATACGACTTCTGGGCGAACAAAGCAGACAGTGTACCAGGGGTGTTGGAATGCCTTTCTCGTTTAGCGCCGTTATGAGTGCTTCGCCAATACCGAT
Source organism: Chitinophagaceae bacterium (assembly GCA_024707305.1). GTDB lineage: Bacteria > Bacteroidota > Bacteroidia > Chitinophagales > Chitinophagaceae > CAYMZZ01. The sequence continues at coordinate 31,916 of JANPZZ010000026.1, forward strand.
TTGCGTTAGCAATTCATCGGTCTTATAAAAATTTGTTTCAGGATAGTTCTCTGCTGTTTGTTTAATCACTTTGCGATCTGCAGCGGTGAATGCACGGAGTGCATGTTGTACTTTCAAACCCAGTTGACCCAGCACTGCAGCCGGTACATCCATTGGGTTTTGTGTACAGAAATAAATGCCAATGCCTTTTGATCGGATGAGTTTGATGATGGTTTCAATTTGTTGCAACAATGCACTGCTCGCTTCCTGGAAGATCAAATGCGCTTCATCAATAAACAAAACGAGCTTTGGTTTTTCCAGATCACCCTCTTCGGGACTTACCGCATACAATTCGGCCAGCAATTGCAACATAAACGTTGAAAATAGCTTGGGACGGTCCTGCAAATCGGTAACACGTACAATGGAAATCATACCCCGTCCATCAGGCGCGATTCGCATCAAATCATCTACTTCAAAACTGCGCTCTCCAAAAAACAGGTCAGCGCCCTGTTGTTGAAGTTCGATCACTTTACGGAGAATAGTACCCGTAGAAGTGGTGGAAATTTTTCCGTAGGTTTTTTCCAGCTCAGCTTTTCCTTCATCACTCACGTATTGCAACACTTTGATAAAATCCTTCAGGTCGAGCAGAGGCAGCTTATTATCGTCGCAATATTTAAAAATCATTGCTACGAGGCCACCCTGGGTATCGTTTAACCCAAGAATTTTTGAGAGCAATACGGGTCCAAATTCGCTGATGGTAGCACGCAGGCGCGCACCTTTTTCCTGACTCAGTGTAAGCAGTTCTACAGGATAGGCAGAAGGCGTGTATTCAATTTCCAGTTTTTGATAGCGTTCAACGATCTTGTCGTTTACAGCACCAGGTGCTGCGAGGCCGCTTAAGTCGCCTTTAATGTCCATGAGTAAAACGGGTACACTGGCATCACTCAGGGCCTCGGCGAGTACCTGCAGTGTTTTCGTTTTTCCTGTACCAGTGGCACCTGCAATCAGGCCGTGGCGGTTCATGGTGCGCAGGGGAATGCTGATGGGCGTTCCCACTACAGGCTGGCCATCCAGGATGGCTGTACCCACACGAATGGATTCGCCTTTAAACTGGTAACCGGAAAGGACCGCGGCTTTAAATTGATCGATGCTCATGGAAAAGTATTTTGAAAAAGTTTGTGTTTAAGATTCGAGCCTTTGAAATACAATGAAAGATAGGCGTTTTTGAGATTGATTGGGGCTATAACGAAGCAATCTGACTACAGGTCTTCTTCGCGTTCAATCATCAAAACTGCACCCTGTGGAACGATAAAATATTTCTCGTTTTCATACATCACTTCCGTAGCACCACTCAGCAGGAATATCGCAAGATCGCCTTCACGCGCCTGCAATGGCACATATTTTATCTTCTCTTCCTCGGTTTTCCAGGGTTCTTCTTCTACGGGCATGGGAATTGCATACCCCGGACCCGCTTTAATCACGTAGCCTTGTTGCACTTTCTCTTTTTCCTGTACGCCGGGAGGCAGGTAAAGCCCGCTGGCGGTTTGTTCATTGGGCTTGCTGGGTTTGATCAGGAGGCGGTCGCCAATCACAATTAATTTCTTCAATCGGTTGTCGGGAGTAATATGCAGCGCCATTTATTTGAATTTTGACGGCAAAATTAACAATCGGTACGAAAATGGCAGCTCAAAGCTGTTCTTAACAAAATATTATCCGCCGGGCCAAATGTTTGGCAAATGATTTACTTTTATTTGTCATCTGATAGGATATGATTTAAACTATACAAACATGGAAAGCAAAAACCCAAAGATCTTGTTGTGCGAGGATGATCCGAATCTCGGAAGTGTATTGAAGAATTACCTGGAGCTGAATGATTATGATGTAACACTGGAGCGCGACGGCCGTCTGGGCCTGGCTGCCTTCCAGCGTGAAAAGTTCGAACTGTGCCTGCTCGATGTGATGATGCCAAATATGGACGGCTTTACCCTGGCCGAAGAAATCCGCGATGTAGATCCGGATATTCCCCTCTTCTTCCTGAGTGCAAAAACAATGAAGGAAGATATCATTCAGGGTTACAAACTCGGCGCTGACGATTATATCACCAAACCTTTCGATAGCGAAGTATTGCTGCTGAAAATCCGCGCCATCCTGAAGCGTAATGAAGAAATTAACAAGGAAACCGAGAATAAAGAATTCGACCTTTCAACCTATCACTTCAACCCAAAGCTGCGCCAGCTGACGCATAATGGCGTAACGCAGACGCTGTCGCCTAAGGAAAACGAGCTGCTGAAGATGCTGGCAGAACACCTGAACGACCTGTTGCCACGCGACCAGGCACTGAAGAAAATCTGGGGTAGCGATACTTATTTCAACGGCCGAAGTATGGACGTATACATTGCCAAACTGCGTAAATACCTGAAAGATGATCCTAAAATCGAGATCGTGAATATCCATGGAAATGGATTCAGACTGGTAGTTCAGCAATAATGAAAAGAATCTAACAAGTTTGATAACAGAAAACCTGCAGCATGCTGCAGGTTTTCTGTTTATATCGTTTTTAAAAAAATGAAAGGATTAAACTGAAAGTTTTCCCGCCTCATTGATGCGTATCTTCTGTTCCGACTGCAAATGATCCATTACGTTCCACGCTTTTTCACGACCAAATTTTTCCAGTGAGTCCAGCAATTCTTTTGCGGGAAGTGGTTGTTGTTGCAGCTTTGTGATTACCGCCTGTTTTATTTCGTTGAATTCCTTTTCATCAATCTTTATATTCTTTTTCTGAATACAATTATCACAAATGCCACAAGGGGCGGTGTTTTTATCTCCAAAAATAGGAAGCGGTAACCTGGCTGCGACAGATCAGTTTTTCTTCAGTGTATTCAATCATTTTCGCAATACGCAAACGGAATCGCTCTTTACGTTCGAGGTAAGCATCCATTTTGAAATGCATTTCGTTTGCGGGCACACGCGAGCGATGGAGGTACACTTGCGGATCATCGCTCCTGGGTTCATAATTCACCAGTCGCGATTGATGTAACCTGATGAGATCGCTTTTTACTTTGTCTTCATCCTGACGAAGTAAATAAGCGAGCGTTGATTCAGAAATAAAACAGGTTTGATCAAAAATGCCTTCATAAGCACGGAGCAGGGTTTTGATCAGCGGCTCCAGTGCGGGATGGTCGCTTTCAAACTGGTACAGGAATGCTTTGGTACAGTTAAAAGACAATTTCGAGGGAGCAAACACCTGTTCATTCACTGTTAGCCACCCATCCTGTTCCAGTGCCTGCACGGCATGTAAGGTCTGTATCGGTTCCAGTTTGAACTTTTGAACAAAATCCCGGATTTCGAACCTGAAATATTCACCAATGCCGCCACCTGCCGGGACCTGCAGGTAATTGTAGAGCGCCTGGTAAGTTTCGCGAATAACCTCAAGTGGAGGAAAACGGATCTCTGTTTTCTGATGCAATGCTTCGAGCTCGCCGGGTTGGGTAAGAAGAATTGCATAAGATTTTTTTGCCATCCCTTCCCGCGCGGCCAGCTTCCTGATAATAGTTTTCAAGACAATCGGGAACGTCTGCATGAATAACCACACGCACATCGGGTTTGTCGATACCCATGCCAAACGCATTAGTGCAAACAATCACACGGATTTTATCCTGAATCCATTCTTCCTGTTTCCGCGCGCGTTCTTCCTGTTTTAATCCGGCGTGATAATAATCGGCCTGTATATGATGAAGTTGAAGAAGATCGCTGATCTCTTTTGTGCGTCTACGACTTTTACAATAAACAATACCTGTACCGGGAACTTTCTTTAAGATGTCGACAATCTTCGGGATTTTCACATCTACTTCCAACACGCTATATGATAGATTGGGTCGTAAGAATGACTGACGAAAAATTTTCCATTCCTCTTTTTTGCCTGGCCGTCTTCGTAGTAACTGGTGTTAAACGAAGGCAGATATCTTCCTGTACATCTGGCGTAGCTGATGCTGTTAACGCCAATACTGGTACGCCGGGTAATTCTTTACGCAAGTCGGCAATGCGTAAATAGGGTGGACGGAAATCGTAACCCCATTGAGAGATACAGTGCGCTTCATCCACGGCGATGAGCGAAATGCCGAGTCCGGGCAACCATTCTTTAAACAGGGAAGTTTCAAGCCGCTCAGGTGAAACATATAAAAACTTGCAATTGCTTTCTGATACCACCTGGAAAGTGTTGATCACTTCTTTCCGGCTCATACCGGAGAAAATGGCATAGGCCGTAATATCGCGACGACGCAGGTTTTCCACCTGGTCTTTCATTAATGCAATCAGTGGAGAGATAACGAGGCATACACCATCCATTGCCATTGCCGGCACCTGGTAACAAAGTGACTTACCGCCCCCGGTTGGCATCAGTGCAAGCGTATCTTTTCCCGACAGTACGGAATGAATAATATCTTCCTGCATCGGCCGAAACTGCGGATATCCCCAATACTTTTGGAGAATCTCAATGGGCGAGGGAGAAAGGGCGGTATGGTGGGGTTTGTTGTTCAATTTAAATCGATGTCCGATGGCCGATGACCGATGTCCGATGACCGATGTCCGATGATCGATGGCCGATGACCGATGTCCGATGATCGATGGCCGATGATCGATTGGATTCGATGATTGAGTCTTATCGGGACATCTGGAAAACCGAAATCCTGAAGAAACCTTTGGTCATCGGAGTTTGGAAATCGCTCATCGAAACTACAGCATTAACCCATTTCTGCAGCGGGCATTTAAACGCTATCTGGTGTTTATTTCACGTTTGCCGTTTGACGTTTGCCGTTTGTCGTTTGCGGTTTGCCGTTTGTCGTTTGCCGTTTGCCGATTCTCACGCCTCCCGCCGCACGATTCTCTTCACATTCAGCCTTCCCGAATTGATCGCCAGCACCACATCACTCAATCCCATTGCGATTGCTGCAAATGCAGGATGCAGGAAGCCGAGCGCTGCCACCGGAATAGCGGCAACATTATAAGCGAATGCCCAAAACAGGTTTTGTTTGATAGTAAGATAGGTATGCTTTCCTAATCCCAGTGCGAGTGGAAGTTGTTTCAACCCGCTATTCATCAAAACCACCTGTGCTGTTTGCATCGCCAGTTGCGAAGCATCACTCATAGAAATGCCGATGGTAGCTTTCGCGAGCGCAGGTGCATCGTTGATGCCATCTCCAATCATTACCGTTGGCATTTCAGATGTTTTGTCGGCAATGATCTGCAATTTTTCTTCCGGGCTTTTCTCTGCAATCACTTCATCAATTCCTAACTCAGCAGCCAGCGCATCAACTTTTGATTTGCGATCGCCACTCAGAATTACAGTATGTATCCCCTGTGAATGCAGGTAACTGATCACGGCTTTTGCTTCCGGCCTGATTTCATCCTGCAGGTCAACCCAGCCAATACACAAACCATCGCGCAGTACGTAGATGTTGTGTACAACATCGTCTGATTTTTCTTTTAATAATTTAAATGAACCTGCCTGAAACACCTGTCCCTCAGCATTTGTTGCCTGCATGCCCAGGCCTTTCAGTTCTTCAATCTTTTTCCAACGAACTTCATTATTCGTTTTCCATTCTTTGGAAAATGCACGTGCCAGTGGATGTACCGAATATTTTTCCAGTGAATAAACAATGCGTTTAAACTCTTCGTCGCTGATCCCTGCATCCAGAATTTTGTAATTACCCACCTGGAACTGACCTGTAGTAAGTGTTCCTGTTTTATCGAATACAGCCTGACGAATGTCTTTGAACAGTTCAAGACTTTTTGCATTGCGGAAGAGAATACCATTTCGTGCAGCGCGGCCCAGGCCAACAGCGATGGCTGCAGGTGTAGCAATACCCATTGCGCAGGGACAGGCAATTACCAGTACGGCAATCGCACGCATGAGCGAAGGTTCCACCTGGCCTAACACAATCCAGTTGATGATAAATGTGATTGCTGCAATGGCGAGTACCACCGGAACAAAGATGGCACTGATGCGATCGGCGAGTTGCTGCACCGGGGGCTTTTCGCCCTGTGCCTGCTTCACCATATTGATGATGCCCGAAAGAACAGTATCATTTCCCGCTGCCGTTACATACGCTTTCACATTACCCGTTACAATCACACTGCCACCAATGAGATGATCTTTTTTGGTTCGGCTAACTGGCAGGCTTTCACCTGTAAGAATTGATTCATTCACTTCCACTTCGCCTGATAAAATCTTACAGTCTGCAGGCACCTGTTCACCCGTACGAATCAGGAGCAGGTCGCCGCTTCTCAACTGACTGCTTTCTACTTCAAAAACCTGTTCCTGGTGCTGGTCGTCGTAAGCAATCATATTTGCCATTACCGATTGCGACTTCACCAGCTTATCCAAAGCTTTCTGTGTGGAAGCCACGGAAGTATCTTCCATATAATTTCCCAGAAACACAAGCGTGATAATCGTAGCGGTTGTTTCATAGAACAAATACAGATCAGGCTGTCCGATAATGCTGCCATAGAGACTGTAAATAAATGCTGCCGTTGCTCCAATAGCAATCAGCACATTCATATTGGGAATACGGTTGCGTAAACTTTTCCAGGCGCTGGGTCCAAAGAATCCCATACCCACAATAAAAACCGGAAGTGTAAGTGCCAGCTGTACCCAATGATTCATGAGCCAGTGCAGGTGAAGACCGGGAATCATATGCAGCCATAATACCGCTGTAAAAGGCAAACAAAACCAGAAACGCTGGAGGTGGCTGTTGAGAAAAGCTTTTTTGGGTGGGGGAGCGGCCAGGCGATTGTCTTTAGACACGGTATATCCCAGGCCCTCGATGCCTTCTGCAAGTTTTTCAGTTGGTTTCTGTGCCGCATGATCAAAACTCACATCACCGGTCGCGAAATTGACTTTCACGTCCTTCATGCCCTGGTTTTCCAGGTATTTCCGAATGGTAAGTGCGCAGTTATTGCAATCCATGCCACCTACTTTCCATTGTACTTTTTCCATAGTATACCTTATATAACAATTAAGATGGAAGCGGGTTTAAAGGGGTGAAAAACGCGTAGCGAAGTGTTTATTGCTTACAATTCACCACTTTATACACGATTCTTTCCGGATAAGGCAAGCAAGGATACAAAGGTAGATTATGTACTTTTGGGATTTGAGTAAGCTGGCGATTGTTTTTGCTTCATGGATGCAAATTCAATAGCAGTGGACGAAATTTTTATTACGAATCCGTTTGCTCAGGAAAAATAATGACGAAAATTATAGACCGCATGGTTTTCAAACTCGCCGACCTTCCTGCTGTTGCAGCTTCTTTCTGGAAAGAATACGGAGCACATAAAGTTTTGGCTTTTCATGCGGAAATGGGCGTGGGCAAAACCACCTTTATTCATGCACTTTGCGATGCCCTGGGGGTAAAGGACGCGGTGGGCAGCCCTACTTTTTCCATTATTAATGAATACAATGGAAATCTCGATGGAAAGCCTGTAACAGTCTATCATATGGACCTTTACCGCCTTCGCGATGAGGAGGAAGCCGCACGAGCGGGCGTGGAAGATGCGCTGTATAGCGGCGATATCTGCCTGGTGGAATGGCCCGAGAAAGCGCCTGCACTTTTCCCTCCCGATACCATTCATGTGTATTTAAAGCTGCTGGAGACTGGCGAACGAAAGCTGCAAATCAACGGGAAATGATTATTTTTGAGGTCTGTTGATACCAGCAGCAAAACCAACTCATGAGCCAACAAAAACCCCGGATCAGCACGTCCTTTAGCTACGAAACGCTGGAGGAAACGTTGGATATTAAACCCAAGTCGGAAGGGATGATGATTGGAATCCCGAAAGAGACTGCGTTCCAGGAAAACCGTATTGCGTTAACACCCGATGCGGTAAGTGTTCTTGTGAGCAATGGTCACCAGGTAGTGATTGAACACAACGCCGGTGATGCCTCTCATTTCCGCGATAAAGATTATAGTGAAGCCGGCGCACGGATCGTTTATGATCGTGCCGAAGTGTACAAAGCGCCTGTATTGGTAAAAAGCGCACCTGTAATAGAAGAAGATCTTCCTCTTTTGCAACAGAACCAGGTGATCATTTCCCCTATACATCTTTCTGTTTTAAAAGCAGAAATCCTGGAAAGCATGATGGCCAAACGAATCACGGCCATTTCATTTGAAAATTTAAAAGACGATAGCGATTCTTATCCCATTGTTCGCAGCATGAGTGAGATTGCGGGTAGTGCTGTTATGTTGATTGCCGCACAATACCTGAGTTCAGCCAACCATGGCAAAGGCGTGTTGTTGGGCGGGATATCAGGCATTGCACCTACCAAAGTAATCATAATCGGTGCTGGCATTGTGGGTGAATATGCAGCACGTGCTGCCCTCGCGCTGGGTGCGTCGGTAAAAGTTTTCGACAATAGCGTATATCGTTTAAAAAGATTACAAAATAATATCGGTCATCGTTTATGGACTTCGGTGATTGAGCCCCGCATGTTGGCGAAGCAGTTAAAGACCTGCGAAGTGGCGGTGGGCGCACTGGGTTCGCAAACCGGCCGAACGCCAATGGTAGTAACCGAAGAAATGGTGAGCAATATGCGACCCGGCTCGGTAGTAATTGATGTTAGCATCGACCGTGGCGGCTGCTTTGAAACGTCGGAAATCACCAGCCACGAGCACCCGATTTTCATGAAATACGGCGTCATTCATTATTGTGTTCCCAATATTCCTTCCGGATTTTCAAGAACCGCTTCGCAAGCGATCAGTAATGTGCTGATGCCGCTATTGCTGGAAGCGGGCGATGAGGGCGGGTTTGAAAATCTCGTCTGGCACCGGGTTCACCTGCGCAGCGGGCTGTATCTTTTCAAGGGCGCGCTTACCAATTTTTACCTCAGCGAGCGTTTCGACCTGAAGTATACCGACCTGAACCTGCTGATTGCCTCCCAACGATAGGTATTCACCGATTAGTCCGGGCACGAACGGCCTCGCTACGGCTTAAATTAGCTATATTCGCGAGGTGACAAACCGTGTTTTACCATATCTTCTGGTGCTGCTATTGCTGACCTGGATCGCTGACAGGCAAAATCCCGCGTCGGCAGGCCCCCGCGGGCCCAAAGATTTACAATCGGTTTATCAATTACAACCCATCACATCTATTCAGGTTCCAGGCAAAACAGTTCACAATGGCCAACATTGTTTGCGTCGTGTGCGCGTGTCGCCAACTCCTTCAAATCCACCCGTCATATCATCGGGCGACATGGGAACCTGTTTGGCGAATTCCGGTTTTTCGGACAATAATTTAAACAATCCTGAGGATGCCGGGTTAATTCAGGGACATTTCAGGCATCTGTTTCCTTCGCACTATTTCTGGTGAGGGAAATCAAAAAGAAAGAAGTACGCGGCGTTTGATAAGTAGAACGTGAGACAGAATTCTGGAGATTTACTGTAAGGGGGGAATTGCATATTCCCCGATTTTCAAATTAATTCATTAAAAAAATCCGATGCTCGTTAACCGAACATCGATTCTCGTTATCCGGCGATAGAAATATGAATCATCTTCCGCATTTAATAACCGACCTGGCGCTTATATTGGGTGTTGCAGCATTTATGACTTTACTATTTAAATGGCTGAAGCAACCACTTGTATTGGGTTATATCATTGCTGGTGTATTTGTGAGCTCTAACGTTACCTGGTTTCCTTCCATTACTGAACAGGAGAACGTAACCGTGCTGGCTGAAATAGGCGTGATCTTCCTGCTCTTTAGCCTGGGTCTGGAATTTAGTTTCCGGAAACTGGCACAGGTGGGAGGTTCCTCTTCCGTATCCGCAATGGTGGAAGCAATTGGGATGTCGGCACTGGGTTATGGTATCGGTCAGTTATTGGGCTGGAAAACGATGGACAGCATCTACCTGGGTGCGGCACTTGCGGTTTCTTCTACCACTATCATCATTAAAGCGGTAGAGGAACTGGGCTTGAAGAAAAAGAAATTTGCCACGCTTGTATTCGGTATCCTGATTGTTGAAGATTTAATTACGATTGGTATATTGGTGTTGTTAACAACATTGTCGGTAAGTCAGCAGTTTGATGGCTGGGAAATGTCGCTGTCGCTGCTAAAACTCGTATTCTTTCTCATTCTCTGGTTTGTGGTGGGCATTTTCTTCATCCCTACCATTCTGAAAAAGGCACGTAAGCTGATGAATGATGAAACGCTGCTGATCGTTTCAGTTTCGATGTGTTTGCTGATGGTGTACCTGGCGGCTGAAGTAGGTTTTTCATATGCGCTTGGAGCCTTTGTAATGGGATCATTGCTGGCCGAAACCACCAAGGCAGAACGGATTGAACATTTGGTAAAACCTGTAAAAGATTTGTTTGGTGCCATTTTCTTCGTATCGGTTGGTATGATGATCGACATACAGACGATGGGCGAATACGCTGTGCCGATCCTTTTGATTACCGTGGCATGTATCGTTGGTAAAATAGTAACCACTGGTGTGGGCGCGTTTATTTCTGGTAACTCATTAAAAGTTTCTTTGCAAACGGGTATGAGCCTCGCGCAGATAGGTGAATTCTCTTTCATCATCGCTGCGTTGGGTGCAAGCCTAGGCGCTACCAGTACGTTTCTTTATCCGGTAATTGTTGCCGTATCAGGTATCACAACATTTACAACGCCTTACCTGATTAAATCGGGCGGAGTGTTTTATGAATGGATCGACAGAAGATTGCCCGAACGGTGGAGAAAATCACTTACACGATATAGCTCGGAAGCAACGACCATCACGGCGGCAAGCGATTTCGAAAAAGTGTTGAAGTCATTTATCATCAACTCACTTATCTTCTCGGTGTTGCTGGGTGCTATCGTTTACCTCAGTTCTACCTATGTTTCACCGTGGGTGGATGCAAATACCGATTATGCCTTTGGCGGTATCACAGCAGCATTTATTACGTTGCTGGTAATGGCGCCGCTGGTTTGGGGACTGGTGGTGAGAAACGAACGCAATGAATCATTTGCGCGTATCTATGCGCAACAAAAATACCGCGGTCCTATCTGGGTAATGCGGGGAATAAAACTGGCGCTCTCGGTTTTCTTTATCATCTTCCTGCTCAACCGCTTTTTCTCTATGAATATCGCCATGTGGGGTGCGGTAGTACTAATGGTAATGTTTGCGATCTTCAGGAGAAAAAATTCAACGATTGTATGATCGTATTGAAAACCGGTTTATTCTCAACCTCAACGACCGCGAGTTACAAGCTGAGTTGCGAATACTGGAGCAACAGGCCAGCAAACGAAATGTAGCACTGGCGCCCTGGGATGCACACATGACTACTTTTGAAGTAGATCCCGAAGTAAGTATTATTGGTAAAACCCTGGAAGAATTAAAATGGCGTGAGCACATTGGGGTAAACGTAGCGATGATTAAACGTGGTCAGCTTACCATCGCCACACCACAAAGAAATGATCGCATTTTCCCAGGTGATAAACTCTTTATCATTTGTACCGACGCACAGGAAAAGAAAATGAATGCCATTTTACGTCCTGATAAAAAGCTGGTGGAGAAACAGGAAGAAGTAGATGTGCAGCTTGATAAATTTACTATTGAACACGACTCGGCTTTTATTGGCAAAACCATTCGCAATTCAGGCATTCGCTCTGCAACCCGCGGACTGGTAGTGGGTATTGAAAGAAATGGCCAGCGCCTGCTCAATCCGGAATCAGATATGGTTTTCGAAGAAGGTGATGTGGTATGGATTGTGGGAGAGAAAAAGCTGGTGGAAACGGTGGCGGGAGGAAAAGCGTGAGGAGCGGCAAACGTGAAACGGCAATCGTGAAAGCTACCTTCGCCGTGCTTCGGCACTAAGGAGGAAATATGTCGATATGTAAATATGAAATGAGAAATTAAATTCTAAATTAACACATCGTCACATCGCCATATTGGCATATTTTGCTCGCACCTAAACTGTTTTTCTTTTAACATTCCACCGACGCGCAGCGAAGGGGCTTTCACGTTTGCCGTTTGCCGTTTCACGCTTTAAACTCTGCGAGCTTCAAAATGTTTTCCGTAAAAAAGATATTCAGTTTTATCATTGCTGCTAACGACAACAATCTTTTCGCTGGTGTAATTTTTTACCAGTTGATGATATAATGCGATACCTGCTTCATCGAGGTTGGTGCAGGGTTCGTCGAGGAGAATAATTTCGGAATCTGATAGCAGGCACTGCGCAAGTTTAACGCGTTGCTTCATGCCTGAACTAAAAAAGCGGATCTGGCGATCGGTTGCAGCTTCGAGGCCTAATAATCCTATTACATCTTTACTACCAAGACCTTTTAACAGGGGCTTGAATTGCTGGTGAAAATCCAGGAACTCTGATAGCGTCATTTCCTCAACAAGGTCGAGATAAGGGGCGCAAAGTGCAACATGTTTGTACATGTTTTCGGGAGCAACTGCTTTTCCGTTGAGGTTGTATTCAATCTTCCCTTCGTTCGGCATAAGTGCGCCGGAGATTACCTGTAGCAATGTGCTTTTGCCGGAACCATTGGTGCCAGTAATTGCATACGCATTCCCGCTGGTAAAACTGTAGTTAATACGGCGGAAGATCCATTCGCGGTTGTAACGCTTTCCCGCGTCAGATAGGGAGATCGTCATCGCCATTGCCTTTCGTATAGCGTTTGATGATTCCACGACCACTCTCGCGGATAAATGTAACTATCTCATCACGCTCATCGGTGGCTGGATATTCTTCTTCCAGAAATTCTAATGCCTGCGTGGTATTGAGTCCTTTATTATAGATAATTCGATAGATGTCGAGAATGTGGTTGATTTTTTCAACTGTAAAACCGCGGCGCTTAAGACCTACCGAGTTTACCCCCGCATAACTCAATGGCTGACGACCAGCTTTGATATAAGGAGGCACATCCTTACCCACCAGTGCACCACCGCTGATAAATGCATGAGCTCCCACTTTTACAAACTGGTGAACTGCGCACACACCGCCCAGTCCAACCCAGTCGCCTAAAACCACGTGACCAGCCAACTGGCTGCTGTTACTAAGCGTACAATTGTTGCCAATGCTACAGTCGTGGCCAATATGGCTATAAGCGAGAATCCAGCAGTTGTTGCCAACTGTTGTCTTCCATTTGTCGCTGGTACCCCTGTGGATGGTTACATATTCGCGGATGGTACAGTTGTCGCCAATCTCAACCGTGGTTTTCTCTTCCGCATATTTACGGTCCTGAGGAATTGCGCCAATAACAGCGCCTGGGAAGATGCGGCAGTTTTTACCGATCCGGGTGCCTTCCATGATGGTAACATTCGACCCGATCCAGGTGCCCTCGCCGATCTCAACATCCTGATGTATAACGGTAAAGGGATCAACCTTTACATTGGTTGCGAGCCTGGCATTGGGGTGTATATAGGTATGTGGATGGATCATGCAGTTAAAAAAATGGTCACGTTTTGCGCGTGACGCTGCAAAGGTAGCTTTTCGAATTAAAATTCCGTGGTTTTTCGGTTTAGGTTATGCTAAAAACGTGGCGGGTTGCCAACTTACATCCATACCCGACCGAAAATCGGGATAATTTATCTGAAAAACAGAACCTTAAGCCAGGTTGGGTGTTGCTAATCCGTGGTTGTTTCACAGACTGTGCTGACCTTCAGCGGAGGATACGGCGCGGGAAAACCAGAATCGATCCTTAAATTTGCAGGGTTATGCAGTACCAGGCCGACATATTATCCGTAGCGCTGAAACAGGCACCCATGGTGGATGAGATGCGGGTATTGCAACAAAAAGACCTGGCTGCGCCTGGCGCAATCAGCTATACTATCAGGCGAATGCGTCGCCCGGGCGGCTCAGCGGTGGAAGATACCGGCCTGCTGGTTTACCATTTCGATAAAAAAATCCGGAAGAAAGTCACCTCGAACTTCGATTCTGCATCAGTGGCAATACCTATTGCCGCGAAAAAGATACAGAATGTGATGCCTGCCATCTTGAAAAAACGCGGCATTGCGGCGAGCGTGTGGAAACACTCGACATGTTCGAGTTCAGGTTTACATCACAACATTTAACGCAGTTTACAAAATCGGGCCGTGCGCTGGATACATTGGGCGAGGAAGTGCTTGCTTTTAAACGTAATTCTTCATTCAGTCGCGTGGTGCCGGTGTGCAGCAAATCGCGCGTGGTGCTGGAATCGATGTTGAATAATTCGCATTCCGGAGCGCTGGAAAATATCTTCATCAATGCGCAGGTGCAGATGTTGTTGCTGTATAGTCTCGACAGGATTGCAGGTGAAAAAGAAATCGTAAGCCTGCAATGTAAATTCCTGAACAACGATGCCGACCGCGAAAAGATCAACAAAGCCCGCGAAGTATTGATAGAACATATTGGTGAGCCTATCACCATCAAAGAGCTGAGCCGCAAAGTGGCGATGAACGAATGTTATTTGAAGAAAGGATTTAAGGAAATGTTCGGCACCACCATTTTCGATTTCTACCAAAGCCAGCGCATGGAACACGCAAAATACCTTCTCTACGAAAAAGGGCTCAGCGTTACCGAAGTATCCATGATTCTCGGCTACTCATCTATTTCCCATTTTTCTACTGCATTCAAAAAACATACGGGACTTAAACCGTGTGAGTTACTCTTCAGATAATGAGAAAATGAGGGAAAGAGGAAATGAGAAAATGACGAAATGGGAACATGAGGGACTGCGAACAGGATCACTATCACATTTTCACATTCCCATATTTTCATATTTCCACATTTTCCCGTTTCCATATTTTCACATTGTTCCTCAACTGTCTTAATTTCAAGCCTTCTTTCAAATACAATAACATGATGAAAAAACGATTCCTGAATTTTCTTGCCCTTGCCTTCCTGGCAATTATGGTGAATGCGCAAGGTGAAAACCCGACATCGGTGTATGATCCGAATGCCCTTTTTTCTCCATTGTTTTATACTTACAATGGCAACACTTATCGCACCGCTTCTGGTGAACCCGGTCCTGATTACTGGCAAAATCGTGCAGACTACCAGATCCAGGCAAAACTGGATGAGGGTAAAAAAGAAGTGACAGCTACTGTTACTATTTCGTATGAGAATAACAGTCCACAATCACTCTCGTACCTGTGGTTACAACTGGATCAAAACCTGTTTAAGCAGGACTCACGCGGGCAGGCGAAGATGCCTGCAACCGGCCGCAGTCGTTATGGTGATGCTGCCAGCAAATTTGATGGCGGTTATAAAATAACGTCTGTGAAACTGATCAGTGGATCAACTTCTACTGCTGCTAATTATTTAATTGACGATACGCGCATGCAGATTCGCCTTGATAAGGCAATCGCTCCAAAAGGCGGTAAGTTGCAATTCCGTATCGAATACAGTTACCTGGTTCCTGCAGCAGGCGCTGATAGAACAGGTATACAACCTACAAAAAACGGCGACATTTTCGCCATTGCGCAGTGGTTCCCACGTATGTGTGTATTCGATGATATCCGTGGATGGAATACGGATCCTTATCTGGGTGCTGCTGAGTTTTATTGTGAATATGGCAACTTCGATGTGAGCATTACTGCTCCTTCTAATATGGTAGTAGCTGCTTCTGGCGAATTGCAAAATCCACAGGAAGTACTTACTGCAAAACAGTTGCAACGTTACAACCAGGCTAAAAACAGCGACGCAACAGTTGTCATCCGCGATAGTGCCGATGTTACCAATCCTGCTTCAAACCTGTCGAAGCCGTTGCTGACCTGGAAATATAAATTGCAAAACGCCCGCGATTTTGCATGGTCAGCATCACGTTCTTTTATCTGGGATGCGGCCCGTATGAACCTGCCCGATGGGAAGAAAGGCCTCGCACAATCAGTTTATCCGGTTGAATCCTTTGGCGAAAGAGCATGGAGCCGGTCCACTGAATACACCAAAGCATCGATTGAAAATTATTCTAAACGTTGGTTCCCTTACCCATACTATTCTGCCGTAAACGTGGCGAGTAATGTGGGTGGCATGGAATATCCAGGCATCGTGTTTTGTAGTTATCGTGCACGCACCAGTGGATTATGGGGTGTAACGGATCACGAATTTGGACACACCTGGTTCCCCATGATTGTGGGAAGCAATGAACGTCGATATGGCTGGATGGATGAAGGTTTCAATACATTTATCAATGGTATTTCAACACAGGAGTTCAACAACGGCGAATACTATAATAAACCCGGCAGTGCGCACAATAGCCGGTTGTTTGGTAAAAACATGGAATCCATATACCAGACTCCAGATGCCATGCAGGAGCGCAATATCGGTACGCTACTTTATTCCAAGCCAGGCTTTGCTTTGACATTGCTCCGTAATGAAATTCTTGGCCCCGATCGATTTGATTATGCATTCCGCAAATACATCCGTGACTGGGCATACAAGCATCCAACGCCGTGGGATTTCTTCCGCAGTATGGAGAATGGAGCAGGAGAGGATCTTGCATGGTTCTGGAAAAGTATTTTCATTGAAACGTACCAACTTGACCAGGCGATTATAAAAGTTGAATACCGTAACAATGATCCGAAAAATGGAGCATTGGTAACGATCGAAAACCTGCAACAAATGGCAATGCCTGTAACAGTTGAATACACGACGGCAAGTGGTAGGAAAGATCGATTGAAGTTACCCGTTGAAATCTGGCAAAGCACAGGCAGCTGGCGTTTTGCGCTTCCAACCGAAGAAGCACTTACCTCTGTTGTTTTAGATCCGGACAAAATTCTTCCTGATATGAAACCAGACAATAACACGTGGAAAAGCGGAAACTAGGAACAGATGAGAAGGCAATGTGACAATGTGGAAATATGGAAATGAGGAAATATGGAAATGAGGAAATGGGTAAATGAGGAAATGAGGAAATGAGGAAATGGGTAAATGAGGAAATGAGGAAATGAGGAAATGAGGAAATGAGGAAATGAGAAAATGTGAAAATTGCTGCCCCGGCAGGCGCATTTTCACATTTTCTCATTTTCATTTTATCACATTATCATACTGCCACATTTTGCTCGCATAAATGAAACATGCATCCGCCGTCCCGAAGGGACGCGTTGTGACGCGTGCGTATAAATCGAATCAACCCTTTGTGCAGCAACTTCACAACCCGTCCTGTCGGGACGGGGGATTCAGGTTTTTATTGTTGCTAACCACAACACGTCCCTTCGGGACGCGGCTCCATTGAAAACGTTGAAATATAAAAATGAAGAAATGAGAAAATTGCTGCCGGGCAGGCGCATTTTTCACATTTCTTCATTTACATATTTCCTCATTTTCATATTATCACATTATCCTACTTTCACATTTTGCTCGCATAAATGAAACCTGCATTCCCGTCCCGAAGAGACGGGTTCCCGCATTCTCACTCATATTTGGCTCAAACTCGGGAAAAATGACAGTTTGAGCCAAATATGTTATATAGTTGGCTCAAACTTGAGGAAAAAGGTAGTTTGAGCTTTCGTCACTAATTTCGGTGTAGAACAAAATGCGCATTCATCCGCATTGGTCCAAAACAATATAACGATGGATGAACTTTATCAGTAACAAGAAATTCTGTTTAATTTCACGCTTTCAAGCTCACCTTTCACGAAAATAATTTCCCGATGAAAAAGTTTCTTGCAGTTTTTGATGGCTACAATTTCTCCACGGCCACGATGCGTTATGGAATACAACTGGCGGAAAAGGCGGAGGCGCAGCTGGTAGGTGTATTTCTCGATGAATCTTCGTATCGTAGTTTCAATATCGCCACTATCATAACGAACGAGAATGAGCCCGAGAAAAAAATCAAAGCCCTTGAAGAGAAAGACAGGCTGAAACGTGAAAATGCAGTGCGTCAGTTTCAGGCGGCCTGCGGCAAAGCGGGTATTGCTTATACCGTGCACAGAAATAAAGGAATTGCCATTCAGGAATTAATTCAGGAAACGATGTTTGCCGATCTGCTGATCATCGACAAACAAGAAAGCTTCTCTCGTCGCCGGCAAAAGCCGCCCACAGCTTTCATCCGACAATTACTCGCGTCCCTGCAATGTCCTGCAGTAGTGGTGCCTTCCTCCCATAAGGTCATCAACAAAGTTGTTTTGTTGTACGACGGTCAGCCTTCGTCAACCTATGCATTCCGTCAGTTTAGCTATTTGCTGGGCGACATGCAAAGTACAACTGTAGAAGTGGTAACCGCCCGGAGTGAGAAAGCAGCTTCTACACGTTTGCCGCATAATAAACTGGTTCGCGAGTGGCTAAAAAAACATTTCCCCAAAGCCACATTTACCTTGCTAAAAGGCGAGGCAGAAAAAAGATTTCAGCACATTTAGGAAGTCACGGCTCGAATGAACTGGTTGTGCTCGGCGCTTACCGACGCAATGAAGTCTCCCGGTGGTTCCGCACCAGCATGGCCGATGTGCTGATGCAGGAGCTGGATACGCCATTGTTTATTGCGCATAAGTGAGAGATCGATGATCGATGACCGATGATCGATGACCGATGATCGATGTCCGATGATCGATGTTCGATGACCGATGTCCGATGATCGATGATCGATGTCCGACCATCTGTTTTCAAATTTCTTTTTCCCTACTGACATACTGTTGTCACTACCCGGTTTTTTCTTTGAGTTCTAAATCAAACCAATCATGACAACAATTAGTATGAAATCGGAAGTTGCGCCTATTAATCTCGATGAGATGTTGCAACGTTGGCAGGGTCATCGCTCGTTGACACGCCGTGTTATTGACAGTTTTCCTGAAAACGAGTTGTTTACATTTTCAATTGGCGGTATGCGCCCCTTCGCAGCAATGGTGCACGAGTTTTTGCAAAATGACCGTGCCGGGCCTCCAGGGTATTATCAAAGGAGTATGGGCAAAGGCCGATGAAGCATTCGCTTCGCGCGAGTGGCCCAAAACAAAAGCAGGCTTGCTGGAGCTTTGGGATAAAACTACCATCGAAATCAACGAACTCTGGAAAGACGCGGCTCCCGAACGATTCCAGGAAAGAGATGTGGCTTTTGGTATGTGGGAAGACAAAATGCACGGCACCTTCGCCTATCTCGTCGACAATGAAATCCACCACCGCGGACAGGCTTATGTTTACCTGCGTGCTCTTGGTATTGAGCCACCACCGTTTTGGGAGAGAGGATAGGAGTTAGATGGGAGATGAGAGATGGTGGATGGTGGATGGTGGATGGTCGATGATCGAAGGAATGCTGAGTTAGTTGGCTGCCAATGCTTATTTCAAAAGCGGTATCCTGAATTCTAAATACTCCCCGACCATCGACCATCGATCATCCACCATCCACCATCCACCATCCACCATCAATCATCCACCATCCCTCATCCATCATCCCTCATCCACCATCGATCATCGCTCTCTCTCTACTCGACTCCCTCACAATCAACTGCGGTGCGAGGCTTTTGGTTTCAAAATCGGTGGGAGGGCGTTTCGACTCGATCATTTGGAGCAACAATGATGTTGAAATTTCACCCATCTCGAATGCGGGTTGTTTGATGATGGACAAGGGTGGATCAATTAATTCCGTCAGGTCAGAATTTGAAAATCCGATCAATCCCATTTTTTCCGGCACACTGATATTTCTCGATTTTAAAACGCGCAGGCAACCGGTGGTGAGTTTATCACTTAATGCGATAATCGCATCAGGTTGTTCTGGCAGCGACAGCAACTGATCAATCGCTTCTTCTACCTCCTGGCGAATAAGACCGCCATGCGG
The DNA here is from genome assembly GCA_024707305.1 of Chitinophagaceae bacterium. Classification (GTDB taxonomy): domain Bacteria; phylum Bacteroidota; class Bacteroidia; order Chitinophagales; family Chitinophagaceae; genus CAYMZZ01. The sequence continues at coordinate 51,615 of JANPZZ010000026.1, forward strand.
ACAATGCAACATCAGCGAAGGATCAACAACAATGCCCATTTCAGTCAGCGCTGACGTGTATCCGGCCATGCGGTCGCGCGAAATGGAAAGATATTTGCTACCTGCAACTGCAGCAATACGTTTGTAACCGTTTTTCGACAGGTGCATGGTTGCATCGTACGATCCACGGTAGCTGTCAACCGTTACTTTGTGGGTATTTATTTCCGAGACAATTCTGTCGAAAAAAACAATCGGCATGCCGCGATCGAAGAGTTCGCGGAAGCCGGAGAAATCGGTGGTTTCAGCAGAAACCGAAACGATCAGCCCGTCAATAGAACGCGAAGTGAGATAATTCAGGTTGATGCCTTCCCGCTCGCTAGATTCGCGACTTTGGGAGATAATTACATTATAACCATTCTGATATGCAATGGATTCAATCCCATCGATTGCCTGCGAAAAAAAGCTGTTGGCGATCTCCGCCACAATAACTCCTATTGAACGGCTTCGGCGTTCCTTCAAACTAAGAGCTATTGGGTTCGGGTGATAGTTGATCTTTTCCGCATATTCCAGCACCAGCTTTTTCGTTTCCGGACTGATCTCATAGCTGTCGCGCAGGGCCCGCGACACGGTGGAAGTGGAAAGCCCCAATGCCCTGGCAATATCTTTTATAGTAACCGCTTCAAATTTCATAGTTTCTACAGGGAAAGTGGTTGTATTAGGAATCGTTTAAAGATAACCATTTTTACGTGCGGAAAAGGCTTCAAACCCCATGCATTTCTTCTATTATTTCCTGGTAATCATCACCGTGCAATGTTATCTTAAACAACATGTAAATAAAACCGGAGCATTGGCTCTAAAAAATGCCCGCAGATACTACCAGGGATATTTTATGACCTCCATTTTCATAACTAACCCCTTGTTTTCCAATTTAAAATGAGATCGTTGCCGGGAACGATTGCGTAAATAAAAGCCTCCCTGTCGGTACCGCAATCCCTAAAATCTGAGTAGACTTGTTACGCCAATCAGAAGAAAAAATTGCTTGTTTTATTAATCAAAACGATTGCAGTATGAAAAAACTACTGTTCCTTATGCTCTTGATATCTGCGAGCGTAATTGGGGCATTTGCTCAAAACCGGCAGGTTTCGGGTGTTGTAACATCCAGCGAAGCCTCTGGCCCGGTTGAAGGAGCAACCGTTACGGTAAAAGGTACAACCACCTCCGTCGTCACCGATGCACAGGGACGTTACCGCATCACGGTTCCCGCAGCCAACTCCATCCTTGTTTTCAGTCACACCGGTTTTGTAAGCATTGAATTGCCCACCGCAGGCAAAACAACGGTCGATGCATCCATGCTTCCCCAGGTAAAATCGCTTGACGATGTGGTGGTAATCGGTTACCAAACCGTAAGGCGCGCCGACCTCACGGGTTCCGTATCGTCGATTAATGCGCGCGATCTGAAAGACATTCCCATTAACTCCGCTGCGGAAGCGCTGGCCGGTCGTCTGGCGGGTGTGCAAATTATTCAGTCGGAAGGTTCACCTGACGCATCCGCTGTTATCCGCGTTCGTGGTGGTGGTTCCATTACACAGGACAACTCGCCACTGTACGTTGTTGACGGAATGCAGGTTGAAAATGCACTCTCTGTGCTTGCCCCACAGGATATCGAATCGATCGATGTATTGAAAGATGCATCTGCAACTGCGATCTATGGTGCGCGCGGCGCAAATGGCGTAGTGATCATTACCACAAAAGGCGGCCGCAATCGCAAAACACGCATCAACTACAATGGACTTGCCGGTATCCGCAACCTGGCCAACAAACTCGATGTGATGGATCCTTACGAGTTTGTAATGTACCAGTACGAGCGCAGCCGCGGAAGCCAGACAGAGCGTAACGATTTCCAAAACGTCTATGGCCGTTGGGAAGACCTGGATTTGTATAAATACGCCCGCATGGCCGACTGGCAGGAAGAAATGTTTGGTCGCAACGCACTCATGCAAACACACAACGTCAGTATGGTGGGTGGAAATGAGTCAACAACATTCAACCTCAGTCTTACTTCCAACAAAGAACAGGGCATTATGCTTGGTTCTGATTTTGACAGAAAGCTGGTCAATTTCAAGTTCGATCATAAAGTAAACAAGAAACTGAAAGTGGGAATGGCGGTTCGTTATAACAACACTGTGGTGAATGGAGCTGGCACTGCCAACGAAGGATCATCAGCAACCAACCGTCTTCGTCATGCAATTAAATACAGACCTATCCTGATGGCCGGTCAGAGTATGTTTGATTATGATCCTGACTATGCCGACCAGACAAATGCAAACAGTCTCGCGCTGGTGAATCCTATTTTGTTAAACCAGGCGGAATATCGTAAAAACCGTACAGGTACCGCCAATATCAGCGGCTTCTTCCAGTACGATATCAATAAATATCTTTCATTCAAATCAACACTTGGTTATGATGTTTCAAACATCAGACAGGATGCTTTTAACGACACCATCACTTCTGTAGCACGTCAGAACTCAAACATGCCGACAGCGCAAATCAACACGATTGCCCGCACGGTGCTGACAAATTCAAATGTGCTCACATTTACGATGAATAAATCCAATAGCCGTTTTAGCGAGAAGAACGACCTGACGGTTTTAGTGGGACAGGAAACATATGAAGCCACAAATAAGAACTATCGGATTGAAACGCGTTATTTCCCTGTTGGTATTACCGCAAAAGCAGCACTTGGTAATATGGGCCTGGGAAGTGCGCCAGTTGGGACTTCGCAGCCGCCTCCGGTTTCAAATGAAGGCGTTTTCCGTTTGTCGTCATTTTTCGGACAGGCCAGCTACGCTTATGATAAAAAGTACCTGTTGACTTTGAGTATGAGAGCAGATGGTGCTTCCAAGTTTGCCGAAGGAAATCGTTGGGGTTATTTCCCATCAGCTTCCGTTGCGTGGAGAGCTTTACAGGAAGACTTCATGGAATTTCTTACACCCACATTCAGCGATTTGAAGCTGCGTGTGAGTTATGGTAAAGCGGGTAACAACCGGATTGATGATTTCCAGTTTCTTTCACTCTTCGAAGCGCTTACTTATTACAGTGTGAATGATCAGTTGATTACGGCTTACCGTCCACGTTCACTGGCCAATCAACACCTGGTATGGGAAAGCACGATCTCTCAAAATATTGGTTTGGATATGGGCTTCCTGAGAGATCGTCTTGCTGTTTCAGTAGATCTTTATCATAACAAAACCAAAGACCTGCTGGTAAATGTACCGGTACCAACCAGCTCGGGTTATACGTCTCAAATACAAAACGTAGGTAGCACGTCGAACAAAGGTGTGGAAGTGCAAATCAATGGGGTACCCATTGCGAAAGGCGATTTTACGTGGAGAGCGAACTTCAATATTTCATTTAATAAAAATAATATCGAATCACTTGGCAGGTTCCAGGATTTCTTCCTCGCTTCTTCTACATGGGGTGGTGGCAACCAGCCTTCCGACTTCGTAGTGCGTCCCGGTATTTCAGTAGGAAGTATCTGGGGTTTGATTACAGACGGTTATTACGCAATCGAAGATTTCGATTTTAACAACGGCGCTTATACTTTGAAGCCAAATGTTGCATCCAATCAAAGTATAACTGCAACAACACCACAACCCGGAATGCTGAAGTTCAGGGATGTGAATAATGATGGTGTTGTTGACGACAAAGACCGTACGGTAATTGGCAGCACTCAGCCAAAGTTCTTTGGTGGTTTAAACCAACAGTTCAACTATAAGAATTTTGACCTGAGTGTGTTTGTCAACTTCCAGGTGGGTAATGATGTGTACAATGCCAACAAACTGGAGTTTACAAGTGGTTATACACCCAATTCAAACCTGCTGGCGATGATGAATGGCCGCTGGCGCACAGTTGATGCAAACGGGGTGGTGGTGACTGACCCCGCAGCGCTTGCAAAATTGAATGAAGGCGTTGGGTTGTGGGCTCCTTTGCGAAGTGCCAGTTCATTCTATGTTCATAGTTGGGCCATAGAAGATGGATCTTTCCTTCGTATCAATAACATTACACTTGGTTATACATTACCTGCAAATATTTTAAAGCGTGTGGGAATCCAAAGTCTGCGTGTGTATGGAACTGTAAACAACCTGGCGGTATTTACAAAGTACACAGGATACGATCCGGAGGTAAACACACGGCGCAATACGCCGCTCACGCCTGGGGTAGACTATTCGGCCTATCCGCGTAGCCGCGCGTATATTGTTGGATTAAACCTGTCATTGTAAACCCATTAATAACTCAAAGATGAAAGCAAACTTTATTTCAAAGGGACGCAGTATCGCCCTTGGCCTGCTGGCAACATCCTTGGTATTGGGTTCCTGCAAAAAATACCTGACAGTTGATCCCGTATCATCATTCGGGACCGACTATGTCTTTAGCAATATTACCAACGCTGATCTCGCTGTGCTGGGTGTATATGCATCACTTGGCGGCGACCAGGGGTATGGAATTCGTCTCAGCATGTATTATCCTTATGATAATGATGAAATGATGGGACAGAGCGGTGATCCCGGCGACAATGAGCGTCGCGATATTGCCCGTTATAATACTAAACCCAGTAACACACAACTGGCAAACCCGTTTAATCAATTGTATGCCGGAATTGAAAGGGCGAATATTTGTATCTACAATATTCCACGCATGTCGATTTACACGAATGGAAGTGAATCGCAAAAAGCAAGATTGCGCCACTTGTATGGTGAAGCATTAACATTGCGTGCACAGTTTTACCTGGAGCTGATTCGTAACTGGGGCGATGTGCCTGCACAATGGCAACCATCCAGTATGGAAACGGATCTGTTTAAAACTAAAACAAACCGCGACGAAATTTATGATAAGCTGCTGGAAGATCTTGCTGAAGCAGCAACGCTTGTTCCCTGGCGTAAAGAAGCGCCAGGTTACACCAACGAACGCATTACACAAGGTGCTGTAAGAGCTTTGCGTGCACGCATCGCGCTATTCCGTGGAGGTTATTCACTGCGACTCAATCGCCAGATGGAACGCCCTGCGAACTATAAAGATTTCTACCAGATTGCAAAAGATGAATGTGCTGCAATCATGGCACGTACTGGCGATCATAACCTGAACCCCAGCTTCCAGGCAGTGTTTGAAGACGCAATTGGTGCACACGTTGAAGAGCCCAATGGCGAAGTGATCTGGGAAGTGGGTATGACGGGTGGGGGAACTGGTTTCGGTGACAGCAAACTGGGTTATTACAATGGTCCGCGATACAACAACACAGGTAACTCTGCACTTACCATTTTGCCAACTTTCTTCTATGCATATGACAGTCTGGATACACGTCGCGATGTGACCTGTGCTCCTTATAACATCAACCAGAATTTTACGCTTGCGGGCCGTACGCTGGCAACAATGGTAGATGGAAAATTCCGCCGCGACTGGACAAGCCAGGTTGCATCAGCTGCGCAATACTTTGGAACCAACTGGCCCATGATTCGTTTGAGCGACGTATTGTTGATGTTTGCTGAGGCCGACAACGAAATTGGTAATGGTCCGTCTGGTGCAGCTATTGCGGCTTATGAAAAAGTAAGACTTCGCGCATTTGGTGGAAATGCATCTCTCATTGGCACCACGCCTACAACCTATCAGGGATTTTTTGATGCGGTGATGAATGAGCGCATGCTGGAACTGGGAGGAGAAGGAATTCGTAAATATGATCTGATACGCTGGAATAAACTGAAGGAAAGAATGGACGCGGTAAAAGAGGAGATGAGAAAAATGGTGGCAAAAGAAGCGCCTTATGAAGACCTTCCTTCAACCATGTATTTCCTGCCTAATCAAACAACGATGGTTTGGTATGGATCGTTTTATAAACCAACGCCCGCAACTGCACCCTCGGGTTATACAGGTGTTGCATGGATAGGTAGTTCAATTACAACAACCATTACCAACATTCTCGCGGTGTCGTTTGAACCAAATAAATCAGAATTGCTTCCACTTCCTCAGGCAAGTCTGGATGCAAACCCGAACCTTACACAGGATTACGGACATTGATTGAAACCATTAAAAAGATTGATCCATGAAATCAGTATATAATAAAATATTGCGGACGATATCGATGATGGTTGCCATCGTTGCCATCTTCGCTGGTTGTACAAAAACCGAAGACGATCCGGTGTTGCCCCGCCAGTTTAAACCAGGCGACATTGTGGTGCAGGCTGGCGAAACGCAGGCGGTACTGCAATGGGGCCGCTCGCAACTTGCAGAACCCGGAACCACCTATCGACTCGAGGTATCCACCGATACCAACTTCGCTGCGGCAGCACCGATTGCGGTTGAGTTGGAAGGAAACACCTACACATTAACAGAAAGTGAACTGGAAGTAGAAGTAAAATACTTCGCACGTGTACGCGCCAATGCAATCAATGCAACCGAGCAATCGGGATGGGTACATAGCAACGGATTTCGTATAACCGGCGAACAAATTTTCCTGACGATACAGGATGTGGAAGTAAAAGATAAATCAGTTACACTTCGCTGGCGCCCTTCGGCAGGACTTACAAAAATTGTACTTACTCCCGGCGGTGGTACTGCCGAAGATATCACACTTACCGCTGATGATCTCAACGCTAATTTGAAAGTGATTGACGGACTTACACCCCTTACTACCTACACCGCTACCATTTGGGCAGGCGCTGTTCGTAAGGGTATTACAACCTTTACCACAAAAGAACCCAGCATTTACACCACTGTGCTTACACCAGCAGATGACCTGGTGGCGGCAGTAGCTGCTGCGCAGGATGGTGACATGATCGGTCTGGAGCCCGGCACTTATGATTGCCTCGACGGTGTAGGTGCTTATGCGAGCCTGGTAATTCGTCAAAAGAGCATTGTAATTGCATCCGTAAGTGGTAATCCTAATGACACAAAAGTGAACTATCGCGAAGTGACTTTGAAAGGAACTGGTGCCGGCGTAAAACTGGTGGGCATAGGTTTCGATGGACTGGCCGCGGGAAGTAATTCACTTTACTTTCTCAATCTTGTAGGTGATGGTTCTGATGCTGAAGCTGCCAATTTTAAAAATATCGAAGTAAACAATTGTATTGTTACCAATATGGGCAACTGTTTCTTCCGTGGAAACCGTGCTGCCAACAATGCACATACAATCGATACGATACGAGTGGTTAACTCGATTGTTGCGGATAGCCGTTACCTCAGCGCATATACTTTCTTTACAATGGAGAAACTCGAGTTTGAAAGCCTGGAATTGATTAACTCAACTTTCAACCGACTGGGTCGCGCATTTATTGGCTATAGTACGAATATTACAGTGCCGGTAGTGCCACGTATTATCATCGACCATTGTACGATCAATAGTTTTGGTCGTGATGGAAGAAATAACTTCTTTATTGATAATAACACGAACCAGGCAACAGTTACGGTTACCAACAGTATTATTGCAAACACGCCGATGTCGGGACAAACAACCGGCACTGCGTTGATACGTGGTGGGAATACAACAGGGTTGATGGCAAATAACAATTCCTTCAACCTGAGTGACGGGGCTGCAACGCCAACAGAACTTACATGGCCATCGCTGTTGACGCTATCTTCAAATACAACGATCAACCTTGGTTGGACTGATGCGACAAATGATTTCACATTACCCGCCGGCTCGCCATTGCGTACGGGTAGCACAACAGGTGGCGTAGTGGGTGATCCGAGGTGGGGGTTGTGAGAGAGTGAAGGGGGATGGGGGATGATCGATGATCGATGGGGGATGGGGGATGTTGGATGGTGGATGGGGGATGAAGGATGGTGGATGTAAACGATTCGTGACGACGCAAATATTTCACGTTTGCCGTTTGCCGACTCACGCCTCACGATATACGAACTATGAAATTAAGATATATTCACACCTGCGCGTTGATATTGTTTTTAACAACAACCATCAATGCGCAGCCCCTTGCATTTCCTGGTGCTGAAGGCTTTGGAAAATATACGACCGGTGGGCGCGGAGGACGCGTTTATGTGGTCACCAACCTTGAAGACAGTGGCGAGGGCTCCCTGCGCGAAGCCGTGGAAGCGAAGCACCCGCGTATTGTTGTCTTTGCAGTTTCGGGAACCATTCATTTGAAGTCACCGCTGCAACTGAGTAAAAATTTAACCATCGCCGGACAAACAGCACCTGGCGATGGTATTTGTCTTGCCGATCAACCGGTTTCACTGATCGGCGATAATATCATTGTACGTTATCTCCGCTTTCGCATGGGCGATAGATACCAGGACAAGGGGAAAGTGCCAGGTTCCGGCCATGATGATGCTTTTGGCGGAAACAGAAGAAAGCATATCATCATAGATCATTGCAGCATGAGCTGGAGCACAGATGAAGTGTTTTCCATTTACGATGGCGACAGCACCACACTTCAATGGAACCTGATATCAGAGCCGCTGAATTATTCCTATCATTTTGAAGAAGGAGATACCGATTACGAACAACATGGTTACGGCGGTATCTGGGGTGGTAAAAATCTTTCAGCTCACCACAATCTCTTTGCGCACTGCAAAAGTCGCAATCCCCGATTCAATGGAGCACGTACATTTTCCAAAACAGAAAGGGTAGACTATGTAAACAATGCGATTTATAATTGGGGCGGTAATTCAGTTTATGGTGGCGAAGGTGGCGAATACAATATGGTTGGAAATTATTATAAATCCGGTCCCAATACTATCCATTCTGTACGCAGTCGATTGGTTAACCCGAGCAAACAGGATAAAGGCCCGATAGCTCCCGGTCGTTTTTTTGTTGCTGCAAACTATGTCTACGGAAATAAAGACGTTAGCCGCAATAATAGTTTGGGAATTCATTTTGATAAGAAGGCAACGGAAGAAGAGAAAGCTGCGTCCATTCAAAAGAAATCAATCGGTGAAATTTCAGTACCTGTGCAAACAGCAGAAGAAGCATTCAATTGCATTTTGAAATGTGTTGGGGCAAGCTTTCCAAAACGCGATGCGGTAGATGAACGCATCATCAATGATGTAAAGAAAGGTACCGGAAAAATAATCGATGTGCAGGGAGGTTTTCCTCATGGTACTTCCTATGAGATCTCAAAAATTGCGTGGCCGGAGCTAAAATCAACTGCAGCGCCAGTTGACAGTGATAAAGACGGAATACCGGATGAATGGGAAATAAAAAACGGGTTGAATCCTGCTGACCCGAAAGATGCAGCATTATTTACTTTGGATAAAGATTACAGCAATATAGAAGTGTATATCAACAGCCTGCTTTCCGATAAATAAGATGAAAAGAATTATTGTTATATCGCTTACCTGTTTTGTTTTTTTAACTGCATTTGTGCCGAATAAAACAACAAGAATATTTCTTGCGGGTGATTCTACGATTTCTATCAAACCACAACGTGTATGGCCCGAAACCGGCTGGGGAATGCCGTTTGCCACATTCTGGGATTCTACAATTGAAGTGCGCAACAAAGCAATGAACGGCAGAAGTACAAAAACATTTATTTTGGAAGGACGTTGGCAGAATATTCTCGATGAAATGCAGGAAGGCGATTATGTGTTGATTCAATTTGGTCACAATGATGAATCGGTAGAAAAAAAGGAAAGATACACGCCTCCTGATAGTTTTCAGTTGAACCTGCGTCGTTTTGTAAATGATGTTCGCGCGAAAAAAGGTTTCCCTGTTCTGCTCACACCGGTTTCGCGACGCCGGTTTAAAGATGGTAACGCAATTCCTACACACGAAGCCTATTCACCGCTCGTGAAAAAAGTGGCAGATGATTTAAAAGTTCCGTTTATTGATCTCGATACAAAAAGCCGCGAATTATATCAACGCACCGGAGAATCGGCATCCAAACTTTTATTTTTACAACTGGAACCGGGTGAGCATCCCAATTATCCCGAAGGGAAAAATGATAATACACATTTCAGCGAACTGGGTGCGCGACTCATTGCACAAATTGTACTTGCTGAACTCAAATCCCAGGCGCCTGCGCTTATATCACATATACATAAACCCTGATTGAATTTGAAAATTTTGCTTACGATATTCCTCTCATTGCTTTTTGTTGCCCCAACCCTGGCGCAGCAAAAATTTGTGGTGGCAACCGATGGTAGCGGCGATTTCAAAACTGTACAGGCTGCTGTTGATGCGGTGCCCGCGGGCAATAAAAAACCTGTAACCATTTTTTTGAAGAAAGGAGTCTATCGCGAAGTGTTGGTGATAGATGCGCGAAAACCCTTTATCACATTAACAGGAGAGGATAAAGATTCAACCATTATCGTTTATAATAACCATGCAGGTACAAAACTTCCCAATGGAGATACACTTAATACCTGGACCTGCGCCAGCGTGTTTGTATATGCGGATGATTTTACAGCACGCAATCTCAGTTTCTCAAACGATGCAGGATTTACAGCAGGACAGGCAGTGGCATTACGTGTGGAAGGTAATCGCGCAGCATTTTATAACTGTCGGATGACTGGCAACCAGGATGTGCTCTTTCTCAGCGGCAACGGTGTGAAACACTATTTCCGCGATTGTTATATTGAAGGAACTACCGATTTTATTTTCGGCGGCGCCACGGCGGTTTTTGAAAAATGCCATATCCATAGCCGCAAAAACTCGCATGTTACTGCGGCATCTACTAACAGCATTATTCCATTTGGGTTTGTTTTCTTCGATTGCAAACTCACTGCCGACAGCAATATCAACAAAGTTTCACTAGGCAGGCCGTGGACGCCTACATCCAGCGTAACTTATATACGTTGCTTTATGGATAAACATATTATTCCTGAAGGATGGAACAACTGGCGCAATCCCGCTAATGAGGCAACGGCCCGGTATGCTGAATACAAAAGTACTGGTCCGGGTGCGCAGCCTGATGCAAGAGTGAAATGGGCAAAACAACTGTCGGAGCAGGAACTGGAAAAATATTCATTACAAAATATCCTGGGCAACTGGAGGCCTTACCTGGAAAAATAACGGGGAGCAGTATGTTGAGCGGATTAAACTTTTAAACGACAAGAAACCAAAAACAATAAACCAAACAAGGATTTACACATGGATCGCCGTTCATTTATTCGTTACACTGCAGCCGCAGGCAGCGCGCTGATGATTGAACCGTTTACACCTTTTGCACAAGCAGGTAATAAAAAAATAAAAGTAGCACTCGTAGGTACGGGTATACGCGGAACAGGGCTTTGGGGTGATGATCTTATTAAAAATTTTGGCGAGGCGGTGGAGTTTGTTGCTTTATGCGACACCAATCCAGGCCGGGTTGCATACGCGAAGAAGTTCATGAAAGTGAGCTGTCCAACATTTACAGATTACGAGAAGTTGCTGAAAGAAACAAAGCCCGACTATGTAATTGTAACCACCGTAGATGCGGAGCATCACCACCAGATCATTCGTGCATTGGAATCTGGAATAGATGTGATTACAGAAAAACCGATGACTACTGATGAAGATAAATGCCGTGAAATTCTGGCTGCGGAAGAAAAGTCGGGAAAGAAAGTATGGGTCGCTTTCAATTACAGGCATAGTTTGCATTCCATGCAGGTAAAAGAATTGTTGCACAAAAACCGAATCGGTGATATTACTTCTGTTGATTTTAACTGGTACCTGAATGTATATCACGGTGCTGATTATTTTCGTCGCTGGCACGCTTATACAAAAAGAAGCGGATCACTATGGGTGCACAAAGCCACGCATCATTTCGATTTGCTAAACTGGTGGCTCAATTCAGAGCCTGTTGAAGTAAGTGCTTATGGCGAACTGGAGCATTACGGCAAAGCAGGTCCATTCCGCGGCAAAACCTGCCGCAGTTGTGAATACAAAAAGCAGTGTAATTTTTATTGGGATGTTACCGCGGATGAGCGCATGAAAGATCTGTATGTTGCTAACGAACATCATGACGGTTATCATCGCGATGGCTGTGTGTTTCGTGAGGACGTAGACATTTTTGATAAAATGTCGGCGCAAATAAAATACGCCAATGGTGTGATTGTGAATTATTCGCTCACTACCTATTCGCCATATGAAGGCTGGCAAATTGCCTTCAATGGAAAAAGAGGAAGGCTCGAAACCTGGGAAGATATTCCTTACATGCAAAAAATAAAAGAAGACCAGGCAAAACGACATGCCAATGAAATGGCGCAGACCGATGATGCTGTTGCAGGGGAAGTGAGGGAGATTATGGTGATGGACAATTTTGCCAAAGATTATGAAATATACACCACACCAAAAATCAGAGGCGGACATGGTGGTGGTGACATTCGTATGCAGCGTCGACTTTTTGTAGACCGAAACGATAATCCCTACAATGTTCTTGCAGGAACGCGCGAAGGAGCTATGTCGATCCTCATCGGAATAGCTGCACGGAAAAGTATCGCGTTAAAAAGACCTGTAAGAATCGAAGAATTAACCGATCTTAAACCCAAAGCAAAAGGATTTTAACTATGTTCAAAAGATTACTGATGTTAACCGCCCTGATTACAACGATGGCAATTGTTGCCTGTAACAACGATCAACAACCCGCTGCAGATGCGACCGATGCAGTTGCAAAACAGGTGGAGGCACTGCGCGCCGCCATGATTGACCCAACAGAAGAGAAGTTGAAAGCACTTTCAAGTAAGAAACTCAGTTATGGACATAGCAGCGGCAAGGTAGAAGACCAGGCTTCGTTCGTACAAACGCTCACTAGTGGAAAGTCGGATTTCGTAGAAATCAATCTCAGCGAGCAAACGATTACTGTTGAAGGGAACACAGCAATTGTGCGACATCTTTTGCAGGCAAAAACAAACGACGGCGGTACGCCCGGCGAAGTAAACATAAAAATTATGCTCGTTTTCGTGCTGGAAAATGGGGAATGGAAGCTGTTGGCAAGACAGGCAGTGAAAGCGGTATAGCCGGCAACCGTTCCCGGTAACGATTGCGTAAATAAAGCTGATGGAATTCGCTGAAAATGACCTTATTAAAGGTAAAATTGTAGCGTGAGAACCGAATCTTTCAACGTGATATCTGCCAGTATGAAAAAAAGAGGTCTACTGTATCTGTTTTGTTGCTTGCAACTTACTGCTTCAGCGCGTCAAAATATGCCTGTAGTTGTGCCGCCGGTGTTCAAAGCTGATACGATTTCGATTATACAACATGGTGCAAAAGGCGATGGTGTTTTCTTAAATACCCAATCCATTCAGGCAACCATTGATGCCGTGCATGCGCGTGGTGGTGGTGTGGCGGAAGTGCCCGCAGGTTTATGGCATACCGGTCCGATTGTATTAAGAAGTGGTGTTAATCTTTATCTCGCAGCAGGATCTACGTTGTTATTCACAAGGGATCTTGATCAGTATCCTTTAGTGGAAGCAAACTGGGAAGGCCTTCCACAGATGCGAAATCAATCTCCTATTTCAGCTACAGATGCCTTTAATATCGGTATCACCGGAAAGGGGATTGTCGATGGCAATGGTGATGCATGGCGCATGGTGAAGAAAGATAAACTCACAGCGAGCCAGTGGAAGAAACTGGTAAGCTCTGGTGGCGTTTTAAGTAAAGATGAAAAAACATGGTATCCATCGGAGCAGTCTTTGAAAGGAAGTGGGCTCACTAATCCAGGTCAGATATCTCCAGAGAAAGACATGGCTTTTTTTGAATCGGTAAAAGATTTTCTTCGTCCAAATCTTTTATTGCTTACCCAATGCAAATACATTTTACTCGAGGGTGTCACGTTTCAGAATTCACCTGCATGGTGTCTGCATCCATTGATGAGCGAGCATCTCACCGTTCGAAATATCTCGGTAAAAAATCCCTGGTATGCGCAAAATGGGGATGGTATTGATGTGGAAAGTTGCCGTTATGTATTAATAGAAAATTCTGTTTTTGATGTAGGCGACGATGCGCTTTGCATGAAAAGCGGCCGCGATGCTGAAGGTCGGAAACGTGCAATGCCCACGCAGGATGTAATCATTCGCAACTGTACCGTTTACTCATCGCATGGAGGATTTGTGATCGGGAGCGAAATGAGTGGCGGTGTAAAGAATGTACATGTAAGCAATTGCACATTCATTGGTGCAGATATCGGGCTTCGTTTTAAAACTACAAGGGGAAGGGGCGGTGTTGTAGAAAACATCTACATCCGCGATATCTATATGAAAGATATTCCCGGAGAAGCAATCCTTTTTGATATGTATTACGCCGCACGCGATCCGGTGCCCATGGCGGGAGAGAAACGAGAGTTGCCTAAAGTAGAACTGAAGCCGGTAGATGAAACTACACCTGTATTCCGCAACTTCACCATCACTAACGTCTATTGCAACGGAGCTGAAAAAGCAGTGTTCATTCGTGGTGTTCCCGAAATGGCGGTAAGTAATATCGAATTCAATAACCTGGTTATTACTTCGAAAAAAGGCCTTGACATACAGGAAGCTGATAATATCCGGTTCAATAATGTTCAGCTTAATACTTCTGAGTCGGATCCTTTGATTGAAATCATTCAAAGCAAAAACATTCAGTTAAACGGCATCCAATTCAAAAAAGATATTCCATTGCTCACCCGTGTAAACGGTGAAAGAAGTGGAAATATCCAGATTACCAATACGAAGACAGCTGACGCCGCAAAAGATGTACAGTTTGAATTAGGAGCAAATGCGGATGCGCTGAAAATTATATCATCGCCGAAGGCAAAAAAATAACTGACAGACATGATGAGAATTACTTTAGTATGCTGTCTCTTTTTAATGGTGCAAGCTGTGTCGGCGCAAGTGCCGGTATCGCAACAACTCGCACAAACAGCTATTCATAACTGGCCTGATTCATTCCTGATTGGAAATGATAAAGCCGCGAAGTGGCGCTACGACCAGGGAGTGATCCTGAAAGGAGTGGAATCGGTATGGAAACAAACCGGCGTGGGAAAATGGTATGAATATATCCAGAAGAGCATGGACTTTTTTGTAGAAAAAGATGGATCCATCAAAGGGTATAAACCTGCTGAATTCAATATTGATCATATCAATAATGGCAAATTGCTGTTGTTGATTTACCAGGTTACAGAGAAAGAAAAAATATAAAAAAGCGGCCGACCTGTTGCGGGCGCAATTAAAAACGCACCCACGTACAAAAAGAAGGTGGATTCTGGCACAAACAAATTTATCCTTCACAAATGTGGCTGGATGGCCTCTATATGGCGCAGCCGTTCTACGCACAGTATGCGCAACTTTTTCATGACGATACTGCGTTCAATGACATTGCCCGCCAGTTTATTTTTGATGGAAAAAAATGCACGCGATCTGCAAACCGGCTATCTCTATCATGGCTATGATGAAAGTCGCGAGCAACAATGGGCTGATAAAACCACCGGTCGCTCGCCACATGTGTGGGGCCGCGCGATTGGTTGGTATGGCATGGCGCTGGTAGATGTGCTGGATTATTTTCCTGCTGAGCATCCGCAACGCGCTGAGCTAATCAACATACTGAATCGATTTGCAGAAATGGCCGTAAAACTCCAGGATAAAAAATCTGGTGTTTGGTACGACATTCCCAATCTTCCGCAACAAAAAGGAAATTATAAAGAGGCTTCTGCTTCCTGCATGCTCGTGTACACGCTTGCAAAAGCATCACGATTAGGTTATATCGATGCAGGTTATAAAAAAGCGGCAAAAACGGGTTTCAAGGGAATTCAAAAAGAGTTTTTAAAACTGGAAAATGGACAACTTAACCTGCATGGCACGGTAAGTGTTTCAGGCCTTGGCGGCAAACCTTATCGTGATGGCAGTTTTGAATATTACATGAGTGAGCCTGTAATTGTTAATGATCCAAAGGGCCTGGGTGCTGCAATTCTTTGCGCCGCTGAAGTTGAAAAACTTGATATCCCTCAAACAGGCATAGGAAAACGTGTGGTTTTGGATCGCTATTATAACAGCGAAAAAGAAAAAGATATTACAGGCCGCGAATACCTCTGGCATTATGTATGGGGCGGCTGGTCGCATCCCGGATTTGGATTGGTGCAGCAGTCTTTTGAACGCCTCGGTGCTACTGTTGATAATCTCGATGTTGAACCAACCGCAGCTAACCTTGCAAATGCAAGTGTTTACATCATTGTAGATCCCGATCATGTAAAAGACAATCCCAGGCCTAATTACATGACTCCAGAAAATGCAGATGTAATTGCTGACTGGGTAAAAGAGGTGGCGTATTGTGGTTGCTGGCAAACGACAGCGCAAACTGTGAACTGACCAACTTCAACCTGCTTGCCGGAAAATTTGGAATCCAGTTTACACAGAAGAGCCGCAATATGGTGCAGGATGACATATTCGAGCAGGGAGCCATTTATATTTCTGGCAAGAAAAATCCTGTATTCAAAACGCGTAAAGTTTTTCTGAAGGAGATAAGTGCATTGTCGGTAACAGCACCCGCAAAACCTGTGGTAACTGAAGGCGGAGATGTAATTATCGCCATCGCGAAATATGGCAAAGGTGCTGTGCTGGCTGTAGGTGATCCCTGGTTGTACAACGAATATGTGGATGGCCGCAGGCTGCCTGCCGACTTCGATAACCTCGGAGCCGCTGAAGACATTGCTGAATGGTTGCTTAAAAATGCGAAGAAGAAATAATGCGGCATTTGCTCACGATAGCATTGTTGTTTTATACCGGCTCTTTGATTGCGCAGCAACGCGTGGTAGTGGCTGCTGACGGTTCGGGTGATTTTCGTACGGTGCAGGGTGCTATTAACAGCCTGCCTGATGAATCGGCAATAGTAAGAACCATTTTTATTAAAAACGGAACTTACAAAGAGAAGGTCTATATCGAGAAATCGAATATCCGTCTCGAAGGAGAAAACAGAAGCGGAACGATTATTACAGCTGCAATCGCACGAGACGCGTGGCGCTGTAACCACCAGGACGATTGGGGCGTAGCGGTTTTAAATGTAGGTGCAAATGATATTGAACTGCGAAATCTTACGATTACAAACAGTTTTGGATTTGATTATTCAGATACGCTTTCCATTCCCTGTGCAAATGATACAACGAATGGAGGCAGGAAACTGATAAGAAAGGATGGTCATCAAATGGCAGTGCGTACGCTGAACGCAACGAGATTGAAAGCTATTAACTGTCATTTTCGCTCATTTGGAGGCGATACCATGAGTCCCTGGGAAGTGCTGAATGGAATGTGGTATTTCCGCGATTGCATTATGGAGGGAGGAGTGGATTTGTATTGTCCGCGTGGTTGGGCCTGGGCCGAAAACTGTGAGTTTATCGCACATAGCGGCACCGCAGCAGTATGGCACGATGGATCGGCTAATGAAGATTCAAAATCGGTAATGTTGAATTGCCGGTTCAAAGGATTTGATGGCTTTCGCCTTGCACGTTATCACCGCGATGCACAGATGTATTTTGTCAACTGTGAATTTGATGACAACATGCGCGATGAGCCTGTAAAAAAGAGTGGATAATCCTGCTGCTTTTCGTTGGGGGCATCGCGTTTATTTCGCGGATTGCCGTCGCAAAGGCGGAAAAGATTTTGCCTGGTACGCAAACAATTTGCCCGGGGGCTAAATAAAAAAGACATTACCATTAACTGGGTTTTCGGAAGTCGCTGGAAACCATAAAAACTGAGTGTTTTGGAACTGAAATTAAACAACGCTTCATTGGCAGCAATTCCTGCAAAGGGAAATCTTCATTTTCCACCAAAGGGGTATAAGGATTTACCCGAACGTGTATTACAATTTGGCACCGGAGTGTTACTCCGCGGGCTTCCGGATTATTTTATTGATGTTGCCAACAGGAATGGCGTGTTTAATGGCCGTGTGGTTGTGGTGAAATCTACTGCATCAGGTGGCACAGATGAATTTGCATCGCAGGATTGTTTATATACAATTGCAGAAAGAGGTATTGTAAACAACAACAGGATTGAACAATACTGGGTGAACAGTGCAATCAGCCGCGTGCTTACAGCCAGCAGCCAGTGGGATGCTATTCTGCAATGCGCAGAAAGCAGGGACATGCAGATTATTATCAGCAATACAACTGAAGTTGGTATTGTTTTGCAGAAAGAGAATGTACGGGATGGAGTACCCCAATCCTATCCGGGAAAATTGCTTTCTTTCCTTTTCAAACGCTTTGTTCATTTTAAAGGTGCTCCCGAAGCAGGTATGGTGATTGTGCCAACGGAATTGCTAACGGATAATGGCAGCAGGCTGAAATCAATTGTACTTGAACTTGCAAATTATAATGAGCTGGATAGTGAGTTCACCAACTGGCTGCAACAGCATAATCATTTCTGCAATTCACTGGTCGATCGCATTGTTCCTGGCAAACCACCGGCAGCCGAGTTTCAGCAATTGTGTGCACAACTGGGTTATGAAGATCAACTGATGATCAGCGCAGAACCTTTTAACCTGTGGGCAATTGAAGCAACATCACCACGCGTGAAAGAAGTACTTTCTTTCGAATCGGTAAACGAAGGAATGATTATCGCCGACCGCATTGAAAAATTCAGGGAGCTGAAACTGCGCTTGCTGAATGGTACACATACATTCAGTTGTGGACTGGCACATTTAGCCGGGTTTGAAACTGTGAAAGAAGCACTCGCCGACGAACAGTTTTCTGCTTTCATTCGCCGACTCATGATGGTGGAGATTGCTGACGGGGTACCGCAGGATCTGGTTTCTTATAACGAATCCTGTGTATATGCAAACACGGTGCTGGATCGTTTTCGTAATCCGTTCCTCGAACATAAATGGATCAGTATTTCGATGAACTTTACATCGAAGATGGGTATGCGAAATATACCACTCTTGCAGCGTTATTATAAAAAAGCACGGTGAGGCACCTGCATGTATGGCACTTGGGTTCGCGGCCTTCATTCTGTTTATGAAATGCGAAGAAAAACTTCCCGGGCAGTTCGTTGGCAAACGAAAAGGAGTGGAATATATCATCAACGACGAGAGCGCACCGTTCTTTGCCCGTTACTGGCAAACAAATGATGCTGCTTCCGTAGTAAATAATGTTTGTAAAAACGAAGCATTCTGGGGAATGGACCTTACCCAATTTGCCGGATGGGAAAAATTAGTGGCCCGCCAGCTGGAGTTGTTGCAACAGGAAGGTGCAGTGGCTATCTTGCGTGCTGAACACGTAATACAAACGAATTAACGCATGGGAAACCTGGTATTAAAAATTCATAAAGATGATAATGTGCTGGTGGCATTGCAATCGCTGCCAGCAGGTGCTACTATTTCACACGACGGAAAGGAATATACACTTGTGGAAGTGATTCCGGCTAAACATAAATTCTTCATGCGTGATATGCAGAAGGGAGAGCACATCACTATGTATGGTGTAACGGTGGGTAAACTGCAGACACCTGTTCGCGCAGGTGAACGTATGACCACCGATAATACCAAACACCAGGCTGACCCCTTTGTCTATCGGCCATCGAACTATCAATGGCAGGCGCCCGATGTTTCAAAATTTAAAGATCGCAAATTCATGGGTTACCACCGCCCTGATGGTCGCGTGGGTACTGCTAACTACTGGCTTTTTATGCCAACTGTTTTTTGCGAAAACCGAAACCTCGATGTAATTCGCGAGGCACTGCACAATGAGTTGGGGTATGCTGTTACTGATAAGTATAAAAAAGAAAACACGTGCTTTATTAAAAGCATACCAACAGGGAAAAGATATCAGCGAAACAACGATTGAACTGGAGGAAGAGAATACACCATCGCAACGTGTATTTCCCAATGTAGAAGGAATAAAATTTTTAAACCACCAGGGTGGTTGCGGCGGTACACGCCAGGATGCTACCATGCTGGGTAAACTACTTGCTGCATACGCAGACCATCCGAATGTGGCCGGAGTAACAATATTGAGTTTAGGTTGCCAGAATTTGCAAACCAGCGAATTGCTTGAATCATTGAAAGAACGCAATCCAAACTTCAGCAAACCGCTGCTGGTTTTTGAACAACAACAATCGCAAAGTGAAGAAGAGCTGGTAACAGAAGCTATTCGACAGACATTTTTGGGTTTGGTTGAAATCAATAAACTAAAACGCGCGCCGGCATCACTCGATCAGTTGGTGCTGGGTGTGAAGTGTGGCGGGAGTGATGGCTTTAGTGGAATAAGCGCGAACCCTGCCGTGGGTTATTGCAGCGATTTACTTGTAGGATTGGGCGGTAAAGTACTGCTTGCTGAATTTCCTGAACTCTGCGGTGCGGAACAGGAGCTCATCGACAGGACAAAAGAAGAAGCTGCCGCGAAAAAGTTTATTCACCTGATGACATCCTACAACGATCGCGCCATGCAGGTGGGATCAGGTTTTCATATGAATCCATCGCCTGGTAATATTCGCGATGGATTGATAACCGATGCGATTAAAAGTGTTGGGGCCTGCCGTAAAGGGGGTACATCACCGGTTGTAGATGTGTTGGATTATACAGAGCCCGCTACCAAACCTGGCTTAAGCCTTGTGTGCACACCGGGGAATGATGTGGAAGCAACAACAGGTAAAGCTGCTAGCGGCGCCACATTGATTCTGTTTACCACGGGATTGGGTACGCCAACTGGCAACCCTGTTTGTCCAACAATCAAAGTGGCAACCAATACAGAGTTGGCAAATCGTATGGCGGATATTATTGACATTAATACAGGACCCATCATTGATGGCCTGAAAGACGATAGAAGAAATGGGAGAAGAAATGCTGGATTATTGTATCCGCGCCGCCAGTGGCGAGGTAATACCCAAAGCGGTGCAATTAAACCAGGATGATTTCATTCCATGGAAAAGAGGTGTTTCCCTTTAATGGATTTGCACCAATTAATTTTTCAAACCGAGTGTATGAAACAGTTTCTGGACGAGAATTTCTTACTGAAAACAACAACAGCGCAAAGGCTGTATCATGAGTATGCAAGCCCGATGCCCATTATTGATTACCATTGCCACCTGCCTCCGCAGCAGATTGCCGATGATACACAATTCGCAAACATCACACAGGCGTGGCTATATGGTGATCATTACAAATGGAGAGCGATGCGTACAAATGGTGTAGACGAAAGTTTCTGCACCGGCAACCAGTCTGACCGTGATAAGTTCCAAGCATGGGCGCAAACAGTTCCGTATACATTACGCAATCCTTTATATCACTGGACGCATCTTGAACTGCGTCGTTATTTTGGCATACAGGATATTTTAAATGGCGACTCTGCTGAAAAGATTTACCAGGAAGCAACAGCCATGCTGCAAACAAAAGCGTTTTCAGTGCGCGGTTTGTTGCAAAAAATGAATGTAAAACTGGTTTGTACCACCGATGACCCCGTTGATGACCTGCACTGGCATCAACAATTAATTGACGACGGTTTTTCTATTCCGGTTTTGCCTGCATTCCGTCCCGATATGGCAATGAATGTAAGCAACGCGTCCACTTTTAATAATTATGTAAAAAAACTGGAAGCAGCTACTAATATCGCCATCTCTTCGTTTGACGATTTTTTGTATGCGCTTCAAAACCGTCATGATTTTTTTGCATCCATGGGTTGCTCCGTTTCAGATCATGGCCTGGAAGAAATTTATGCCGATGATTTTACCGGAGCAGAAATTGATTCCATTTTCCATAAAATACATGGTGGCAAAGAGCTGAGTGATACGGAACAAAGGAAATTTAAATCGGCGATGCTGATTCATTTTGCTGAATGGGATTGGGAAAAGGGATGGGTTCAACAATTTCACCTGGGTGCTTTGCGCAACAACAATACCCGCATGATGCAGCAACTGGGACCTGATACCGGTTGGGATTCCATCGGTGATTTTCGCCAGGGAAAAAGTCTCGCACGTTTCCTGGATAAACTGGATACCAACAATAAACTTGCGCGCACAGTTCTTTATAACCTGAATCCTGCCGACAATGAATTGTTTGCAACCATGATTGGTAACTTTAATGATGGTTCTATTGCAGGAAAAGTGCAATGGGGTTCATCATGGTGGTTCCTCGATCAAAAAGATGGAATGGTGAAACAAATGAATGCCCTTTCCAATATGGGTTTGTTGAGCCGCTTTATCGGAATGCTTACCGACTCACGGAGCTTCCTGTCTTTCCCACGCCACGAATATTTCCGTCGTATACTTTGTAATTTATTAGGTAGCGAAATAGAAAATGGCGAACTGCCTAATGACATTAACTGGATCGGCAAAGTGGTGCAGGATATTTGTTTCAATAATAACCGCAATTATTTCAACTGGCAACTGGATGCAGTACCTGCACCTGGTAAAAAAAGAAATTGCATAAATCATATCATGAACATTTTACAACAGTTTGATCTTTCTGGAAAAGTAGCACTGGTTACAGGTTGCAACCGCGGAATCGGTAAAGCAATGGCGATTGGACTTGCAGAAGCTGGTGCCGATATCATTGGTGTTTCGGCAACGCTCGATTTGCAGAACAGTGATGTAGGAAATGAAGTGAAAGCGTTAGGGAAAAAGTTTACTGCTTACCAGGCAGATTTTTCCGATCGTGAAAGTCTCTATTCTTTCATACAAAAATTACTGGCTGAAAATAAAGCCATTGATATCCTTGTAAACAATGCCGGCACCATTCGTCGCGCGCCCGTTGCCGAACATAGTGATAGCGATTGGGATAATGTTTTAAATATTAACCTTGATGCGCCATTTATACTTGCACGGGAAGTAGGTAAGCACATGTTAGAAAAAGGTTCGGGTAAAATAATATTTACCTGTTCGTTATTGAGTTTCCAGGGTGGTATTACTGTTCCCGGTTATGCAGCAAGCAAAGGCGCTGTATCGAGCCTGGTAAAAGCATTTGCGAATGAATGGGCGTCGAAAGGAATTAATGTAAACGGCATTGCACCTGGTTATATTGCAACCGACAATACGTCGGCGCTGCGTGCAGATGCTGTAAGAAGTAAATCCATTTTAGATCGTATACCTGCAGGCCGCTGGGGCGAAGCCAGTGACCTGAAAGGAGCAACTGTCTTCCTTTCCTCCGCAGCCTCCTCCTACGTTCACGGTACCATTTTAACCGTGGATGGAGGTTGGATGGGGAGGTAAGGGAATCGATGGTCGATGATCGATGGTGGATGGTGGATGGTTGATGGTTGATGGTGGATGGTGGATGGTGGATGGTGGATGGCTGATTAAGGTGCGGGTGTACCGATCTCGCAATAGGGAAGGGTATCTTGCTTCGCCAAACTACTTCCGTCATCGGTCATCGGTCATCGATCATCGGTCATCGGTCATCGGTCATCGATCATCGCTCATCGGTCATCGATCATCGATCATCAAATTAAATTTAATCTCACATGCAAATAAGATTCGAAAACAGTCCGAAAGAAGTAAAGGGTTTTTCCACAGAAGAACTCCGTGAACAGTTTTTAATTCAGCAATTAATACGCCCCGACCAGGTGGAGCTGGTGTATTCGCACTACGATCGAATGATCGTGGGTGGCGTACATCCCATAAAACAAACCATTTCTTTACCCAATCATCCTGAATTGCGTGCAGCATATTTCCTTGAGCGTCGGGAGTTAGGTATTATTAATGTGGGCGGGCCCGGGTCGGTGATGGCTGATGGAGAAGTATTTGTTTTGCAAAAACTCGATGCGCTTTATCTGGGAAAAGGCACACGCGAAGTACAATTCACCAGTAGCGATGCCGGTAATCCAGCGGTATTTTACCTGTTGTCGGCGCCGGCACATCATACTTATCCCAATGCGCGCTGCTCAAAGAAGAAGCGGCACCTGTGCAGTTGGGCGATGCATCCACCTCAAACCAACGCACCATTTATAAATACATTCATGCTGATGGTTTGCAAAGCTGCCAGTTGGTAATGGGGTTGACGGTACTTGCTCCCGGAAGCGTTTGGAATTCGGTTCCACCACATACACATACACGGCGCATGGAAGTGTATTTTTACTTTGATGTACCACAAGACCAGCGTATCTTCCACTTTATGGGTCAGCCACAGGAAACACGCCATATTGTAATGGCCAATCATGAAGCTGTAATATCACCGCCCTGGAGTGTACACTTCGGTTGTGGAACTGCCAACTATGGTTTTATCTGGGGAATGGCGGGTGAAAACAAAACATTCACCGATATGGATCCAGCGCCCGTTGTGAGTTTGCAGTAGTTGTAATGAAGAATTTTTAAATCGAACGATAAATTGAATACGGATCAAAAACAGGTTTTGTGTTTTGGCGAATTGTTGCTAAGACTGTCACCGGCCTTACAGGGGCAGTGGATTAAAGAATCAAGCATGCCTGTGTATGTTGGTGGCGCCGAGCTGAATGTTGCGCAGGCACTTGCAAACTGGAATGTACCAGTGGCCTATTCAACAGCAATACCTGATCATTATCTCAGTCGTGAGATTGTAGATTATATCAATGCAAAAGGAATTGGTAGCAGCGCCATTCAGTTTCGTGGCGAACGCATTGGTTCTTATTACCTGCCGTCGGGTGCCG
Organism: Chitinophagaceae bacterium; assembly: GCA_024707305.1. Lineage (GTDB taxonomy): Bacteria > Bacteroidota > Bacteroidia > Chitinophagales > Chitinophagaceae > CAYMZZ01. The sequence continues at coordinate 76,094 of JANPZZ010000026.1, forward strand.
ATTTGAAAAATGCGGGCGTTATTTACGATCGTGCATATAGCTCATTTGCCGGATTAAAACCGGGAATGATCGATTGGGATCTTGTTTTAAAAAACAAAAGCTGGTTTCATTTCAGTGCTATCAGCCCTGCATTGAATGAAGATGTTGCCGCTGTTTGCCTCGAAGGGGCAAAAGCTGCAAGTGAAAAAGGGTTAACAGTTTCCATCGATTTAAACTATCGCGCGAAATTGTGGCAATATGGGAAAAAGCCAGTGGAGATTATGCCGTCTATGGTTGAATATTGCGATGTAATTATGGGGAATGCCTGGGCTGCAGAAAGTCTGCTTGGTATAACATCTCCATTAAAGGACAGTGTAGGCGTGAGCCATAGCAATTTAGAAGCCGGTGCTTATGAAAGCATGGATTCTGTGAAGAGAAGGTTTCCCAAAACACGCTGCCTTGCATATACATTCCGGTTAGAGAAAGACTATTTTGCAGTAATAGAAAATAATCAGCAACGCGCCCGCTCTGCTGTTTTCCAAATGGGCGACGCGGTCGATCGTGTAGGTAGTGGCGATTGTTTTATGGGCGGATTGATTTACGGACTGGTAAACAATCATGCTGTTTCCGACATCATCAATTTTGCAGCGGCTGCAGCCGTCGGTAAATTGTATGAGAAAGGTGATGCTACCAGGCAGACAACTGAAGAAATTTATTCCCGCTTACAACAACACAAAGTAGTTGGTTAAAATATGGATGATTATGGATAGTATGGAGAAAGGGATCGCAGCGATAAATGAACAGGGTATACTTCCCCTGTTTTATCATGATGATGCGGAATTGTGCAAAGACATTGTACGGGTTTTGTATGAATGTGGTATTCGCGTGATAGAATTTACCAATCGTGGCGAAAATGCGCTTGCGAATTTCAGGCAGCTGCTTTCTTTAAAAGAAGATGGACTTCCTGATTTAAAAATCGCAGTTGGAACGATTCGAACTGCAGAGCAGGCGGATGATTTCATTGCCGCAGGTGCTGATATGCTGATCAGTCCTGTGTTTGACGCTGATATTGCCGATCGTGCTTATTTGCATAAAAAATTATGGATACCCGGTTGTATGACGCCTACAGAAATACATGTGGCGCAGAAAGCGGGATGTAACCTGGTGAAATTATTTCCCGGCAATGTACTGGGACCAGGGTTTGTAAGTGGCGTTCGCGAATTATTTCCCGGATTAAATATGATGCCAACTGGTGGTGTGGAAGTAGAAGAAAAAAACATTCGTGGCTGGTTCGATGCGGGGGTATGCGCCGTTGGGTTGGGGAGTAAGTTGATTAGTAAAGACCTGCTCGCAAAAAGGGATTTTGATAAATTAAGAAGTCTGACAAAAGAAGCGATTGAACTGGTGAAACGAGTTCGCAATAATTGATAAATCAATCATCACTATAAAAGCCCGCGATTTGTGGGCAACAAACGATCATGCAGCAAATAGGAAAATACAGGTGGACCATCTGCGGTCTGTTGTTTTTTGCAACAACGGTCAACTATCTCGACAGGCAGGTTCTCAGTTTACTGGCTACTGACCTTTCGGCCGAATTTGGTTGGACGAACTCTGATTATGCCAATATTACCGCAGTATTTCAGTTTGTATACGCGATCTCGCTTTTGTTTGCGGGTCGTTTTATTGATAAGCTGGGCACAAAGGCTGGTTATATCTGGGCAATTATTATCTGGTCAATTGGTGCAATCATGCATGCATTTGCAGTGCCGCTCGGAAATGCAGCAAATTCAGTGCTGGCCTGGGTGGGAATTGCAGCAGTGCCAGCATCTATTATAGGTTTTATGATCTCGCGTGCAGTACTGGCTGTTGGGGAGGCAGGAAACTTTCCAGCCGCCATCAAAGCAACTGCTGAATATTTTCCAAAGAAAGAAAGATCATTTGCCACTGGTATTTTTAATTCAGGTGCAAATGTGGGTGCAATTCTTGCGCCACTCACTGTTCCGTATATCGCTGAATTCTGGGGATGGCAAATGGCATTCATCCTCGTAGGTGCCGTCGGATTTCTATGGATCTTTTTCTGGAATCACTATTATGCTACTCCTGCAAACCAAAAACGCCTTTCTGCTGCGGAGCTCGCATATATCAATGAAGAAAACAACCTGGAATTTGAAAAGCCAGCAGAACCTGTGAAGGAGTCTGAAGAAAAATTCCGTTGGTTTAAGCTGTTAGGCTATCGGCAAACCTGGGCTTTCACTGTAGGCAAGTTTATGACCGATGGTGTATGGTGGTTCTTCCTTTTCTGGCTTCCAAAATATATGGAAGCACAATTTGGAATGACAGGTACAGCGATTGTATTCCCTCTTTTTGTTTTGTATAGTATGACGATGTTTGGAAGTATTGGCGGCGGATGGTTCCCAATGTATTTTATCAAAAAGGGATACAATGAATACGATGGTCGTATGCGTGCGATGTTTATCATTGCATTATTCCCGCTGGTGATTTTAGCAGCGCAACCTTTGGGTAGTTACAGCTACTGGATTCCTGTACTATTAATTGGTGTGGGAGCTTCAGCACACCAGGCCTGGAGCGCGAATATTTTCACAACGGTTTCTGATATGTTCCCCAAAAGAGCGGTAGGTTCTGTTGTTGGTATCGGCGGTATGGCCGGTGGAATTGGAGGCGTTATCCTTTCCAAACTCGGTGGCGCATTATTCGATAAATACAAAGCACTTGGAAATATAGAAACAGGTTATACCATCATGTTTGTGATTTGCGCGGTCATGTATTTGCTTGCATGGTTGATTATGAAATCACTCGTACCAAAGTATAAGCCGATCACCGATTTATAATAATAAAGGCGCCTAAGGGCGCCTTTATTATTATAAATGCTGCGGTAGGGTTGCATTAACGGTTAACGTATAGTTTTGAACGCAACGAGATATGATTCTTTCGTATTTTTAGTTACAGCATTCGGGACCGCAGCATGCTTTTATGGCGTTTGGTTTGTCGGCGTAAACCGTTACACTATAAATTCCCATGTTTGAATTTTTAAACTGGGTTAATTCTTCTTCAGATAAATACTGTTGAAGTATATCATCGGGAATGATAATGGGTTTTTCTTTTTGGAGTGTAACGTTTACATACCCGGCTTCTGTTATAAGATTCAGGTAATCATTTTTCTGAATAGCACCTGACACACATCCGGCATACATTTCAGCAGCTTCCTGCAAAGGCTTTGGAAGATCGCCTTGAAGTACGATGTCTGAGATGCTAAAATGGGCACCTGGTTTAAGCACACGGTATATTTCATTGATGACAGCTTTCTTATTTGGTTCAAGGTTTAAAACGCAATTACTAACAACTACATCAGCGGTGTTATCATCTACGGGCATCTGTTCAATATCTCCCTGCCTGAATTCAACATTGGTATAGCCAAGTTTGGCCGCATTTGCTTTAGCTTTCTCAATCATTGCAGGTGTGAAATCAATTCCAATCACCTTGCCGTTTTCCCCGGTTTCCGCTCTTGCAATGAACACATCATTGCCTGCACCTGATCCAAGATCAATAACAGTATCGCCCTGCCTGATTTTGGCAAATTGGGTAGGTAAACCACAACCCAATCCGAGGTCAGCATCCGCAGCGTAACCCTTCATGTTCGAGTAATCGTCGGTCATAATGTTATACACTTCGGTGCTACAACAACCGGAGCCGCAGCAGGAGGTCTGATTTGCATCTTTATCCTGTAATGCTATCTCGGTGTATTTCTGTTTTACGAGATTTTTCAATTCTTGCTCAGTTTGCATATAAAATGTTTTATTGATTGTAATATTACGATGAATGGTTTCAAAAAAATTTAACAGCAGTTATCCTTGTTCACATACGGTACAAAAAAAGCTTCAAACGCTGTACGGTATTGATTCCACACTTTAGCATCAATGCAATAACAAACACTGGTTCCGTCGATATTACCCTTTATCAATCCAACGTTTTTAAGCTCCTTCAAATGCTGGCTGATGGTGGCCTGAGCCAGGCCCAATTCTTCCACCAACTCACCACAAATGCATACCTGGGCCTTGATCAAATGCTGAATGATCGCGATCCTGGCCGGGTGGCCTAAGGCCTTCATCATTCGTGCAAGCCGGTTTTGCTTTTCCGTGAATATTTCCGTTTTAGTCAATCCCATATCAATCGTAATATTACGATTAATATATTTTATGATCCAAAATTTTTTATAATAAAAGGGCCGAAAGGCCCCTTTATTATAAAAAATGCTGCGGTAGAAACTGTTTAAAGTATTCATGCAATCGTTAAACCAATCCGTTCGTAGTTTCTAAAAGGCGCTGGAAAATCCTCCAGGAAAGACAAAGTCCTGGTAAAACGTGCATGTAACCTAAAACGACGCTCTACCGCAGCATAGAAAAAGGCGCCGTCAGGCGCCTTTTTTCTATTTGTAGATGCGTTCAATTGCATCCCGGTACTTCTCCATAATCACTTTTCGTTTCATGGATAGTTTCGGCGTCATCTCTCCCGTTTCAATACCCCATTCGTTGGGCAGCAGTTCAAATTTCTTCACCTGTTCTACATGGTTAAAAAATTTGTTGAAGCCTTCTACAATCTCTTTATACAGGTCGTTTACTTTCGGGTTTTGTATCAGCTCTTCGTTTGTGCTTTCGGGAATCTCATGGTTTTTTGCCCATTCGCGCAGGTTGGGGAAAGAAGGGATGATGAGCGCGCCCACGAATTTTCTCTCGGGTCCCACTACCATTACCTGTTCAATAAATGGCGATTCTTTCAGTTTATTTTTCAACAGGCAGCGGCGCTACATATTTACCACCACTGGTTTTAAAAAGTTCTTTCTTGCGGTCTGTAATTTTCAGGAAACGTCCTTCCAGCATTGTACCGATATCGCCGGTATGGAACCAGCCATCGGTAATCGCTTCTGCAGTGAGGTCGGGACGTTTGTAATAACCCAGCATAATATGTGGGCCTTTGCTGAGGATCTCGCCATCTTCCGCAATTTTTACTTCCACACCATCAATCAATGGACCTACGGTTCCAAACTTGCGGTCTTTTTCCTGGAAGCGGTTAACTGAAATTACGGGAGATGTCTCCGTTAATCCATAACCTTCCATAATGGGAATGCGTGCAGCAGTAAAGATGCGTATCAGTCTTACCTGGCAGGCAGCGCCCCCTGTTACAATGCAGCGGAGGTTATTACCCAGCGCTTCGCGCCATTTGCTGAAAATAAGTTTGTTTGCCAGGCCCAGTTGAAAATTGTACCAGAAGCCCTGGTTTTTATTGATCTCGAATTTCTCTGCCAGACCATGTGCCCAGAAGAAAAGTTTTTCTTAATACCAGTGAGCTCAGTTCCTTTCGCCATGATCTTGTCGTACACTTTCTCAAGCAATCGTGGAACCGTGGTAAACATATCGGGTTTTACTTCTTTCAGGTTGTCGCCAATCGTCTCCAGGCTTTCTGCATAATAAATGGAAGTACCGCGAAACAGGTAGAGGTAGCTCACCATCTTTTCGAAGATATGGTTCAGCGGCAGGAAGCTCAGCGATTTCATATCCTCACCCGGAGGGAAGCAGGGGAGGCAGGCAATCACATTCGAAAGGATATTGCTGTGCGTGAGCATCACACCTTTTGGCGTACCGGTAGTACCTGAAGTATAAAGTATGGTTGCTACATCTTCATAATTGATCTTTTCTGAAATAACTGGAACGCTGTTGATGAGTTCGGGCGTTGCCATACCCAGCACTTCTTTCCAGTGCTGCGCATGCGGTACATGTTCAAAAGTGAAAATATGCTGCAGGCTGGGCACTTTTTCTTTCAGACTAAGAACTTTGTGATAGAGTTCTTCATCATTTACAAAAACAGCTTTTACCTGTGCATCATGCAGGATGAATTCCAGTTCATGAACATTGATGGTGGGATAAACAGGCGTAAGGATGGCGCCAATTTGCTGTACTGCCAGGTCCAACATCAGCCATTCGGGACGGTTTTTGGCCAGGATAGCGACTTTGTCGCGCCCTTCAACGGTCATGTCGTTTGCACCAATTCCGAGCGACAGCAGTCCGCCACTCAACCGGTTTACAATATCTGAAGTTTCTTTAGTGCTATAGGTTTTCCACTGGCCAGCTTCCTTGGCTGCGAACATCACATCCAATGGTTTTCTTTCGAGGTGATAGTTAATACAATCGAATAAACGGCGCGGTTCTGTCATGCAATCGATGCTTTAGTAGCTTAGAAATGAGGTCAATATAGGTAAATTTGATCGGTGTGCCAAAAGCTTTGGACAGGGGGTTACGGGCTTGAATTTGAACGCAAAAAATATAGGGTTGAATGCTTAATCGCGCTCACTTTTTGCGCATTAAACGTTCAACCCTAAAGATTTAAGAGAGGCTCCGGTTATTTATAATACTGTCCTGCAGGCATTTTGAAAACGCGGTTTTTCTGGAATTTATCAAACGCTTCAAATGCCTCCGCGTGGGTTTTTGTCCACTGGTCATAATTGGCCAGGTTTTCTACCGGTCCAAAGAGCCATTGGTTATAGGCTTCAAACATTCCTTCCTGGAGCAACTGGCGTTGGTAGTCGAAAAGTTTGTAGGGGAATTTTGAACTGTAAGTAGCAAACCAGTCGAGGATAAAACGTGAGCGGATCATTGTAAGGCTTTCAACGTTCAGGCCTTTATTGGCGAGTGAACTTTGTTTTGCCAGCGTTTGCAATACGGCTTTGGCAAATTCGCTTTTATTTTTCTCTTCCCCTTTCATGATATCTGCTTCCGCAAATACTTTTTCTTTATATGCTTTCAGCAAAAGTTCTTTCATGGAAGCACCTCTTTCACTGCGGCTTTCCATGTTGATGAAAATTTCGCCGTAGATGATTGTCCAGATTTTGTCTTTTGCATAATAGTAATGCATCGCAGCGTTGTAGTAGTTGCCGCTATAAGCGGGATCCACTTCAATTCCTTTTTCCCATTGATCGATCGCGTCAAATTTTTTTGCAGACCAAAGCAGTTCACCGTATTCGCTATAGAGCGGTCCGCTTTTTGGAAACTTCTTCAATGCTTTTTTGTACATCTTTTCACATTCCTTCACTTCTTCCAGTGCTTTGTACACGTTGCCTGCAATCTGAAAGCTTACTTCGTCGGCATCCGGGCGATCCACCAATGATTTCACGCCTTCCATCGCACGTACATAGTCGCGTTTCAGGTAATAACACATCACGAGGTCTTTTTGCATCTCGAGGTTATTCTGGTCTGCTGCCAGCCCTCTCTTTAGTACCATCACGGCATTATCCCAGTCGCCGGTACGCATAAAAGCTTTCGCAGTCTGGTGCAATTCCTTTGGGTCGCCGTCCTGCGCAAACAGGCTGGTCACGATAAAAAGTGCGAATACGGTGTTGAAGATTTTTTTCATATTGTTTTAGATGTTTCATCAGGGAGGAAGTTGCATTGGCCGTTTCCCGATCATTGGTTTTTAAATGATATGGGTCAGCAATCCATCCCTCAATTTTGGTTCGAACCAGGTACTTTTTGGAGGCATTACATTGCCGCTGTCGGCAATATCAAACAACTGTTGAATAGTTACTGGGTACAGGCTGAATGCGATTTTCATTTCACCACTGTTTACCCTGCGCTCCAGTTCTTTCAACCCACGGATGCCACCTACAAAGTCAATTCTTTTATCCGTTCGCTGGTCTTTTATACCCAACAATTTATCGAGTATATTATTAGAAAGAATAGATACATCCAGTACGCCGATCGGGTCTTCGGTATAAGTTCCTTCCAGGGCAGTGAGGATGTACCATTTATTATCCAGATACATGCCAAATTCATGTAATGTGGAAGGTTTTACAGCTTCTGCACTCTCCGCAATGGTAAAATCTTCCTGTATGGCGCTGATAAAGTCCTCGGCATCGAGGCCGTTGAGGTCTTTCACTACGCGGTTATAATCCATAATCGCCAGTTCCGAAGCGGGGAAAATTGTTGTGAGAAAGTATTTCGCGTCCTCGCTGTCGGGCAGCGCCTGGCTCACTTTGGCTGCTGATGCAGCACGGTGGTGACCATCAGCAATATAAGTTGCAGGAACTTTTGAAGCGAAAATCTCGGTGATGTTTGCAACCGTTGCGTCATCATTTACCACCCAGATGCTGTGCGCAACACCGTCTTCCGCAGTGAAATCATAAACGGGTGCGTTGTTTTTCTTCCAGGCATCTATTACCGCATCCATCTCAGCCACATTGTTGCATGCCAGGAATACGTTTCCAGTTTGTGCACGAATGGTGCGCATATGATCGATACGGTCTTTTTCTTTTTCAGGACGGGTGAATTCGTGCTTTTTAATTACATCATTAAAATAATCTTCAACCGACGAAGCACAAACCAATCCGGTCTGGCTACGGCCATCCATAATGAGTTGATAGATATAATAACAGGGTTTTTCTTCCTGCAACAAAAAACCATTTTCGCGGAAAGCCTGCAGATTGGCAGCAGCCTGGTCATATACCTGTTGGCTATGCGTATCAGTATCTGCAGGCAGGTCAATTTCTGCTTTGGTAATATGGAGAAATGAATGGCGATTATTGCCGGCTTCTACGCGTGCTTCTTCACTGTTTAAAACATCATACGGTCGTGATGCAATTTGCGCAGCCAGTTCAACTGTTGGACGAAGTGCGCGAAAAGGACGAATTTTTGCCATATTATTGATGCTGGTTTTTTTATTATTTGTTTGAGACGTTTCCCGTTTTTTCACGCAGCGTTCGCAGAGGTCTTTTTAAAGTTCAGGAACCGGCTAAGCGTATTAGCGTTCAAAGAACATTTACATATTGTTCTTTCACGTTTGCCGATTTTCACGTTTGCGGTTTCCCGTTTGCCGATTTTCACGTTTGCCGTTTCCCGTTTGCCGTTTCCCGTTTGTCTCCTCACGCTTTACTCGCTGCAAAGTCTTTCATCAAATCTGTCAGCGATACCAAACTTTCATAAGGCAACGCATTATACATCGATACACGGAATCCGCCGACGGAGCGGTGGCCTTTCACACCATACATGCCTTCTGCTTTGCAACGAGCAGCAAATTCTTTTTCAAGTTCCGCATCATCCATTACAAACACACCATTCATCTTACTGCGATCTTCTTTTGCAACAGTACCACGGAAGATGGGCAGGCTATCTAATGTATCGTAAAACAATTTTGCCTTGGCTTCATTTTTTCTTTTGTATCGCCTCCACGCCGCCATTGTTTGTAAGCCATCGTAGCGTGAGCATACAAATGTAGATAGCAAATACAGGAGGTGTATTCAACATGGAACCATTTGCAATGTGATTGCGATAGTCCATCATGGTGGGTATCTGGCGTGTGGTTTTACCCAGTATATTTTTATTTACTACCACCATGTTTACACCTGCAGCACCAATATTTTTTTGTGCACCTGCATATATCAGGTCGAACCTGTTAAAATCAATTTCGCGACTCAGTATATCACTGCTCATATCGGCAACCAGCGGCACATTGTAAGCGTAAAACGCTTCCAGGTCCTGCCACTGTGTACCGTAAATTGTATTGTTGGTTGTAAGATGCAGATACTTTGCAGTTGCCGGAACACGAAAGCCTTTTGGCAAATACGTATAGTTTTTGTCTTTCGACCCAGCCACCACTTCTACATGACCAAAGAGTTTCGCTTCTTTGATAGCTTTCGTTCCCCAAACATCGGTATCTGTGTATGCTGCTACTTCATTTGTATCGAGCAGGTTCATCGGCACCTGCATAAACTGTGTGCTTGCACCACCATGGAGAAATAATACTTCATGGTCGCTATCCAGTTTCATCAACTCGCGTGCGTGGCTGATTGCCTCCTGTAATACAGCTTCAAACAATGGTGTGCGGTGACCGATTTCCAGAATGGAAAGTCCTGTATCATTAAAGTTTAAAACTGCCCGGCTTGCTTCCTCAAAAACTTCTTTTGGTAAAATAGATGGGCCTGCGTTGAAGTTGTGCATTTTCAATTGTTCAGTCTGCGTCACTACAAGGTTTTTTAAGAGGAGCAAAGATAGCAGTTTACATTGTAAGCATCAGCCCCAAACGGTGCCGTAGAATTGTTAATATATCAACAGAATTCAGTGTTCGCGCCCCAGGATTTCACCTTTTTGCCATGCTGTCTGTATTTGTTCCAGTTCCGCCCGTTCAGCTTCGTCCCAGCCTGGCTGGGAGAGCTGGCGCAAAGAGGGTTGACCCGCATTTACCCAGGCGGTGTACCAGCAACTCGCAACAGCAAGGATGGCCGAGCGCATCCGTCTTTCCACCATCCCATTCATTTCCCGGTCGTAAGCAATGGTATAGGCCGAAGAATACTGGCGAATGATGGCTCCATTCCGGTTTTCGAAGGAAAAACGCTGGTCGGCAGGGAACTTTTGCGACAATTTCTTCTCAATCTTTAGCACGGAATCGGAGGCAAGTGCACTTTCCAGTACCCGGTCCCAGATAAAGGCAGCCGGCTTATCCAGATACTGCGCCCGGCTGGTAAGCAGGTCCCATTGCTGCTCGGCCAGCAATTCCGGAATGCGGCTTTCCCAGAATCCGTGGATTCCTTTTTGGCCGGTATGCTGCCCGTCATGATTGCTGCTGGTATGCAGCGGTACGTGCACATCGGCGATATAATGCCCCAGGTCGGCCGACAGTTTTAGAATGCGTGCACTGTTCTTTTCGCTGAATGCAGATGTCAGGCGCGACAACATCGTCGAAATCCACCAGGGCGCGATGCCGTGCGCATTCAGGCTGTCTTCGCCAAATTTATCAACCGCTTCGCGCCAGTTGCGAGGCAATTCCGAAAATGGGTAATCCCCATATTTATCCAAATCGATATAATGACGCGGCCCTTCCTGTGGAACGGCATATCGCCTCTTGTCGGCATCCACTGCATGTTCTTCGAGGTAACGAATATGCTGTTTGTAAAACACCAGCATTTCAGGCGGCAATAAAAAAACGGCGAGAAAATTGATGCGTTTATGTCCATAAAATCCCCAGCAATAAGCTTGATGGAAAGAACAAACGCAACAGCAAATGAGAATCAACCGGAGCATCATACACTTCTTCATACTTTGAAGTTTTAAGAAGCGCAGGTGAATTGATTATTTTATTTTAGCTGTGTCAGGATTTAATTTACTAAGAGGAGGGCGAATCATCCATTCGTAACTCGGGTTTATTTCTTTCTTCTTCCAGGTCTACCACACCGCCGGTTACTGCATATTTCATGGCTTCGCCAGATGTGATGGCTTCTATTTTTTTAACACGTGCACGAGGTAAGATATATAGTTGCCCGGCAAAATTGTACGACTGCGGAACATACACCGCCACATGATCGGTGCCCATATCAAATTTTGTCATTTCTTCATCCGTGAGAAATCCAACGATCCAGACATCGCTACCGAACACGTTCGCCAGCACCGCTTTATTGAATTTTCTTTTGTCGCCAGCAAATGCTTCAAAGAAATCTTTTGTGGAGGTATAGATAAATTTAATTACGGGCGTTCGTTCCATCCATTGATCGAAGAGGCTGATAAAGCTCCCAGCCAGGAAATTAGAACTCAACCATCCCACACCAATTATAATGGCGATCATGATTACAAAACCAAGTCCGGGAATACGACGTGGGTTGCCGGTTTCATCAACACTCAGCAGGTTCGGAGAAATTTTATGTATCAGGTTGGGAATGAGCCCGTCAATAAAATTAAACGCAGCCAGTGCCGCCCAAACGGTTATTGTTATGGGTGCCAGGATGATAACACCCTGAATAAAATATTTGAGCACTTTTCGCAGGCGCTGCTCACTGCGCGACCGTTTCTTGATAGTTAAAGGGGGCATAGTGCAACAAAGGTAACTTGTTTGTTCATTGACGTCGCAATGTGATGCCAACGCTGTGGAAATTCGCCAGTCATCATGCCAAATACGCCATTTATCGGATTTTGGCGAAAAAAGACCGCGGAAACTTTCGTTACGAAAAAAGTTTCCATAGTTTTGCGAGCTCATTATGGAACAACAGGAACGAATAGTAGCGAAAGCACATGAATTGTTCATGCGGTATGGTATTCGCAGTGTCAGCATGGATGAAATTGCCACCCACCTCGGCATCAGCAAAAAGACGATTTACCAGTTTTTTACAGATAAAGACTCGCTGGTAGCTGCCGTTGTGGAGATAGAACTTTTGGAGAATGAAGAGAAATGCAGACGGTTCCAAAAAGATTGCGCAAAATCCTGTGCATGAAATGTTTCTGGCAGTGGAAAAGATGGAAGAGATGTTGCAGATGATGAATCCATCCATTGTATTTGATATGCAAAAGTATCATCCTGCATCTTTCAGAAGGTTTGAAGAACATGTGAATGGGTTTATGCATGGTGTTGTTCGAGGCAATATGGAAAGAGGACTGGAGATGGATATTTACCGTTCGGAGATTGACGTGGATATTTTGACGCGTTTCAGGCTGGCGAGCATTTTTATGATGTTTAATCCTGAATATTTTCCATTAGGAAAAACGGATTTAGGAAAGGCATTGCGAGAAACAACGATGAATTTTCTCTATGGAATCACTAATGCAAAAGGACAAAAGCTAATTAATAAGTATAACCAGGAACGATTAAAAAAAAGTAATGAAACACTAGTGACGTGCAGCGAATTGAACACGTATGCTGTCGGTACAGTGACGTTACCATCAAAAACCAAACACAATGACCCTTGGAATGAAGCTGCGGATGGGCTCCATGTTACTGGCACTTTGGCCGGTACTGGTAAATGCCCAACAAACCGCAGCCCCCGAAAGGCACGAAATGAGCATTCAGCAGGCGATTGATTATGCGAAGTCGCACAACGTGCAGGTAAAAAAACGCTTTGCTGGATCTGCAAATTCAGCAACAAACCAACCGCGAGGTTACAGGAAGTGCATATCCACAGATCAGCGCTAACGGTTCCATCACTTACAACGCTAAGTTGCCAGTGAGCCTGGTGCCGGCCGAATTCTTCGGTGGCGCACCCGGCACTTTTGAAGAACTGGCCTTTGGTGTAAAATGGAATGCAACCGGAGGTGTTTCACTAAACCAGTTGTTGTTCGACGGACAGGTATTTACCGGTCTGCAGGCAAGAAGAACTTTGATCGACTTCCAGGAAAAAAATGTGGAAGTGACAGAAGAAGCTGTGCGTACCAACATACACAAGATTTATTACCAACTGGTAGTTGGTAAAACGCAGGTTGAACTGTTGGATGCAAACATTGAACGCTTGCAGAAACTGCAAAGCGATACGCGTATTATGTACGACAATGGTTTTGCCGAAAAACTGGATATCGACAAACTCGATGTACAGATTGCCAATCTGCAGTCTGAGAAAACCAATGCCCTTAACCAAATCAGCAATGGTTATCTAGGATTGAAAGTGTTGATGGGAATGCCTGTAAATCATGAGCTGGTACTTACCGACACATTAAGCGATGACATGATCCGCGATGGTGTGCTGGATGCAGCGCCATTTGATTATAGTCAGCGCCTCGATTATCAGTATGCAGATCTGGGTGTAAAACTCCGCGAATACGACGTGCAGCGTTATAAACTGGCAAAACTTCCCACGCTTTCATTAAATGCATATTATAATAAGAATGCGCAGCGTGATGAGTTTACATTCTTCAAATCAGGTGAAAGCTGGTTTGATATTTCGGCCATCACATTAAATCTGAATGTGCCTATTTTTAGCGGCTTCAGTGCTAATTCTCGCATACAAAAAGCACGTTTAACGATGCAACAGAGCATTAATCAGCGTGAGCAGTTGAAGTTGAACATCGACAACGAGATACAAACAGCGCGTAATAATTTCACAACTGCTATTACGAATCTCGATTTTCAGAAACGAAATATGCAGCTCGCTGAATCGGTATATGAGCAAACAAAGAAAAAGTTTGAAGTAGGGACCGGTTCTCAAACAGAAATCAATACTGCGCAAACAGATTTAAAAACGGCGCAAACCAATTATATAAACGCGATGTATAACGCGATCATCGCAAAAGTTGATTTCATGAAAGCTACGGGCAAACTTTAAACCAAATGACCTACCAACTAAATAATAATCAAACGATGAGAAATTTATTCACCATTATAACAATCGCCTCACTTGGTTTTCTGCTGACGGCATGTGGCAGTAGCGAGGCTAAGTCGGACAAAGAGCTGGCTAAAGAAAAAAGGAGAGTTGGAGAAACTCCGTACCGAACAGAAAACGGTAAATGATAAGATCGCAGTACTGGAAGACGAAATCGCACGTTTGGATACAACTGCCGGTAAAGCAAAAGCCAAGCTGGTATCGTTGGAAACAATCGGTGCGAATGCGTTTTCGCATTATATCGACCTGCAGGGTCGCATTGATGCACAAAACGTAGTGATGGTTTCACCTCGTGGACAGGGCGGTGTGGTTCGCTCCATTCATGTGAAAGAAGGACAACGCGTGAGTAAAGGACAGTTGATTGTAAAACTGGATAATGCAATTGCTCAACAACAGGTGGATGCAGCTGCAGCACAGATTCCAGGTCTTGAGTCAAGCGTGAAACTTGCTCAAAGTGTTTACGAACGTCAACAGAATTTATGGAAGAATAATATCGGAACAGAAGTGCAGGTACTGCAGGCAAAAACAAATGCTGAAAATGCAGAGGCGCAGTTGCAGACAGCAAAAGCGCAGTTGCAACTCGCTCGCGAAAATGCAGCCCTTGCGAATGTGTACGCAGAGATCGGTGGTGTAGTAGACGTAGTGAATGTAAAAATTGGTGAGTTCTTTTCACCTCAGTCTGCAGCAATGCCGCAAACAGGAATCCGGATTGTTAATACAGGTAACCTGAAAGTGAAAGTGCAGGTGCCTGAAACCTATCTCGGAAAAGTAAATGCAGGTACTAAAATCCGTGTAACGCTTCCTGAACTGAATAATAAGGTAATCGAAACTAAAGTTGCGGTGGTGAGTGGTTTGGTTGACGCAACCAGTCGCACATTCGCTGTGGAAGCAACGATTCCGCAAGACAAAGATTTGCGTCCTAACCAACTGGCAAAAGTGCAGTTGCTGGATTATACAAATGATCAGGCGATTACAATTCCGATCAACACCCTGCAAACGGATGAGAAAGGAAAATTTGTACTGGTGGCGGTTCAGGAAGGCGACAAGCTGGTAACACGTAAGAAAGAAGTAGTGATGGGAGAATTGTATGGCTCACGTGTTGAAATTAAATCAGGACTTGCAGCCGGAGAACAATTAATTGTAGAAGGTTATCAAAGTTTATACGACGGTCAGATTATCACCACGTCGCAACAATAACCAGGTATTTTAAGTAAACCAATTACTGCTGTTGTTGTCGGCAACAATATGCCGGATCAGCTGCAGCCAACTGTTAAAACGATAACATGTCGGCACTGGAAAATTATGACGGAAAGTTCAAGGAATTTAAACCAACTTCCTGGGCTATCCGCAACAAGACCTCGATGTATCTCTTCATGCTCATTGTGACGCTGATAGGGGTATTTCAATTCAACACATTGCCAAAGGAACAATATCCTGATATTGTAATTCCAACGGTATTTGTGCAGACTATTTATTTTGGTAACTCTCCCAAGGATATGGAGAACCTGGTAACGCAGCCTATTGAGAAACAAATCAAAGGTATTACCGGTGCCAAGATCAATAAAGTAACAAGTACAAGCATCAATGACTTCTCGGCCATTACCATCGAGTTTAATACCGATGTAAAAGTGGATGTGGCGTTGCAGAAAGTAAAAGATGCGATTGATAAAGCGAAGCAGGATCTGCCAACCGACCTGACTCAGGAGCCAACAGCTCTTGAGGTTAGTTTTTCGGAAATGCCGATCATGTATGTAAACCTCAGTGGTGATTATGATCCGACGCGATTGAAAAAGATGGCGGATGAATTGAAAGACCGCCTTGAAGAATTATCTCAGATCAATCGTGTAGACCTTGTAGGTGCACCCGAACGCGAGTTTCAGATCAATGTAGATAATTACCGCATGCAGGCTGCTGGCGTAACGTTCAATGATATAGCGCAGGCGGTACAGGCTGAAAACCGCGATATCAGTGGTGGTTTGCTCGATGCAGACAATATGCAGCGCAACCTGCAATTGAAGGGACAGTTTAAAACAGCTGAAGATATTTCGCAAATCGTATTGCGCAATCATCGCGGCAACCCCATTTATCTCAAAGATATTGCTGTAATTAAAGACACTATCAAAGATCGCGACAGCTATGCACGTCTGGATGGGAAGAACGTAATTACACTGAACATCATCAAACGTGCAGGTGAAAACCTGATTAGCACCAGTGATAATGTAAAGCGCATTACCCAGGAGATGAAGGAGAATTATTTTCCTGAGGATCTTGATGTGCGCATCACGGGTGATTCCAGCAATAGCACAAGAACATCCTTTAATGAACTGGTGAATTCAATTGTAATCGGCTTCGTGTTGGTGTTATTGATTCTGATGTTCTTTATGGGTGTTACCAATGCCTTCTTTGTGGCATTGAGTGTGCCGCTAAGTATGTTTGTTGCGTTCATGTTCCTGCCGCTGGGTAACCCTGTTGTTGGTACCGACATCACGCTGAATTTTATCGTATTATTTGCGCTGTTGTTTGGTTTGGGAATTATTGTGGATGATGCGATCGTGGTAATTGAGAATACGCACCGCATCTTTATGGAGGCGCGCGGAAAAGTTTCGAGCACCAAAGCAGCGATGATGGCCGCGGGTGAAGTGTTTATTCCCGTACTTGCGGGTACGCTCACTACACTGGCGCCATTTTTTCCGCTCTTATTCTGGCCGGGAATCATTGGTAAGTTTATGATTTACCTGCCGCTGATGCTGATCTTTACACTTACGGCATCGTTGATCGTGGCATTTATAATGAACCCTGTTTTTGCGGTAGACTTTATGAACCATGAGGAACATGAAAGCAAGCCGAAAAAATCAGCCATCTTCCGCAAGCCGGGGTTCTGGGTTGGCGTAGGTCTGGGCCTTTTCTTCCATACATTCTCTCCATTCCTGGGTAACCTCACCCTGTTTATAATGGTGCTGGTTATCTTCAACCGATATTTCCTGGATTCGTGGATTCACGCCTTCCAGAATCGGGTATTACCCTGGATTATGGGTCACTATGAAACATTACTTCGTTGGGTATTGAAAGGATGGAGACCCGTATGGATGTTGTTGGGAGCAATTGGATTATTTTTCCTTTCTATCTTTTTGTTTGTCGCACGCGGTGCGCCCGTTGTTACATTCCCGGGTGCTGATCCCAACCAGATTTATGTTTACCTGAAATTGCCTACGGGAACACGTGTTGAATATACAGATAGTATCACCCGCGAACTCGAGTCACGCGTATTCCGGGTTTTGGGTATTGATCCAAAAACAAATAAAACAAACCCGATTGTTGAAAGTGTGATTGCAAACGTTGCTGTAGGTGCCGCTGATCCAAGTAGTGGCGATCGTAGTACACGCAGTGAGTTGGGCCGTGTGCAGGTTTCGTTTGTTGAATTTGAAAAACGGCATGGCATTTCTTCCGCCCCTTATCTCGACAGCATCCGCGCTGCGGTAAAAGGATTCCCTGGCGCTGAAATTTCGGTAGATAAAGAAGCAAATGGTCCGCCCACCGAGCCCCCGGTAAATATCGAAGTAGCGAGTGAAGATTTTGACCTGCTGATTGCAAATGCTGTTCGTTTGAAAAACTATCTCGACAGTATTGCTACGCCAGGTATTGAAGAGTTGAAAATGGATATTGATTTGCGCAGCCCTGAGATTTCACTTACCGTAGATCGCGAGCGTGCAAATGCTGAAGGTGTAAGCTCAACACAAATTGGTCAGCAAATTCGTACCGCCTTATTCGGACTGGAAGCCAGCAAAATCAAAGATGGCGAAGATGAATACAAGATCCAGATCCGCAATGAGGAAGCACAACGCATGAACCTGGTTGACCTGCTCAACATGAAGGTTTCTTTCATGGATATGTCATCAGGTCAGTTTAAAAATGTACCGATCGCGTCGCTGGTAAAATGGGATCTTACAAATACACTTGGAAGTGTGAACCGGAAGAACCAGAAGCGCGTGATCACACTACGTTCAAACGTATTGGAATCACAAGGCTTTACAGCACAAAGTGTGAATGAAGACCTGGCGCGCTCTATTGCCCAGTTTAATCGTACGCTGCCCCCGGGTGTAACCATTAAACAAACGGGTGAAGGCGAACAGATGCAGGAAACGGGTGAGTTCCTGGGTCTGGCGCTGCTGGCTGCGCTGTTGATCATCCTGTTTATCCTGGTATTGCAGTTTAACTCTGTAAGTAAATCGGTAATCATCCTTACAGAAATTGTATTTAGTGTGATTGGTGTAATGCTCGGATATGCATTTACCGGAATGACAGTGAGTGTGGTAATGACGGGTGTGGGTATTCTCGGACTTGCAGGTATCGTAATTAAGAATGGTATCCTGGTGATTGAGTTTGCCGACGAATTAAGAAGCCGCGGACTTCGTACGCGCGAGGCGGTGGTGCAGGCGGGTAAAACCCGTATTATTCCCGTGTTGCTGACTGCGCTTGCCGCCATCCTGGCGTTGATTCCCCTGGCAGTAGGTTTTAATATCGACTTCGTGGGATTGTTTGAATCATTTAGTCCGAACATTTTCTTTGGAGGTGATAATGCCGCATTCTGGAAACCTCTCTCCTGGACCATCATCTTCGGTCTTACGTTTGCGTTCTTTATGACGCTGATCATGGTGCCGAGTATGTACCTGATTGCAGAGCGCCTGCGTCGTCCGATGCGTCGCCGCTTTGGAGGAACCTGGGTATCCTTCCTGGGTATACCTCCGTTTACGCTGCTGTTTGGCGTGTTGATGATTCTGGCGGCCTTCTTCCAGAAAGCCAGAGTATCCCGTCGCCGTCGTAAACTGAAGGATGAACGGGTAAATGAAGCCTGGATCGGCAGCTGGTTCTAAATATTCGCCGAAAATTATATTTCATAAAACGCAACTAATCAATTAGTTGCGTTTTATTTTATACTTTTTTGCCGATTTTTGCATTTTTTTTACAACGAAAGCAGCATTTAAGAATGGTCGTTTGTCTCTATTGTAGCACGTTTTCGAACGTGGAATCGAACTGACTGCTTTTGAACTTGTCGTAACTTGTTGGTTTTGTATCCGCCTATCTAACTGCTTAGCGGAAAAATGGCCCCAGAGGGGCCATTTTTGTTTGTTGTTGGCAGGTTTGAAGGAAGCAGAAGTTCGATATTGGAAAGGTTTATGCCGTGAGGATCGCTTTATCGTTTTCCGTCGGCGTTATTTTCGAAAGGCTTATTTAAGAAGTCTACTATCTTTTTAGCGGTTGCCGGTCCTAAGCCCGGATGACGGGCTAGTTCATTTTCGCTCATATTTAATACCCTCGAATACTGCCTGCAGATTTTAAAAGTGTGGAAGATCTATAGGGACCCAGGCCGGGAATTCCTTCGAGAAATTGTACAGCGAGATGATCGGATGGGCGTCGCTTTCCTCTATGTGCCATCACAAAGCGTTTCCGTTTGATCTGTTGCTCGATCAGTTGCAAAATGATTCCACAACTGTCGTTTACATCCCTTGAATAAACGATAGGAATCTGCCAGCCGGCACAGATGGCGATCATCGCAGCTTTAATGCGGGTATAATTTGATGGATTTATTGAAATGAACGGATTTCCCTCCAGCAAGAGCAGCGGAAAAAAGTGATTCGCCTGCAACTTTCTACACTGTTCAAATAAACGACCGTCGAATATGGATCTAAGAAAATCAGCCGCCGTTTTGCGTTCAATTATAAATCGTTCACCAATGATATAATCTCCCGCATCCAACATCCGAAACTGAACTGTTAGTTCCTGCTGCTTCAATAATTCAGGTAGTCCAGAATGCTGTTCACGGTGGTCTACTTTAATAACAGGCTTCATCGTCAACTTTTTTTGATGATGGTTCCTGTTTGGTGGGTTTAGACAACTAAAGTACAAATAATGAGGAAATGGGAGAAAAGCTTTCGAGTAGTAATTGCCGACTTATTCCCAATAACCCAATTGTTACGTTTTTCTCGTTTGCATCGCAGAAGCACAAAAAAATGGCCGTGGAAAACCACGACCATTTAAAATAAAACTCAAAACTTTCAGCGTCTTTAAGTTCGTTCACGCTGCCTAACGCAGCACTTTTTTTTAATAAGAAATGGCCTTAGCCATTTCTTATTAAAAAAAGTTAGAAGGCCTTTTTCTCCACCACCTTCCCATCAACATCGAGGAAGATAATTTCGTAACCAAGTTTCTGCAGGCCAGGAAGAATTTTTTCCTTGTCGCCTACAACAAGAATATTCATCTTCTCGGTATTGATCCACTTTTTAGCAAGCGCATCAATTTCTGCTTTGGTAATATTAGAAACGATCTTCGCTTGTTGGTCGGTGAAATCACCTGGCAAATCGTATTCGAGGATCTGGCCAATGAAACCGGCTTTCTGGAATCCTGTTTCATAACGAAGTGCATCACGTTGGCCGATGGCACTCTTCAGGAATGTGATCTCATCGTCGTTAATGCCATTCTCTGTATATTCTTTCAATTCGCGCATGATTTCAATCATCGCACTGTCAGTTGCATTGGCACGAATGCCTGAACTGAACGAGAATTCACCCGTTTGTTTACCACCGCTGAATGAGCTGCGTGCACCGTATGTCCAACCTTTGTCTTCACGCAGGTTGAGGTTCAAACGGCTGTTGAATGCTGCACCCAGGGTGTAGTTCATCAAACCTGCTTTATAATATTCTCCGGTAGCATCGTATTTCAAACCGGTAACATAACCCACACGGAATTCAGTTTGTGCAGATTTAGGCACATCCACCAGGTAGATCTTTGTTTTTTCCACGCCAGCTACAGCCGGGATCTTGGGAATTTCAATTTTTTTGTTTGGCAGGTTATTCAGGAATGCGAGTTTAGGTAATACCCTCTTCTTCGCTGATGTCGCCTACAACTACTACACGCGCATTTTTGTGATGTCATGTAGTTGTCGTAGTAGCTCTGAACGTCTGCAAGCGTAAAGCTTTTCAGTGTTTCCTCTGTTCCATCTGTAGAAACACCGAGAATATGTTTATCGCCATAGTTGATTTTGTCAAAAACTTCATCGGCAATAGAAGATGGTTCTGTTTTCGCCATCTTAAAGGCTTCCAGTTGCTGCTTTACCAGGCGGGCTAAATCATCCTGGTTAAACTTCGGACGGAACATACGCTCTTCGAGGAGTTTCAGCGTTGCATCCAGGTTTTTCACCTGTGTCTGTACCTGGAAGGTGATATCTTCAGTACCATCGAACACGCTGATAGAGCTGCCGAGTTTTTGCAACTCGCGCGACATTTCCTCCGCGCTGTAGTTCTTCGTATCCTGGTTCATCATACCGGCAAACAAAGCAGGCAGACCTGCTTTTTCAAGATTGTTTGTATTCAGCAGGTGACCACCAGGAATGCGGATCGACAACGTAACGGTTGGAACCTCTGTGTTTTCAGTCCCAATGATTTTGATACCATTTGGCCATTCTTTTTCCAGTAAGCAGGAACTTTCACAACAGGGTTAGGGCCATTCGGCGGCATTTTGCTGCGGTCGAAATTGTCTTTCGCCTTGTTGTATGTCAGTCCGTCATATCCATAATCAGGCGCTACATACCCACTCTCATCCACTTTAAAGTTGTTTTCGCCAACAACAAGTGCTTCCTGGTTTTTAGGTACTACGCTTACCGTAACAGGGTGCTGGTGTTTGATATACTTGTTGTAAACACGCATTACATCGGCTTTGGTTACCGACTGATACATGCCCATCAGTTTACCAATCATATTTGGGTTGCCGGTGAAAGTCTGGAAAGCCGCCAGTTGCGATACTTTTCCCGAAACACTCTGGAGACCGTTAATCAGTTGTGATTCATATCCGCCTTTGAACTTGGCAATATCATCATCCGTAACACCGCGAGCTTCAAAGCTGTCGAGTGCATTATCTAACAAATGATACATATTGGCCAGTGACTTTCCAGGATAAGGAATCGTTTGAAATACAAACATACCCGACAATTCACTCAGCACACTAAAGCCTCCAGCCTGAAGAGCCAGTTGTTTTTTTGTCAATTGCTGATACAGAATTGAGTTGTTTCCCTGTCCCAGAATCTGCGCGAGGCAGGCAAGCGCAGCCATATCCGGGTGATAGTTTGGAACGGTGGGATAGGCACGCATCATCATAGGAAGGCGCGCATAATTGTCGGTGTAAGAAACAAAACGGTGTTTTGAAACCTCAGGCACCATGGGTGCCATGTTTTTTACTTCAGGGCCACGGGGAATGCTACCGAAGTATTTTCCAACCCATTCAGTAACCTGCTTTACATCAATGTCTCCACCAACGGTAAGTACCGCATTGTTAGGGCCATACCAGCGAAGGAAGAAGTTTTTCAGGTCGTCTACATTTACGCGGTTCAGATCTTCAATGTATCCGATCGTAAGCCAGCTGTAAGGGTGGCCATAAGGATACAAAGTTTTTGAGAGCGCTTCAAATGCAAGACCGTAAGGAACGTTGTCCACGCGCTCACCGCGTTCGTTCTTTACAGTCTCGCGCTGGATTTCAAATTTTTGTTGTGTAACCGCGTCCAGCAAAAAGCCCATACGGTCAGCTTCGAGCCACAGCATTTTTTCAAGCTGGTTGCTGGGAACTGTTTGAAAATAGTTCGTGCGATCCTGGTTGGTTGTACCATTCAGATTACCGCCCGATTCAGTTACAATTTTAAAATGTTGTTCATCGCCAACATTATCACTTCCCTGGAACATCATGTGTTCAAAAAAGTGTGCGAAGCCGGATTTGCCAATCTCTTCGCGTGCTGAACCCACGTGATAGGTTACGTCCACATGCACTACCGGATCACTGTGATCTTCGTGCAGAATGAGCGTAAGCCCATTGGGATAAATGTATTTCTCATAAGGAATAACCAGCTCATCGCCCTGGCGAACTACTTTTTCCACAAGTTTGGCTTTTGGATAAGCCTGCGCCTGCGTTGTTCCGTAGCTGCACACAGTAAATGCTGTTAATAGCAACAGTTTTTGTCTCATAAAATGATTGTTTTTTCAGTGCGGGCAATTTACAGAAATAAGAGGGGAAACAACTGCCATTTATCATTTATGTTACGAATCGGCCCGCTTGTCCGTTTTATTTTATTTTATTTTTGATGAATACAAGAGGTATTCCTGGAATAGAATCAATCAAAATCATAGAACCTTTTTTAAACTTTATTAGCCATGAAAAAAAGTCACGAAATCGATTACAGGATTTATGGGGAAGAATTGCAGTTTGTTGAAATTGAGCTGGATCCGAATGAAACCGCAGTGGCGGAAAGCGGCGCGATGATGATGATGGAAGACGACATACAGATGGCCACCATTTTTGGGGACGGGTCATCGCAGCAAACGGGTGGGTTGTTTGGGAAACTCATGAGTGCCGGAAAGCGTGTGCTCACGGGCGAAAGCCTTTTTATGACCACATTTACCAATATTGGCGCGGGCAAAAGACGAGTAAGTTTTGCAGCACCGTATACAGGTAAGATTATTCCACTTGATCTGTTTGAACTGGGAGGAACCATTATTGCGCAAAAGGATGCGTTTCTCTGTGCCGCGAAAGGGGTGAGCGTGGGAATCCACCTGCAGCGCCGACTCGGTACCGGCATTTTCGGAGGCGAAGGCTTTATTATGCAAAAACTCGAAGGCGATGGCCGCGCGTTTATGCATGCCGGCGGATATGTGATGAAAAAAACACTTTCTCCCGGTGAAATTTTGAAAGTGGACACGGGTTGCGTGGTGGCCTATACACCTACCGTCGATTTTGATATTGAGTTTGTGCGGGGTGTTAAAAACTGGATGTTTGGTGGAGAGGGTCTCTTTTTTGCGCGGCTCAAAGGTCCGGGTACAATCTGGCTTCAGTCGTTGCCAATCAGCCGTTTAGCTGGCCGAATTCTCGCTTATGGCACCTACAACCGCAAGGAAGAAGGCGGCATATTAGGAGGGCTGGGGAACCTGTTGGATGGAAGAGAATAAGCGAACAATGTGACAATATGGTAATGTGCTAATGTGATAATGTGATAATAAGCAATCGCGCGAATTATTTGATTGATAAATAACTTTAACGATGATCGTTAAACGACTGTTCGTGTTATTCCTGTATGCGAAGCCCTGCAATTGCTACATTTTCATATTACCATATTTCCACATTATCCCCCGAAGCGTAGCAAAGGTGGCCTTTCAGAATTGCCCTTTGCCGTTTCACGTTCGCTGTTTCCTTACTTTTGCAAAATGATTCGCAAACAGGAAGTACTACACGATGTAGTTATCAAATTCGCCGGCGATAGCGGCGATGGAATGCAGCTTACAGGAACACAGTTTACCAACAATACCGCGCTTCTGGGCATTGACCTTTCCACTTTTCCGGATTTTCCGGCCGAAATACGTGCACCGCAGGGAACATTGCCCGGTGTGAGTGGTTTTCAGTTACATTTCTCCAGCAACCGTGTGTACACGCCCGGTGATGCTTGTGATGTTTTAGTCGCTATGAACGCCGCGGCACTGAAAACGAATATATCTGCTTTGAAAAAAGGCGGAAAAATTATCGTGAATACAGACGGATTTGACAGTAAAAATCTGCGCCTCGCCAATTATCCCGATGGCGAGAATCCACTCGAGAACGGTTCACTCGATGGATATGAAGTAGTGAAGATGGATGTAACCAAAATGACGCGCGAAGCCCTCAAGGATTTTACAATGGGCATGAAAGAAAAAGATCGCGCAAAAAATATGTTTGTACTAGGATTCCTGTACTGGCTTTATGGCCGCGATATGGAAAGTACAACCAACTTCCTGAAGGAGAAATTTGGTAAAAAGCCTGATATCTTCGACAGCAACATGAAAGTGTTGCAGGCTGGTTATAATTATGGTGAAACCACGGAAGCTTTTCTTACAACTTATAAAGTGGAGAAAGCAAAGATGGAATCCGGCAACTACCGTTCCATCATGGGCAACCAGTCGCTTTCTTATGGTTTGATTGCCGCTTCGCAAAAAAGTGGCTTACCTCTGTTCCTGGGTACATATCCCATTACACCGGCATCCGACATCTTACACGAATTAAGTCGCCATAAAAATTTTGGTATTCGCACCTTCCAGGCGGAGGATGAAATTGCCGCCATCAGCTCTGCTATTGGTGCAGCATATGGAGGAAGCCTTGGCATTACTACAACTTCAGGCCCCGGCATGGCTCTGAAAGGTGAAGCAATGGGACTTGCCGTGATGCTTGAAATTCCGCTGGTAATTGTGGATGTACAGCGTGGCGGACCTTCTACAGGTTTGCCTACGAAAACTGAACAGTCGGATCTGATGCAGGCTTACTACGGAAGAAATGGCGAATGCCCTATGCCGGTGTTGTCGGCTTCAACACCAGCCGATTGTTTTGAAGTGGCTTATGAAGCAGTACGCATCGCAGTTCAACATATGACACCCGTGATATTGCTGAGTGATGGCTATATCGCAAATGGCGCAGAACCATGGCGCTTTCCGCAGTCAGCTGATTTGCCTCCCATCCATGTTAAATTCAAAACAGAACTGGGTCATGGTGAAGAAAAACTGCAACCCTACTGGCGCGATGAAAAACTGGTAAGGCCCTGGGCTATTCCAGGTACTCCCGGACTGGAACATCGTATCGGTGGACTAGAGAAACAAAATATCACCGGCAACGTAAGTTACGATCCCGACAACCACCAACAGATGGTGAAGATCCGCCAGCAAAAGGTGGATATGATTGCCGACTATATTCCTGAACAAAAAATAGACGCAGGTCCTGAGAAAGGAAAAGTGCTCGTACTTGGATGGGGTAGCACATACGGTGCAATCAAATCGGCAGTAGCTGAATTACTGGCCGAAGGACATGAAGTAAGTCATGCGCATCTTCGATACCTGCGACCATTCCCTGCGAACCTCGGTACCATTCTTCGCAATTTTGATAAAGTGCTGATTCCAGAGATCAACAACGGGCAGCTTATTAAGATCATCCGCGACGTATTCCTCATCGACGCGAAAGGCTACAATAAGATTATGGGAATTCCAATTACGAAAACGGAGCTGGTGGAAGAGATTAGGAAACAAATGTGAAAATGCGAAAATGGGAAAATGAGGAAAATGGGAAAATGAGGAAATGTGGAAATGAGGAAATGTGGAAATGAGGAAATGTGGAAATGAGGAAATATGCCAGTATGTAAATGTGGAAATTAGGAATGCAACTTCGCGTCTCTCTAAATTTTCTTTATCAACATATTGTCACATTGCCACATTAGCACATTTTGCTTGCGCTTGAACGAAACTTATATTTTCTCATTTCCTCATTTTCTCATTTCCTCATTTCCTCGCCTCACTCTCTGAAAATACAAACACGCTTCTCTGATTCCACACGCTGCGCAATGGGGTTGTCGGGCAAGACATATATATCTTCCATGTAAAATAAGCCAGTGGTGTGCTTTATGAATCAGTTCACTGGGAAAATTCTTGATTAATACTTTTTCAACAGCAAGTGGTGTGGATGCAGTGCGGGGTACAAGTCCCACGCGGTGACTAACACGAAACACGTGTGTATCCACAGCCATATTCGGTTGACCATCTACAACAGAAGTAATCACGTTGGCAGTTTTCCTTCCTACGCCCGGAAGTTTTACCAACTCATCAACCGTCATTGGTACTTCGCCATTAAAATCTTCTACCAGCATTTTGGCCATGCCCAGGAGGTGGCGCGTTTTATTATTGGGATATGAAATGCTTCGGATGAGCGGAAACAACTCATCAAAATTGCTTTTACTTAAAGCAAATACATCAGGATATTTTTGAAAAATGGCAGGTGTGGTAAGGTTGACACGTTTATCGGTGCATTGTGCAGAGAGTATCACTGCCACAAGTAGCTGGTAAGGCGAATCGTAAATTAATTCTGTTTCAGCGTCGGGACTATGTTTTTGAAAATAGTCGATTATAAATTGGTAGCGTTCTTTTTTCGTCATAATAAAAAGGAATGCGAAAATAAGTCAGCGAAAGAAAATACCCCGTTAATCATATTGCAGGCAATACAATTAACGGGGTAAATAATTCAGATCAGCCTTTTTTAAACGGCTTCTACAGATTTTTCGCGCGCATAATTCAGCACGTTAAGAACTACTTCTGTGCGGGGCGATTCCAATAATGTATCGAGCCTTGATTTGGAAGCCTTTAAGACTTCGAATTTTTCCCGCAATGTCCAGTCCCTAACCAGTGCATCCTCAATGGCAGCGGTTTGTTCAGGCGAAGTCTCCTTATACAGATATTGTATAAGGTGCTCCGGCGTAAAATTTGTCATGCGCTAACCTTTAATGTCCTTAAAATCAGTGTCCAGTTGCAAAATGTCCTTAATAGAAACGACGGTATAATTCCATTATTGTACCGTTCGTGTCAATTCTTGTCATTTACGGGCTTTTCCGATATCAAAAAGAGGTCTTCGTTGTCTTTTTTCATCAGGTGTTTTTCCCGCGCGTATTCTTCCCATTTGCCCTGGTTCGACTTAAGTTGCTCTAAACGTGCGCGTTCTGTTTCAATTCCCGCCTCAAAATGAGCTTTGCTCGCCTGCAGGTCGCGAAGTTGCTGTTTGCGTTCTGCCTGGGTAAAAAAGATCATTTTTATCCATGAATAACATCACAAATCCAAAAGCCAACAGGGTCAGGATGTATTTGTTCTTCAAAAAGGAAGGGAGACGGGATAACATAGAGAGATATTTAGATTTCCCCGGGATAATTGTTCTCGGCTCCTTGAAAGTTACGATTATATACGAAAACAAAAATCCCGGGGCTGTGCTATGCACTATTTACCAAATTTGATCTTTCCTTTTGGATAGATGGCGCTGTCGCCGAGTTGCTCTTCAATACGGATCAACTGGTTGTATTTTGCAATCCGGTCGGTACGGCTGGCAGAACCTGTTTTAATTTGTCCGCAGTTCAGTGCTACTGCGAGATCCGCAATGGTAGTATCTTCAGTTTCACCACTACGATGGCTCATGATGGTGTTATAACCATTATGTTGTGCCAGTGAAACCGCATTGATGGTTTCAGTGATGGTGCCAATCTGGTTCACTTTCACCAGCAATCCATTTGCAGTTTCGGTATCGATACCCTGTTGCAGGCGTGTTACATTCGTTACAAACAGATCATCACCTACCAACTGGCATTTGCTACCTACACTCTTAGTCAGGTTTTTCCAGCCTTCCCAATCATCTTCGGCCATACCGTCTTCAATAGAAGCGATAGGGTATTGTTTCACCCAGTTAGCCCAGTATTTTACCAACTGATCGCTGGTCATTTCTTTGCCACTGCTTTTATGGAAAACATATTTTTTCTTTTTCTTGTCCCACAGTTCGCTGTTCGCTGCATCCATCGCAATTACGATTTGTGATCCTGCTTTGTAGCCTGCAGCCTGGATAGCGGCCAATACTGTTTCAATCGCTTCCTCATTGCTTTGAATGTTGGGAGCGAAACCGCCCTCATCACCTACGTTGGTACTGTATCCTTTTTTCTTCAATACAGATTTCAGTGCATGGAAGATTTCAACACCCCAACGAAGACCTTCGCTGAATGTAGAAGCGCCAACGGGCATAATCATAAATTCCTGAAAATCGATTTTGTTATCAGCATGTGCACCGCCATTCAGAATATTCATCATGGGAATGGGTAATACGCGTGCATTGGTACCGCCGATATAACGATAGAGTGGGAGGCCAGCTTCTTCAGCTGCAGCTTTTGCAACCGCCATACTTACAGCAAGTGTTGCATTCGCACCCAGTTTGCTTTTATTGTTGGTGCCATCCAATTGAATCATCAGCTGGTCGATGCCCGACTGATCAGCCACATCATATCCCAGCAACAATGGAGCAATAGAATCATTTACATTCTTAACTGCCTTCAAAACACCTTTGCCAAGATATTTTTTCTTGTCGCCATCACGCAACTCAACAGCTTCGTGAATACCAGTACTGGCTCCCGAAGGAACTGCAGCGCGGCCTACCGCACCTTCATCTGTAATTACATCCACTTCCACTGTGGGGTTGCCACGACTATCTAAAATCTGGCGGGCAAAGATCTCTGAAATGTAGCTCATGTTTGAATATTTGATTATGGCGGCAAAGATAGTGTTTTGATTGAAGTCTGATCGATGATCGATGGTCGAGGTCCGATGATCGATGATCGATGGTCGATGATCGAAAGCTGATGGCAGAAACAGTATTCACGAATGATTGTTATTTCAATCAACCAACAGGATTAACTTTTCAAATTTCGTCAAACATCGATCATCAAACATCGATCATCGGACCTCGGTCATCGGTCATCGGACCTCGGTCATCGGACATCGGACATCGATCATCGATCCCCGATCATCGATCCCCGATCCCCCGTCAACTCCCTAAAAATATCCTCCAGCTTTTGTTCCTCAGATTGAAGGGTGACGATATTCAGGTTGTTGTCAACAGCAAATGATAGCAATGATTTTCTAACCGCTTCCGGGTTGGTTGTTTGTATACGGAAACTGCCCTGTATGCCCGGTATTGCTTCGATAGAACCAATGGCGGGAATGGCAGAGAACTGTTCTGGTTTTACATCTTCTTTAAACTGCACCTGCACGGTATGAGTTCCCTGCTGTTTTTGTTTGAGATTACTGAGCGTGTCATTAGCCACCAGTTGTCCTTTGCTGATGATAATTACGCGGTCGCAAATGGCTTCCACTTCCTGCAGGATATGTGAAGAAAATAAGACCGTTTTTGTTTTTCCCTGGCTTCTGATCACTTCGCGAATCTCAATAATCTGGTTGGGGTCAAGACCCGTTGTGGGCTCATCAAGAATCAGCACTTCCGGATCGTGAATGAGTGCAGCGGCAAGGCCGACACGTTGCTTATATCCTTTCGACAACTGCCCGATTTTTTTACGTGCTTCCACCTGCAGTCCAACCGTTTCAATTGCTTTTTCAATCGCAGCTTTTTTATTGGGTAGTTGGTGTACATCTGCTACAAAGCCCAGATATTCGCGCACATACATATCATAATAGAGTGCATTGAGTTCAGGGAGATAACCGATCTTTTTTCGTGCCGCGAGCGGATTTACGGCAACGGGAATGTCACATACATACGCTTCTCCTGCAGTGGCGGGCAGGTATCCTGTCAGAATCTTCATCGTCGTGCTTTTGCCCGCACCGTTTGGCCCGAGGAAGCCTACAATTTCACCACGCTGAACGGTAAAGCTGATTTCATTCACCGCCTTCTGGCTGCCATAAATCTTGAGGAGATTATTTACTTGTATAGACATGACGCAAACCTAACGAATTTGTGGAGTTGTTGCGTATGGAAGCATTGTGGTATTCTGCGAAAAAAAGCTCTCTGTAGAAACAGAAAGCTTTGACAATCAGGGTAACGCTCACAAATCGTCTAATTCGTATATGGGATCAACCGGTGAACCGGCTGGCATTTCAAAAACGGTATTGATCAAACCATCTTTTAACCCGTACACCCATCCGTGCAAATGCGGATATCCGGAGGCACGCCATGCGCGTTGTATACTGGATTTGCGCGCCAGGTTTTTCACCTGTTCTATTACATTCAACTCCACCAGCCTGTCAACACGCTGCTCCATATTTTCAATCGCGTTCAGTTCATCTTCATGCAGGCGAATCACATCTTTGATGTTGCGAAGCCACATATTCAGAACCGGTTTATAATCCCGTTTCGTCATTGCAGCCTGCACACCACCGCAGCCATAGTGACCGCAAACGATGATGTGTTTCACATTCAAATGGTTTACGGCGTAGTCAACTACCGACAACAGGTTTACATCTGTATTTACCACCAGGTTTGCCACATTACGGTGCACAAAAATTTCACCGGGCTGTGTGCCGGTAATTTCATTTGCCGGTACACGACTATCGCTGCAACCGATCCACAAAAAATCGGGACGTTGCAAATTGGCGAGCCGGTTGAAAAAATCCGGGTCATCTGCTACTTTCTCAGCAGCCCAGGCTTTATTTTCCAGTAGAAGCCGTTCGTAAGATTGCATATAGGGTGAAGCTTTAATTATTGTTTTGATCGGGTTTACATCATTCCCTGATTCCGCTAATTTGTCAGTCTCTATATTTGTCATTTCGAAGTTAAGATTTCCCATTGGTCTGCTGCTTTTTTTATTCGAACAAGGCAGCGATCCCAACCTGTCTAAAGATTAATTAAAGCCTATCCTGAAGCACATTAATGACCTGCTTCTACCTTTACAATTTTTTTATCGTGGCGACGGGTATAATGCCCCGGTGTGCCGTTGCTTTCCAGGAGTTCTTTTGAAAAGCCCTGTTCTTTTGTCTGGTTTGTTTTCAACTCAACTGTAATATTTTTTAACTGTGAGTGAATCATAAAATCCTCAATCGTTTCAATAATATCCTTGTCGATGAAATCCGCGCGTGATGCATCAATCAATACATAACTTTCTGGGGGCACTTTTTCCAACCTGTTTTTGATAATCGGTTTATTAAGAAACGATACATCTTTACGCAGGCGAAACAGGTATTTATTGTTGTCGTGTACAACAAATACCGCTGATCTGAAATTGCTACGGATTATGAAGAACAATCCAACACCGATACCAATGATTACACCTTTCAGCAGGTCGGTGGCGAGAATTGCCACGATTGTAATTACAAATGGAAGGAACTGATCCAGTCCTTTTTTATAGAAAGCGACAAACAGGGCAGGTTTTGCCAGTTTATAGCCGGTAAAAATCAGGATTGCCGCAAGTGCAGCTTTGGGAATCAGGTTCATGATTACAGGGAAAAAAGCAACTGCAGCCAGCAGTAACAAACCGTGGAAGATGGCCGACATCTTTGTACGTGCACCTGCATTTACGTTGGCCGATGAACGCACAATCACACTGGTAACGGGCAAACCACCGATCAATCCTGACACCATATTACCCAGACCCTGTGCTTTCAGTTCGCGGTTGGTAGGTGTAACGCGTTGATAAGGGTCGAGGTCATCAATTGCTTCAATGCTCAACAAACTTTCCAGGCTCGCAACCAGTGCAATTGTAATACCAGTTATCCAAACCTGGGGGTTATTGATTTGCGACCAGTCAGGATTGGAGAAGAAAGAAAAGAACTCTTCAGCAGACGCTGCAATCGGAATATTTACAAGGTGCTCGCCAGATAAAGCAGCGCCACTACTGTAGAATGAATTAATTCCTACACCAATTAATACGATCAATAATGGTGCTGGTACAAGTCGGATAAACCCTTTTTTGCCAGCAACCATTTTTTCCCAAATAAAATGAAAAGCCAGACAGATTGCTCCGATGATCAGCGCGGAAGTTGTGATATGGCCAAAGGCGTTAAAGAAATTGGTGAAAATATTGCCTTCTGCCCGTCCGATCCCTTCATCCGTTTCAAAATGCGAGTCATCGCCAAGCAGGTGAGGAAACTGGTTAATGATCAGGATGAGACCGATTGCGGCCAGCATACCTTTGATCACCGCGTTGGGTACATAATCGCCAATGATTCCCATGCGAAGGAAACCTAAGAGGATTTGAAAAACGCCTGCGATTACGACGGCAAGTAAAAATGCCTCGTAAGTGGGAAGCACCAGCAATGCTGCTACTACAATTGCCGTAAGGCCTGCAGCAGGACCGCTCACACTGAGTTGTGACCGGCTTGCTAACCCCACCACAATTCCACCGACAATACCGGCAATTAATCCACTAAAAGCCGGAGCATTGGAGGCAAGTGAAATCCCTAAACAAAGAGGCAGTGCTACCAGGAACACTACAATAGATGCGGGGAAATCATTGGAAACACTCTTCAGATAGTCTTTTGCACCAGGACGTGCTACCATAATTTTTATTTTTTAAGATTTTAGCTTTAACGCGTAACACAGGGTACGAACCTGCGGATTTGTTTTTGTTTTCAAAGGGAACGGAAATGTTTATATAGCAGTGGCTGCTTCTACTCTTACATTTGTTTTAACGCCGGCAAATTCGCTTCGAATAAAGTTTACACGACCATTTTCCACGCTGTACATGCCGCCCACAATGCCAATTTTTCCATTGTTAAACAGGTCGCGCAGTATGGGGCTCTTGCTTAATATGTCATCCATGCTATGTAAAACATTGGCCTGCGCTACTACTTCCACATATTCTTCTTTGCTGATCGAATCTTTTGCAGCCGCTGTTTTTTCAAGCGAAGGAGAAATTTTGCCGAGCAGGTTCGTAAGGTTGCCGAGGCTCACATGGTCGCAGGCTCCTTTTACGGCACCACAACGCGTATGGCCAAGCACCACAACTAATTTAGATCCTGCAACGGCACATGCATATTCCATACTGCCGATGATGTCGTCGTTGACAACATTGCCCGCAATGCGAATACTGAAAATATCGCCGAGGCCCTGATCGAAAATCAGTTCTACAGAAGTACGGCTGTCCATACAACTTAACACCACTGCAAATGGATATTGCCCTGCGGCTGTTTCATCCATCTGGCGCAACAGGTCGCGATTTACTTTCATGTTATTGGTAAAACGTTTGTTGCCTTCTTTTAAAACTTCAAATGCCTGTTCTGGCGTAAGATTCTCCTGGAATTCTTTTGTATGTGTTCTCATTGAGTGCTGAAATTTTGAGATTGATAGGTTGCTGCAAGTATTCAGCCTGCAATTCGCCCGGTACACACGTATGCGCCCGACAGGGTGAATGCTCGCGAAATATGCTTACAGTAAAATGATACGAATGAACCTTGCTATACAAACAAGGCCGGCACGGAGTTCGTGCTGACAATAAGTATTAACTCAATGAATTGGGCGGCGGGCAGAGTAGTTCGCCGTGAAACGCTGTATATTCCCTGGCGGCAAGGGCGCGAAAATGCTGAAGGGACAAATTAGCCGCGTGTAAAAGATCGTCGCTGTGATGAAGATATTCTTCAGTAAAACCTGCAGATCCGTTTGAAGCTTTTTCCTCGGTGTTATTTCCAAAAGGATTGTAATTGCCAGAACCTGGATCTTCATTATCAGGCATATCAGCCAGCTCTAAATAATCTTGCGTACCGGCACTTTCCATTTTAGCACCATTTACGATAGGTGCGCTGATGGTAAGCCATGCCAGTACCAACATCATAAAGACGTTGCTGATATATTGTAATGGATGATATGTGTTCTTCTCGTTTTTCAACGTGCGACAAAAATAACATTTAACAGTCAAAAACGGAACAGGTTCGGCAATTTGACAAATCATTTACAATATTCACATTCATATGCTTGTAACGGTCGTTAGTAAAATCGGTTTATAAAGAATAAAATGGTTTATGTCCCGCCAACCAACGACTTTACCCTTTTTGCAAATGAAGCGACAGGATCCAGTTTAATGTCGCTTTCGAACCTAATCTTTTACTGAAAATCAAATGGTTAACTATGGAAACGAACGTTGTGAAGCTGGAGCAATCGGTATATGTCTTAACCGTAGAGCTGAAATTACTTGCGGAAGCAGTTAGAACCGGGTTTATGAGAACGAATTCGAATTTTGAAAATATGAAGATCTTTTAAAAATACAGAAGGGCCCAATTGAGCCCTTCTCTTATTAAACGATGAAGCTGAAGTTTACAGGTCACTGCTTTCTTCAGGTAAATGATCGTATTCGTTTTTCCAGGCGTACCAGCCAAAAATCGATATTCCAATTGCAATGGGTAAAAAGATTAGAATGATAATACACCAGATAACGGGGTTATTGATTTCCTTTTTCCCTGCAGGATCAATGTTTTCAATAGCGCCACTTACGAGGAAATAAATCAGTACCGGTCCTGCCAGCAACCAAACCAGTCCGAGTATTTTTTTTATGTTGTTCATAAAGATTAATCGTTTACGTTTTCATCAATTTTATTTCGCAGATAAATAGTGCCGATTACCAGGCAAAGCGCTGCCACACCAATGGGATACCACAAACCTACCAAAGGATCAGCCGGGAATGTTGTTGTTAACAACAGGCCAATAAATGGAACCAACCCACCGAATACGCCGTTACCAATATGATAAGGTAAACTCATGGATGTGTAACGTATGCGTGTTGGGAACATCTCTACCAGGAAAGCTGCGATAGGTCCGTACACCATCGTAACAAAAATGATCATTAACCATACCAGTGCTACAAATTTCCAGTAACTGGAAGAGGACAAAATAACATTGCTGTATAATGGTTTTGCATCGGCAACCTCAACTGTATTCACCTGAGCGGCTCCCGCTTCATCAAGCCCCGTTAGCGGAGGATATACTGTTCCTTCAATATAAACAGTATCGCGAGTGCTTTGTGTGAATTTATTTTCGTTGTAAGAATACTGATACACATTTTGCACAATGAAATTGTTTTCCTGTCGCGAACTATCTGAGCTTATTAATACACGGGATGTATTACTTTCATCTTTCACCCATGCTTTCACATTTGTATCCTGTAGAAACTGGGAGAATATGGGACGATAGCAGATAATGCCGAGCAACATACCTGCCATCATAATCCATTTGCGACCGATTTTATCGCTGAGCCATCCAAAAAAAACAAAGAAGGGTGTTGCTAATGCAATGGACCATAACATGATCGTACGGCTTTGTTCAAAATCTAATTTGCAACTGTTTTCAAGAAAACTTTTGTGCATAGAACTGTCCCGTATACCAGATTACTCCCTGTCCCATTACGGCACCAAATAGTGCCAACAGTACCATTTTGAAGTTTGCTTTTTTTCTAAAACTTTCTTTTAGTGGATTCGCAGAGGTTTTTCCTTCTGATTTTAGCTTTGCGAACAACGGCGACTCCGACATTTTTAAACGGATATACACCGATACAATCACCAGTACAATTGAAATCCAGAATGGATAACGCCAGCCACCCCATTCTGCATTAAACTGCGAATCGCTCATGTTCAATTTCACCAACATGATAACACCTAGCGCTACAAATAAACCAAGCGTGGCAGTGGTTTGTATCCAGCTTGTATAGAAGCCGCGTTTATTCGCAGGGGAATGTTCTGCAACATAAGTTGCAGCTCCGCCGTATTCACCACCCAGCGCCAGCCCCTGCACAAGTCGTAATAATAATACGAGTAATGGGGCCGCCATTCCTATGGATTCATATCCGGGAACAAGTCCAATTAAAAATGTGGAACCACCCATTAATACAAGCGTTAGTAGGAAAGTATATTTTCTTCCAATTAAATCACCAAGCCTTCCGAAAACCAGTGCACCAAAAGGGCGCACAATAAAACCCGCCGCAAAAATGGCGAGTGTACTAAGTAAAGCTGCGGTAGCATTGCCTTCTGGAAAAAATTGAGTACTGATCGTTTTGGCGAGCATGCCGAAAATGTAAAAATCGTACCATTCAATCATGGTACCGACCGAAGAAGCTGCAATAACCGATCGGATACCACTGGCAGGAATCGTTTGTTTCATGAATGGAAGATAATAATTATTTAATTTGCAGCAGAAACAGAAAGCGTTGAAAATGTGGAGTTGAAAAGTTGTTTGAGTCGGTTACAAAAACCTGTTACATTCATCAACAACTCGCC
Organism: Chitinophagaceae bacterium; assembly: GCA_024707305.1. GTDB lineage: Bacteria > Bacteroidota > Bacteroidia > Chitinophagales > Chitinophagaceae > CAYMZZ01. The sequence continues at coordinate 112,763 of JANPZZ010000026.1, forward strand.
AGCTAACCGTATCGCCAGCTTCGATTTTTTTTTCACACAAAAACTACCCTTGTTATGTCATACCCCTACCAGATACGCTCGATGGAACAGTATGAAATGGCGTATCGTGTAAGTGTTACGCACCCCGATCAGTTCTGGGCAGAAGTGGCCAGTCATTTTCAATGGAAAAAGAAATGGGAAAAAGTGCTTGAATGGAATTTCCGTGAGCCCAAAGTGGAATGGTTTAAAGGCGCGAAACTCAACATCACCGAAAACTGTATTGATCGTCACCTGGAAACAATGGGCGAAAAGCCTGCGATTATCTGGGAACCGAATAATCCTGAAGAACGTGTACGTGTTGTTACTTACAACCGTTTGCATAAACGTGTGTGCCAGGTAGCGCAGATGTTGAAGAATAATGGTGTGAAAAAAGGCGACCGTGTTTGTATTTATATGGGAATGGTGCCCGAGTTGGTTTATGCCGTGTTGGGTTGTGCACGCATCGGTGCTATTCACAGTGTAATATTTGGTGGATTTAGTGCACAAAGTATTGCCGACCGACTGGAAGATGCAAATGCAGAATTTATCATCACCTGTGATGGTGCATATCGTGGTGGAAAAGATATTCCCCTCAAATCAATTATTGATGATGCATTGATCGGAAATAAAAAAGTAAAACGCGTGATCGTTTACACACGTACACGCACGCCCGTGTCAATGATAAAAGGCCGCGATGTGTGGTGGGAAGATGAAATGGAACACGCCGAAACACAAGTGGAGAAAGATGGTGTGGTATCATTCCCTGCTGAAGAAATGGATGCCGAGGATCCGCTGTTTATTCTTTATACATCTGGTAGTACCGGCAAACCAAAAGGGGTAGTACATAGCTGCGCGGGCTATATGGTGTGGACGGCTTACACATTTGTAAACGTATTTCAATACCAACCCGGTGATGTACATTTCTGTACTGCTGATATCGGTTGGATTACCGGTCATAGTTATATCGTATATGGTCCGCTTGCAGCGGGTGGTACCTCATTAATGTTTGAAGGCATTCCCACCTGGCCCGATGCCGGCAGGTTCTGGGATATTGTTGATAAACACAAAGTGAATATTCTTTACACAGCACCAACCGCTATCCGCAGTTTGATGGGTTTTGGACTGGAACCATTGAAGGGAAAAAGATCTTTCCTCACTGAAAGTGTTGGGGACGGTTGGTGAACCGATCAATGAAGAAGCGTGGCACTGGTATGATGAGCATATTGGTAAAAAGAAATGTCCCATCATTGATACCTGGTGGCAAACAGAAACAGGTGGTGTATTGATCTCAAATCTTGCAGGTATTACACCCTCACGTCCATCGTGGGCAACACTGCCGATGCCGGGTGTACAACCCATTCTGGTGGATGAGAACGGTAAGGAAGTTACAGAGAAAGACGAGAGTGGCTATTACAAAGGAAATCTCTGCATCAAAGCGCCATGGCCTTCAACCATTCGCACCACGTATGGTGATCACGAACGTTGCAGAACCAATTATTTCGCTACATACGAAGATTTATATTTCACTGGCGATGGTGCATTAAAAGATGACCAGGGAAATTATCGCATCACGGGTCGTGTGGATGATGTATTGAATGTAAGCGGACACCGTATTGGTACTGCCGAAGTAGAGAATGCGATCAACATGCACGCAGGTGTGGTGGAAAGTGCAGTGGTGGGTTATCCTCATGATATAAAAGGGCAGGGTATTTATGCCTATGTGATACACAGTAGTCATCATGGCGATGAAGAACTGAGCCGCAAGGATATTTTGCAAACCGTAACCCGCATCATTGGTCCCATCGCAAAACCAGATAAAATTCAGTTTGTATCAGGACTTCCTAAAACAAGAAGTGGAAAGATCATGCGTCGTATCCTTCGCAAAATCGCCGAAGGCGATTTGTCAAATCTCGGAGATACATCAACGCTGTTGGATCCGGGTGTGGTGGAAGAAATAAAAAATGGAAGAATAGGGTAGGAGGAGAATGTGAAAATGTGAAAATGTGGAAATGTGAAAATACGTGAGGCGTGAAACGGCAAACATGAATTTAAAATGTGAAAATATGTAAATGGGAAGATGCGTAAATTCCTTAAAAGCTAGTGAGTTTCTCCTTTCAGATTCTTTCCACATTTCCACATTTTCACATTTACTACTCACTTTCTAATTGTAACTTTGGTTCCTACCGGCGTGTACTTATAAATTTCTTCCACGTGGCTGTTCTTCATTGAGATGCAGCCGAGGGTCCAGTTTTTATATTTATCAATTACAAAATCTTCGCGGGGCCAGGTGCCATGGATGCCGATAGCACCGCCAATACTTGCGTTTTTGGGGATTTCACCACGCTGTTTGCGTTGGTTGAATTTTTCCCAGCTCTCTTTTGTCGGATAATCAATTCCAAGGAATCGGCTCCACTTATCATGAATTTTTTTATGTGAAATGGTGAAAGTGCCTTCCGGCGTATTTTTATCGCCTTCCATTTTTTTATCCGAAAGACTGTTGTTGCCGAAAACAACTGGATACGTCGCATACCATCCCTTATCGTCGTAAACGCTGAGTTCGTAATCCGACTTATCAATAATTATTTTTATATTTCCAACCGGGCCCGGCTCGCGTCTGAATGCCCGGTCGGCTTCTGCAGGTGTACGTTCGGAGTGTAAATGCGCAGCACCAAACGTCAGTACAAGGGAACTGAGTAGGAGATAATGTTTCATAGTTTTCAAACCGTCGCTCCCTTAACGGGTACGGATACCGGATTATTTTTTCGTGTAAGGTTCTTTAACGAATACTTTACACTGCGGGAGAAACTGCAAAAACTGTACCGAGGATCGAGGATCGATTATCGATGTCCGATGATCGATGATCGATGTCCGAAGGTTCCTCCGCTCACCTATCGTCCCTTCGGGACTCAAAAGTTAAGTTGTGGTCCGCGGCTATAGATATTCCGTCCCTTCGGGACGAGTACCCAGAAGAGTTATAATTCATCGGTCATCGATCATCGACCATCGAACATCGGTCATAGAAAAAGGTCCCATTTCTGGAACCTTTAATGAAATTATTACTATAAACCTTCATCGGTCATCGGACATCGGTCATCGGTCATCGATCATCAATCATCGGTCATCGACCATCGACCATCGATCATCGACCATCGAACATCGGTCATAGAAAAAGGTCCCATTTCTGGAACCTTTAATGAAATTATTACTATAAACCTTCATCGGTCATCGGTCATCGGACATCGGTCATCGGTCATCGATCATCAATCATCGGTCATCAACCATCAACCATCGACCATCGACCATCGGTCATCGATCTCACCAATTACTAAATCTAAACCCAACTGTATACGGGGTAAGATCAAGGCCTTTTTCAAACATGCTTTTCGCGGCTATACTTCCATATAACTTAACAACACCCAGGGAAAGTTCTCCTACATAAGAGATTTTCCATTTGCGGAGGTCGAAATCACTTTTTAATTTATCCTTGCCGTCGTCACCTTTGATTTTCTGGCGCGCACTGTAAAGATATCCTGCACTAATACCAGCGCTCAATCCATAGTTGTGGCGATTGTTAGGCGTGAAGTTGAAATTCAACATCACTGGCATCGTAAGGTAATCTGCTGCGAGCTTATTCTTGCTCAGGTTGCTGTGACCCAAATCAATCTGTGTAGGATTTTTCTGGAACCGAATTCTTTTATCATCAAAATGATAGTTATTCAACTCAAGACCCAAACCATATTTCAGGTTCACCACATGTTTGATCATGTTGATACGCTGCATAAAAATCCAGATGTTTACACTGCGTGATTTGCCTGCACGTAATTTGAACCAGTCTTCTTCAGCCCCGGGAGCGATTGCGTTCACTGCGGGAGAACCATATACAGAGTTATCGCTATAGTTTGCAAAACCCAGATCCAGTATCCACCAGTTGGTGCTGATATTAGAAGGCCTGTCTTTGGTGCGTTTTGTGATTCTAAAGACGCGGTTGCCACGGCGGGTGGTGTCGCTACCGCCATCATGATCGCGAACGATAACCATGCCACCAATACGAATTGTGTCGGGAGTTTGCTTATCCGTTGTATCAGTCTGGGCAAAACCTGCCATCATCGTGCACATAGCAATGCACAGTGTAAAGATCCTTTTCATACTACTCAATTAATAATAATGTTAATGAATTAAAGTTGAATGGCCAGGGCTCCAATCAGCAAACGATCATCGGCATCGGTTGCTCTCAGGTTGGTGGTACTTCTCAAATGTCCGTGTAACTTTTCTCAAAAATCCACGGAACTTGTTCTTCCTGCCAGGCTCTTCAAATACTGCGTCTTCCTGCAACGCATACACAGGTTCTAACGGTTGAAGTGTTTGTGAAGTTACAGTTGGCGTGTAATTTATTTCTTTCGAGTTTGTTAATGGTGTATTTACAGGCGCTTCAAATTTCAATTCGTCATAGCTGGCAAATGCAGTTTCATTTGAATTCACCTTTACGTTGTTATCCGCGAGCAACAAATTTGGATTCTGCTCGCCACCGGGCAGGTTGTTTGCATTGCTACGACGTTCAGCTTGCAAAGCTTCTTCCACCGTTTGCCGATTCGTCTCTTTCGCTGTAAAATTTGATCCTGAATTATCTGCAACTTCATTCACCAAAGCAGGATCAGCATTCAACTCGTTGTTTAAATTCGCTTCAGTATTCGAAGGTTGATCTGCTTGTTTTGTTGATGAAACAGATCGCTGGGTTGTGTTTTGTTGATCTGCAATCATACCGCCAGGCTGCGTGACGTTATTACCCGGGTTGGTAATAATAAGAGCAGCTGTGCTTATCGCTAACAACAGAGAAGCGGCAACCGCAATACGGCGCCATGTGAAAAGAGTCGCTCTCTTCGGTTCTTCGTGGCGGTATAATGATTCTTTATTCGGGAATACAATCGATGTGTCCGCCTCCAGGCGTGTACGCAACAAAAGATCCATTTCTTTTTGGTACGATGGATTTTGCGCCAGCCATGTCATCAATTCAGATTGTTGCGTTGCATTCAGTTCGCCATCCGCCTGCATCAACAACCATTCTTCATAGTTATTGCTGTTAACTGATGAAGTGGCTGTTGATTTCAGCAGGCTGCTTTTATCGGCAAACTGAATTTGTTCATCAGGTACAAAGCGGGTTTGGAGCAGCAATTCCAGCTCTTCACCGAGATCGGGATGCACCATCGCAAAAGCTTCCACTTCGGCGCGGGTTTCCGGATCCAATTCGTTATCCAGGTAAAGGATAAAAAACGCTTCGTAATTATTGCGGGTGATCTTCATTTTTAATTCGTTTGGGTTTTCAGAAATCAGCTGGTTTTCCACGTTTAAATTACATTCTCCACTTTCACCAGGTATTCCTTCAACTGCAGTCGCGCACGATGCAGGTACACTTTCACCTGGCTATCGCTCAGTCCTGTTATCTGTCCAATTTCTTCATAACTGTACCCTTCATAGTCTTTCAGCAGTACCAATGATCGCTGTGTTTCATTCAGGCGGTCGAGTGCACGTTCCAACACTTTTTTTCAGGTTATTGGTCTGCATATGCTGTACTCTCGAATCGTCGCTGAAATCTTCTTTCAAACTAATTCTTTTTACTTTCCTGATATGGTCAATCATCTGGTGATAGGCCACTGTAAAAAGATAAGATTTAGACCGGGATGCATCTACATCGGCGCGGTTGCGCCACATTTTTTCAAAAGCGGTTTGCACAACATCCCTGGCATCATCCTCATGACGAAGATTTTTCAGGATAAAGCGGTACACGTTATCCGACCATGTCTCAACACAATTATTGTATTCTTTCTCTGTCATAAACAGCGCATGTGATTCCCGTGCAAAGGTATGCACCGGGATAGGTTTAAAGATTATACGTTGTGGGATCTAAAAAGTTACAGATAAGGCAGAAAAAGGTCACAAGGCCGAATGAAACTGGCCCGACAGGCCTTCCCAGATCATTTTTACTTCCCGGGCCTGCGATTTTCCTTCTTCCAGCGACTCCACACCAGGGGCGATTTCGCTTGCAGAACTCCTTGAAGATGAACTAAATACAAGTACGCTGGCGCAAAACGCCAGGACGAGGAGCATTACTTGTATGACTATTCGGAGTTTCATTGCTGGTTGGTTACCACATTAGACGCAACCCAGCGTCAGAATGTTACAGCAAAACTAATTTTCCAAAACACCAACGGCAAACACTATCCGACAGACAGTCATTTTTCGCGGGTGAACTGCGTGAAATCGAGGATCGAGGATCGATGATCGATGTTCGATGGTCGATCTCCGATAGAGACTGATAATGCCAGATACCCTATCTAATTTCGAGAGCGGTAAATCTGCGCTTTAAACAGTCATCGGTCATCGTTCCTCCGCTCACCTATCGTCCCTTCGGGACTCAAAAGTTAAGAGGTGGTCCGTGGCTACAGATATTCCGTCCCTTCGGGACGAGTACCCAGAAGAGTTATAATTCATCGGTCATCGACCATCTACCATCGATCATCGGACATCGGAGATCGGACATCGATTATCGATCATCGATCATCGACCATCGACCATCGATCCTATCTTTGCCCCAAAACAATCCCACATGAATGATCGTTTCGCATCTCGAATTGGCGCCGAGTTGGAAGAAGTAAAAGCAGCCGGGCTTTTCAAAAAGAAAGAATTATTGAAAGCTCCCAGGGCGCAGAAATAACGGTGAATGGCCAAACCGTTCTGAACTTTTGCGCCAACAACTACCTCGGTTTATCCAGTCACCCCAAAGTAATTGAAGCGGCACATAAAGCCATCGACTCGCGCGGTTATGGTATGAGTAGCGTACGTTTTATTTGCGGCACGCAGGATATTCATAAGGAGCTGGAACAAAAAATTTCTGATTTCCTTGGTACAGAAGATACCATTCTTTATGCCGCCGCTTTTGATGCCAATGGAGGTGTGTTTGAACCATTGTTTAACGAGCAGGATGCCATCATCTCCGATGCACTCAACCATGCTTCTATTATTGACGGTGTTCGTTTGTGTAAAGCACAACGTTTCCGTTATGAGCACAACAACATGGATGACCTGGAAGCGAAACTAAAAGAAGCAGCAGCCTGCCGCAGCCGCATCATCGTTACCGATGGTTCATTCAGCATGGACGGCACCATTGCACAACTTGATAAAATTGTTGAGCTGGCTGAAAAATATGATGCAGTCATTATGGTAGATGAGTGCCATTCCTCGGGTTTCCTCGGAAAAACAGGACGCGGTACGCATGAGTATCGCGGGGTAATGGGTAAGATTGACATCATTACCGGCACATTGGGCAAAGCACTGGGGGGCGCATCCGGCGGTTTTACTTCCGGAAGAAAAGAAGTGATTGAAATCCTGCGTCAGAAATCACGTCCCTACCTGTTCAGCAATACACTGGCGCCATCTATTGTGGGTGCATCTATTGCTGTTCTCGACATGTTGACAGAAACCACACACCTGCGTGATAAACTGGAAGCAAATACAAAATATTTCAGGACTGAAATGACCAAAGCAGGTTTCGACATCAAACCCGGCGATCACCCGATTGTGCCGATCATGTTATACGATGCAGTACTGGCACAAAAATTTGCCGCACGGTTGCTCGATGAAGGTATTTATGTAATCGGTTTCTTCTTCCCGGTTGTTGCGAAAGGTCAGGCACGTATTCGTGTACAACTAAGTGCGGCGCATGAGCAACATCATTTGGAAAAAGCTGTAAAAGCATTTACTGCAATAGGAAAGGAACTGGGTGTTCTGAAATAACCCCTGGATATTTTCCCATCTTACATAATGAAAAAAGGCCATCCCGGAAACCGGGAAGGCCTTTTTTATAGAGTTGTGTGTTTGGTTTTTATAAACCCGAACTTTTTGCCAGGTCGCGAATGGTTTCGATTGTAACACCATTTCCTTCCAGCGTTGCCATCAGTCGCCCTTTGGCCAGCCACATCAAAGTAGCTTCGCTACCGTTTTTCTCAATGTGCTCAACTGCTTTTTCACCATTGAAATCCACCGTGCGTGTGATTTCATCATCATCCTCCTGCTGCAAATTCAACGCTGCTATAAATTGTAAGCTATAAATACCTACGCCGGCTTCACCTGCACAGTCCATTATCTTCAGCGAAACGGTAGTGGTTTCATCGATCTCATAATCTGCCGATGCATACGAAGTGCCCATCAAATTGGTAACAGAAACATTGCTGCGGTTTGCGCCACCCAGTGTTTCCGGCAACAATGCTTTCATCTCTTCGGATGTATAGGGCGTCAGCTTTTGTAGCTTTTCCACATTATCCTGGTACTCTTTGCCAAAATCCTGCGTTGTTGGAGTTATCGTTGTAACACCTGATGAATCATCTTTTACTACAACTTTATTGTCGTTGTTGCAGGATGTCAGCAGAATAATGGTAACGATCGGAAAAATTTTTTTCATGAGAGGTTTAATTTTTGACAAAAGTAGCTTATGGATAACATTTTATGTATGAAAATACCCCATTTTTCAATCGATAACAAAGCGTTGCAAACGTTTGCAAATACAATATCCATCCCTTATCTTCGTTTTCCATTCTATGATCTGATTTCTACCCCAATCCTGCGAAATACCGCGGAACTTATTCCTGGACCTTAAAAAGAAAAAGATGAAAAAATTATTGCTGTACCTGGCTGCAGTGGCAGTGGTACTGGTTACATTGACGTCCTGCGCGGCTACCAAACGGGATTGCATGGGGGTGAAACATTACAAACAAAAAGGCGGATTTTACCTTTGATAGCTAATTGTTTACCTGTATTAAAAAAATGGCAACTCTTTTCGGGGTTGCTTTTCTGCTTTGGTGCATGTACGGTTACTGCTTCTTCGCAAAACACAGTCTTCCCACATTCCTGGGCGGGCAACTGGCAGGGAAATCTGTTTTGGACGCAGCCAAATTCGCAAAACGTACAGGTTGTTCCTATGCAGTTAAATATCCATACGGCAGACAGTGCCGGTTTTACCTGGCAATTGAAATATGGCGAAGGTGAAACAGACAATCGGCCCTATTTCCTTTTCCCCAAAGACAGCACTGGCATACACTGGGTAATTGACGAACGTAATGGCATTATACTCGATCAGTATTACTTTGCCAACCGGCTTAGCGGCGTTTTCACGGTGATGCAGACTACCATAGTGAATTCTTACCAGTTACAGGGCGACAGCCTGGTCGTAGAGTTCAATAGCTTTAATAAAGAACCCATTTCACAAACCGGGATGGGCACAGAAGAATCGCCCAACGTGATGAGCTACCGCGTAACCGGATACCAACGCGCAGTTTTGCGGAGAAAACCATGAGTGTTGGTTACCTTTGCCGAAATTTTTGAAGATATGCGTTTGACCCTTGCCGGGCTTTTCCTCTTTGCCCTCGTTTTTTCTCAATGCACCCCTAATAATGTTAAGCAGGACGATTCTTTAAAATCATTCTTTGAAGAATACAAAGCGGAGGGTTGTTTCGCACTGCTCGACAATGGTACGGGCGACTTCACGATTTACAACTTACCACGCTATCGCGACAGCATTTTCACACCCGCATCCACTTTCAAAATTGTAAACTCATTGATTGGTTTGCAAACAGGTGCCATTAGCAGTGATACCATGGTAATTCAATGGGATGGTATAACGAGGAATATTTCAGACTGGAACAGGGATTTGACAATGCGTGAAGCTTTCCGTGTTTCTTCAGTTCCCTATTACCAGGAAGTGGCTCGCCGTATTGGAAAAGACAGCATGGAAACATGGCTCAACCGCGTGAAATACGGTGCACGCAGCGACAAGGATACTATTGCGATTCAGTCAGCCATTGATACATTCTGGCTCGATAACACTTTAAAAGTTACGCCCGACCAGCAACTGGGATTGGTGAAACAACTTTATTTCAACCAGCTTCCTTTCTTTAAAGTGCACCAGGAAACGGTAAAATCTGTAATGAAAATGGAAGATACTCCGGAGTATCGCCTGGCGTACAAAACCGGCTGGACTGGCTGGGATGAAAAAACAGGCCGGCACATTGGCTGGATTGTCGGTTGGATTGAAGAGAATAATCACCCCTATTTCTTCGTTTTAAATATTGAATCCAAAGACCGCGATTTTAACATGCGTGAAGCCCGCCTCGGTATCCTGAAAGGGATTTTGAAAAAGCTGGATTTTATGCAGGGTAAAATGTAAAATCCGCCAGATTGTTGAATGTTGGTTTATTATTTGCTAAATGAAAGCAACGAATCCTTTATCAAAAGCTAATATTTCTTATAGATACTTTTGTCACTTCATTTCCAATATCAGTTTTTCATTTACCTTTTTGGTTTTCTGGCACTGCTGGTATTGCTTTATTTCCTGTATCTAAGGTGGAAAAAACGCAAGATCCGTTTGATTGGCGATCAACAGTTGGTGCGTGGTATGATTGCAGGTTACGCTGCAGTACGTTCACATGGAAAGTTTGTGATGTTGTCGGTTGCATTTGCTGCGGGTATTCTGGCAGTTATGCACTTGCGCGAACCCGGAGATTCGGGCGGTATCAGCCGCAAGGGAATTGATGTGGTACTTGCGCTGGATGTAAGCCGAAGCATGCTGTCGACCGATCTGGCTCCAAGTCGCCTCGACCGCGCACGCCAGTTTATGCAAAAGCTGGTTGATCAAATGCCGAACGACCGCATTGGTTTGGTTTTGTTTGCCGGTCAGGCTTATTTGCAGATGCCGTTAACGACAGATCATGGCGCCGCTTCTCTTTATATTTCTACAGCATCAACAGAAAGTGTGCCCAGCCAGGGCACGATTGTAAGTGAAGCACTGCGTCGCAGTGCCAATGCTTTCAATGCAGCAGAACGTCGTTTTAAAGCGGTGGTTTTTAATTTCTGATGGAGAAGATCATGATGAAGAGGCGGTAAAGACCGCCAAAGAAATGAAGGAAGAGGGGATGATGATCAATACTGTTGGCGTGGGTTCAGCCCAGGGTTCTAAAATTCCGGACCCGGTTTCGGGCGGCTACAAACGCGATCAGATGGGGAACGAAGTGGTTTCAAAACTCAACGAAACTGTTTTAAAAGAAATTGCCAACGCCACCAATGGAGTGTATCTAAACCTGAATGATAGTGACGAAGCTGTAAACCAGGTGATCGCTCAATTATCACAAATAGAAAAAGAAAGCCTTCGGCGATAAATCGCTGGTGAATTATAAAACTTATTACTGGTGGTTTGCAGGATTGATGTTGCTGTTGTTAGTGCTTGAGATTTTTATTTCAGAACGAAAAAAGCAAAAAGCATGAAGCCTCGTCCATCAACCAACCATCAATCATCGAACAACGACCATCGATCATCGATCTTCGGATTCTTCCTTTTGCTCATGCTCCCCATCACCATCACTGCCCAGGATGCGCAGTCGAAGATGGTGGAGGGAAATGACTTCTACCGGCAGCAACAATATGCCGAAGCGGAAGCTGCCTATGCCGAAGCGATCCGTATCCGGTCTACACGTTTGGATATTCGTTTTAATCGTGCTTCAGCGTTGGTGCGTTTGAACAAAAATGATGAAGCCTTAAAAGAGTTTGATGATATCGCATTTAAAACGAATGATGCAGATTTAAAATCGAAAGCATATTACAATAAAGGTGTTTTGCTTTCAGGCCAGAATAAACTGGAAGAAAGTATTGAAGCCTACAAACAAGCCCTGCGATACAATCCCGCTGATCAGCAGGCACGGGAAAACCTACAGAAAGCTTTGACTGAACTGAAAAAGAAACAGCCTAAGCAACCCAAGCCCGATCAATCGAAAAATCAGCAGAAAAAACAGCAGCAGCCGAAGATGAACCAGAATGAAGCGCGCCAGCGCCTCAAGCTGCTGGAACAAAAAGAAAAAAATGTAAAAGACCGCCTCCAAAAGCAGCGCCAAAAGACCGGCGGGCAGGGGAAGGATTGGTAGAATCGATGGTCGATGGTGGATGATCGATGACTGTTGAAAGTGCAGATTTATCGCTCTTGCAAGTAGTTAGGGTATCTAGCATTGTCAGACACCCTCGATCATCGATCATCTACCATCCCCCATCCCCCATCCCCCATCCCCCATCTACCATCACCCATCTCTTCTCCCTATCTTTGCCCATTATGCAACTTTATACTGAATCGCTGACGCAATATCGAAGATTGAAGACCGGGAAGTAAAGGTGGGAAACCTGTTATTGGGAGGAAATAACCCCCCTGCGTGTGCAAACGATGACCACCACGGATACGATGGACACGCTGGCCACCGTAGAGCAAACGATTCGTTGCATAGAAGCGGGCGCAGAACTGGTGCGTATTACAGCTCCCTCCAAACGCGAAGCAGAAAACCTGAAAGCGATTCGTGATGAATTGCACCGACGTGGTTATTTTACACCGCTTGTTGCCGATATCCATTTTACACCCAACGCTGCAGAAATTGCTGCGCGCATTGTAGAAAAAGTGCGCGTGAATCCTGGCAATTACGTTGATAAGAAAAAATTTGAATTGATAGAATACACGGATGCCGACTATGCTGAAGAGATCGGGCGCATCCGTGAGCGGTTCACACCGCTGGTGCGCATTTGTCGCGAACATGGAACTGCCATGCGCATTGGTACCAACCACGGTTCATTGAGCGATCGCATCATGAGCCGCTATGGTGATACACCCATTGGCATGGTGGAAAGCGCGATGGAGTTTCTGCGTATCGCACGTGCAGAAGATTATCACCAGATTGTACTCAGCATGAAGAGCAGCAATCCCCAGGTGATGGTGCAGGCATATCGCCTGCTGGTGCGCAGTATGCAGGAAGAATTTGGCGAATGTTACCCACTTCACCTCGGTGTAACCGAAGCCGGGGATGGAAGACGGACGAATAAAAAGTGCAATCGGTATTGGCACACTTCTCGAAGATGGAATTGGCGATACGATTCGCGTTTCACTTACCGAAGATCCGGAATTTGAAATTCCTGTTTGCCGCGACCTGGTAAAACGATACAGCGAAAAAACATCGGCACCAACGACGGAAGAAAATTCATTCCAACATTCCGGTTACGATCCATTTATCTATAAACGCCGCGAGAGTATTGAAGTTGGAAATATTGGCGGCAAGCATGTGCCGGTAGTAATTGCAGATTTAAGTAAGCTTGAAAAGATAACACCTGCACATTTGCAGAGTGTGGGGTATAGTTATGATGCTGTTACCGACAAGTGGAAAATTTCAGATGCGGCTGCAGATTATATTTTCACTGGTCACCAGATTATTGATTTTTCGCTTCCGGGAACGCTTCGCGTAATTCTTTTTCCGGCTGCATGGGAGCAGGCTATACAAACAGAATTGCCGGATATCAGTAAATTTTTTCCTATCTACGAAGACAGTGGTTTTGCAAAAGCCACAAAAGTGCACACTTCGCTCAATTTTGTTATGGTTGATGCTGAAAATGCCGGCGACGACAATCCCTGGATCGGGAGAATTGCGAACAGGCGGGACGTGGTTTTGTGTTTGAGCAGTAAGCGTAGTAATGCAATGCAAACGGTTCGCCACGCATTTACGCAATGGATAAAAAAGGATTTTCAGAACCCGGTAATACTCATCACTGATAGTGGCTGGACAACACCCGATGAACATCTGATTCATTTTGCTACAGAAACAGGCGCACTATTACTGGATGGACTGGGTGATGGTATCTGCCTTGGTTATACCGGCAATGCAGTAATGGAAAATCACCGCGTGCAGGGAAGGACTTACCTTCCCGTAAATGATATTTACCAGTTTACAAACAATACAGCCTTTTCTATTTTACAGGCTACACGTACACGTATCTCAAAAACAGAATATATCAGTTGCCCCAGCTGCGGACGTACATTGTTTGATTTGCAGGAAACAACCGCAAAAATCCGCTCGGTTACTCATCACTTAAAAGGAGTGAAGATTGCCATCATGGGTTGTATTGTAAACGGCCCGGGTGAAATGGCTGACGCCGATTTTGGCTATGTAGGAAGCGGTCCCGGCAAGATTACCCTTTACAAAGGGAAAGAAGTGGTGAAACGAAACGTAAACAGCGAAACTGCTGTCGACGAGTTGATCGGGCTTCTGAAAGAGAACGGAGCCTGGGTGGAAAGAGAGTAATCCTCATTATTTTTGGCGTGTCAGTACGTAGTTACCCTCAAAACTGCGTTGGAGATTAATCATTCTTAAGTTATTTTTAAAGCATCATTGCAGGCGGAAAAACTAACTGCTATCTTCGCCTTCTCACTACTAAAACTTATTCATGAGAAAATTATTATTGCTGGCCTTTGTGGCCTGCCTTGGTCTGGTTGCCTGTATTGAAACGGAATCGAATACCACTGTAAATGCCGATGGCTCGGGTAGTATTGTATCTGTTATTGATATGTCGCAAATGATGGACTTTCTGGCTTCTCAAAAATCGGATGATGACAAAGAAGTTGTTAAGTTAGATTCCGTGATCCATTTTAAAACAATTTCCGATACTGCAAAAGGTTTTACCGCACGCCAGAAGGAATTATTGCGCCCACTTCAACTGCGTATGCAATTGAATTCGGAAACCAATGAAATGCGTTTCACGATTACTTCTCCTTTTAAAAAAATGGAAGAGGTACAGGAGCTGAATGAATTGCTGGCAAGTAATCAGTTTGATAAATATTTCGACCAGGCTTTTCAACTGGCAGGACTGGACGATAAAAAAGATGAAAGTGCTGACGAAGTAAAAGCCGAAGAATCATCCAGTAATATTTTTGGTTCATTATTCCCCGACTATTATGTTTGGCAATATAAAAAAGGCCAGATTGCCTGCAAGACGGATCCAAAAAAGGTGGACGCTTTTCGTCAACGGTGGAACGCGGGTAATGACGATGATGAAGATGCGAGACAAATGGTGATGGAAATGGTGTCATTCACCAACCGTTTTGTAATACCGGCGAATGCTAAAGACGTAAAAGGGGAGAAACTGGAAGAAGGATCATCGCGGAAGGAGTGGATTCAAAAAGGTACTTTGCTGGATCTGATCGAAAATCCTGCAAAATATGAATACAGCATCACGTACTAATCAATCATCTTCTGTTGCCATCAGGCTCTTGTTATTGTATGGCCTGTTGTTAACGTTGAACCAGGTTTGTATTATCTGGGACTGGGAAACCGGTCGGTTTGTGAGCAAATGCCTGCTGATGCCGGCTTTGCTCATTTACTTTTATCTGCCGGTAGTCATGTGCCAGCTAAACAAAAAAGGGCTGATTGTCGCGGCGTTGCTGGCCTCCTGGGCGGGTGATGTTTTTCTTTTGTTTGACGCAATTGACTCGCTCTATTTTATGCTCGGGCTGGGGTCGTTTTTTATTAGCCCATGTTTTCTACTGCATTTATTTCGCAGGTGCGTATAGAAAAATCGCAGCGGCTTCAGGTTTAAGTGTTCTACTGCTGGTGGCAGTATACGGAGGATTGTTACTTTATATTTTATCACCTTACCTCGGCGCGCTGGTATGGCCGGTTCGTGTGTATGCGTTGGTGATCAGTGTGATGTTGTTGCTGGCATTATACGTTCACGTTTCATACCACAACAGGGCCAGCATGTTGTTGGCACTCGGTGCCTGCTTTTTTATTATTTCCGACTCGGTGCTTGCGATCAATAAATTTTATGCTGCATTTCCCTTTGCCGGAGTGGTTGTGATGAGCACATACGGCGTCGCGCAGGCTTTTATCGTATCTGGTGCTTTGCGGCTACCAATAAAGGAATAGGGCCTGGAGAAATTGACATCGCGCCCGGATTCCTATCTTCGTTTTTTTAAAATATACAATCGTGAACCGAGTCGACAGGTTACATGCTATACTCGTGCATCTTCAAAGTAAGAAGAGGGTGACAGCGCAGGAAATTGCGGACCGCTTCGAATTGAGCCTGCGAACTGTATATCGCGACATTAAAGCACTGGACGAAGCAGGTGTACCTATTATCGGCGAAGCAGGCATCGGTTATTCGGTGATGGAAGGTTACAGGTTGCCACCCATTTTATTTACCAAAAGAAGAAGCATCGTCTTTATTGCTGGGAGCAAAACTGGTTCAGCGGTTTACAGATCAATTTGATCGTCGCAATTTTGAAACCGCGATGTTCAAAGTGAAAGCGGTGTTACGATCATCCGATAAGGATTTTGTAGAAGAACTGGATAACCGCATCGTAATACGCGTGCATCCGATGCATATGCAAAACGATACAGAATTGCATATGTCTTTATTGCGACAGGCACTTGTAGAAAAACGCGCAGTCCGTATGCGTTATTACAGCGCCTATAAAGATGAAGCCACCGATCGTGATGCAGAGCCTATTGGTCTTTTGTACTATAGCATGAGCTGGCACCTGATTGCCTGGTGCCGGTTGCGAAACGACTATCGCGACTTCCGCCTCGACCGGATTAAGCAAATAAGTTTGCTGGATGAGGTTTTCAACGACGATTCGCATCCTTCGTTGCAGGAGTACATGCAACAGTTAAGATCAGAGCAGGAGTTGCAGGAGATTATTTTAAGCTTTGAGAGAGATATAGCCCGCATCATCACAAGAGAAAAATACAATTATGGATTTGTATCGGAAGAAGAAAAAGACGGACGAATTCATATGCGATTTCTTTCAGCCCATCCCGATTACCTCTGCCGATGGTTGTTGATGTTTACCAACGGTGTAAAAATTGAAACCCCCGAACCGGTAGCACCCATTGTAGCGAAATTGCTTCAAGAGCTTGAGAAAACATATACCCATGTGAAAATGTGGAAATGAGAAAATGTGGAAATGAGAAAATGTGGGAATGAGAAAATGTGGGAATGAGAATATGTAAGAGCGTTTTAAGTCCGGGCAAAATATGCTAAAAGGGGAATGAGGGATTGAGGGCCGGCAAACGTGAAGCCGCAAACGTGAAGCCGCAGAAGGATGAAGGTTTCGAGCAAATAGACAACTTGCTCATTTACACATTTTCCCATTTCCACATTTCCTCATTTTCCCGTTTGCCGGTTGCCGGTTGCCGTCTGCAAGTCTCACTTATATTCACATTTTTCAAAAAACTTGTTGACATACTGCTGTCACCACCCTGATTTTTCTTTGTGTAAACAAAAACACAAACAATGATCAGGACCGTTCCTGCAATGCAGGTGATTTATTTCAGTACCACCGCCACTTTACAGACTTTATCTTCCCTGGTGGGTACTGTGGCCGAAGAATTATATCAACAGGCCGCGGCCAGTAAAGTGCTACCCGTTGGACCCATTCAGTGGATTTATTACGGCGCCGATGGCAAGCCGGAAACAACTTTCCTGCTGGAGATTGCGCTGCCGCTTGCCGCCAGACCTAAAGATACCGGCCGATTTCAATTCAGGGAGCTTCCTGCTTTTCAGTGCCTTTCACGCATACATAAAGGCGATTGGAAATTTATGTACGAAACATATGAGCATCTGATTGATGACGCAATCACTGCGCGGTATGAACTCGCAGGCGTCAATCGCGAACAATACCTGCTGATGGATTTCAATAATCCCGCAAACCACTGCACAGAAGTTTGCGTAGGCATACAGGAAATTGCTTCCTGATACCGAAGTCCTACATCATTTACACACACTAAACCTTAACCGCTGAGTCATGTTTACCAAATCCCTTTACATTGCTACAATCGTTTCTTTCGCCTGTCTTTTTATGGAAGACAAAAGCGATCATTTACACGCGTGGAAAGAACCTTACGGACAGTACGAAGTAAAGTATGAGTTCGATCAGGCATTATATCAGCAAAATCAATCAAAAAACGAAAAAATGAAACTGAGTTTAACTGCCGGCGTAATCACGTCTAACCTGCAAGCGACAAAAGAATTTTATACAGCCATTTTTGGTTTTAACGTAGTGTATGAATCAGACTGGTTTTTATTGATGAGTACGGCTGATGGTGTATACCAGATCAGTTTTTTGCAGCCAGATCATCCGTCGCAGCAAAAAATATTTCAACCTGCCTTCGATGGTCGCGGAATGTATTTTACAATAGAAGTTGAAAATGTAGACGATGAATACATGCGGTTGAAAGAAATGGGAGTTTCCATTGAAATTGATCTGCGTGAAGAAGCATGGGGCGACCGGCATTTTGCTATAGTTGACCCCAATGGGATTGGAATTGATATCGTAACCTATACGCCGGTGAATTAAATCATATGGTCATCATTGCGGCCCATCGAGAGAAAAAGGGTGAATTTCCAGCCCGGATTACTTGCCCCGTCCCATAAGTCGGTTTGCATTATTTTTGGGATTCAATTCAGAATATGCAAACAGACTTTTTGGTAGTAGGATCAGGTATTGCAGGATTAACCTATGCGTTAAAGGTAGCAAACCGTTTTCCTGACAAACAGGTGCTGGTAATGACAAAAGCAGCAGCCGACGAAACGAATACCAAATATGCGCAGGGCGGGGTGGCTGTTGTAAATGACCTGGAGAAAGATAGTTTCGAAAAACATATTGATGATACACTCATCGCCGGTGATGGATTATGCAACCGGCAGGTAGTGGAAATAGTAGTGAAGGAAGGCCCCGACCGTGTAGGCGAACTCATTGAATGGGGTGCCCGTTTTGATAAAGAAAAAGATGGTGATTATAAACTGGGGAAAGAAGGCGGACATTCTGAATACCGCATTATTCACCATAAAGACATTACAGGTTGGGAAATGGAACGTGCGTTGCTCGAGAGAGTGGAACGTCAAACTAATATCAAAATCATTAAACATTGTTTTGTAATTGATATTATTACCCAACACCATCTTGGTTTCCTGATCACAAAATCTTCACCCGACATTGAATGTTACGGTGTGTATGCGCTCAACCTGGAAACACAACAGGTGGAAAAAATTTTAGCAAAAACAACGTTGCTTGCCACTGGTGGTAATGGCCAGGCATATCGTACCACCACCAATCCTGCAATTGCTACAGGCGATGGAGTAGCGATGGTTTATCGTGCGAAAGGCCGGATTGAAAACATGGAGTTTATCCAGTTCCATCCCACCGCATTATATGAGCCGGGATTGCGCGGACAGGCTTTCCTGATTACTGAAGCAGTACGTGGCGACGGCGGCATTCTTCGCAATAAAGATGGCGAAGCATTTATGGAGCGATACGATGAGCGCAAAGACCTTGCACCACGTGATATTGTTGCGCGCGCCATCGATAGTGAAATGAAACGCACAGGTACGGAGCATGTATGGCTGGATTGTCGCCATTTTGCAAAAGAAAAATTTACAGAGCACTTCCCCAATATTTATCAAAAATGTTTGAGCATCGGTATCGATATCACAAACAGTATGATACCGGTAGCACCTGCCGCGCATTACAGTTGTGGTGGAATTAAAACAGATGAATGGGGACGTACTTCTATCCGGAATTTGTACGCATGCGGCGAATGCAGCAGTACCGGTTTGCATGGTGCCAACCGTCTTGCCAGCAATTCACTATTGGAAGCGATGGTGTTTGCACATCGCTGCTATCTGGATGTTGCAGAACGCGTGGGTGCACTCGCCTGGAAAACGGAAGTGCCCGACTGGGATGCGCAGGGGACCAGCGATCCGCGTGAGATGATCCTTATCACGCAAACGCAAAAGGAATTGCAGCAAATCATGAGTGACTATGTGGGTATCGTGCGCAACAGTGTGCGTTTACAACGTGCCATGCGCCGGTTAGATTTGTTATGGGAAGAAACCGAACTCTTATACCAGGGCGCATCGCTTTCGCCGCAGCTATTGGAAATCCGCAATCTTATAACCGTTGGATACCTAATTGTAAAAGGCGCTGCCTTCCGCAAAGAAAGCCGCGGCCTCCACTTCACCACCGATTTCCCAGAGAAGAGTGAGTTGGTGCAGAATATAGTGCTTTAAATAGATGGGGGAGGGAGGATGGGGGATGGTGGTTGGGGATGGTGGATGGAGGATGGAAGATGAGGGATGGGGGATGGGGGATGGAGGATGAGGGATGGGGGATGGAGGATGGAGGATGGAGGATGATGGATGGTGGATGGTGGAGGATGGATGCCCGTCCCGGAGGAACGAAATGTAATCGATCATCGGACATCGGACATCGGTCATCGATCATCGGTCATCGATCATCGATCATCGACCATCGATCATCGACCATCGATCATCGATCATCGATCATCGACCATCGATCATCGATCCCCCGATTCCCTCTATCTTTGCCCCATGTATTACATCGTTTTTGGATTATTGTACCTGTTATCCTTATTGCCGTTACGCGTTTTGTATCTTTTTTCCGACCTGGCTTATTGGTTTATTTACCGGGTGAAGGGTTATCGGAAAAAATGTGGTGATGTCGAACCTGAAACATGCGTTTCCTGAAAAAACAGAGGAAGAGCGTGAAAAAATTGCGCGGGAGTTTTATCATCTTTTTACAGATACATTCATTGAAACTATCAAACTGATTTCAATGAGTAAAAAACAGGTTGCAAAACGCGGTCTGGCGGATGTAACTTATCTAAATGAACTCATCGATAAAGGACATAATATTCATATCCTCGCAGGACATCAGTTTAACTGGGAATTTGCCAATCTATCTTATGCTGCAAACCTGAAGATTCCCTTTGTGGGAGTATATGCGCCAATCGGCAGCAAAATTTTTGATCGCATATTTTATCGTACAAGAAGCAGAAACGGAACCGTGTTGATATCCAATCGTGAGTTCACTTCTAAAATGCATACTGTTTTTACACAACAATATATCCTTGCCTTAGCGGCCGACCAGAATCCCAATAAACTTGCACGTTCTTACTGGGTGAATTTTATGGGAAGGCCTGCTCCATTTGTAATGGGCCCCGGCAAAGGTGCTGTAAAGAACAACACTGCTGCTGTGTATGTGGGATTCCACCGCGTTCGTCGGGGGTATTATGAATTTAAAACCTTTCCAATAACGGAAAACGGTGCGGCGCATACGCCGGAGGAATTGACCGTTTTATATAAAAGGGCACTTGAAAAAGTAATCCGTGAAAATCCATCTAACTATTTATGGTCACACCGCAGATGGCGGCACGAATGGAAACCTGAATACGGCCCGGTGCTCGATCAATAATTTACACACCTTTTACTACTTCGGCTTTCTCTTCTTTTGAAATCGCATCCCATCCGCCAGTCACCTGGCGCAGGTTGTGATAGCCATGCTTTTTCAAAAGCGAAGCGGCAATCATACTGCGGTAGTTGATGGCACTGTGGATATAGAGGTTTTGATTTTCTTCAAAATTGGCAATTTCAGCAACATCGGTCATCTCCTCGAGAGGGAGATTTAGCGCATTTTTTAAATGGCCACTTTCAAATTCAGCATTCGTACGCACATCTACCACCTGCAATTGCGAATCGAATGGTATATCCATGATGAGTTCATCGGGCTCAACAGTAATGACGAGGTCAATTTCTTCCCCGGCTTTCACCCATGCATCAAATCCATATTGTAAATATCCTGCAATCTCTTTTACTCCCGCTTTAGAAAGTTGAGCTATCGTTTCTTCTTCCTGCCCATCTTCCGCCACCACAATACATTTAACTGCCTGAGGCAGCACAGCCTGCGCCCATTTTATAATATCACCATTAAGGCCCATATTTACAGAACCCGGAATAAATCCTGCAGCAAATATTTGTGCCGGGCGACTGTCGATGATGTAGTAATCCTTTTCTGTGAATGCTGTAAACTGTGTAAGAGTGAGTGCTTGTACCATGCTGCAAAGTTAGCGTTCAAAAAAGGAAAGCGGGAAAATGCAAATAAAAAAGGCTGTCGTTTTTCGACAGCCTTCTATTAATAAAGTAAGAGATTAATTCAGCAGCGATTCTACAAAATTGTTCAACTCCTCTATTCTTGCGGTGTTCACTGTATAATAAATATACTTACCGTCTCTTTCAGTATTCACAAATCCCGCTTTCCTTAAAATTGAAAGATGTTGTGATGCTACTGATTGTTCCAATCTAAGCTTTACATAAATTTCCGTAACAGTAATTCTTCCGTTTTCATCAATCAGTTTCAAAATCTGCTGACGCAGTTTATGATTGATGGCACGAAGAACGAGTGATGCTTTTCTTCACATTCAACAAATCCACTTTCAGTGAATTACTATTATCGGGCGATGCATTGAGCATTAGCGTGTAGTTGTTCATAGTCATAACCGATTAAAATATAAATTACAAAAATAACTATGTATTAGTTGTTTTCCAGAGTAAAAAATGTTAATTCGTTCTCACTTAGTATAAACCATTATTTAGCAGGAGAGTAAAACTCTTTTAAGTAGTAAGGCTCACTGTATGCGAGATCCGACCACTCCTGCTTTTCGCATTTTTTCATCGCAGGTTGTACCATTGCAGCTGCATCCATTTCTATTTTGCTTATTAGCAGATTTGGATGATGATGAATTGCTGCAGCTTTTTCTGCGCCATCACCAGAAAGAACTAAACTTCCTTTTTCAAGCCATTCATTTAAACATCCCTCTTGCAGGATAATTGCACCCGGAGGTGAAACTTCAGAGAGATTGTTGTCGTAAACAGCAGCAAACACTTCCATTCGTCTTGCGTCAATCATCGGGCAATAGAAATCTCCTTTCAAATCTTTCTGCGCAGCGATTGCCATTATCTCCAGGGTAGGAATGCATATCAATGGTTTTGAAAGTGCAAAACACAAACCCTTTGCTGTTGCCATTCCCAGGCGTAGGCCGGTGTATGAACCCGGCCCCATACTCACTGCTATGGCTGTCAACTCGTTGAGACTCTTCTCCTGTTCTTTCATCATCTGTGCAATTGCATCATGTAACCATGCTGCATGTCGTTGCCTGTCTTCATTTTTCTTCACCGCCACTACCTGACCATCAATGGTGAGGCAAATACTGGCGGTTTTGCCAGATGTCTCTATATTAAGAATGTTTGCCATTTTTATGCCAAAGCCGCGTTTTTGAGCAATGAAGATGGAGTATATCTTTTTTGCCGGGTTGATAACTTCTCTAAAAGCCTGTATATCTGTTTCAATCCAATCTTTTTCCCCCATTCAATGGGTCCGTAGGGGTAATTTGTCCCCAGTTTCATTGCGATATCAATTTCCGCTGCTGTACTCACTTCATCTTCCATTGCGAAATACGCTTCATTAATGATGGATGCGACAACACGCGCAGAAATCATACCGCAACTATCTGTTACCCACTCAGTTTCGCGTCCAAAATGGGCTATAACAGATTCAACCTGCCCGCGATCCACCGTTTCTGAAGCAGCCATCTCCACTCTTTCACCTAAAAACCCCGGCCAGGCGTTAATTCTCACCAGATTTTCACCCAATTCGGCTGTAGTGGCAATCACGGCGTTAACTATACAAACGGACACCGGTAATTGTTGTAACCAGTTTATCACGTCCTGGTCATATTCCTGAAAGAGATACAATACCGCATCAGGCTGCCCCGGCAGTTGCTGTATTCCCTCATTTTCGGAATAAAACACCTCAGTATGTTGATCTGTGGAGGCCGGCAGTTTTTTCCATTCTTCCAGAATTTCGGATGGCGCTATGACTACTACTTTCATGATCGCGTTTTTGCAAAGAAAAAAGCATAAACCTATATTCGTTTCTCTAAATTTGAAATACATGAAGAAAGTGGTAATAAATACCAATATGGCTCCCGCGCCGATAGGGCCGTACAACCAGGCGATATTAACCGGCAACCTGCTTTTTATATCCGGTCAGATTTGTATTGATCCCGCAACGGGAAATTTGGACAATAAGGACATTCAGGCAGAAACACATCGCTGCATGCAAAACCTGCGTGCAATATTGAATGCTGCAGGAATGAATTTTAGTCATGTGGTAAAAACAACCATTTTCATTACAGACATGAAACAATTCTCGGAAATAAATGAAATCTATGGGCAGTATTTCACTGGCGACTTTCCAGCCCGCGAAACGGTTCAGGTTTCTGCACTTCCAAAATTTGTAAATGTTGAAATCAGTATGGTCGCAGAAAAAGAATCGTAAAACATTTCTGCAAACGAACAATAAAAAAGGAGCCAGCACCGCTGGCTCCTTTTTTTATTGTAGAGTGGTGCGATGATTAATGCGCTACCACCATTTTGATTACTTCTTTTTCACCACCAATGTTTACAGAGATCAGGTAAATACCATTGGCAAGTGAACCTGCATCAATAGTTTGAATGTACTGGCCGGCAGGCAGGTTCTGACCAGGCTGGTACTGACGAACCAATTTACCGGTGTTGTCGTAAATAGCAATGCTCAAATCGTAGCTGCTTGCAGAGATCACTTCCAGGCGTGTATTACCACCGGTAGGATTCGGGAACAACCGGATGTAACGACCATTGGTCAGTGCTTGTGTAGTAAATGGTTGACCCGCTGTAGCTACGTACGTAGTGGTAGTGCCACACAACGCAATTACATTGTATTCATAGTTAGCTGATGGCTGGAGTCCTGTCAATTCAACCGAATTGCCATCTACATGAACTTCGCTCCAGGTAGTGGTTCCTTCAATACGGTATTGAACATTTGCCGAGCTCGATCCCTCAGGATATGTCCAGCCCAGTAATACACGTGAGGGGCTGTATGGTTGTGCTGTAAAGTTGCTTACAGGTCCGCAGCCGATAACATTAATCGTTGCGGTAGCGGTATTACGACATCCATTTGCAGCAATACCTTCAATGGTATATTGCGTTGTTTCAAGGGGGCGATAGGTGCCGGATGTTTGTGTAGAGCTTACCATATCGGGCAGCGACGACCAGTTGTAGTTTACAGCACCAGTTGCTGTTAACGTTTGAGAAGAGTATTTCTCAATGGTGCTTACAGCAGGTGTTACTACCACATTAGGACGGGGCAGAACGGTTACGTTTTGCAGTTCAGAAGATACGCTGCAAGAACCCAAGGTAGTAGTTACACTGTATTCACCGGATGCGTTCGCAACGTATGTACTTGTGGTTGCACCTGAAATTTCATCGCCATCCACAAACCACTGGTAGCTATATCCGGCACCTGTTGAAGTGTTGAAAGTAACGGTGCCGCCTTCGCAGAAGCTGAGGTTGCCTGTACGTGTAATCGTAGCTGTCGGGCTTGGGTTTACCGTTACAGCCACAGCTGATGAAGTGGTTTGACAGGTAGCACCCGCAGATACGCTAACGGTATAGTTTCCTGATTGAGATGCATTATAGCTGTCGCTGGTAGCGCCGGTAATTGCAGTTCCGTTGCGGAACCACTGATAGGAATAACCGGCGGTTGAGTTAGCATTAAGTGTTACAACAGTGCCTTCGCAAATGGTGGTGCTGCCCACTGGTGTAATCAATGCTGTAGGAGAGGTAACTTCTAGTACCTGCACGTTCAATGTACCGCTGCAGGCGCCAGAGGTTGCGCTAACAGAATAGTTGCCTGCCGCAGTTACGTTGTAGGAAGAACTGGTTGCTCCCGCAATCGGACTACCTCCCAGATACCATTGATAAGTATAGGCGGGGTTATCGGTAGCGCTGATGGTGATATTTCCACCTGGGCAAATAGCTGCAATGCTGCCGGTATTCAATGCAAAGGATAATGTGGTGCCCGTGTTGCCAACAACAACATCATCTGTTACTTTACAACCAGTACCATCTGTTACAGTAACGTGGTAAGTGCCGGGAGCCGCGTTCGTCAATGTGGCGCCAGTATGACCGGTACTCCAGAGATAGGTAAGGTTACCGGTGCTATTGGCTGCATTTACGGTAACGATACCATTGCTTTGGTTACAGGAGGCGTCCACTTTAGCAAAGCTGACCGTCATGCGGCATGTGCCCAGACAGGCAGCTCCACCGACAACAGACCTGATACGATCACCAGGCTGAGGCCCAAATCCATTCGCGAAATTGATACCATAACCCGTAAGGTGACAATAACTCATGATTGTACCACCATTACCGGGAGCTGGCCCGGGAGTACATCCTGCGCCATTTACAGGTTCGGTGGGTACACAGTTGTCGAGCGCTCCACCATTCCAGCCGCACCACTGTGTGTGATTACTTCCCAAATTGTGGCCCATCTCATGCGTTACCACCTCCACGGTCCATGAATACGTGGGTAGGTTTTGATAAGTATTCTGGATACCGCTTACAGCTGATTTAAACTGGCGCGGTGACCCACAAGGATTGGGAATTATATAAGCGATACCACCACCGATATTTCGCGTAGACAAAAGGTGCGCATAATCACCATTGTAGGTTGTATTAACCAGCCTGTCACGGAATGAATACAACATCGGCTCTGTATTTGTAAATGATGCTTCAGGATCCGTTGATGTCCACACGCGGATATGCGATACCTGCACCAGGATGTCTTCATTTGCATACAACTGCGCTACGTTGTTAAAGAAGCCTAACACGTAGTTGATGGTATTGACAGTGTTGCTGCCTTTATCCTGGTACATTCTGTAATCGCACTCAAAATAAATTTCAACCGGTTGGCCCACCGCTTCGCCGCGAGCCATTGTGTTGTTTTGAACATGATGATTGATTTCACCAATGGTATGGCCATCATCATTCGTAAAACAACCCAACGGGTTTTTTACTCTCATATCGCGTTCACGATAAAAAGTGTATTCAGCGGTTGCGAAACCATCTTTTTCAATAGCACCGAGAACCATATTGCCATTTTCATCAGCAATAAGACCCATTACCTGGCCATCAACAAAACTAAAAGAAGCCATACTTCCTGGTTTCCCTTTCACTTTTCCACGATAAAAACTTCCTTCAGGAATGGCAACATCACGAATGTCTCCCTGTATCGAAGTCTCAGTAACTTTAAAATTATCACTGGTGATTTTTACTTTTTCCATTTCCAGTTCGATCAATGTACCCTGGTAAGGCAACTGAAGTTTTAACTGCTGGGGCGAACTGCTGCGAATACTTTGAAGTCGTTCACTTTTTAATTCAAGTGCTTCATAAACTGAAACAACTGAATGCTGGTCGCGGGAAAGAGTAGTGCGGGTTTCGAAAAGATCGGAAATAACCTGTGCACGAAGGTTGGCTGCTCCAACAAGAAGCAGTGACAAAACAATAAAAGCTTTTCTCATAAGTCGTTTAAGTAGTGTGTAAATTTAGGTGATTTTACCAGCGTAACCAATCGGAATAACAAACTGCGTAAGGGGGGCACCAATTATTGATTCGGCTCATGGCCTCCGGCACGCACATATTTGTTTTTTAAGCCCTAAAAATCATTTATTATTGACTGTATTACAATTGGTTGAAGAGCTGTTAATCGATCCGTCGAACATTTTAAATAAATTATGAAAGCATTGCTCAGAAAAAGCGGTACTGTGGGCGACAGTAAAATTCTCCTCGCGCCCATCGCGTCCGCGTATTTATGAGTCCATGGATTACCTGTTCGATGAAATTGATCGAAACAATGACAGCCTGGGTATTACTATTCCTTTTGAATGGCGCACCGGACGATTCGTTTTATTTTCAGATCAACATAAAGGTGCGGGTGACGGAGCCGATGATTTTATCAATGCTGTACCAAATTACCTCGCAGCGCTGCAATATTATGATACGCATGATTTCACACTAATCAACCTGGGCGATAATGAAGAGCTTTGGGAAAATACATTAGGACCTGTGAAAAAATTTCATGCGGCAAGTTTTGAGGCAGAACGAAAATTTGTAGATCGGGGTGCGTTTGTAAAAATTATTGGCAACCATGACCTCTTCTGGGGAAACGATCCGTTTGCATGGTGGCAGATCCGTGATATTTTCAAAAAGAATATCAAAATCTATGAAGGCGTAGTGCTGGCAACACTTATCAATGAACGTCCTTTATATATTCGTTGCACCCATGGGCACCAGGGTGATCTGAATAGTGATGGTAACTGGTTTTCCAAATTTTTTGTTTCGCGAATATGGGCGCCTCTTCAGGGCTGGTTGCGTGTGAATCCCAACACACCAGCTTATGATAAGGAAAAAAAAAGACCCTTCATAATGAAATCATGTATGAATGGTCTACAACACAAGGCGATGGCATCCTTATTACCGGCCATACACACCAGCCGGTATTTGCATCGCTCACACACCTTGAGCGACTGTATAAAGAACACCAGATAGCAAAGCAGGAGGGGACTGAGCTAGAGATTGCGCGACTGGAAGCAGAAATAACCAAACGCGAACGCGAATACAGTTCTGTATCCGTCGACTATGCAAAAATGAAACCTACTTATTTCAACACCGGTTGTTGTTGTTTGCCCGATGGCGATATGACGGGTATCGAAATAGAAGCGGGAATGATCCGCCTGGTAAAATGGACATCCGTCCCCGAAGGACCGCAAAGAATGGTGTTGGAAGAAAGAGGGTTAGAAACGCTCGTACCTTCGGTACGAAATGTGTAAATATGCAAATATAAATGTGGAAATATGTAAATGTGCAAATATGTAAATGGGGAAATGCTCGCTTTTTTCACGCGGAGTCCGCAGAGAACGAATATGTAAATGTGGAAATATGTAAATGTGGAAATGCTCGCTTTTTTCACGCAGAGTCCGCAGAGAACGAAATGTGTAAATGTGGAAATATGTAAATGTGGAAATGCTCGCTTTTTTCACGCAGAGCCCGCAGAGATCTTATTAGAGTTGAGGATACGGCGACCTTTCAATAACGTTCAGAAAAGCTAAAGGAGAAAGAACATTTTCACATTTTCCCATTTTCTCATTTCCTCATTTTCTCATTTCCTCATTTTCTCATTTCCTCATTTTCTCATTTTCTCATTTCCTCATTTTCTCACGCAAAAAGCGCTTCGGCCACCGCCACACTCTCCGGTCTCCCTACATCCACCCATCTCTCGTGGCTGTGCTCAAATCCCCGAATGGGTTGTGTTGCTGCCAACGACAAATATGCGTCTACCAGTGAGAATTTACCCGTTAGTTCCAATACATCAAAAAAGCGTTCATTTAAAATACTCATGCCACTGAAAGCAAGTGGTGTTGCCGTCGGGTCTTCAATTGAAATTCGTTCCTGGCCGGTTTGTAAGTTGCGCCAGCCAGTGAGTTGTTTTTTCTCATTAAATAAAAAACAACGACTGCTTTTGCGGGTACTTACTGCCAGGCTGATCAGTGCCTTTTCTTCTTCGTGAAAGCGAAGAAACTGGGGAATATTGAGATCGGTGAGAATATCGGCGTTGAGAGTAAGGAAGTTTTCACCGTTTGCAAAATGCGCGCGCGCCTGTAAAAGCCCACCTCCGGTTTCAAGCACCTCATTGCGTTCGTCGCTGATGATGATATTGCTGCCCCATCCTTTGTTGTTGTAAACAGCATCTTCTATCTGGTCTGGAAAGTGGTGAACGTTTACTATCACGTCATATATGCCATGCGATTGCAGGAACTCCACATTGCGTTGCAGCAAAGATTTTCCGTTTACCAGTGCAAGTGCTTTGGGATGATGGTCTGTCCAGGGTTTAAAACGCGTTCCAAGTCCCGCGCAAAAGATCATTGCTTTCATGATGGGGTTCCGGGCAGGGGGTTTTGCCAGTTACAGGCATCCTGCACGGTATGGCTCAGCTCTATTTTTACTTTAAACTTGTTTCGTAAATGCCTCGCAAGCGCATCGGCTGCAAACACACTGCGGTGCTGTCCGCCCGTACAACCAAAACTCACCATCAGGCTGTCGAAACCTCGTTTAATATAATCTTCTACTGAGATATCTACAATATCAAAAACGCTATTAAGAAATTCAGGCATACGCGTTTGATGTTCGAGAAAATCTTTTACTTCTTTATCACGACCGGTTTGCGTTTTCATACTGTCGATGCGTCCTGGATTTAGAATGCCGCGACAGTCGAAAATGAATCCACCGCCATTGCCACTGTCGTCGGTGGGCAAACCTTTTTTATAACTGAAACTGCATATCTTAACCACCAGTGGCGTGTCTGCGGTTGCCTGTACAGGTGTAAACTGTTTGATGATCTCATCTGCCACGCAGAGGTTCAACACTTTCCTGAACTCAGGTACTGCAATCCCGAGGCTTTGTTTCTGAAAAAACTCGCGCAGATTGCGCAATGCGAGTGGAATGCTGGTAAGGAATTGTGCTTTTCTTTCAAATAAACCCCGAAAACCATACGCACCGAGTACCTGCAACAGGCGAATCAACACATATCCATTATACTGGCTGCGGAAAATGCCACGATCCATTGAATTGGGAACCCATTTTTCAAATGCTGTCATGTAATCTTCCAACAAACGATCTTTCCATTCTTCAGGTAAGCCGGCTCTTGCCTGCCAAAGCATACTCGCCACATCATATTGCGGCGCACCTTTCATACCGCCCTGGTAATCGATGAAGTGAACTTCATTGTCATCGGTTACCATGATGTTCCTGCTTTGGAAATCGCGGAACATAAAATATTTATATTCGGTATGCGTGAGATAATTACTCAACGCTTCAAAATCATCAATCAGTTTTTGTTTATCGTATGGCTTTCGTAATGCGTCGAGAAAGTAATATTTGAAATAAAGCAAATCGGCCATGATGGCTTGTTTGCCAAATTCTTTATTGGTAAGACATTGGGAATAATCCAATCCTTTATCGCCATTCACCTGTAGGGCCGCGAGTGATTCAAGGCTTTTACGGAATAAATCATAAACCGGTTGGGTAAATCCTTCTGCTTCGAGTTTATTGAGAAGAGAAGTATTTCCAAAATCCTGTTGCAGGTAATAAGCGCCATCGTCGCTTACTGCATACACCTCGGGAACAGCCAGTTTTTTGTTAGTGAATTGCCTTGAGAAATAAATAAATGATTCGTTTTCCCTGATATTCGCACCATAAGTGCCGATTACAGATTCATTTTGGCCATACAACCGAAAATAGCGTCGTTCACTTCCTGATTGTTGTATCACATCGAGCGATACAGGCTCTTTGCCTTTCCAGGAAGTATAGAGTGATTTAATATTCTGGATAATTTCCTGCATGAATGGTTTTTCTTAGCCGAACTGCTTCGGCCTTTTGGTTTAGGGTTAAGCTTTATTTTTCTAACGACTTATCTGCCTCCAACAACGCTGAGCCATTCTTCCAGCACGGTCAGTTCCCTTTCTTCTACCACACCGATGGCGTGTAATGACTGATAAGCGGCGAGCAAATCATCTTTAATGGATCCACGTCCTACTGCTCCAGCAACAGCTTTCAACGATTTTTTCTGCATGTAGATACATGGGCACTTCGCTTTCGAAATCTTTGAAGTAGTCATGCTCGTTTCTTTTCTGCACCACGGTGGCTTTCAAAAAACCGAGACGATAATTATGTTGCCACAAAATCGGCTGTGCAATAATTCCACGCAGTATATCTGTAAAACGAAAAGTTACAAATGATGGCAGGAACAACAAAGGGAATAGTTCTTTATGAAAAGCTGTATTCTGGGAGTTAAACGGCGTTACCGTTCCTTTTTCCAGCACCACAGGATCGCGGTCAATGAAATTGCAGGGTTCATTCGAAGTAAGTCTGTAAATAGCGTCCACATCGGGATCTTCATTAGCAAGGCCCTGCCAGATACCTACGCGGGCGGGGAGTGCCTGCGGTTGCCAGGTAAGTTTTTCTCGGCTGTCGGAAAGATTGCGCAGCGGAAGTCCTCGTGGCCAGATGCGTTGTTCACTGAAATGATGATAAATATTTACCCAGCCAAGATCAGCAGTTGAAGTTGTGAACGCACCTTCGAACGAAGGGAATGACCAATCCTGGTAAGGGATGTTGTCGTCGTCGGTATCAATGATGATGTCGGCCCCCTGCTGGATGGCATATACGTAACCCATCATTTTACGGCCGTAATGATTATAAGGAATCAGGGAAGCCAGGGGAGCATTTAAGTCGATTTGATCTTCAACGCCAAGGTATACGCATCCATCCTGGTGCCAGTTGGCGGGTGTTTTCCGGTCGCCCACTACTACCAGCTGGTAATCTTCGCGCGCGGCAAACGCACGCACAGCTTCGGTGGGCGGAAATATACTTGTGATAACGATAAACTTCTTCAGAGGTCGTTTTTCCATTTTGACAGTTTGACGGGGTGCAAAAATAAATGCCCCGGAGGGAAATGATTGGTTAAATGTTGCAGCGAGCGATCATGTTCGGTTTCCAACGCTGCGATTTCTTCGGGTGCCCACAATGCTTTGCCCTGCAATTTCAGTTCTTTCTCTTCCTGGATCTTTTTTTGAAGTTAATAGCAAGGCCGTAGGAATTGCTATTTCTACAAAGAGACCGGCCGCACCCATGATGCCGCAATAGCGGCAAAAATCGCGCACCGTATCCCGGGTAATCACGAGGATATCCGAATAGGATCCGGCAATGGGGTAGGGTAATTCTATTTTCGATCCGTTCCGGAATTTCTTCCATTTATAGCGAAAATGAAACTGTTTGAAAAGCCAGAACTGCCAGGCCTTCTTCCCACGCGGAGCCCGTTTTCCAAAGATGGCGTCTTTTGTAAGCGGCTGCACCTTCACGCCATTGGCTTCAAAGCGGGCAACTGCTTCTTCGCGCGATGGTAATTCGCGGATTATTTCAGCACCTTTCCGGTTGCCGAAAAAGTCCACGCCTTTAAAACCATGCCACCAGCCATAGTCGTGCTCAGGGCCAAAACGAATAAACTCGGGAATGAAATCGGCGCCCGGTGCCAGCCCCATCGCTTCCGCCACATTGTTTTCATTAATGGAGGGATTCAAAATACAGTCGTCGCCAATAAAAATATAATGACTGAATTTTTCATCAAAAAACCGGTGAAAGCCCTGCGCGAAGTAAGACTGGAAATAATGGGAACTCTCATAAACCGGTATCACATCCGCCCGGTCGCCATCATAAAACGGCACAAGGAATCGGATATTCCGAAACCGCGGCGCATATAATTTCTCCAAAACAGGGATATTCTTATCATAACGATGGTTAAAAACAATAACCAGGCAGGCGTTTGACATGGGGCAAAAGTAAGAGAAGAAGTTCGATGATCGAAGATCGATGTCCGATGTCCGATGACCGATGACCGATGTCCGATGATCGATGATCGATGGTCGATGACCAATGTATGTTTCAAAGTGGTGATTGCCGCTTTTGCAATTGGAAGGGGTAAGCTACACTTCCGAACTTCCTCGATCATCGACCATCGAACATCGGTCATCGATTCCTCATATATCGTCCCTTCGGGACTCAAAATAAAGCGGTATTCGGTTGCTACAGATATTCCGTCCCTCCGGGACGGCTAGCCATCCACCAAAAACATCAATCATCGCCCATCAATCATCGCCCATCGACCATCGATCATCGACCATCGATCATCGACCATCGATCATCGACCATCGATCATCGACCATCGATCATCGACCATCGATCATCGACCATCGGTGATGCCCCATCCCCCATCCACCATCTTTCATCCACCATCCTCCATCCCCCATCTTCCATCCCCCATCTTCCATCCCCCATCTCCTAACACTTGTTTGTCTCCCTCCTAATTCATTATTTTTGCCGTTCAGCTTACACAATCAATATGGCATATACTCCGGGTAATAAGGTTAGGATCGTAACGGCAGCTTCTTTGTTTGATGGACATGATGCAGCAATCAACATCATGCGGCGGATCATGCAAAGCAAGGGTGCAGAGATCATTCACCTGGGACATAACCGCTCAGTAAAGGAAATTGTAGAAACGGCCATTGAGGAAGATGTGCAGGGTATTGCTGTAACCAGCTACCAGGGCGGACATATCGAATTTTTCAAATATATGAAAGACCTGCTCCAGGAAAATGGATGCGGGCATATCAAAATATTTGGCGGCGGCGGCGGTACCATTTTGCCAGAAGAAATTGAAATACTACACCAGTACGGTATTACCCGTATCTATTCTCCCG
Source organism: Chitinophagaceae bacterium (assembly GCA_024707305.1). Classification (GTDB taxonomy): domain Bacteria; phylum Bacteroidota; class Bacteroidia; order Chitinophagales; family Chitinophagaceae; genus CAYMZZ01. Next base: position 146,671 of record JANPZZ010000026.1, read on the forward strand.
ACGATGGCCGGAAAATGGGTCTGGAAGGAATGATTGAAGACGTAATCCGCCAGTGTGATATCGCTTTGAATGGAAATGGCAACTTTAACACACCGCTGCAACTGGGCGAAGCGCGCGACGTTCGTAAAATTGCCCGCCTGATCACGAATGCTGAAAACGGGCTGGAAGTAAACCCTGCCGCCCCGGCAAAAACAATTCCTGTACTGGGTATTACAGGTACCGGTGGTGCAGGGAAATCGTCTGTAACAGATGAAATCGTGCGCCGCTATCTGCAACAATTTTCCGATAAAACCATTGCGGTTATTTCAGTCGATCCATCGAAGAAGAAAACCGGTGGTGCCTTGCTCGGCGACCGGATCCGCATGAATGCTATTTCGCACCCGCGAGCTTATATGCGCAGTCTCGCAACCCGCGACGACAATACAGCACTGAGCTCACACGTAAGTGATGCAATCGCTATTTGCAAATCCGAAAACTATGACCTGGTGATTCTTGAATCGGCAGGTGTGGGACAAAGCGATGCGTCCATTCTCGATTTTTGTGACGTAAGCATGTATGTGATGACGCCTGAATATGGTGCCGCATCGCAACTGGAAAAAATAAACATGCTTGATTATGCAGATGTTGTTTGTATCAACAAGTTTGATAAAGCCGGTGCGCTGGACGCGCTTGCTGATGTGCGCAAGCAATACAAGCGCAACCATGGATTGTGGACGGCGCAGGACAATGATCTGCCCGTAATTGGGACCGTCGCAAGCAAATTCAACGATGAAGGGGTAAACCGACTTTGCGATATTCTTTTTAAACGTATTGAAGAAAAAACCGGTGTTGTATTTGGTGAATTTTCCTTCGGTGAAACAGCGAAACTTTCACAATCGGTGATTCCTGCGGCACGGGTGCGCTATCTCAGCGAAATTACTGCGCAGGTGCGCGAATATGCCAACCAGGTAGACGAGCAGGCACAAATAGCCAGCCGCCTCTACCAGTTGCATGGTGCACTGGAAGCTGTGGGCGACAAAGACGGCTCAACCGCGGCGACACTTCAAAAATTAATTGATGAAAACTGGGAATTACTCAACCCGGTAAGCAGAAAGCTGGTTCAACACTGGCCTGAAAAGAAAAAGGAATACGAAAAGGACGCATACGAATACACGGTACGCGAAAAAGTGATCAGTCAGCCGATGTATACGCGAAGCCTGAGCGGCACGCGGATACCAAAGGTGTTGTTACCGACATATAAGGACTGGGGCGATCTTTTTACGCTGGCAGTCGCAGGAAAATGTGCCCGGTCATTTTCCTTTCACCGCAGGTGTATTCCCATTAAAACGTGAAGGCGAAGACCCAACGCGTATGTTTGCTGGTGAAGGTGCACCTGAGCGTACCAATAAACGTTTCCACTACGTGAGTATGGGCCAACCGGCAAAGCGCCTGAGTACCGCTTTTGATAGTGTGACTTTATATGGCGAAAGACCCAGATCATCGCCCTGATATTTATGGGAAAATTGGCAACAGCGGTGTAAGTGTGGCTACAATTGATGATGCGAAGAAATTATACAGTGGTTTTGATCTCTGCGATCCGAAAACATCTGTTTCCATGACCATTAATGGTCCTGCACCCATATTACTCGCATTTTTTATGAATGCTGCCATCGACCAGCAATGTGAAAAGAAAATTACAGCGCTCGGATTATGGGATGAAGTGGAGAAAAAAACGCGCTGCAAAATTTGCTGATACGCCTGCACCTGTTTACATGAATCATCTTTTTCCCGGTGCACTGCCCGAAGGAAATGATGGCCTCGGACTTCGTTTGCTGGGAATGAGTGGTGCGGAAGTATTACCTCCAGATATTTACGAATCGTGCAGGGCTGCAGCCTTGCAGCAGGTGCGCGGAACCGTTCAGGCAGATATTCTCAAAGAAGACCAGGCGCAGAATACCTGCATCTTCAGTACTGAATTTGCGTTGAAGTTGATGGGTGATGTACAGGAATATTTTATTGAACAAAACGTACGTAATTTTTACAGCGTAAGTATCAGCGGTTATCATATTGCGGAAGCGGGTGCCAATCCTATTACGCAACTTGCATTTACGCTGGCCAACGGATTTACTTATGTAGAATATTACCTGAGCCGCGGCATGAAGGTGGATGATTTTGCGCCGAACCTTTCTTTCTTCTTCAGCAATGGAATGGATCCTGAATACAGTGTAATCGGTCGTGTGGCAAGACGTATCTGGGCCAAAGCCATGAAGTTTAAATACAAAGCGAATAAGCGCAGCCAGATGTTGAAATATCATATTCAGACTTCCGGCCGAAGCCTGCACGCACAGGAAATTGATTTTAACGATATACGCACCACGCTTCAGGCATTGTATGCGATTTACGACAACTGTAATTCACTGCATACAAATGCTTATGATGAGGCGATTACAACGCCCACCGAGGAAAGTGTACGCCGTGCAATGGCAATCCAGCTCATCATCAACCGCGAGTTGGGGACGGCTAAAACGGAGAATTTTATCCAGGGAAGTTTTGCAATTGAAGAATTGACAAACCTGGTGGAAGAAGCAGTGATGGCTGAATTTGACCGCATCACTGAAAGGGGTGGTGTATTAGGTGCGATGGAACGCATGTACCAGCGCAACAAAATACAGGAGGAAAGTTTGCATTACGAACACTTGAAACATACGGGGGAATTGCCATTGGTAGGCGTAAATACGTTCCTTAATAGCAAGGGTAGCCCAACGATTGTTCCGGGAGAAGTGATACGCAGTACCGCAGAAGAAAAAGAACAACAGATACAAAACCTGCGTGCATTCCAGGCGCGCAATGCAGAGAAAGCGAAAGAAAGCCTCGCGCAATTGCGTAAGACCGCTATCAGTAATGGAAATCTTTTCGATGCATTAATGGAAACCGTCAAATATTGCAGCCTCGGACAAATCACCAATGCTTTGTATGAGGTGGGTGGACAATACCGTCGAAATATGTAAAATAAAGAATAAAATAACCCGGCCTAAAGCCGGGTTATTTTATTCTTTATGCTGCGAAGAAATGCTGCTCCACAGCAGGTACTCAACACAAATTACCGCTCTCCAAGAAAATAGATAATCCGCCATATGGGCAGGTTTATCTATTTTCACATTTCCCCATCTCCACATTGTTACATTTGTTTTAATTTAGACGTTCTTAATACGCACCACTGATGAATAGATTTTGCTGGACCCTTATTGCTGGTTTTTTCCTCTCGTTTAGCGCATCGGCGCAGGATATTGAAGACAACCTGACCAAATACGCGTTGGAGTATGCACAGGAACGCGTACATATACATTTCGACAAAGCGGCTTATACACCCGGTGATACCATCTGGTATAAAGTATATACGATGGAAGGGCCTTTTCCTGCAGATGCCAGCAAAACCTTTTACCTCGACTGGACTGATGAGAAAGGGAAACTGATATCGCGGAATGTTAGTCCACTTTATGAGGGCACAACCAATGGACAATTTGTAGTACCGGATAATTTTACCGGACAGTATGTGCATGCACGTGGGTATACAAGGTGGATGCTCAACTTCGACAGTAGTTTTTTATACAATAAAGACATTCGTGTATTACAAAAAACAACTGCAAAGGGTGCTCCTGTACAGGATACTTATACACTTAACTTTTTTCCTGAAGGGGGTGATATTATAAAAGGCCTGGTAAACAAGGTTGCTTTTAAAGCACATGATCAGTTTGGTAATCCCATTGTTGTAAAAGGAAATTTATTAAACCAGCAGGGCAAGGTAATTGATAGCGTACGTTCAATACACGATGGAATGGGGTTGATATTTGTGACTCCGCAGGCTGGCGAAAGCTTCAAGGTAAAATGGAAAGATCCGAAAGGGAAAGAGCACGAAACCGCGCTTCCTGCAGTGAAAACACATGGCATTGGATTGCAGGTGTCTGTAGTTCGTGATCGTCGCTATTTCCAGGTGAATGTTGGCCGCGACAACCAATTTGATCCAGGCATTTTGCATGTGGTGGGTACGCTCGGTGGTTCACAGGTGTTTTTGATATCGAAAGATAGTCGCACTTCCGAAGTAAAAGGGGTGATTCCATCCAATCAGCTTCCTTCCGGCATTCTTACGATTACTGTGTTTGATGATCAGTGGCGCCCCATGGCAGAACGGATTACAATGATCAATAACCCGGAAACAATTTTCAAACCTGAAGTGGAAGTAAAACACTGGGGCCTGAACAAGCGTGCACGCAACGATATTGAAATCGCCATTCCGGATTCACTGGTGTCTAACCTCTCTGTTTCTATTACTGATGCATCCATTGCTGGCGACAGCACCGACAATATCATCAGTCGCCTGTTGCTTACCGGCGACCTGAAAGGGAATGTTTATAAACCCGGATATTATTTTTCAAACGACAGTGACAGTACTGCGCGTCATCTCGACCTGGTGATGCTTACGCATGGCTGGCGCAAAATAAAATGGGAAGAGCTGGTAAAAGGCGTAATGCCAAAAATCCAGTTCCCGCGTGATACCAGTTATCTCACGCTCTCTGGAAGGGTATATGGTGCGAGCTCAGCTGAGCTCCGGGAAACGGGAGAGATTCTGCTGGTAGTAAAACAAAAAGACCAGGAAGGAGGTATCGTGGTGGTGCCTGTAAAACCTGATGGCACTTTCAACGATGGGCAAACGCTGCTCTATGATTCTGCAACCATTTATCATCAATTCCAGGGAAAAAATAAACTGGCGGGTGCAACGGTCCGTTATCTTGAAAATAAACTGCCGCCACTTCCTTCTACAGTGGCAGCTACCGGCCGTTACAGTACACTTGGTGCGGATACCACAGGCTTCGCACGACAGGCGCAGATTTCTGCAGAAGAAGCTGCATTCCTCAAACAATTTGAAGGGAAAACACTGGAAGCCGTGGTGGTAAAAGCAAGAACTAAAACGCCCATCCAGGAAATGGATGAACGATATACCTCCGGTTTATTCTCCGGAGGTGATGGTTACCAGTTCGACCTTGTAAATGATCCGCTTGCTGCAGCGCAAATGAACATCTTCACGTACCTGCAGGGAAAAGTAGCGGGATTACAGGTGCAGGGAGCCGTTTCTTCCACTCCTACATTAACGTGGCGCGGCGGTACCCCGCAACTTTACCTCAACGAAATTGCAACAGACGTTGAAATGGTTTCATCCGTCAGTGTTGCAGATGTGGCCTATATCAAAGTATTCCGCCCGCCATTTATGGGGGGCTTCAACGGAGGAAATGGGGCGATTGCGATCTATACACGTCGAGGAGGTGATACGAAGTCGGAACCAGGCAAAGGTTTGTCGAGCTCAGTGATAACAGGTTACTCTGAAATCAGGCAATTCTATTCACCAAACTACAGCACGTTTAAACCTGAGCATGAGAAAAAAGATATGCGGACCACGCTTTACTGGAATCCACTCATCCTTACATCGCCCGGACGAAGCAGGTTACAGTTTTCATTCTATAACAATGATATCACCGAAGCATTCCGTATCGTAATTGAAGGAATGACCCGTGACGGAAGATTGACCCGTTACGAAGAAATTCTCTACTAATCCGTTCAACAAATTTTACGGTTTTCTTTTAAAACCATAGATTTACGTTCTGCATTTTGATTGTGTTTTATTCTTTTTAAGAAAAATACAATGCAATTGCAGAACGTTTTTCGTTTTATATAACAACCGCTCACATGATTAGTCGCCGTTTTTTCTTCGCAGCAATCTGCTGCGTGGCAATTGTATTACCTGCATTTGCCCAAAAAAAATCACCCGTTCATTTTGTGGTGTCGCTTGAAAAGCCAGCTACACAAACCATGCAGATAAGCATGGAACTCGATTGGCAGCAAACAGGCCCGTTGCAATTAAAAATGCCGGTTTGGTCGCCTGGTTACTACCAGCGCCTCAACTATGCACAATATGTTTCTGGATTTTCAGCCCGTGATGCTGCCGGCAACAACATTGCCTGGAAAAAAGCAGATGAAAGCACCTGGGAAATGACGCCTGCAAAAAAGGGGAAGCTGAAAATTAATTACGAAGTAAAAGCGGCGAAAGCATTTGTTGCTCAATCATGGCTCGATTCCTCCCGTGGTTATATTATTCCCGGCGCTGTTTGTTTTTATCCCAAAGGCGAAATCAATCGCCCGATAAATATTACGATTCGCCCCTTTGCAAAATGGACAGATATGGCAACCGGGCTGGATCGCGTAAAGGGTAAAGCGAACACATTCTTCGCTGAAGATTATGATGTTTTATACGACAGTCCCATACTTGTAGGTAATCTCGATTCGTTAAAACCGTTTGATGTAAATGGTGTGCCGCATTATTTTACCGGTCACAAGCTTGGCGAATTTGATAAGGAAAGTTTTATCGCCGATTTGAAAGCCATCACCAGCACCTCCGCTGCGCTTATTGGCGACATTCCTTTTAAACATTACACATTCATCGGTATCGGTCCGGGTGCGGGAGGTATTGAACATCTTAACTCCACCACCATCAGTTTCACAGGACGCGGGCTTGATAACAGGGCTGGAAAAATTAAAATGCTGAATTTTATTGCCCACGAATATTTTCATCATTACAATGCCAAACGTATTCGCCCGTTTGAACTTGGCCCATTTGATTATGAAAATGGCAATCGTACCAACCTGCTTTGGATCGCTGAAGGACTTACGGTTTATTATGAATACCTGATTCTGCGTCGCGCTGGTATTACAACTGAAGAGGAACTTTTGAGTAGTGTTGCCAGCAACATCAGGGCACATGAAACGCGGGAGGGAAAATTGTATCAAAGCCTGGTACAGGCGAGTTATGAAACCTGGTCCGACGGGCCATTTGGCCGCACAGGAGATGGCGCAAAAAAGACCATCTCTTATTACGACAAAGGTCCTGTAGTGGGAATGTTACTCGACTTCACCATTCGACATCATAGCGGAAATAAGAAGTCGCTTGATGATGTGATGCGGTATATGTATCACTATTATTACAAAGAAAAAGGCCGTGGCTATACTGATGCAGAGTTTCAAATGGCATGTGAAGCAGCAGCAGGAACGTCACTGGCCACATTTTTTGAATACGTACATACTGTAAAAGAGCTCGACTACGATACGATTCTTGCCTATGCCGGTCTTCAACTCGACCGTGAAAATTATGAGCTCAAAAAACTCCCTTCTCTGACCGCTGCGCAATCTGCGATTTGGGGAGATTGGAGTAGGAATCGAAGATCGATGTCCGATGTCCGATGATCGATGATCGATGACCGATGTCCGATGATCGATGACTGTTTAAAGTGCAGGATACCGATCCTGCAATTGGCAGGGGTATGCATTATACCAAACGTTTCATCGGATATCGGTCATCGATCATCGACCATCGATTATCGATCCTTGATTTTCTCTTAATTTCGCAAAATCTATGACGACAGCAGAACACCAACGGCTGGCAATCAATGCCACCAAAGAAATCCCGCTGGCTCAATGGGGGCCGTATCTGAGTGAGAGACAGTGGGGAACCGTGCGGGAAGATTATAGCAGCAATGGTGATGCATGGCATTATTTCCCCTTCGATCATGCACATGCACGTGCGTATTTATGGGGCGAAGATGGTCTGGCTGGCATTTCTGATTATTTCGGCAACCTCTGTTTCGGTATCGCTTTGTGGAATGGCAAAGACCGGATACTGAAAGAACGCTTATTCGGCGTTAGCAATCCACAGGGAAATCATGGGGAAGATGTGAAAGAACTTTATTATCATCTCGATAATCTGCCCACGCATTTTTATATGGAATACCTGTATAAATATCCACAACAGGCGTTCCCCTACGAACAGTTACGCGACGAGAATTACAAACGATCCAAACTCGAACCAGAATACGAAATACTGGATACTGGTGTCTTTGACAACAACGAATACTTTGATGTTAAAGTTACCTATGCAAAACAGGACAAGCAGGATATATTTATCCGCATCAGTGTAACAAATCGTTTTACCGAAGCAGCAGATATTACATTGTTGCCAACACTTTGGTTTTACAATCGATGGGTACAGGGAAGTTTTAAAAGAAAAACCCTCCATTGCTTACATCAATAAAACCACGGTAAGGGCCGAACACGAACGCCTGGGTGAATACTATTTTTATTTTGAACAGGCAGATAAAATTCTCTTTACCGAGAATGAAACAAACACAGAGATTGTTTCAGGCATTCCCAATAAAAGCATTTTTACAAAAGACGCATTTAACACGGCAATCGTAGAAGGAAAAAACCTGGCCGAACTTTCCCGTAAAAGAAAAGGAACAAAATTCTCTCCCGTGTACAAAGCAACCATTGCAGCAGGGGAAACACAGGAGTTCTATTGCCGCCTGAGCAATAAATGGGCCGATGATCCATTTGCTGAAGGGCTTAAAGAGGTATTTGTAGAAAGGAAAAAGGAAGCCGATGAGTTTTATGCTGCCATCCTGCCTTCGGGAATGAGTGATGAAATGGCGATGATACAACGCCAGGCGCTTGCAGGAATTTTATGGAGCAAACAATACTATCATTTCGATGTAGAACAGTGGTTGAATACCAGCGACGGTATTTCGCCCGTAAGCGGTTCTAAAAAAACGGGGCGTAATAATGACTGGACGCATTTAAAGAATCAGGACATCATTATGATGCCGGATAAATGGGAGTATCCCTGGTATGCTGCATGGGACCTGGCTTTCCATTGTATTTCGATGGCGGTAGTTGATCCAACATTTGCAAAACACCAGCTCATACTGGTGATGCGCGAGTGGTATATGAAACCTGATGGGCAATTACCCGCGTATGAATGGAACTTCAGTGATGTAAATCCGCCCGTACATGCATGGGCGGCAATGCAGGTTTATAACATCGAGAAAAAACAAACCGGTAAAGGCGATGTCACTTTTTTGAAACGCGTTTTTCAAAAGCTGTTGATCAACTTTACCTGGTGGATCAATCGCAAGGATGTGAATGGAAACAACATCTTTGAAGGGGGATTTCTTGGCCTGGATAATATCGGAGTGTTTAACCGAAGTTTTCATTTTCCCGGCGAGATTCAATTGGAGCAGGCCGATGGTACCAGTTGGATGGGCACCTATGCACTCGACATGATGGAGATGGCGCTGGAGATTTCCATGAACGATCCCAGTTTTGAAGATACGGCCACTAAATTTTTCGAACACTTTGTATTGATAGCCGAAGCGCTGAATGAACATGGACTCTGGAATGAAGAAGACCGCTTTTTCTATGATACACTTTGTGTGGCAGGCGCCGATCCAGTGCCTTTACGCATACAATCCGTCGTGGGTATTACGCCCATTTATGCCGTTGCCAGTATCAGCCGGCAGGCATTAAATGCCCTTCCGGATTTTAAAAAACGTATTTCCTGGTTTGAAAACTACCGGAAGAAGAATAAAAAGTTCTGGCCAAATGAAGAAAAGAGCGAGGATCTGGATATCCTGGTATCGTTGGTGCCGAGGGAGCGATTGGTAGACATGCTGCAGAAACTGCTCGATGAAGATGGTTTCCTTTCTGAAGGCGGTATTCGTGCACTTTCGAAGTATCACGACGAACATCCATATTCCGTGATGGTAGAAGGTAATATGTATAGCATTCGTTATGACCCCGGTGATGCTACTTCCGATATGTTTGGAGGCAACTCAAACTGGCGTGGACCGGTATGGATGCCCATCAACTTCCTGATTATACAATCCCTCAGGAAATATGGTGATTTTTATGAAGATGATTTGAAAGTGGAATATCCCACTGGGTCCGGAACATTTTTGAACCTGAAGCAGGTAGCAAAAGAACTAACGAAACGAGTAATCAGCCTGTTCGAAAAAGATGTAACTGGAAGACGGAGACTGTTTGGTGACTACAGCTGGTTTTACGAACAACCCGGAAATGAGAATTTGGTAAACTTTTATGAGTACTTTCACGGCGATAATGGCCGTGGCCTGGGAGCTAGTCATCAGACGGGATGGACCGCCCTCGTTGCTGAACTGATCAGCGAATATGGGGAACGGGAAAATGATTCCATGAACGGGTAGTGCAGTTCCAATAACAATAAATACTTTCGGCACGCAACGTAGATCGCGTAACGGCGGTCAGGCTGCGTAACCAAACACTAAACGACTAATATAGTCCATGAGAAATTTGATCTGTGCCCTGGCAGGGCTACTCCTCACGCTGTCTGTATGCGCGCAGGGTAATGATGTTGTGCAACAGAAGAAATCTGCTTTCGCCGACAGCCTTTGGTCCCTTTATCAGGCATCACGTGGCGAAAACCTGGCACTCTTCCAGGGACGCCAGATTATGAGCGGTTATCCCGGAATTGGCGGTTCTGCTTTTTTATCCCTCACCCGAATGGGAAATTGGAAATGTGAAATACGAAGGCTACTGGTACTACGGACTGGAAGTTTTGTATGATACTTACCGCGACGAATTAATGGTTCGTCACCCCAATGGAGTTCCTTTTGTTCTGTATAGCCCCCGCGTACAGGAATTCGTTTCAAAGAATTTTCACTTCGTACGTTTCGACACCGATAAAGGCCCGATTAAAGCAGGTTTTTATGAAATAATGTCGGATGGTGAGCTTGTTATTTACGTGAAACGTATGGTAACACTGCACGAAGAAATCGTTGACCAGACGATCATCCGCAATTTTGAGAAGAAACCAAAATTCTATGCCCAGCTTGGTAATCAACTAATCGCAGTTACCAAACAGGGGCAGTTGATGGATCTCGTGAAATCAAAAAGAAGCACGGTGCAACAGGCGTTGAACTTACGGATTGAAATTCCGCAAGAACCCTGAAGCCGTTATTAAAATTATTGCCGACACTTACAACCAATCTAATCCATAACATGCGTTTCATTTTTATCGCCTGTGTAAGCTTATTAATTCTGACCGCAAATCCGGTTGCTGCGCAAACCAAGCAGGAACCGCGCATCAGTGGACAGTTTGAGAATCTGCTGCTACCCGAATTCTTCAACAAGATAGAGTCACTCGTCCCAGTCAAATTTTTTTATGATAAAGCTGTATTAGACTCCAGCCGTATCAACCTGACTGTTCAAAACGAATTGTTGTCGCAGGTACTTGATAAAGTATTGCGCGATGCAAAACTTCAATTCAGCATTGATGATGAAGGTCGCGTGTTTGTAACACGTGGACTGAAGATTACAACAGCTCTTCCCGGGAATTTCTTTAGCTCAACGGAAACTGCTGCTAAACAGCCCGAAGCCGGTGCTGATAAAACGGTAGACTACGAGCTGGTTGAGAAGAAAGCACGTACCGTAACATCAGAGAACAAACTGTATGAAATAGGAACCCGTTCCAATGCATCACGCAGCACTGCTATCCTTACCGGTACTGTGCGCAATGCACGTTCTGGTGAACCGGTTGTAAATGCTTCCATCTTTGTTGATAGTAAAACTTATACCACAACAGACGGGTATGGTCATTTCTCACTTACTGTTCCTGTAGGGAACCAAACGTTGAACATCCTGGGTACTGGCATGAAAGATGCAAAACTGCAACTCGCCGTTTTCAGCGATGGAAAACTGGATGTGGATATGGCGGAAACCATCACTACGTTGAAAGAAGTCATCGTTTCGTCACGTAAAACAAGCAATATCACAAATGTAAACATGGGTGTTTCACGGTTGAATATTGAAACCATCCGCAAAGTGCCTTCCGTGTTTGGCGAAGCCGATGTATTGCGTGTTATCACCAGTTTGCCCGGCGTAAAAACGGTAGGTGAAGCAAGTACTGGCTTCAACGTTCGCGGTGGTTCTGCTGATCAGAACCTGATTCTGTTTAACGAATCAACAATCTATAACCCTTCTCACTTCTTCGGTATTTTCTCTGCATTTAACCCTGAAGTGGTAAATGAGATCGAACTATATAAGAGTAGTATTCCTGCGAAATTTGGCGGTCGACTTTCTTCGGTACTTGATATCAACAGCCGCGAAGGAAATAAAAAAGAAAATATCTGGTTCAGCTGGTATCGGTATGGTAACAAGCCGTGTACACCTGGAAGGCCCACTTGCAAAAGATCGTACTTCGTTCATCTTTGGCGCACGTGGTACATATGCCAACTGGTTGATGAATCTGCTGCCGGATGAATACAAAAACAGCACGGCTAATTTCAGGATGTAAACCTGGGCATCAGTCATAAAATCGATAGTACAAACAATATTTATTTCTCTGGTTATTTCAGCAATGACCGCTTCTCATTAAACAATGATACACTCTATGGCTACAGCAATGCGAACTTTTCTGTAAAATGGAAGCGCAATCTGAGCCGTCGTTTAACTGCAGAATTTATTGCCGGTTTCGATAAATACCAGTATTCTGTAACAAGTGATGACAACAAAGTGAACGCCTATAAAATGAAGTTCTCGATTCAGCAGATCTATGCGCGTGCCAACTTTGTGTATTATCAAAGCCAGCAACATGGATTTGATTTTGGTGTGAGCACGATGCGTTACAAACTGAAGCCCGGTTCATTTATGCCTTTGGGAAGCGAATCGCTGGTATCTCCCGATGTAGTGGAAGATGAGCAGGCGCAGGAATCTGCGGTTTATGTAACGCATCGCTTTAACCCAACGAATAAATTATCCATCAATACGGGTCTTCGTTTTTCAGTATACAATTATCTCGGACCCAATTCGGTGAATTATTATGCACCCGGTCAGCCGGTGAATGAGGATAACGTTACTGAAACGATCGATCACAAAAAAGGGAAAGATCATCAACACCTATTCGGCACCTGAGTTTCGTTTCTCAATACGTTATGCGGTTTCACCTTCATTCTCAGTTAAAGCCGGTTACAACTCGCAAGCGCAATACATTCACATGTTGAGCAATACAACCGCGATTGCGCCAACCGATATCTGGAAACTGAGCGATCCGAATATTAAACCTCAGCGTGGTGACCAGGTTTCACTTGGTTTTTATAAAAACCTGAAATCAAATACCATTGAAACTTCGGTGGAACTGTATTACAAAAACATTCGCGACTATCTCGATTATAAACCTGGAGCCACACTGCTGTTGAATCAGCAGATAGAAACAGACGTGATTAATACACGAGGTAAAGCTTATGGTGTGGAATTCCTGGTGAAAAAACCCGGCGGTAAATTAAATGGTTGGATCAGTTATACCTATTCACGGATTCTGCTGAAATCGGACAATCCCGATCTTGGTATCCTGGTAAACAATGGTGATTTCTATCCGGCCAACTATGATAAACCACACGACGTAACACTTACCGGAAACTTCAGGCTTACACACCGGTTCAGTATTTCACTCAACTCCACCTACAGCACGGGTCGTCCGATCACGTTGCCAATAGGTCGCTACTATTATGCGGGGTCGCAGCGTGTACTGTATTCTGACAGAAACGCCTATCGCATTCCTGATTATTTCCGTACCGATCTTAGTATTAATATCGACGGAAACCATAAAGTACATCAGAAAACACACGGATCATGGACCATCGGGTTTTACAACCTGCTGGGTAGAAGAAATCCATACTCCGTTTATTTTGTTTCTGAAAACGGCCTGATCAATGGATATAAATTATCCATATTCGGGTCTGTTATTCCATTTATCAACTATAATATCCGGTTTTAATTATGAAAATTAATAATATAGTTACTTGCCTGCTGGCAGCGATTTTATTTACCTCATGCAGGGATGAATATATTCCACCACTGATCAATTCTGATACAAATATCCTCGTGGTGGAAGGTGTGTTGAATGCGAGCGGCGGTACAACAACGATCCGTTTATCGCGTAGTACCAAGATCGACAATTTCAACAACATTGTGGCAGAAGAAGGAGCCCAGGTAACGGTAGAAGGTGAAACTGGTCCAACGCAGTCACTTACAGCCAGTGGTGGAGGTTTGTACCGCGGCACATTAGCGCTTTCAACCGGCGGAAAATATCGTGTTCGCATCACAACAACCAATGGAAAGGAGTATCTCTCTCTTCTTATTCAACAGTGAAACAAACGCCTGTTATTGACAGCATCGGTTGGACAAGAGGGAATGATGGTGTTGTTGTTCACGCCAACGCGCATGATGATACCGGCAATACAACTTACTACCGTTGGGAGTATGAAGAAACCTGGGAGATTCACAGCTTCTTCGCTTCTGGCCTGATCTATGACGATGGAAAAGTGCGCGATCGGGTTTTCCCGGATGAAGAAAGAATGGTTTGCTGGAAAGACGCACGTTCCACAAGCATCATCATCGCATCTTCTGCTAAACTTAATGGTGACCGGATTTCAGAAATGCCGATCGTAAACATTCCTAATGGCCATGAAAAACTTGCCTGGCGTTACAGCATTCTGGTTCGTCAGTATGCACTGGATAAAAATGCGTATGAGTTTTATGACCTGATGAAGAAAAACACAGAAAGCATCGGAACCATTTTTGATCCGCAGCCTTCCGAGATCAGGGGAAATTTTGTTTGTGTAACAGATCCTGAGGAACCCGTAATTGGCCACGTTACCGCAAGTACAGTCGAAGAGCAGAGAATCTTTATCAACAGCTCACAGGTACCGAATTGGGTGTTTGTGCAAAACTGTCCCGAGCAAAACGTTACCCCGGATAGCATCGTATACTATTTTGAAGGTGGAGGATATATCCCTTACGATACAAAAGAAGACAATGGTAATATTGAATACTATCTCGCATCGTATGCAGGTTGCGTGGATTGTACAAAGAGAGGCGGCGGCAGACAACGTCCGAGCTTCTGGTAATCGTAAGCCTGTAGAGGCCATCTTTCTGGTAAGAAAAATGAAGTAAAAAGTAAATCGTTTAACTGATAACATGACAACCAAAGGACGCTGCAAAGTTTTTTTATCATTGCTTACGCTGATCTTTTCATGCGCAGCTACTATTGCCGTGGCACAGCAGGGAACTGATCTGTGGAAATCACAGGCAAAGTCGGGGGAAGAGATTTATGTGCAAACGGATAAAACCAGTTACCTCGCCGGTGAAATTATCTGGTTCCGGCTTTTTTATATGGAAGCCGGCACCTGGAAGCCACTCGACCTCAGCCGCATCGGATATGTTGAATTGCTCGATCGCAATTCACGCGCGCTGGTGCAGTCGAAAATAGAATTGAACAAACGTGGTGGTGCGGGTTCAATTTATATCCCTTCATCCTTAGCTTCTGACAAATACGTGTTGCGCGCATACACAAGATGGATGCGCAATGCAGGTGCGGGTGATTTTTTTGAAACACCACTTACGATCATGAATACAGTGGCTGCTGTAAATGCTACAGTAGTTGATGAGCACACGCCAGCCATTCATTTCTATCCCGAAGGCGGACAATTATTAGCAGGCCTTTCGTCTAATATTGGTTTCCGCGTTACAGATAGTCGTGGGTTGCCAGCTGATGTAACCGGATATGTTACAGGCCCCGCAGGTGATACAGTAACAACATTTTCAACCTTCCGTTTTGGAATTGGTAAACTCAATATCACTGCAACACCGGGTGCTGTATATAAAGCACATTTTAAAATAGGCGAGAACAGCTATACGGGAAATCTTCCGGTGGCAAGTGATCGTGGATATGGATTGCAGGTTCGCGCGAATGGTGCAGGTTTTGAAGCAGTGGTTCGCCTTAAAGGATTGGATGCCCCTGTAGAAACCCTGCAATTGCTAACGCACACAGGACAGCAGCTTGCAAGCTCCAAACAGGTGCTGGCTATGAATGATCGCGAGACCGTAGTTCAAATCGATCCATCGCAACTGAAAGAAGGCGTAAACTATATCACATTAATTAACCAGCGAAAAGAACCGGTTTGTGAGCGTCTCGTTTTTGTTCGGCCTGCTGCTGCATTACAAATGAATGCCAGCCTCAATAAACAATCATTTGGCAACCGCCAGAAAGTGGAGCTATCAGTTGAACCACCTGCTGCAGGTGTTGTTGGCAACGACAGCATCAGTTATACAGTTTCCGTTTATCAAACGGCTCAATGGGATGATAAATGGGCTGCGGGTATGGCCAGCAATCGTTGGCTGTTGCCTGCCCTGAAAGGTGCGGTGGCAGCGCCTGAATATTATTTTAGCAATGAAGAAGGCGTTAAAGAGGCAACAGATAACCTGCTCCTCACCCACGGATGGAGAACATTTGGTGATAAAGGCCTCGCAAAACCTGCGGCACCCAAATGGATGCCTGAGTTGAAAGGACATATTGTATTAGGTCGCGTAGTACGCAAATCGGATGGTTCGCCAGTGCCAGGTGAACTTTGCTATCTCTCTGCACCTGCCTATCCTTATGATCTCGAATCTGCACGCAGCGATCGCCAGGGATTTGTAACTTTTGAAGTGGATAGATATTATGGCCCGGGTGAAATGGTAGTAAAAGCGGGTTCCGACTCTGCTGCATTTTTCAGAGTAGATATCCTGAATCCTTATTCAGAAGAAAAACTCAGGAGTAGCTATACCGGATTGCAATTGAATAAAGAATGGGCAAAAGATTTACAATCGCGTAGCGTGGGCATGCAGGCACAGAATATTTACCGTGCCGACAGCCTGCGTCGTTTCAGTGCACCCGCACAAACGGATACCGTTCCTTTCTATGGTTTTGCAGACTATAGCTACAATATGGACGACTACAAACGCTTCACCACGATGGAAGAAGTTTTCCGTGAGTTTGTAGCACCTATTAGTGTGGCCATACGTGGTGGAAAACATTACCTCACTATTATCGATGGTCTTTACAAACAGAACTACAGTGAGAATGTAATGGTACTGATTGATGGTATTCCGCTCACAGATCACAATAAAATCTTCGCCTACGATCCCCAGAAAGTGAAAAAGCTCGACATCGTTACGCGCCGTTTCGTTTTAGGATCAGCAAACGTAGGTGGTATCGCAAGTTTTGAAACCTATAATGGTCGTTTCGACGCGTTTGAACTGGATCCTGCAGTGATCATGGTAGATTATGAAGGACTGCAATTACAACGCGAATTTTATTCGCCAGACTATAGTGTAACAAACGACGTACGCATTCCCGATTTCCGTTCAACATTGTTGTGGCAGCCTAATATCGTGCAGTCAACTTCCGATCGTGTTAACCTTTCATTCTTCACTGGCGATCAGAAAGGTCGTTTTCGTGTAGTGATTGAAGGCGTTACTGATTCTGGTAAAATTGTTCATGCAGAGAAGGAACTTGTTGTAGAATAATAAGCTTCTATTTAACCTGGCTCGAAAAGAAACTGCCGCATCTGGAAGATGCGGCAGTTTTGTTTTGGGTAAAATATACGTTATCAGGCCAGTTGATGGATGGTATAGGTAACCACACCCCAAACCGTAAACTCGGTAAACTCGGCGAGATTGATAGGTTTATAGCGGCTGTTCTCAGGGATAAGGAATGCAGAACTGAAGTTTTTATGAAAGCGTCGTACCAGCAGTTCGCCATTTAATATCGCAACGATAATACGGCCTTCCACCATCTTCATAGATCGGTCTACAACGAGTATATCATTGTCGAAGATGCCTGCATCGGTCATCGCATCACCTTTCATTTTAAAGAAAAACGTAGCCGGTTTGTTGCGGATAAGCTGCTCATTGAGATCAATACCGCGTTCCATATAGTCATCAGCAGCAGTGCCAAAACCGGTTGCGCTGGCCGAAACCACATCATGTTGGGTAAATTGATTACTGCCGCGGTAGGAGGGGGATGAATAATTGGTGTCCATATAGATCAGGGAGTTTAATCGATTTTGAGACGGGAAACGGAGCACTTATTAATAAGCCTCCGTTTCGATTGCAAACCGAAAATAAAACTTTTTTTGGCAATACTAAAATAATTAGTAAATTTATACTAACAATTCTAGTAGCTATGCAAACACCCTTAACATTAAGAATGCAAACCGCCGGTATCAACATGCCTGGATACCGTGTTTTTGAATACCAACTGGTGCTGGCGCCACATGAGGCGTTGCGCAATAAGATCCGCGATCTACGCCAGGAGTTTAACCAGGCATTTGATATGGATACCCAGTCGAAAGGCCGTTGCAGCATCCTGCTTTGCAATTTTACCCAATATGAAATGATGGAAGAGAAAGTGCGCTCGCGCATGTGTTCTATAGCAATGGGTACCACTCCTTTTAAAATTGAGTTGCAGGATTTCGGAAGTTTTCCTGCCCACAGCATATTTATTAATGTAGCATCACGCCTGCCGGTGCAGCAACTGGTGAAGGAAATTCGCCATCAGTCGCAGCGTTTGCTAAGACTGAATGATGAACACAAGCCATATTTCGCACTGGAACCGCATCTCACGCTGGCGGCAAGGTTGAAGCCCTGGCAATATGAAAAAGCCTGGATGGAATACAGTAACCGTCATTTTTCCGGCCGCTTTATTGCCGATAATATGGTTTTACTCCGCCGCCCCCTCGGCGAATTTCAATACCAGATTCTCGATCGATTCCAGTTTGAAAATATGCCGGTAACAACGAAACAGGGAATGCTGGCGTTTGGTTAGTCGTTGATCGATGTCCGATGGCCGATGACCGATGTCCGATGACCGATGTCCGATGTCCGATGACCGATGTCCGATGACCGATGTCCGATGACCGATGTCCGATGTTCGATGTCTGATGTCCGATGACCGATGTCCGATGTCCGATGTTCGATGTTCGATGTCCGATGTCCGATGACCGATCATCCCCCATCCATCATCCCCCATCCCCCATCCCCCATCAATAACCCTATTTCCCAACATCTCTTCCATGCCCTATATCAAAGGCCGCGGCGCCCAATTAAATACGCAGAATAAATTTCTCAAAGACGTCCATACCCGTGAACATGTGGAAGGTATTGATGACTGGACAGACGATGAAGTGCCCACACAATTCCTGGAACAGCATGCAAAGTCGATCGTGAATAAAGTGGACAGTCCAGATGTGCGGATGGCTTACAGCATGAATCCTTATGCTGGTTGTGAACATGGCTGCATTTATTGTTATGCCCGAAATGTGCATGAGTACTGGGGTTACAGTGCCGGACTTGATTTTGAAAGAAAAATAATTGTCAAGACGAATGCACCAGCACTGCTACGAAAATTCCTGATGCAGCCGAAATGGGATGGCACTCCTATTATGCTAAGCGGTAACACGGATTGTTATCAACCAGCAGAACAGAAATACAGGCTCACGCGCAAGTTGCTGGAAGTATGTAATGAATTTAACCAGCCTGCATCTATCCTTACAAAGAATGCTTGGATATTAAAAGATAAAGACCTCCTGCAGGAGATGGCAAAAAAGAACCTGGTAAGTGCGATGGTTTCTGTAACAAGCCTGGATGAAAGCCTTCGACGTGTAATGGAGCCACGTACTACAACATCTGCGCAGCGACTTCGTGTGATCAACGAATTGAGCAAAGCCGGCGTGCGCATGGGGGTGATGATGGGTCCGATGATTCCCGGCCTGAATGAACACGAGATGCAACGCATTATGAAAGCCGGAGCCGACAATGGTGCAACGTTTACAGCCTATACATTTATTCGTCTGAATGGGTCTGTGAAACTTTTATTTCACGATTGGTTGTATAAAAATTTTCCGGATCGCGCAGATAAAGTCTGGCACATGATCGAACAATCGCATGGGGGCAAAGTAAACGATAGCGAATTTGGCCGACGAATGCGCGGCGAAGGAACTATTGCAGATATCGTTTCGCAGCAATATAAAAAATTCGGCAAACTCTATAATATGAACGCTGAAGAGTGGGGGCTCGATACCAGCCAGTTCAGAAGACCGGGCCAGCAGGGAAGACTATTTTAATCATCTTTCCCTAAGAAACACAGTGCAAAACCCCGCGTAACAGGCGTTTTTTTCACGCGGCCAGTTGTTGTTTTTCACCTTGTTTTCGCAATCAGGCGATTTAGTTTCATCTTCTAAAACGAATCGTATGGCTGATGAATTTTCTGGTTTATCAAATGCTGAAAGATTGCATGCAGAAAACGAATTTTTGCAACTGAAACTGATTGCTGAATTTGGTGCATCACCGGGCGCTGGCGATTTTGGTGATACTGGTTCGCCAGAGTTGACCAATATCTTTCTTAAACAGGTGCTCGAATTTGAGCAGCATCACGCAACTGTAAAGGAAGTGCCACTGGGTGAAGTACATAACATGGCTTCTTTATTTCCGCCATTGTATTCCATCCCCGAAGAAAAAGTACAGGAGGCATGGGATAAAATGCTGGCTTTTCTGCAAGCCAACTGGATTAATGTAAACGCGATAAGTCCACGCGTTACCCCCGCTGAACTTTATCGTTTTGTAATGGAAGAGTTGGTGCACGAACCTGTTCCATCCGTTCCGCTGAGAGGAATGACGGTTAATTTTATTTATGATGAATTTCATCCCGATAGGGAATATGATGCCTGTTGTCGCGCACAGGACGATTGTATACTTCCGCTTTTTGGTGTTTATCCTTTAGTTACCCGCTACTATATCCGCGGCGATGGCGTTTGGCTAAACCAGGTTCAACTGGCAGATGGGAATGATTACACCCGAAAAGTGAAAGAATTTCAGTCGCGCTTCGATCAAATGATTCTCCAGGAATCGATCATCCGTAGTTGCGAAATGGGAAAAAACAATTGTATCGTGAAAGGTAACTACGTGGTTTTGGTTGAACATTCGGGTGAATCAACGATCCATCGTGGCGAATGGCTCGTCACACTCTACAATGCCTCCGACGACAACTATTGGGAGATAGGCGGCGTTAGTATCGGTATGAACGTTTAGAGAAAATGTGGAAATGTGGAAATGTGGAAATAATATGAAAATGAGAAAATATGGAAATGTGAAAATATGCAACCGTAAGCCAGTTATGTGAGTGCGTCAATATGACCATTTGGCAATTAGTAATCTACCTGGAATGTGCGCGCTGAATATTTTCACATTTTCATATTTGATGATTTTCACATTCCCCCATTCCCACATTTCTAAACCTTCACGTATATCTTCTTCCTGTCCATCCAGTAACACACCGCCCACATGAAAATGATTACTGTTATTGCAAACAACAACGACCCGAAACGTGGATCCGAAGGGAAGATGTGGATGTAAACATTCTTGTATATCCAGTTCCATGGCGTGCTGCCATCGCTGAGGCGAATCAGGTTAAGTCCTTTGGGGAGGAATGCGCTGAGTGCGAAAACAAACAGGGCATTTTTTCCAAAGACATCAAAGAACCGCGAGAGTCCGCTCTTTCCAGTTTCTGAATTCAATCAGGTAAATGATTGTACCGATTGTTAGCAGAGCGAGACCTGTGGTATAAACCGTAAATGAGCTCGTCCATATTTTCTTATTGATCGGAAATGCCATATCCCAGGCAAAACCAACCACAAGTAATGCGATGCCTCCAATAAACAGGCCATTGAGCATTTCGGGCGTTTTCCCTTTTTTACGGATATAATATCCCGCCAGGTAACCGAATACGACCTGGGATACTGCACTTAGTGTGCTAAGCAATCCTTCCGGATCGAATGGAACTCCTTCACCTTTGTACATGTGCGCTTTTCCCAGAATTTTCATGTCAACAGCTTCAGTTCCTATCCAACCCTGCAGACTGTAGGGATCACCGGGGTTGCCATAATAACAAATGGCCCAATATCCGGTCAGCAGGAGCGATGCGGTCAACATCGCAGCTTTGGGTTTTAAGTAATAAGTGATAATGGAAGCAAAGAGATAGCAAAGTGCAATTCTTTGCAGT
Source organism: Chitinophagaceae bacterium (assembly GCA_024707305.1). GTDB lineage: Bacteria > Bacteroidota > Bacteroidia > Chitinophagales > Chitinophagaceae > CAYMZZ01. Next base: position 168,440 of record JANPZZ010000026.1, read on the forward strand.
ACACCCAGTATGCGAACACCACTTTCAGGATTGTCGGGATTTACCCAGGCACGGAAAACAAGTTCGCCTTCTTTCCAGTAACAAAAAGGCCACCAGTTTAAAAACAGTCCGATCATAAAAATCAGGAATGTTCTTTTTCAACACCTTCTGCCAGAATGCGGCATCACCCGCTTCTCGCAAACGCGGCTGCACAAATGCCATTGCATTACCCACTGCAAAAAAAGGAAGAAAGGAAATACCAGATCAGTAGGGGTAAGGCCATGCCAGGGTGCATGTGCAAAGGGAGGATAAATATGTGACCAGCTTCCCGGGTTATTTACCAGGATCATCAAGCAGACCGTTGCGCCGCGAAAAACGTCGAGCGAATAAAATCGTTGCAAAGGAGTTAGTTTTTGGTTTTGATCGTCGAATTCAACATCTCTTTCAGTACACCACTTTTTAAATCATAACGGGAAAGTAAGACAAAAGAAATTAGTGTTGCAACTTGCATCTGAATTTTCTCGTACGGCTCCCCTTGCCAGCCGGTTTGAGGTCGTCCCGCAACTGCAAATTGTTCGTTGTCTGTTCATTTTATTCTTTTGCCAGTCACATTTCCCCGAGTATATTTGCAACCAGACGGCAATAGTTTTCGAAAATTTCCGTTCAATAACGCGCCTTTTTACCGGCACATAAAAAAATCTAATATGTGACCGAGGTGGCGAAGCTTTGTAAATACGTATCGCATTGAGTCGTAAGTGGTTAGCTGTATATAGTCGTCCGCGTTGGGAAAAAAAAGTAACTCAACTCCTCAAAGAAAATGGCTTCGAGTGCTATTGCCCGCTCAATAAAGTGCGGAGAAAATGGAGTGACCGGGTCAAACTGGTGGAGGAACCTCTTTTTAAATCCTATGTATTCGTTAAGGTAACTGACGAAGACCGTACTGCTGTGCGCATGACCCGCGGTGTCGTCAATTTTGTATACTGGAATGGCAAACCGGCGGTAATTAAAGAAAAGGAAATCAATGCGATCAAGCGATTCCTCGATGAGCATGAGAATGTGGAAGTGCGGGCCACCAGCCTGGAAACCCGTCAGCGTGTAAAGATTACCGGTGGACCTCTCATGGACCACGAGGGGGAGGTTTTGGAGCTCAAACATAAAACCGCCAAAGTGGCGATCGACAGCCTCGGGTATGTACTGGTGGCTTACATTGACAGAACTAAATTAACTTCGGCCCGACCGGCACAATAACCCGGTACGGGCTTTATCATTTATGAAAATCGAAAGAAAAAATCCTATGGGGCGACTGTTGCTCCTGCTGCTGCCACTTTATGTGTTGTCATCATGCAGTACGCAACAACGTATTCCCAATTACCTACAGAATGTATCGGATACAACCAGACTGGGGCGTGTAGACTTCCCACAACTTCGTATCCAGAAGAATGATCAGTTATCCATACAGGTATTTAGTGCCAGTACAAAAAGGGAAATTTCTGATGCACCTTTTAACCTGCCCGCAACAGCAAGTACAGATGCTGCAACACAAGGTTACCTGGTAGATGCTGAAGGTAACATCGAATATCCGATGCTGGGTTTTATAAAAGCTGAGGGATTAACGCGCCAGGAACTTGCGGACGTCATTAAACGTAAAATCAACGAAAATGATTCAGTACTCTACAATCCTTCAGTTGTGGTACGATTTCTGAATTTAAGAGTGACCGTTCTGGGTGAAGTAGGGAAACAGGGTATCATCCAGTTTCCCGGTGAACGTGTCAACATTATGGAAGCAATTGGACTTGCAGGCGGAATTACAGAATTCGGCCTGAAGAATAATATAAAAGTGATCAGGGAAGCAAACGGCGAAAGAGAAGTGGGGATTCTCGACCTCTCTTCGGATACCGTTTTCCATTCGCGCTTTTATAATCTCATGCAAAACGATCTCGTACTGGTAGACCCAGCGCCTCGCAAAGCGAAGAAAACTGAACAGGAAGCATTCTTCCGTCAGGCCGGTTTCGTAATCAGTATCATCACCGCCACAGCCGTTGTAATCCGTCTTTTCCAATAAATGAATTTTCATAAATAGTCCGGAATGGAAGAATCAATCAATAGTACAGGAACCAGGGCGGATGCCGGTGGTTTAAGCCTGAAAGATCTGTTCTATAAATACATCCGTTTTCTCCCTTATTTTATACTCTCTGTAGCCATCGCACTGCTGGCCGCTTTTATGTATTTGCGTTATGCCGACCGTTCATATAGTTCCGTTGGGAGTATGCAGATCAAAAGTGCACAGGGAAATCAACGTTCCGACAAAGTAGAGGACCTGCTTTCCGGAGGCAACAGATCTCAAAATATCCAAAGTGAAATAGAAGTTATTTCTTCCCGTCCACTAATGAAACGGGTCGTTCAACGGCTCAACCTTCAATTTTCCATCACAGCAGTTGGGCGTGTACGCGACCAGAACGTGTATGGACAGGCACCTTTTGAAATTCTGGTGTACGAGTTGAAAGACTCTACCAAAAGTTTCACATTGAATGTCAAATTTATTGACGATAATAAATTCCGACTCAATAACAGTGAGCAGTCTTTTGCATTTGGCGATCTGTTGACAAATCGTTTTGGAGTTTTTGTAATTAAACAGCTCTCTGAGCCCGCAGTTGGTCAGGAATACCGCGTACAATGGAGACCATTGGAATCAGTTGCACGTAGTTATGCCAGCGCCATCAAAGTGCAACCTAAAGGAAGTGGCACCGGCATATTGACTGTTAGCATGGAAGCAAACAATCCACGTCTTGCTGCCGACATCATCAACTCATTGATGGTACAATATGATTCCCTTACGGTGGAACAAAAGAACCATTCCATTGACCAGCGAATCGCTTTCATCGATGGCCGATTACACCAGCTAAAAGGTGAAACAGACAGCCTCCAGGAAATAAGTCTCGGTTTTCGTGACAAAAACAACGTAATTGATGCTCAGACACAGACAGGTAATTCTTTCGCGATCATCAATGAAGCAGATCGTCGCATCATGCAGGAGGAAATCAAAATGGGGCTGGTGGATTATATCACGGATTATCTCAAACAAAAGGCAAATCAGTTTACCCAGGTTGTTGTACCCTCCGCATTAGGACTGGAAGATATTGTGTTGAATGATTTAATCTCTGGTTATAACCGTGCACAACTCGAACGTAAGTCCTTACTCGAATCGAATATTCCTCCCGGTAACCCGGCGGTGCGAGAGATTGAATCTCTGATTGAACAGCAGCGCCAGAGTGTACTCGAGAACCTGAAAAACATAAAGGTTACTTACCTGGATGCAATTGGGCAGATCCGTCGCAATACTGATAATGAGCGTACACATTTGAAGGCATTACCAGGAAAAATGAAAGAGTTGTTAGATGTTGACCGTCAGATCAACACCAAACTTGCACTTTATTCATTGTTAGAAGGTAAGCGCGAAGAAGCTGCGATTGAACGTGCAGCAACAACATCTAATTCTACGATCATCGATCAGGCTGGCGAAAACAGAACGCCCGTGAAACCGAACAAAAACATGATCCAGCTAATTGCGATTGTGTTGGGCATCGGTATTCCAGCTGCGATACTATTTATCGCAGAGCTGATGAATGACAAAATTCAAACACGCAACGATATCGAACGAATGACTGAAGCACCCATCATCGGTGAAATCGGGCACTCGTATTCAGATAGCACACTCGTCGTCAATCGCACCAGCAGGAGCATGGTGGCTGAACAATTCAGGACCATCCGATCCAACCTCGACTATGTACTCACACGATCTACAAAATTTGTCTGCCTGATTACTTCTTCCTTCAGTGGAGAAGGTAAATCATTTGTAAGTACAAATATGGGAGCTGTATTGGCTGTAGCTGGTAAGAAATCGGTAATTCTTGAGTTTGATATCCGCAAACCCAAAGTAATGTCGGGGTTGAAAATGGGTAAACATAAAGGTATCTCGAATTATCTCGCAGGAAATGCAGAACTGGAAAGCCTGATCATCCCCGTACCCGATTGTGAAAACCTTTATGTACTTCCTTGCGGACCTATTCCTCCCAACCCATCTGAGCTTTTGTTGGATCCAAGAGTGACGGAGATGTTCGAAAAATTGAAAAGGGACTTTGATGTGGTGATCATCGATACGGCACCCGTTGGCATGGTGAGCGATGCGATCACATTAGGCAAATTCGCGGATTGCACACTTTATCTCACACGCCAGGGGCATACATACAAAAAACAAATTGGCCTGGTTGATGAAATGTATCGCGAGAAAAAATTGCCAAAGGTTTCTATCGTTATCAACGATGTGAAACTGAAACCAGGATACGGTTACTATGGTTATGGTCGTTATGGATATGGATATGGTTACGGCGCCCGAGGTTCATACTACGAAGAAGAAGTAACACCGAAGAAAAAGTCTGCTGGGCCGATTCTTTTCAGCCATCAACATATTCAAACGCAAATAAATTATCAATAAAAAAAGACCGGGAATATTTTTGAAAAGACGTCCGGCGTTTTCTGACTATGAAAATATTGGTGACAGGCGGTGCCGGTTTTATTGGGTCGCACCTTGCTGAAAAACTGTTGTCGCTTGATCAGGTAACGGAAGTACGTGTGTTCGATAATCTTGCTACCGGTTCTTTGGAGAACATCGCAGGGTTTAAAGATCATCCTAAGTTTCGTTTTATTGAAGGCGATATCCGTGATTATGAAGCATGTCTCGCGGCATGCGATGGAATTGACAGAATTACTCACCAGGCAGCACTCGGTTCTGTACCGCGCAGCATCAATGATCCCCTCACGAGCAATAATGTAAACATCACAGGTACACTCAATATGTTTACAGCAGCAAAAGAAAAAGGCGTGCAACGCGTGATTTACGCCGCCAGTTCATCTACCTATGGTGATCATCCTGGTTTGCCAAAAGTTGAGGATGTAATTGGTAAACCACTATCACCTTACGCAGTTACAAAATATGTAAACGAACTGTATGCACAGGTGTATGCGCGACTGTATAAACTGGAACTAATCGGCTTGCGATATTTCAACATTTTTGGACCCAGGCAAAATCCCAATGGCCCATATGCTGCAGTTATTCCTTTGTTTGTGCAGGCACTGAAACAAAAAAAGCCGCCAACAATCAACGGCGATGGTTCACATAGTCGCGATTTTACTTTTGTAGCAAATGCTGTGAATGCTAATATCCTGGCGTTATTTACTGAAAACGCAGAAGCTGTAAACCAGGTATACAATATCGCTTGCGGGCATCAGACTTCATTGCTCGAACTTTTCAATATTTTGAAACAACATGCAGGTTCAGATATGCAACCTGTTCTTGGTCCCGAGCGTGCAGGTGATGTGAAACATAGTCTTGCAAATATTGACAAAGCAAAAACATTGTTGGGTTATGAACCTCTCGTTTCTGTTGAAGAAGGACTTTTGAAGACCTGGCAGGCAGGATGAAGAGGCGCGAAATGTGACGATATGATAATGTGATAATGTGGCAACGTGGTAATGTGAAAAATTGAATTCAGATCTTAAATAAAAACCATAAACCTTTACTTAATCTTCCAATGGAAAAAACAATTTTTATCACAGGTGGTGCCGGCTTTATCGGCTCGCATGTGGTTCGCCTTTTCGTAACGAAATATCCGAATTACCGCATTGTCAACCTGGATGCGCTTACGTATGCAGGCAACCTGGAGAACCTGCGTGATATTGAAAACAGCAACAACTATATTTTTGAAAAAATAAATATTCTTGACGCAGAAGGTTTGGCGAAGTTGTTTCAACATTACCAACCCGATGGCATCATCCACCTTGCAGCAGAATCGCATGTAGACAGGAGCATTCTTTCTCCACTCGATTTTGTTTATACAAATGTTATTGGCACCGTCAACCTGCTCAATGCCGCCAAAGAAAGTTGGAAAGACAACTTTGAAGGCAAACGTTTTTATCATGTTTCAACCGACGAAGTATACGGTGCACTCGGCGAAACAGGTTTCTTTACAGAAGAAACAAAATACGATCCCCATTCCCCTTACAGCGCCAGTAAAGCTAGCAGCGATCATTTTGTGCGTGCTTATGGCGACACCTATGGCCTTCCTGTTGTGATCAGCAATTGCAGCAACAACTACGGCCCCAACCACTTCCCCGAAAAATTGATTCCTCTTTTCATTAATAATATTATTGAAAAGAAACCGCTGCCTGTATATGGCGACGGACTGTACACGCGCGACTGGCTTTTTGTAAAAGACCATGCGATCGCTATCGACCTGGTTTATCACAAGGGCGCAAATCACAGTACCTATAATATCGGCGGGTTTAACGAATGGAAAAATATTGACCTCGTTAAACTACTTTGCCAGCAGATGGACAAGAAGCTGGGCAATGAGCCCGGTACCAGTGATAAACTGATTACTTACATCAAAGATCGCCCCGGACATGACCGCCGTTATGCGATTGATGCCAGCAGGATCAATAAAGAGCTGGGCTGGAAACCAAGTGTAACTTTTGAAGAAGGATTGCAACAAACCATCGACTGGTATTTTGAAAATCAGGAATGGTTGCGTCATGTTACCAGCGGAGAATATCAGCATTATTACGCGAATCAATACGAGAATTAATAAATTAATATACGGTCGTTTAGCAGCTGCGTAAGTGGCTAGATGATTATATCCATACCTCTGAACCAACAACCTAAACCATAACTATTATTTTATGAAAGGAATTATACTGGCGGAGGCTCCGGCACCAGGCTTTATCCTATTACTAAAGCCATCTCCAAACAGTTGATGCCCATCTACGACAAGCCGATGATTTATTATCCGCTGTCTACACTGATGATGGCGGGAATTCGAGAGATTCTCATCATCACAACACCTGAAGACAACCTTTCTTTCCGCCGCCTGCTGGGTGATGGAAGCCAGGTCGGTTGCCGATTTGAATACGCAATTCAGGAAGTGCCAAACGGACTGGCACAGGCCTTTGTAATTGGTGAAAAATTTATTGGAAACGATAGAGTAGCACTTGTTCTTGGCGACAACATATTTTACGGCGTGGGCCTGGGAAGTCAGTTGAAGAAACTGGCGAACGTTGAAGGCGGTTACGTATTCGCCTACCAGGTGTCGGATCCTGAACGCTATGGCGTGGTTGAATTTGATGCTGACGCAAAAGCGGTAAGTATTGAAGAAAAACCGGAGAAACCCAAGTCAAACTACGCGGTTCCCGGTTTATATTTTTACGACAATGAAGTGGTAAAGATTGCTAAAGAACTTAAGCCCTCACCACGCGGAGAGTATGAAATTACAGATGTGAATAAGGAATACCTGCGTCGTGGCACATTGAAAGTGGCTGTACTCGACCGCGGTACAGCATGGCTCGATACAGGGACTTTCGATTCACTGAGTGATGCGAGCGAATTTGTTCGCGTAATTGAAAAAAGACAGGGCACGAAGATTGGATGTATAGAAGAGGTGGCTTATCGCAATGGGTTTATTGACAGCAACCAATTAGAAAAGACTGCGACTACTCTTGCTAAAAGTGGTTATGGCGCCTATTTGCAACGTCTTTTGCAAAGTTCTGTTAGATGAAGTTTGATATTAAAGCAGAAAGAAAGTTATAAATTGCTAAATTCATCTAATATTCTAAATCTATATGTATTTCTAAAGTATTGTCGCCGGTAACCGGAAAAGATGGCGTTCAAAAATTTGATTCCGTAGATGCGGCGTCGATCGTAAATCTATATAAAAAGCAACTGGACGTAGACGTTTCTCAGGTCTTTCAGGGTTTAAGTAAAATCGAAATTCTGAAATGCGGGCAGACCGGATATCATTTTTATTACCCATTCAATCTGGCTGGTGATGCTGCATTTTATGAAGAATTACAGCATAAAATGACCGGAAATCTCTCCTATTACAGAGGGTGGGGTTATGATCATGCATTTGCGATAAATAAAGTGCGGCCTAACGAAGCTGTTCTTGATATTGGCTGTGGCTCGGGAAACTTTCTTGAAAAAGCAAGGGAGATTACTGATAATGTGACAGGATTGGAATTTAACGAAAAGGCTATCAACGAGTGTAGGAAAAAAGGATTAAGTGTCCAAAACGAGACCATTGAAAAACATGCTGGCAGCAATCCTGAAAAGTATGACCTGGTTTGCATCTTCCAGGTGCTCGAACATATTTACGATATAAAGCCGTTTTTGGAAGCTTCTGTAGCTACGGTAAAAAAGGGGGGCAGACTAATAATCGGAGTGCCAAACAATGAACCATACCTGCAAGGCTATCACAAGTACTCTACATTAAATCTTCCTCCCCATCATATGGGCATGTGGAACAAAAGCTCGTTTGAGAAAATTCAGGATGTATATGGGATTAAGCTCCTGGAAGTTGTTTACGACGGTAAGGCTACCCTGACACTCGACATGTACTACAGAGCTAAAATGTTGTGGGGAATTAAATCTGAAATTCAACATCACACGAAACTGGAAAAATTGAAGATGCTGCTTGCTGCGCCAATAACTTTCTTCCCGAGTTTTTACCGCAAAATAACCCGTGGACTAAGTTCTCGAAATATCGTGGTGGTATTTGAAAAGATCTGATAACAGCCAACATTCTTCCACATCATCTCATAACATTTCAAATAATAATAACAATCAATTTCTATGTTCAACTTTAACTATCAAACCCCCAAAGTCATTGCCGAGATAGGCTGCAACCACATGGGTGATTTTGGAATCGCAAAGGAGCTTTTGCAACTTGCCAAAAACTGTGGTGTACAATATGGAAAATTTCAAAAGAGAAATAATAAAGAGTTACTGACTGAAGAACAATATAATGCTCCACACCCCAACCCGCATAATTCTTATGGTGACACTTACGGTGCTCATCGTGAATTTCTTGAGTTTTCACAGGATCAACATGCAGAGCTGAAAAAATTTGCAGAGTCAATTGGAATCGGTTATTCCACTTCCGTATGGGATCTCACTTCTGCTCGTGAGATTATCGCACTGGAACCTGAGTTTATTAAGGTTCCTTCAGCATGTAACAATCACTATGAAATGCTGCGTTGCCTTCGCGATGAGTACAAAGGTGGAATCCACCTCTCAACCGGAATGACTACGGGCGAAGAACTACAACAGGTAGTTGAATTTTTCGAAGAAACGAATCAGGCAAAAGATCGCCTTGTGCTTTATAACTGCACTTCCGGCTACCCGGTTCCATTTAAAGATATTTGTCTGCTTGAAATTAATAGATTGTATGACAAGTATGAAAGCCGCGTTCAGGCAATCGGTTTCTCCGGACACCACCTTGGCATTATGGCTGATATTGCAGCTTACACCCTGGGAGCGCACTGGATCGAAAGACATTTTACAAAAAATCGCGCATGGAAGGGTACTGATCACGCTGCCTCATTAGAAGTTCCAGGTTTGCAGAAGCTGATGCGTGATCTTGACCACGCATATGAGGCATTGCGCTATAAAGAAACAGAGATACTTGAAATTGAGCAGGTGCAGCGCGACAAGCTGAAGTTCAGAACAAAATAATTCTTACGATCGCATAATATGGCAATAGCGTTTATACCGGCGAGAGGTGGAAGTAAATCGATTCCCGGAAAAAATATCAAAAATTTCTGCGGTCGGCCGCTTTTGTATTGGTCTATACTGGCGCTCGAGAAAAGTGAAGAGGTAACGCGCATTGTTGTGGCAACCGATTCGCCTGAGATTCGACACACTGTCTTAGGTTTTGGATTCGAAAAGCTGGAAGTTTACAACCGAGAAGAGGAAAATGCACAGGATCATTCATCAACCGAAGCGGTGATGCTGGAGTTTCTTGCAGGCCATACGCTTCCCGACGACGAATTATTTATTCTGGCTCAGGCAACAAATCCATTTTTCACAACCGCAGATATTGATCAGGCTATCAAACAACTGCAACAGCAACGAGCCGATTCGCTGCTTACTTGTGTTCGTAACAAAAGGTTTTACTGGAAGGAAGATGGAACGTCGATTAATTACGATTATCGGCAACGGCCAAGGAGACAGGATTTTGATGGTATACTGATGGAAAACGGCGCATTTTATATTAATAAAATTGCCAGCATCAGGAGAGACCACAATCGTCTTAGCGGAAAAATTGCAGTCTATGAAATGCCGGAATTTACCGCGTTCGAAATAGATGAGCCTTCTGACTGGATTATCATGGAAAAACTTTTCCAGGTAAATGGCCTGGCAGGCGAATCCGGTTTCGGCAATATTAAATTGTTTGTATCAGATGTTGATGGTGTGCTGACGGATGCGGGAATGTATTACTCCGAATCGGGTGATGAGATGAAAAAATTCAATACACACGATGGAATGGGTTTCCAGTTACTGCGAAACGCCGGCATAAAGACGGGGATCGTGACCACTGAAAACACACAAATAGTTGAACGAAGAGCAAAGAAATTAAAAATTGATTATTTATTCCAGGGCAAAGGATTTGGAGGCAAACTGGAAGTGATTAAAGAAATGTGTTCATTGGAAAATATTCAATTGAATAATGTCGCTTATATTGGTGATGACCTCAATTGCCTGGAAGCATTAAACGCAGTAGGTGTAAAAGCATGTCCTGCCAACGCAGTTGATCGCGTAAAAGACATTCCGGGAATTGTGCACTTAACAAGGAGAGGCGGAGAAGGTGCCGTAAGGGAGTTTGTCGACCTGCTTTTGAATCATATACAGCATACTTCTAAAAGTCAAGACAAGTAATGAAGATTCTTCATGTAGCTTCTTTTTCGGGAAATATTGGAGACAATGCAAGTCATGCCGGATTCAAAACTATCCTCGATAAATTCATTGGCAAATACGAGATCACAGAACTTGAAATCCGAAAATTTTATAAAAATTACCGCCTCAATGATAAACTTCGTTTCGATGAAGATTTTTTGAATCTTTTAAAAAATTATGACCTGCTCATTATAGGCGGTGGTGGTTTTTTTGACTATTGGGTTCCCGGAAGTGAAACCGGTACCACAATTGACATTGCACCTGAAATTCTTTCCCGGATATCAACGCCTTTGGTTATCAGTAGTGTGGGGTGCATGCCACATAAACAGGTACCAGAGGGAAACGTGGAGAAATTTCGAAACTTTCTGGATATTTTGCTCCAAAAGAAAAACACATTTGTAGCAGTACGAAATGATGGCTCCATCAAAACTTTGCGCAATTTTATCGGGGAGCGGTATGCGGATGCAATTCCGGAAATTGTAGACCATGGATTTTTCTATCAAAATGACGGATCTTATTTCCGGCCTTTTGAAGGGAAATATGTCGCCATCAACTCCACTTCGGATCAACTCAATATGCAGAACGCAAAAGTTGGACCGATAAATCACGAATTATATCATGATGAACTTCGCAAAGTTATCAATCATATAATTTCTCAAACCGATCTTAATCTCGCTTTTTGTTCCACATATTTATTCAGACGTAGAAGCGATATATAAAATTCTGAGCGGAATCGATGATTTTATTATCCGTACACGGATCGCTATCTCCCCGTATTCGTCGGGTATGCTTGCTTGTAATCAGGCTTTTTCAACATACCACAATAGTGAATTTAATATCGGCATGCGTTTTCATGCCAATGTATGTTCAATAGCCATGCAAAAGCCAACCATCGGTCTTGCTGCCCTTGATCGCGTGCTAAACGTATTTGAGAATATGGGAATTGCAAAGGCCGCGATCCAGGTGGATGGAAAGTTCTCAGATAATGTCGTGAACAGCATAAGCGACATTCAACAGGAAAAACGGAACTGGCGGGCTGTATGTAAATGCATCTGTGCTAAATGAGCGAAAGAATGACACCATTCGCTATTATGAATCAGTTTTTGATAAACTTTAAGTGAATTCTTTTTCAGGATAACAGACAATGAGCAATAGCAAGAAGAAGCCGAGGGTTCTTTTAAATTGGGACACTACAAGAAAGGATTTGTGGGAGCCTTTTCTGGCCATGAAGGATGAAGTTGACTTCGTGGTAATATGGGGCGCAATTGATGAAAATCCATGGCACCCCTTCCCCCAGGTTTCTTTTGCGGATTATAAGTCTCCTTATAAATTGTTGGACGATGTTCAACCCGACCGGATCCTGTTTTTTAATATCAATGCTTTTACGCATATTGGATTAAATCTGGCGGCGAAGAACCGCGGCATTCCGACCTATATCATGCACCATGCAATCTTTCATTCCGACCTGATTGAACGCAACAGGGAGAAAGAAAAAGAGGGTGTAGAAAGCAAAGCCGAAGGAAGTGTTAACCCCAACACGGTTCAATTTTATTTATCAGCCCTGCGTCCAAAGAACATACTCCAGGTACGGAAGTACTTATGGTTTATGTGGCTCAGGAGAAGACGTGAGCGTACACTGGCTCTTGAAAAGTGTGTCTTTGACGGACGATTACCTACCCGGTATATTAATCTTTCGCCCCATAATGCAATTCTCAATATTAAGGTGGATCATATTAAGAAGCTTGATAAGTTTATTTTTATTGGACATCCTTTTTTTGATTCGATTCTGCAAAGTCTGAATAATCAGGTTGGCAAAGTCGCTTTAAAGGAAGATCCTTATTATCTATTGATTGATTTCCCGAATGATGAAAACGTTGTCATCTTCAGAAAAATGGGGGCAGAGAGGAAAAGGAAGTTTTACCAGAACCTTTCAACACTTGCCCGAAAAAAAGGCCGCCGACTAAAAATTAAACTACACCCAAGAGGATATTTTAGTGAACACAACTATCAGGATGATAATATTGATCTCATAAGGGAAGCTGATATGGCGGCATTGATTCATCATGCTGACAAAGTATTGAGTTTTTTTTCAACGCTGATTGTTCCTGCTATTTACCATAAAGGATATTGCCATATTATTTACACCGGGGATGACCGGAAGTTTCAGGATGAACTGGTTGAATTAGGAGTAGCAACTAAGCTTGATGCATATGATTTTGATGAGAGCGATCTTGAAAAAGGACTGGAAGTAAACAAAGAAAGTGAAAACTTCCGCATATTTATTGAAAGATATCTTTATTATACTGACGGAAAAGCAAGTCAACGTTTAAAAGAATTGCTGGCGGGCCAATAACATGATCCGATATATCCGAAACTTGTCACTTTACACGCTGGTGGGTGTCGTGAATGCGGGAATTGGTTTTTTCCTGCTCCCGGTTCTCACTGCTTATCTTACGCCTGAGGATTATGCTGTTATTTCTCTGGTCAATGTGTATGTTTCGGTGCTGATACCCATAGTCGGTCTGTCTACCGCGGGATATATTACAGTTGAATACTACAATCCAAAACTTCCGAAAGAACAATTCCCTTCTGTATTTAGCTCGGTTCGGGTGATTCCGCTATTTGGTATTTTGATACTGAGTTTGGTTTTTTTCGCAGGGCAACATTTCCTGCCACCCCTCATGGAACTGCCGGTTAAAGCGTACTGGCTCATTTTGCCCCTCACACTTTTCAGCCTGTATGTGGCCAACTTCAGCAGCTTTCTCGTTGCCACCAAACGTGCTGCATTGTTTACCTCAACGTCCTTCACCAAACTTGCAGTTGAAATTGGCATCACTCTTTCACTGGTAATCGGCATAGGGATGCAATGGGACGGACGAATTTATTCTGCGTTTATTACAGCTTTTGTCTTTACGTTACTCTCTGTTTATTTTTATAGAAAGTGGAATTTGCTCAACTGGGATATCAGAAAAGATATCATTCAAAAGGCGATTTTTTTTGGGACCCCGCTTATCATGCACCAGATAGGCAAGTTTGTAATCAACCAGTCCGACCGACTATTCCTGGCGAAAATGGTTTCAATGGATGAAATGGGTATCTATAGCGTAGGATACCAGGTTGGAACACTGATAATGATTTTGGTAACAGCATTTTCTAACTTCTTCTCGCCCTATTTATATGAAAGACTTGCCAGGAATCAGGATAAAGATCGTCGTGAAATAGTGAAGATGAGCTATATGTTTATTGGAGGCATCCTTGTCGCATTGCTCATTTTGGTACTGCTAACACCCTTTCTATTCTCCATATTTATCAATGAACGATATGCAGGTGGTGCGAATTATGTTTTGTGGGTGGGGTTGGGTTATGTGTTTTGGGGGGTATACAGCATCTTTGGAGGTTATGTTTTTTATTACAAAAAGACATATCTCCTGGGAAGGCTTGCCATCGTTAACGTTGCACTCAACTTCGCTTTCAATTATATTTTTATCAAAGAATATGGCGCGATAGGAGCAGCCTATGCAACCTGTCTTTCGTATTTTCTTGTGGCCTTAATGATGGTGTTCATTGTTGCACGTAAATATCCAATGCCCTGGATGTTGAAAAGGAGATAAAAATCAACATGCGTTTACTTCATATCATCGATAGTCTGAACACAGGTGGTGCGGAACGATTATTAGTGGATGTCATCAACGGTCTAAATGGTGTTGAACATCATGTATTGACTATCTCCGACCAGCAGGAACTTTCGGGTTGCCTACCACCAGATGTTCAAATATCGGGAATTGGATTTCGATCAAAGAAAGATATTCCTCAAGCGATCAGAAAAATCCGTACGTACATCCGGCAACATAAAATAGCGCTTGTTCATTCTCACCTCGCAATGGCAAACGTACTGGCCCGTTTTGGCACACCTGCGGAGATACCACTTATCAATTCTCTTCACAGCCAGAATGGTATGCGCTTGTTTTTCTTCCAAATGGTCGCTCGCGACCATCATGGAAAAATGGTCATATCGTTCACGACATCATCTACTTGCGGTGTCAGAAGTTGTCCTGGATGACTACCGTCGTTATATTGGAGTGAAAGGGCCGGCAACTGTTTTGCACAACTTTGTGGCTGACCGTTTTTTTTCGCAGGCGCCCCGTCATTGGGCGCCGGGCAAGCCTCTAAAGCTGATATCTGTAGGAACTTTGAAACCGGCAAAAAATTATGCATTCCTGATTCGCGCATGCAAAAAACTTCCCCAGTATTGTACACTGGATATTTATGGGGATGGACCTCTTAAAGAGGAATTGCAGGATTTAATTGAAAAAGAAAAGGCGCCGGTACGTTTGTGTGGTGGCCGTTCGGATATTGACACGCTCTTGCCATTGTATGACGTGTTTGTAATGAGTTCGTCAGTCGAAGGGCACCCAGTTGCACTAGTGGAGGCAATGGCTTCCGGATTGCCTGCAATTATGAGCGATATTCCTGTATTACATGAAGCGACCGGAGGAAAAGGTATCTATTTTTCACTTGAGAAGCCCGAAGCATTCACGAATGCTATCAGAGATATTCTGGATGGAAAAACAGATTTGAATGAGTTTGCTGTTCATAATCATCAATATGCTCAACAAACGGCCCGAAAAGAAGGTTATCTAAATCGGTTGATGGAGCTTTATGAATCTACATTAAATAATCGCAAGTAGTTTATCCTTTCATTATTAAATGGTTTTTCGACAATGTGGTCTGATTTTGGAAGAAAATCGAATATGGAAAAAAGAGCATTCCTTTACGTTATATTAATAACAATCGTACTGCCATGGTGGGGCTGCAAAGGAAGCGGTACCGTACAGGCGAGACAATCACAAAGATTTATTTATGTGCCTGTAAAGACTGAAAAAGAAGTACTGGAATCTGTGCGGGATATGGCTTACTGGCTTGAAAAAGCAGACGGCAGTAAATATGAAATAAGAGAAGCTGATGTTCCGCCCGACAACGGGATCCGACTGGTGGATTTTAATAAAGTAAATCTGTCGACTGCACAGCGGGTTGATATGGAAACCAACGGGCAGAGTTTTCACCTGCTGGTTAATGGACCGGGTCAGGTCCGCATCGCCGGGTCGGGGAAGAACTCATTTATTAATGGAATTTACACTTACCTCCATGAACTCGGTTTTCGGTGGTATGCACCGGGCGAATTATGGACTAAAACAGGCAACCCGGGAGCCAATATTACTATCAATAAACTCTACAAACCCGATTTTCAGGATCGATTTTACTTTGGTTCCGGGGGACATGCTGCAATTCCTGCCATCGACCCCGACGGAACATTTTCGAAAGACTTTTCGCTTTGGAATCGACGTAATCTTTGGAACGCAGATTATACCAACAAAGGGCATTCCGGAAACAAATTCTATAATGACAACAAAAAGGTGCTCGACCAACATCCTGAATATTTTTGTGATGGGAAAGTGAATCGCCAGGGTTGGATTGATGTAAACAACAAAGCAGTTGTAGATATCTTCGTTCGATGGGCAAAAGGCCAGGTTACCGCAGGAGAACGATTTCCGTCAATAGGAGTAGACCCCGCAGACGGAAGCGGTGCGAAAGGTGATTGTCTGCCTGTGAATCACCCTACGATTAAGACATGGTCTGATAAATACTATTGGCTGGCTAATCAGGTGGCTGCTTCACTCCCCAAAAATGATCAGGCAACACGTATACAGCTTTATGCATATAACAATCACGCAGCGCCTCCAGGCTTCGCCTTGCAATCGCAGGTATTCCCAACTATTATTCCTTATGCTTTTCAAAATGTAACCTCGCCAGAGAATTTCATATCACTTTGGGAAAAAAGATGAACGGGCGGCCGATGGGGTTATATGATTATTGGAATATTACACAATGGAGTAAAGGCTTACCGCAATTTGATATTTACCTGCTTCCAAAGAAGTTGAAAAGATGGAAAACAGCAAATGTTACTTCCATACAAATCGAAGGAACGTATGGAAAAGGTCCGATTGGACATGTAATGTGGATTGCATCTCGATTGCTGTGGGATGCTGACCAGGATTTTTGAAAAGCTTTATCAAACCTACTTAACGGATTGTTTTGGTGCCGCAGCAAGCGACATCAGGCGAATGTATGATCGATGGAGCAAAAATTTTGTGGAGGCTATTGAACCTTCCCTCGCTTTGTATGATCTTGACAGAGCTTCTGCCAAAGTAAGTGATCCTGCCATACAGGGGCGTATCAACGAACTAAAAGCTTATGTGCAGTATCTGAAATTGTATGAAGCACATCTCGAACAAAATACCGCCGCTTCTTACGAAACGCTGGTAAATTTTACGCTCAGCATTCATCATTTACGACTTGTGCATACTCACGCACTGGTTAATCTTTATCTCCCACTTCCCAAAGGCTATCAACGCGAAAAAGACAAGAACAAACTGCAAAAAAAATATTCGACCATTAAACCTTTACAGCCATCGGAGATAAATAGTGAATTCGCGCGCAGTTTACGTACAGCAATACCAGAAGTAAAATCATCGATTTTCACACCAGAATTGACAGCGCTGGTTCACATTGGAAATCCTAAACCAGTTGTTGCTCAGTTTATCAATAGTCAGAATCGCTATGATTTCTTTTGCCCAGAGCAAAAAACGTTCGTAGTAAAGGCCGGTTCAACAAAGGCTACTAATATCTATGTTTTAAACGAGAGAAATGATACCGTTTTTTAAAAAGGCAGTGCTTGAAGACAAGGACAAATTTGAAAGTGTCTCTATCTCCTTACCACCGGGAAAATATAATCTGCTTGTAGGAGGGAAAAATTTGATGACGCACGTGGAATTTCCAGCAGATATCATTTTTACTTCGGTTGATAATTGGTACGATAATTATCAATATCCTGCCCTCTATTTTTTCGTTCCCTCAGACGTTGAACAGGTTGTTTATTGGGATGAGCATGGTCCGGGCCAGAATAGAAAAGGTTACTGGATTAATCCAGATGGCAAGCGGATCGAACCTATACAACTTACAAATAAGGTGTATAAAATTAATGTGGAAGAAAAGTATAAAAGGCAAAGCCTGGCAATTTATTGTTGGGCACAGATCCTACAAGATGATCAATATACCTCACAGATATTCGCTTTCACCTTTTGAATACAAGCCGCAGAAATAATTTATGAGAAATCAACAGGTACTGTATGTATCATACGATGGAATGACGGACCCGCTCGGGCAAAGTCAGGTATTACCCTATATATGCGGCCTTGCCGATTTAGGATACAGATTTACACTTCTAACATCCGAAAAGCCGGAACGAATGAAGGCGGTAGGAGGTCTGATCAGGGAGATTTGCAAGAAACACAATATCGACTGGGTGCCACTCATTTTCCATACACAGCCGAAATTAATTTCAAAAGTTTATGATGTGCGGTGCCTTAAAAGAAAAGCTGTTGCACTTTATAAATCGAAGAAGTTTGAGATGGTACATTGTCGTAGCTATGTTGGCGTGGATGTCGGGCTGCATCTCAAAAGAAAATACGGCGTCAGGGTTCTATTTGATATGCGGGGATTTTGGGTTGACGAAAGGGTTGATGGCAATATGTGGAATCTTAAAAACCCGATTTATAAATACGCATTCAGGTACTATAAAAACAAAGAGAATAATTACGTTGCAAATGCGGACCATATCGTTTCCCTGACAGAAGCAGGTAAACGCGAAGTGCAAAAATGGAAAGGGTATAGAAATGCCGAAATTAGCGTGATACCGTGTAGTGCAGATTTTAATGTGTTTACATTATTAACAAAAGAAGAAAAACAAAAAGCAAGAATAGCGCTTGGCCTTCCAGAAGAAGGTTTGGTTTTGAGCTATCTGGGATCCATCGGAAGTTGGTACCTGCTACCGGAAATGTTGTCGCTTTTTGCACTCACCAAAGAGAAATATCCTGAAGTTAAATTTTTGTTTGTCACATCGGGTAATCCTGATTTAATTCTGGCTGAAGCAGAAAAAATTGCAGATAAAAAAAGAAGATATCGTAATACGTTTTGCTTCACGTAAGGAAGTGAACTTCTTTACAAAAGCTGGCGATATTAATCTGTGTTTTATTAAACAGGCCTATTCAAAAATCGCAAGTTCGCCTACCAAACTTGGTGAAATCTTTGCCATGGGGATACCTGTAGTTTGTAATGATGGTGTTGGTGATGTACGAGAGATTGTTGAATCAGTTGATGCCGGAGCAATATTGTCCAATTTTAATACGGAAGAATTTAAAAGGGTAATCGCTGGTTTTGATACGTTATTGAAAAAAGATCCGGCCACAATCCGCAGCAGAGCCCTGGGTTATTATAGCCTGGACAAAGCCCTGGGGACCTATGCATCCATTTATAAGAAATTAATTGGGTAATATTCATGCAAAAGGAAATAGTAGTATCCGATATCTGTGACACGCTGTTTTTCATGAATACCAGCTTCGACTTCCTGAATTTCTGTGTGAGAACGGAGAAGTTGCCGGCGGGGAAAAGAAGAATGCATGCTGTATTTCTAAATAGAAGGTCACCGGCATTTTGGTTGCTCGCGATTATTAATAAGTTAACCATAAAGGACCTGCATCGCACAATAGCAGTAAAACTTTTGAAAGGACAGAAGAAAGAAAACGTGCAAAAATGGGCAACGGAATTTGTGAGTGGGGAACTTTGTGAAAATAAAGTTGAACCGGTATTTACTGCCATAGCGAGTCGGAATACTGAATTGATTTTAGCATCAGCCAGCTTTGATGTCGTAGTGGAATCTGTGGCGAAAATGTTGAACGCTCGATATATCTGCACCGAACTCGAAACTTCAAATGGAATTTTAACAGGAAAAATGACATTTGACGCCACTGGCAAAAAGCTTCAGGCGCTCGTTGAAAAACACCATATTGACCCATCGCACATCAAACTTGCCATTTCAGACAACCATAGCGATAGGGAGTTGTTGAAAATAGCAAAAGAGGCGATTGCTGTTTGTTATACAAAAGAAGATGAAATTTTCTGGAAACAAATACGATCCGATATAGAAATACTTTCTGTTTCGCGTAAAGCAAAATCTTTAGCCACGCACAAATAAGTGTAAGTTTTGTGATAAAAATTCCTGGTAAATGAAATATATACTCACCGTTCCTTTCACCTATTTTTTCACTTCGCGGGTAAAAAAGCCATCGGGGCTTATGTTTACAGCGGTGAACGAGTGGGTAATTTCTGTCGGGATACTATATTATTTTCTGGGCGATCTTACAACTTCGATACGAGATTTTGCAATAGGATACATTAGTTTTATAACCGTTTATGAGATTGGTTATCTTTTCAACGATTTCTACTCAATCCGTTACGATGCGAACCCCCGAAAACGAATGGGGGATAAGCCAATTTCCAATTTATGGTTCTCAGTTTGGGTGCTGGCACGCGTGTTGATAGCGATCAGCATTTTTATTTTTCTGAAGTGGTACAATCAACCGGAAATTATTACGGTTTATGCTGTGCTGGCGATTGCGTTTTTTCTTCATAATTATTTGAAGAGTGATCAACTTAAACTGATGACATTTCTAAACCTTGCCACTTTGAGGTTTTTTATCCCACTCGTGCCATTTCTTAACGCAGCGCAGTTGAATTTACTACTTCCCGCGATATTGGTCACACATATCCTTTATCGATTCATTAGTTATGCCAACAGTAAAAGCCTGGTGAATATTCCTGATCGGGAGAAACCATCATTTAGAATCAGCTTTTTTGCATTGGCACTTTTGTTGGGTATTGCTTTTTGGCAAATGTCGGGACATCCGATGCCGCTGTTCATTTGCGGTTATTATCTGGTTGCGTGGATATTGTTTAGTTACATTTTTTTCAAAAGGTAATTTGAAAGACAATTAAAAGTTTAATTAATACAAGTTGTATTTACTCAAAACATCCTTATTTTCTTCAGCTGATTTTATCGGACTGCCAATAGCGATACTGCTGGTCTTAATGATTTCAAAGGTGTACCTGAAAAATCAGGATGCCCTTACCCAAAAATATTTTAAACAGGGTTTATTGCTTCGCATTCTGATGATTGTATTATTTACCGCGATAATGCAATATTACTATAAGGGAGGTGACAGTTATCGATACTATGTCTCGATAATGGATATGCGGAGTGCGTTATCAGATGGTGCTATCAGTTATTTTGATTTACTGGGAATGAAGAGGTCAACACCCAGTGATTTACTTTTCCCTTATTTTGAAATGGACGAGTTGGGCGAAAATCATTACTATATGATGACGGCTCCCAATTTTACAGTTCCCAAAATAGGGGCCCTGATGTCATATGCCTTTTTTGGAAGTTATCTGGGTATCGCCTTGATTTTTTCATTCTACTCGTTATTGGGCGCACTTGAAATCTACAAAATATTTGCGCGGGCGTTTCCTAATGTCAGGAATCATATTGCATTTGCCTGTTTTTTTGTGCCCACAGTTGCATTCTGGTCTTCCGGGATTTTAAAAGATTCGTTGACTTTTGGTGCTACGGGATTTTTGTTTGCATCCCTCTACAATATATTTCAACGAAGAGGATCTTTATTTGGCGCCATACTGGCGATTATATTGGCGATATACCTGCTTTACACAATTAAACCCTACATCCTGCTCGCTTTGGTACCTGCGATGGTTGTATTATTATTTATTCAATTTGGTACCAAAGTGCGAACACCTGCTGTAAGAGGTTTACTGATTTTCTTCCTATTAGTGATAGGAGGGGTGACCGGATTTTTATTGTATCAAAATCTAACTACCGACACTGCATTAGAGCGTTATAATACTGAAGTTATTTTACAATCGATCGAACAACAACGTGATGTTTACGATTCCGAGGCGATGCAACGGAGATCTGGCTCCAGTTTTAGCCTGGGTTCCGACTCTCCGGCCTTGTTTCTTCCTTTAGGACTAATAGCGGCCTACTTCCGTCCGTTTCCCTGGGAGGCAAGCAGTGCAATTATGATACTAAATGTCCTTGAGTCATTACTTTGTCTCATATTGTTTGTATTTACAATTTGGAAGACGGGCTTCCTGGGTTTTATTCGGATCGCGTTTTCAAATCCTCTGATTTTCTTTTGCCTGATTTTTGCCTGCTTATTTGGCGCGGCTGTTGGAACATCGACAGGGAATTTCGGTTCGCTGGTTCGCTACAAGATCCCGGGCATTCCGTTTTTTTTGATATTGTTTTTTACGGTGCTTGCTACGAAAGATATCAGGCTGCCAAAGATTTTACAAAAACTAAAAATCCTAAAACAAAAATAAGATGTGCGGAATTGCAGGATCAATCAATATTCCATTCGACATCGCCAGGCTCACACGCGATCTATGGCATCGTGGGCCCGATGAGCAGGCAACAGAACAAAAGGATAACCTGATTCTGCATCATCACCGGTTGGCCATTCTGGATATTGCCGGTGGAAAACAACCCATGCACCTCGGCCCCCTTTCTATAATTTTCAATGGCGAAATCTATAACCACCGCGATGTAAGGAAGAAACATAACCTCGAATGCCAGTCGAACTCTGATACAGAAACAATTCTTCATGCATATGGGAAACTTGGCGCTGATTGCTTACAGGATTTCGATGGCATGTTTGCCTTTGCTATTTATGATAATGATAAAAAGGAACTTTTCATCGCACGCGATCGTGCAGGTAAAAAACCTTTGTACATGTACCAGGACGGCGATCGCTTTGCATTTGCCAGTGAACTGAATGCACTGAAAGGCCAGTTAAATCTGGATATAAACGAAAAAGCGATTCACCAATATGTAAGGCTTGGTTATTTCTATAAAGATCAAACCGCATACAGGCAGATAACGGAAATACCTGCTGGACATTTTGCCTGTGTTTCGCTGGATAAAGTTCATGTAATTGTAAAACAATGGTGGAATATACATGATCATTACCAGCAAAAACAAACAGATAGTTTCGAAGAGGCACTTCAAAAGACCGACGGAATATTACACCGTGCTATTCGCAGTCGTGTAGAGTCGAGCGACCTGGAAGTGGGATCGTTTTTAAGTGGTGGTATCGACAGCGGCATTGTTACTGCAATTGCAAAAGAATATAACCAGTCGCTCAAAACATTTACTGTTTCATTCCGTGGTGAATATGATGAAGCGCCCCTGGCAAAACTGGTTGCTGAAAAATATGGAACGCAACATGTGGAGATACCGATCAGTTTTGATCACCTGCTGCAGGATGTAGAAAAAATTCTCGGCAACTACGGCGAGCCGTTTTTCGATAGCTCGGCTATACCCAGTTATTATGTAAGCCGCGAAGCGCGAAAACATCTGACCGTTATCCTAAATGGAGATGGTGGCGATGAATTGTTCGGTGGTTATCGTCGTTATGTTCCTTTTGCGAAATACGATTTCTTTAATCCGGGATTTGTAATTCGAAATGCAGCATCGCTCGCACACAATGTGTTGCCGGTGCCCAACAACAAGAAAAGTAAATACAACTATATCTATCGACTGGCCGACCTCGCTCGCAGGAACGGGCTTGATACCTATCTGTCTGCAACCATCGATAGCTTCGAAGGATATGAAAAATGGCTCAACCCTCCTGCCGGTTATCTGGATGAAGTAAAATCAGATTTCCAGGAAATGAATGAATCAAACCTGACCGGTTTGCAGAAACTCATGAACCTGGACTTTAATAATATCCTGGCAGGAAATCTGCTGGTGAAAATGGATATCGCTACGATGGCACATTCACTTGAAGGTAGAAGTCCATTGCTTTGTAAAGAGCTGTTGGAATATGTGCCTGGGTTGCCCGACAACTATAAAATTAAAGGAAGCCAAACCAAACGACTGCTACGCACACTGGCAGAAAAATACTTGCCGGGCGAATTGATCCATCAACCGAAAAGGGGATTTGAAATTCCGCTTAAAAAATGGATCGACAATGAGCTGAAAGAGCTGATTGCAGACCATGTTCTAAACAACAACGCGTATTGTCGCCAGTTTGTAAAGCCAGGATTTATAGAAAAAACTCTGGAATCGCGAAATAAACACTGGCGACGAAAAACGTGCGAAAATGATATGGACGCTTTTTGCGCTGGAAGTGTGGAAGAGAAAAACATGAGGCCGCCTGCGTGGAAATGTGGAAATGAGTAAATGAGGAAGTGTGGAAAAGAGTAAATGTGGAAATGAGTAAATGTGGAAATGTGTAAATGTGTAAATGTGGAAATATGGAAATGTGGGAATGTGGAAATGTGTAAATGTAGAAAGCTATTTTCATATTACTACATTCTTTTCAGTTTGGCGAGATTTCACGTTTGCCGTTTGCCGATCGCCGATCGCCGTTTGCCGTTTGCCGATTGCCGTTCGCCGATTGCCGTTTGCCGTATCACGCCCATAACACTTTAACAGCTACATGAAACTTATTCGAATAACCACCGTCCCTATGGCATTGAAAGTGCTACTGCGAGGGCAGATGCGGTATATGCGCGAGCATGGGATGGATGTATTGATGGTGAGCGCCGACGGTGCAGAACTGAAAGACGTAAAAGCCTTTGAACAATGTCGCCACGAAATAGTGCACATGACGCGGGCCATTACACCTTTGCAGGATCTGAAATCGTTATGGAAACTTTACCGGCTTTTTAAAAGGGAAAAACCGGATATCATTCACTCGCACACACCCAAGGCAGGATTACTTGCCATGCTTGCAGGACGACTCGCAGGTGTAAAAGTAAGAGTGCATACCATTGCGGGCTTACGGTTCATGACCGCAACCGGCATGTCGCGCCGGATCATGGTTGCGATGGAAAAGCTGACAGGTAAAATGGCTACACATGTGTGGCCAAATAGCCGTAGTCTTTACGAATATGTCGTAGACAACAAGCTGGTCAATCCCAAAAAACTTTCCATCATCGGCAAGGGTTCAAGCAATGGGATAGACCTGAAACGATTTTCGAAATCTTCGCTTGATGAAAACAAGTTGCAACAATTTCGTGAGTTGATTAATTTCGATCCTTCACTTACTTATATTGTTTCTATTGGCCGTGTGGTAAAGGACAAAGGAATTTACGAACTGGCGCGTGCATTTGATAGGTGCTGGCAGGAGGATAAGGATTTGCGATTGGTACTGGTGGGTGGTTTTGAGGAACATCTTGATCCACTGGATGAAGAAACGCTGAAACTGATTCAATCGCACCCCGCGGTAATTTTGGCTGGGTGGCATGATGAAGTGGAATATTTTCTGTCGATCTCGCAGCTGTTTGTGCATGCATCCTATCGTGAAGGGTTTCCGAATGTGGTGTTACAGGCTGGGGCGATGGAATGCCCGGCACTGGTTTCACGTATTCCGGGTTGTATCGACATTGTGGATGATTTGGAAAATGGCCTGATTTTTAATGTTAAGGACACGGAAGATTTATTTAATAAATTAAAATTTGCATTGAACGATATGCCCGCCATGCGTGAAAGGGCTATCAGGCTGCGCGAAAAAATTGAAAACAATTTCGAACGCGGTTACATACAGGCAAAGCTGAAAGAACGCTATGAAGAGATTGTAAAATGAGAACGGGGGTTATTCAAAAAGCGTATTCAACAAAAAAAAGATGAGTTCAGAGATTAAAATACTTTTCATTGGTAAAGCTGGTGACCATTGTTCAACAATGGCTGCTGATTTTGTGAAACTTCATTTTCCCAATTCCCGCATTGTTTATTCAAAAAGGGAATTGCCTATGCCGGGCGATCTCCTGGACTGGGAGGGCGATCTGCTGATTTCTTACCTGGCTCAGTGGATTATTCCGGGAAAATTGCTGGCAAAAGCGAAGATGGCCGCTATCAATTTTCATACAGGTTCGCCCGATTACCCCGGAATCGGATGTACGAATTTTGCCATATATAACGGGGAAAAGGAATTTGGGATTACCTGTCACCACATGTTAGAGCGGGTGGATTCTGGAAATATTATCGCCGTACGCCGCTTTCCCGTTTTTCCAAACGAGACAGTTTTCAGCATGACCCAGCGTTGCTACGCAGAAATCTGGCACCTGTTTTATGAATTGATGTCAGGCCTTTTGCAAGGTAAACCCTTGCCACAGAGTCCGGAATCCTGGACAAAAAAACCTTATACGAGAAAACAGCTCAATGCACTTTGCGAGCTCACACCCGATATGTCGGCGGAGGAAAAAGCACGCCGCATACGCGCTACGACATATGGCGATAAAGTTTGGGCCTATGTAAGGGAGGGCGATCAAAAGGTGTCGTATTCTTCCGACACAAAATAGGGTATTTGTACTCTGTTTGATTTCATTTTTTTGGTCATTTTATACCTGAAAATCCAATTCAAATGAAATCCAAACTGAAGAAACCAGTGGCCGTAGTCGGCTATTCAGGACATTCCTATGTAATCATTGATATCCTTCTCAATGCCGGTCGTATGGTAACCGCTTACTGCGACTCGAGCGAAAAAAGAGAAAAATCCCTATCATTTATTGTATCTCGGCACTGAAATGCAGGCCCTCGATGAACTGGAGGAGTTTGATTATTTCATAGGAGTAGGTCACAATGGTATCCGCCGCAAAGTTTACAATGCCCTGTTCGATCGTTTGGGCAATCCTATCAATGCTATACACCCTTCGGCTGTCGTTTCAGCATCTGTTGAAATGAAATATGGCACCATGATTTCTGCCAACGCAACCATCAATCCGCTGGTGACCCTCGGAACTGGTGTTATTTGCAATACTTCCAGCAGCATCGACCATGAATGTGTGGTGGATGATTTTGCACATATCGGCCCCGGCGCGGTATTATGCGGTAACGTAAAAGTGGGTGCTAATACATTCGTAGGTGCCAATGCCGTGGTAAAACAAGGTGTTACCATTGGTCAGAATGTTACCATTGGTGCAGGTACCGTGGTGATCCGCGATATTCCTGATAATGTAATGGTAGTAGGCAACCCGCAGCGGGTACTGGTGAAAGAGGAAGTACAGAAACTGGCCGCTGCCTGATTTTTCGGCTTTCAACACAACTGAAATAAGATTGGAATTGACCCCGGTAGTCTTCCGCAAGGAGGAAACCGGGGACGGTTCCAATTTTTCTTATCTTCGCGTTTTCTATGAAGAATACGTCCAGGGAGCGTTTTGAAAAACTGGTTGCTCCACTTTATTTTTATATGATGCTGTCACGCAGGGCTTACGACAAGTATTTGCAAAACAAAATACTGTTGCATGCCCTGAATATTTTTTCGGCTAACGAGAAGATCGTAACGCTGATTGAATCGCAACCAGCACTCATTCCCGAAGAATTGATACCTGATGCAATCGAACTTGTAAACCACTATGGTATCTGGATGAACCAGTTTCGTGAATTTCACCAGAGCCAGCCTTTCACACTGAAGGATACTTATATTTTCCACCACATCGATCATTTATCTGCATTTCCCAAAGACGCCGAACGGCGCTTTTTCGAATACTATCATCAATTAAAAAAAGAGCTTACAAATGATTAAACGCGTACTGGTAACCGGTGGAGCCGGTTATATTGGTTCGGTCCTGGTAAGGATCCTGCTTAACAAAGGTTATGAAGTGATTGTAATGGATTCGCTTAAGTTTGGCGGCGAAGCTCTGTACGATGTAGCACAACACCACAATTTCGAATTTATAAAAGGTGATATCCGCAATGAAGCGGATGTAGATAAAGTGTTAAACAAAAAGATTGACGCCATTGCGCATCTGGCTGCGATTGTAGGCGACCCTGCCTGCAAAAAATTCTCCGACGAAGCCAACGAAACAAACTGGGCTGGCTCGGTAAACCTGTTTGAAAAAGCAGAGAAAGCCGGTGTTGCAAGATTTGTATTTGCATCAACCTGCAGCAACTACGGGAAAATGGCTGATCCGGACGCTTATGTAAATGAAGAATCAGAACTGCGCCCCGTATCACTGTACGCAGAACTGAAAGTTAAATTCGAAAAGTACCTGCTGGAAGAAAGAAAGGATGCAAAAATCTGCGCAACAGCCCTGCGTTTTGCAACTGTTTATGGATTTTCTCCCCGCATCCGTTTCGATCTTACCGTAAACGAATTTACACGCAACGTTTGCCTTACCGGCGAACAGGAAATCTGGGGCCCTCAGTTTAACCGCCCTTATTGCCACGTTGATGACCTGGCGCGTGCTGTTGTACTGGCAATAGAAGCACCCGAAGAAAAAGTGAAATCAAATGTGTTCAACGTTGGTGATACAACTGAGAACTATAGCAAAGGAATGCTGATGGAAGAAATTCAAAAACAGATTCCTCATACGCAAGTAAAGTATAAAGACAGTGCTGAAGATCCACGCGACTATCGAGTGAACTGCGATAAGATCAAAAACGAACTTGGTTTCACCATCACAAAGAAAGTACCCGATGGAATCCGTGAAATCATCAAGTTGATGGATAGCGGAATTATCGCCGATGCTTATTCTGAAAAATTCAGGAACATCTAGCATCTTTTCAAATTTTGTTTGAAGGATAAAGAGGAACTGGCTTCTTTATCCTTCAACAATTTTCTCCTTTATAACAACAACTCTACGCGAAATGGTATTGCTCTCTGGTCCAAATGTTGCCGGCAACGAATGGAAATACGTTAAAGACTGCCTCGATACTGGATGGGTTTCATCTGTTGGTTCTTATGTTACGCAGTTTGAAAACATGGTTGCCGAATATGCAGGTTGCAAATACGGCGTGGCTACGAGCAATGGAACATCTGCACTGCACATCGCTCTCATGCTGGCCGGCGTAGAAAGAGGCGACCTGGTAATTACTCCCAATGTAACTTTCATTGCTACCGTAAACTCAATTCGTTATACCGGCGCTGATCCGGTGCTGGTGGATGTAAATCCTGGAAGCTGGCAAATGGATCTCGATCTGCTGGAAGAATGGTTGTCGAATGAAACAACACTGAATGCAAAGGGTGAGCGTGTGCATACCGCAAGTAACCGTGTTGTAAGAGCAATTTTACCCGTTCACGTGTTAGGTAATATGGGCGATGTTGACAGGTTGCTTCAAATCGCGGAGAAATATAACCTCGCAGTTGTTGAAGATTCAACCGAAGCACTGGGTTCTTATTATAAAGGAAAACATGCCGGTAGTTTTGGATTGATGGGATGCTTTAGTTTTAATGGAAATAAAATCATTACAACGGGCGGCGGTGGCGTAATTGTTACCAATAATGAAGAGCTTGCTAAGAAAGCAAAGCACCTGACTACCCAGGCAAAGAGTGATCCTTTTGAATATATCCATGATGAAGTTGGATACAATTACCGATTGGTAAATGTGCTTGCTGCAATGGGTGTGGCACAAATGGAATTGCTTCCTTCTTTTGTGCAACGCAAAAAAGAAATCGATGCATTTTATCGCAAGTCTTTCAGCGGACTTGCTGATTTCAGCTTTCAGGAGGTTTCTGCAGATGTAGATCCCAACTGCTGGTTATTTACATTTCGCACCAAACACCAGAAAGAATTGCTGCGTGTTCTCAACGAAAGGAAATTACAATCACGTCCTTTCTGGGTACCGATGAACCAGTTGAGAATGTTTGAGAAAGATATCTATGTTACGAAAGCAGATCTTTCAAATGAAATTTACCAGGAATGCCTCAGCATTCCCTGTTCTACCAATATCACGGAAGAAGAACTTAACAGAGTGGCGGAAACAGTGAAAGAAGTAGTTGGGCATTAGGAATTAGCTGGAGCTATGGCACCTTAAAACTGCTATTCAATCAAAATCTCAACAAAAATTGCACCTGTGTATCTCTTTATAAAACGCTTCTTCGATATTTTGTTCTCCCTTTTGGCGCTGATCATTTTGTCGCCTTTATTATTACCCATTATGCTGTTATTGAAATTAACGGGCGAAGGAGAAGTTTTTTATCTACAAAAAAGAATAGGGTACCACAACCGCGAGTTTTTCATCTGGAAATTCGCCACCATGCTCAAAAACAGCCCAAACATCGGTAGTGGGGATGTTACTACCCGCAACGATCCCCGTGTAACGCCAATGGGAAAGTTTTTGCGGATGAGCAAAATCAATGAACTCCCCCAATTGATCAATATTCTGAAAGGAGATATGTCATTTGTAGGCCCGCGACCTTTAATGCGCGCCGGATTTGAAAGGTACAGTCCGGAGCTGCAGGCCAGGGTTTACAACGCTAAACCCGGATTAACCGGCATCGGCTCTGTTGTTTTTCGCGACGAAGAACTGATTATCACACAAAGCAGCCTGCCTCCGCAAGAATGTTATGCTAAGGTTATCCTGCCATATAAAGGGGCACTTGAAATCTGGTACCAGGAACATCAAAGTTTCTATACCGACTTCATGATCCTTTTTCTCACCGCATGGTATATTGTATTCCCCAAGAGTAATTTGGTAAATAAAGTTTTCAAAGGACTTCCCGTACGTGAGTCCTGAAAACCTGGTTTTGGCCTGATTTCGGATAGACCTGAAGACGAATAATGATCGTAAATTTGCGTCTGGAAAGTAATCCTGACCCAAACCTTAAAACCTAAATCAGAAGCCTTGTTTAATCTTTTCCGCAAGTCGAAACCTTCAACCGGTCCTTTCAATTTTGAACAGATCGGTGTGGATATGCACTCGCATATTTTGCCGGGAATTGACGATGGCGCGCGGGATATTGAAAATTCACTCACGCTTATTCGCGGCCTGTCGAATCTTGGTTTTCGAAAGCTGATCGCTACACCACATGTAATGTGGGACATGTATCGCAATACGCCTGCAACCATCAATGAACAACTGCGCATAGTAAAAGAAGCCGTGGCCGCAGAAGGTATTAATGTTGAATTGCATGCTGCCGCTGAATATTTTCTCGACGAGCATGTGGAAGATCAGTTGCGTAATAAAAAGCCCTTGCTCACGATAGAAGGCAACAAAGTGTTGGCAGAGTTCTCCATGGCATTCCCATCGCTGAATATAAAAGACCTTTTGTTTGAAATGCAAATGCAGGGCTACCAGCCCATCATTGCACATCCGGAACGGTATGTTTATTTGCAGCGTGATAAAACCTTTTACGACGAATTAAAAGATACCGGGTGTTTATTTCAACTTAACCTGCTCTCCCTTACAGGTTACTATGGCCGCACAGTAAATGAACTGGCACAATATCTTTTAAAACAGGGTTACTATGATCTCCTAGGCACCGATTTGCACCACCAGGGACATCTCGACCGGTTGAACACTTTAACTGCCAATTCGCAATTGACGGAGCTGATAGAGCAGGGTAAAATTCTAAACCACACATTATAAACATCATATAAATCAGGCTGAACCTTTTCGCAGGCTGGTTTGTAGTTATAGTTGTATGAGCGCGTTCACGATTAAAGATCTCGAAAATCTCTCTGGCATTAAGGCCCACACCATCAGGATGTGGGAACAGCGCTATAATTTTCTCAAACCCGAACGTAGTTGCACCAATATCAGGTATTATAGTAATGACCAACTGAAGACGCTGCTTAATATCGCGCTGCTCAATAAATACGGATTTAAGATTTCCCATATCGATCGGATGAAGCCCGATGAGATTCATGAGAAAATCCTCAGCCTTCGTGAGTGCGAAGCCATGCAGGAGCGGATCGTGAATGAACTTGTGAAGGAAATGATCGACCTGGAAACAGATAAGTTCGAATGCTGCGTAAACCGGTATATTCAAAACCACGGTATTGAAAGTGCCGTGCGCGAGATCATCTTTCCCTTCCTGGAGAAAATCGGAATTCTCTGGCAAACCGGGCATATCATCCCAGCCCAGGAACATTTTGTATCGAATATTATCCGGCAAAAGCTGATCGTGGCAATTGATGGCCTGCCAACCAATAGTAATGGCTGCAGTTGTATGCTGTACCTGCCAAATGATGAGTACCACGAGTTGGGGCTGCTCTTTCTTTCCTATCTCCTGAAAAGCAGAGGGGCGAAAATCATCTACCTGGGTGCCAACGTGCCGCTCGATGATGCAGCAAGCGTGGCGAACACCCTGAAGCCTCAAATGGCTTTCATCCATTTGACGAGTACCAGTCCTAACATGCAGTTTGACAAGCTGTTACGAAAGATTCACCAGCACATGCCACAGCTTCCTACATTTATATCCGGCTACCCTACCTGCTGCTACCATAAAGAAGTACCCGCCAATATTTACCTCAAACGCAGTTACTGCGAAGTCGTGGAAACCGTCGAGAATCTGGAACACTCCCCGGCTTTTTAAAAAACTTTACAATTCCATTACAATCTCATTTTTGGTGGTAAGAATATTTTGTTTAACTTTATGCCTCAAAATCTTAAACAAAAAATCATGCCCACCACAGATTTCAATGACGTACTGCTTGAGAATGCTGACTTTCTCAAGCCCTTTGCCGTAAATCTGACAAGGGATACTGAAGCAGCCAACGACCTGTATCAGGAAACGTTGTATAAAGCACTTGCCAATAAGGAAAAGTATAATGTTGGCACCAACATCAAGGCATGGTTGTTTACGATCATGCGTAATATATTTATTAATGACTATCGTCGCAAGGCAAAACAACGGACGATATTTGATAGCACGCCCAACGATTTCCTCATCAATCAGAAGCAGGTTTCTGTTGCCAATGGCGGTGAAACGGAGATGCGCATGAAGGAGATTTATGAAGCGATTCATAATCTTCCTGAAATCTTCAAAGTGCCTTTTCAACTTTACTTCGACGGATACAAATACCAGGAAATCGCCGATGCATTGGGCGAACCACTCGGTACTGTAAAAAGTCGCATCCACTTCGCAAGAAAATTATTGAAAGAGCGAATCGAGCGGCACTAATTTATGACTATAAAGAAGAAGGTTATTATCGTCGGCAGCGGTTTCGCCGGTTTGTCGGCCGCCAGTTTTATGGCCAAAGCTGGCTGGGATGTAACTGTATTCGAAAAAAATAAAACGGCAGGCGGCAGAGCCTGCCAATGGAACGAACAGGGATTTACTTTCGATATGGGGCCCAGCTTTTACTGGATGCCCGATGTGTTTGAAAGATATTTCGCACAGTTTGGAAAGAAGGTAAGTGATTATTACAAACTGCAGCGGCTCGATCCTTCATACCGGATTTTCTGGGACAAAGGGTTTACAGACCTGCCTGCAAATTTTGAATCTGCCAAAGCATTATTTGAATCCATTGAACCAGGCGCAGGAGAGAAGCTGGAAAAAATATCTGCGCGAAGCGCTGTACAAGTATAATGTAGGAATTAAAAAACTGGTGTATAAGCCCGGTCTTTCGCTGTTTGAATTTTTAGAATGGGAAACGATCAGAGGTGTATTCCGTCTGGATGTTTTTTTCTTCTATTAAGAAACATATCTCAAAGTATTTCAAACATCCGCGTCTTTCGGCAGATCATGGAATTCCCCGTTTTGTTTCTGGGTGCCTTACCCGAAGAAACACCGGCGCTATACAGCCTCATGAACTATGCGGACATCAAAGGAGGAACATGGTATCCGCAAGGTGGAATGTACTCGGTAGTAAAAAGTATGCAACAACTTGCAGAAGGGCTTGGCGTACAATTCCGATTTAATGAAGAGGTTGCAGAGATTGTAGTGGAAGATGGAAAAGCAGTAGCCGTTGTAACAACGCAGGGTCGTTATACAACAGATGCGGTTATCAGTGGAGCAGATTATCATTTTACCGAAACCGCTTTATTACCTCCGGAATACAGAACATATAGCGATCAATACTGGAATAAAAGAGTGATGGCTCCTTCATGCCTGCTGTATTATGTAGGCTTGAATAAAAAATTGAAAAATCTCTGCCATCATAGTCTTTTTTTCGACGTATCTTTTGAACAGCATGGCCACGAGATTTATCGCGATCCCCAATGGCCATCCAACCCCTTATTCTATGTAAGTGCAGCGAGTTTAACTGACGAATCGGTTGCGCCAACAGGTTGCGAAAATCTCGTGTTCCTGGTTCCCGTTGCTTCCGGTTTGCAGGGCGATACAGAATCATTACGCGAAGAATGGTTTCAGAAAATTGTTGAAAGGTTTGAACAGCACACCGGGGAAGAGATAAAGGATGCAATCGTTGTGAAAAGAACTTATTCCGTAACGGATTTTGTAAATGACTATCATTCCTTCCGCGGTAATGCTTATGGACTGGCCAATACCTTACGACAAACTGCCATTCTCCGTCCGTCGTGTAAAAGCAAAAAAGTTAGTAACCTGTATTATACAGGACAACTAACGGTACCGGGCCCCGGCGTTCCTCCCAGTTTGATTAGTGGGGAAGTTGTGGCCGGCGAACTGATAAAAACCGGAATTGCCAGATAAATTAAGATTGCTGTATGATTAAATTGTATCATGAAGCGAGTGCGGATTGCAGCCGGCTGGTAACCAGACGCTATAGCACTTCTTTTTCTTCAGCTATCCGCATGTTACACAAAGACCTTCGGGCGCCCATATGCAATATCTATGGGTTTGTACGTGTGGCCGACGAGATTGTTGATTCCTTTCATGAACATGATAAACATTCCCTGCTCGAAGAATTTAAACGTGATACTAACGAAGCCATCGATCGGGGTATCAGCGTGAATCCTGTTTTGCATAGTTTCCAAAGAACCGTTAACCAATACAATATTAACCGATCGTTGATTGATGCATTTTTTAAAAGTATGGAAATGGATCTTTCACGGAAAGCTTATGATGAGGATGGCTACCGCGAATACATTTATGGTTCTGCAGAAGTGGTAGGCCTGATGTGTTTGTATGTTTTTTTGTGAAGGCGATAAAGAAGCCTGGCAGCAACTATCGGAACCAGCGCGTTCATTGGGTGCGGCATTTCAAAAAGTAAATTTCCTCCGCGATATCAAAGCTGATTATTCGGGCTTATCACGTATCTATTTTTCCGGATTGTGACTTTGAAAATTTTACCTGCCAGGAAAAGAGAAAGATAGAAGAAGATATTCAAGCTGATTTTCACAATGCATATGTTGGCATCACACAACTTCCACTGAAAGCAAGGTTTGGTGTGTATGTTGCTTACAAATATTATTTATCCCTGTTCAAAAAAAATAAAACGAACGCATGCGCGGCATATCCTGGGTGCACGTATACGCATTCCAAATTATCACAAAGCGCTCATCGTTCTTCGCGCATCCGTAAAAGGAAGTCTCGGTATGTTTTGAATTGAATCGTAAACCTGTTCCCATTTAATTGTTTATTAGTTTTGATACCTACGAATTTGAAAGAAGAGTTAGTGATACTTGTTGACGAGGCAGACAACGAAACAGGGCTTGCGGAGAAAATGAAGACACACCGCCAGGGCTGGCTACATCGTGCATTTAGTGTTTTTATTTTTTCTGAAGATGGAAAAAATGTTATTGCAACAGCGCGCACCTGGTAAATATCATTGCGGTGGGTTATGGACAAATGCCTGTTGCAGTCACCCGTTTCCCGGAGAAGCAATTGAAGATGCGGCTGTACGCAGGCTTAAAGAAGAGATGGGATTTCAAACAGCAGTAGAAAAGATTTTCGATTTTGTATATCGTGCGGAGCTTGACAACGGTTTGATTGAACATGAATTTGATCATGTATTTGTTGGCAAATACGATGGAGAGATACCCTTTAACCCCACGGAAGTAATGAATACGCGCTACCTTGCATCCGGCGAACTGGAAGTGTTGGTAGCAAAGGAGCCTGAATTATTTACGCCCTGGTTTAAAGCCGCATTACCCCGTGTACTGGATTGGTGGCGTAAACAACACTAATTAATTTGAAAGAAAAAAGATGATTGTTCTATTATACATACTCACACTGCTTGCCACATTTGTGTTGATGGAAGGCGTAACATGGCTTACACATCGGTATGTAATGCATGGTTTCCTTTGGTATCTGCATAAAGACCATCACCAGGTAGAACCCGGCTTTTTCGAAAAGAATGATGCATTTTTCGTCATCTTCGCCATACCCAGCATCCTGTTGATATTTTTTGGAACTTATAGTGATAAATGGTGGATGCAGGCAATCGGTTTTGGTATTATGGCCTACGGTGCCGCTTATTTCCTGGTGCATGATGTTATCATTCACCAACGCTTTAAATGGTTTTCACGCAGTAGCAATACTTATATACGTGCAATACGCTGGGCACATAAAATGCATCACAAACATTTGGATCGCCACCACGGCGAAAGCTTTGGTATGTTATTAGTTTCAAAAAAATACTGGGATAAAATCAGGAAAGATAAAAAGCTGATGGCGGGCAAGGCGAAGGTTGGATACGCAGCGGAAATCAGTAATGAACAGGAATAAATTGACTCAAGCCGGTCGTCGCTATCCCAATCACAACTGCAATGAAACATCTTGTCTTTACTGGTTCCGGACTTGCTGCACTCTCTCTCGTTACCCGTTTGATAGATAACGGCGTAGCCGATTCACATCTTATTACCCTCATCGATAAAGACCGGAAAGAAAATAACGACCGTACCTGGTGTTTCTGGGAAAAACAGGAAGGCTATTTTGAAAATGTTGTTTACAGGAAATGGAAACAACTTGACTTTTTTTAGTAACAGTTTCGCATCTCCACTTCCCATTGAGCCGTATCAATACAAAATGATACAGGCTGCAGATTTCTACAAATATTGTTTGGATAAAATACAACGACACCCCAATGTTTTTTTGTTAAAAGAAGATATTGTATCCGTTGAAGCGGCGGATGGACAGGTAAAAATACAGTTAGTTAACGGTGCTGAACTTATTTATGAGAATGCAATAGGGTTCAATAGCATTCCGAATAAATATGAACCGCGTACGGGCGACATCATGTTGCTGCAGCACTTTAAAGGCTGGATCATCAAAACCGACGATGCTGTTTTCGACAATGGCAAAGCCACTTTGATGGATTTTCGTGTGTCGCAGCAAAGGGGTACCAGTTTTGTGTATGTTCTGCCACTCGACAATAACCGCGCGCTGGTGGAGTATACTTTATTTACCGAACTCGTACTGGAAGATGAAGAATACGATATAGCGTTGCGCAACTATTGTAAAACGTTTTTACAATTGCAGGATTATGAGATTACACACGAAGAAAAGGGTGCAATCCCGATGAACAATCTGCATTATCCCACGCAGATAAACGGAATGCAGCAGATAGGAACTGCGGGCGGGCAAACAAAAGCTTCGAGTGGATATACCTTCCAGTTTATCCAAAAACAATCGGATGAGCTTGCCCAACAACTAAAAAGCGGAAATTATCAGCCCGGATTAAAAACAGCTAAATGGCGATTCCGTTTTTATGATCATACGTTGTTGCATATTTTATATAACAGGCAATATCCCGGTGACAAAATCTTTACAACCCTATTTCGAAAAAATCCTGCGACAAGGGTACTGCGGTTTTTAGATAACGAAACCTCCCTGCCGGAAGAATTGAAGTTGTTGTGGACGCTACCTACCTGGCCATTCTTAAAAGCGGCAATTCAAAAGAGAAGGACCTATTGATCAGGGTCAAGTTGCATGAATTCCCTCTTCACAGCTTTAAGCATACTGAACAGCTGGGCAATTTGGATTAGCAACATTACAACCAGTGCCAGCAGCACAAACCAGGGTAGGCGAACTTTGTCAATATTGGTGATGTGCTGAAACCTTTCCAGCTGCCACCCGGCCAGTGCAGCACCAAAGGCCATTCCCACCAACAGAAAAGAAAGCAACGAATAAATCACTTTCATAAACATGATGCGCATGGTGGAATAACCCACTTTAAAGTTTTCGAGAAAGGCTGCGGGTATAATCAATACGAGTGTTATCCAGCTCCAGTTTTGTCCAAACCAGGTTTCTGAAAGGGTAAAATTCAGAACCAGTATGAGAAGGATCGAGAGCAATCCCCATGGGAAAAGGAGGAAAGTAGAAGGGCGGGCTGCAGGCGTGGGCATATGGTTTCTTATTTGATGGATGTATGGTGAGAACGAAATACTCTACTAAATTATCAAATTCCCAGACAGTAATAACGCTGATTCATTCGGATGCCCGGGACGGACTAATGAGGACGCGGTTGTTCAACACGGCAAAGGTTGCAAAAACGGCAACATGCTATCTGATTCTCTTTCCAAAAGAAAAAAGCAGTTTCAGCAGCACCAAATAACAGTAAACTTTTTTTACGATTTTCAGAAAATATCCTACCTTGTCATAATAGACGACGCAGCATCGACTATTATACATCTTACCTTATCCTCTTGCTGTGATCATGTGAACGACATTATTGTTACTGAATTGATCTGTTTTTCATTAAAAAGTAACATTTGGCATACAGGTTGTAATGAAAGACAAGACGTGAAAATGAATTTGTTGCCGGGGACATTATATTGTTCAACTTCTTTTCGTGTAACCCCTTTAGGTGGTTTAACAAAGCGTTGATTTTTAGTGCGTTAGGTGCAGTTGTTCAACCGTTTTAGAATTGTCTTTTAAGATAACGATCTATTTCTCTAATATTACACTCATTAATCACTCTCATTGCCACTATTATGTCAGAACAAGCATTTATCGAAAAAATCGGAAAGAGGATCAAAAAATCCCGTATTGAAAAAGGCTTTTCCCAGCAGGTATTAGCCGACAAGTGTGAAGTTGAAAAGGCTAACATTTCCCGTATTGAATCAGGAAAGGTTAACCTGAAAATCCTCACGCTTCGTAAAATCAGCCAGGCGCTGCGCGTGCCACTGAAAGATCTGATTGCCTGATAAGGGATATTGATCTACTACTTTATTAATCCGGTCGGCTTAAAGCCAACCGGATTATTTATTTTAGGAACTATCGACCGTTTGATTGTTGCATGGAACCAGATGATAAATGTCATTAAATCGCGGTTTCCATTTTCCTGAAATCGTTTAATCTGCTATTTTAGAAATACAAATCTTAATTCCGCATTGCTCAAAGGATTTAGTTACAACTTAAAACCTATAACTTAGTAGCTATAAGCGGCGATGATTCACCCATTGCCTGATACACTATGAAAAAACTTCTGATTAAGGCATTTTTATTTAGCTGGATTGGCATTACGGCTTTTAGTTCTCATGCCCAGCATAAACCCTCACCGGAATTTGTTTACCGCGTTTGGAATAACCAGAATGGTCTTCCACAAAATACCGTTTACGAAATCATTCAGGATAGTATTGGTTACCTCTGGGGAGGTACAGAAGAAGGATTGTTCCGTTTCGACGGTTCCCGGTTTCATGTGATCAGTAATGAAAATACACCCGGTCTTCAATCAAATAATTTTTATAATGTGCGCGGCCACGGCAGCAGGGTATGGGCCAGTACCCGGAATTCGGTATTACGGATTCGCAATGAAGTGGAAAAAACTATATGATTTCAGCGATAAGGTAGGGGTGGATGGATTAAATGTATGGAAATCGATAGTGAGGGAGTTGTATGGGTAGGAACCAGTAGTGGATTGCTTTACCAGATACGCGAGGATTCAATTCATCTCTTCAAGTCGGTTTCTCCGCTCTACAGGTCGGTCGAAATATTGCGTGAAACATCAGCCGGGATGCTCTTGGGAAGTCCCCGGGGATTATTTCTTCTCAGGAAAGGCGATACCACGTTTCAACCCGTGAATTCCGTTTCTGACGTGTTGATTACAGCCCTGGCTCCGGATAAAGAAGGAAACGTTTGGGTGGGAACTGATACACGCGGATTGCTTCGAGTTGCTGCCGACAACACCGACGATGTAAAACCGATTGAAGGTCTTCGTGAAAATTTTGTCAATACGCTCCGTATCGATTCGGATGGACGACTCTGGATCGGCTTTCGCAGTTCCGGTTATAGTATCCTCGATGGTAACAGACTGCTAAACCCCGTGCAGGATAAAGTGAAACATGATGGTATCCGCTCCATTATTGTGATTAGTCCTAACCGCGCCTGGTTAGGAACCACTTCCTCAGGGCTGGTGCAACTTCGCAGTGCGCTCATCAATCAAATACCCGATACTGTAAAAGCGGTGGTGCCTATTGCATTGGGTATTTATCAGGATGAAGACGATGAAATCTGGGTGGGAACAGCCGGACGAGGTGTGAACCGAATTAAAAATGGGAAAGCAACGCTTTATACAACCGAAAATGGTTTATCAGGCAATTTGGTGCTGACCATCACCAGCCGCGATCATTTTGTTTATGTTGGAACCGTGGGTGGCCTCGATCGGTTTAACAAAAAGCTCAATCGTTTTGATCGTCATTATAACGCCAGTTCAGGATTAAGGGCAAATGGAATCATCTCACTTTTCCACGACTCAAAAGACAGGATCTGGATTGCCACGCGGCTTGGCGGTCTGAATATACTTACACCCGACGAGAAGATTACATCATTCGACCTGCCTGCCAGTTTGCTGCATGTAAACATTCTTGGCTTTATGGAAGACAGGGACGGCTCAGTCTGGTTTGGAAGTCGGGGTGCTGGTGTTATCCGTGTTTTACCCGATAATCGCATTCAACATTTTCATACGCATACCGGTTTCCCCGCCGATATGGTGTATGCATTTTTCCAGGATGAAGATGGTGATATCTGGATGAGCAGTGAAAAAGGACTTGTTGTTTATCGCAATGGCCAGTTCCGGTTGTTTGGAAGAGAAGCAGGACTGCATTTTAATGAATCCTATCGCATCATGCAGGATTCAAAGCAACAGATATGGATCAGTGGCAACCTTGGCTTACAGCGGATCGCAGGGAGTGAATTAAAAAGGGCAAAAGAAAGTGATAAGCCTGTCCGCATGGCGGTGCGCCTGTTTAATGAGTTTGATGGCATGCCTAATTCGGAAGCAAACGGAGGTTTCTATCCCGCTGGGTGGCCCATGAAGGATGGCACACTTTGGTTTCCTACTATCGGTGGTGTGTCTGTTGTTGATCCCAACATTATTACACGCGACGAAAAGCAACTTGATATCCACGTTCAGATGTTGCAGTTTGCCGATCAACGTTTTTATCCCGACGAAGATATCCGACTCCCCGCAGGTGTATATAACTTCGAAATCCGTTATGCAAGTATTGATTTTTCAAGCGCCGGCGATATCCAGTATTCTTACCGGTTAAAAGGGCTGGACAATAACTGGACAGAAGCCGGCAACAGGCAGGTTGCTTATTTTTCTGCATTGCCTCCGGGTCACTATACTTTTGAAGTGCGCTCGCATCTGTATGGCGATCACTCGCCGATCAAATCGATTTCATTTTATGTAACACCTTATTTCTACCAGACGATCTGGTTTAAAAATACTGCTGGCTTTGGCATTACTTGGTGTGGCAGCAGGAATTATTATTTACTTCCGCAGAGTGGCACAAAGAAGGTTGCGCGAACAAAACCTCATCATCCGCGCACATATGGAAGGTCAGGAAAAGGAAAGACAGGTAATCTCTGCTGAATTACACGACAGCATCAACCAACAACTTTCAACTGCAAAGATTTATCTCGATTACGCCAAAGCAAACGAAAACGAAAGGGATGAACTGATTGGAAGAAGTGCAGATGTAGTAACCCGCGCCATCCAGGAAATTCGCGCGCTTTGTTATTCACTTACGCCGGTTGGCCTGAAAGATATGGGCCTTGAAGAAGCTGTTGAAGACCTTTGCCTTTCTTACTCCAGTGTAGGCAAGCTGAAAACAGAATACCACTATGGCCTGGGAGGAATCAGTTTAACGGAAGACCTTCAGTTTGTGATTTATCGCGTAATCCAGGAACAGATGAATAATATTGCGCGGCATGCCGAAGCTGAATTTGTACGAATTGAAATGGATTATGAAGCAGGAAATATTATCGTTTTGATTAGCGATGATGGTAAAGGCTTTGATCTGGTTACCGTAAAAGAAGGACTTGGTTTCGCCAATATGCGCAATCGTTTATCTGTATACAAAGGAAAGCTGGAAGTAGATACTGCACCCGGCCAGGGATGCAGATTGCTTGTTAAAATTCCGCGCAAATAAAGTTTGAATCCCCGAGGCCTACATGTAATAATTATGCTTTTTCAGGCGGGCTACAACACTTCCTTTTGTCTGGTTCATTTCCTCGGCAATTACGGGAATGGTGATACCGCTTTCAAACAGGTCGCGAAGTTGTTGGTCCATATCATCGGTCCATGTGGCACTCTTCGATTCGGAATAGATTTCTTTTTTTCCTTTACTGAAAATCGTTTGAATCTTTTCTGCTGACCTTTCAACGATGATTCAAGTCTTTGCTTCCAGTAAGAAGTAGGTCGTGCTTCCGCTTTTTTGGAAGTCTTATCTGCTTTTTTGGGAATAACGGTGATATGAGGTTTGGGCGGAAATCCTTCAGGAATCATAATCTCCGGAATATGGAGAATATGCTTCGCGCGCGTAACGGCCACATAAAGCAGGTTGATTTCTTCGTTCCATTTTTGTTTTCCGGCTTCTTTTTCGGTTTCCGATTTCCAGCGTTCCAGTTTTTTTCATTGATAAAATCTTCCGCAAGAAAAACCTCATCGTATTCCATTCCTTTTGCACGGTGAACGGTTGAAAAAATCATCGCCGCTTTGTGACGGTCCTCATCGCCTGTATGCATTTCTTTCAATTCCTTAATGATGCCGGGAAGCTGGGTTGAATATTCTTTCACCAGTTCTACCATCATACTCATTTGCTGGTCTTCTGTTTTCTCAATATACTCTTCCAGTTCATCCATATCCGCCATCGATTTTATCAAAGGATCACGGATGCGGTCATGTTTTTCCTGGTAAAGACCCAGTACATCGTATAGTGATGCGCCATCATCGGCATATGTATAGGAATTGATGTTGCCTTCGAAATAAATCTTACGTGGATTTCGTGGATCAGAAATATAATCAACCGCAGCCAGCAACAATCCCAGGTTAGTACGTGCAAGTGTGGCTTTGGTTTTCCTGTCTTTACATTTTCCCTTTCCTTCTATTTGCACGTCTCCTGGAAGATCCAGTTTTTCTTTCCATTTCAATACAGCTTTTGCAAGCTCAGCAATTGAGGGATAAAAACGGAAACTTGCACTCAACTGATAACTTTCAAAATTTGTTTGTGCCAGTGAGTTCACTGCATAACGCCAGCTGTAAATCTGCTGATGTGTATCACCCA
Source organism: Chitinophagaceae bacterium (assembly GCA_024707305.1). GTDB lineage: Bacteria > Bacteroidota > Bacteroidia > Chitinophagales > Chitinophagaceae > CAYMZZ01. The sequence continues at coordinate 211,273 of JANPZZ010000026.1, forward strand.
CAATTACTTTCACCGCATTTTGCCGCAGGAAGATATCGAGCATGGCGCCCGATGCATCCTGTCCTTCATCAAAGAGAATGTAATCGTAAGGAAGTTGTGGCTTTGAAAGCTGGAATTTTTTGAGATAAAAATCATGCACAATTTCAATCTGCCCGGAGTCCATTTGTGCAAGCAATAACCTTGTTCCGCGTTCGATGGCGCGGTAATGTTGCTTTACGTATGTGCGTGCATTGGCATCATGAACGGTATCGAGATAATTGAGCTCCGTAACTTTTGTTGCTGAACTATTGCAGAAATAAGTAATAAACCGGCTGATATGTGTTGCCAGAATATACTCCATGTGTTTTTCGCCGGAACTCTTAAGTTGCAGCAACGAAACAATTTCGTGTGTTTTATATGCTTGCGATCGCACTTTATAATTGCTTCCCATTACCACTGCACGGTAGGCAAGTGAATGCGCCGTTTCTACCCGCACCTGTAACAGGCCTTCTTCTGTAAAGCGGCGGGCCGCTTCCATTTTTACCGATCGGTTGAAAGCCAGGTAAAGAATTCGCGCGCCTGCAGGCCGGCTGGCTGCATAGGCGATCATCGTGCTGGTCTTCCCCGAACCGGCAACGGCATTAATCCGCATATCACTTTTTGAGGCAATGATGGCTTCCTGTTCCGGGGTAAGGATATGTTGGGTGGATAACTTCATCTTCAGATTCTTATCAAACTTTCGGCAAAGCGCAAATGTCGCATCCTCAACCCTAAGGGCAATGGTTATTTCCTCACATTCCCCGCGTTTTTTTCCCAACTCCTCGTGCGGTTTGACGGCGCTGCCCAATGTTTTAACCGACCCTAAGTGCCAGGATCCGCTGTTTGAGATTTTCTCAAAAACACCGTTTTGTAAGAAAAATCTTAAAAAACTAACGAAAAGAAAGAAATATGAGTTTCGAAACGTTATTTTTGTTGAAAAAAGATGAAAACGCAGGACCAGCAATTCTTCCAGCGGCTTTGGCAACAATATGCAGCGCTGGCACCTTCCGCCCACCGGATTCATGCCCTGTTTGGCGCGCGCGGTGAAGAAGTGGAAAACGACCATATCGCATTCCGTACTTTCGATGACCCCCGCATTAATATTTCCGTTCTTCGCACACCATTCCTGAAAATGGGTTATGAGGAGAAAGGCGAATACCAGTTTGTAGAAAAGAAATTGCGTGCATGCCATTACGAGCACCCAGATCCCGGTTATCCACGCATTTTTATCAGCGAATTGAAGACCGCCGAGCTCAGTGCTGCTTCCCAAACATTGATCCGCGGTTTTCTGGAAAATATGGACAGCGCAAAAATTGTTGCTGAAGAGCTCGTGTATGCGGGTCGTTTGTGGCCAAAACCCAAACATGATGTATACACCCATTTGCAGCAGGAATCGGAATATGCTGCGTGGGTTTATGCCTATGGTTTTTGTGCCAATCATTTTACGGTGTATACAAACTCGCTTCAATCATTCTCCTCACTTCAGGAAGTAAACAGCTTTTTGGAGGCAACTGGATTTAAACTCAATAAGTCCGGCGGCGAGATCAAAGGAACGCCTGCACAGTTGCTGGAACAATCAAGTATACTGGCAGACCGTATTGAAGTTGCCTTTGAAGAAGGTACTTATACTGTTCCCGGATGCTATTATGAATTTGCACGCCGTTATAAAGATGCTGCGGGCAACATCTACATGGGATTTATTGCGGCATCGGCCGATAAGATATTCGAAAGCACGGATTCGGCACTTGCAGCCCGTTCCTGATTTTTAACTGAAAACAATATTTTTTGTGAGCAATCGACAACACTTCAACATATTGATAGCCGGTTCGGGTGGAATTGGCCGGGCGGTGGCTCTGTTGTTAACCCAATGGGCCGACTTTGATGTTACAATCTATTTAGGCGACCGAGATCAATCGAGTGCCGAAAATGCGGCTGAATGGATCAATGCTGCCAGCAATACCTTGTCTGCACGTCCTTTCATTTTGCAAGCTGATGCGCCTTCTTCTGAAATGCTGGATATCTGTGAAAAAGCCGACATCCTGCTCGACTGTCTTCCGGGAAGTCTGGCACCAGCAATGGGCCGGCTGGCGAAGCAGTATCGCATGCATTACGTAAACCTGACGGAGTATGTTGCCGAAACAGCCGAGCTACAGGAAATCGCAAAAGATGCCGAAACTGGTTTTGTATTGCAAACCGGTTTAGCGCCAGGTTTTGTGAACGTACTGGCCTGCCAGCTTTATCAGCGTTTCACTGAAAAACATGGCATTAACAAACTGGAGTATATGGGCATGAAAGTGGGCGCGCTTGCTGAAAATGCCAGCTTCCCTTCTTACTATGGCGTAACATGGAGCCCCATTGGCGTGGCTACAGAATACCTGAAACCCGCACTGGTGGTTCGTGATTACAGGAAACAGGAAATTGCTTCACTTTCTGAAGTGAATCCCATCATCATCGACGGCAAACAATACGAAGAATCTTATACATCTGGCGGTGCCGCCGACCTGCCTGATGCTTTTTACGGCATCGTCCGAAATCTTGATTATAAAACATTACGACACCCCGGACATTATCAATGGGTGAAAGACCTGATCAGTAACAATCCATCTTCAAATACTGCCGGCTGGCTTCAGGAACAATTATTAAAGTATGTGCCGGTGCTGGAAGATGATAAAGTAATCGTCTTTGTAACTGTTAGAGGATATGATGAGAAAGGCTATCTGCAAACGATGGAGAAATCGTTTGAAGTTGAGCCGATCGAAGTGGGGCCGTATAAACTAAAAGCAATTCAATCCACCACGGCGGCACCCATGGCTGAGTGTGCGAGAATGTTATTGCTGGGCAATTACCAGGGTTTGGTTTTACAAAGCCAGATAAAACCCGAAAAGTTTATGAGCGGACGATTTGTGAGCAAAGTATATACAGATCGCAAAGCGGCAAAGTTTAGTTCGGAATTATCATTGGTGGAAGTGTCGTCGTCGAAAATTTTTTGATGATGGAGGATGGGAGATGGAGGATGGAGGATGGTGGATGGGGGATGGTGGATGGTGGATGGTGGATGGTGGATGGGAGATGGTGGATGGTGGATGGAAGATGGAGGATGGTGGGAAATCCATTTCACGTTTGCCGTTTGCCGTATGCCGTATGCCTTTTGCCGTTTGCCGCATGACGATGGCGGAAGCGGAACAAATCATGCCTGTCAATGAATTTATCCGAATTCACAGATCTTATATTGTTTCGAAACGACATATCGAAAAAGCCGATAAAAATCAGCTGTATGTGAATGGTCGTGAATTACCCATAGGCGAGATGTACCAGGCGCAGGTTAGCAAATTGTTTTAGGGTTGCTCTTCGATCATCGAAATTGCCATCCAGGCCATTAAACCTGGGGAGAAGGAGAGTACATCTTCATCAAGATTGAACTGTGGTGTATGCAATCCTGACGAAATTCCTTTTTCTTTATTACCCACGCCCAGCAGGTAAAAGCAGGCAGGAATTTGTTGCGAATAACTTGCAAAATCTTCAGCAGCCGTCCATATAGCGGCTTCAGTTACATTTGAATTGCCAAGGAATTCGCTGGCAGCCGCTTGTACGCGGTTGGCAATTTCATGATTGTTGTTTAAAACCGGATAGCCAACGGTAATATCAACATCACAGGTAGCACCGGTGGAGGCAGCAACTGCTGCGGCTGTTTGTCGAATCCATTCGTGTGCTTCCTTTCTCCATTCTTCATCAAAACACCGAAGTGTACCTTCCATTTTTACTTCATCGGGAATGATGTTCACCGCGCCTTCTGCAATGAATCGTCCAATAGAAAGTACCGTGGGAGAAGCAGGATTAGCTTTGCGACTTACAATCTGCTGGAGCGATATCACGAGTTGCGAAGCTGTGTAAACCGGGTCGATAACCGTATGCGGTTGCGCGCCGTGACCACCTCGGCCTTTTACCGTAAACCTTAACTGATCCATGGAGGCCATAAACGCGCCGCCGCGCATGGCAACAGTTCCCGCGGGAAGACGTGGATCCACGTGCTGGCCCAGAATAATTTCTGGCCTGGGATTGTCGAGAACGCCATCTTTTATCATGAGACTTGCTCCTCCGGGCAACACTTCTTCGCCCGGCTGAAAGATTAACTTGATGGTACCTGCAAAACGGTCGCGGAGATGCTGGAGAATTTTTGCAGCCGTTAATAACGAAGAAGTATGTGCATCGTGTCCGCATGCATGCATTACACCCGCACGAGATGATGCATAATCCACCTGGTTTTGTTCCAGAATTGGCAGCGCATCCATATCGGCACGTAAGGCGATAGTACGGCCACCGGGAAGATTGCCTTTTATAATGCCTACAACCCCCGTATTGGCCATCGATTGCCAGGGAATATTCAATTTATCGAGCTCCGCTTTTATAAAAGCGCTTGTTTCCTGCTCCTGAAACGATACTTCAGGATTGGCGTGCAAATGCCGGCGCATGGCGATCGTTTCGCCAGCGAGCGAAAGGCTCAACTCTTTTATGTCGTTTAAGGAAATCAACCTGCGATAAAGTTACGGACAAATGCGTCGTCTGTCAACTGAGGATATGCTTTCATTACACGCTCCAGCTCTTCCGCCTGGCCGGGAGAAAGCACTTCTTTCGGATTCAAACAACGAACTGAAGGCAACAAACCCTGGCGGTGAAGCACTTCATGTATACCGGGAATACAACCATGGAAATGGTTTGCTACATCAAAAAGTGCGGCATTCATGTCGGTAACAGCAACGCCTGTCTGAAGCAGTGTATCTTGGTTTGTTTTTTGCGTGCGCGCCTCTTTTATTTGTGCCAGCAATTTAACTGCGGCATGGGTCCATACTGCCCAGTGGCCTAATAGCCCGCCTGTAAAATATTTGGTGTACTCCTTTCCGTTTTTTGCAAAACGGAAAGGAGTAAGCAGGTCGGCAACAATATTATCATCATTACCTGTATAAAGTGCAATCTCGTCGCGTCTGTCCGATTCAATTGTGCCACGTACAGCGTCTAACGTCTGGTAACGGTTGAAGGCTGCAATTTTTATGGCATATACACCAGGAATATCTGCAAAACGACGCCAGAACTGGTAGGAGAGCAGTCGTCCACCAACAGCTGGCTGCAGATAAAAACCGAATACCGGGATTACGGCAGCTACCTGCTTTACATGATCAATCAGTTCATCTTCGGATGCGTTTTTCAATGCACCAAGACTTAGCAAACCAATGTGGTATCCGTATTTAACAGCGATCTCTGCTTCTTTCAAAGCCTGTGCGGTTGGCCCGCAAATACCGGCAATACGAATTGCATTGTTGTTACCAATTTTATCCAGCTCCTCGCCAGCCAGTTTTAATACGGTTTCAAATAAATTATGTTCAGGTTGACGAATCTCAAACTGTGTGGTGTGTACACCCACGGCCACACCTCCTGCGCCTGCAGCCAGGTAATACCGTGTGAGTTGCCGCTGGTATTCTTCATTTAAAGTTCCATCTGCGTTCAATGCAAGCGGATGCGCAGGAAGTACTTTGCCTTCGTGTAGTGATTGATATATATTATCGGGTAGTTTAGCCGCCATGTTTCGTTTTTTTCAGTTATACTCTACTTAGTATTTTCCATCCCTCGCCTGGAAATGTGTTGGTTTGTTTTTAAGTTTTCCGCCTTCGAGCAACCATTGTGCCTGTATGGCCATCATTTCGCGGAGTGTTACGCGGGGATAACCAAATAAACGCATACATTCTGCTGCATTACTGAGTAAGGCAGTTGATTGCTCTTCGTGTATAAACTTGGGTGTTTTATTCAACAACAGTCCAAAATGTTCCGCCGCTTCGCGAACGCTGATGGTTTCAGGTCCGGTTACGTTTAAAATTTTTGCCGGATGATCGCAATGAAGCAGTGAGCGAATTGCAATTTCATTGGCATCGCCCTGCCATATTGCGTTCACATGCCCCATCCGGAGGTCAATCTCTTTTTCGTTTAATACTGACTTTGCAATTTCAAGCAGCACACCATATCCCACATCATTGGCGTAGTTGAGACGGAAAATGAGGAGCGGTGTTTTGTGTTGGCTTGCCTGGTATTCAAACAGACGCTCGCGCCCCAGGCAGGATTGTGCATATTCTCCCAGTGGGGCTGTAGGCAGTTTCTCAGTAGCGCCTCCGGAAAGAACCGGAACCAGCGGATATACGTTTCCAGTAGAGAATACCACGATGCGTGAATTTTTATATCGGTCACCTACTTTGCCGGCGAGATAGGTATTCATCGCCCAGGTAAAATGTTCATTATTGGTGGTGCCGAATTTTGTGCCGGCCATGTAGATCACATTTGGAACGTCGGGCAGGTTGCGCAGCTGCTCATCATTGAGTAAATCAGCACTGATGGTTTCTATACCATGTGCCTCAAGACTTTCTTTTGCTTCTGCATCGGTAAAACGCGAAACGGCGATAATGCGGCGCGACTTACCTGATAAGGTGGTGGCTTTTTTTGCGAGCCGGGCAAGGTCCGGTCCCATTTTGCCGCCTGCACCCAGAATGATGATGTCACCATCAATCTTTTTTAAGATCCTCTACCAGTGCCTCACTGGGCTCCAGTAATTGCTGGTAATATTGTTGAGTTGTTGTCATAATTATATTACTATCGTATAAACAGATTATATGCATTAATAGCCGCCAGCGTAATCAATAACAGAAGGCCGAGTATGCCGATCAGCTTTTGCAAGTTGGTATTCACCAGTTCTCCCATGATTTCTTTATCGTTGGCAATTTTAAACAAAGAGATTCCGATAATAGGTACAATGAAAATGGTAAGGCTTTGCGCAATTACAATTGCCTGCAACGGGAGTTTACCGAAGATGATGGCGATGCTGGCGCCGATAATCATTACAGCGGCAATCAATATCCGGTTCTTTTTAAAATCGAAACTGCTATTGTTGTAAAGAGCATCGCCCATCAGTGAGCCACCAATGGCGGCATTGCCCACAAGCGAAGAAAAAGATGCACCGAACAGTCCCAACAGAAATAGTAATGTTGCGAATTCGCCAAACAGGGGCTCCAGTGCCCGCGCCATATCCATGGCAGTATTTACGGGAATGTTATTAGTGTGTAATACGGCAGCTGCGCAACCCATTACAATAATTACCAAAACCCCCAGCAGTATAATGCCGGGCCTGCTTTCTGCCTTATTATATCCTCCCGAATGCGCTGGACGATTTTTATATCGCTCCTGTACCAGGTAGGTCTGGTAAAACGCCGCAACAATCGAGAAACAACTGGCAGTAAATGCAATCACAAGTGGCGCAGATCCTTCCGGAATTTGCGGCACCAAGCCGCTGGCAAGATCCTTAAAGGAGGGCTTACTCAGGATAAAGGTTACGATAAACGAGAGCAACATGAGTATTACCAGCGAAATCATACATTTTTCCAAAGTCTTATAGAAGCTGCGGAAAAAAAGCATGCTAATGGCAGCGAGGGTAAACAATGCGATCCATATTGCGGGAGTAGTTCCCGTCATTTCACCAATGGAAATGCCCACGCCAATGGAGTTGCCCGCCTGAAAAGATGTTGTTACCAGAAAGATGCCTGCGCCGACAATCACAGGAATGGTGTTGCCCCATTTGTTGCGCATGATCTGTAGCAATGATTCTTTTTTTGCGTGCGCAATACGCGCAGCCATCTCAGTAAACACGATCATAAATCCGATGGCAACAACGGTTAACCAGATCAGGCTGTAACCATAGCTGGCTCCCATCTTCGAAGTGATGGTGATTTTACTCGGTCCGAAAACGATCGCCGCCGTGATGATGCCGGGGCCAAGGTAGGTCCACCACTTTGGTTTGGCTGGGCCAACGGAATTGCCCTGTTCGTTGTTTTTCAAAATACCTATGTAAATAAATTAGATGGAATATTTATCGAGCCATATTTGTTTGTCACCAGATTCTGCAGCCTGATTACCCATGATGATGGCAATGGCGCTTGTGATGCCGTTGTCGACACCAGATGCAGGCTTGCGGTTCTGTAAAATACAATCGCGGAAATCGGTAAGCGCGTAAGTTGTGGGTTCAAGTAACTTTTCACCGGGTTGCAGGAAGTTTATTTTCTGCGCGGCGCCCTGTGTTGTTACGCTGACCGTTGCGCCGGTTACTCCGTCTACAATCCCTCTTTCATTATTGGTAGATTCGGCGTAGATAAAAGCTTCTTCGCGTTGAATCTCTACTGTTGCCCGGTCGCCGTATATCTTAATATTATATCCATTAAATGCATTGCTCAATGTGGAGTTGACACTTGATTTGATCCCTCCGGGATAATCATATATTGCACGCACGTGGTCAAAGGTGGTCCGTCCATCTTTCCAGTAATTAATGCCACCCATACCAACAGCTGATAAAGGGATGGCCGTCGAGCAGATAGTTGATCATATCAATCTGGTGTGAGCAAAGCTCGGAAAGTGGCCCGCCGCAGTACTCCTTATACATACGCCAGTTGATGATACGCTCCTGGGTCGGATCTTTAACCGGGTTGCGCCAGTCGGAGTTGCGGTTATACTGGCTCTCGATATGGGTAATTTTGCCCAGCCAGTTTTTCTGAATGATCTCCTTGATCTTTTTATACAGACCATAATAACGGTACTGGTATCCAAGCTGGAAAACGAGTGAAGGGTTGGCGCGAATGGTACGGGTTAATTGTAATACTTCATCCACGCTAAAAGCCATCGCTTTTTCCAGGTACACATGTTTGCCCGCTTCCAGTGCGGCGCCTGCCATGGGCGCATGCAGGAAAAGGGGCGTTGCTATAAGAACGGCATCAATCGATTTATCTTCCAGCAGTTTTCTGTAATCCGTGTATGCTTTCGCTGTAGGGGCAGCCGTCTTAATACAATTATCGAGATTTTGAGGTAGTACGTCGCAGCACGCAACAACCTGCAGTCCCTGGATCTTATTCATTAATACCGCCATTCCCGTACCGCGGCTACCCGCGCCGATGATGCCAACGCGAATTACATCTCCTTTATATTGTTGTGCACGATTGATAAGTGGAAGTACTAAAGAACCAGCCAGGATCGCTGAACTATTGCGGATAAAATTCCTTCGGTTGTAGACAGGCATTCCAAACAGTTTAAAGATGAGCAATCAGGACGAAAGATCGCGGGGATATACAGAATAATGTAGTGATATCGCTTTCTATTCCTTATGATTGTAAAGATATAGATTGTAATTACCTTTCAAAAAATTTATTTATCCTTATTAAAGGCTTCATGCAGCCTTATAATTTCAAAGATTTACCCCTTTTATTCGCTCCGAATTCCTGTTTTTTTCAAAAAATATTTAAAAAAACGCACCCTGAAATCAAAACGAAAGTTAGTTTTTATGAAGGCTTTTTTGCTTGTTTTCCTGCTGCAATGGTAGGAATAAATAACCTCATTCAGGGATCTAAAATTGTTCATAATTTATTAAAAAATAATTAGTTGTATATTTTCGGTTTGACTGGTCTGCGAACGGCATTAAACTTCAAAATTTTTCATCCGGACGGTTGGGCTACAAACCTAAAACACAACGTGAAAAAAAAATTTAATAAGGAAATGAAAATTTTATTGTTTATAAAATCTTTTTATTTACTTTTTAGCTCATGCTTGTTCAAAAAATTAACCAAAAATGAAAAAACGACTGCTATCAAAACTTCTATTCCTGCTTATAGGGATGTTGGCCTTTACCGTAGGTGTTAAGGCGCAAAGTGTTGTTACCGGCCGGGTGGTTTCGGCCAAGGATTCGGGACCCGTGGCTGGTGTAACTGTCACCTTACAGGGATCGGATCGTGTAACAGTTACAGACGCCGACGGGCGCTTCTCTTTAAATGTTCCTAATTTAAATGGCGTTTTAACTTTTTCCCACACTTCGATGATCAAACAAACGGAGTCGCTGAGAGGCCGCTCGTCTGTGGAGATCGTAATGACTTCTGATGATAAAGAACTGACGGAAGTAGTCGTTACCGCCATTGGTATCGAACAAAAACGAAAGGCGCTGGGTTATTCGGCCCAGGTAGTTAAAGGCGCAGAACTTACGGAAGCTCGTGAGACAAACGTAGCGAATGCCCTCAAGGGAAAAGTTGCGGGTGTATTTGTAAGTGCTGCAGCAACCGGGCCTGGTGGTTCCAGTTATGTAAACATTCGCGGTGCGAGTTCCTTCCAGGGCGATAACCAACCTTTATATGTTATCGATGGTGTTCCCATCGACAACCAGACGGTAGGTGCGCCTGACCTGAGTAACAACCGTGGTACCAGCCGTGACTATGGTGATGGTATCGGAAATATTCTTCCTGATGATATTGAAAGCATCACTGTACTGAAAGGTCCAAACGGAGCTTCACTTTATGGAGCCCGTGGTGCCAATGGTGTTATCGTAATCACTACGAAAAAAGGTCGCAATGCTCAGCGCGCAACAATCGATTTCAACTCCAATGCAACAATGGAGAAACTGAACGTTGTTCCGAAAAGACAAAACCAATGGGGACCTGGTTATGGTGAAACCATGGACTGGCCTCTGGTTACTGTAAACGGACAACAGGTTCGCGAGCTTCCCGACTGGATTCCTGATCTCTGGGGTGCTAAATTCGACGGTCAACCTATTAGCGTGAAACTGTGGCCAAGCCTTGGTGTTATTCCTTATACAGGACAAGGCGATGATGAAATCGGCAACTTCTTCAATACAGGCCGTACGTTTACCAATACTTTGGGCGTAAGCGGCGGTTCTGAAAAAGTAAATTACCGCGTATCAATTTCTGACCTGCGCACCAATAGCATTTTCCCCACTTCTACTTTGAATCGCCAAACCATGAATGCCCGTGTAGGTTTTCAGGCGAATGATAAATTGTATATCGAAACAAGGGTTAACTATATCCGCCAGGCGGGAAAAAATCGTCCTGGTTTCGGTACCGACATCAACACCATTGCAATGTCGCTTAACCGCTTCCCGGCTTTCCTGACAATGGATATGATGAAGGATTACAAGAGACCCGATGGTACGGCAAACAACTGGACCGATGGTCGTCCCTTCAACCCTTACTGGGTTCTGAACGAATTCCTGAGCTCGGATTCACGCGACCGTGTGAATGGTTATGTGATGGCTCGCTATAAATTCAACTCATGGTTGACTTTACAGGCAAGAGCCGGTACCGATTTCTATTTTGATGTACGCGACTCACGTATTGGTGTAAACACACCAACAGGTTCAAACAACCTGCGTCGTGGCCAGGTAGATAACGCGCGCCTTCGTGTAAAAGAAGAGAACGCAGATATCTTATTAACTGCTAACAAAAACCTCAGCTCTAACCTTACAGGTACCCTTTCAATTGGTGCGAACCATTTGAACCGCAACCAACAATATATGACGCTGACCGGTAACAACCTGAACGTAGATCACTTCTACAATATCCTGAACGCTGGCCTGGTTGTGGCAAGCGATCGCATTACCCGCAAGCGCATGAATTCAGTTTACTTCACAGGTCAGTTGGGTTGGAAGAACTACCTGTTCCTCGACTTCTCGGGTCGTAATGACTGGTCATCAACTTTGGGTATCAACAACTATTCATTCTTCTACCCAAGCGTGAGCACAAGCTTTGTGTTTACCGATGCATTTGATCTGAAGAATTCACCATTGTCATTTGGTAAACTGCGTCTTTCTTACGCTCAGGCAGGTAAAGATGCAGCACCTTACCAGACAAATGTGGGTTACGGACTTCAGTCCGTTGCTTACGGCGGTATTCGTTTTGCAACAATCAATGGTACTATTCCCCTGGTTGACCTGAAAAACGAGCTCACTACTTCAATTGAAGTAGGTACTGAATTGCGTTTCCTGAAAAACCGTTTAGGTATTGACTTCACTTACTATACTGCGAGCACGAAGAACCAAATCCTTCGTGTAGATATTCCTGCAGGTACTGGCTTCTCATCCAAACAAATCAATGCGGGTGAAATCAGAAACAAGGGTATTGAGGTAATGTTGAATGGTACGCCTGTTCAAACTAAAAACTTTACATGGGATGCGAGTGTGAACCTTTCACGCAACCGCTCAAAAGTTGTTGCGCTTTCACCAGGTATCAATTCACTCAACCTCTACAGCACTGGTGAAATGAGCATTGAAGCTCGTCCAGGTCTTCCATATGGTAACATCGTAGGTTACAAATTCCTCCGTACGCCTGATGGTAAAGACAGGTTGTTGACTGCTGGTGGTGTTTACCGCCGTGAGGCTACAACGTCTGTGTTGGGTAATATTCAACCAGATCTCCTGCTGGGTGTTAACAATTCATTCCGTTACAAAGATTTCTCTCTTTCATTCCTCGTTGATGCACGTGTAGGTGGTAAGATTTTCTCTTACTCTAAATTGCAACAGTGGTCACAGGGAACTGGTAAAGGAACAGAGAATGGTGATAACCTGATCTCAAATGGTGTAATTGAACAACCTGATGGTAAATACGTAAAAAGTGATATCGTTCTCTCACGTTCTGTTTATTATCAAAGTATGAGTTATGGTAATATTGGAGAAGAGTTCGTACTCGATGCTACTTATGTTGCACTTCGCGAAATCGTTGTTGGATACAACATCGGTAAACACCTAAAGTCTTCATTGAAGTTCCTGAAGAGTGCAAAACTTTCAGCAGTTGCCCGTAACGTGTTGTATCTGTATCAAAACCCGGAAATCAAATTGATGGGTGCTAATCCTGAAGGTGGATTTGGTCCCTTCACTGTTGCACAGGGCTTTGAATCTACAGGCGTACCTAACACACGCAGCATGGGTGTAAACCTCTCATTCTCCTTTTAACTGACCAGAAAAACTTAATGATATGAAACTTAAACATCTCATCCATACAATCGCAGTCGGCTCATTGCTGGTGACTTCGGGATGTACCAAAGATTTCGCTGAAATCAATAGTAACCCGCTTATCATCACGCGTGACGTGGTGACGCCGGCACTGCTTTTCCCGCAAGTACAGAAGGGTTTCACTTTTGAAATTCTAAACCATGGTGTAATTTCAGAATACTCTGGTTATTACAAGAATGGCGCTTCTGGAAATATCTTCCAACAGCGTGACTGGGCGAACCCTCACAATACATTTTTCAGGAACTACCTGATTAATATATCAGAAGTAATACGCCTCACTGCAAACAACCCTTTGCAGAAAAATATGAACTCACAGGCGCGCATCACCAAAGCCCTGATTTACCAGGTGCTGACCGACTTATACGGTGACCTGCCTTACACCGAAGCATTAAAAAGCATCGAAGAAACCATCCTTCAGCCAAAATATGATACGCAGGAGTTTATTTACACTTCTTTGTTGAACGAAGTGAAAGAAGCTACTGAAGCACTCGAAAACAATAGTGCGCAATTGAGTTTTGGCACTGCAGATCTTTGGTTGAAAGGCAATGTTGATAACTGGAGAAGGTTTGGTAATTCACTTCGCCTGCGTATGGCAATGCGTATTCGCTACGCTAATCCAACACTGGCTGCACAGCATATTAACGATGTGATCACAAAGCCATTGATGACGGCAAATACACACAATGTTGCGCTGGCTACATTGAATGATGGTAACTCTGGAAACGTGAATACGTTCTACACACGTAACTCCACTTCTCCCAACCTGATGGTGGTATCATTTACATTGACAGATAATCTGAAAAAATTAAATGATCCACGTTTGCCTTTATTCGCACGTGAGGCGCTGGTTCCTGAAGCAGGTTATCGCGGTGTACCATTGCAAGTGGGACCTGGCCAGAGTGAGCGTTATCAGAATGACTCTACTGCAAGAATGCAAACTACATTTTTGCAACAGGTATTTACAATCGTGGTGATGAACGCAGCAGAAGTAACCCTGTTCAGAGCGGAAGCCGCAAATGCTGGCATCACAAGTGAAAATGCACAGGCAATGTTTGAAACAGGTATTCAACTTGCAATGTCGCAATATGGTGTTTCCTCTGGCAACATCACCACTTATCTTGCTTCACCTTCAGGTATACTTTCCGGAACTGAGGAAGAAAGAATGGAACAAATCATTGTACAAAAATGGCTGGCCACTTATTATAACACTTTTGAGGGCTACGCTGAATTCCGCAGAACAGGTTATCCCCGTATCTGGACAGGTTCAAACCTGGGTGATACCAACGGACAAATTCCACGCAGGTTAACGTATCCAATTGCCGAGTCACTCCGTAATGGTGTTAACTACGCAGAAGCTGTTTCCCGTTTGAATGGCGGTGATGTGTTAACAGCGAAAATCTGGTGGGATAAAAAGCCAGGAGTTCCTTTCGCCCATCCTCGTCAGGGAATGTTCCCTCCTGAGTTCTAGTAAATAAAAGCTTACTGCAATTCTTCACGCAGTTAGATTGGCAATCGCAGTTGGGCGTTGGGTTTTTACCCAGACGCCCAACGTAGTTATTGGGAGGTCTGAACGCTTGGGGAAAATGTGTAGATGTGTAAATGTGGAAATGTGGAAATGCGAAATGCAATGTGGAAATGAGTGAATATGGAAATGTGGAAATGGGGAAATGCGAAATGCAATGTGAAAATGGGGAAATGTGGAAATGGGGAAATGCGAAATGCAATGTGAAAATGGGGAAATGTGAAAATGCGGAAATGCGAAAATGTGTAAATATGTAAAAGTGAAAATGTAGGTTGATTCCGGTGCGACGAGTCGATAATGTCGTTGTAAATTATTTGATGAATAATTAAATATATGGAGCCATGTTATTAAGGCATTTAAAAAATACTGTAGGGCAGGCCATTTTACGTTTGCCGTTTGTCGTTTGTCGAATCTCACGCCTCTTCGTTCTCGCGTTTGTTTTTCTTTCTTTCCAGGCTCATGCGCAACAAACCACTTCATACGATTCCAAAAAATATTTCGGAAACCTGTATGCGCACGCATCCGCTACTCATGCATTTGAACATCGCGGTAATCTTTCTGTATCTGAATGGCAACATCAATCGCGCAAGGCATTGATTAAATTATTGGGGATAGAAAAAAATTCAGACGGCGCTGCCGGGATATAAACCGACAGCGCGTCTTGAAAAAACGGAAAAGCTAGCGGGTTTCAGTCGTGAATACTGGGTGATCAACACCGAACCGAATGTGCCACTCACGATGATTGTGTTGCGGCCCGACAACATAAAGGGGTTGCTTCCGTTGGTAATCACTCCGCATGGGCACGGCCGCAATCACCAGGCCTATGCCGGTGTGTATCTTGATAGCGCCGATCGTGAGCATGTGCTGGGTGGCGAAAGAGATATCGCTTTGCAGTCTATACGTGAAGGATATATTACAATTGCGCCAACAGCCCGGGCCTTTGGTGATACAAGAACTGAAAATGATATTAAAGAAGGGAAATCTTTTTCCTGCCGCATTCAATTGATGCAGGACCTGCTGGTAGGCCGAACGCCTATTGGCGATCGGGTTTGGGATCTCACAAAAATTTTGGATTGGGCAATTGACAACCTACCCGTAGATACTTCGCGTATTGCAATTACAGGCAATAGCGCAGGTGGTACAAGCACTTTGTTTGCAGCAGCTATTGATACGCGCTATAAAGTGGTGGTTCCTTCTTCTTATTTTTCTACAGTAGAAGGCAGCATCGGTGTGATTGCGCACTGCGACTGCAACTATATCCCCGGTTTTCTCGATTGGGGAAATATAAGCGATGTAGGCGGATTGATTGCGCCACGTCCCATTAGTGTTATACATGGTGTAAAGGATGAAATTTATCCGATTGAAGCAACACGTACTGCGTTTAAAAAACTGCAAAAGATATATGAGATGGCAGGCGCATTGCAGCATGCACGACTTTATGAAGGCCGTGAGGGGCATCGCTACTACAAAGCAGGCGCATGGGATTTTGTCAGCAAATATTTTCAACAGAATCAATGATCGTATATGTTTCAAAAAATTTCACTCGTTTTTTCTTTTCTCCTGATTTGCATTTTATCAACGGCGCAACGCAACCTTGTGACGAATGCGCTGAATGAAAATGACCCGACAGAATGGTTGTCGCAAAATTCATTGCATAAAATGTTTCCAACAGCAACAGACCGTGCTGCATGGGAAAAAGTTGATAAGAAGTCGGCTGACTATATTTTAAAAAATGGTGAAAAGTACCTCGGCTATGTATGGCCTACATTGCCCGCAACGCTATTTCTCGACTATGCCAAAATAGGTTTCCGGGGGTCTTATGAGCCTTTGTTTTTTGCGCGGCGCGAAGCGCTGAGCAGCCTGATCCTGGCAGAATGCATAGAAGGTAAGGGGCGATTTGTACGTGATATCGCCAATGGCATCTGGGCGATTTGCGATGATGCATATTGGGGATTGCCCGCGCATACTTACCTGCAACATAACCAGGATGGATTGCCGGATGTAACAGAACCTACTGTTGATTTTTCCGCAGCGGAAACGGCCTCCTTACTGGCCTGGTCCAACTATCTTTTAAAACCAGCACTGGATACCGTTTCCCCCGAGATTTCAAGAAGAATAAAAGCAGAAGTGGATCGCCGCGTTTTGCTTCCCTTAAGAACACGTACCGATTTCTGGTATCTCGGATTTGGCACGCGTATTCCCAACAACTGGAACCCCTGGGTAATTTGTAACTGGATGGTAGCTTCGATGTTGCTTGATGACAACGCCCGTACACGCGAAGCCGATTTGAGAAAGATGGGCATCTGTCTTGACAATTTTCTCAACCATTACCCTGAAGACGGTGGTTGCGATGAAGGCCCGGGATACTGGGACCGGGCAGGCGGCGCTTTATTCGATTGCCTGGAAGCTTTATATGTTGCCAGTGACGGTAAAGTGGATTTATTTCAACAACCACTCATCAAAAAAATCGGATCATACCTGCATTCTGCATGGATCGCCGATGACTATTTTCTCAACTTTGCCGATGCAACAATTAAAGTGCGCATCAATCCTATGCTGGTATATCGTTTTGGTGCGCGCACCAACAATCCTGTCCTTGCTGCAATGGGAGCCAAAGAAGCAAGACCTCAGGGATTGGACACAGGTCGCGTAAGAGGAACCTTGTACCGCCAGATGGAAACGATCTTTAACCTGTCTTCACTTCTTACAGCGGATACCACAGTTAGTTATGCGAAACAGTTTACGCTGCCCGATTTGCAGTTGGCTGGCGCACGCAAAGGCAATTTTTATTTTGCAGCAAAAGGTGGTCACAACGACGAAAGCCATAACCACAACGATGTAGGCAATTTCATGTTGTACTACAAAAACAGGCCGATGCTTATTGATATTGGTGTTGAATTTTACACGGCAAAAACTTTTAGCGATCAACGCTACGAAATATGGACAATGCGATCTGCTTTTCATAATGTACCATATATAAATGGTCAGGAGCAAAAAGATGGTAAGGCATTCCGCGCGGAGAATTTTATCGCTTCACACTCCGATAGTAAAGGATCTTCAGTTCAAATGGATATCACAAAGGCTTATGAGCCTTCAGCAGGTGTGCAAAAATGGCAGCGTAGTTATTTATTACAGGCAAATGGTAAAAAAGTTTCAGATAACGGATGAATTTCAGTTGAGCAAAAGAACCGATAGTACCTGGACTACTTTACTTGCACCATTACAACCTGCAATCGAAAAAGATTATATCCTGCTTTCAAATGTAAATGGAACGGTGAAGTTGAAGTATAATCCTTCGCAGGTGCAGCCGTTAATTGAAGAAGTAACTGTTGTTGATAAAAAGTTACTGCCCATTTGGGGTGATAAGATTTATAGAATTAAAATGCTGGTGAAGGGATCGAAAACGAAAGACAAAATTACGATGACAGTTGAGGAATGATAAAGCCGTTAATTCTTTCCAAGTATTTTCTCCAAAGCAGCAACTAATTCGTCGGCCATCTCTTCATGTTCAAACCGGTTGGGATGGTCGTTGCTTTTGATGGGTTTGAAAAAATGGGTACCGATGCGTGAATCATTCAGTAATGTTACCGCTTTTTGAATATATCCGGGAAAAGGCGAACCGGGACGCACAGCGCCCATGCTTCCCAGGCAACAAAGAATGTATGCATTGGGATAATGGGTACGGATTTTAGAAACAAAATCTGCATAACGTTGAATGATCGTATCGGCTGAAGGCGCTTCGTTCCCAAAGCGACGGATAAATTGTGCGTTTTCTTTATCTCCAATCAGTGAATGGTCATTCTGCATAAGGTTGATGACCACAACATCGGGCTGGTAGCTACTAAAGTCCCAGGTGCTGCTGCTGTCAGCGGGGTTGGTGAGATTATAGATATCTGGCATTATCAGGTTGCCCCAACTTACCATCAATCCGATACCGCTGCTCGCAATAAAACGTGCTGATGCATTTAAACGCCTGGCTGCCACTGCTCCATAGCTGTAATAATTATGGGTAGCTGTGCCGGGCCAGTTCAAAGAGTCTTTTCTTGAAAACATGCCTGCCCCCACGGTGATGGAATTTCCATAAAACTCAAACTTCCATTTCTTATTCTCTTTCGGAGCTGTTGGTTTTGCGTTTGCCGGATAAATAAAATTGACAAGCTGCGATTCGCCATCGAACCAGTCGGTAAGCTTATGCAGTTTTACAACATGTTTTGTATCGGATAATTCCTTGGCAAGCACGTATTCATTCGTTCCTTTCAACAGGCGAATTACTTTGTGCAATGAATCATCAACAATGACCGCAAAACTGTTTCGCCCACTCTCATCAAATAATTTTGCTCCCAGTGTAGTGCCGGTGAAACCTGTCGACAAAACAGTTCCCGGCCAGAATATGCGTACAGAAGAATCTGTTGTTAACACCCGGCCTTCAACACGATAGTTTTTTCCTGTGGAAGCATTGTTTGAGCGTTGCGTGCCGCAGGATGCGGTAACAACAGCTGCGATGCCCGCAATGAAAATATAATCAGAGATCTTTTTCACTATCTGCGTCAATGCTGGCCTTTTGATTATTGCCAATTGTAATACTGAAAGTGCCCCAACTTACTTTTCGATTGATCGTACTCCATTGTTTTACTTCGTAACAGGCAAGGAAACGGATAACATGGCCCGCGGGACAGTCGGGTGAAATGCGAATCAGCGATGATAAAGCATAACCATCACCCCATTTATCGGGCTGCAGGTCATCATGCAGTTTTTCGCTGATGATATAAGGGTCGTCGTAATAAAGTTTGGTGCGATGACTTTCCTGGTAGATCATGATTAGCTCGCCAGGTTCCGCAATATTATTACCATTGCCACTGCCGAATATTTCACTGTCGCCATCATCCACGCCAATGGCATCAAATTCTTCAATATCATAGAATGGAAGTACGTCTACCTCATCATTCCAACTGTTTCCCTTATTGTCGGTAAAAACAAGGTTGAAGCGGATATAAGGACTTACGCCATCTGTTGGCGGAGCGGTATTGATAATTACCCTGAAACTATCACGCAACCAGTCGTGTTGCCCGGCTGCAATCGTACCGATTGTTATTTCAGGATTCTCGATCACCACATCTTTTGCAGCAGTACTGATTTTTACCTTTAGGCCATCTGCTTTTGAACTGCCGCGATTCCATACACGGATTTTAATGGCAGAACTGGTTTTATGGTTTACAAATCGTGTTTCGTTAATTCCTGCAAATTGCGAGACTGCCAGCGCTGCTTTTTCTTTCGCGCGTGTAATTCCAAAAACATGTGCTTCATGGTCGGATTGAATGGACAGGCGTCCCTTAGTGTCGGCGGTAACTTTGGAGGTTTTGGTTTCGCCCGTCTGCGCGTTAAAGTCGCTGATGTTGTAAGCAACATTTGGCTCATAAACAGGGGCTGTATGGACAGTTATTTTAATTCCCGGAATTGCAACGCCATCGGGCAGCCATTTCCGTGTTTGTATACGGAAGCCTGCTTTTGATACCCCCCTGAGTTCAATGAAACCAGGTTCATTCAGGTTTGAATGAACATCATAACCCCAAACATGAAAGGATGCGCTGGTGGATGCATGATGCCAGCGGGCTGGTGGTGGGGGAATGTTTTTAAAATTAGCCGCTGCCCAGTCCACCGCATCTTTAAACTGCGGATAGGTCAGTGTATGTTTATTGTCATAAATCTGAAAATCGTATTGCAATCCAGCTTCCTGGCTGGCAGCGAAATGAACTTCTTCGTTAAGATGATAAAGTTCCTCCCCGACAGTACTATGTTGAAAACGTACCAACACACCATGTAGGTTGCCAAACAGGTGCCGGTGTTGGATCAGTGTATGATTATTAGGCAGACCCATGAAGAATTCTGGTGAACCTTTTGAATTTATCACAAGGCCGATGAGGTGCGGGAACTTCTGTCCAAGTACATAAGCAACAAAACCACCCATGCTGTGTCCAAACACGCCACGGCCGTTTCGGTTGGCCTGCGTGCGGTAGGTACTGTCGATATGTTGGTAGAATTCGAGGAAGTAATCGGTAATCTGGTAGGGATAATTAATATTAGAATGATACCCAACATTGTATGGACGCACGTCAGCCTCCTCAGAGCGTCCATTCCAGCAAACCAAAATCAACTGGTGTTTATCAGCCAGTTCCTGGATATTGTCAAACGGCGTTTGGTGCGTGCCTTTGTTGCCGTGCATATAATATAATACCGGGAAGCGGCGGGCGGGCTCCTTTTCATATGCCGCGGGCAGAAATATGCGGTAAGGCTTTTCGCGTTTGAAAACCTGACTATAATGTATGCGGTCCTGCTGCGCGGCCATGTCAACTGCAAACCCTAATAATAAGAGCAACAGCAACGAAAAGGGGATCAACTTTAAATTCTTCATATTATTTTCGAAACCTTATTATATTGATCAAATATGGTTAAATATAACAAAATGAAAGATAATTTTCCTGATTTTTCTTTTTAATTACTTATTTTTGGTTCTGTCATTTTCTTAACTTTCCAAAATTAACCGCTTTCCAGGTATGAAAAAAAAGATAGCTGCCTGCTTTTTTCTTTTGTGTTCAATTGCTGTTATTTCGGTATCGGCGCAACAAAAGGATGCTCCCGCTGCAAAAGGGCGTGTGTTTGTCATTAATGCACCTGTAACTAATATCGAAGATTTTAAACAACTGGTAAAGCAGGCTGAAGTATTGAAGCCTTTTGGAACTGTGCAGGTGTCGGTGAGTACACTGGCTGATAAGAGCTGGCATGAAATACCCAAACAGGGAAGCTCATGGCATGAATATGCAAGTGCCAACCCAACTCCATTTAAATTTTTCCCCGATAAAAAAGCGGAACCTTTTATTCCGTCTGACTTCATCAAAAAGAATCGGCAGTTGTTGCTGGAGAAAACAAAAATTCTTCGCCAGAACGGAATGGAAGCCGCATTTCTGGGTTATGAACCCAACTTCCTGCCGGCAGCATTTTTCGATGCGAACCCTGGCATGATGGGGCCACGTGTTGACCATCCGCGTCGTAGCACTGAAAAAGCATTTGCACCTTGCATTCATGTGAAAGAAACGCAGGAAATGTATGCGTCTATGATGGCAGAAATGTTGAAGCAGGCACCTGAAATCACCAGCTTTGGTTTTAAAACCAATGATGCCGGTGCCGGTATCTGCTGGGCAGATTGGTTGTATTCCGGTGCAAATGGCCCTTCGGCATGTAAAGACCAAACAATGGGCCAGCGGGTAAAGCTTCTACTTGAAACATTCCTGGAGGGTGCGAAACGTGCAGGTCGACCGCTTTCAATTTATGTTGATGAAGGCTCTTCGAATTTTTCGGAAGCTGAACGGCGCGATATTGAAGCCAACCTGCCTCCCAATTGTTATTTCAGGAGTCGTAATGACCGCCAGATCATCAACATTGGCGGCACACTCGCATCACTCTATCCTGTAACCGGTATCATCAATCCCATTGGACTTGTAAATAGTGCGAAAAGAATTAAGAATGCTGAAAACAGCACAGTCTTTATCGGTTTCCGTGCCGCTTACGATCGTGGTGCAGAGCCTTTATATATTACAGCATTTATTTTGCAAACCATTGCGTCGCAACTAACGGCTGCGGCAACGAAAGGCGATATTGAAAATCGCACACATCTCCTGCAGCTCTGCGAAGGCTGGGTTGGAAAAGATCAGGCCGCTGCGTTACTCGAAACATTATACCAACTGGAAGAAGCGTCGTCTTATAAAGCATCCACTTTTCCTCGCGTCCATTCTTTGTACTGGGGTGTTACGATGCGGCTGATCAACCGCCCGCTGGTGCTGGCTCCACAACTATTAAGTGCTGAAGAAGAAAGCTATTTCCTGAAACAAATTTTCAATACCAATTTGAATGAAGCGCGGATGGATTATATGGACCTCCACGGTGGAAGGTCTGCAATTCCTTCTGGTGTGGTTGATAATTACGTCCGTCGCATTAACCGTATTGCCGAAAGACTTGAATCAATAAAAACTGCCGGAAGTAAACCTGAAATTTTTCAACGCATGGGAACGGCATTACGTATTCATGCAAGCATCATGCGCAGTTGCGGAAACTTTGCTGCTGCACAGGTCATCCGCGATCGCAACCGAGATTCGATATATGGACAACCTTTAAATGTGATACCGGCAAAAGAATTTGACTGGTCTGGCCATCCTGATTTTATTCCTTTCAACAACATCATGCGCGACGAACTGGATAATACTGTTGAGCTGATACAGATACTGGAAAAAGGCGGAATGGAACGTGTAATTACGGCAAAAGATCCAAGATATGAAGATCATTTCATTCTCGGACCCGGATTGCTGGAGCAACTCCGTTTGAAAAGAACAATCATGCTCCGCCACTGGCAGGATGTTCAACTCTACCTCCACTCACCACTTAAATAATAATTTAAAAGCAGCCATATGAAAAAATGGATCTTCCGTATACTTTTTGCGTTGGGCCTTGTATTGCTGGCCATCAACGTTACCGGGTTGTTCCGCACTATGCGCAATCCCGAGCTTTATGATCTTGAGCATTCAATTAAGAACCGGATCAATGATGTTGTGATTAAATATCCCGATATCAAAAAGGAACTGGTTAGAAAAGAAGGCGAATCCGATTACGATTTCGCAGTTCGCGTTAACAGTACTGTTCACGACGGTTTTGCACACTACTGGAAAAAAGCTGGTATCGAAAAGTTTCATATGCGCGTTCCCATTTGGGAAAATTATTTGCTTTGGATTGCTTCCTATGTAAAGCCCAAAAAATATGAGCGGTATGAGTTTGCTAACTACAAAAAGAACCTGGAACGTGGTGTTGGACTTTGTTCTTCTCACTCGATGGTTGTAAATGGTGTGTTACGCGACAATGGAATCAAATCTGAATTACTCGATGTAGGTGGCCGTCACGTGGTTTCGCGGGCTGAATTGAATGACGGAAAAGCAATCATGCTCGATCCCGATTTTGGCGTGGCAATTCCATTTGATACTGCCGATGTAACAAAGAATCCTGAACTCGTACGTGAGCCTTACAGCCGCATGCACGAGCTTTATTATCCTGAAGCCAAAGATCCTTATACAACCGATTTTATGGTGGAGATTTTTGGCCAGCGTAAATATGTTTACGAAGTTAAAAATTGGTTTGAAGGATTTTCATACTGGGCTATCTGGCTGATTCCTGTTTTGCTGATGTTGCCCGCAATATTAGCCTCGGCAAGGAAAACGAAAACCAATGCCTAGAAGCGCTTCCATTTTTTTAATTTTTCTTTTAACGGCTTCTGCTATTCATGCGCAGTATAAGCCAGTGGCGAGCCGACAACCTTTGCCTGGTGAAATCCCTGTGTACAAAGCGGGGAACTATGGCCAGGAGGGCGCGCGCTATATCCTGATGAATGATATTGAGTCGGAAACCTCTGCTGTTTTTCTGGGGAAAAATGTAGAACTCGATTTGAATGGGTTTACCATTCATTATGCAAAAGGGAAATACAGCCATATTGCTAATGGAGGTTTTGAGGAAGGTTCAAAAGGATGGGATTTTTCCAAAGCTCCCGGCGCAGCGGTGGTTAATACCGCGGATGTCCATGTTTTTCTTGGCAATAAATTGTTAAGCCTGCAACCTAATGATGTGGTTGTATCGCCTTATGTCTACCTGCCCGTTGCAAACCGCTCTTATTTTGCAATGGTTGGGATTACAGGCCGGCATTCTGTTGATTTGAAAAGAATCAACGGACAATCAAACGAGATGCGCATCAGCATTTATGTTGAAGATGAACAGGGCAAAGAAGTGGTTGTTAATACGAAATATGGCGATAGCACCTGGGTAAGCTGCCCGGTTGAAAACCGCGCACCACGGTTGGGCGGAGGTTTTATATATGCACACCTGCAGGGACTACCTGCGGGTAATTATCGGGTGAAAGTGAAAGCTGAAACAGATTGCCTGATCGATGAAGTTGACATCCGCCCCGCAATGGATGTTGGTATTGGAATAGTTGACAAAACACTTCCGCTCGCCCATTATGATCACCTTACCGATGAATGGTATGCGCCGAATATTCCCGCATTTTTTGATTATACAGAAGATACAAAAAAACGTTTGCCGTTGTCGTCTATAACAAGAGCGACAGGCGATGGCCGCATTCTTATTAAAAACGGTGTGATCAAAGCGGGCATAGAGGGAATTCATTCCTGGGGAGTACAATCCACTGCGGAATCTGTAAAAGTTGAACTGGAAAATATAAATATACAGGCAGGAGGCATAAGTGCCGGCGCGACAGAAATGAGCTGGGCCGACATTCGCGATTGCAAATTTGACGTGGACATGCCTTTTGTTGTGCAGCGACATATTTCTGTTTGTGCGGTGGCAGTTCGTGGTAGTAACCCGGCAATCATTCAGCGCTCTGAATTTTATGGTGGGCAGGGATGTTTATCTGTACGAGGAAGGCATTCCGAAGTACACGATAATCTTTTCGTAAATGAACAGGCTGTTACCAACCATTACAGCATTATGGGTACGGGCGATAATTCCAAAATTTATAATAACCACTTTGAGCCCAAAAGAGGATCTGGAATTTATGTTTCCAAAAACACGGAAGTATTTGATAATATTTTCAAATTAGAAAGTTCTGATCCTATATGCGAATATGGTAAAGAGGAATACAGTGTTGCTGGTGTTCGAATGGGTGATTATGGTTCTGCCCCCGGTTCTCCCAAAGCAGCTTTAGGCAATAGAATTTATCGCAATAAATTTTTTGTAAAAGCGAAAGAACATAAAGGACTGCCCGAATATCTGCCAATGGTATTTGCGATCTACTATAGTGCGAGTGGCGGAGAGAATTATATTTATGAAAATGAAATTGTGTTAAAGAAGACAAATCCCGCTTCGAAAACCATTACTGCTGCATTTTATATCGTTCCCGGCCCTAATTATTATGGAGGTCAGTTTTACAACAATACCATCACGAGTAATGTATCTGCGGTATGGGTGGCAGGTATGTATGGAGGTGCATCAAAAAAGTAATCTAAATAACAATACTTTTAAATCGCTTCGTCCGACTGATAAATTCGCAACCGTTACCATGGGCTATGATGGCTGTAACACCTGTTATGCTAAAGATGTTGAGTTCCGGTCAAATGAAGTGAAGGATGGATTATTTTCCATCGATAAAACAAAGCAGGATCATTCCTATAAAGTATATTGGACGTATCGCCTGCAGTTGGTTGATAAAAATAACAGACCGGTTCCTTTCCCGTAGTGTTTTTATAAAAAACTATAAAAACGAAATCGTGGCGGAGCTTCAGTCCGATGAGAATGGCTGGGTGCAAACTGAATTGTTGTCGGAAGAGAAGTCCAAAACAACGGAGTCATCATTTTTATCTTATACTGTAGAAACAGCAGGTAAGAAAAAGACGATAAAACTGGTAAAGAATACTGATGATAAAATGACGATTGCAAAACCATGAACAAATTTATTTCTTCCCCCAAAAAATGCGGCAGCCCGTCTGATGTTGAGTGTGGCTTTGACCACGGTTGCACTGTTTTCGTCGGCGCAATACAAACCTGTAAAACATCGCGCGCTTTTGCCCGGAGAAATTCCTGTAACCGGCCCTGGATTCTATGGCGAGCAGGGGCGTACTTATGTGCTCACGCAGGATGTAGTGTCGGAGCGCAGTGCGATTTTTTTAGGGAAGGATGTAACACTTGATTTGAATGGATACCGCATCGTTTATACAGCCGGCAACTATGATACATTAAAGAACTCAGGTTTTGAAACCGGGCTGGAAGGTTGGGACCTTTCAAAGGCACCCGGTGCCAAACGCATGAATACAATCGATATTCACACGTTTGTGGGCGAAAAATTATTAAGCCTTGATGAAGGTGATGAAGTGCGATCTGCCTATGTGAACCTTCCGCTTGCACAACGTTCTTATGTGGCGCTCGTAGGTATTACGGGTCGCCATTACCACGATCCCAAAATGAAAGGAGATCTGAAGAATGAAATGAAGATGAGTGTTTATGTGGAAGATGAAGCCGGAAATAATGTGGAAGTACGAACAACTTACGCGGACGGGGAAAAGATCAGTGCTCCGGTGTTGCAAAAATCACCACGCCTGGGCGGAGGTTATATCTATGCACACCTCAATGGACTGCCGGCGGGTAAATACCGCTTGCGTATTAAAGCCGACACCGATGTATTGATTGACGAAGTAAATATCCTGCCAGCGATGGATGTTGGCATCGGTGTGGTAGGTCGCACACATGCATTTGGTCACTATGACCATTTATACGGTACTGATCACAGCGCTTTCTTTGATTATACGGCTGATGCAAAAACCGGTAAACCTGTTTCATTCATCGAACCGGTAAAAGGTTCGGGAATCATCACCATAAAAAATGGTGTGGTGGAACAGGCAAACCGTGGGGGCCATCAGTTGGGGCATTCAAAGCACGGCCGATGATGTACACATATTGTTGGATAATGTACACTTCATTGCAAAAGGCGTGAACAGTACGGCTGCGGATATTGTACAGGCCACCATCAATAACTGTCGCTTTGAAGTAGAAAATCCATTTTTGATTAACCGACACGGCAGCAGTTTTTATGCCGTAGATATCAGGGGCGATAAACCGTCGGAGGTTTCTTATTCTGAGTTCTATGGTGGGCAGGGTTGTCTCGTTTTTAAAGGGAAACATTCATCCATCCATCATAATTTCTTCGCGAATAACCAGGCTGTAACCAACCACTACAGCATTATGGCGATGGGTGATAGTTCGCGTGTTTACAATAATACGATTAAACCCATCCGTGGATCAGGAATAGAAATTTATCAAAAGAAGTATATCGATATTTTTAATAACGATATTGACATTCGTTCTTCGGCGCCTACCTGCGAATATGGACGCGAAGAATATAGTGCCAATGCAATTCGCATTGCTGATTACAATGCTCCTCCCGGCTCACCGAAAGGGGCCTATGGCAACCGCGTGTTTAACAACCGTATCAAAATCACCGCAATTAATTTTGAAAAACCGGAACCTTACGTTCCATTGTCGTGGGCTGTATTTTATTCAGCCAGCGGTGGTGACAATGATATTTTTGGGAACGATATAGAAATTGTTCATACAGCACCAGCGTCTAAGGCACTGGCGACTGCATTTTTTATCACCGGAGGTACACAGGGTTTTGGCGGCAACTTCTTTAATAACCGTGTTCGCAGCAATGTGCCTGCTTTCTGGATCGCCGGGAAATACGGTGGTACCATTCGCACCAAAATAACAAACAATGTGGTGATAAAAACAGAAGGAGCACTGCCCGATTATAAACCTTTCCGCATGGGTTTTGACGATTGCAAGGGTTGTATCGCAAAAGAAGTGGTGTTGGAAAACAATGAAATTATCAATGATACATTTGGCATTAAAGTGGAAGGTAAGGGACATTCTTATCTTGTGAAATGGAACCTGAAGGTGGAGGTAAAAGATGCAAGAGGAAATGCAGCCGCTGGCAAACGTGTTCAGGTTTGGAATGCACAGGATTCACTGGTGCTGGATGCCAGTACAAACGAGCATGGTATTGTAACTTCACTGGTTACGGTGGAGAATGTTACACCAGAACTCAGTATCAATGCAAATCCCTTTCGGGTAAAAGTGGATGGCAAGACAGAGAAATTTACCATCAATAGTAACAGGCAGTTGTCCGTTTCACTTTCGAAAAAGAAAAAATAAGAGGTATGAAGATCCTGAATAGATTCGCAGCCGCCTGTATCTTATTGGTTGCAGGTTGCACACAAACGTCATCACTTTCTTATACAAAGAATGATGAAGGATATTCAATAAAGCAGGGCGATAAACCGGTATTATTTTTCCAGGTGGCGCCAAAAGCTATCAATGGAAAATTTGAACGTTCGGGATATGTCCATCCTTTATATGATTGGGAAGGAAATGAATTAACACAGGATGGTCCCAAAGATCATCCGCATCATCGTGGGATATTCTGGGCCTGGCACCAGGTGTTGTGGAAAGGACAACAAATTGGGGATAGTTGGGTGTCGGATAAAATCAGGTTTGTTCCCGGCGACAATAGCATTGAGACGCAGGAGAAAGCTTTGGTCTTACATTCAGAATTGAACTGGTTGGCCGACAGCATCGATGCAGAAGATAAATCCATTATTAGGGAAAAGGTAGCTATTCGCGTTAACGAGGCTACAGACACGTACAGGTTGGTTGATTTCTCCATTACATTATTCGCTTTGAAAGACAGTATCGCGCTGGGTGGTAGCAATGACATAAAAGGTTATGGAGGTTTTTCTACGCGATGGAAATTGCCGGAAGACCTTGAGTTCTTTTCGGCCGATTCCGTTTTGCAGCCGCGTGAAACAGCTGTAACGGGCGCTCCCTGGATTATTTTTAACGGCACATTCAACGGAACGGAGAAACAATCAATTGCGCTCTTTTGTAAAGCGGCGTATCCCGGTCCGGAACAATCATGGATTCTGCGAGGCCCGAAAGACCTTAGCATGCAGAATGCACTTTTCCCCGGAAGGGTAGCCGTTATCATCAGCAAAGATGGTTTGACCCTGCGTTATCGCTTGGTAATACAAAAAACGCCATTGCCTGTAGAAACAATTAAAAACCTGTACAATGAATACCAGAAGGAAGCTGCCTTCTGAAATAATAATATCAAATTGAGTTAACCGCATAAAAATTGGAACAAGTCATGTCTAGAGTTTTTGTTTTCCTGGCCGCATTACAGTTGATCGTTTGTGGCGCTTATAGTCAGCCGAAAGTAGATGTAGATGCGCAGTTGAAGCTGGCAATGCAACAGTATGAATTGATGCTGGCCGAGCATCCCGATACAAAAAAGTTTCCGCAGTCGATCTGGCCCGATGGAAGCTTGCGAGATATGAGTTCCGATTGGTGGACCAGTGGTTTCTTCGGCGCCACGCTTTGGTACCTGCATCGTTATTCCAATGACCCTAAATGGAAAGACGCTGCGCAAAAGTGGACAATGGCTGTAGAAAAAGAACAGTATAACACAACAACGCATGACCTCGGTTTCATGGTGTTTTATCCCTTTGCAAATGGATATTATCAAACCGGGGATGAGAACTACAAAAAGATACTGTTGCAGGGTGCAAATTCCCTGTCCACTCGTTTTGATCCGGCACGTGGGGTCATTAAGAGTTGGGACAAGTTCCAGAATTTTGAATATCCCGTGATTGTCGACAACCTGATGAACCTCGATTATCTCACATGGGCAACACGTGTATCGGGGGATAAAAAGTACCGTAACATCGCGATCAAACATGCGGATGTTACGTTGAAAAATCATTTCCGTCCCGATCATAGCAGCTATCATGTGGTTTGCTACGGGCCGAATGGAGAAGTGGAAGCACGTAAAACGCACCAGGGCGCTGCGGATGAAAGTGCATGGGCAAGAGGGCAGGCCTGGGCGGTGTATGGATATACGATGATGTATCGAGAAACAAAGAAGAAACGTTATTTGAAAAAGGCGCAGGCAATTGCAGATTTCCTGTTATCACATCCTAATTTACCATCCGATAAAATTCCCTGGTGGGATTTCAGCCGTCCCGGCGAAGAGCGCGATGCATCAGCAGGCGCCATTATCAGCAGCGCTTTATTTGAACTAAGTGATTATACAAAAGGTAAAAAGAAGAAAACATACTTCGGTGCTGCTGAAGACATGTTGGTATCGCTTTCATCTGATGCGTATAGAACGAAGCTGGGTGAAATACACAATTTCATGTTGAAACATTCTACCGGTCATAAACCCGGCAACAGCGAAATTGATGTGCCGCTTATTTATGCCGACTACTATTATGTAGAAGCATTATTAAGATATAAAGCGAAGAATGAGAAAAAGAAAATCTCTTTTTTTCATCAGCAACCGTAGTAACGATGCTCGCGCAATTCATAACGACATAATAACTTCCATATGAAATTTCGATTGTTATCATTTTTGCTGTTGCTCTGCAACTTTGCATCGGCTCAAAAGTTCCACGGTTTGGCACAAACGCCACCAATGGGATGGAGCAGTTGGAATACATTCGGCACGCGTATCAACGAAGAGTTGATTAAGGGCATTGCTGATTATATGGTATCGTCGGGCATGCGGGATGCAGGCTATCAATATATCAACCTCGACGATGGATGGAGCACACGCAAGCGTGATAGTGTTACCGGCGATCTCGTTGCAGATCCCGTAAAATTTCCATCGGGCATGAAAGCGCTGGCAGATTATGTACATTCCAAAGGACTAAAATTTGGTCTCTACAATTGTGGCGGTACAATGACCTGTGCGAAATTTCCCGGTTCACATGGATATGAAGAACAGGACGCGCGGCTGTATGCATCCTGGGGTGTTGATTATTTAAAATATGATTGGTGTTATAGCGAAGGTTTTGATGCACAGGAGTCTTATAAAAAAATGAGCCAGGCATTAAAGGATGCGGGTCGACCTGTCGTATTTAGTCTCTGCGAATGGGGCACCACCAAACCCTGGACCTGGGCAAAGGAGGTGGGGCATCTTTGGCGCATATCGGGGGATATCGGTAATGTCTTTGACGGCATCAAACAGTATGACACCTGGCACAGCAATGGTGTAATGCGGATAGTTGATATTGCTGCTGACCTGTATCCTTATGCATCGCCCGGTGCATGGAATGATCCGGATATGATGGAGGTAGGAAATGGACAAACGGAAGCACAGGACAAAACACATTTTTCTATTTGGTGTATGATGGCCGCGCCGCTGATGGCCGGAAATGATCTGACGAAGATGAGCGATACCACTATCCGCATTCTAACAAATAAAGATGCGATTG
Source organism: Chitinophagaceae bacterium (assembly GCA_024707305.1). GTDB lineage: Bacteria > Bacteroidota > Bacteroidia > Chitinophagales > Chitinophagaceae > CAYMZZ01. Next base: position 242,549 of record JANPZZ010000026.1, read on the forward strand.
CAATTGACCAGGATAAAATGGGATGGCAGGGCTTTCGTTATTCCAATGTAGATAGTCTGCAGGTTTGGTTTAAACCCCTGGAGAACGATGAGTGGGCTGTGTGTTTTGTAAACAGGAGCAATAAAACAAAATCTGTAAGCTTCGACTGGAAAAAAGGAAAATGTGGTATATCCCGTCAATCAAAAAGCTTTGAACGCCGGGAAAATTGAATATGAATTGTTTGATGTCTGGGATAAAGTGACACGTGGGACCACGAAGAAGAAGTTTTCAGCAAAATTGGAAAAGCATAGTTCTGTATTAATGCGGATGAAGATAAAAAATTAATGTAAATAGTAAGCCATTATGAAATATTTTGTTCTTGTTTGGTTTATGCTTGCAGGCGTTTGTGGCAAGGCGCAAAATGAAAGCATTATTTTTCTTCATCACAGTACTGGAAGACTTGCATACAATGGAGGAAATGTAGCAGATTCATTTAAAACTTACAACCAGGCAAATGGTACGAACTATTCCATTGCCGAGCGAAATTTCCCGGACAAGCCATATCCCTGGGCAAATTATCCATATGACTACTGGAAGATCTGGCTCGATGGATATTGTGAAGAGAAGAAAAATGACCCGGGTTATGCGAGTGTGGAATGCCTGGAAGGGTTGACGGCGAAATACAATACGATTGTGTTGAAGCATTGTTATCCGGGTGCTGATATCCTCGAAGACATTGGCAAACCCGAAATTACCTCTTCAAGAAAGAGCCTTGAGAATTACAAAGTGCAGTACCGTGCATTGCGTGAAAAGTTTGCACAGTTTCCCAATAATCATTTTGTGATATGGACGCTGGCGCCGCGTCATCATCTGGTTGGTGGTGCTCCTGCAAATGCATGGCGTGCGAAGCAATTTGTGGAGTGGGTAAAAAATGAATGGCTAACTGAAGAAGGCAAAACCTATTCCAACATACATATTTTCGATTATTTCACCTTGTCAGCTGAGATGGATGAGCAAGCGGTTGCGCCGCGATATCCGTATTGCCTGAAGTATGAGTACGAATTAAAACACGACGACGATGATTCGCATCCCAATGCAGTAGCTGCAAGAGAACTCGGAACTGCATTTTATCAGTATCTGATTGCGAATTTGCGAAGCAGGAAGTAGTTTTTGAGCTGCAGCGTATGATGTAAGAAATTAATATAAAGGTGCCTGTGGGTCCTTTATTTATTTATAAAGGGCTTAATCCTTAAAAACAGCGCAATCATAAGTGATGGAAATAATAATAGCGAGTTTGTGTTTTATTTGGTTACTCTTATCGTAATTCAAATGGCCATAGAGCTAAGATCAGAATATTGCATTCTGGAGGTGAGAAATGAACAGTTTGAAATAGTATTTCAATATTGCCTGTCCACTGCACAGGGGAACGGTTCACCACACTGAATTGGAAAATTGAGCTTAAATCTGGTCGACGACACTGCAAATTAGTCCAGTGACTACAACAAAGACGATTCTACTTTATGCATTGGCGGGAGTAACTAACTGGGTGCTTCTATATTATGTTATAAAGGCGGCTGTTCGAAACGGGATTAAAGAAGCTCGCGCTAGGAATACTGCGCCTCTAAAAAATTATAAAAAAATGGACGAGGGGCCTCCTAATGACGCCCAGGCTAATCTGCAAAAGCAATATGAAAGTGGAAAAATAACGTTTGAAGAATTTCAGTCGCAATGGAATAAACTAAACGCTTAGTTTATACCTGTTAACATGGTTCAGCTTATTATTATCATATTGATTGCCGTCGTTGTTTAAGCTATTGGTCGTTGGCGATTTGAGGCTGAGCGTAAACGGCGCAGAGATTATTACACGAATCAATACCTAAAATTTGATGCATGGAAACGGAAAAGAATAATTGTTTTGAAAAGGGACAACTGGACCTGTGTTTATTGCGGCGATAAAGCAACTCAAGTACATCATAAACACAGCGCAAGAAAAAAATATCTGTAGGGAACCTATCCACTAGCTGGTTTCAATTTGCAAGAAATGTCATGATGAGCAACATTCATAAAACAGAAATAAAAATGGTTTTGATAACCTCGCCAATTAAAGTAATAGAGCTCCATCTCGAAGGGACGCAAAGCCCTGGTGCGGCACGACTGTAAAATCGGAATACAATTACCCATCATGATGTAAACCAATTTTATTGCAACTATACAATAGACAAAGAGCCGCATCGCGGCTCTTTTTGTTTTGGCGGATATCTAAACTTGCAACTACTTACAATTTGGCAGGTTTCACCACTTCCAGCTTTTCCTTTACCAGGGAGGTTACTGCAGCAATCGCTGGGGGGAAAGATTTGCGCAGGTCTATCTCTTCCGTTTTCTGCAGGCATTGTTGAAGCGTACGGGTAAAAATATTTTTGATCTCGGTTGCGAGATTAATTTTACTGATACCATTTTGAATGGCTTCACGTAAAACTGGATGCGGAATACCGGAGCCGCCATGCAGTACGAGGTTTGCGGTAGTGGCTGCATGTATTTTCGCGAGTAAAGCGATATCCAGTTTGGGTTCTTCGGTGTAGAAGCCATGCGCACTTCCTATTGCCACTGCCAGTGAATCCACGCCCGTTTCATCTACGAATAATTTTGCTTCTTCAGGTTGAGTAAATCCTGTCTTCTCTTTGGATTGTCCCAATTTCGCAACATATCCCAGTTCGGCTTCCACCTGTGCACCATACTGTGCGGCCAGTTTTACAACCTGACTGGTTACAGTAATGTTTTCAACAAAAGATTTCTCACTGGCATCGATCATAACAGAATCAAAGCCGGCATCGAGACATTTTTGTACCAGTTCGTAGGAATCGCCGTGGTCGAGATGTATCCAGGTTTCTACTTCATAATCCTGGCTGGCGGCGCGGGCCAGCGCTACTGCGGGCCGTAAACCCATGTATTCAATAGAGCTGCGGGTAAGTTGCAGGATAACGGGACTTTTCAGTTCACGTGCAGCAAGTAAAACGCCTTTCAGCGTTTCGTAGTTGTAGAAGTTGGTCGCCAGCAACGCTCCACCTTCTTTGTTGATATTTTTTAAAACATCACGGAGATGTCGCTTTTGCGTGGCTGAATTGGTCTCGTACATATTGAGCTGCATTTTTTAGCGTACTGAAAGCGGTGGTGCCGCCCGGTGCGGTTGTGCTCCAGGCGCCGGTTTTATTGGCAAAATCCTGGCATACTTCCAGTCGCTTATTATTGAGAAATTCAAAAATGAATCCTGCATTAAAACTATCGCCTGCACCAATGGCATCAACAACCTGCGGACTTACATATCCTGCGTGTTGTACAGATGTATTGTTGAATACAACAACAGAACCGTTGGCGCCGCGTTTGATGGCGAGAACGTTTGAATAAGGAGTTATCTTATCAATTGCATCCGTCAGGCTATTGCTACGCGTCAGTTTCAGCAATTCATGTTCATTGGGGAAAAACAGATCGACATGCGGCAGAATGGAGCCGAAGTCCATATTCCATTTATCCTGCGGATCCGATTGCATATCGAAGGACGTGGTCAGGTCTTTCTCGTGTGCCAGTTTAAACAACTGCGCGATGCTGCGTTGCAGCGCCGGTTGAAAAAAAGTAGGAAGAAAAATGAAGATGTCGCGCTTCATCCAGCACATGCAATGGTAATGACTCAAACTTCAGTGATTCCATTGCACCGGCAAACGTAACCATTGCGCGGTCATCGTCGTGTTGTAAACCGATACTCGCTCCTGTGGGAGTATGATCATTCACGATTATATACTGTGTATCCACACCTGCATTTTCCAGGCTTTCGATCACCAGTTTTCCGAACACATCATTGCCCACCTGTCCCAGGAAAACGACACTGGCGCCAAGACTACTGAGGTTGCTGGCAAGTATGGCTGCAGAACTGCCCAAAGTAAGATGCATTTGGCGGGCAAATATTTCGCGACCAGTTTTGGGAAACTGATCCATGCTATTCAAAATGAGGTCAACGTTCAATTCGCCCACCACCACTACATCGTATTTCCGTTTCTCCTTGTTCATGATGTATTGTTTAGGGCTTAAAACTAGGGCTTTGTTGGCTTGGAAATCACAAGCCGGGCTTTCAAAAAAAGGTTAATGATTAATGGTTTTCTTTAAGGCTCAAAGGATTTGGAACCGGGTAAATCGTTACTCCCTGTACAACACGTGTAATCGTTCCATTACGCGAAGGTTGATCAGGCTCCAGACCCAGTTGAATTGATTTGTACAGTCCCAGCAATTGCGAAGGCAATACATTACATACTGAAAGAAAATCTTCTTCCAGGGAAGTACTGTCATCGTCCGAAAGAATAATCGGCATGTCGGCCATGGAAGGCGCCGTACCAGCATGTTCAGCAATTGCTATCTGGAACCGGCCTTTTTCGCCGTCGTGAATATTTCTTAATAGATCTTTCTCGTATAAGTGCGCGTATGGGTCGTTGGAGAGCAGGTAAACTAAAATGGTGCGCGGTGAAATCACCACCTTGGGACCGTGTCTCAATCCAAGGAATGAATCGAACTTGCAAATAATCTGTCCATCCGTAAGTTCCTGTACTTTTAAGTGCGACTCGAGTGCCGTACCATATAATGGGCCCGAACCCAGGAAAACGGCACGATCAAATTCAAGCTGTGCTACTTTTTCCAGCGCAGTTGCGTAATCGCTGATAATCTTTTGTCCATAGGCGCACAACAGTTGAACCTGGCTATGCAGCACTGGTAATTGTTGCAGTCGGGCTATCAAATGCCCTGCGAGCAGCATGGAGCTGAAGCTGCCTGTCATGGCAAGGGCCTGGTCGTTTGCGTGGTCGGGCAACAGGAATACAAAACTTGGGTGGCTGCTGGCATTGCGGGCCAGTTTACCACTTGAACTGCAGGTTACAACGAGGTGATAAACCTTTTTGCAGAATTTATTGGCCATATCCATCGCGGCCACACTTTCCGGGCTGTTTCCCGAGCGCGCAAAGGATACTAATAATAAAGTGCGGTCGGGATTAAAGAAATGTTGTGGGTGTGTAATCAGGTTGGTGGTCGCGTATGCGGAAGTCTTCTTTTGTGTAAAATGCTGAAAGGGTCCTGCGAGAATTTCACCGATAAATGCGGAGCTACCGGCTCCGGTGAGAATGATCTCGAGGTCGGAATGCGCATAAGCTTCAGTGAGAAATTCTTCCAGTGGGGCTTTTTGGACATTTACTGTTTGCCATGTTTCTTCCCAAAGGCGGGGCTGCTGCTGGATCTCGCGGGCGGTATGCTGCGCTCCCCGTTGCTCCCAATATGCCAGCTCTCTGCCTAAAATAAGGGATCCATCAATTCCGGTAGCCTGGCTTTCTGCCATATCGTTTCATTTACCTTATTAAAAACCTTTCGTTTCGTTATTTTGTAAAAGTAATAATTATAATTCCTTAACCAAATTTTTATTTAATCTTATTTTTTGCCTTTTTTCTTATATTTGAGGGTAATTTTTTCGAATTTGTATTTCATTTCATTATTTAGTGGTACCATTGTTATGATAATTGACTGGTACCGCTAAACCCGGGAACTGGTTTTACCCTGATTCAAGCCACTGAATAGCATAAGCATGAAGAATCCCGACAAAGTTTCGACGGTAAGCCGCCGGGCGCTGATCCTGGAAAAATTGGATCAACATGGGCAGGTAGACGTGCCCAGTCTTTCGCAGGAATTGAAAGTGAGTGAAGTAACCATCCGCAACGACCTCATCAGGCTGGAACAGAAGAATATGCTGATTCGCGCGCGGGGTGGGGCCATTAAGGTTGACAGGGTCGGGATCGATTTTAACCTGACCGACAAGAACAAACAGCACCTGGAGGAAAAGAAAAGAATCGGGAAAGCTGCAGCAACACTGGTGGAAGATGGGGATACAATTATCCTCGACTCAGGAACGACCACCATGGAGATTGCGCGCAACCTGATTAATGTGAACAACCTTACAGTAATTACGAATGCCCTGAATATCGCCAATCAAATGGCCGATCATCAAAAAAGCAAACGTGATTATTCCGGGAGGCTTCCTGAGAAAAAACTCCCTGTCGCTGGTAGGTGGTGCCGCTGAAGAGAACTTCAAGAATTATTTCTGCGATAAACTGTTCCTGGCTGTAGATGGTTTCAATACCACACACGGCCTGTCTACACCCAATGTGGAAGAAGCACACCTCAACCGCGTGATGATTGAAATATCAAAACAGGTGATTGTTGTTGCCGACAGCAGCAAGTTTCACAAAAGAAGTTTCGCTTTCATCTCGCCGGTTACTGAAGTAGATGTTGTAGTTACCGATGCCGAAATACCGGCAGAGGACCGCAAAAAACTGGAAAATGCCGGGGTGAAGGTGATCATTGTTTAGGTCGCCTAAAAAATCTCTGCTTTGAATAAAAAACCCTGGCAACTGTTTGCCCTCATCACCACCCTGAGCTGGGGTGTTTGGGGCGCATTTATCGAGCTACCCGAAAAGAACGGTTTTCCTGCAACCTTAGGTTATTCCGTTTGGGCACTTACAATGATACCCTGCGCCCTCGTGGCGCTGAGCATCATTAAGTGGAAACTGGATAAAGATCCACGTTCCATTATTCTCGGACTTATCATCGGCCTTACTGGTGCAGGTGGACAACTCATCCTTTTCCAGGCATTACGCGACGGACCTGCGTACATCGTTTTTCCGGTTATCTCCCTCTCGCCGGTTGTTACCATTTTGCTATCGGTATTTCTGCTAAAAGAAACAACCACACGCAAACACTGGTGGGGAATCGGGCTTGCATTAATTGCGATTCTGCTGTTGTCGTACACGTCACCATCCGATACGCATGTAACCGGATTGCTATGGTTGATACTGGCAATCCTGGTATTCATTCTCTGGGGCGTTCAGGCCTATTTTATGAAGAAGGCTAACCAGACTATGAAAGCCGAAAGCATTTTCTTTTACATGATGCTCACCGGGCTGACGCTTATTCCTGTTGCCATCGCAATGACCGACTTCAATCAACCCATCAATTGGGGTACCGATGGTCCCTGGCTGGCGGGGGGATACAGATACTCAATGCCATTGGTGCACTCACACTCGTTTATGCCATCCGTTACGGAAAAGCAATCATCGTGGTACCCGTAACCGCCCTGGCGCCTGTTATCACCATCATTATTTCTCTCCTATTTTACGGAAAAATCCCAGATCCCGTTGTAATCGTAGGACTTTGCCTTGCAGTTGTAGCGATCTATCTGATGGCAGAATAAAAAGTAATGTGGAAATGTAAGGCTCCGACGTACAAAAATCTGCGTAAATCTGTGTTCAAATCTGCGTAAATCTGTGCTTTAATCTGTGTAAATCTGTGTGAAATTCCCCTCCCGTGTTATCAACCTGATATCCGAAGAGCGTTCACACAGATTTACGCAGATCTAAACACAGATTGCATTTTCTCATTTCCACATTTCCACATTGTCACATTTCCACATTGTCACATTTATTATACCGTCTTTCGGGTATTTGACGCTCCCCCGTATTTTCTAGTTTGTCCCAAATATTACGAATGAACCGCCTCCTTATCCTCTTGTGTATTGGTTGTTGTAATTTATTACAGGCCCAGGTACCTGAATTATTTCCCTACCTGTTGAAAGGGAAGTACGGGTACATTGACGCACTTAACAACGAGCGCATCCAATTTGTTTTTGATGAAGCGCGACCTTTTAGCGAAGGGAAGGCATATGTTGAGAGCGACAAATGGAAAGGTTATATCCGGCTCAACGGAACATGGGCTTATTACGATACAGTACTGACAGATGGAGGGCCCATGCGAAAAGGTGTTGCAATTGTTAAGCAACCCAAAGGAAATGGTGTTATCGACAGTACAGGAAAAATTATCGTTCCTTTTGATTACAACTATATTCAGCGTTTTGACGAACTGAATGTATTGATTGCACATAAGGAAATCGCAAATCGAAAGATTATACACCTCTATAATTTTAAAGGCTTGAAAGTACCGGTCGATTTTGATAAAGTTGTTTCCCAGCCAGAAGCCTGCGCACTTGGATTGAAGCAGCATGATAAACTATGGGTGTATGGGAAAGATGGAATCCCGTTATTGAACTATCCTGTTGAGAATATATTCGCCCAGAAGTATGGTGCAAAAATTTCAGTGAACGGGCTTTTTGGCGTCATTAACCGGTACGGAAAACTGGTCCTTCCCCCACTGTATAAAAGGGTGTGGGTTTCTGAATGGGCACCCTATGCCAGTTTTCATAATGTTGCCGGTGACACCAGTGCATATATGAACATTGATAATGGAAAAATTGCATTTACTTTTCTTGGGATCATCACGCATCCGGTAAGCGACAATGTTGCGATTATAGGTTACATCAACAACGTGCATAACGTTCATGACCTGAATGGGAATCGCATCACCCAGTTGGTGACTTATGAAGACACGGCGATCGAAAACCAGCGACAGTACCTTGAGTCGATTCAAGATTTGCGGTATACGGATGGCCTCGTTGCAATCAGACACCCTGATAAAAAATGGTATGCATATAACAAGCAGGGTCGAAAGGCATTCGCGAATGGATATGATGCAAATTTTTTCTTTGAGAACGGGGTGGCAATTGTGAGAACAAATGGCTATACTTTTGAATATGGGCTGATTGATAAAACGGGTAAGGAAATATTGCCGCTGAAATACCGCATCATGTTAAGAACCGGTGAGCCCAATGTTTTGATTGTGACCGATCAGGATAACAAGAGCGGTTTATTCTATACAGATGGGAGGCAACTTTATCCATTTGCCCACAGGCGAATAAGAGAATTTCATGATGGTTTCTTTTTAATCACCGGAGGTTTTGAAGAAAAAATATAAAGTTTACGGTTATATCAATTCTAGAACAGGCCTCGTTTATTTCAACCAAAATGCTACGCCCTGATTTGCAGAAGTAACGGTTCAGACAGAGGATCCCGCATTTGCATAATTCCGCTTCCTGTATTAGCTTCGGGACTTATCATTCATTAGTCCTGATTATAGCATGCAACGATTTGTTTTAGCCCTCGATTTAAAAGATGATCCTGCATTGATTGCGGAGTATGAAAAACATCACCGCGAAATATGGCCGGCGATTACCAAAAGTATCCGCGACGCGGGTATTCTTTCCCTTGATATTTTCCGTACGGGCAACCGCTTATGTATGATCATTGAAGCGACGGATGAATTTTCATTTGCCAGAAAAGGTGAAATGGATGCAGCAAATGCTGATGTACAGGCGTGGGAAGAATTGATGTGGAATTACCAGCAGGCGCTGCCCTGGGCCAAACCGGGCGAAAAATGGATACTGATGGATTCCATATTTGAATTACCCGCATAGTGCATTTGCAGGTTTTTTGATTAATCTTGTATTTATGGATTTGTATTTGAAAGACAAAGTCGTTTTGGTAACCGGTGGTGCAAAAGGAATTGGTGAAGGAATTGTGCGCGCACTGGCGGCGGAACATGCAATTCCAGTGATTATCGGTAGGAGCCGTGAGGATAATGAGGTGGTGGTGAAATCGATCGTTGAACAGGGAGGGAAAGCGCATTCCATTATTGCAGAGCTTGCTGATCCCGGGGCCTGCCGCCAGGCCGTGTCAACGGCAGCGACTTTGTATAACCGGATCGATGCGGTTGTAAACAATGCAGGTTTGAATGATGGCGTAGGGCTCGAAACAGGAACCTATGAGGAGTTTATCGCATCGCTGCACAAAAGCGTGGTACATTATTACCTGATGGCTCACCATGCTTTGCCTTATTTGAAGTTGTCGAAAGGAACAATACTGAATATTACATCCAAAACTGCTGAAACCGGACAGGGCAATACTTCTGGTTATGCAGCATCGAATGGTGCGCGCAATGCGCTCACCCGGGAATGGGCGGTAGAGCTTGCTCAATTTGGTATTCGGGTCAATGCAATTGTCGTTGCAGAAAGCTGGACACCGCAATATGCCAGTTGGATTCAAACCCTTCCCAATCCTGAAGAAAAATCAAAACCATTACGCAACGAATTCCTTTGGAAAAAAGAATGACAACAACAGAAGAAATAGCGAATATGGCTGTATTCCTCATCTCCACCCGCAGCAGCCACACCACGGGGCAGTTGATTCATGTGGATGGGGGATATGTGCATTTAGATAGGTCGATGACCTAGATTCGATGTCCGATGTCCGATGTCCGACGTAGCATTCGCGTGCATGATGCCCTTTTGTCATTAGGAGCGGTATCCTGCTTTTTAACACGTCATCGGTCATCGAATCCCGGACATCGGTCATCTATCATCGATCATCGACCCTCCACCATCGACCCTCCACCCTCCACCATCAAACATCAAACTCATGTCCCTCACCACCCGCAAATATCTCTTCGCCTTTATCATGATCACGAGCCTCTTTTTTCTTTGGGGCTTTGTGCACAACTTTAATCCGGTGTTGATTCCGCATTTGAAGCGGTCGTTTACGTTGAATACAACGCAATCTACACTAATTGATACCGCTGTGTATGCTGCGTATTTTTTAATGGCGATACCAGCGGGTATGTTGATGAAGCGGTTTGGATATAAGGTGGGAATCATCACCGGTTTACTGGTTTTTGCAATGGGTGCTTTTCTTTTTATACCTGCGGCTAACCTCCAGTCATATTTATTTTTTCTGGCCGCATTGTTTGTGATTGCTACCGGCCTTACCATGCTGGAGACGGCAGCCAATCCCTATGCGTCAGCGTTGGGTGATCCTGCAACCGCACCCATGCGATTGAATTTTTCTCAATCGTTTAATGGTCTAGCGGCTGCCCTGGCGCCAGCGATTGGTGTACGGGTTATCTTAACGGAGACGCATACCGACGAGCAGCTTGCTGCAATGACTGAAGCTGCCCGCACGGCGGCACTGGCTTCAGAAGCTTCTTCAGTTAAAATACCTTACCTCATTCTTGGACTTGCACTGGTGGTAGTGGCAATCATTTTCTCATTCCTGAAGTTGCCAAAAATCCAACAGGATGCTGTTCATCATCATGGTAGTGCCGGTAGCCAGGAGCAATCAACAGAACTAACTTCGACATCTACCAGGAAGGGACCACTCAGTTTTCGCCATTTGCGCTGGGCCATCGTTACACAGTTCTTTTATGTAGGTGCACAGGTTTGCGTGTTTAGCACATTTCTTTTGTATGCGCCTGTATCCGCAGGCATCACACAAAAGGAAGCAGGTGATTATCTTTTCATTTGTGGAATGGCTTTTCTCGCAGGGCGATTTATCGGCACTGCACTCATGCAATATTTTGAAGCACGGAAATTGCTCATGCTTTATGCAATAATGAGTTTCCTGCTCGGATGGGTTGCTGTTTTTGCATCGGGAATGATTACCATTTACACCGTTGTCGGAATTTGCTTCTTTATGTCAATCATGTTCCCAACCATCTTCGCACTGGGTATTCGCAACCTGAAACAACATACTGAATTTGGAAGCAGCCTGATTATTATGGCCATAGTTGGTGCTGCTTTATTGCCATTGTTGTTTGGACTCATCACCGACCTAACGGGCAATGTTCAACTTGCTTACCTCGTTCCCATTTTTTGTTTTGCAGTAGTTTGGTATTTCGGCTGGAAAGGTGCCGATGAGTAACCGCACCGGATTCATCTCTATGCTAATAAAGTACCATGAATGGCAAACAAAATACAATACCCCCTAACCGTATTGCTAACGCTTTGACGTTCAATTACCATTCTGTCATGAACTAACTTCTATCTGGCACTGGTCATTGGACATCGGTCATCGATCTCCGAATCTTTTTACCTAATTTGATACCAGCAATCTTCTAAATCGTTTGCTGCCCGCAACATGTTGTTGAAACGTTTGCTAGTACCAGTCGTGCTGATGCTTTTAGTGACTTCCTGTAAAAAGTCAAAAGGGGATATAGATGAGCCCCAGGGTCCCGGTAGACCCGACGGTAATCCTGAGGATTCCATTTACAATCCTGTTGACGTTCCAGCGGCTGCGTCACAGGGTTTTTTTCCTGGATGACTGGGCGCCATTGTCGTTTACAACACCTGATTTTACATTAACCGGCCCTGCCGGTGGTACAGCAACTGATACGGTGAATATTGATTTGAACAAAGTGATCACGAAAGTTCCCAAATGGGTATATGGCAATAATGCGAATCCTTATATGTCGCAAATCGTGGATCAACCGGTTTTACTGAATCATATCAACAAGCTGGCACCACGGGTGATCCGTTTCCCGGGAGGGAATCTCAGTTCGCTTTATTTCTGGGACCAGGAGCGTGGACAGGCACCGGCTGATGTTGCCGATACTTTGTACGATACAAACCTGCAGCCTTATGAGGTGTCGCCCGGGGAACCTCATTATACTTATTGGGCTGGAAAAAATAATGAATCCTGGTCGCTGTCGCTTGCTAATTATTATACCGTATTACAGCATACGAATAGCAAAGGCATGATTACAGTGAATTACCCATACGCACGATATGGCTTGAGCGAAAATCCTGTTGCCGTGGCGGCGCACAATGCCGCAAACTGGGTAAGGCATGATGCGGGAAGAACAAAATTCTGGGAGATAGGAAACGAAGTGAATGGCCCGTGGCAGGCTGGTTATAAAATCAATACAAGGCAAAATAAGGATGGTCAGCCTGAAATTATTAACGGAACAATTTATGGTCAGCATTTCAAAGTGTTTGTTGATAGTATGAAAAAAGCCGCGCAGGGAATTGGTTCTACTATTTACATCGGCGCGGTGTTGGAAGGAGTGGACGCTACCAATAGTTGGAATGTTACTGCACGTACCTGGAACAATGAATTTTTCATAGCCGCGGGAAATGCTGCCGATTTCTTTATTGTGCATGATTATTTCCAGGACGCTACCAGTTCTGCGCGCGTGATATTAAACTCTGCAGAGGTTACTATCCCTAAGATAGCAGCATATTTAAAAACGAATACCGCCGCTAACCTGGTGCAGATGAAACCCATCGCCTTAACGGAATGGAACATTTGGGCAACAGGAAGTAAACAAATGGTATCAAATGTAGCAGGCGTACATGCAACATTGGCGCTTGGGGAAATAATTAAAAATAAATTCGGGCAGGCAGCACGATGGGATCTGGCCAATGCATGGGATAACGGTGATGATCATGGTACGTTTAATAACGGTTTCAGTAATCCTGCGGAGGATGCCTGGAACCCGAGGCCTTCATTCTTTCACATGTATTATTTTCAAAAATTCTTTGGCGACAGAATGGTAGAGTCTGCAATCAGGTCTAATTCTGGAGCAGGTGATCTTGTTGCGTATGCTTCCAGCTTTAGCTCGGGTGAGGCTGGTGTAATACTGGTAAACAAAGGAACTTCAAATCGTACGGTCGCTGTAAATTTCAAACACTTTAAAGCGGGTAATCGCTATTATTGGTACACATTAAGTGGCAGCAACGATAATGGTGAGTATTCAACGAAAGTACTGGTAAACGGTCAAACCAATTCCGGTGCAGTAGGGGGGCCAACTGATTATAGTGCAGTAAAAGCAATGGCTGCACCATTAACCGGCACCCTGAAGGTCGCAGTACCTCCCGGATCGGTTGTTTACATGGTTGCAGCCAAACCTTAGTTTTTATCTAGGGATTCATCTTTTGTTCCCAGGTAGTTTTTCCCTGTCGGTCCAACAGTTTTATGCCTGTAAAGTCTGCTTTATTACGAAAAAACATACCGTCTTTCGGGGAATAGCCCAGCATTAATCTTCCATGCCCCCCACTAATAGAGATGCCATTCGTGCCATCTTCCAGTGCGAGAATATGCGCCGCTTCTCCGTTGTTGTTGTCAACGCCAATAATGCTTCTGGATCTTCCGTCTTTTAATGTATTTACACCGAGGCCACCGCGTTCCCAGCCATCTTTATCATTCCATAACACACCAGAAATTTCGAAAGCGCGATTGCCAATATTGGGATCCGCCAGTTTGTCGCCAATCAATACACGGTCAAAACCATCTTCGTTCATGATGATCATTCCGATGGCGCTGTGCTTGTAATTTTTATAATAGCCCATGTATTCGTCTTCAGACGGAAACTCACCCGCCCAGTGTTGACGTACACGCGCTGTATCTGTTCGTACTCGATATGCCGATGATGGAATGGGCGCACCGAGTAAAATCCGGTCGCGGCCTGCACTATCCTCAATCACAATTCCTTTCGCCCTTATGATCTCAAACTTATCCTGGTTGCTGCGAAAACTACTCGCGGCTAAAAAGACCAGGCAAACCGTTGTAATGGTAACCATTACCCGCAGGTGCTTTACCTGTTTCCTAAGCTGTTGAATTTCGGTGTGCATCTTTTTTTTGCGACTAAAATAGGAGGTTTGAAAGTCGATAGCTAGTTTTTCAGGGCGTAATGCCAAAAACCGTGTTTCAATTGAGCAATCGAGGGTATATTGTAGGTCTTGCAGCGAAGAGAACTATCAATACGTGTTATATTTACAAATATTATGAGAGTGCGGATTACACCCTTTTTTTGTTGATGATTTTGCTGACGGCCTGTGGCGGTTCAGGTGATAATCTACAGGGAAATGTAGATGCCCATGAAGATTCTATGATCTCCTGTATGCAGGTACCTGCTCGTTTTGCCGGCGCCGATAGCCAGCAGATTGTTGCAAGGGGAGTGGTGGGAACTGATGGCATGGCATTGATTCCCGGTGGTTGGTTTTCGATGGGAGGTGATAATGAACAGGCAGCTCCTGATGAATTTCCAAAACATACGGTTTGGGTTGATTCTTTCTATATTGATATCACCGAAGTGACAAACGAACAGTTCAAAAAATTTGTGGACGCAACTGGATATATCACTACTGCAGAGAGGAAACCAGATTGGGAAGAGATGAAAAAGACACTGCCACCGGGCACAGCTCGACCACCCGATGAAGTGATGGTTGCAGCATCACTTGTATTCCACCCCACGAGTGGCCCCGTTAGTTTAAATAATCCATCGCAATGGTGGAACTGGGTGAGCGGTGCAAACTGGAAGCAACCGCAGGGGCCGGGTTCTTCTATTGTCGGGAAAGACAACTATCCTGTTGTACATGTTAGTTGGGATGATGCGGTAGCTTATTGCAAATGGGCGGGACGCAGATTGCCAACCGAAGCAGAGTGGGAATATGCATCCCGCGGTGGTTTAACTGACAATATTTATCCCTGGGGAAATGAACATGTGAATGCCGGCAAGCCGAAGGCTAATAGCTGGGAAGGAAAATTTCCTTATTTCAATGAACAAAAAGATGGGTTTGTTAAACTGGCTCCGGTAAAATCATTTGAGCCGAATGGTTATGGGCTTTACGATATGGCCGGAAATGTGTGGGAATGGTGCGCGGATTGGTACGATTATGATTATTACAAAACACTGGCGACAGCCAAAACGCGTAATCCGCAGGGGCCTTCAAAAAGTTATGATCCCGCTGAGCCAACGATGCCAAAGAGAAGTATGCGCGGCGGCAGCTTTCTGTGCAACGACAGTTATTGTAGTGGATATCGTTCTGCACGACGAATGAAGAGCAGTCCGGATTCTGGTTTTGAACATACCGGATTTCGCACAGTAAAAGATATTGTAACGAACGTAGCACCGTCGAATTTGAATTAAAGCAACTGAAAATACAAGATTTTATAACATGAAGGAAAAGATCGGTTCCATTTTTAAGGAACAGTTTGGAAGCGCCGCTCAATGGATTGTTCGCTCACCAGGTCGCGTAAATATTATTGGTGAACATACAGATTACAACAAAGGATTTGTATTGCCTGCCGCAATTGACAAAAACGCCTGGCTTGCACTTTCATTGCGCGACGATGATCGTATTCATTTGTACGCGGCCGACCTGAAGGATTCATATGGAGGCAGTCTCTCGGATTTGAAACCCATTGAACCCATGAACTGGCCAAACTATATCCTGGGTGTTATTGCACAATTTCAAAAGAGAAATGTTGTAATAAAAGGATTGAATGCAGTGCTGTTGAGTGAAGTACCAATTGGTGCCGGGCTTTCTTCTTCAGCCGCCATTGAATGCGCAACTGCATATGCGATCAATCTGATGAACAATGCAGGTATCGAACGCATTGAGCTGGTGAAAATGGCACAGAAGGCAGAGCATGAATATGCAGGTGTAATGTGTGGCATTATGGATCAGTTTGCATCTATGATGGGGAAAGCGGATCATGCCATTCGCCTCGATTGTGACAGTCTCGCGTACGACTATGTTCCGCTTAAGCTGGACGGCGTAAAAATTGTTTTGTTGAATACAAATGTCAAGCATTCACTTGCATCTTCTGAATACAACACCCGCCGGCAGGAATGTGAGCGCGCGGTTGCCTTAATACAGGAGAAGTATAAACACGTTTCGTCGCTGCGCGATGCTACGGTGGCAATGTTGGATGAATGCGTTAAAGCGAAAGATGCTGTGGCATACAAACGTGGCCGATTCATCGTGGAAGAAATTGCACGCCTGCATGAAGCCTGTAAAAATCTTCAAAACGGAGATATAAATGCATTAGGGAAAAATATGTTTGCGACCCATGATGGTTTGAGCAAAGCATATGAAGTGAGTTGTCCCGAACTCGACTGGCTGGTGGATGCCGTGAGAAATAACCCGGCCGTTCTCGGCTCCCGTATGATGGGCGGCGGTTTCGGCGGTTGCACCATAAATCTTGTAAAGGAAGAAGCAGTTGAAGATTTAATCAAAGAACTTTCTCCTGCCTACGAAGCTGCGATGAATTTGAAGTTGACGAGCTACGTTGCGGAAATAGCAGCGGGCACCGAAGAGACGGGAGAGGGAATGGGAAGATGAGAAAATATGTACTTGTGTAAATGTGAAAATATGAAAATGTGTAAATGTGTAAATGTGAAACTATGAAAGTGTGTAAATGGGCAATTAGGTTCGCTTTTCGTCCATATAGTTAAAAGTCAAAGCGCATAAAAAAATCCGTAGTGATGAAATCACTACGGATTTTTTTTTATTTCACGTTTGCCGATTGCCGATTGCCGTTTGCCGTTTGCCGTTTGCCGTTTGCCGATCTTACCAGAACCGCACATACAGCGCCGCCAGAATCATCAATATCGAAACAATCATAATCAACACAGTTGGGCTGAGCTTGAGTAGCGATCGATCGTGAACGAAAGCTTTTGGATTTACTTTCGGTCCTGCAAGGCTGATTGCAACCATTGTTGCCACCGTAAAGAAGAATGACCAGCCCATATTAATGAGGAATGGAATTTCGGTAACTGTCAATACTTCGCCATTGTGCATTTTCTGGTACTCATAAGCGGTGTATAACCAGGTCTCGCGGCCGAAAAGATCAACAGCATAATTATTGAAGAATACAGCCAGTACAAAACCAAGGATCACACCCACCAGGGCAGCAGTGCCCGTTGTACGCTTCCAGAACATACCCAGGATAAACATTGCAAACACACCAGGGCTGATAAAGCCTGTATATTTTTGAATGAATGTAAATCCACCCTCACCGCCAATACCCAAAGTATCCTTCCAGGTAAAAATTAATGCAACAAGCATTGAAACAAAGATGGCTACGCGGCCGGTCCATACCAGTTTCTTTTCATCCGCATCTTTGTTCATATACTTTTTAAAAATGTCGAGTGTAAAGATGGTGGAGATACTGTTTGCTTTACCTGCAAGACTAGCCACAATGGCCGCGGTAAGCGCTGCGATTGAAAGTCCTTTTAATCCTTCAGGAAGGAAACCAAGAATGGCGGAATAGGCGCCGTCTTTACTTCCACCTTCCAGTTGGGGCAGGTGACCATTTTTATACAATACATAAGCCGCGATACCGGGAAGCATTACAATCACGGGCATCATCAGTTTAATGAAACCTGCAAACAATAATCCTTTACGCGCTGTATTCAGGTCGGCACCCAAAGCACGCTGTGTGATATACTGGTTGCATCCCCAATAGTTCAGGTTCACAATCCACTGACCTGCGAAGTACATCGCGATGCCGGGAAGAACAACATATTTCTGTATCTCCAAGTTGATGGGTTGGTCAATGGTAGCGGACGTTACTTCAGGTTTCGGAAAAATCATTTTGAAGTGATCAGGTGCTTGTTTCATCAGGTCATTAAAACCTGCGATAGCTGATCCACCGCTTCCAAACTTATCACTTACGATCGTCAAGGCGAGATAAGTGGTGGCTAATCCACCGATGATCAAAACTGCTACCTGTATTACATCGGTATATCCAATCACTTTCATGCCGCCGAGTGTAATGATAAGTGCGAATACCATCAACGCAATCATAATAATATGCAGATAATCGCCACCCAACAGGCCGTTAATGGCCGCTGCACCGAGGTAAAGAATTGAAGTAAGGTTAACGAAGATGTAAAGAAACAACCAAAACACCGCCATGATCAGTGCCACCGATTCATTATATCTTATTTTCAGAAACTGCGGCATGGTGAAGATCTTATTCTTCAGATATACCGGCATAAACCAAACGGCAATAATCACCAGTGCAACTGCCGCCAGCCATTCGTAAACGGAAACCGCAATACCGGCAAAGAAACCTTCGCCACTCATGCCGATAAATTGTTCTGCCGAAATATTAGATGCAATCAGCGACGCACCGATCGCCCACCAGGTAAGCGATCCCTCCGCAAGGAAGAAATCTTTTGTGTCTGCTACCGATTTTTTCTTCCTGTTATAGATCCAGTAGCCATAGCTGGCTACCACGACAAAGTACAGGAGGAAAACTGCAATGTCAATCGTTTGTAATGAGCCCATTCCGTTTTGATTTAGTTTTTACGTTGTTGGTTTTGTTTAGTATTTATTGTGTTGGAAAAAGAATTCATTCCAACGAAGCTGATTTTTAAAATCCGGAATCCGCGTTTCTTTATCAATGCACAAAAGTTCAATACCTGCGATCTCTGCAAAATCACGAAGATGTTCTGTTGTAAGACTTTGACTGAAAACGGTATGATGCGCACCGCCCGCCAGTATCCATGCTGCACAAGCAGTATGCATATTGGGTAGCGGTTTCCAGAGAACACGTGCTACCGGTAGTTTTGGTAATGCTTTCTTTGGTGCAACGGCTGTTACTTCGTTAACAAGTAACCGAAAACGATTGCCCATATCCATCATCGATGTATTGATGGCGGAACCACCATTTACATTAAACACAAGTCGAACGGGATCCGCTTTTCCGCCAATGCCCAATGCATGTACCTCGCAGGTTGGTTTTCCGGCTGCAATAGCGGGAGAAATCTCCAGCATATGTGCACCCAATACCAATTCGTTTTTAGGTTCAAAATGATAGGTGTAATCTTCCATGAAGGAATTGCCTCCGGATAATCCTTCTGCCATAACATTGCAGGCTCGTAAAAGGGCCGAAGTTTTCCAGTCACCCTCGGCTCCAAAGCCATAACCATCAGCCATCAGGCGCTGCGTTGCGATGCCCGGTAATTGAGCCATACCGTGGAGATCTTCAAAAGTATTAGTGTACCCTTTGTAGTCTCCTTCTTCCAAAAAATGCCTGATCCCTAACTCCAGTTTTGCAGCAGCACGAAGTGAATCGCGTTTTGCGCCATTCTTTTTTAAAACGGGAGTCATTGTGTAGCTATTGTCGTAAACGGCAATCAGTTCATCAATCTCTTTATTTTTTATCTTATTGATTCGTGCAACAAGATCTCCAACACCGTGTGTATTTACACTATATCCAAATTTTAATTCGGCTTCCACTTTATCACCTTCCGTCACCGCAACCTGCCGCATATTGTCGCCAAAGCGAACAAATTTTGCACCCTGCCAGTCGAACCAGGCGGCTGCAGCACGACACCAGGTACCAATTTCCGCTAACACGCGTTTGTCCTGCCAAAATCCTACCACCACTTTACGGTCGAGGCGCATACGGCTCATCATGAATCCCATTTCCCGATCGCCATGTGCCGACTGGTTGAGGTTCATGAAGTCCATATCAATTTTATTCCAGGGAATATCGCGGTTGAATTGTGTATGTAAATGCAATAAAGGTTTGCGAAGTCTTTTTAATCCGTTGATCCACATTTTCGCCGGGGAAAATGTATGCATCCATGTGATAACACCAATACAGTCTGGCGATTGTTCTGCCTTAGCTAACGCGTTGCTAATTTCCTCAGGCGTTGTAACGATGGGTTGGAAGATGACCATTACAGGTATTTCCTTCGCTTTGTTAAGTCCGTTTGCAATTTGAGCTGCGTGTTCCGTTACCTGTTGAAGGGTTTCGGGGCCATACAGGTGTTGGCTACCGGTAATAAACCAGACTTCTAAAGCTTTTAGTTTTGGCAGGCTCATAATGAAAGGGCAATTAATAGATAAATAATTGAATTTTCCGGAGAACGCCGACTTTTTTTTACACAATTACAAAACGGCGAACTATTGTCCGTAGTAACTGTCATTCCCGTGCTTTCGTTCGTAATGTTTTTTGATCAGAGATGGTTTTAAACGATTGGCCTGGGGATTGATCTGTTCTGTGATCCATGCCATTTGTGCAACCTGTTCCAGCACTGCGGCGTGATAAACTGCACGTTCTGCAGTTTCTCCCCAGGCAAACGGTGCGTGGTTGCCTATAAGAATCATTTGCATTTCAGCAGGGTCCAGTTTTTTCTCTTTAAAATGATTGATGATCTGGCGACCTGTTTCATATTCATAATTCCCGGTGATCATCTTATCATCCATTGGCGGGGTACAGGGAATATCATCTGTACAATGATCAGCATGTGTGGTTCCGTATAGCGGAATATCGCGTAAGGCCTGTGACCATGCGGTGGCATAGGTGCTATGTGTATGCACGATGGCACCGATATTTTCCCATGTTTTGTACAAAAGTGCATGTGTAGCTGTGTCGGAAGAAGGACGCAACACGCCGTCAATCTTATTATTGTCGAAATCGACAATTACCATTTTTTCAGGTGATAATTCTTTATAAGGAATGCCGCTGGGTTTTATAGCGAATACCTTTTGTTCACGGTCAGCCACACTTACATTTCCAAAGGTGAATAACACCAATCCCAAATCGGGTAATTGCATATTTGCTTCATAAGCCTTTTGCCGTATCTGTCGGTAGTTCATATAAAACTTTTATGCGTCAATAAAATGTTTGTGGTTGCAAACTTTTGCCAGGCGTTGATACTGTTGATAACGTTTATCAAGTAAATCTTTCTTGTTTTTTTCGGGAACCCAGGTGTGTTCGAAACCCTGGCCCATCGCAAGCATTGCATCTTCCACTTTTGGATAAATGCCAGCTGCTGTTGCTGCAAACATTGCAGCACCCATTGCGCAACTTTGTTCGCTTTTATGAATCCGAACTGGCATTTGTAAAATATCGGCAAGAAGTTGCATAATAAACGGAGACTTTTTCGCCACACCGCCCAGGCCTATGATTCCCCTGGGTTGAATGCCTTCTTCCGTGAAGCGGTCGGTGATGGCACGTGCGCCAAAACAGGTTGCTTCGGCCAGTGAATAAAAAACCTGCGCCGTGTCCGTACCGAGATCAAGCCCACTGATTGCTGCTTTCACGCTTTGATCGGCATCAGGTGTACGACGTCCATTTAACCAGTCTACGGCTATCGGTGTTTTTTCTGTAACAACTACTTCTGCAGCCTGATTTGCCAAAAGGGGCAGCAGTCGTTGTTGAATTTCCTCCTGCAATGCTTTTGCGGTTGCTGTGTCTATCATTGTCGTTTCAGACAACAATTGACGAATTGGAGATGTAATCATATTGCTGAACCAGGCATACACATCACCAAAAGCCGATTGTCCTGCTTCCAGCCCCATCATACCGGGAATAACAGAGCCTGGAACCTGGCCGCAAATTCCCCGAACTGTTCTATTGTGCAGGTCAGCAAGTGGTACCACCATCATATCGCATGTACTGGTGCCCATTACTTTGCTGAGATGATAGGGTTCAATTTGCCCGCCCACAGCGCCCATATGTGCATCGAAAGCGCCGATACCAATGACGACATTTGTATGCAATCCTAATCGTTGTGCCCACTCTTCAGATAAACTTCCTGCTACCTGATCGGCCGTATACGTATTGGTAAAAAGTTTTTGGGTGAATCCTTCCAGGAGCGGATTAAGCGAATTGAAAAAATTGTCAGGCGGTAATCCACCAAAGTCTGCTGACCATAGTGCTTTGTGACCTGCTGCACAAACACTGCGTTTCATTTCCCTTATATCATTGCCGCCCGTGAGCAGGAAGGGAATCCAGTCGCAATGTTCCACCCATGATGCGATGTGCAAACGAACATGTTCATCAACGCGCAGTGTATGAAGCAATTTTGCCCAAAACCATTCCGAAGAATAAATACCACCTACATCCTGTAAATAGTTGGTCGAAAAACCTTTTGCATGTGCATTGATTTCTACAGCTTCTTTCAAAGCGGTATGGTCTTTCCAAAGTACGAACTGTGCATTTGGATTATTCTCAAACCCAGGCAAAAGTGACAGCGGCGTCCCGGTGTTGTCAACAGCAACAGGAGTAGATCCGGTGGTATCTACAGAAATGCCACGTACAAACGGCGCAATATCTTTACCTGCTATGCGCAGGCATTCTTGAATTGTGGATTCAAGTCCTTCAATAAAATCTAATGGATGTTGCCGGAACTGACTGGATGCAGGATCGCAATACAGGCCATCGCGCCAGCGAGGGTAATAAAAGACGCTGGCTGCAATTTCATCGCCATTCAATGTATTTACCAGTATCGCCCGCACTGAATCCGTCCCAAAATCGACCCCGATTACATATGCTGGCAACGTCGCGCTCATTTTACAATCGTTTTGATTTTCGTAGTCCTTAAAAATAAATGTTATTGTGACAATTAAAAATTAATTTCTCTTTCAAGTTTTGCTCCACATCACGTAACTTTCTTTTTCGGCGTCCGTTCGCCGATGACCGATGATCGATGACCGATGACCGATGTATGCTCAAAGTGCAGGTCTATCTATACTACAATTGCAGAGCAAATTGCGTTTGCAGTCTACATCGATCATCGGTCATCGATCATCGATCTACCATCTAAAATCTCAACACCCATGCGTTTCCTTCCAATCCTCCTCATTTTCCTGATTGCCTGTAATAACGTTGAAAAAGAGGAAAGCACTCTTGTTAAGCTGCCTGAAGCTAAGGCATTTGATACTACACTGGACGGAAAGAAAGTGAGACTGGCCATTTTAAAAAACGGGAAGATGCAGGCTGCGGTAACCAACTATGGTGCAAGGGTAGTGGGTCTTTGGGTGCCGAAGGCGGATAGCCTGATTGATGTGGTATTGGGATTTGATAATATTCACGATTATATTAATGCAGAGGAACGTTTTTTCGGAGCGATCGTAGGACGCTATGGGAATCGAATCGCAAAAGGGAAATTTTCACTGGTTGGAAAAACCTATCAGCTTGACATCAATAATCCGCCGAATACACTACATGGTGGACGCAAAGGTTTTCATAGTACCGTGTGGGATATGCAACAACCTGATGATTCCACATTGGTACTAACGTATGTTTCAGCAGATGGAGAAGAAGGTTATCCCGGCGAGCTTACAGTGAAAGTTACTTACCAACTGACATCAAACCTTGAATTTAATATCGACTATGAAGTGAGTGCCAATCAGAAGACGGTATCTAATATTACCAATCATAATTACTGGAATCTTGATGGTGAAGGCGCAGGCCCCATTGCATCACATTTACTGCAGGTGAATGCAGATCAATATACGCCCGTGGATTCAACACTCATTCCCTCCGGAATCGAAACCGTGGAAGGAACGGCCTTTGATTTCAGAAGGGCCCGCTTCATTGGAGATGAAATTGATACCATCAGCAATGCACAACTTCGTTTCGGAAAAGGTTATGATCACAATTTTGTGTTGACCAAAGGAATTACTGAAAAGCCGGAGCTGGCGGCAACAGTTACCGGAGGGAGATCAGGCATCAGCATGCAAATTCTGACAACAGAGCCGGGTCTTCAATTTTATGGCGGCAATTTTATGAAGAGTCAACATACAATGAAAAGCGGCAGTCGCGACGATTTCCGCACGGCATTTTGTCTTGAAACACAACACTTCCCCGATAGCCCTAATCAACCAGGTTTTCCTTCGACGGTGCTTGAGCCGGGAGCGAAATATAGCAGCAAAACGATTCATAGGTTTTTGCTACCGTGAGACGTGAGACGTAAGACGGCAAACGGCAAACGTGAAAGGAATGAGGAAGTGCGCTTGCACTCTTTTCAATTAAACGACACCTGCGCGTTCATTTACTCTGATAAGACCTCCGCGATCTCAGCGTGACCTCGGCGGACTCTGCGTGAAAATCGTGAGGCGTGAGACGGCAAACGGCAGCATTTATAAAGCAGCCGTCAGGCTGCTTTATAAATGCTGCGATAGGTGGTTTTAGGCATTTAAGCAGGATTGTCTGCAAACGTCCTGCATAAATGGAATTTATTGCTTTCGTTCATTACTTATCAATTCTCGACAGTCAAATGGAAGTCGCAATTACCCTGTCAGATTGCCGCAAAAAGGGGGCTTAAAGGTTTTCACTGCAATTAGATTTGCGATATCGATGGGAGATGGGAGATGGGGATGGGGGATGGTTGAGGGGGGATGGGTGATGGGGGATGGGGGATGGTGGATGGGGGATGGGGGATGGTGGATGGTGGATGGTGGATGGGGGATGGTGGGAGGCGCGTTTAAATTTAGCATACCGCACTTAATTTCGGTGGGCGGTATTCATTTTTTCGAAACATTCATCCACCATCCCCCATCCCCCATCCACCATCCATCCCCCCATCCATCCCCCATCTCTCCCCCCATTCACCGCCGAAAAACACAGTTTCACCGGAAATATTCTCAATTCAGGGAATTCGATTTGGAAATAATTTTGGAACAACGTTACCTTTGCTAACACTGTTAGGAAAAAAGGAAAACATCCAAAATGAAATAATGGGAATAACCGAGCGTCGCATCAGGGAGAAGGAAAAAGTCAGGGAGACCATCATCGCGAAGGCCTGGGAAATGGTTCAGGCGGATGGTTGGGAGGCTTTGTCGATCCGGAAGATCGCCGATGCGATCGAATACAGCGTGCCCGTTATTTATGATCATTTTGAAAATAAAGAAGCAATTCTGTCTGAATTCGCGAAAGAAGGTTTTAGGATTCTTTCAAAAAAAATGGAACAGGCTAAACAAAAAGCTGCGAATCCGGTTGAGCAATTGAAAGCAATGGCTGATGCATACTGGAACTTCGCAATGAAGAACACAGCTTATTATCGCCTGATGTATGGGGTGGGGATGCAATGTTGTAGCGGCCTTGGAAAAGATAAGGAAGGGTTCGATGACCATGTCACAGATACTATCAGGCAAATTGTTGCAAAAACAAAATATAAGAATACAAATGTGTGTTTGAAGTATCACACATTCTGGTCGATACTACATGGATTGGTGTCGATAAAAATAACAGAACAATCGCGTCAGGATCGTGAGTTGAATAAGCTTGTATTGCAGGATGCAATTGAAGGATTTATTAAGAATCTAAAATAATAATAAAGAAGAGATGCAACGTTTATTTTGATGGCAATGTTATACATGTCGTCTACGACTACTCCCCATTGAATTAGCGCTACCGATTAGAAAGCAAGAGGTATGATAGAAGGCGCCGGCCACATGCCAGGGCCATGCCTTGCCCTCTCCTGAATTTGCATGCCATTATTGGACGTTTATTTTTCAAAACAAGAAAATAAGCGAACGGAACTTCTTTGCCCGAACGAAAACCAAACAGCATTATAACGTAAAAACCTACAGAAATGAGAACCATTAAACCAAACAGACTATCACATAGCCTGACTACGGCAGCCGTACTTTTATTAGCTACCGTCATTCTTTACAGCTGCGGATCATCATCCGGTGCGCCCGCGAACAGTTATCAACAGGCACCAGTTGTATTGCCCGTACTACCTGTTAACAGTGTGGATGCAACCGTGCACCAGGAATATTCAGCCTCCTTACAGGGAAGCCAGGATGTTGAGATTCGTGCACAGGTAGACGGATACCTCGACAGGATCTTTGTAGATGAAGGAGCCTATGTACGTAAGGGACAACCTTTGTTTCACATTACCGACCGCCCATTTGTGGAGCAGCTCAATAATGCGAAAGCAGGACTGGCAGCAGCACAGGCTGCATTGAGCAATGCAGAGATTAACTACAACAAACTGAAACCACTTGTTGAAAGCAACATCATCTCTCCGGTGCAATTGCGTAGTGCGCAAACCACCTACGACGCGGCTAAAGCATCAGTAGAGCAGGCGCGCGCACAGGTTCAAAATGCAGAGATCAACCTGGGTTATACGACTGTAAAAGCACCGGTTGAAGGATATGTAGGCCGCATTCCACATAAAACAGGAAGTCTTGTAGGAATGGGAACAGCCGAAGCGCTTACTGTGATCTCGGAGATCAAAGAAGTGTATGCGTATTTTTCGATGAGTGAAAATGATTATCTCCAGTTTCAACAACAGTTTCCCGGAAAAACATTTGAAGAAAAGATCAAACAGATGCCAGCGGTTCAACTGGTGTTGGCAGATGGCAGCATCTATCCGCACGCAGGTAAAGTACAGCTGATTGCCGGACAGTTTGATAACAGTGTTGGTGCCATTAGTTTCCGCGCTGCATTTCAAAATCCGGATCGGCTGCTGCGCTCGGGTAATACCGGAAAGCTGCGCATCCCTATGCAGTTGAAAGAAATGATTGTTGTTCCACAGGAAGCAACTTTCACTGTACAGGATAAAATCTTTGTATTCCATGTTTCCGACAGCAATAAGGTAGCCAGCGTTCCCATCCGTGTTTCCGGAAAAACACCGGCTTACTATTTCGTTGAAAGTGGCGTGAAATCAGGCGACAGAATTGTTTACTCCGGAATCGGAACACTGCAGGATGGAATGGTGATTGTGCCAGAGGCAATATCGGCAGATAGCTTACTGAAGGTAAGACCTATTTGACGTGAGACGTGAGGCGTGAAACGGCAAGCGTGAAGCGGCAAACGTGAAAGCCGTGAGGCGTAAGTTACAGGCGATAAAAAAACATTGGAGATGTATTTCACGTTTGCCGTTTGCCGGTTCACGTCTCACGCCTCACGCTTCATGCGCCACGCTATTCCGAAATTTTTATAATAACCTAACTAAATCATCAATGCTCAAAAGATTTATTGAGCGACCGGTGTTGTCAACGGTCGTATCTATTATACTATTGCTATTAGGCGGGCTTTCGCTTTATTCGTTGCCAGTTACATTATTCCCTGATATTGCGCCGCCGAGCGTGCAGGTAACTGCTTTCTATCCCGGTGCGAATGCTGAAACCGTCGCGCGGTCTGTTGCTACTCCCATTGAAGAAGCAATCAATGGTGTGGAGAACATGACGTATATGACGTCCAACTCGAACAACGATGGGAGTATGTCGATTACTGTTTTCTTCAAACAGGGAACGGATCCCGATATCGCGTCGGTGAACGTGCAGAACCGCGTATCCAAAGCGGTAAGCCAGGTGCCAACGGAAGTTGTACAGGCAGGTATCTCGACACAGAAAGTTCAAAACAGTATCATCATGTTTGTGGCATTGTCGGCTGAAGACAGCTCCCGTTATGATGAATTGTTTTTGGAAAATTATATTAAAACCAATCTCATTCCGCAGATACAAAGGGTGCCGGGAGTAGGGCAGGCTCTAGTATTTGGTACCAAAGATTACAGTATGCGCATCTGGTTGCAACCCGACCGACTGCATGCGAATAACCTGGCACCACAGGATGTTTTAAACGCCATCAGAGATCAGAACCTGGAAGCGGCGCCTGGAAGGCTGGGTCAAAACAGTCCGGAGACTTTTGAATATGTACTGAAGTACAAAGGAAAACTGAGCCAGGATGAAGAGTATGAGAACATGATCATCAAAGCCAATAACGATGGTTCTGTTCTTCGATTGAAAGATGTGGCACGCGTGGAGTTTGGTTCGTATACGTATTCGTCGAACAGCCGCATGGATAACAAACCGGTTTCAGGATTTGCAGTATTCCAAACCGCCGGTTCCAATGCCAATGATATCCTTACTGATATTGAAAAATTGCTGAAAGGATTTGAAAAAACATTGCCGCAGGGTGTTAGTACCACTGTGATGTATAATTCAAAAGACTTTCTTGACGAATCTATCTTCCAGGTACGTGAAACACTCGTGATTGCCTTCGCACTGGTATTTATCATGGTGTTTATTTTCCTGCAGGATTTGCGTTCAACGATTATTCCTGCAATTGCAGTTCCTGTGGCCATTATCGGAACGTTTTTCTTCCTGCAGCTCTTCGGGTTTTCATTAAATCTTCTCACCCTGTTTGCATTGGTACTCGCAATTGGAATCGTGGTGGATGATGCGATTGTGGTGGTAGAAGCGGTGCATTCAAAAATGGAGCGAACAAAGCTGTCGGCACGCGCAGCAACGATACAAAGTATGCGTGAAATTTCAGGTGCCATCGTTTCCATCACACTGGTAATGGCGGCAGTATTTATTCCTGTAGGATTCATGGAAGGACCGGCGGGTGTATTCTATAAACAGTTTGCATTTACACTGGCGATTGCAATCCTTATTTCGGCTGTCAACGCATTGACATTAAGCCCTGCATTGTGTGCACTGTTTTTGAAAAATCCGCATGCGGAAGAAGAAGATGGTAAAAAAGAAGAAGAAGAAAGGATTTGGTGCACGTTTCTTCAGCGGATTTAATGCGGGCTTCGATGCCATGACGAAACGTTACCTCGGAAGTCTTCGTTTTCTTTTTAAAAATAAATGGGTTGCTATCAGTGGTCTCGCATTGATTACAGCGGTAAGTTTCTGGATGGTGAAAACAACACCGACAGGTTTTATTCCCACCGAAGACCAGGGCTTTGTATTGTATGCGGTGAATACGCCTCCCGGAAGTTCGCTGGAGCGTACCAATCGTGCCACGCGCGCCATTGACAGCATCGTGATGGCAGAGCCTTCTAATGGACACCTGTATGTGATTGATGGTTTAAACTTCATGAGCAACGCAAATGCTTCTCCATACGCCGCAGGTTTTATGCGGCTGAAAGATCTGAAAGATCGCGGTGAGGTTACCAACCCGGATGAAATCGCGGGCTTGCTTACGCAGAAGGTGAGTGCGGTTAAAGATGCGAATACATTCTTCTTCAACTTCCCGACCGTTCCTGGTTTTGGTAACGTAAGTGGTTTTGAATTTATGTTGCAGGATCGTAACAATGGTTCTTTGCAGGATCTGGGGAATAATGCCTGGGCATTTATTGGTGCATTGATGCAGCGCCCCGAGATTGCTTATGCATTTACCACTTTCGCTGCAGGCAATCCTCAATACGAAATTGAAGTAGATCAGGTAAAAGCAAAACAACTCGGCGTATCCATTCGCGACCTGATGGAAACCATGCAGGTTTATTACGGAAGTAGTTTTGTTTCCGATTTCAACCGTTTTGGTAAATACTATCGTGTAATGGCGCAGGCCGATGCGCAATACCGTGCTGATGAAAATTCATTGAATAGTATTTATGTAAAAAATAATAAAGGCGAAATGGTGCCGGCGAGTACGCTCGTAACGCTGAAGCGTGTGTTTGGCCCCGAAACTGTTACACGTAACAACCTTTTCAATGCGGTAACCATTAATGGTCAACCCAAACCGGGTTATAGTACGGGTGATGCCATCCGCGCCATTGAAGAAACGGCTGCGCAGGTGTTGCCGCGTGGTTATGCTTACGAATGGACAGGTGTGACACGCGAAGAGATTAGCAGTGGTGATCAAACTGCGTTTATCTTCCTGCTGAGTATCATTTTCGTATTCTTCCTGCTCGCCGCACAATATGAAAGTTATGTATTGCCATTTGCAGTAATCCTGACGGTTCCAACGGGTGTACTGGGTGTGTTTGCCTTTATCAACTGGTTTGGTATTGAGAACAACATCTATGTACAAATCGGGATGATCATGCTCGTGGGATTGCTGGCAAAAAATGCCATCCTGATTGTAGAATATGCGGTACAACGGAGACGCGCGGGTATGAGCCTTGTAGATGCGGCAATTGAAGCATCCAAACTCAGGCTGCGCCCGATTTTGATGACCTCTTTCGCATTTGTGGTGGGACTTCTGCCACTTACCTGGGCAACCGGTGGTAGTGCATTGGGTAACCGATCAATTGGCATCGGAGCCGTAGGCGGCATGTTGTCGGGTGTTATTCTCGGAGTATTTATTATACCAGTATTATATATCATCTTCCAGTATCTGCACGAAAAAGTTTCGCAGAAAAAAGCAAATGAAGAAGTGCCTGAGTTGGCAGAATAATGTTAAACCAAAACAAGAAAAGTAAATGAAAGCATTAAACTATATAAAGATTACAGGATCGCTCTTTCTACTGGCCGTGGTGATTGCTTCATGCACTGTGGGCAAGAAGTATCAGCGACCTGAGTTAAACCTGCCGGAATCGTTTACGTCTGAAAATATTGCCGACAGCAATAGCGTAGCTGACCTTGGATGGCGCGAGTTTTTTACAGATACAAGTCTGCAACGCCTGATTGAATCTGGATTACAGTATAACCAGGATTTGCTGGTTGCTGTAAAACGGATGGATATTGCCCAACGTCAATTGCTACAGGCACGTAAGTTGAACCTGCCGGAAGCGGAATTAAATATCGTTGGTTCCATTTCACGCCCGTCGGATAATAGTTTAAATGGTGTAAGCCTGGGTGCATTCCTGGGCCAGCGTTATCTCGAGAATTACAATGCCGCTATCAATTTTAGTTGGGAAGCGGATATCTGGGGTAAACTGCGCGGGCAAAAAGAAAAAGCACTGGCTGCATACCTGCAAACTGGTGAAGCAGCACGTGCTGTGCAAACACGACTCATTGCAGAAATTGCACAAGGTTATTTTAATCTGTTGATGCTCGACAGGCAACTGGAAATAACAAAACGAAACCTAATCCTGAACGATAGTTTCTATGTTGCTACGCGAATGTTGATGGAAGCGGGAATGAGTAATGCACTGGCTGTGCAACAGGCAGCGGCGCAAAAGCAAAATACAGCATTGCTGATTCCTGAAATCGAAATGTCGATTGCGATGCAGGAAAACACTTTACAACTGCTTACCGGCCAATGGCCTGGTGCAGTAAGTCGTGTTGCCGCATCTGATTTCCGTTTTGCAACGGCGCTGAATACAGGTTTGCCTGTGGGAATTGTTGCCCGACGTCCTGATGTGCGAGCAGCAGAATTTGCTTTGCAGATTGCCAATGCAGAAGTGGGCGTTGCGCAGGCGAATATGTATCCTGCGCTCAACATCACTGCAGGTGGTGGACTGGAATCGTTTAAAGCCAGTAACTGGTTTAATATTCCTGGTTCGCTGTTTGGATTGGCAACCGGTGGAATTGCACAGCCCCTCTTTAAACGTCGCGCTTTAAAGACAAGATTTGAAGTGTCAAAGCTGGAACGTGAGCAGGCTGTTATTCAATTCAGGCAGTCGGTATTGCAGGCAACAACAGAAGTGCATAATGCGCTGGTGCAGGTGGAAAAGTTAAATGAACAGGAAACCATTGCCGCCGATCAGGTTTCAACATTGCGAAACGCAGTAAGCGATGCGCAACAATTATTCCGCAGCGACATGGCCATTTATCTCGAAGTAATAACTGCGCAGGCCAATGCTTTACAAGCAGAGCTCAACCAGGCATCCATTCATCGTCGACAGCTGGCCGCGGTAGTGGAATTGTATCGGGCGCTTGGTGGAGGCGCTAAGTAAATCGATGGTCGATGATCGATGATCGTTGATCGATGACCGATGGTCGATGATTGATGGTCGAAGAAGAATTCGAATTGGGAATACCGCTCTTCACCTTTGCCGAACACCAGGAGGATGCGTCTACCAGCCACAACTACCCCTTTGCTCCGGGCTCAACACCCTCATCGGGGTCTGATTGGACAAGACTGACAAGAACAGGATACGATACATATTCATCCATTCCGGTTGCCAGCGGACTGAATGGATCTTATAACAACAGTTGGGCAACTAAATTTATATCCTCAACAAATACTGCTCCGCTGTATGCACAAGCCCTAACTGCAACAACGAATTTAAAAGGAATGGCAACATGGACGGAAGCAAAAGTGCTTGGTGCTACTAATCTGTATGTGTACAGTGTGATGTTATATGATAACGATGGCAGAGTAATTCAGGTGAAAACTAAAAACGAATCCGGTGGACAAGATGTGATGACTACGCAATACAACTGGCGTGGAATTCCATTGATAAAAGTGGAGTATACGGAAAAGCTGGAGTCGCCTGTAATCTCAAGTATCATCACTTCAAAATATGAATACGATGATTTAATGCGTTTAACCGTGCTGAAGAAACAGGTTAGTATTACTGACAATGGGCAAACAGTTAATAATGATGAAATCACAATTTTAAAAAACGAATATGATGCGATTGGACAATTGAAGAAAAAGAGTGTAGGCACTGCGAAAAATAATACGGGTGCATACACAAGTAATCCCATTGAATCTTTGGAGTTTGATTATAATGTACGTTCCTGGCTATTGGGAACGAACCGAAAGTATCTTGAAGAGTTGGGTAATGCGCGATTTGGATTTGAACTTTCGTATGATAAACGTAAATCGCAGGTTGATGGGTTTGTCGACGACATCTATGATAATGCGCAATACAATGGCAATATCGGAGGTATGCTCTGGAGGAGCGTAGGGGATGGAGAAAAAAGGAAATACGAATTTGAATATGATCCAGTGAATCGATTAACAAAGGCAAAGTTTACCGAAGCAAGTTCCAGTTGGGTTGAAAATAATAGTGCAAAAAATTATACAGTAGGGGGCGATCCACTCACAGGAGGCAAAATCCGCTATGATGACAATGGAAATATTTTAGAAATGTGGCAGAAAGGTTGGAAGATTACCGGAAGTGATTGGATTGACAAACTCGCATATACTTACGATGGTTCAAACCGTTTGGAGAAAGTTGCTGACGGAGTAACGGGCGCCTTTAATGGAAAACTGGGTGATTTTAAAGACGGCACAAATACGGAGTCAATAGATTATACCTACGATGTAAACGGAAATCTCGTTCGGGATTATAACAAAGGAATCGGAAACACTTCGAATGATGGTATTTTATATAATCATCTCAACCTTCCTCAAACGATCACGTTCCGACATAGCAACGGAACTGTAAAAGGTACGATCAGTTATTGGTATAGTGCAGATGGGTTGAAACAACGGAAAACGACCGTAGAAAATGACGTATCGATTGAATACAATGGCAATTCGTATTCAACTGACATTACGACCGTAACGCAGTATATTGGCGCCAGTGTTTTTGAGTCGAAAACATATAGCAACGGAACGTTGCAAACCAACCTTGGTGAGGCTGCGAGACTGCAGTTGATAGGCCATGAAGAAGGGAGAATTCGGTTGTTGAAAGAAAATGCTTCGCAACCCCAGTTACCAACCGGAATTGCTTTTGATTATTTTCTCAAAGATCATCTTGGCAATGTGCGAATGGTTCTTACAGATCAGAAAAAACAGGATATTTATCCGGCCGCCACGCTTGAAGGCAGCGCCACAACGGGTGCGACATCCCGGTTAAATCATGAACATAAGTATTACAAAATTGAGAACTCCCTTTGTCGTAAATAAACCCTGGCCTAGTGGTGGAAATGACTATCAGAATAACAACGGGAATCCTCCGTCGAATGATAACTATCCCAGCGGTTATACGCCTGCCAGCACGGCGACAAGTGCAAAAGAGTATATCGGGTAAATGCATCGGAGAATAAAACAGGACTGGGAATTGTGTTGAAAGTGATGGCGGGTGATAAGATTGACATTTTCGGGAAATCATATTATTCAGGTTCCACAACCTATAATAATTCGAATTCAACTTCCCTGCTTATCAATGATATCCTGGGTGCGTTATTAGGTGCACCAGACAATGTTGGCATCGGCGGGAAAGGCCTCGATCTGACCGGACTTTCAACGCTCAACAGCGGGTTGATCCCAACAGGATTTATTCGCGGCAGCAACGGAGAGAGTAGTTCGGTGCCGAAGGCATATATCAACTTTATGTTGCTCGATGATCAGCTTCGATTTGTATCGGGCGATTTCAGCCGGGTGGGATCAAGCGGAACGGTAAAAGACCACTGGTTAAGCGATGATCAGTTGCAGGATATCGCCGTTGAAAAAAATGGATATCTTTATGTGTACGTTAGCAACGAGAGCAATGCTGATGTGTTCTTTGATAATCTGCAAGTAATCCATACCCGCGGACCGATATTGGAAGAAACTCATTATTATCCGTTTGGGTTGACGATGGCGGGGATTAGTAGTAAGGCGTTGGTGTTTGGAGGGGCTGAGAATAAGCGTAAGTATAAGGGGAAGGAATTGCAATCAAATGAATTTACAGACGGCAGCGGATTAGAGTGGACAGACTTCGGAGCAAGAATGTACGACCAACAAATAGGCAGATGGCATTTAACAGATCCGTTAGCTGATATATATAATGATGTATCGCCTTATGCATTTGTAAAAAACAATCCGCTAAATAATATTGAAATTGACGGAAGATATTTTGAAGGGAAGGATGAGAAAAAAGCAGCTAGAATAGAGCGGAAAGCTGAAAAAAGAGCCGACAAGTTAGATAGAAAGGCTGACAAGCAAGAGAGACGAGGTAATAATGAAGCAGCAGCCGATTTACGGGAAAGGTCTGGGGAACTAAGGAATTCTGCCCGAGATGTAAGAGATATGAGAAATGACCAAACTACTCAATACAGATATGGAAGCTTAAAGAGTCAGGAGGCAAAAGACTTAAATTTAGCTGGCCCTTCTACGCTTTCAACAGGAACTAATACAAGAGGGCACGGTGTTGTAACAATGTTTACTGAAAAAAATATGGGAAGCAAACTTCATGAAACCAGACATGGAGGACAAAATGCAAGGGGCGAGTTTAACATACTTACAGGAGCAAACTACGGCGTTGCCGATGAAATTGCTGCATATAGGGCACAATATTCATGGAAGGGTTCACTTACTTTCTTAGATACAGACTTAAACCCTACACCTCAACAAATTCTGGAAGCCATGAAACGAAATGAAAGCCCGTTGAAAAATAACATTACGAGCATTAATCAGATAAATGCAAATTTTGTAAACAGACAGGTTGACCCTGGGTTTAGACTCATATATCCTCCGCGAGATAATGCAGGAGGCTTACTAATCCCGCTAGATGTTTGGAATAATAACTAAATCAATTTTCATGAAAAATGTTCTGCAATTACTTAAGTTGTCAATAATAGCTGGTTGTCTTGCCTTAAGCTTTGTTAGTTGCAAATATTTGCAGCATTCCGTCTATTATCAGGAATCTAAGTTTCCAAATCACCTAGATAGTGTCCAGCTAAATTTTTTGAATGATAGTTTAGTGGAAATCAAATCAAAGCACGATAGCCATACTTTTCAATATTATAGGTTAAGTAAACACTACTACAAAATCAATGCAAATAATAACACATCAGGTAGTCCATTTACCTATTTGACTACTGATACTTTGGTAGTGAACGGAAGTAGGATATACTATTTTAGTGATGAGGTAAAACTAGTTTTTAGTAGAAAACAGAAATAGCAATAGTAATCTTTTTAAATATAAAGCCACTCATTACCGAGTGGTTTTTTTTGCCCAAAAACTTAATGAATATGAAACTGGAAACAACAAACCCACACTATTTTGAGTACAACACAGAAGAGCTACTAATTGAATTGTTAGGAGGTATCAGGATAGAAGGGCTTGACAGAATGAGAGTAACGATGAAGGTTACCGTAGTAAACAGAAAGCATGCAAACTACTTGACCAATCCAGAGCTTGCAGGGTTATCTGTGAGACATAATCTGGATTTATACAATGACACACAGGTAGAGAAATTTGTAAGAAGGTACCTGAAAAACTGGAAACTGGCAGCATAGCATTTACAAAATCCATTACAGGCATCACCAGCCAGTTAGAGAAATGCAGTTTCACTTAATTAAACTAACACAAGAAAAGCGAAGGCTTTGAGAATAAAAACACCGGAAGGCTTCCTGATTTTAGAATGTGATTTACGAAAGTCATTTCACCTGACATTGACAGTTAATAACAGCATTGCAAAATTCCTTTCGGGAAGCATTTTCAACATAGGATTGAATAGCCATCATGCCGCCACCATCTCCAAACAAACAGACGCGCAATGTCGGCAGGCTGCTGCGCATTTTTTGCAATGATCGTGTTCATGTCTTTCACATTCTTCGGCGCAGGCGTTACATATATCTGCACATACCTGGCAAAGTGAATTTGCCTGGTTCACCTGTTGCAACATTGCTTCGGCAGCAGCGCTACAAACGGCAGCACAGGCAAGATCTAATTGAATACATCTACTCATTGCATGTACATGTGGTTCCGCAAGACATGCAGCAGCACATTCACGACATGCACGCATACATGCAAATAGGGCATCGAGTCCTGTTGTATGGTTTTCGATCATCTTTTTTTTATAAAGTGAGAACAAACACTATGCCTTGATCGATGATCGATGTCCGATGACCGATGACCGATGGTCGATGATCGATGGTCGATGATCGATGATCGATGGTCGATGTCCAATGGTCGATCGGGAATCAACGGAAAAATCAACAAGACGAATGAACAGATTTGATATCGATCCATATTTCCACATTTCCACATTTCCCCATTTCCATATTTCCACATTTATTATACCTTTATCGTTGTTTAACTGTGAACTTGCTGCGACTTGCCTGAAAAACTGCTACATAACGAACCTGATCTCATACGTGAGATGCAAGCTGGCTGCCAGCAGGCTTTTACTGCTATCTATCGGCATTACAGTCCACATATATATATGAATATTGTTCGGATGGTGCATGATTCCGTGCTGGCGGAAGAGCTGGTGCAGGAACTTTTTACGCGCATCTGGCAAAAACGGGAGAGTCGGGGAATAGCTGAAGATTTCCAGGGATATATGTATCGCATCGCTCAAAACCTGGTTTTTGACTTTTTCCGTAAAATGAAAAAGGACCGCTTGCTGCTGGAGAAATTTAAATCCATGGCGAGCGAAGTTGACAATTCTGAAGCGATGGAAGACATGCTCGACCAGCGCCAGTCAATTGTTATTATCAACAACGCTATTGAACACCTGCCTCCTCAGCAGAAAAAGGTGTATAAGCTTGTAAAACAGGAAGGATACACATATAAAAAAGCGGCAGAAGAAGTGGGTATTTCACCTTTTACCGTAAAAGAATACCTGTCGCTCGCAAATAAATCTATTCGCAATTACCTCATTCATCACTCCGATGCGCCCC
This sequence comes from Chitinophagaceae bacterium, assembly GCA_024707305.1. Classification (GTDB taxonomy): domain Bacteria; phylum Bacteroidota; class Bacteroidia; order Chitinophagales; family Chitinophagaceae; genus CAYMZZ01. The sequence continues at coordinate 279,994 of JANPZZ010000026.1, forward strand.
GGGAACTTCTGCTGGTTGCGCTGATTTTTTTCAGCCTTCAATAATTTTTTTCTTTTCGATCCCCCCATTTCGTTTCCTGCCGCGTTACTCATGTACTAAAAACCTAAGTCTTGCCTGAACTAACGCCGGAGAAAATCGCTCTGTTCGACCGCCTGTTGGCGGGAACTTTATTGCCAGGAGATGCTGAAGCGCTCACCGAATGGCTGGGAACTGATCAGCCCGATGAAGCAACCATGGCACTCGTTATGCAGCAATTGCGTAATCACGAGAACTCCGGACAGGCTGTGCCCGATGAAGTAATTACTCGTCTTGAGCAAAGACTTCCCCTCATTTTCGCCACGGAACCCAAACGCAAGGGCGTATTGCGCTCCATCGTTCAGAACAAATGGATGCGCTATGCAGCAATGATTGTCGTTTTGCTTAACATTGGCATTTTTATAAAAAACAGAATTGAGCTGCGTAACAGTACAAAGACTGAACAAGTAGCTGAGCTTATTCCGCTCGAACAAATTCAACCCGGAAAAGATGGCGCCATTCTTACGCTGGTAGATGGCAGTACGATGGTACTCGACAGCATGGGTAACGGTTTGGTAACCACGCAAAAACGGTACCAAAGTAATGCTCCACAACGGCCAACTCGTTTACGACGGTGCCAACGACGAAGCTATTGCTGTAGGCTACAATAGCATGGCCACCCCCAAAGGCCGCCAGTTTAAAATGGTGTTGCCGGATGGAACTAAAGTCTGGCTCAATGCTGCATCTTCTATTCGTTATCCTATCCTTTTTACCGGCGATGAAAGAAATGTAGAGATTACCGGTGAAGCCTATTTTGAAGTGGCGCATAACAAGAGCAAACCATTCCACGTAAAGACTTCCGATGGTACTGATGTTGAAGTACTCGGTACCCATTTTAACATCAACTCATACGACAACGAAGAAAGTATCAATACCACATTGCTGGAAGGTTCAGTTCGCGTAACCAGCAAAGCCGGCAATATTGTTTTGCAACCCGGTCAGCAGGCACAGTCAAATGCAAATGGTATCATCAGCCTGAAACGAACCGTGAATATAGATCAGGTGATGGCCTGGAAGAATGGCATTTTCGATTTTCAGGATGCAACGCTGGAAGAAGTAATGCGCCAGCTTGAACGCTGGTATGATATAGATGTGACCTACGAAAAAAATATTCCCAAACTGGAGTTTTATGGAAAGATGGGGAAAGACCTGAGCCTGGAAACGGTATTGAACGGATTAGAAAAATCGAATGTTCATTTCAGGATGGAAGCGGGAAGGAAACTGGTGGTGTTGCCGTAAACAACATGATATAAATAACTGCACCGTAAAACAAAAGAACAATAAAAGAAATTCTCAAATAAAAAACCGCCACGGACGGCCATCCGGGCGGCAAATGGTTTGAGAAGGTTTAAAAATTACGTCGCGAAACATAGATTTTTTTATTTCAACAAACCCATGCAAAAGTATGCAAAAAACTGCTCTTTGTGGCCGTAACGCGTGCGGAACGGGTCTTTTAGCAACTGCGGGGAATTTGCGCAGATCGCTGGATGGCTCACCACAGATGTCACGGTTGCTTACCAAAACGCTCTTAGTCATGAAGCTGTTCATTGTATTTATGATGGCGGGATTACTCCAGGTGCAAGCCGAGTCGAACGCACAAACTGTTTCTTTTACAGGACGGAATGTGGCGATCACTAAAGTATTCAAAGCCATTGAGGATCAGACAGGTTACACAGTGTTTGCCAATAAGGAACTGCTGAAAAGCGTAAAGCCTGTGTCAGTCTCTGTAAAAGACATGCCGCTGAAGGATTTTATGAGCTCCGTGCTGAGTGATCAGCCCGTTGGATTTGAAATCCACAACCGCACCATTTTTATAACAGCCCGTACAATTGCCGCCGTTCCAACGGCGATTCCGGCTCCTGAAAAAGAAGAGCCAGCCTTTGCCGAAATTAAAGGTTCGGTAAAAGGGGCAGATGGTGAACCGCTCGCGGGAGCCACCGTTACCGTAAAAGGTACGCGTACCACAACGGTTACCAATGCCGATGGTAATTACAGCATTGAAGCACTTCCCAACCAAACCCTCGTATTTTCTTATGTAGGATTTAAAACCCTCGAAATACAGGTCGGTACAAGAACTTCAATTGATGTAACACTTGAAAAAGAAGTAGGGGAAATTGAGCAGGTAGTTGTTACCGCGCTTGGTATCCCTAAAAAAGTGCGTGCACTTACTTACAATGTGCAGGACATTAAAGGTGATGATATCAGCAGTGTAAACAATGGAAACTTTGTGAATAGCCTGGTTGGTAAAGTTGCCGGTGCTACCATCAACAGTTCTTCTGCTGGTAATGGAGCTTCTGCTCGTGTGGTGTTGCGTGGTGTAAAATCAATTTATGGCAATAACAACGCGCTGTATGTGATTGATGGGGTGCCGATGTTGAACCCGATACGCGGACAGGCGGAAGATATCTTCTCTGGTGCTGGTCAAACCGGTGATTTTGTTGCCAACATCAACCCAGATGATATCGAGAGCCTCTCCGTTTTGAGTGGCCCTTCTGCTGCAGCCCTCTATGGTAGCGCAGCTGCAAATGGTGCCATCATCATCAACACAAAAAAAGGCCAGAAAGACAGGACTACGGTAGGTATTAGCAATACCACCACGTTTACCAGTCCGCTGATGTTGCCCAGTTTCCAAAATACCTACGGCCCTTCTGAAGTAGGCAGCTACCAAAGCTGGGGTGAGAAACTGTCAACACCTTCTACCTACAAACCTTCAGATTTCTTCCAGACAGGTGTGAATTCAAATACAAATGTGAATTTCTCAACGGGTACGGATCGTAATCAGACTTATATTTCATTGGGACACACAAATTCAATGGGAATTATTCCTAACAATGAGTTTGGTCGCTCCAACTTCACCGTTCGCAACACCAGCAATTTCCTCGATGGAAAAATGACACTCGATGTGGGTTTGATGGGCGGTTTAATCAAAGAACAAAATATGATCTCACAGGGCCAGTATTTCAACCCACTGGTGGCTGTGTATCTCTTCCCTCCCGGCGATGATTTTAACAAGGCAAAATCTTTCGAACGTTATAACGCTTCCCGCAACCTGATGACGCAGGTATGGACATATGGTGACAATGGTTTGATGATGCAGAATCCATACTGGGTTACACAGCGTAATATTTTTGAGAACAAGAAAGAACGTTACATGGCCACGATGGCCCTGCGCTATCAGTTGAAAGACTGGATCAGCATTTCAGGCCGTGCCAAACTGGACAATGGTAACGAACGCAACGAACGTCGTTACGCTGCCGGTACCAACACACTCTTTGCTTCAGAATTTGGTTATTACTCTCAGAACACCATCAACACACGCCAGATTTATGGTGAGTTAATGGTTAATATCAACAAGTCATTTGGCACCGATTTCACCTTGAATGCCAATATTGGTTCGGCTGTTGAAGATGTTAGGGCGATTAACAGTCTTTTTGGTGGACGTCTTGCAGGCGTAGCTAATCTGTACACCTATCGTAACATCAGAACTTCGGATCTTGATCTGCAACAAACCAGCGATACACGTCAAAAGCAATCCGTATTCGGAAGTGCTCAACTTGGCTATAAGAACTGGTTGTTTATGGATGTTACATCACGTAACGACTGGGCATCAACGCTGGCTGGAACAAACAACATGAGTTTCTTCTATCCTTCAGTTGGTTTGTCGGCAGTACTTACAGATGTCCTTGATATTCGTTCGAATAAACTGTCATTCCTGAAGGTTCGTGCTTCCTATGCTGAAGTAGGTAACGAACCGCTGGCTTATATCTCGCTGCCAACATATCCGTTAGCAGGTGGATTGCCGGTTACCAATACCCGCAGACACAATCCAAACCTGAAACCTGAATTGACGAAGTCATGGGAAGCAGGTATCAATGCTGCTTTCTTAAACAACGCACTTCGTTTAGATGCCACTATTTACAGCGCAAGCACGTACAATCAGTTCTTCGAACCTACATTGTCGTCTACAACAGGTACACAGTCAATGATTGTAAATGGTGGTCGTGTTGATAACCGTGGTATTGAAATCGCTGCCAGATACACGAAGAAGTTTGGTGAGCTGACCTGGGGAACTTCACTCACTTATTCGCTTAACCAGAATAAAGTGGCGAAACTGCTCGACAACTGGGTGAATCCTGTAAACGGTGAAGTGATTTCACTGCGTGAGCTGGATATGACTGGCACAGGTAGCTATAAAATGGTATTGAAAGAAGGTGGACGCATGGGTGATATCTATGTGAATACCCTTCGTGTTGATGAGCATGGCGCTATTTATGTTGATCCGGGTTCAAACCAGGTTGTTGCCAATCCGAACACATTTGTGTATGCTGGCAACAGCAACCCTCGTTACAACCTTGGTTGGGGGAAATACATTCTCTTATAAAGGAGTTACACTGAACGCACTGGTAACAGGTCGTGTGGGAGGTATTGTTGTATCAAATACACAAGCCATCATGGACGCCTTTGGTGTATCAAAAGCGTCTGCAGATGCGCGCGATAAAGGGGTGTGTTGGTAAATGGTCGTCCTATACCTGCCCGTGAATACTACCAGGTGGTAGGTACAGGTGCTACTGGCGGTATTGCATCGCAGTATGTGTATAGTGCAACGAACGTGCGACTTGCTGAGCTTTCACTGGGATATGATTTACCCGTTAAGAAAATAGGCAAATTTATCAAAGCTGCGAACGTATCATTTATTGGTCGCAACCTGTTTATGTTCTATGCAAGGGCTCCATTTGATCCCGAGCTTACTGCGAACACGCAAACATATTTCCAGGGTATCGACTATTTCATGATGCCAAGTCTTCGTTCACTGGGCTTCTCCGTAAAACTTAATTTCTGATCATTAAAACGAAATGTCATTTATGACCAGACATAAAATATTAACATGGAAGAGCCTTTCGGTTGCGGGCGCAGTGGTGCTGCTGCTGGCTACTTCCTGTACACGTAAATTCGAAGATCTGAACACCAACCCGCATGAAGCGAGTGAAGAGCAAATGGCTACAGACAACCTGAAAACAGGTGCGTTCTTTTCACAAATGCTTCGCAATGTGGTGCTGTTCCGCGATGGAACAAACCTGTCGAGTGATTATCAGGTAGCGCAGGGTCTTTCAAGTGATCTTTATTCAGGCTATATCGCACCTACCGGTACATGGTATGGCGGTTTGCATAATGGCTCGTACAATTTCATCCAGGGTTGGATTGAGAGATCGTTTACTTCAGGCTTCGCGTCCATTATGCCAGCCTGGTTTAATATCAAAACGATTGCTACCGAGCAGGGCTTACCACAGGTGGCAGCACTTGCAACGGTAGTAAAAGTGCAGGGTATGCACCGCGTTGCAGATGCATACGGGCCTATTCCATACCTGAATTTTGGAAATGGTAGCCTGCAGAATGATTACAACTCTTTGCAGGATGTATATCGCAGGTTTTTGAAGAACTCGACGAAGCAATCGATGTCCTCACCTTGTATGCACAGGCAAATCCATCTGCTACATTGCTGAAGAGTTATGATTTTATGTATGAAGGAAACGTTGCCAACTGGGTAAGGTTTGCAAATACATTGCGACTGCGTCTTGCTTTGCGCGTTGTAAACGCGGATGCGGGTCTCGCAAGAACAGAAGCAGAAAAATCTGCTGCAAATCCATTTGGATTTATCAGCAATGCAAATCAAAGAGCTGCGCTGAAGCGTATCGGTTTGGAATATACCCATCCTTTGTATGAAATTGCCTACACATTTAATGCCGGTGAAGCGCGTATGAGTGCTTCAATGGATTCATACATGAATGGATTCCAGGATCCCCGTCGCTCAGCTTATTTCGTTACTGCTGATGATGGTAACTATCATGGCGTTCGTTTAGGAATTCTCACTACTAACTGGGGCCCTTATTCAGGCCCTGCCATCTCTAACCTGAATATTGGTCAGGGAACAACACAGATTGTTTGGATGACTGCTGCTGAATCCTATTTCCTGCGTGCTGAAGGTGCGCTACGTGGCTGGAATATGGGCGGAACTGCAGAGGAATTTTATAACCAGGGAATTACTGAATCTTTCCTGGAGAATAATCTTTCGGCTGCCGCTGCTGCAACATATGCCAGCAATGATGTGCTGACTCCAATTGCTTTTACCGACAATAGCGGCCAATCGGGAAATAACCATATAGCGCCAACTGATATCACGGTTAAATGGAATGATGCCGACAACTTCAATCGCTCCCTGGAACGTATCATTACACAAAAGTGGATTGCCATGTTCCCCGACGGGCCTGAAGGTTGGGCAGAATTTCGCCGCACAGGTTATCCGAAACTGCTTCCTGTTGTAAACAACAGCAGCAACGGTACCATCAACACAGCATTACAAATCAGAAGAATTCCCTACCCACAATCGGAATACAATAACAACCGCGCCGGCGTAATGTCAGGAGTTGGACTCCTTGGCGGACCCGATGGTGGTGGTACTGCGCTCTGGTGGGATAAACGATAATTCTTCAAAAGAAAAAATTACAGTCATGCGAATCAATAGAAACAACATATTACTTACACTAATTAGTATGCTCGCGCTTACGAGTTGTGTAAAAGAAAAAGCACTGGAGATCCAGAAGCTTTACACGTATGATGAACAGTATTACGAGAACTTAAGAGCGTATAAAAAAAGCGATCACACCATTTCCTTTGGATGGTTCGCTGCTTATCGCGATGGATCGGGCTACCTGGATCCGGCATCATGGGGAAAAAGAATCATGGGTATTCCGGATAGTATGGATATTGTATCACTCTGGATGGGTATCCCCAGTAATGATTCAAATGATGTGCAGAATGACTATGGCCCGCTTGCACATGCCGATTTGCGTTTTGTAAGAGAGAAGAAAGGTACACGCTTTGTAGTTCCCACCATCACGCGGATGAACCATGTGATTACACTCCGTGATGGAACCAAATATGACCTGACAGCAAACCGCAACGACGAAGGTATACAGGTATATGCCCAGTACCTCGTTGATATGGTGCTCGATCACGACCTGGATGGTGTGGATCTCGACTATGAACCAGATGGTGACTGGCTGCAGGGTGATCGCTTTACAAAGCTGGTACAACACATCGGCCAGTATTTCGGACCCAAGAGCCCGAATCCTGACAAGCTGTTGATCATCGACTTTTATTCACAGGCACCACCTGCTGCAACGGGAGAGTATGCCAACTACTTTATTCGCCAGGCATACTCACAGGGAACGGGCGGTATACAAACCGCGGCTAACCTGCAGAACTATTACAATGCGGTACAGGCAGCTGTTCCTCCTTCCAAATTTATCGTAACAGAAAACTTTGGTGATTTTTCTGAAAATGGAGGTACGCCTTTTACAGAAGCCAACGGAAACCAGTACTCTTCAGACGGTAGCCGTATGCATTCACTGGAAGGTATGGCAAGGTGGAATCCTACGCAAGGTAAAAAAGGCGGTTTCGGCGCTTTCTATTTTGATCGCGACTATTATTCCAAAACGGGTATTCCTTACTACAACGTAAGGCGCGCCATTCAAATCGCGAACCCGGCAATTAAATAATGGTCTTTAAACTATCAAACAGATGTCGATGAAAACAAAAATATTATTTGCACTTGCACTCGTCATGGTTACGGCTGCTGGTTGTAAAAAAGCAAAATTTGGCGACCCTATCATTTTGGCCGCCGGAACGGAAGAGTCTCCGATTGTTAAGTTCACCGTAGAAAATACTCCATCGGAATATGCGGTGACAGCGGTAACAAGTCATAAAGCTTCGGAAGACATGACCGTTGTATTTGAATTCGATCCTGCGGCTGTAGAAAGGTATAATACACTGCATAATACCAACTACTATGCAGCTCCGCAGGAAGCGCTTGAAATCACCAATCTTACTACGACAGTAAGTGCCGGAACAGCGGCTTCAACACCAGTTTCTGTGAAAGTGATTTCAACTTCACCATTGATTGATGGAAGAACTTACCTGATTCCTCTCACTATCAAATCGCTGACTGGTGGCAACATGACGGTACTTGAATCTTCGAGAACAATCTACCTGCGAATTTCAAGGATTATCAATTTCGCGGCGGTTTCAATGAACAATGCAACAGGCCCTACAACAGGTAGCCCCGGTACAAGAGGTCGTATCAATGCATCTGCGTTATTTGAAACACCCGAAATCCTTCCCAACTTCACTTTCGAGATCAAGAACATGGTGTATGCATTCAGAACTGGTGACGGAAACACAAACCCACAGCCGATTCAAACGCTGATCCATTTTACAAATCTCGAAGAGAACAGTACGATTGGTTTCCGTTATGGCGAGTTGGGTAACCCCAGCAATTCATTGCAAATGTTTGGACGCCTGGGTGCGATTTTCGCCCACAACTTCAACCCTATGCAGTGGTACACAATTTCAGTGGCGTATGATGGTACTACAGGTCGACTGTATGTTGACGGTAACCTTGTGGGTGAATTGACTGCAGCATTGACAATGGAGTTCTCGCGCATCAACCTGGGTCAAAACTGGGGTGGTTATGATACGCGCCAGTATTTCAACGGCCGTGTAGGTGAGATTCGCGTATGGAACCGTGCTTTAACGCCAGGCGAAATCAAACTGAATATGTGCGGAGCCGACCCCAATGCAAATGGATTACTTGCCTACTGGAAAATGAACGAAGGCAGTGGTCATATCTTCCACAACTCAGCTTCAACAGGTGCGAAATATGATATGGATTGGACAAAGGTATATTGGGATAATGCCGGTAACGGAACCCTTGTTCAGGCAGATAAATCACAATATATAACCTGGACTGATGATGTGCTCAACAAGTGCAGTCAGTAATTACATCCACCATTAAACTAATATTTATGTCGATCTTAAAATACAGTATAGGTTGCATTGCACTCAGCGCCATGTTGCTGGCTTGCTCCAAAGACAAGAAATACGACATTAGAGGCGATAAAGAAGTAAAATTCTTTTTTAATAACCTCGCTCTTGGAAATGCGCCACAGAATTCTATTTCATATAATGTGGCAAACCGACCTGATGCTACAGGCGCAATTGTTAACATCAGTCACAACTTTCCGGAAACAATCAAAGTTCCGGTATATGCAACACGTAAGGTGACGGATGAAGTAGTAGTGTCTGCGCAGCTTGATAATTCGCTTATTGCGGAATACAATGCTGCAAATAACACTGCATTCGAAGCATTTCCAGAAGGCGTTTTAAGCACTTCCGGTCTCACAGCGCGCATTGCGAAGGACATGGATTATTCAACAGACTCAATTACAATCGCCGTAAACCAGTCGTTGATAACCAGCCTCACAGGTAAGGCATATCTCGCGCCTGTACGTCTAACTTCAGTGTCAAAGCCAGGCGTAGGTGCAATTACATCTGTACAGGGATCCAGCGTAACATATATCGTTGTGAATCCTGAGATGCGCTATATCCAGTACAATGCCGGCGCAGCAGATATGACCGGCACCATCATTAATCCCCGTTCAGGCTGGGAATTTTCTTACAATCCTGCACCAATTGCGACAGGAAGTGTTGTTGATGGAAACAACAATACATTTATGCGCTGGGGTGTTTCGAGTGTACAAATAGACCTGAACATGAATGAAACTAAAAATGTAACAGGCGTACGTATTTTCACAGCTTCCAGCTCAACCTATAACCCGATGAGTTATTCGATGGCAACCAGTGACGACGGAATTAATTACGAAGTAATTGGTACGCCTGCACGTGCAAATATTACTTTCTCAAGCGGGTATTCTTATTTCGCGTTTTATAAACCCATTACAGCGCGTTATATCCGTTTGATTGTTGGATACACAACATCTACCAACACCAACAACAGGCGTTTGGCAGAGTTTGATGTATATGCAAACTAATCGGAAAGAATTTGTGGTTTGAAAAAGTGTATGCGTATGCTTAGGGATTTGATGATACTGTTACTCATTTTGATATCAAGCGATCTGGCAGCACAGTCGTTGTCGGAGTCGATAGAATTTGAAGAACGTGTTTTCAATTTCGGAACGATTGAAGAAGCAAAAGGTAAAGTGTCGCATACATTTGTTTTTCGAAATAAGGGAACGAAACCGGTAGAGCTCACAAGTATTAACAGTGCCTGTGGTTGTATTGGAAAAGTGGCTACACCCGGCGCCATTGCGCCCGGAAAAAAAGGTAAAGTGACTATTACATTTGATCCAGCGTACAATGAAGGTTTTTTCAGTAAAGAGATTGTTGTTTTAAGCAACAACGCAACTGAATATAACCGTATCTGGGTAGAAGGAAAAATCATCGCGGCTGAACGACCTGTAGCATTGGAATATCCTTACGCATTTGGAAGCAATCTTCATTTGCGTTTGAAATTAATGGCCATGGGATTCCTGAAACCCGGTGAAAGCCGTGAGATGGATCTGCATTATGCAAACGACAGTAACGAGGAGATGGATCTCCGTTTCCAGGTGCAGGGAAGTATAGGCGGACAGGTAATTTTATCAAACCCCGGAAAAATTGCGCCAAAAAGCGAGGGGAGTGGTAAAAGTGAAATACCATATGCCGCTCTATAGTTTGCAGGATGATCAGGTGAAACTGGTGCCGTTGGTAAACGGAAAGCCGGTTAAAGATACAGTCATCGTAAGTGCCTGGAATGGTCAAAAGCCAACCGCGCTGCCTTTACGACGGTCCTTATGACGAATATGAAAAATAATCGATTGAATAAAAGGATGTAAGTATTGTTTAGGTTAAGGTTTCTCTTCGCAGTCAGTCTACATCAAGCAGTAGCAAATGAGAGCATCCGGGTGCAGTTCCCGGGTGCTTCTCTGTTTTCTGGAGATAACTAATTTAGCCGCCAATCGCACATTCACTAAACCTAAATTGCCAATGTCATTTCAAAAACTCGCACTCGCACTTGCATCATTTGCTTTTTTTGTTGTCGTGTAATGATGGTCAGAAGCCAGCCACGGCCGACAACAGTTCTGTCATCAGCGCACCACAATTTGTAAGGATAGAAGCGGGTGATGATGAAGAAACCATTCTTGCAAAAGCTACACAGGTGCGGCCCAGCGAACGGCAACTCCGTTGGCAACAGCTCGAACTCACAGGATTTATTCATTTTGGCATCAATACTTTTACAGGCCGTGAATGGGGTGATGGTACAGAAGATCCTAACATCTTCAACCCAACAGAGCTGGATGCGCGACAATGGGCGCAATCCTGCAAGGACGCGGGCATCAAACAACTAATACTTACAGCTAAACACCACGATGGATTTTGCCTTTGGCCTTCGGCGTATACAGAACATTCTGTAAAAAACAGTCCCTGGAAAGATGGTAAAGGCGATGTAGTAAAAGAACTGGCCGAAGCATGTGAAGAACTCGGCCTGGGCTTTGGTGTATATCTTTCTCCCTGGGATCGCAATGCTGAATTCTTTGGCGATTCTGCAAAATACAATGACTATTTTATCAATCAACTTACTGAGTTGCTCACAAATTATGGTCCCATACAGGAAGTATGGTTTGATGGCGCAAATGGCGAAGGCCCCGATGGGAAAAAGCAGGTTTATGATTTCGATCGCTGGTACAATCATATCCGCAAACTCCAGCCTGATGCGGTAATTGCTGTAATGGGCCCTGATGTACGCTGGGTGGGAACAGAAACGGGTTATGGCCGCGAAACGGAATGGAGTGTGTTGCCCGGTGATGCGTTGTTGCCGGCGACAATAGCGGAAAATAGCCAAAAGCTCGACGGCTTTGCACCCACCAACCTGATGGATGATGATCTGGGAAGTCGTGAAAAAATCAACAAAGCAAAAAGCCTGGTATGGTATCCTGCAGAAACGGATGTTTCCATTCGTCCGGGTTGGTTTTATCATAAAGAAGAAGACAGCCTTGTAAAGTCGCCAGAAAAGCTTTTAGATATTTATTTCAGCAGCGTTGGCCGCAATGGCGTTTTGCTTTTAAATATGCCTCCCGATACCCGCGGATTGATTCATGAAAACGATGTGCGCAACCTGCGTGAATGGAAACAACTACGCGATCGCCTGTTTTCCCAAAATTTATTAAAATCGGCAGAATGGTCGGGCGATGGGTTATCTTTCGCCGCGCTGGCAGATGGTTTGGATAACACATCCTGGAAGCTGGAACAAAAACAAAAAAACTATACGGTTGAAATGAAATTTACGTCGCCCGTTACCACGAATGTATTTGCTTTGCAGGAGAATATTCGTGAAGGGCAGCGCGTAGAAAAATTCCGTGTTGAATATTTAAAGAACGGCGAATGGTTAAAGCTGGTGGAAGGAACCACGATTGGTTACAAACGTCTGCTTCGGTTTGATGCCGTAACAACAAACGGATTAAGGCTGGTAATTGAAGAGAGTCGGGCAATACCCGTTCTCTCCGAATTGGGTGCTTACCTGCATCCCTGATATCTGATTAATTAAGCGTAAACTTTTTGAACATGTCGCATTTTCGTTTCCTGGTGCTTGCACTGTTTTTCGCAACTTCTATTTCAGCACAACAGACGCCTCTGTTCCGAAACAGCAGTGCCCCAATGGAAGAAAGGGTTAAAGATCTACTGAGCCGCCTCACGCTCGAAGAAAAAATTTCCCTGACGGGTTATAACAGCAAGCCGATTGAGCGCCTGGGTATACCAGCCTACAACTGGTGGAATGAAGCACTGCATGGTGTGGCACGCGCAGGTGAGGCAACGGTGTTTCCACAGGCAATTGGTATGTCGGCTACTTTCAACGATAGCCTGATGTATGAAGTGGCATCTGCCATTTCTACGGAAGCACGTGCTAAATACAATCTTGCAACGGCAAAGGGAAGACATATTCAATATCTCGGTCTTACTTTCTGGTCGCCCAACATCAATATCTTCCGTGATCCCCGCTGGGGTCGTGGACAGGAAACTTATGGTGAGGACCCGTTTCTCACCGCTACAATGGGCCTTGCATTTATGAAAGGTTTGCAGGGCAATGATCCACGTTATTTAAAAACCGCAGCAGCTGCCAAACACTTTGCGGTACATAGCGGTCCTGAAAAAGGTCGTCATGCATTTGATGCAGTGGTGGACGAAAAAGATTTACGTGAAACTTATTTGTACGCATTTAAAAAACTGGTTGATGGCGGCGTTGAGTCAATCATGTGCGCCTACAACCGCCTGAATGGCGAACCCTGTTGCGCCAGCAATAACCTGCTTTATGATATCCTGAAAAAAGAATGGGGTTTTAAGGGACATATCGTTACAGATTGCGGCGCAATTGATGATATGGTAACGTTTCACAAGTATTATGAAAATAATGTAGAAGCAGTGGCAGCAACTTTGAAAGCGGGTACGAATCTGGATTGCTCCGGTTTGTACCAGGCACACTTAAAAGAAGCGCTGGAAAAAAACCTGATTACTGAAAAAGATCTCGATGCTTCCGTTGCCATGTTGCTACGCACGCAATTCAAACTCGGTTTTTTTGATAAACCAACTGAAACACCTTTTCATCAGTATGGTGCAGCACAGGTAAACTCGCCTGAGCATGTTGCGCTGGCGCGAAAAGCAGCTGCACAAAGCATGGTATTATTGAAGAATGATAAGAACCTGCTTCCGCTGAATCGGGATAATTATGGAAGCATCATGGTGCTGGGACCGAATGCAGGTGCCATGGATCCAATGGTAGCAAACTATCATGGTATGTCGGGCAATATTGTAACGTTTGCCGAAGGCATTACCAAAGCTGCCGGCCCGGGTATGGCGGTGCAATACGACCAGGGCAGCGATTTTAATGATACCACACGGTTTGGTGGCATTTGGGCTGCCGGTGAAAGTGATATCACGATTGCAGTGATTGGACTTACACCAGTGTATGAAGGAGAAGAAGGCGATGCATTTCTCGCTGCCAGTGGTGGGGATAAATTAACACTTGATCTTCCGGCCGCACATATTGCTTTGCTTCGTGAGCTGCGCAAAAAGAATAAGCCTGTAATCGCGGTGGTAACCGCTGGAAGTAATGTTGATATTGCTGCGATTGAACCGTATGCCGACGCCATTATCCTTGCATGGTATCCCGGAGAACAAGGTGGAAACGCACTGGCAGATATCGTTTTTGGTGAAGTATCACCCGGCGGTCGTTTGCCTGTTACATTCTATCAAAACTTCAACGAACTCCCGGATTATGCAAGTTATTCCATGGAAGGGCGCACCTACCGCTATTACACCGGCAAAGTGAAATACCCATTTGGATTTGGCCTTAGTTACACACAGTTCGATTATGCCTGGAAAAATGAACCCGTTGCTTTTAAAACGGTGAACGATAGTTTAAAATTCAGTATTGTCGTTAAGAACACCGGGGAAATAGCAGGTGATGAAGTGAGCCAGGTATATATACAATATCCTTCGCTTGAGCGCATGCCTGTAAAAGAGATGAAAGCTTATCGCCGTATCAGTTTAGAAAAAGACGGCTCGCAGGAAATATCTTTCAGCATTCCTGTTTCTGAATTACAAAAATGGGATCTGAAAGAAAAGAAATGGAAACTCTATCCAGGCGAGTACAAAGTGGTAGTGGGAAGTCATTCACAAGACCAGCGTCTGGAGAAATCAATCATTTTTAAACCCGGAAAGAAAAAATAAATGTTACAAGCCATCTGTAAGAAAGGAACCATCGTTGCCGCACTGAGTAGTTTGTTGATGGTTTCATGCAGCGAGAATAAACCAGCACAATCAGATCTCGCTTCACTCGTTGATCCATTTATTGGCACCGGTTTTCATGGTCACGTTTTTCTGGGTGCAAATGTTCCCTTTGGAGCTGTGCAACTCGGCCCTGTGAATCGTACCGAAGGGTGGGACTGGTGTTCGGGTTATCATTATTCCGACAGTACAATTATCGGATTTTCCCACACGCATTTAAGCGGTACCGGCATTGGGGATCTTGGTGATATTCTTTTAATGCCGGTGACAGAAAATGTAAAAATGCGTAAGGGCGAAGCTGTAGATTATGCAAGCGGTTTTCTTTCTCTATTCTCGCACGATCGCGAAATTGCTGAGCCTGGGTATTATGCGGTTGAACTGGATCGATATAAAATAAAAGCGGAACTCACTGCTTCCGCAAGGGTTGGTTTTCATCAATATCATTTTCCGAAAGATGCACAACGGAGTATGGTGATTGATATGAAAGAAGGAATCGGTTGGGATAAAGCTACCGAAACCATGTTGCGCCTGGTGAACGATAGCACGGTGGAAGGTTATCGTTATTCCACCGGCTGGGCGAAAGACCAGCGTATATATTTCACCGCAGTTTTTTCGCAGCCCGTTAGTTCGTTCCAGCTTTTTGAGGATACTGTGTTGACCGATGGCTCGAAGTTGACTGGTGCACAGGTGCGCGGATTTGTTACATTTAGTGGCAGCGATTCAATTGTAAAAGTGAAAGTGGGTATTTCCCCGGTGAGTATGGAGAATGGCCAGGCAAATATTAATGTGGAAGTTCCACACTGGAATTTTGATAAAGTAAAAGACGATGCACGTGATAAGTGGAATGAAGAACTGAACCGTCTTCGTATAGAGACGAACGACAGCAGCCGCTTGCGTACTTTCTATACTTCACTTTATCATACCATGATTGCTCCATCCGTGTTCAATGATCACAATGGTGCGTATCGTGGTACTGATGGAAAAATTTATACCGACGTTAAGTTTACCAATCTCACTACATTTTCGCTTTGGGATACTTATCGCGCGGTGCATCCACTGTATACACTCATGCAATACGATCGGGTGGATGATATGGTAAATTCATTACTCGCAATTTACCAGCAACAGGGTCGGCTTCCTGTTTGGCATTTGATGGGAAATGAAACCAACACCATGCCCGGCAATAGCAGCATCCAGGTGGTTGCTGATGCTTACCTGAAAGGTTATCGC
This sequence comes from Chitinophagaceae bacterium, assembly GCA_024707305.1. GTDB lineage: Bacteria > Bacteroidota > Bacteroidia > Chitinophagales > Chitinophagaceae > CAYMZZ01. The sequence continues at coordinate 295,975 of JANPZZ010000026.1, forward strand.
GGTTTTGATACCACACTTGCCTGGGAAGCTGTAAAAGCAACAGCGATGCAGGATGGTCGTGGTATGAAATGGGTGAAAGAACGCGGATATATTCCTGCAGATAGTATGGTGGAATCAACTGCAATGGCTTTAGAGTATGCAATTGCCGATGGAGCGATTGCACTCATGGCGAAAAAAATGGGTAAAGAAGAAGACTATCGTTATTTCAGCCAGCGCGCCCTGAATTATAGCCTTTATTTCGATCGCGAAACCACATTTATGCGCGGCAAAGTTTCAGCAACAAAATGGCGCACGCCTTTCAGTCCTTTTGAAGCACGACACATGGCCGACGACTTTTGCGAAGGCAACGCATGGCAATATACCTGGCTGGTACCTCATCACGTTGAAGGAATTATTACACTGCTGGGAAGCGAAGAAAGATTTATTCAAAAGCTGGATTCTTTATTTTCCACCGAAGGTCACCTGGGAATAGAAGCGTCGGCTGATATTACCGGATTGATTGGCCAATATGCACACGGTAATGAACCCAGTCATCATATTGCTTATCTCTATACATATGCCGGCCAACCCTGGAAAACCGCTGAAAAGGTTCGCTATATCGTTGATAGCCTCTATGGCGATGGTATTGATGGACTTTGTGGAAATGAAGACGTAGGACAAATGTCTGCCTGGTATATTATGTCGTCTGTGGGTTTATACCAGGTAAACCCTGCCGGAGGCCAGTTTGTAATAGGAAGTCCGGCTGTAAATTCGGCGCGGTTCCGGGTAGCAGGAGGAAAAGAGTTTACCATCAAAGCGATCAACAACAGTGCAGAGAATAAATATGTGCAGAAGGCTGAACTGAATGGCAAAGCGTATGACAAAGCATTTTTAAATTACAACGATATTACAGCCGGCGGTGAACTGCTGCTTTATATGGGCAGCCAGCCTTCAGCTGAATGGGGTGTTGCAAGCGACAACAGGCCTTATTCAGAACTTTATTCACCGGCAAAAAAATAGAAAGTAAAAAACTGAGCTATATGACATCGAGAAAAGATTTTATTCGAAATGGTAGTTTACTCTCTGCCGGAATCATGTTGGGCGCGGGTAAACTAAAAGCGGGAAGCGTTTGGAATACATCACTTGAAAGCAAACGTCCGCCGCTCGCCGACAGGCATTTCAGCAGTGAAGCGGTAGAGAAAGTAATCGTGCAGGTGAAGAAAGGGATCAACAATGAAGAAATGGGTTGGTTGTTTGAGAATTGTTTCCCAAATACACTCGATACCACTGTTGATTTTTCTGTGAAAAATGGCCGCCCCGATACGTATGTGATCACTGGGGACATTGACGCAATGTGGTTGCGCGATAGTACCGCGCAAGTGTGGCCTTACCTGCCGCTGATGAAACAGGATAGTCAGTTGCAAAAACTAATTGCCGGTGTCATTAACCGCCAAACACAATGCATTATTCTTGATCCTTACGCCAATTCATTTTATAAAGATGGCAGCCGTGTGAGTGAATGGAAAGATACAGATCGCACAGATATGAAACCCGGCACACATGAGCGTAAGTGGGAGATTGATTCTCTTTGTTATCCCATTCGCCTGGCATGGCATTACTGGGAAATGTCGGGTGATACATCACCATTCGATAGCAACTGGAAAGAAGCGATCCGCCTTACGTTGCAAACATTCCGCGAACAACAGCGAAAAAGACGGTAAAGGACCGTACAAGTTTCAACGTCTTACCGATTGGGCAACCGATGGTGTGCCACTGGAAGGATATGGTTATCCGGCGAAGCCAAACGGGCTGATCTGTTCCATGTTCCGTCCAAGCGATGATGCTACCATTTTCCCTTATCTCATTCCTTCTAACTTTTTTGCAGTGGTGTCGCTGCGCCAGGCAGCAGAATTGTTAAATAAAGTTAGCAATGATTCCCGCCTCGCGAATGAATGCATCCTGCTGGCAAATGAAGTGGATGCAGCACTCAGCAAATATGCCACAACCCTGCATCCGAAGTTTGGTGAAATCTATGCGTATGAAGTAAATGGTTTTGGTACATACAGTCTGATGGACGATGCGAATATTCCTTCGCTTTTATCACTTCCGTATCTTGGCGCTGTTGCTGCAGATGATAAAGTGTACAGGCAAACCCGCAATTATATATTATCGGAAGAGAATCCATTTTATTTCAAAGGAAAACTGGCTGAAGGTGTAGGCAGCCCGCACACGGGGCTTGATCTTATATGGCCAATGTCGATTGTAATGCGGGCGCATACCAGTAATGATCCTGCGGAAATCAGGCAATGCCTCAAAATGTTGCAGGCAACGCATGCCGGCACAGGCTTTATGCATGAGTCGTTTAATAAAGACAATCCTGAAAAATTCACCCGTAAATGGTTTGCCTGGGCCAATACTATCTTCGGAGAACTGGTATGGGACGTATTCAAAAAAATCCCGCACTTCTTAGTAAGTAGCAGAATATCAATATGTCTACCCCTGGCATAGATGAGAAAAGCGCCCTTTTTGGGCGCTTTTCTCATCTGTATTGCAACGAAAATACCTGTTCGATTGTCATACCCTCGATGAAGCCCCTGCAAATCGTCATATTTTTTGCCCTTGTTTCTCTGCTTTCACTTTCCTGCCGCAAAGACAGGGAAGGGGTGAACAATTTCTCCTGCGATGGGGTAGCACGTTCCCTTGTCATGGAAGATGTGGAGGCGCTTCGCGATATTCTTGAACCGATGATGGCTTCACTCGAAGTGGCAGATGGCGATTCAGACGCGCAATCGAAGTTGTTATCTGTTGTCGAGTTCCTCGACGAATGCAACAACCTTGAAGCCTCATTGCTTTGCTTCGAATGTGTTTATGCTACGCCACCTCAATCTGAAATCAGCGTGAAGGTTTCATCAGGATCGAACCCGGTAACAAAAATCATTGATATCTCGCGTGACAACAATGGGAAATTCCGTGTTGTTGGTATTCATAATTAATAGTCAACCGGTTTTTACGTACTCCAGTTAAGCTTCAGCAATTTCTTTCAGTTTCGCCAGTGCTACGGGCCATGTCTGGTCGAAGTAATCAGCATATTGTTCAACGGTGTCAACTTCAATAGATAGGAGTGTGCCACCACCTTTGGGTTCAAAGCTGTAGTTCTCGTGTGTTCCGGCAAATGCTTCTACGGCAGGGCCTTCGGTTATTTCTTTGCCATCTTCCAAAATTCCGTAGTGTTCGATTGATACAAACTTGTTTGGTATATTTTCAGCGATACGCGCAACCATCCCGCCTTTTTTGCCTTCGTGTTCGCCAATAAAATAAATCTTATCACCCTTACCCCAGCTGCCTTCATAGGTTGATGTAGGATTGAATGCGGCCGTCCATTGCTCATATGATTTCTTTTCAAGCATTGTATTAAAAACTTTCTCAGCCGGTGCGTTGATGGTAACGTTGTAGTGTACTTTTTTCATGTTGCAGGTTTTAATTGGTTAACGTTTAGAATTCAAAGCTACGACAAAGAGCAGGCCGCGAACAGGGGAATTGAGGCGTTTTTAGGGGGTGGATGCGACGATGGATGATCGATCATCGATCCTCCCTATTTTTGCCTAAATTTTCCCAATGAAATGGCTTTGGATCGTAATGGCGTTCTTCTCTGGCGCAGTGTTGCCGATACAGGCAGGATTAAACTCGAAAATGGGAAAAGGCGTTGGGAATCCGGTATATGCAGCATTAATATCCTTTATTGTAGGTGCAATAGGGCTGACGCTGTATATATTATTTACAAAACAGCAGGTTTCCTGGACAGGCATCTCCCGCATGCCCGCCTATGTGTGGACCGGTGGACTATTAGGCGCTTTTTATGTAACGGCCATCGTTGTTTTGTTCCCACAACTCGGCCCTGCCCTTACCTTTGGACTGGTAGTGGCCGGGCAAATGCTAATATCGGTCCTACTCGAACATTTTAATATCTTAACCCATCAACCCAACCCTTTTAACTGGTGGCGGCTGCTGGGGATATTAATGATTGTGGGCGGCGTGATTATCGTACGTAAATTTTGATTTTTTACTTAAACTGAATAGTTATGGAACCACGGATTGGAATCACTAAAGATAACCGGCAGAAAGTTGCTGTTGCTTTAAGCACCATGCTGGCCGATGAGTTCGTATTATATCTTAAAACAAGAAACGCACACTGGAACGTGGAAGGTCCGGACTTTCACGAAAAGCATCTTTTCTTTGAATCGCAATACGATCAGTTAGATGAAATAATGGACGAAGTTGCGGAACGCATTCGCATGATCGGTCACTATGCACCCGCTACACTGCAACAGTATTCGCAATTAACAAGATTGTCGGAGCTTAGTCGTGAAAAAAATGACAGCGCTGGTTTCGTAACAGAATTGCTGGCCGACCACGAAAGCATTATCGAAAATCTTCGCGCGCATATCAACCATTTTGCCAGTGAACTCGGCGATGCAGGCACCAGCGATTTCATTACCGGCCTGATGGAAAAACATGAAAAGATGGCCTGGATGTTACGGGCACAATTGAAATAACAGGCAAATATTATTCTCGTAATATATATTCCCGATGTAGGTAGAAAGACAATGGGTGGTTAACAGCACGCTATGCCGAAACTAACTTCAACGCGATCCTGAAAACTTAACACTTATCACTATCTTGTTTCCGTGAAACGGATTATTTTTTACTTACTGCTGCTGGTTGGCATAGAGCATCTTCATGCGCAGAATACGATTGGCGTACCACAGATCGTAAATTATAATAAACAGAGTTATGGCGCCGGTAGCCAAAACTGGAATATTACCCAGGACGAAACGGGCATACTCTATTTTGCTAATAATGACGGGCTACTCAGCTTTGATGGTACTTACTGGCGCATCTATCCGTTGCCTAATAAAACAATCGTGCGCTCTGTACTGGCAGTGGGGGATAAAATTTTCGTAGGCGGACAGGGTGAAATCGGATATTTCTCTCCCAATGTTTCAGGCGATCTGGCTTATACTTCGCTGAACCCATTTATAACCGCAACCGACAATGACTTTGCGGATGTATGGAATATTGTCGCTTATAATGATGTTGTTTTCTTTCGTACAAATTATAAGTTACTTGAATGGAATAACAATTCAATCAAAGTACATCGTAGCAGCAACTGGGGCTACCTGGGGGTTGCCAATGGACTTTTACTAGCACGACAGAATGATGTAGGATTGGTTTATTATGAGAATGGAGAATGGAAACCAAAGATAAAAAGTGGAACCCTGCCGGGAGGCAACATGATGTTGCGATCTATAGTGGAGATGAACGGCGACAGTATTTTGCTGGTAACCCTGTTCGATGGATTGTTTGTATTAAATAAAGACACACTTACTCCTCTTAATACCGATGTTGCAAAGCAGCTTCGATCTCGCAGTATATCTTCCGCATGTAAGCTTCCGGGAAATCGAATCGCATTGGCCACAAACCTTGGCGGTTGCACCATCATTGATACAAGAGGAAATTTTGTTCAGTCATTCACGCGTTCCGAAGGTATTCAGAATAACAATGTATTGAGTGTATTGAGCGATCGTGATGGAAATATCTGGCTGGGGCTTGATAACGGAATTGACCTGGTGGCTGGAAGCAACTCGATCCGCAATATTTTTCCGGATGGAGATGATCGTCACGCGGGTTATACTTCAATCATACACAACAACCGCCTTTACCTGGGCGTGGCCACCGGTGTTTTCAGTGTTGCTCTCGACAACAAGCAGGATGATATCAGTTACACGTTGGGCAGTTTTGATTTTATTCGCAATACTGAAGGCCAGGTATGGACGCTCTCGGTGGTGAATGATATGCTCCTGATGGGGCATAATAAAGGTGCTTTTATACTGGAAGGCGCTACCGCAAGAGCAATTGATACACGCATGGGATTCTGGGGCTTTCAGCAATTAGTTCCCGGCCAACCTGAATCCATGATTGTTGCAGGTACATATAATGGCATCAGTTTCGCAAATCCTGTTTCGAAGAATAATATTCAATTTGCAGTAAATACAAAGGTTGAATCTGCCCGTTTTGTAGCTATTGGAAATGATGTAATCTGGATCGCACATCCGTATAAAGGATTGTATAAAATATTGTTTGATAAAAACGGAATTGGCGAAGCTTCGCGATATGAAGACAAACAGAAAATTTTATCAGGCAATCATAATAAAATATTCAAACTGCGCGACCGGATTATTCTCAGTACCGACAACGGTATTTTTGAATATGACCATAAATCAAAAGACTTTGTACCGGCCACCTGGCTTCGTCAGTTGATTGGAGAAGCACCGGTTGGATATATTAAAAGAAGACCAGTACGGAAATATCTGGTTCAGCCGCCAGCGGCAAATGGCTGTACTCGATCGCAATTTTCCCGAACCGCGCATTATCGCCTTTCCTGAAATTGATAACCGCATCATGGCGGCGGGTTTTGAAAATGTTCTTGTGGTGGACAGCAACAATGTATTGATCGCATCTGAAAAGGTTTTTTCCATATCAACTACTCGGCTTATCGCAATAAACGGCAGCCATTACATGCGCTGATTCGTCGTGTTCAATCGACCAACGATAGTATGCGGTTGGTGTTTGGTGGTTATGGACGCGTAGACGAAACACCCGCTTTGCGCTTCAATCAAAATGCCCTGCGCTTTGAGTTTTCGTCCACACTTTATGGACAAAGTAGCAATACTCAGTATAGTTTTTTTCTGGAAGGTTTTGACCAGGACTGGTCGGAATGGAGTGGAAGAACAGAAAAAGACTATACCAACCTACCCGCGGGTTCTTATGTGTTTAGATTAAAATGCCGGAATAACTTATATAATGAATCCGAAACGGTGAGTTACGCCTTTAAAGTGTATCCACCCTGGTACCAAACCTGGTGGGCTTACACTTTGATGTTGCTTTTGTTTTTTGCGCTGCTCTATCTTTTTTATAAACGACAACAGCGGAAATACAAACGCCAGCAGCAGGCGCGACTGGCAGCGCAGCAGCGGAAATACGACGAAGAGCAAAAGCAATTGCAACTGCAACACCAGCTGGAAATACAGGAGCAGGAAAAGGAAATCGTAGAACTAAAGAACAAAAACCTGCAGTCGGAAGTGGAACATAAAAACAGCGAGCTGGCATCGGCTACCATGAACCTGGTGCAGAAGAAGGAGATGTTGTCAAAGATTAAAAACGACCTGGTGCAGTTCCGCGAAATACCGGATAGCGACAAAGCCCAGAAAGAATTTCAGAAAATTCTCCGCCTGATTGATAAGGAGCTTGACCACAATGAGGAGTGGGAGCAGTTTGCCGTACACTTCGACAGCGTGCACGCCAATTACCTCAAAAAGCTGAAAGATCGCTACCCGTCGTTGAGTACGGCCGACCTGAAACTGGCAGCTTACCTCCGGCTGAACCTGAGCTCGAAAGAGATTGCCCAGCTGTTGAATATTTCTATCCGCGGGGTGGAAACGAGCCGCTACCGGCTGCGTAAAAAACTGGATATGCCGGCCGAAGCCAACCTGTTTGACTACCTGATTCAGGTAACGGCTTAATCCCGCGGCAGTCCAAAAATTCAGGTCGGTTTTTTCGCAACATCAATCCAAATTTACCTGAGACGTAGATTGTAAACACCTAAATTATTGTTTTTCAATAATAAATTAATTTCTTGTAGAGGTTTTGGCGTAGTGTTTTTTTTGGCAAAAGGGCTATTTCAGGCGCAATTTTGAAGGGCACAAACTAAATTGCTGCTTGTATGAAAATCAAAATTGCCCGCCCCGGGCCAATGCTTCCTTGTTGGAAACCGGTCCTCGTTTCCACATTATTAATTCTACTAATTCAACTCATTTCTCATCCGGTACTGGCGCAGTCCAAATTGGTTACCGGTACTGTTACCAATTCCGCCGGTTCGCCGATGGGTGGTGTAAACGTATCTGTAAAAGGAAGTACCGTGGGTACAACCACCAACGACGCCGGCCGCTTCCAGCTCAATGCTGATCTGGGAGCCGTGCTGGTGTTTTCTTATGCGGGTTTTCACGAACGCGAAGAAACGGTTGATGCACGTACCAGCATTGAAGTAAAGCTGGAAGAAAATCTTCAATCACTTGAAAATGTGGTGGTTGTAGGTTATGGCACCCAGAAAAAAGTGAATATGAGCGGCGCCGTGGCGCAACTTTCCGGTAAAGAACTGGAAAACCGCCCCGCAGCCAATCTCACTGGCGCTTTACAGGGTATGCTCCCGGGCGTAACCGTCTACCGCGGTAGTGGTCAGCCTGGCGCAGAAGGATACGGCTTCCGTATTCGTGGATTCTCTTCATCCAATGCCGCCTCTCCGCTGGTGCTGGTGGATGGAGTGGAGCAGGATCTGAACCTGCTGGATCCCAATGATATCGCATCGATTTCCGTATTGAAAGACGCATCTGCATCAGCTATTTATGGCGCACGCGCGGCATCGGGTGTGGTGCTGGTAACTACCAAGCAGGGTAGTGGAGGACAGACTCGTGTAAACCTTTCTTCTTACTATGGTATTAATATTACCGCTCGCCAGCCGCAACGCCTCAACTCATGGGATGAGCAAACCCTGATTGATGAAGCGCGGTTTAACGCAACCGGCAGCCGCGAGTTTAACGACGAACAACGTGAGTGGCTGGCTAACCCCAACTTCTCTTATCGCCCGAACCCCACTGCGGATCGCTGGGAATACTTTGGCAACAACAACTGGGTGAAAGAAGGGATGGATAAAATCAATCACCAGAACAGCCAGTCGATTTCAGTAAGTGGCGGTGATAAAAAAACGAATTACCTGATTTCAGGCGGTTACTACCGACGCGATGGTGTGCTGCGTTATGGTCCGGACGACAACACGCGTTACAACCTGAAACTAAATCTGAATTCTGAAATCAACAAATACCTCAGCCTGAAAGTAACGGCAGCTTATATCGGGTCTTTCACACGCGAGAACTCATACGGCACAGAACAAATCATTAACCGTTTGTACAGGAGCCGTACCCGCCAGAACCTTTACACACCTGAAGAAGATGTAACAGGACAAAAATTCAATGGTGATTTGCAGATCAACCCTGTCGACATTCAGCAGAATGCCGGCATGGAAACTCGCGATTACGAAACCTTTACCGGTACGCTGAACCTGAAAGTAAAGAACCTGGTAAAAGGATTGACGCTCGATATCGTTGCATGGCGTAACCAGAATGCTTATAACATGGAGAACAACAGTCGCTCCCTGTTTTGGTATGGCCGTAGCATCAATACCGTTCGTTTCCAGATCAACGCTCCTAATACCATGCGTTTGATCAAAAACAAAGGTTATCAAAATAACGGGCAGGCATTTCTTACATACCAGTTAGATAAAGGTGATCATTCGTTTAAAGTGATGCAGGGTGCACAGTTTGAAGAGTATCGCAAAGACGAGTTACAGGCATCCGCACAAAGCATGATCAACAACCGCTTCTTCAGTATGAACTTTGCCGATCCGTTAACTAAAACATCAACCGACCTTGTGCAGACATGGGCAATGGCTTCTTTCTTTGGTCGCTTGAACTATAGTTTCCGCAATCGTTACATTTTCGAAGCTTCTTATCGTTATGATGGTAGCTCACGACTTGCACCGGAACGTCGTTGGGATGTTTTCCCTTCATTCTCGGCAGCATGGCGTTTCAGCGAAGAGAATTTTATGCAGAACCTGGATTTTATCAACGAAGCAAAAATTCGTGCATCCTGGGGTGAGCTGGGTAATGGATCAGCGATCGGTTTGTATGATTATATTCCCTTGCTCGTGAGTGGTATCAGCACTTCAAATAACCTGGTGTTTAATGATGTGCGTACACAATACATTTATCAGAGCAGGCTTGCATCTCCATTGAAAACATGGGAAACGATTCGCCAGACAAATATCGGTTTAGATCTTACCATGCTGCGCAACCGACTCACATTTACTGCAGATTACTATGTGAAGTATAATGTTGATATGCTTGCGTTTCTAAACCTGCCTAATATCATTGGTGTAGATCTTCCTCCGGTGAACGTGGGTAAACTGAAATCATGGGGTTGGGAACTCGATGCACGCTGGCGCGATCGTATCGGTAAACTGGAATACCGTGTTGGATTTAATATTTCTGACAACCAGAATAAATTGTTGAAATACGAAGGTGTGAACTCAATCGGAAGTGGTGGTGTCATCAACCTCCTTGAAGGTTACCCAATGAATAGTGTGTGGGGATACAAAACCGGAGGATATTTCTCCAGTGCTGAGGATGCAAATCGCTATCGTCAGACAGTGCAGTATCCATTCTTTGCCAACTATACTGCGGGTGATATGCGCTATCTCGATCTGAATGGAGACGGTGTAATCAATGCAGGTGATGGTACTCCTGAGAATTCCGGTGACCTGGTTTATCTCGGAACTACCAACGCACGATATACATATGGATTTGATCTCGGTCTGAGCTGGAAAAATTTTGATTTCACTGCATTCTTCCAGGGCGTATTCGACCGCAGCTTCCTCATCAATGAAGGTACATTGTCGCCATTACTGGGTACAGCAGATATGCCATGGACAATTCACATGGATCGCTGGACACCTGAAAATCCAAATGCATTTTTCCCACGTATGTATCAAACCAGCGCACATAATTTCCGTCCATCTGATAAGTGGGTACAAAACGGAAATTATCTACGTCTGAAAAAATATCCAGATTGGATATAAGATTCCTGTGAAGACAGGATTTGTACGCAGCCTGCAGGTTTATGTATCAGGACAGGATTTGTGGGAATCAACAAAAGTGATGCGTGTGTTTGATCCAGAGGTTGGCAACAACGTAAGCGCAACAACTTATCCTTTCTATCGTACCGTAGCGTTTGGTATCAATGCTTCATTTTAATTAATTAAGAAACATGAAAAAGTCTATCATATTTTCCAGTCTTTTCTCAGCATTGCTGATCGTAGGCTGTGGTAAGATTGAACGTTTTTCCGGAAACAGAATTCACCGATGCTGATTTCTGGAATTCGGAAACCGACCTGATGAATGCCGCCAACCGGATGTACCAGCAACTATCGGCCGATTGGATCGATAACCGTGGCGACGATGCATTAAATCAGAATCCCAACCTGGTAAGTAATGGCCAGCGTGATGCTCCAAACACAAGTGGTGACTGGAACAATCGTTACGATGAAATTTTCACCGCCAATAATATCCTTCAAAAAGGAGGAAAAGCAGATGTTACGGAAGCGGTGCGCAACCGTTATTTTGGCGAAGCTCGATTCTTCAGGGCTTATGCTTATTCCAAACTCGTGAAGTTGTATGGTGATGTTCCTTTGGTAATGAAAACACTGGATATTAATTCGCCCGAGTTATTTATGCCAAGAACGCCACGCCAGGTTGTGATTGATAGCATTTATGCTGACCTGGATTTTGCTGCGCAATGGTTGCCCACACGTGCTGCGTTGCCTGCAAACCAGTTTGGGCGCGTAACAAAAAGTACTGCACTCGCCTTGAAGGCAAGGGTAGCGCTTTACGAAGGCACACGCGCTAAATATCATGCAGACGGCAGCAGCAACTGGCAACAACATTTGGATGTGGCGATCGCTGCAGCAGAAGAAGTGATGACACAGGGTCATGTTCTTTTCAACAACTACGGCAATCTTTTCCTGGCAGCTGGAGAAGGCAATGCTAATCGTGAATTGCTGCTTGTGAAGATTTTTGGCGTAAGCAATACAAATGTATTGTTGGGACATAATAACTCACGAGATCTGGAAAACGGACGTATGGCGCCAACGCGCAACCTGATCCGTCACTATTTATATGCGGATGGATTGCCTGCGTGGAAACTGGATAATACACCTTCTTCAACTGTATCTCCACTATTCGTACCTGAGGCGGATGAACCAAGCTACAATACCATTCTCGATAATCGTGACCCACGTGTAGCTGCAACCTATTTCCGCGCTGGCGATGTGGCATACCAGGGTCCCTGGATTCCCCGCACTACCCTTGGGTCGCGCACTGCATTTGCTGCAAAAAAAGGTTTCAGCATTGCCGACCAGGTATTAAATGCAGCAACGGTTGACAGGATTCTGATCCGCTACGCAGAAGTGCTTTTGATCCTTGCGGAAGCGAAGTTTGAAAGAAATGGAAGCATCAGCGATGATGATCTGAACAGAACGATTAACCAGCTGCGTACCCGTGCAGGATTCAATGTGTTTCTTACCAATGCATTTGTAACCACACATAATCTCGACATGCTGGAAGAAATTCGTCGTGAAAGAACAGTAGAGCTGGCACTGGAAGGCTTCCGTTACGATGATCTCATTCGTTGGAAACTTGCAGAAGTATTGTTGCCAAAGGATATGCTGGGTGCAAAGTACATCGAATCTGAATGGGTGGGTACTAACCAGAATACGCTGAACATGAATGCCGACAAAGTTCTCATTGCGGAACCAGCATCTACACGCACATTTAATCCTTTACGTGATTACCTGTATCCTGTCCCTATCAATGAAATCACGCTGAGTGGCGGCAATGTAACGCAAAACCCAAACTGGTAAAACATTTAATCTAAAGAAATGAAAAAGATATTCGCCATCATAACAGTCGCGTCTGTGTTGCTGTTTACTTCCTGCGAGAAAAGGGACTATCCTGCCGGCCTGGAAGAAATGGAGCACCACTACTACGCCATTTTTGTACCCAACAACAATACAAACGTTGTGGTGCAACGTACACAAACAGAACTTTTGAAATTCCCTGTTCAATTTTATTCAAATTTTACCAGAGGATATGACGCTGTTGGAAAATATGTACTCACAACAGCTGCGTATGAACCTGCAGCTGCAGTTCGCGGAGTAGACTTTGAAATTGTAGACAGAAACGGAAATGTACTTCCCTCGTCGGATACAACATATACGCTGGTATTTCCGCAGGCAAAAAAAGTGGTGGATACCATCTATGTGAAATTGCTCAATAATCCTGCGCCCGGAACAAGGAAAATGGAATTGAGAATGATAGAAAACCAGACAGACCAGTTTTACGTAGATATTTTCTCCACTGCCTGCCGCAGGCCGGTGGAAATCCGCTAATGCAAATGCAAAAGTATCGTCTTATAATAGTGGCAAGTCTCCTGTTGATGAGTGCGCAGCTCAATGCACAATGGCTGCGTGCTCACAATGGGTATGTTGTGAACGACAATAACGAAAAAGGTCATCCTTCGCGGTATGGGCCTTGGGGGATGGATGTTGCAGGAAGGCTATATGTATCATTTGCATTTCCTGGGGCAACAATACCGCATTCGTGAAATGATTGAGGAGATTGCAGGACCAGAAAAAACCGCGTCGTTTTACGAAAAATGGTTGCAAAATCATTGTACACGCCCTGATGTGGATTCGCTGGCTGCATGGGGTTTCAACTCCATTCGGCTACCCATGCATTACAATTTGTATACGCTGCCGGTTGACGAAGAACCCGTGGCTGGCGAACATACCTGGATTGAAAAAAGGGTTTGCTCTCACAGATAGTTTGCTCGCCTGGTGTAAGGAAAACAAAATGTACCTGATACTGGATTTGCATGCCGCTCCCGGTGGTCAGGGACATGATCTCGCCATCTCTGATCGTGATCCCTCTAAGCCTTCAACATGGGACAGCAGGGCAAATCAGGAAAAGACAATTGCGTTGTGGAGAAAACTGGCTGAACGATACGCCAACGAACCCTGGATTGGCGGATATGATATCATTAATGAACCGAATTGGGGATTTGAAGATAAAGAAGACAAACGCGGTACTGCGGAATATAAAAATGAACCATTGCGCAAGTTGTTGATGGAAATCACAACAGCAATCCGGGAAGTTGACCAGCAACACATCATCATTATTGAAGGGAATGGATTCGGTAACAATTACCGGGGTGTTCTACCACCCTGGGACGATAACCTGGTTTTGAGTTTTCATAAATACGGGAACTTCAATAACAAGGCTTCCATCCAGCAGTTTTTGAATTTGCGTGAGCAATACAATATCCCATTATGGTTGGGTGAATCTGGTGAGAATTCGAATACCTGGTTTACGGAAGCAATCAGCCTGGTTGAGAACGAAGGGATCGGATGGGCCTGGTGGCAGATGAAAAAAATGGGAATCAATAATCCCCTGGAGATCGTGCAGCCTGCGGGTTACGAAAAATTGCTGGCATACTGGTCCGGAAAAGGTCCACGCCCGGATGCTGATAGCGCCTGGAAAATACTGGAACAATTACTGGACAACTTGAAGATTGAAAACAACAGGTTTCATCCGGATGTGGTGGATGCGATGATTCGCCAGGTACAATCGGAGCATACGATTCCCTTTAGAAACTATGTATTGAAAGGAAAACTTTCTATTCCTGCAGTGGATTTTGATATGGGTCGCCAACGTTTCGCTTATTATGATCGCGATAGCGCCCGCTATCAATATACGCCGGGTGTAAATACAATTGGCAATAAGGGTTATACTTATCGCAACGATGGCGTAGATATAAAAATGGGGAAAGATGGTCCTGTAATATTCAGCACCGAAGATGGGGAATGGTATTCCTACACCATACAGGTAGAGCAGGCCGGAACGTATAACATTTCTGCAATGCTGGCGGCAGATTCAACCGGTTCACAAATTTCTTTTAACGATCTGGCACCGGTGACTGTACCAATAAAACAGGATAACCAAACGAGGACGCTGCTTCCATTAGGGAAAACTTCCCTGAAAAAAGGAAGATTCCAGTTTAAGATGAATGTCGTCAAAGGCGGCTTTGAACTGGATACAATTCATTTTGAAAAAATTAATTAACTGACAATTCTTGAAGAAGATATTTACATGTGCGGCAGTAATGTTGTCGTTAACGACATATTCGCAGCGCGTTTTCGAAACCCTAAATGAAAACTGGAGCTTTAGCCGGCTGGTTAATGGACAGGAGGAAAAGCCAACTACCGTTAATATCCCTCATTCCTGGAATACGACCGATATCATGGATGATGAACCAGGATATTTTCGCGGCACGGGGAGTGTACCGGAAAACTGTTCCCATCCCTGCAAATAATGATGGTCGCCGTTTTTATTTACACGGTGAAGGAGCCAACCAGGTGACCGAACTAATCATCAATGGGAAACTGGCGGGAAAACATATAGGTGGATATGGTGCGTTTTACATTCCCGTAACTTCCCTGGTCAAACCCGGATCAGCGAATCAATTTGAGATCCGCGTAGATAACAGCCACAACCTGGATATTCCTCCATTATCGGCCGACTTCACTTTTTTTGGCGGCCTTTATCGGGATGTAAACCTGCTTAGCGTCAACGATCTTCATTTTTCATTTCAGGAGAACTACCCGGGTGTATTAATCAGCACACCGAATGTTTCTGCTAAAAAGGCAACCCTGCTTGCTTCGGCCTATTTGCATAATGAGTCGGACCTAAACCGTGCTACGCGAGTTCGTGTAACCATCAAAGACGCCAAAGGCAAAAAGGTTTCTACAAAAACTAAAGATGAATTTGTAAATGCCGGCGAAATAAAAAAGGTTTCACTTCCCATTTTGTCGTTGAGTAAACCTCGTCTCTGGTCGCCAGAAAATCCCTATCTCTATGAAACATTTCTCGAGATAATCGATCCGGTTACAGGAACTGTTTTGGATACGTATTCGCACAAAACCGGATTTCGCTGGTTTCATTTTGATGCGAAGAAGGGATTCTTCCTCAATGGTAAATCTTTGAAACTGGTAGGTACAAGTCGCCACCAGGATTATCCCGGGCTCGGAAATGCGCTACCTGATAGTATTGCTGTAGCTGATATAATGTTGTTGAAAAAAATGGGAGGAAACTTTCTTCGTGTTGCACACTATCCGCAGGATCCTGTTATTTTAAAAACATGCGATAGTCTGGGTATTTTAACTTCCGTTGAAATACCCGTGGTAAATGAAATTACCGAATCCGCTGCCTTCCGTTCGAATGTATTGAATATGCAGCGAGAAATGATACGCCAGCATTACAATCATGCAAGTGTTATCATCTGGTGTTATATGAATGAGGTTTTGCTTCGCATGCCTTCGTTCAAAGGCGACAAAGAAATGGAGAAGAAATATTTGCAGTCGGTAAAATCACTTGCTTATTCACTCGATAGCCTTTCTCGCGTCGACGACGCATCACGTTATACGATGATGGCGCATCATGGAAATTATAACCAGTACCGCAATGCCGGGCTGGTAGAAATTCCGCAGATTGTTGGTTGGAATCTCTACTCAGGATGGTATGGAGGGCGCATTCAGGATTTTCCATCTTTTCTCGATAGTTTCCAGGCGCGGCATCCAGAGAAAATTCTGGTAGTTTCTGAATATGGCGCCGATGCAGATCCACGAATCAGAAGCCTCGAGCCTGTTCGCTTCGATAAAAGCATTGAATACGCTTTCAGCTTTCATCAGTTCTACTGGTCGGTCATGCGCAATCGCCCGTTTGTAGCTGCAGCCATGATCTGGAACCTTTCAGATTTCCATTCTGAAACGAGAAGTGAAACCATGCCACATATTAATAATAAAGGCCTGGCTGAATGGAATCGACAGCCGAAAGATTTGTATTACTATTATCAGGCGGTGTTGTCGGAAACAACATACGCGAAAATTTTGCATGCAGAACCGAGAACTGCCTGGTTTGATGCCGGATTCGTTGCATCGGAAAAAATTAGAGTGGCTACCAATCAGTCTGAGCTGGAATTGTTTGTGAATGGACAATCAGTTGGTTGGGCCAAAATGAAAGAGAACCTTTGCGAATGGAACACTGAACTCAGCGATGGTTGGAACCACCTACAAGTTCTTGGACTCAATAAAAATTTTACAGGCGATACGGCCTCTGTTCTCTATCGCAAAATGGGTGTTGCAAAAGAATTGTTGGAAAAGGGGAGAAAACTGAATCTTCTTTTTGGCGGAAATCGAACATATACCGACAAAGCCGGAACCGCATGGCTGCCCGCAAGAAAATATGTAAAAGGATCAGCCGGTTACAACGGCGGAAAGGCATATAAGGCCAACGGAAACGACAGGCTTCCATATGGATCGGATAAAAATATCAGGAATACGGATGATGATCCTATCTATCAAACCCAACAGATTGGCATCGAAAAATTTACGGCTGATCTTCCTACAGGCGATTACGAAGTAATGCTCTGCTTTGCCGAACTCGAAGGCGAAGCGGCTGCACCCATTCCCTATAATCTGTCTGAGACGAAGAAGGTGGATACAACATCTCCACGTCGTGTATTTCATATTGTAGTCAATGATGAATTAAAATACCAGGATTTTGATGTCTCATCGGAAGTGGGTCGTGCGGTAGCCATCAATAAAACATTCAAAAAAGAAATTAAAGAAGGAGAAAAACTGGAAATACGCTTTGAGCCCGTTGTGGGAGAACCCATTCTCAACGCTATTGAGATTCGAAAAATAAAATGAGGTGCTGAAAGACAAGGTTCAGATATTTGCCGCATCGCGTAACGGTAAATAAGGAGGAATCATAAATGAAAAAATTCGTTTACATATCACTGTTACTTTTTCCGCTTCACCTGTTTTCACAGGAATGGCAGTCGCAATGGGTAAAACAGGGAAAAGATGGTGCACTGCAGTACATCCCCGATAGCGACGGTGATATTATTCCCGATTTCAGCGGCGTTGGTTATCAAAAAAACAGGGCGCCTTTACCCAATGTTCCGACTGTTATCAGTTTAAGACCTTCAGGCAACGATGATACTGAACAGATTCAACAGGCAATTGATAAACTGGCTGCCATGCCAGTGGGGAAAGAGGGATTTCGCGGTGCCATTCTTTTGGATAAGGGTGAATACCGAATTGCAAAAAATGTGCGCATTCATACCAGCGGAATTGTTTTAAGAGGCCGTGGACAGGAAACCAAACTAATTGCTACTGGTAAAGGACAGCGCAACCTGATTTATGTGTCGGGGCAGGGAAGTTTGCAGGAGATTAGGGACTCAAGGCAACGCATTATCAATAAACGAGTTCCCGTCGGTGCAAAATGGATTCGCGTAGAAGATGTGAAAAGACTGAATGTCGGTGACAGCATCATCGTTTATCGCCCGGCGACTGCAGAATGGATTCATGATATTCAAATGGATCAAATTGAAATGCGTGATAGCAACACCGTACAATGGAAGCCGGAAGAATATAGTCTACAGTTTGAAAGGATGATCACAAAAATAGCTGGCGATAGTATCCAATTGGATAATCCAATTGTGATGGCGATGGAAGAGAAGTATGGGGAAGGAGAGATTTTCCGATATACTTTTCCCGGTCGAATCAACCATGTGGGCGTTGAAGATCTTTTATGCATTTCGGAATTCGAAAGCGATACAGACGAGGATCATGGATGGAGTGCCGTATTTATGGGTCGGGTGGAGAATGGTTGGGTAAAAGGGGTGACTGCGAAACATTTTGGGTTTAGCTGTGTAAATCTCGGGTATCAAAGCCGCAATATTACGGTGAGCGATTGTACATTTCTCGAAGCGAAATCACAAATCACCGGCAGCCGTCGATATTCATTTAATAATGATGGGCAACTCAACCTTGTTATGAATTGTTATGCCCGCGGCGGCCGTCACGATTATGTAACCGGTGCAAGGGTGAGTGGTCCGAATGTATTTGTTGATTGCAAAGCAGACAGTGCTTTGGCAGATATTGGCCCACACCATCGCTGGGCGGTGGGTACTTTGTATGATAATATTGAAACGGATGGTGAAATAAATGTGCAGGATCGCGGTAACTGGGGCACTGGTCATGGCTGGGCTGGGGTAACACAGGTTATTTGGAATTGCAAAGTAAAACGTGCTGCGCTGCAGCAACCACCCGTTTCGGCAAAAAATTATGCAGTGGGTCTGCAGGGCGCGACTTACGAAGGCCGTTTGCCCGGCCGACCGCCTGCTTTGCAGGAAGGACAAAATAAAGTGGGGCTTCACCCTGATTCACTTTATCGGGCACAATTAAATGATGCGATAAAAAAGGAGAAAAATGAGGAATAAAACGTTTGCTGTTTTAGCAATTAGTATGTTACTGGCTTCATGTGCAGGCGCGCAGAAGGCCGCGTGGAAAGCAGCGGAAAAGCAATTGATATTTTTGCATGATAATACAATGAAGCATGCATCGGGTGAAAAATGGTTTCCACGAACGTTGCAGGGCGATAGCCTGAAACTGGTGGTGTCCGACGACTGGACAAGTGGTTTTTTTCCCGGCATGTTGTGGATGATGTATGAAAAAACCGGTAACAGTGCCTGGAAAGAAAAGGCAGCCTTTTTTACAGAGAAAATGCATCGTGAACCTCATAATGCGCGTTCGCACGATGTGGGTTTTAAAGTATACAATAGTTTTGGCCAGGCTTACCGCCTTACCGGCGAAGAAAAATACAAACAAGCCATTATCGAAGGTGCAAAAACGCTCTCCACACGTTTTTATCCTAAAGTTGCCAGCATTAAATCCTGGGACTTTAGAAAATGGGAGTTCCCGGTCATTATCGACAACATGATGAACCTGGAGTTGTTGTTTGCAGCAACCAGGTTGAGTGGCGACAGTTCTTTTTATAAGCTGGCTGTTACACACGCTAATACAACAATGAAAAATCATTTCAGGAATGATTATAGTTCTTACCATGTAATCAGCTATGATACAGCAACAGGTGAGGTTCTGAAGCGCAATACGCATCAGGGTTATGCTGATAGTTCAGCGTGGGCGCGCGGACAGGCCTGGGCTTTGTATGGTTTTACCATGTGCTACCGTGAAACTAAAGATCCCGCGTACCTGCAGCTTGCAGAGAACATCGCTGGTTATCTCTTAAACCATCCACGTTTACCAAAAGATAGAGTTCCTTACTGGGATTTTGATGCGCCGATTAATGCTTCTACACCCCGTGATGTATCGGCTGCCGCTATAATGGCGTCAGCATTGTGGGAACTTGGCGACTACAGCAAAGTGAATAGAACGCGGTTTAAAAATTTTGCGAAGAACATGGCGCAAACGCTGTATAAGTCGTATCAGGCACCGGCAGGAACTGCAGAAGGTTTTCTATTATTACATAGCACAGGTCATCTGCCTGCGAATAGCGAAATCGATGTTCCGCTGATTTATGCTGATTATTACTATCTGGAACTACTTAAAAGAATCGGACTATAAAAAAGAAACGGGTGATTACTTCACCCGTTTCTTTTTATAATGTGGAAAGATCGATCACAAACCGATATCTCACATCCCCTTTAAGCATTCGCTCGTAAGCTTCATTGATTTGTTGAATGGGAATCAATTCAATGTCGGAAACGATATTATGTTTTGCGCAATAGTCGAGCATTTCCTGTGTTTCCTGAATGCTGCCGATCATGGAACCGGTAATGCTGCGGCGGTTGTTGATCAATGAGAAGGGCTGAACCTTTGGTGCTTCCGTCGGTAATCCAACCACCATCATTCTTCCATTCAGTGCGAGAAGGTTCAGGTACCATGTATAGTCGTGATTGGCGCTAACGCAATCGAGTAACACGTCGAAGGTGCCTGCATGTGCTTTCATTTGTTCCTTGTCGCGGCTGTTCAGAAATCCTGTGGCACCGAGTTTGCGCGCATCCGCTTCTTTCGATTGCGAAGTGCTGATAACGGTAACATCAGCGCCCAGTGATACGGCAAATTTTACACCCATATGCCCGAGTCCACCAAGTCCAATAATGCCCACCTTTTTACCGGGTCCCACCTGGGCAAAACGCAGTGGCGACCAGGTAGTAATTCCCGCACATAAAAGTGGTGCAACGGCTTTCAGGTCCAGATTGTCGGAAACGCGCAATACAAAACTTTCTTTTGTTACGATCTGTGATGCATAACCACCTTGCGTAACGGTTACGCCGTCACGTTCCAGTGCATTGTAAGTGCCGGTTGCGCCTTCTTCGCAATATTGTTCATAGCCGGCTTTACAGTTTTTGCAATGCGAGCAGCTATCTACGATTACACCAACTCCAACTGTGTCGCCGATTTTAAATTTTGTAACAGCAGCACCTGTTTTGGTAACACGTCCGATAATTTCATGTCCGGGAACCATGGGGTACATGGATCCGCCCCATTCATTGCGCGCCTGGTGCAGGTCGCTATGGCAAACGCCACAATAAAGTATTTCAATTTGCACATCGTCGCTTCTTAATTCACGGCGATCAAACTGATAGGGAACAAGAGGTGAGGCAGCGTCCATGGCTGCGTATGCGCGGGTATTCATAAATGTAGAGTTGTGAATGCGAAATTACGGGGAAATGGCGTGAATTTGCAAGCGGCAAGCGGCAAACGGCAAACGTGAAAAAAATGTATTCAGCTTTTAACTTTCACTTTTGCCGATTCTCACGCCTCACGCCTCACGCCTTTCGCTCTCACATTCGCTAAATACGACGACGGCGATTCTCCAAACTGTTTGTGAAAATCGCGGGAGAAATTGCTGTTGACCGTGTAACCAACCATGCCCGCTACTTCATTTATTTTATGTTCACCACTCGCAAGTAGTTCCGCTGCTTTCTTCAATCTTGAAATATTAATCAATTCATTTGGCGTCAGGTCTGAAAGGCCTTTGATTTTTCTGTAAAAACTCGTTCTACTCATATTCATCAAACGAGATAGTTTATCAACATCCAGCTCCATATCCGTGATATGGGTTTGAATAATATGATCCAGCTCTTCTAAAAATCCTTTATCCGCTTTGCTGCTTGCCATTCCTTTGATATGTGCCAATGGCGACTTTGCAAAGTACTCACGGATAATACGCCGGTTGGCGGCCAGGTTGTTAATCTGTGCCTGTAGATGCTCAATCGAGAATGGTTTTTCGATATAGGCGTCGGCGCCTACTTCAAGTCCTTCAATTTTCGAGTTTAACGTATTCCGCGCCGTGAGCAGGATGATGGGAATATGACTGTACTGAATATCCGTTTTCATCTGGCGACATAATTCAATACCGTCCATTACCGGCATCATGATATCACTAATCACCACTTCAATGTTTTCGGTCGCAAGTACTTCCAGCGCTTCCTGGCCATTATGTGCACGATGTATATAAAACTGGCTGCTCAACTCACGTTGTATAAATTGTAATATCTCCTTATTGTCTTCAACAAGCAACAATGGCATTTTCCCTTCTGCTGTATTCTCTTCTATCGGATCTGCATCTGTTGCTGTTGTTTCAAAAGCTTCATATTCCTGCAGGTTTATTTCATTTTCCTGATGAATTGGGATGCTCAATTGAAATACATTCATATTGTCGCGCGGGTCTTTTAATTCAAGGATTCCTTTGTGTAGTTCTGCTAATGAACGGGCAAGTGGCAACCCAATACCCGTGCCCGCCTGGCGTGATGTTTCTTTGATTCGATAGAATGGTTCAAATATTTTTTCTCTTAATTCGGAGGGTATAATATTTCCATCATTCCTCAATTCAATGTGAAAAACCTTGTCTTCACTACTAAATGCATGCAGCCTGATGACAACTATGCTGTCGGCATATTTAATGGCATTGTTAAACAGGTTGCTTACAATTTTTCGGAAAGCCTCCGGATCAATGGAAGCATATAACGGCATACGCGGCAACTCAAGCCGAAGGTTTAAGGCTTTTTGTTCAGCTGCTGGTTTAAAAGCAGTGAACAATTCTTTTAGTAACTCCGAGATGTCGGTTCTTACAAAACTCAGGCTAAAGTTGTTTGCTTCGGCTTTGCGGAAATCCAGTAATTGATCAGTGAGATCAATCAGGCGATTTGTATTTTTTTTCATCATGGTCAGGCTTTCAGAAAGAGATACATTATCCTTTTCAGTAACGAGCAATTTATCGAGTGGCAATTTGATTAATGTGAGCGGTGTTCTTATTTCATGTGCAACATTGGTAAAGAATTCAATTTTGGCGTTATAGATTTCGCGTTCTTTTTCTATTTCAAGTGTGTCTATTCGGCGTTGGTTTTTCTCTTTAACGGCCATGTGATAATAGCGGAAGATCGTTGCGCCCACGGCGGTTATCAACAATGCATATAACGCATAAGCCCAACTGCTGGCCCACCAGGGGGCAGCACACGAATCTGAAGTACCGTTTCCTGTTCATTCCAAACCTCTCCATTCCCACTACCGCGTATACGGAATGTATAATTTCCCGGCGGTAATTTGGTGTAAAAAATCCGACGATTGCTTTTCAGATATGTCCATTCTTTGTCAAGACCTTCCATCATGTAAGCATATTCATTGGCTTCAGGGGTTACATAACTCAGTGCGGCGATTTCAAAATTCAATGAAGAGCGATCATGCGGCAGTTCAAGATGCT
Source organism: Chitinophagaceae bacterium (assembly GCA_024707305.1). Lineage (GTDB taxonomy): Bacteria > Bacteroidota > Bacteroidia > Chitinophagales > Chitinophagaceae > CAYMZZ01. The sequence goes on from JANPZZ010000026.1 coordinate 319,308, forward strand.
TTGTATAAAGAATGGATGTTTTCAATGGAGAATCTTCCTTCCCTGCCTCAACATCTTTATTATTTATTTGTAAACCGGTAATAAATACAGGTGGTACAAAATCTTCGCGTGGAAATTGGGAAGGATTAAAACTGATCATCCCTTTTACCGTTCCGAAATACAAAGTGCCCGATTTGCTTTTATACGCAGAATTGTAATTGAATTGTTCACTCAATAACCCATTGACTGTGGTGTACGTTTTTGTACTTCCATTGGCAGGATTTAAACTTAACAACCCTTTCGATGTACTGATCCATAATAAACCGTCATTGTCTTCCAATACTCGAAACACCTGCTTATCAGAAAGCCCATTGCCTGAAAATCGAATTACCTTTTTCAGCTTTTCGATCGTATTTACAAAGACCGGCTTCTGTACTAATCCAGAGATTTTTGTCTTTATCCTGGTAAACATTATTTACATAATTATTGGGAAGTGAACTTTCGTTCGAAGTTTCATGTCGGAGATTGCCGTTCTTTCCGGTTTTTACATTGTAATAAAATATACCATTTCCATAGCTACCCACCCAAATGGTTCCGTCTGCATCTTCATGAATACTTTGTATCTGCGATGTAAAAAAACTGTCGCGCCTGAACTGGTCCGTCTCGCGATTGTATCGGAAAAGCCCACTCCATGTTCCTACCAGTATTTCTCCCGCTGTTGTTCTGTAAAGACTCACAATAAAATTTCCCTGGAGTGTACTGTTTTGTGACGTGTAGTGACGCACCACTTTTCCTGTTCTGATATCGAGTTTGTCCAGGCCATGTTCGTAAGTTCCTACCCATAAATAATTTCCATCGGCCACCAGGCCGTGTAGGTTTTGATATGCAATGGAGCCCGGTTTGCCATCGGGTTTGAATGAAGTAATGCGTCCTGTCTTCAACTCCAGTTTATTCAATCCGGCATCTTCTGTCCCAATCCAGAGATTGCCGAGGCTGTCTTCGCATATTTCATGCACCAGGTTGCCACTGATGCTGTTTTCTCCTTTATAGGGAAAATATTTTCGGAAGCGGTTCAGGTGTGACGAATAATAATTGACACCACCAAAAAAACTGCCGATCCAGGTACCACCTTCAATGTCTTTGTAAAATGAATAGATAACATTATCGGTAATAGAATAAGGGTTACTGTTTTCTTTTTGAATAAGCCTGTTGCTGCCTGTAGCTAAATTTACCAGGTAAATACCTGTTTCCGTTCCGATCCAGAAATCGTCGCCCTGTTGTCTGATTATTTTATGTGTTTGTACACTTCCTGCAGTGGGTAAAATATCAGTGATACTATGCTCGCGAAGATTGTAAAGCAGGAGTTGATTCATTGTTCCAATCAGCAGTGTACTGTCGGATACAGGGTAAATGTCCTGTATAAATGTGAGTGTTTTTTTGTTGATCGCGCGCAGATCAAACGATTTGAATTCATTGGTTGTGGGATCATGTTTTTTCAGTGATCCATAAGTAGTCGCTATCCAAACATCTCCCGGAGGTGATATGGAAAGCGCAATCACATGCGCACTATCGGCACTGTAGCTGGAAACTTTATTCTCCCTTCTATTATATTTAGAAAGCGTAAAATTATTTACGATCCATATGTTCCCATTGTTATCGCGATTGATGTAACGTGTTTCGCCTGGCGGTAGCAATTTAAAGGGAGTAAAGATTTCTTTTTCCGGGTTATAATGATAGATGCCTTTGTAAGTGCCTATCCACAAAGTGCCTGCTTCGTCGTCACACAAACTAAGAATAGAATTACTACCGAGTGTAAGGCTATCGAGCGGGTCATTCCGGAATATCTTGAAGTTGGTGCCATCAAACCGGTTTAATCCGTTTCGCGTGCCAAACCACATGAAACCTTTGCTATCCTGGATGATGCTTGTAATTGTATTACTTGACAGCCCATCATACACCTGATAATTTTTAAAATAAAAATCCTGCGCCTTTGTACTAAAGGGGATGCATACGAAAAGGAGTAGTATGATCGGACGTAATTGCAAGCAGCGTTCGTTAGTGCTGGTTTAATACTTCAACTGAAGCCTTCGTAACCGGTTTCCATTTGTCTACCAAATGAAAGTGGCCTTTCCAAAGTTAATGTTTGCCAGCAACAGATGCCAGACTTTGATAATATTGGTACGTTTTGAAAACAAATTGGTACGTATCGATACCTGTTTATTCTGATTTTGTACTTCTTTCGTGTATGCTCGGGGTTTAAAGCCGGGCATCGCAACAGAGTTAATTCTTATCAAACGACTGCACTTATGCCAAAACGAATTTCCGGGTTCATCCGGTACCTGTCTGCAATTCTCCTTTTTTTTATGGCTTCGCAAAGCCTGACTGCCCAGGGCAACCGTATCTCGGGCAGGGTCCTTACCAGCGATGATAATAAACCACTTGCGGGCGTTTCTGTTCAGTTGAAAGGAACAGGCACGGGCACCGTCACGGGCGATGATGGTACATTTTCGCTGCAAGCCAGGGTAGGAGACACCATCGTATTCTCTATTGTTGGTTACGACAATATTGAAAGTCCCGCTTCACAGAATATGTCGATTCTGATGAATCCGGTCGCTACTGCTTTGAGTGATGTGGTGGTGGTGGGATATGGTACGCAACGTCGCCGCGACCTCACCGGTTCGGTCAGTTCTGTAAGTGGTAGAGATATTAGTTCGCTGCCTGTACCAAATGTTGGTGAAGCATTGCAGGGACGTGCTGCCGGCGTACAGATAGTAGGATCGGGTACGCCCGGTAGCAATGTTACCATCCGTGTTCGCGGTACGGGAACAATTAATAACAGTGAGCCGTTGTTGGTTGTGGATGGTGTGCCCACTGATATTCCGCTGAATAATATCAATCCCGACGATATTGCCTCTATAGAAGTGTTGAAAGATGCATCTGCTGCTGCTATTTATGGTTCGCGCGGTGCAAATGGTGTTGTACTCATTACCACACGCCGCGGAACAAGTGGCAGGAATACACTGGAATTCAAAACATTTGCAGGTGTACAGAAAGCAACCGATATGGTTGACCTGCTTACGGCAAGCCAGTTTGCTTCATTGCACAATGAAATGATGGTAAATAATGGCCAAACGCCAAATCCTGCATTCGCAAATCCAAATTCCTTAGGTAATGGTACCGATTGGCTGGGAGCAATGTTTGGAACGGCGCCGATGCAGAGTTATACATTATCTTATGGTGGCGGCAATGGCAAAAGCAATTATTACGTTTCAGGAAATATTTTTGATCAGGAGGGTATTGTTTTAAATACAGGTTACAAAAGATACACAGTTCAGTTCAACAGCGATACGCGTGTATTCGACTGGTTGAAATTTGGTAATAATCTTTCGCTGAGCCACGATATAAAATCGAGTGGCTCTTATGATATCCGCAGTGCAATGTCGGCACTACCCACACAATCCATTTTTAATCCTGATGGAACTTATGCCGGACCCGTTGGACAACCATCATGGGTGGGCGATGTGGCAAACCCTGTAGGTAAGGCAACTTTAAATAAGAACACGATTAAAGGTTACAATGTGTTAGGCAATGTCTATGGAGAGCTGACGCTGATGCCCGGGTTGCGGTTTAAAACCACCGCAGGTATACAGGCCGCATTCTGGGATACGCGTTATTGGGCGCCGAAATATGACTGGGATCCGATTCCACAACCTAACTCCTATCTCGCACAGGGGTACAATAAATCGCTTACCTGGTTGTGGGATAATTATTTCACCTGGGAAAAGCGGTTTAATGATCATAACCTGACGGTTTTGGCAGGAAGCAGTGCGCAGGCAAATCGCTACGATGGCATGAACGGTTCTATCCAGCAATTCGCCAATGATGTAACGCAACAGTTGAGTAATGGTACATTGTTACCTACCATCGCAGGTACAGCAAACGAATGGGCATTACTCTCGTTGATGGGCCGCGTAAATTATGCATACCAGGATAAATATCTGTTAACGGCTACGGTTCGTCGCGATGGTTCATCACGTTTTGGGAATGCAAACAGATATGGAACTTTTCCATCCGCTTCTGCTGCATGGCGCATATCACAGGAAGATTTCTTCCACTCCAACCTGATCAATGATCTTAAGTTGCGCGTAGGTTACGGTGTAACAGGTAATCAGAATATCGGCAACTATTCGTTTGCGTCGGTGCTGCAAACGGTGCAATACAATTTTAATGGAACACCGGTTACTGCTATTGTGCCCCAAATGCTTCCCAACCCCGGTATACGTTGGGAAAAAGTGGAACAGGCAAACATCGGGCTTGATGCCGCACTATTTAACAACCGCATCAATGTAACAGTTGACGGTTATATAAAAAAATACGAACGACATGCTGGTTCCGATGTCGGTACCCATTTCAACGGGTTATTCCGATATTGTTGTTCCCAGCATCAACCTTGGCAAGGTACAGAACCGTGGCGTTGAGCTGACCATTTCTTCCCAGAATACGACAGGGGCATTCGTCTGGAACTCGAGCCTGAATGTTGCATATAACCAAAACAGGATTCTTCGCCTGAACGATACCATTCCCATGTACACAGGAAGTATCGGACTGAATCAGAATCTTTCTATTCAGCACCCTGGCGGTTATCCTATTAATGAGTTTTATGGGTTTGTAACCAACGGAATTTTCCAAACGCAAAAAGATGTGGATGATTACGCAGTACAGGTGCCAGGTTCAGATCCAAACAATCGTACATCACCCGGGGATATCCGTTTCAGGGATTTGAATAATGATGGAAAGATTGACGACAACGACCGCACTTTCCTCGGCAATCCTAATCCTTCATTCATATTCGCACTCAACAATAGTTTTAACTGGAAAGGATTTGATCTTTCAATTTTTATACAGGGCATTGCAGGTAATAAAATATACAATGCCAACAGAATTTACCAGGAAGGAATGGCTGTTGCCATAAATCAAACTACTGCAGTGCTGAACAGATGGACAGGCGCAAATACCAGCAATACCATGCCACGCGCAGTATTTAATGATCCAAATAAGAATACACGCGTTTCAAATAGATATATCGAAGATGGTTCTTACTTGCGGATAAAGAATATAACATTTGGTTACACATTACCTGCGCACATTGCGGGGCGACTGAAAATGTCATCCGCACGGATTTACCTGTCGGCTCAGAACCTGCTCACATTTACCAAATATTCTGGCTTCGATCCGGAGGTTCCGGCCAATGGTATCGACCTGAATGTGTACCCGGTTACACGGACGATCAGCGCCGGACTTAATATTAGTTTTTAACAGACAAATTGTTTCGAAATGAAAACAATAAAATATACTGTTTACATTTTTTCGCTCCTTTTAATCAGTAGTTGCAGTAAGTTTTTGGAAAAAGTGCCGCTTGATTCGGTGAACTCGTCCAACTACTGGCGAACGGAGGAAGATGCCATTGCTGCAATTAATGGTGCATACCAACCCTTGCAGTGGCCTAAGTTGTATAATATGCGCATATGGACAACCGACATCTGGGCTGGGAATTCTATTGTGGGTGCCGGTGGTGGAACGGATGGAATTGAAACGCAGGATATCTCCAATTTCGTAACGGCTACCGACAATGCAGCCGCCCTGGATATCTGGCGAGGTCCGGCTCCCGGTATTCTCCGTGCCAACCTGGTGATTGAACATGTTCCCGGAATGAATATTCGTGAAGAGGTGAAAAACCGCGTAATAGGTGAGGCGCTGTTTTTAAGAGCCACTTATTATTTTATCCTTGTCCGGCTTTTTGGGGATGTACCACTTATTACTGTTGCACAAACGCCACAGGATAATCTGCGTCCTTCACGCAACGCTCAATCTGAGATTTATGACCAGATTATCAGCGATCTTACGGAAGCCGTTAATCTCCTGCCCGCAGCTTCCACTTATTCGGGCAATGATATCGGTCGCGCTTCAAAGGGTGCAGCAGCAGGGATGCTTGCGAAAGTTTATCTCACACGGGGCGACCATACAAAAACACTGGAGTATTGCGAACTGGTTTCGTCGCTTGGGTATCAACTAAACGACGATTACGACGACAATTTCAATCCACTCGCAAAGAATTCTGTAGAATCGCTATTTGAGGTGCAATACCTCGGAAAAACAAGTTACAGCTTCTGGGATAATGAGAACCAGGCATCCTGGGTGAGCACATTTACAGGCCCCCGCAATAGCGACATCGTAGCGGGCGGATATGGATGGAACCAGCCTACACAGGAATTTGTCAATCAATATGAGGCCAATGACAACCGCAAAGCCCATACGGTGCTTTATAGCGGCGGTCCGGATTTTGATGGCAAAGCTTATCAACCTTCCTGGTCAATGACAGGTTTTAATGTGAGAAAATTTCTGGTGTCGAAAACGATATCACCGGACTATGATACCAATCCCTCTAATTTTCCAGTATTGCGTTATGCAGATGTTTTGTTAATGCAGGCTGAAGCGTTGAATGAATTGGGTCGGACTGCGGAAGCGCAGGCAGCATCCACATCCATTCATCAGGGTGGCCCATTAAACCGGGTCAGAAAAAAGAGCAGGCCTCACAGATGTAACAGGTCTCTCTCAGTCCGCACTGCGTGAAAAGATAATGCATGAAAGAAGAATGGAATTGGCGTTTGAAGGTCACTGGTGGTTTGATATGATAAGGGTAAACAACGGCCAGTATGCACTCGATTTTCTGCATAGCATTGGAAAAACGAATGCAGGCAGCAAACACCTGCTACTGCCAATTCCCCAAAGGGAAATTGAAGCAAATCCTAACCTGACTCAGAATAACGGCTATTGATAACTCATCATAAGCAATTTAAACGAATTATATGCGCAAGTCATTTCTTACACCCATTTTCAGTTCGTTGAATGGTATCATTCTTTTTACAATTGTGTTGTTGATAACAGCATGTAGTAAGATTGATAAAATGGAACTGAACAAAGGAGATAATCCATTGTCGGTTTCGGCAGATAAAACAAATGTTGTCTTGGAGGAAATCAACCGGAATGCAGATGCACTGGAGATTTCCTGGACCAGTGGAACCAATAAAGGAACCAATGCTGCCATTTCTTACACGGTAATGATCGATAAAAAGGGAAATAATTTTGCACAAGCAGAAGTTTTGGAAATGGGTCGCGCTGTGTTTTCAAAAAAATATACAGTCAAAGACCTGAATGATTTGTTGATCTCACGCTGGAGTGTGGCGCCTGGTGAGTCAACCGTGCTGGAAATAAAAGTTTTAAATGAAGTACAGAATCACGCCGACTTATCGGATGTTTCAAATGTGTTGGAGATAAATGTGACGACCTATAAGGCCGTGACGACTACTTTATATCTGATAGGCGATGCTGCGCCGAATGGATGGAGTGCGGATAATGCGGAGCCGCTGGTTCCCAGTCTGACGGATGCTGGCGTGTTCACTTATCGCGGTCAGCTACGCGCAGGTGAGTACAAGTTTATTACTACGCTGGGTTCTTTTCTTCCTTCGTATAACAAGGGTGCAGACGATACCAAACTACTTTTTCGCGAATCAGATAGTGATCCCGACGAAAAGTTTGTAAACGCTTCGCAGGGGGTTTATGATATTACGATCAACCTACTGACGCTTTCTATTTCTGTATCAGCTGCCGATCTTCCACCTTATGAGCGTTTATGGATGTTGGGTGACGCCACACCAACAGGATGGAACATTGATAACCCTTCTGAAATGCGCGTTGATTCATCCAATCTTTTTGTATTTACTTATAATGGATTGTTGAACGTAGGGGAATTTAAAATACCAGTAAGTACCGGCGATTTCGGAACGGATTATTACATGCCATTGACAAATGCGCCCGATATTACTGAAACCGGAGTGCAATGGGTGGCTGGCGGCAACCCGGATTACAAATGGAATATCACAACCGCCGGTCCCTATAAAATAAAACTCGATATTCAAAACCTGACGATTAATATAAAACCATTTACTCCTTATGCAAATATCTGGATGGTAGGCGATGCATCACCCGTTGGCTGGAATATTGACAGCCCACAACCGATGACGCCCACTCCCGGGGATCCTTATGAGTTTTCCTATACGGGTCCGTTAAATGCAGGCGAATTCAAATTTCCTGTGGAAACAGGCAACTGGGGGAGGCGATTTCTTTATGCCCGTAATAAATGGCTCCGGACCCGGCAGTACTCAAATGAAATTTGTACCTTCTGGCAGTCCGGATTTTAAATGGCGCATTACACAAGCGGGAAATTATAAAGTAACGATTAACCAGTTGTATGAGACGATTTCGATAGTTCCACAATAGAGAAATGAGGAAATGTGGAAATGAGGAAATGTGGAAATGTGTTTTGAGTTCGGTTTGATTAATATTTATGAAGAAAACTTTCTTATATACGTTTTTTTTGGTGATTGGATTTGCCGTATCTGCAAAGGCGCAGTGGCAAAAGGCCGGCAATTGTATTGGCTATGAAATAAGCGACAACACGGTTTTTTTTCGATTTGATAATTCCGGAAAATTATCGTTGAGATTTTGTTCACCAACGATGGTGAAAGTGTGGTATTCTACTTCCGGTAATTTTTTCCCGAAACAATGAGTCGTTTGCTGTTATCAATGAACAACTGGACGATCCGGGAAAAATACAGGTGGAAGAGCGCCCTGAATCATTTGAGATTTTCACATCCCGTTTGCGTATTCGAGTGGAGAAAGCACCATTTCGTATGCAGATATTCGATAAATGGCAGAAGTTGTTGCTGGGCGATTACCAGGATCAGGGATTCATGAGCGATAATGAAAAACGTATCGCCGTAAAATCGCTGAGAAATGATGAATACTTTTTTGGCCTTGGTGAAAAAGCGGGTCCATTAAATCGCCGGGGACGTATGTACAGCATGTGGAACAGCGACAAACCTTGTTATTCCACCACGGAGGATCCGCTTTATAAAAGCATTCCTTTTTTCATCAGCAGTTATAAGTATGGTGTTTTTTTCGACAACACCTATAAATCTGTATTTCGTTTTGGCACCGTCGCCGACGACTATTATAGTTTTGAAGCGCCCGGTGGCGAAATGATCTATTATTTTATTCACGGAAATGATTTTAAGCAGATCATTGAACAATACATTCAACTGACGGGAAAACCGATCATGCCACCGGAGTGGGCGCTTGGCTTTTCGCAGTCGCGCGGCATGTACACTTACGAGAACCAGGCGAGATCAATCGCTGCCGAGTTCCGGAAGCGCCAGATTCCCTGCGATATAATCTATCAGGATATAGGCTGGACAGAAGGTCTGCAAAATTTTGAATGGCGGAAAGATCGTTATACAAATCCGAAAGGGATGTTGCAATATCTCGACTCACTCGGATTTAAGATGATTGTATCGCAGGATCCTGTTATTTCACAAGCGACAGCCAGGCAATGGCGCGAAGCTGATTCGCTGGGTTATTTTGTAAAAGACAGTCGAACTGGCAAATCGTATGATATGCCCTGGCCCTGGGGTGGTAATTGTGGAGTTGTTGATTTTACAATTCCTGCTGTGGCCGACTGGTGGGGACAATACCAGCAAAAACCAATTGATGATGGCGTGCGGGGATTTTGGACAGACATGGGAGAGCCCGCATGGACGAATGAAGAAGCAACGGAGCGCCTGGTGATGCAACATCATATTGGCATGCACAATGAAATTCACAATGTGTATGGGTTAACATGGGATAAAGTAGTGACCGAGCAGTTTCAGAAAAGAAATCCCGGTAAGCGGGTTTTTCAAATGACGAGGGCTGCCTATGCGGGTTTACAACGATACAGCTTTGGCTGGTCGGGCGATAGTGGCAGTGGTGAAGATGTATTGGATGGATGGAACCGACTCGCCAATCAGATTCCAATGGGTTTGTCGGCAGGCATGGGAGGTATCCCATTCTGGACAACCGATATTTCCGGGTACTGTGGTGATATAAAAGACTATCCCGCGATGGCAGAACTGTATACACGCTGGATGCAATTTGGTGTATTCAACCCTTTAAGCCGGGCGCACCATGAAGGCGACAATGCAGTAGAGCCCTGGATGTTTGGCGAAGAAGCAGAGAAAAAATGCGCGCGCTGCCATTGAAATGAAATACCAACTCTTTCCATATATCTACACTTATGCCCGCGAAGCACACGATAAAGGTCTTCCGCTGATGCGTGCGATGCTGCTTGAATATCCCAATGATCCGGAAACCTATCTCGTGAACGACCAGTTTTTCTTTGGGAAAGAACTGTTGGTGGCACCTGTAGTGAAAAAAGGTGCAACAACGCGTCGTGTTTATTTACCCGAAGGGGAGTGGATTGACTATCACGATGGAAAAACAATTTTAGAAGGTGAACAGCAGGTGTCGGTCAAAACAACACTTAGCCGCATCCCGATTTTTGTAAAAAAAGGATCTATCATTCCTTCTATGCCCGTGATGCAATACATACATGAAAAGCGCGATTATTCACTTTCGTTGAATATTTATCCTGCTAACGAGGGACAATCTGCTTTTTTTAATCTGTATGAAGACGATGGAGAGACGACCGATTATTTGAAAGATAAATACAGTACTACAGCATTTACCTGTAATACAACGGTTGCCGGGTATGATGTTACGATCAGTAAACCCGAGAACAAAGAATACCTGGCGCCTGGAAAGCGCGACTATCTTATCAAATTATTTATACCCAAAAAACCGAAATCGATTAAAATGTCGGGGAAGACAATAGTTGAGAAACCGATTCTTTCGTTTAAAAAGAACAGGGATGATGTAACGGGTGATACCGGCTGGAGTTGGGACGCAGAATCGGGAATTTGTTATATCCGAATACCTGCAAACGGCCAGGAACGCCGGGTTGAAATATCGCGGTGAAATTTCAAAGATTTTAACTGAGTGATTATGTTTTCATTTAAATTCTGCAACCTGTTTTTCAGGTGTGCATTGACCTTCTTGTGCCTGGTACTCGCTACAAATATGCAGGCACAGCATCCGCTTTGGAAATCTGATGCATACGCCATCTATGCTGATAGCGTGGTGCAACAAAATTACCGGGCGTATGCAAAATCGAGATACGAACTTATTTCCGATTATAAAAGTCCAGCGAATGAATTTAAATCATCTGCCATAACATTTAAATTCAGTATCAATGGAAAGGATAATGAAATGCTGAGTGGAAATGATCATCATTTTAATATCAGTTCTTCAAGCCTGTATAGTGAAACGCCACTCATAAAGTTTGGTAAACAGATGAAGCCTGTTAAAGGGGAGAAGACAGGATTTCTAAAGCCGGGAACAACGCTTAAGTTGCGACTGGATATGCGTGAAGTGTTGAACGCTTTTAAAACAAAAGGTTATTATACGGCGTTCGATGGAACAAAAATTTATAAAGAAGATTTTCACGGGGTATTTGTTGCGGGGAGTTCTGCTCCGCTGATTTGGGATTTCGACAACCTGGTTCACCATCCTGAACTGGAATTGAAAGATGAGGACGGTGATGGTATCTATGAAATCCTCCTGAAGATGAATGTAGCGGAGGATGAAAAAGAAAACACTTTCGCACTGGCGACAAACCCGCGATATCACAGCATTTCCATTTGCCGAATCACCTTATGTAATGCAGGATGCTTTATATAACCTCGCGATTGAAGAGATGGTGAATGCGGTGGAGCCTGATAGTACTTTGAGAACAGGCAAAGAATGGGCAGGCGTTTGGACGCGTGACGTAAGTTATAGTATTATACTTTCCATGGCACACCTACAGCCGCAGGCCGCGCGCTACAGTTTGTTACGGAAAGTAGATCGTAATAAAAAAATTATTCAGGATACAGGAACAGGCGGTGCCTGGCCCATCAGCACCGATCGTATGGTTTGGGCGGTTGCAGCCTGGGAGTTGTACAAAGTGAATGGCGATGGCAAATGGCTGGAAGAGGCATTTGAGATAATTAAAATCTCTCTTCAGGCCGACAGGGATGTTGCTTATGATGCCGCAACCGGTTTGGTAAAAGGAGAATCTTCGTTTCTCGACTGGCGAGAACAAACGTATCCGAAGTGGATGCAGCCTGCTGATATTTTTGAATCGTTTAATCTCGGGACAAATGCAGTGCACTACCAGGCAAATAAAGTAGCTGCTGCGATGGCCGAAATACTGAATCAGAAAAGTGACCAGCTATTATTTGAAACAACGGCTGAAAAACTAAAGCAAGCAATCAACAAACATTTCTGGCTGGAAGAAAGAGGCATTTATGCACAATATATTTATGGACGGATCAATAAGATAATCTCTCCTCGGTCGGAAGCGCTTGGTTCTGCACTTTGTGTACTGTTTGGAATAGCTGATGAGCAACAGGCAAAAAAATTAGTGTCATCCATGCCGCTGACGACATATGGTGTCAGTTGTATTTTTCCACAGATACCGGAAATTCCACCTTATCACAACAATGGGGTCTGGCCCTTTGTACAATCGTACTGGTTATGGGCAGGCGCCATTGCCCGCAACGAGAAATCTGTAATGGAAAGTATTGCTTCCATTTATCGACCCGCAGCTTTATTTGTGACAAATAAAGAAAATTTTGTTGCAGAAAACGGTGACTATGCCGGTACGCAAATAAATTCCAGCAATATGCTTTGGAGTCTTGCCGGAAACATCAGCATCGTCCATCGTTTGCTATTTGGAATTCAATTTGAAAAAGAGCAACTCATTTTCAAACCTTTTGTTCCCGAAGCTTTGAAAGGTATACGTCACCTGCACAATTTTCGCTACCGAAACGCGGTTCTCCATATTATTGTAGATGGGTTTGGGGATGAAATTGATCAGTTTGCATTAGATGGCGTTTCGCAAAAAGGAATTTGTGTTTCCTGCTACCCTTACAGGCACACATGAGATAAAAATCAGGCTGAAAAGTAGTGCTCATTCGGGTGAAGTAAATCATCAACCTGTCTTGTTTACACCCGCCACACCTGATGTGATTTTATCAGGTAAAAAACTTAGCTGGCGTGCTGTACCAGGTGCACGTCGTTACCGTGTAATGGTGAATGGCATCACAGCGAGTGAGGTGGAAAGCACGAGCTATAATCTACAATCGGACTCATTCAGCGAATACCAGGTCATCGCCATTGACGAAAACGGATTGGAATCTTTTGCAAGTGAACCCGTAATCGCCAATGCAAAAGATATTTCATTCGAACTCGAGAATGTTGTTGCCGCTGCACTATTGCCTTACAAAGGGTATAGTGGAAGAGGTTTTGTTGAAACCAGTACAACGGTGAATTCAATTATTGAAGTGCCTGTATCTGTTTCCCAGCCGGGACGATATCTGATCGATATCCGTTATGCAAACGGAAACGGGCCTGTGAATACGGATAATAAGTGTGCCGTTCGTTCATTGATCGTAAATAGTGTCAAAGCCGGCACAATGGTTTTTCCGCATCGTGGTAAGGGAGAATGGAGCGATTGGGGATGGAGCAATCATGTAGCCGTAAGTCTCGACGCAGGGGATCACATGCTTCGAATCGAGTACCAGTCTTCTAATGAAAATATGAATATTGAAGTCAACCAGGCCATGCTCGACAAGCTGCGGCTGCGGAAGATAGATTAAGTTGGATTTTCATGCTTTACCATTCACAACACTTGCCGGTGAATAGCCGAAATGTTTTCGGAATGCGTGAGAGAAATGGGAGAGATTTTCAAAGCCCACTTCAAAATATACATCTACCGGTTTTTTCTTTTTTTCGGTAAACTGGTAATGCGCTAGTTCAAGCCTTTTTTGCGTAAGCCATTTTTGTGGGGTGGTGTGAAATGTTTTTTTGAAATCACGTTTGAAGCTGCTTAAGCTGCGACCGGTGAGATAACTGAACTTTTCCATCGACATATTAAACATGAAATTCTTTTCCATAAAACTAATAAGATCCGCTTTGCCTGGTTCTTCGAAATTTCCAAGTATACCATCAATTTCTTTATCAACTTTCCGAAGAATGGTAATGGCTTCTGTTATTTTTAGTGAAGCGATATCTTCCGGGAAATTATCCTGCATTTCAAAATAGGGAATCAGCGAAGCGAGGCAGCTTTCAAGAAGCGGATGTTTTTGAAAGCTTCTTATTTTGTGGGAAAGCGCCGCATTGGGTTTAATGTGGTTGGCGGCATAGTATTGTTTTAGTTTTTCTGCTGTAAGATGCATTACAACCGCTTTATGGGGCTGACCGTTTTTGGGATAATTAATGATCGTTGCTATTTGATTACGCGGAATAAGAAAAATGTCACCGGGTCCAAAAATGTATTCTGCGTCAGCCTGTATAATCTTTGTTTCTCCGGAAATAAACCACACCAACATGTGGTATTCAAACATCAGTTCGGTTTTAAACAACCGGTCATCAAATGAGGAGAGTTTGATATCGGGAGTGATGTATTTTAACCTGTATTCGATATTCATAACTTGAATTTACAAATGAAGTAAGTAAAACGAGACTAGGGGCGGAATTTTATTCCCGTTACCTGCTCGCTCCATTTCCAGAGCCTGGCAGCATTCGTTTCGTCGAGCGAGTAGAGCTGAACGCCCCGTGTGCTGTTGGGGTTGCTGAACTGCTGACCAAACTGTCCCAGGTCGAGCTCGGCGATGTCTCCATCTTCGCAATACACGCCACCAATATTTTGCAACAGCGGGCTTGTTGCACAAAATATTGTCGTGGCCGCACCCTGCGGTATCGTTTTCAGATTGGACAGAATCTCTGGCAGGATATTACCATCGCTATCAAGCATGCCCATTTGTTTAAATAATTCCATGGATGCTTCGCGGCCAAGCTCTGTACCATTAATCGAGCCTGGATGTAATGAATAAGCGCGCACATTGGATGATTGCGCTTGTTTGTCGAGCTCCATGGCAAACAGGTTGCAGGCTGTTTTTGACTGTCCATAACCTACGAGCGTATGATAATCGCGGTCGATGAAATTGGGGTCATCAAAATTGAAGGGCGACATTTGGTGACCGTAAGAAGACACATTTACGACGCGTGCACCACCAGCATTTTTTAGAGCAGGCCACAAACGTGCTGTCAGTTGAAATGCTGCAAGATAATTGGTTGCCAGTTGCGATTCGATGCCACGGTCATCCCTGCGCAACGGCACCCACATGATTCCGGCATTGTTGATGAGAATATGAAGGGGCAATCCGGTCTCCAGGAAACGCTCGGCAAAAGCATCGATGGATTGGGTATCCATCAGGTCCATTGAGTGTAATTCCACATTAGTGATTCCGCCCAGATTCTTCAGTGCTTTTTCCATGTTCCGTACGGGTACAATCACGGTTGCGCCGGCCTGGGCCAACACTTTCACCGTTTCCAGCCCGATACCAGTGCTGCCACCGGTAACAATAGCGACCTTCCCCGATAGGTCATAACCGTTGATAACTTCGGCAGCAGTTGATTGTGAAGTAAATCCTGTTCCGAGAGGGCGTTGTAACCGGCCCTGGTAATTGTTTTGTTGCATGGTTTATTTTTTTTGTTAGCACAAAACTAGAGAGGGCCCGGGCAGGAGAGTTTGTTTAAAAGTCCAAACCTGTTTTGTTTAAAAGCTCAAATTGGGGATTAGTTGTTTTTTTCCTGTAAGTTTAAGAAGCTGATTTCTCGGTGTGCTCACAAAGGGACGCGCAAACCATCTTTCTATTATTTTTCATTTATAATTCTTCTATGCGAATACTACTTATCGGATTAGTTTGCCTTACAGTTGCCTGCAACAACAATTCGTCAAAAAAATCTGAGTACAAAGCCACTGGTTCAATACATAAGTTGGATGATGGATTGGATGCTGTGATTGCGTCAGGCGCTAAAATTGAAATCATTGGTGAAGGCTTTGAATGGAGTGAAGGTCCGTTATGGGTTGAGCAGCATCAAATGCTTTTGTTTTCCGACGTGCCACGCGATACGGTTTACAAATGGACGGAAGACAAAGGAGTGGAAGTGTACCTGACTCCCTCTGGTTATACCGATTCAATTCCGCGTGGTGGAGAAATGGGGTCAAATGGATTGGTGCTCGATAAAGAGGGTCGCCTGGTTTTATGCCAGCATGGTAACCGCCAAATGGCAAGAATGGATGCTCCATTAGATAAACCCGAAGCGCGCTATACAGCGCTCGCAAATTCATTTAATGAAAAACGTTTTAACAGTCCTAATGATGCAGTTTTCAACCGTGCAGGTGAATTATATTTCACTGACCCACCCTATGGATTTGAATCGCAAAGCGACCAGGATCCGAAGAAAGAACTTAGTTGGAATGGTGTTTATAAAGTGAAAACAAATGGAGAAGTTGTTTTACTGGTTGATAGTCTGTCGCGCCCCAATGGCATTGCATTTACTCCAGACGAAAAGCAGATAATCATTGCGTGTTCTGATCCGCAAAAGCCCAATCTCTACATCTACGATATTGCCGGCGACAGTTTAATTAACGGCCGCGTTTTTTACAGCACAGCGGAAGAAGCGGCAAAGAAAAGAGGGTTACCCGATGGTTTAAAAATCGATAGTCGTGGATTTGTTTTCTCAAGTGGCCCCGGCGGCATCTGGATTTTCAACCAGGAAGCGAAAGTGCTGGGCCGCATTGATCTGGATGAAGCCGTATCTAATGTGGCACTTTCTGCCGACGAGAAAACATTATATGTCACAAACGACATGCAGATTTTGCGCGTTAAGCTGCGGTGAGAGAAGTGCAAATGTGAAAATGAGGAAATGAGGAAATGAGAAAATGAAGAAATGAGAAAATGCGCATGCATTTTTTCCAGGATTAAATGATGCCTGAGCGTTTAATTACTCTAATGAAAATCTCCGTGCACTCCGCGGGTACTCTGCGCACTCCGCGTGAAAAAGCCAGTAGGATAACCTTAATTTATTCCTTGCAAAAAATAAAACTACACAAACGAAAGCAGCACTTGCCAGGCATCTGCAACTTTTCTTTCCCTAGGGTTGGGACTAAAAATTTGGCTAATCGGCCGCAGGT
Source organism: Chitinophagaceae bacterium (assembly GCA_024707305.1). GTDB lineage: Bacteria > Bacteroidota > Bacteroidia > Chitinophagales > Chitinophagaceae > CAYMZZ01. Next base: position 336,304 of record JANPZZ010000026.1, read on the forward strand.
CAGACTTGTGAAAGCAAGAGGCTGTCATTATAGTTGAGGAATGAGTGCAGATTTTCCTTACTGGTTCTTTTCACGCAGAGTGCGCAGAGGGCTCGCTGAGATCGCGGAGGTCTATTTAGAGTTATGAAAGCGAACTGATTTCCTTTATGCAAATATTGTTGAGGTGTGTTTTGAGATTATGAAACGTTATTAAATTTATAAATGGGAAGTATTAGGATTTAATAATAGGTGCTTGCATTCGTCCTGTGCAAGCGAAATTTTTCCCGGTTCAATAACTCTAATGCAAATCTCCGCGCACTCCGCGGGTCCTCTGCGCACTCCGCGTGAAAAAGCCAGTAGGATAACCTTAATTTATTCCTTGCAAAAAATAAAACTACACAAACGAAAGCAGCACTTGCCAGGCATCTGCAACTTTTCTTTCTAGGGTTGGGACTAAAAATTTGGCTAATCGGCCGCAGGTCAGACTTGTGAAAGCAAGAGGCTGTCATTATAGTTGAGGAATGAGTGTAGATTTTCCTTACTGGTTCTTTTCACGCAGAGTGCGCAGAGGGCTCGCTGAGATCGCGGAGGTCTATTTAGAGTTATGAAAGCGAACTGATTTCCTTTATGCAAATATTGTTGAGGTGTGTTTTGAGATTATGAAACGTTATTAAATTTATAAATGGGAAGTATTAGGATTTAATAATAGGTGCTTGCATTCGTCCTGTGCAAGCGACATTTTTCCCGGTTCAATAACTCTAATGCAAATCTCCGCGCACTCCGCGGGTCCTCTGCGCACTCCGCGTGAAAAATACCAGTAGGGTAACCTTAATTTATTCCTTGCAAAAAATAAATCTGCACTCATTCCTCAACTATATGCGAGTTTGTTTAACTAATGGCCGGTGCTGTAAACTTTAGGCTTTGATGTTCGCACTTCAGTTCTTGTCGCCTCGGCTTCAGTTTCATCTTTTGTCTGGTTAGTTTTAAATACATATGGACCCAGCACGCCAATAAAACCACCGGCGCCCATATTCTCAACAGTTGCACATACGTACAACAATCCTATCAGGCTCCAGTTTTGATTATTCAGTCCTGCGGGGGCGTCGTCAAGTACGTTTGCGCTACTGCCCGATAAAAAGCCGGGGATATATATGAAACAGAGGAGTGTAGTAAGCAATACCGAAAAGGCAATACCGACGATGGCAGCAAGGTGCGTTGCTTTGATCATCATCCACGCACTTTTATAGTCGGGCCGTCTGCGGGAAAGTTTATACGCATAAGCCATTATTACAAACATAAACAATGCAGATCCGCAAAATATAATACCGAGGTAATTATAATCCTTTATCAGGAAAAATATCCACACGGGAATGATATACGCGATTGCTGCTATAGCACCGTAAGTTATATATTCACGCAGATGCTGGCGGTTGAATAAGAGCTTTTTCATATTTCACGGGTTTGGTGCAATAGTAAACCCGCAATGGCTGTGCCAAGCTGACGTGAGACGAGAGGCTTGAATCGGCAAACGGCAAACGTGAAAATTCAACGAGGCATTTTTTAATTAGTAGGGACGCGCTGCAGCGCGTCCCTACTGCAGCGCGTCCCTACTGCAGCGCGTCCCTACTGCAGCGCGTCCCTACTGCAGCGCGTCCCTACTGCAGCGCGTCCCTACTGCAGCGCGTCCCTACTGCAGCGCGTCCCTACATTTAACGGTTGCCGATTGCCGTCTCACATCTCAAATCATTACTTCCTCAAAGCACGCAATGCTATAATCAGCAATGTCAAAACTTAATTCCGTATTGCCATTGGTAAATGCGGCCACCATCATACCCGCTGCTTTTGCGGCCTGCATGCCCGATCGCGTATCTTCAATGACGAGACAATATTGCGGTTCTACCTGCAGTTTACGTGCAGTAGTAATATAAACTGCCGGATCCGGTTTTCCTTTTGATTCATCTTCAGCGGATGATGTCGTATCAAACAAGTGAGAGACTCCCAGTTTTTCCAGCACAATGGGAATGATACGCGCCGGAGAATTGGTGGCAAGCCCCAACTTATATTGCTGCGCATTCAGGTTCTCCAGTAAAGGTTTTACACCTCGTATGTCACATGGTTCCGATTGCATGAGCTCTATCACACGCTGCACGACCATCTCTTCCACTTCGTGGAGTTCGGCACCCGTCCAGGGGTATTTGCTGTACCAATAACTTGTTACTTCCGACGTAGTCATTGATTTCGTTAGCTCGCAAAGCTCTTCCGTGAGTTCAACACCCAGCGAAGTGAAAACTTCGTTTTCGGCTTTTTTCCACAGATGTTCAGAGTCGATGAGAACACCGTCCATATCAAAAATGACGGCTTTAATTAAATGTGCAGGAAAGGTCATGGGACTAAATGTAAGAATAATGCGACAATGTGGAGGTGTGAGACGGCGAGCGGCAAGCGGTAAACCGCAAACGGCAAACGGCAAACGGCAAGCGGCAAATGCATTCATCACTTTTGAATTTCTACATTTCCACATTTGCATATCGTCATATTTCCACATTGCCCGCCGAAGCGCAGCGAAGGCGGGTTTTGCCGTTCACGATTTTTCTTTTGTTGTTGTTCAATCTTACTTTATATTCATAATGCCCCTGAAAAAGGCGCTAAAAACCTGCATCCATGAACGAATGCCAACGCAATGATTGAACAGTTTTCATTTTACCTGGGAATGGTTGTGCTCATTGTGCTGGTCATCATGCTGGCCAACCGGATAAAAGTTGCGTATCCGATTTTGCTGGTACTGGTAGGGCTTGGTATATGTTTTATCCCCGGCACCCCGAAAATCAAAATTGATCCTGAACTGATTTTCATCTTTTTCCTGCCTCCTTTGCTTTACGAAGCGTCCTGGAATGTGTCGTGGAAAGATATGTGGCGCTGGCGCCGAATTATCAGCAGTTTCGCATTTCCGGTAGTTTTCCTCACCGCCTTTTCAGTCGCGCTGGTGGCCAATTACTTTATCCCCGGTTTCTCCCTGGCACTTGGATTTCTGCTCGGAGGAATTGTTTCTCCTCCAGATGCTGTAAGTGCGAGTGCGATTCTTCGTTTTGTAAAAATTCCCAAACACCTGGCGGCCATTCTCGAAGGTGAAAGCCTGCTCAACGATGCTTCGTCGCTGATTATATTCAGATTCGCAATGATCGCTGTGGCCACAGGCCAGTTTCTCTGGTACGATGCCGTAGGTGATTTTTTCTGGATGATTATAGCAGGTACAGGTATCGGACTGTTGGTCGGTTACATTTTTATGAAAGCACATAAACTGCTGCCTACTGATGTTAATATGGACATCATTCTTACGCTGGTAGCGCCCTATATCATGTATATCGCTGCAGAAGAAGCCCAGGCGTCGGGCGTGCTGGCTGTAGTAAGTGGCGGTTTATTTCTCTCGTATTACCGTCACCGTTTCCTTTCCGGTGCATCAAGATTGCGCGCCGAAAACGTGTGGCAGAGCCTCGTGTTCCTGCTGAATGGACTTGTGTTTCTTTTGATCGGACTGGACCTGCCTCAGATTATCGATGGCTTGCATCAGGAAGGCACCAGCTTTGGTGAAGCATCACGATATGCAATCCTGATTACAGGCGTATTGATCTTTGGACGAATGCTGGTGGCTTATTCCACAGTTGTGTTCACAAGTGTGGCGGGTCGGTTTATTCCTGTAGCTGAAAAATCGCCGGGTTGGAAAGCCCCACTTGTGATGGGTTGGACGGGCATGCGCGGTGTGGTATCGCTGGCCGCTGCACTTTCCATTCCTGTTACCATGAGTGATGGTAGCGAATTTCCCCAACGCAACCTGATCCTGTTTATCACTTTTGGCGTAATTCTGCTGACGTTGGTAATTCAGGGACTCACCCTGCCTGTATTAATCAGAAAAAACGAAACTCCCACCGTATAAAGGTTATCGACCCGAAGAAGAAACAGAGAAATTTATTCGCGAAGGAATGGCTCGGCGCGCTGCTGAGTTTCTCCAGCAGAACTATGAATCACAACTTGCGCAAAGTTTTTACCTGCGACAACTTGCCGACCGAAATCAAAAAGATGTAGATGCCAGGGGTGAAACAAAACTGACGAAAGAAGTAAAAAATATCAGCCTCTCTGTGCTGGAACAACAACGCCGTTATTTAATTGAAAAAAATAAAGCAGACCCCAACCTGGATGAGAGTCTGCTTCGCAAATACCTTCACATTATTGATATCGAAGAAGAAAAAATCCGTCACATGTAAATAGCAAAACTTAAGATTTTGCCGGATATTTTTTCTTTAGAAAATCAATTGTTGTACGCATTAATTTATTCAGTGCATCAATATTGATATCAGCTAATTTTTTGACGTAAATACAGGCTTTCCCCATTTTAAATTTTCCAAGATCTTTCACCAGGTGTTCATGTTCTTTTGATCCGGTGTACACATACAACGATATCGCAGCTTTTCGGGGAGAAAAACCAATCAAAGGCCAGTCACCTTCCTGCGCACTTCTATCCGATTTGTAATGGTACTGACCAAAGCCGATCATGGTAGGCCCCCACATTTTTGCCTTGCTACCGCTTGCCTTTTCCATGATTTTCAATAAGGCATAACTGTCTTCCTTTTTTTGTTCTGAATCCGCAAACGAATCAATAAACTCTTTTACGTTGGCCGTGGTTTCTGTGGTTTTAAGCTTTGCCATAACAACAGGGTTTTGGTGTTATATAAAGCTAAGGGATTTCAGAACGTTTTTTCATCTGCCGACGGGCCATAGATAGAAGGAACAGGAATATCGTTGAGCCGCATGTACACAGTAAGCTGACCACGATGATGTACCCAGTGGTTGATGGCTTCGCTAATGCCAGGAATTTTTGCCTGGGAATAAAGCAATTGTCCATTGTTCTTCAATGAGAACTCTTCTTTTAACTGATCCGCGGTTATTTCCTCCAGCGCGCTAATCGCATTTTTGATGTTGTCATCGAAAAACTCAACCAATGCTTTTGTTGTACTTAATTTATACTGGGGATAGGTCGCAAAATCAATCACTGATTCCCTGATCATAAAACTTATCCAACGCGGTATGTCGGCAACCAGCAATGCGAGATAACCGAATGGCATCGACTTTTCGTGTGGTTTGTATTCAAATAAGGATTCAGGAATTCGTTCAAGGCAACTACGCGTAGATTTTACTTCTGCTTTTATTTCCCGGATAAAGTGTGGTGCAAGAACCTTGTAGTCCATGGCAGTAAGGTTTATGGATATACAAAAGAAGAGCCCGGTTTTATCCAGGCCCTCTCAGATCTTTTTTTTCCCTACGCTGGAATTATCCAGATCAGGTTAAATGGGTTTATTCTCAGGCGCTTTGCAGTGCCACCCCAAAAAAAGAGATCTGAAATATACTATGAAAGAAACGTGCCAGAGCCGATAATTGTGGAAAACTGGAATGGTTTTTTTCAGTTACCTCCGTTTTTCCTGACGTTGATAACTGGCATAAATAATGAGTAAATATTCAGATATGAATTTGTAATCCTTTTCCGATTTATGCACGAAGAAAATAATTCGATTCCCGAACGCGAAGTCCCGATTCCAGAGTTGCGTAAAAGTCTGCGACTTGTAATTTATGATGGCCTGGCCAGCGAAGTAATGACCACTTTCACGGGAAGTACTTTTCTCGTTGCAATGGGTGTACTGCTTGGTGCATCCAATTTTCAAATTGGTGTGCTCGCCTCATTGCCAACTTTCACCAATATTTTTCAACTGATATCAATCTGGCTGGTACGACGTTATAATAGTCGCAGAAAAGTAAGTGTGTTATGCTCAGTGATCGCACGTGTTCCATTGTTACTTATTGGGACGTTGATTATTTTCATTTCATCTTCATTTAGTGTTATCCTCTTTTTTCTGTTCTTTCATTATCTCTTTGCATCCATCGCCGGTCCAAGTTGGAATTCATGGATGAAAGATCTCGTTCCTGATAAATCATTAGGAACTTATTTTGCAAAACGAAGTCGTTATAATCAGTCACTGAATGTTGCACTCAGCCTCGGCCTTGCATTGTTAATTGATTTTATTAAAAATCAACAGCCCGGTTTTGAATTAAATGCTTACGGTCTCTTCTTTATTGTTGCCGGTATCGCGGGTTTAATGGGTGTGTCATACCTCAATCGAACCTATGAGCCACCATCTATACTTGCGGGAGGAAATCTGATCAACATGCTACGGAAACCGTTGGTCAATCCAAATTTCAGGAAATTGCTTGTGTTTAATTCAGTATGGTTGTTTGCACTCAATCTCGCAACGCCATTTTTTACGGTGTTCCTCCTGCGAAGCATGGAGCTGCCATTGTCGTATATCATTGTGTTAACCGCCATCAGCCAGGTGTCCAGCATTTTTGCGTTGCGCGTCTGGGGGCGTTATGCGGATCGATATAGCAACAAAACCATCATTGCCATTTGTGCACCTGTTTATATCATGTGCCTGGTAGCATGGTGTTTCGTTGGTATTTACACCAATTTTTATAATAATCTGATTCTATTGGTAGGCATATTCGTTGTAACGGGTATTGCTACTTCTGGTATCAATTTGTCATTAACCAATATTGGTTTGAAACTGGCGCCAGCGTCGGAGTCGATTGTTTATTTATCTGCAAAAAATATTGTTACGTCCTGCTTTTCTGCACTTGCACCTTTAGCGGGTGGAATCGTTGCAGACTATTTTTCTGAAAGAAGTTTGCACATTGGTGCTTCCTGGGAAGGGCCTGCGCTAACAAAATCATTAAGACTGGTAGAGCTGCATGATTTTAATTTCCTGTTTGCCATCGCGGCCTTTCTGGCTTTTATTTCACTTGAGTTTTTAATTCATGTGAGGGAAAAAGGGGAAGTTAACAAAGATGAAGTTGTAAAAGTGATGCGCGGTGACATTAAAAACAGCATCAAAGAAAGTTTTGTGATCGGACAAATGATCGATTTGCGGCACCAGATCCGAAAAATTTTCAGAAGAACAGTAAAGCGGGAAAGTTGAGTGCTGGGGTGTAGTCCTTACAATTCCCCGAAATGGGGTCTTTCTTCTCATTCAGTGGATCAGATGAAACTGTAGGCAACAGTCCGGCATAGTTTTTTTCCTTTATAATAAATGACCAAATATGAATTGGGACTGGCAGAAATTCTGGGATAAAATTCAAACCCTCATTGTTACCTATGCACCGAAGGTAATCATTGCAATCATCGTATTGATAGTTGGATTCTGGCTGATAAGGCAGCTGAATAAATGGGTAAAGAAAGCCCTGATGGGCAGGAAAACAAATCCCACACTGCGGTATTTTCTGCAGAATCTTGTTGCCATCAGTTTGCAGGTGATCCTGGTGGTGATGGCTTTGCAAATAGCGGGCATACAGGTTACTTTCCTCTCTGCTATTATCGCGGGTTTTACAGTGGCTGCAGGCCTCGCACTTTCGGGCACGCTACAGAATTTCGTAAGCGGCATCCTGATTTTATTCTTAAAGCCATATCGTGTTGGCGACAATATCATTATTCAAACACAGGAAGGAACCGTTACCGCAATTCAATTGTTTTATACAACCGTACTTACATTCGATAATAAAACGATTATTGTCCCGAATGGCCAGCTTTCAAATAACGTTGTTATTAATTTGAGCAGAGAAGGAAAGCGAAGACTGGATATAGAAATGAAATTTTCATATGGAATCGATATTGCACATGTAAAACAGGTGGTGCTCGATTCCATTCATGCTGCAAAAGAAGTGTTGGATGAACCGGTAGCACGCGTAGGCGTGTGGGCGCTGGAACCCGATAAATATGCTTTAATGATCAATGTGTGGATCGATGCGCATGGTTTCTTCGACACAAAACTGCTTCTGCAGGAGAAATTGATAACAGATATAAAGAACGCAGGCATCAAACTCCCCGGAATGTAGCGATGGTTATTTATGAATCACCAGTTTGCAGGGTATCTCTACATTTTTACAGGAAACTTCCTCGCCGTTATTTTCTTCTTCAATCATGGAGAAAAGCAAAACCGCCGCTTCGCGTCCCATTCTGTAAAAATCTTCTTCAATGGAGGCTACCGGTTTATGTCGTGTGTAATGAAATAAAGGAAGATTTCCGAAGTCGGTAAATTCAATCTTCTTCAACAACTTTGGAGCGTTGTTTTGAAGGTAATCCAGCGCATCAAGTGTGATGCTGTTTTTAAAAGTAAAGATGCCGGTAGGTGGATCGGGCAGCTTTAATAATTCCTTCATCGCCCTGATTGTTTCCTCTTTGCTAAAATCAACTTCTTTTACCAGTTGCGGGTCGGGGGGAACTTCGCTTTCTTCAAAGCGTTTTCATAACCCTGGTAACGAGCCTGTGATATATGAAGTGTTTTGGGCCCGCTGATATGCGCAATTCGTTTATGCCCACGTTTGATAAGGAACTCTGTTGCTTTTGCCGCACCATCAACATTGTTGGCCGACACATAAGAAAATGTTGCGTCAGAAACACCTCTTGCAATACATACAACCGGAATACCCACGCGTTTGAACTTTTGGAATAGTGACATGTCGACAGTTCCTTTTGTTACAGCCACAATTACGCCGTCAACACGATTGCTGATCATGAGATTTGCAATCTTCTCCTCTTTCTTTACATCTTCATGCGACTGTGTGAGGGTCATGTTGTAATCTTTCTCTACAGCAATGTCTTCAACGCCATTGATGGCTAAGACGAAAAATGGATCGAGCAGGTCGGGGAGGATCAATCCGATGGTAAAGCTTTTGTTGAGTTTAAAATGCCGTGCCGATTCATTGGGAATATAATTCCATTCATCCGCAAGTTTTTTTACACGCTCCTTTGTGAGCGCACTAATGGCGCTGTCGTTACTCAACGATTTGGAAACCGTGGAAACGGACATGTTTAATCGGGAGGCGAGGTCTTTGAGCGTTATTCCTTTCTTCATTGTCCGGTATAAGTTTGGGATGTTGTTGGTAATATCATACAATTATTTAAACTAACCATTATTCGTTTTCATTTCATTCAATTCGTTTGAAAGAGGGTGATAATCGATGATTTAATCAATCCTACTACACCTCGAGTGTAGGATTTTAGCATTATTGTATACGGTATCATCAATTACCTCTTCTTTTATTTCGAATACAAAATGCATCTTTTAATTTACTCTCATAACCGTCTTTTCAAATATCAAACGATTTCAAACGATATAAAAATTTATTCAAACGTTGTAATAGCCAATTTAATGCATTTGTAATTCCCATCCACATTTTGAAGGTAAAATATGGGTAGTTTAGCCAACAGGTTTACTACTGTTTTGAAATAAATCAAATAAAGTTATCGCTCTGATTCTATTCCCGCCTTTATGGTGCAATGGTGCCAGAATCAGAAAATTGGACAGTTGATTAATTCGTTTTACAAAACTGTATTATGAGAAATTAAATCACTTATTACGCACACTTGTTTTAATGGTCTGCGGTGTTTTTGTTTCTTACCAGGTACACGCACAATTAATAGAAGTGTCTGGTACAGTTACAAGAGCTTCTGACTCCACCTCACTGGAGGGCGTTTCAGTAAACGTTAAAGGTGCCACAGTTGGCACTGCAACGAATGCACAGGGGCCGGTTCAGGCTCTCCAACGTTTCTCCCCAGGCGACCCTGGTGTTTTCAATTGTTGGTTATGAAAGCCGGGAAGTTCCCGTGAATGGAAAAACTGAGATATCTGTTATATTAACGGAACAGGTTGCTCAGTTGAACGCGGTTGTAATTATTGGTTATGGTAAGCAACAGCGTAAAGAAGTAACGGGTGCTATCTCATCCATCACAGCCGAAGAGATTCAAAACATTCCCTCAAGTAGTTTTGAAAATGCGATCCAGGGTAAAGTCTCGGGTGTCGAGATTTCAATCCCTTCCGGCGAACCCGGCGCAGCCCCCACCATTCGCGTACGCGGAACGGGTTCCGTTTCTGCGGGAAGTGACCCCCTTTATGTAATCGACGGATTACCGATCTCCAAGAACACACGTTTGCAAGCTAATCTCGGCCAGCGTACAACCGCATTTGCGGCACCTACCATAAACCCGTTCTCTACCATTAACCCCAATGATATCAAGTCGATCGAGATATTGAAAGATGCATCGTCGGCTGGTATCTATGGTTCGCGGGGATCAAACGGTGTTGTACTGATTACAACCAATAAAGGACAGAAAGGGAAAACCCGTGTTGGCCTCAACATGTACCGCGGTGTTACATCTGTGTTTAACAAACCAGACATGATGGGTTCTGAAGATCTGATTAAAATGACCAAAGAGTCAAGAAATAATCACTACCTCCAAACCTACAATCCACTCTCTCCCAGTAGTGCGTATTACAACCCGAACTATAACCCGGATAATAATACGGGAAGACAAAACACAAATGATGATTTTGTGATGATCCCTGAAAAATACATTAACTGGGATGGTACAGATACCGACTGGCTGGATGTTATCTTTTCTCCAGGCAGCACATCAAACTACAATGTAAATGTGAGCGGGAGGTAAAGAAAACCTGACTTATTATATGTCTGGAGGCTACTACCAGGAAAAAGGGATTATTAAAGGCTCTGATTTTGATCGCTTCACTTTTAGAACCAGCATCGTTAACGATATCACAAGCAAATTGCAGGTGGGTGTTAATTTAAACTTTGCATACACCAACAACAACAGGTTGCCGGTGAATGCGCCTTACACTGCAAACCCTCCGGGTATTGTTTATTCTGCCATGGTAAACTCTCCTGTGGTGAAACCATACAATGCTGATGGAACCATCAACCAACTGGATGGCCAAAACCATCTGGGTGGCGGTACTACTACAGCAGATAACCCACTCGCCATCATGGCAGCTGTTAAGGAAACTGCCAACAACTTCAGAACGTTTGGCAATGCTTACGCACAATATTCTTTCCTCAAATATTTTACATTCAAAACATTTGTTGGTATAGACCTGGATAATTTCCAACAGTCATTTTATAAAGGCAACAGTCTCCTGTATCGTGGTGCACCAACAGGTGATCCATATGGCCAGGCCAGTGCAGGCCAGGGTGTAAACTGGATTTGGGAAAATACAGTGAATTATACCAGGAAGTTAGGTGATCATAGCATCGATGGTATCGCGGGTTATACTGCGCAAAAGCAAACGGATGTGTTGAAGGTTGTGGTTGCACAACAGTTCCCTGATGATCAGATTCCAACAGTAAGTGGTGGTATCGTTACGGGTGGTAGTGAAGTTAAAGAAGAGTGGTCCCTGGTGTCTGCGCTTGCAAGGGTGAATTATTCATTTAGAGAAAAATATCTTTTAACCGGTACCATCCGTTCCGATCGTTCTTCACGTTTCGGATTTGGTAACCAAACCGGTTATTTCCCTTCAGGCTCTATCGGCTGGCGTATTATGGAAGAGCCCTTTATGGACAATATCAATGTGCTGAATGAACTGAAGCTGAGAGCGAGTTATGGTTTGTCAGGAAACTTTGAAATCCCCAACTATGGTCCCATTGCTTTGCTGACACCGCGCAACTACGTGTTGAACAATCAAACAGTGAATGGTATTGCGCAGGCGAATCTTGAAAATCAGAAACTGAGCTGGGAAACGACCAAGTCGTTAAACCTGGGTTTGGACTTTGCTTTCCTTCGCGATCGTATCTATGGCTCATTTGACTATTACATCAACCATACGTCAAACCTGCTTTTGTATGTAACCATTCCTTCTTCATCTGGTTTCTCAACTGCATTGACGAATATCGGTAAGGTGGAGAACAAAGGTTTTGAATTTTCACTCACATCACGCAATACGGTGAATGAGTTTAAATGGTCAACAGATTTCAATTTCTCAAGCAATAGAAATAAAGTACTGGCATTGGGTGACGCGGGTGATCCTATCCTCAGTGAAGGTGGTGCAGGTTTAAGACATATTACACGTATTGGCGATCCAATTGGTAGTTATTATGGTTACGTTGCTTTAGGCGTGTATAAAAATGAACAACAGTTGGCAAATGCACCGGTAGATAATCTGGCACCCGCGCCCCGTGTCGGCGATATGATGTTCAAGGATGTGAATGGTGATGGCAAAATCACATCAGCTGACCGTACAATTCTGGGTAGCTTCTTCCCTGATTTTACATGGGGGATCAATAACAAATTCCGTTACAAGAATTTCGATTTGTCGATCTTCTTCCAGGGTGTGCAGGGCCGTGAGATCATCAACCTGACGAGAAGACAAATGCTGAGCGGTGTTGGTAACTTCAACAGTTACTCGCTTTACAATCAACGCTGGATTTCGCCAGAGCAGCCCGGTAACGGGATGCACCCACGTGCCGATCGTAACACTGGCATTCACGGAAATAACCAACGCGAATCATCATACCAGGTTGAAGACGGTTCATACATCCGCTTAAGAAACGTTTCACTGGGTTACGAATTCAAATGGAACAAAGTGGCAGACAGGGTTCGCGTGTATGTTACCGGAAACAACCTCTGGATGTCTACAAAATACATCGGCTTCAACCCTGAAACAAACAACCAGGCAAACAGCAACCTTACTCCCGGAGAAGACTATGGTGCTTATCCGCTTAGTACAACTGTTATGTTAGGTCTCAACATCAATTTCTAATTCTGATAAACGATAAACGAATTACCATGAAGAGAAATATAATTTTCCCGCTGCTGTGTTCTGTCGTTTTGCTTTCGTGTAGCAAGGATTTTACGAACCTGGCCCCCATTTCACAACGAAATGCACAGAATTTTTATAAGAATCAAACTGATTTCCAGATTGCAATTAACGGTGCATATGATGGACTGCAATTGCAGGGCACCTATGGACGTTCCTACCTGCTGCTGTCAGAAATGAGGTCTGACAATACCAATAACGGGGGCGGTGCATCGGGTCTTGCTGCCGTATTACAGGACATTGACGATTTCAAGGAAATTGCAACAGCGGCTGAATTGCAGCTATGCTGGGCCGATAGTTACAATGCAATTGCACGATGCAATGCCATCCTGGATCGTATTGATGGTGCCGATTTCAGCAGTACGTTAAAAGATCAATTTAAGGGTGAGGCTCTTTTTATACGCTCGCTGGTTTATTATAACCTCGCCACAATTTTTGGAAACATTCCATTGCAGCTCAGCTCCGCTACATCTACTGCACAAATCAATCTTCAACAATCACCGCCTGCAGAGGTGTATGCGCAACTAATTACCGATTTAAACACGGCCGCAGGCTTACTCCCTCCCAGCTATACTGGTGCGAACATCGGAAGGGCGACCAAGAATGCAGCTAAAGCCCTGCTGGGTAAAATCTATCTCACTGCAGGTGATAAAAACAGCGCACGTACGGTGTTGCAACAAATCGTGGTAGATAACCAGTATCGTTTGGTAGATGATTATTCTAAGCTGTGGGGTCCTGCGAATGAAAACGGTCCCGAATCCATTTTTGAAGTGCAGTATAAAGGCGGCGGACAAAGGGAAGGAAGTAACTACGTAGAATTCTTCGCTTCTCCATTATCCAAATCAGGTGGAGTAGGAGGTGGTAATACACCATTAAGTGTTACCTCCGACGTAATTGCGGCCTTTGAACCCGGTGATGATCGATTCAGGAAATCTATCTATACCAATGGTAACGATACGACTTATGTTGTTAAATACATTAGTGACCAGATATCTGCCTTCGATGCGGAAAACAACTGGGTAGTATTGCGCTATGCGGATGTGCTGCTGATGTTGGCCGAAGCATTGGGTGAAGGGACTGAAGCATATAACCTGATTAACGAGGTACGTGACCGTGCAAATCTCGGTCCAATCGATGCTTCAACGCCAGGCACATTTGAAGAGAAGTTATTGCACGAACGGCATGTGGAATTCGCTTTCGAAAATCAACGTTGGCCAGATCTCCTGCGTTTCGGTGTTGCAAAACAGGTGATGTCGGTTCATAAAAGGGAATTACGCAGGCACAGGTTCACCTGCTCGCTCCCATACCACAAAGAGAAATTGACGTGTCAATGGGTAGACTGGTACAGAACCCTCGTTAATCGAAGCCAGACAAACGAAACATCCATTTAACAACGATGAAATCAAAAGATTTAATCATGATAAAAATTGCCATTCGGTATCTGTCAATGCCGATACTCTTGCTATTGCTTGTAGTTTGCTCAAATGTAAAAGCCGGAGAAAAAATTCCATTATTTGTTAAACAAAATATTCCAGGAGCTCCCCAATTACTGGGAGTTCCATTACCTCAGGGGAAATTGTATTCACCCGATCATGTACGAGTGCTGAATAGTTCTGGTGTTGAAATAGCTTCGCAGATCACGGTGGTTAATACTTGGGAGCCGTTGAATGAAAGTATTAAGTGGCTCTGGGTTTTCTTTTTCAGCGAAAATTCTGAAAACTATACCCTGGAATATGGCGAGGATGTAAAAAAAGAAAACCATATACAGGCCAAAGGGTGTATGTTGAAAACAGAACGCGACCCACTGGTGCAGTGGATGTAAATACAGGTCCCTTAAAGTTCACTATCGAAAGAAGAGGCGGTGGCGGATTTCTTGATAGGGTTTACCTGAGTGCGGATGGTAAAAATTTCACCGACAAAGACCTGATTGCACAGGCAGAAAAAATCGTGGAACCTTTCTCGACATATTAGACCAGGCCGGCATCGATCCATCTAAAGCGGAAATCAAAGGAACTTACATTGAACGTGGATCAGGTCCAATGCACGCGATCATCAGAGTGGAGGGTGATTATCATTATACACGTGCTGATAATAACTCAGCTCCATTTGTAATGAGAATTCATACCTATGCCGGAAAATCATATATACGCGTGCTGCATACAATTACCTACACGGGTGATCCGGATATGCACAAAAAAGTAGAAGGCGAATATGATGCGCTGGCAACTTCGGCCGACAATATCATTGACCAGAATAAATTGAAAAATGATCCGGGTTGGACGCAACCCAACGATCGGATAGCCCAGGCTGGTTTACAACTAAACTATAAGCTCTCTGGTAACAGGACTGTGAAGACTGGTTATTTCGATGGAAAATGGTCAAACCCCGGGAAGGAGTTATTATACAAGTCAGATATAAAAGCTGACGAAACCGTTTCACTTCTTCAAACAGGATTGAATCCCAGCCGTATTCCACCGCTTGAAAATTCATCCACTACACAAATACTGGAAGGTGGATTTGCGGGTACTTTATCTGTAGGCAAAGCAAAGAAGCTTGCTAAAGAGAAAGTGGCCGGTTGGATGACCATCCAGGACGAGAAATGGGGTATTGGTGTTGGTATTCGCCACTTCCTTGAAGAATACCCCAAGGAGATTGCGATTGATGGAACAAAGTCAGGCTTGTTTGGATATATCTGGTCGCCGAATGTTGATCCGTTGAGCTTTCAAAAAGCGGATGGTGGCTTCGACTCCGGACTGATTGGCAACTATGCCCAGGGTTTATCCAAGACAACAGAATTTGTTTACCAGTTTTTTAGAAAAGGCGAAGCGGAAAACCTCCTGCTCAACCAGTTTAACTTCTTCCTGGATCCGCCAGTAGCACACGCTGATCCCGCTGCTTATGCAAACAGTAAAGTATTTGGCAACATTGGTGTACGCGACGAACGTTTCGGTGAGTATGAGCGTGCGCTGGATTATAAGTTCGACTGGATGTCGTTTAACCAAAAATGGGAGCCATGGTACGGTATGATGGACTATGGTGATTTCAAAGCTTACTTCGTAAATAAAAAAGAGTGGGTATCATGGAATGGTAATGAACCTGCAATTGATATGATGTGGTGGTTGCAGTTTGTCCGCACAGGCAACAGGGATTATTTCCTTACTGCATGGAGCAGCAGTCTGCATGCAATGGATGTAGATAATGTGAGCTGGCCCGCGCTTCCTAAATACATGGGTGACACCAATGACGCGTTGGATTACTTTAAATTTAAAAATCAGAAACTCGCGCCCGGCTCACAATATGTAGGAATGGGACGGAGACATGCCAATCAACATTTCACATCGCTCCTGAGTGCGCACGTATGGGTACCGGGATGGCTCGCTTCTTATTACCTCGCGGGTAACCACAGGGCTCTTGATATGGCTGAACAAACAGGCGACCATTACCTGCATCGCTTTTTTGGCGACCATGATCTGAGAGGCAGAAGACTTTACCTGTCTATCTGGAATCTCCTGGAGATTTATGATGTAACAAAGAAGCAGAAGTATTACGACGAGTTAGTGGACAGGGTTCGCATTATACTTGAATTGCAAAAGAACAGTGAGCAATCTGGAAGTCTTGTACTCGACCGTTATGGATATTCGCATGTGTATGTTGCAAAAGGTCTTTCCAAATATTATGACATTACGAAAGATGCGAAGGTAAAACAGGCGCTCGTTGCACATGCTCGCTGGCATCGCGACAACCCACCATTGAGTTATAAGATCGAAACAATCTTTGCTTCTATCCAGACTTTGTTGTTGGGATATGAACATTCGGGCGACCGCAGCTTTTTAGAAACAGCAATCGAGCGTGCAGAGTTGCTGAAAGTTGATAAATTCTCTAAACCGGTTTCAGCTTTCAAAAACCAGAAAGAGTTTTATGAAGCCATGGAAAAAAGTCGCTCATATGCCTCTTGATGATTTAGATCCGGGAAATGCAGGTCCTGGTGGAGAAGCCATCTGGAAGTTCTCCAATGGATTCAGGGTTTATGGATGGACGACAGCGTTTAATATTCCCTACCTGATCTACTGGCTGCAACAGGAAAAAGACAAGAAATAAAATAAATCATTCTTCAAACCAACCTATCAAGTTTATTATGAAAAAACAACTGAATCTGCTGCTTGCTTCGGGCGTACTTGCACTGTTAGTGAGTTGTGCAGGACCCACGTCAGGTAACTCAGAGTTTAATAATGATCCGCCGGAAAATTATTCCGTTCCCGGCTTTATTATCGATGCGCATATTCACTACCGGGCAACTGACGAATGGGAGAAATCATTCATCGAAACCTTTACGGAGTACAATGCAATGGGTTGCGTAATGGTGCGTATGCCAGACCTGGAGAGAGGTATTGCGTTTGCAAAGGCAAATCCTGACCGCGTGATTCCATATGCGATGATCAATATCGACAGTGTTACTGTTCTCGACGACATCAGGAAAGCACACGCAATGGGATATAAAGGCCTGGGAGAATTGTTTGCAAAAAATGAATGGAACTACGACGATCCAAAGTATGATCCGGTTTGGGCGCTGGCTGAAGAATTGAAAATGCCAATTGGTCCACACACCGGCAACCTGGGGAGCGGAGAAATGGCCAGATTGCGTCCTTCGTTCCTTGCGACTATCGCTGTGAAATTTCCCAACCTCTACATCGTAGGCGGACATTTTGGCAACCCCTGGTATGCTGAAGCGGGAGAAGCTGCAAGAAGAAATAAAAACCTGTATTTCGATATTTCAGGTTCTTCATTAATCAAAAAAGAAGGCAATCCCGGAATCTGGCGTGAGTACCTGTGGTGGACTCCTTATGTAGGCAAAACCACAGCGCATATGCCAAAAGACCTGGTGCCTGCATTTGAGAAACTTGTATTCGCAACCGATGAAGGTCCGGATGCATTTAAAGAAAATATCAGACGGTTTAATCGTTTGTTGGATGCCAATAATGTTTCCGCTGAATCAAGAGAAAAAATTTATGGTCTTACCATGGCAAAAATTCATGGTATAACACCACCGGCGCCAAAAAAATAAACTGAAAAATAATTAATCCGGCCCCTGGCCGCATGATATCATTCACTACATCCCGTTCCGGTACGCCAGAACCGGAACAGGGATCACTTTGCCCAAATTTCCTGAACATGTTTTCGGAGGGAGCAACGTGTTTTTAAAGATTAAGCATGCGATACTTAAAGGTTCTTTATGTTCAGGTGTTGATTGGGATTTGCCTTGGCATTCTTACTGGCTGGCTTTTTCCATCTTTCGCACCGGCTGGAAAACTGATCAGCGAGATATTCATCGACATGATCAAAATGGTCATTGCGCCAATCATATTTTTCAGCATCGTGCTGGGAATTGTAGGTGGAGGTGACCTGAAGAAAGTAGGAAGAGTGGGTGCCAAAGGGCTGCTGTATTTTGAAATCGTAACCACTATCACGATTATTATCGGACTTGTAGTGGCGAATATACTACAGCCCGGTGCTGGCATACCTGCGGAACAGATTTCGACGGTGGAACCCGTAGCCCTGCCCGGAGAAAAATCAGGCATGGACTGGGGTTCGTTCCTGCGGAATATTGTTCCATCCAACATCGTGAATGCATTTGCGAAAGGGGATATTATTCAGATTTTGTTCTTTGGTATACTGTTTAGTGTGGCGTTGATGAAAATGGGAGAAACAGGAAAGTCGATTACATCCATGTTTGAACGATTTAAAACGGTTATGTTCAAAATCCTTCACATGGTAATTAAGGTTAGTCCGCTTGGCGCCTTTGGAGGCATGTGTTATACAATAGGAGAATATGGTTTTGGTAGTCTCGCGTTGTTGGGTAAACTGATGTTTTCATTTTATCTCACCGGCTTTCTGTTCATCTTCGTCATCCTGAACATTATCGCTCGTATCTATGGTTTTAGTCTTTGGAAATTGTTGAAATATATCAAAGATGAATTGTTCATTGTGTTTGGGGCAAGTAGTAGCGAAGCAGTGTTGCCAAATATTATGGAGAAACTGGAAAGAGCTGGCTGTGAAAAAAGTGTTGTGGGATTGATTATTCCCAGCGGCTATAGCTTCAATCTGGATGGCACCTGTATTTACCTGAGCATGAGCATTATTTTCCTGGCGCAGGTATTTCATGTTCCGCTCACGCTATGGGAACAGATTAGTGTAATACTTGTGTTGCTGGTGAGTAGCAAAGGTGCGGCCGGAGTAACAGGAAGTGGATTCCTGGTACTCACTTCCACACTCGCCGCAATAAAGATTATTCCGATGGAAGGACTGGCTCTCTTAATTGGTGTAGACCGGTTTTTAAGTGAAGGAAGGGCCATCACCAACATCATCGGTAACACGGTTGCAACGGTTGTGATTGCAAAGAGTGAGAAAGCAGTAGATGAATCAGTATACAAACAGGTTGTGGAAGCTGCATAGATGAATAAACAGTCAACCCAGAACCAAATTGGATTATAGAATTAAAAGTAACATGCTATGTCAAATACGAAAGGAAAGTACAGGTGGTATATATGCTTTCTTCTCTTTGCCGCAACCACGATCAACTATATCGACAGGCAGATATTTGGATTGCTAAAACCCGAGCTGGAACAGGTATTTAACTGGACAGAGACGGATTATAGCAGGATCGTGATGGCGTTTACAGCATGTTATGCTCTCGGGCTGGGATTCTACAGCCGTGTCATCGATCGTATTGGAACCAAACTGGGTTATATGTTGTCGGTAACAGTTTGGAGCATTGCAGCGATGCTTCATGCGGCTGCGAAAACGACGTTAGGTTTCGGTTTTATGCGTGCGCTGTTGGGTATTGGTGAATCAGGCAATTATCCCGCGGCAGTAAAAACGGTGGCAGAATGGTTTCCTAAAAGGGAGCGTTCATTTGCAATCGGCATCGTCGATTCCGGATCCAATATCGGCGCATGTGTGGGGCCGATCCTGATCCCTTTTCTCCTAGCAGTTTTCGGATGGAAGGCAGCTTTTATTATAACGGGTTCACTTGGATTTTTGTGGTTGATAGCCTGGCGTTTTTCTTATCACGCTCCGGCAAAACATCCAAAGTTGTCTGCATCAGAGCTGGAATATATCCGCCAGGATAAAGAAGAAGTGGAAGATGATACAAACGAAGAAAAAGTGTCATGGAAAAAGCTGTTAAGCCAGCGGCAAACATGGGCCTTTATCGCGGGTAAATTTTTTACGGATCCCATCTGGTTTTTCTTTTTATTCTGGCTGCCGTCTTACTTCAGTTCCACATTTAAGTTAGACTTCAGGGAGCCCAACCTTCCACTGGTATTAATCTATTCAGGTACCATGATTGGTAGTATTGGTGGTGGTTATTTATCTACCTGGCTTATTAAAAAAGGATGGCCCGTTTATAAGGCAAGGAAACTTGCCCTGTTTATCGCGGCTATCTGTGTAATGCCCATTTTAATTACAAGGTTTACAGACAATATCTGGATCGTTGTTGGTTTACTGAGTCTTTCAGTTGCCGCGAACCAGGCATGGAGTGCAAATATCTTTTCCATTGTTCCTGATATGTTTCCTAAAAAAGTTGTGGCCACTGTTGTAGGAATCGGAGGCATGGCTGGTGCAATCGGAAGTGTTTTGTTCCCCATCATGGTAGGTTATATTCTCGACTATTATAAAGCAAGCGGGAATATCGTTTTAGGCTACAATATTCTCTTCATTATTTGTGGCCTGTCGTTCTTAATTGCCTGGACAGTTATTCATTTTCTGGTGCCGAAAATGAAGCGGGCTCAGTTATAACATTTCACTCTACGCACCATTCCAAACCCAATTTTAATTTTATGACAGCATATAAAGCATTTCAGCAGGACTCACTTCAAATAAATGTATATGAAAAAGAAGAACAGATGGGTCAGGCATCTGCAGCGCTCGCAGCAAGTTATCTGAACAAAGTGATAGCAGAAAAAGGTGAAGTGAATTTGATTCTCGCAACCGGCACTTCTCAGTTCACATTTCTTGAGTCGTTGAAAAAACATGAAATAGACTGGAAAAAAATTACCGTCTTTCATTTGGATGAATACATAGGGATCTCGGCCGAACATCCATCCAGTTTCCGGCGCTATCTGCTGGAGCGCATTCTTCGTGAAGTAAATCCGAAAAAATATTACTTAATTGAAGGCGACGCTGAGAACATCGATGAAAAAATCAGGGAGTATGCCAGTCTGCTGAAAAGACATCCTATTGATCTCGCCTGTATGGGTATTGGTGAAAATGGGCATATCGCGTTTAATGATCCTCCTGTTGCCGATTTCTACGATCCACAGTTGGTGAAGCAGGTGGAGCTTGATGAGGGTTGTCGCAAACAGCAATACAATGAGGGCTGGTTTCCTTCGCTCGATACGGTGCCTACGCATGCCATAACACTTACGATTCCTGCAATCATGAATTGCGAGATGATTATATGTAATGTTCCCGGACCCCGCAAACGGGAAGCCGTGCGGCAGGCAATTCTCGGTCCGATTTCAACAGCATGTCCCGCGTCGATTTTACGCCAGCATCCACATGTACATTTGTTTTTAGACCGGGAATCATTACCCACCAACCTGGCTTAGCGGCAAAAATCGGGGAGTTTTGGCAGCAGAAAGGGGTTCCAACTCCCGCAATATTGCAGATATAAGCCATTGAATTGCGGGTTTGGCAGGGCATAGAGTTTGATGGACTATTATTATAAATCATCAAACCTTAGCTCTATGGAACAAACAAATACCGCAGGCAAAATTGAAATTCCTGTAGACTTTCAGCGTCCGGGCATGCCATTGACAGCAAACCTGCTGCAGCCATCTATATATAAAGATGGCGGCAATTATACTTGCGCATTTGGCTCCGAACTGAAAGACGGCGTCTATGGCCATGGCGCCACACCCGAGCAAGCGGCACAGGACTGGGACAGGAATCTCACAGAACGAATGGCCAGCGCACAGCCCGACGACGATCTCGTAAAAGAGATCAGGCGCATTCTACAACAACATGGCGCCGAGAGCCGCCATGCGGGACCGCCTGATGTAAAACCTAACGACGGCCCGCCTCATACCGCCACGCACGACACGCGTGAAGGCGACGCAGCAGGCATTCCCTCAGTACCACCTCACCGCAGAAATACAACGGATCAGAGTAATAATGATGGGAGCGAGTAAGGAGAATCGATGATCGAAGCCCGATGTCGATCATCGGACTTCGTATCTTGTTTCTCTAGGATTTTTCCCAAATCTTTTCTATTTTGGCGATATCTGATACTATTACAGTATTTGCTGTATAGTATTTCGCCAATAATCCCACTGTTATTGGCATTCCCTGCCCCATGTCAGGGCATTTGAGGCGAAAGCCTCTGGGATTTTTATGGAAAAGTAAATTTCAAAAGATGAAGGTTTACTCCAAAAGTAGATCCGTATTGCTATGTTGTTTTTTATTTCTGTTTCAGTTAGGCAACTCACAGGATGCATTGCTGACAAAAGATGAAACAATCAATTATATTAACAGGGTGCTGAAAAGATCGGTAGGGCATAATGCTGCCTGGTTGGGTTGCGAAGAATCTAAGCGCGGTGAAATCGTTACTTCCTCATTTACCAAAGAGGGAGAGAATGTCGTTTATCACATGGAGTCCAAAGCGTATGACGACGGCTGGTGTCGCTCAAATGCACAGTCATACAAATACTATTTTAATCCCGCTCATATAAAGGAGATCAAACTGGTTCCGATTAAAGGATTATCAGTTGCGTACGTAGAAATTACTCTTATTAAAAGTGATCTGCTTCGTTTTTACAGTAATGGGCAAAAATCGAACAGAAATAAAATCACAATGTATCTGCTGGTTCCCGATAACAAAACATTTGAAACCTTTAAAAAAGCACTCAATCATTTAAAAGATCTTGTAAATGCTGAGGAAGACCCTTTTGGAAATGGATAGAATGAATTTATTGTTCAAATCGACATTGCTTTCTTTACTATTAGTGGGTAGCTTTTATTCCGGTGCGCAAACTGTGGGCATTGGCGAAGTGCAGAAAATTGAAGCGCTGAGTAAAGAATATGTCCGCAATGAAGCTGAAATCGCCAGATTGAAAGAAGTAGTTCGTGCAGAACGGGCAAAAACGGATGTTGAACCTGCTAAAATCAGAAAGGAAATTGCAGCGCTTGAAAAGGAGCGCGATAATATCATTGCTGACATGAAAGTGGGTGCACGTTGCAGTCAATGTAACGAGTGGAAATCAAACTTTGAAAAAGGGGAATCAACTTCCAGCAACACCTGGGTGAAGTAAAAGGATATGCCATTCCCGCCACCACCAGTGAACTGGAAGCAACACGCGCATCATACAGGGAAAAGATTGCGCTGAAGAAAGTGCAGTTGAAAAAGCTGGAAGATAAACTCAACCAGCCCCTGCCCCAAGAGGTGAAAATTCGTGACCTCACTAACCGAAACGCTGCTATTTGCGGAGAAATGAGAACAGCCAGTACGCGCTACGACCAAAAGGTTTTTGAATCAACCAAATCAAAGCATGAGACATGGGGCACAGAGATGATGAGCAAAATTACCGATTGGCTGATTCAGGAAGATAAAGCCGCCATCGCAGCAGGGAAAAAAGTTCGTCTGCAAAAAGAGCAACAAGAAGAAGAGACTGAGACGAAGAAAAAAATCGGCGAACAACTGGATCGCGAAATAAAAAGATATGAATCGCAATTAAAATCCATTGAGGGAAATATAGAAGAAATTCAGTTGCACTGGGAGCTTGTGGAAACGCAGACGAATGCTAAAAGAAAGGAAGCAATTGACGAAAGGGATCTTGCAAAAAGCAAACGGGACACATCACGAACAGATAGCATAAGACAGATTCTTGAGAAAGAATTTCAATTGAAAGAACAGGTTGTAAAAAATATTGATGCAGAGTTTAAAAAGAAACGTGAAGTGAACGATGCACGACTTTCAACCGAGAAGGCAAACCGGCAAAAACTCGTTGAACAGCTGAACAAACTCCGGGTAGATGGTCCCACGCGCGAAAGAGAAGCGCTTGCGAAGCTGAAGGTGAAATACGATGCATTACAAAAAGCCGCAAACGACGAGGAGGCAGCTGCCCGTAGCCGACAAAAACTTGCCGGCGAGAGTTATTCGGCAAGTGTGAAAACGCATGATAAGTTGCAGGATGATTTCCGAAAAACGATCGAATCGGAAGAGGTGCGTATTCGAAACGCAGGTACGCCCGTAAACTGCTACGTTGGCGCGTCAGCGTCAGGCAAGGCTAACAGTAACTGGAGTTCTGTTGTAAGTTGCGTCAACAATGTAAAGACTTATGCGAAGAAGTCTGCGTCACACGTATTCAATTCTTATTGCAATACGTTCAACGTGAAAAAAATCCTTGCAGCAGTACAGGAGTTTTTTAGCAGGCCTTTTCTGGTGAAGACAGGGAGATTGTAAAAGAGATTTCCAACCCCATGTGGTTAAAAGATATGGATCCCTGGTAGCAGTTTATGTTTTCGGAACATAAGTCAACACCACACCACCATTCTCCAACGGTCTTGCAGATTTAAGTGAAAGGTTCATGCTTTCAATGCCCTTTGTAAAAAGGTGCCGCCCTTTGCGTGCCAGAGCTGGCGCAATGCAGATGCGGTATTCGTCGAAAAGATTGTGGTTAATAAGTGTGTGAGAAAGTATCGCACTTCCAAAAACGTAAAGGTCTTTTTCGCTTTTGGCTTTCAACGCGGCAATTGAGTCAGCCACATTTTCTTTAATCAGAATGGAATTATTCCAGTCGGCTGAGGTAAGGGTAGTGGAGCACACTACCTTTGGTAAGGAATTCATCCAGTTTGCAACCGAATCTGTTTCTTTTTGCCAGTGCGCCGCCATTCCTTCATAGGTTACGCGGCCAAATACGAGATAGGAACAATTCTCCAGTTGATCCAGTGAAAACTTTTCCAGCTCGGGTCCCCAAACGGTCATGTGGAAAGGTAGCTCCCAATTATTTTCCCCTTCGAAATATCCGTCGAGGGTGATGATATTCCACATGATTAACTTTCCCATAGATGATAGACTTAATGATTATTGCAATAAAATGAAACGATGTCATTAAAGATAACACTTCTTTTATTTCAGAGATGGAACCCTTAATAAAAACGCAGGATAAAATCCTGCGTTTTTATTAAGGTCGATATTTCGTCAGATAAATTTTTCTTATTGATTCGGGAAATGATTCAAGTGCGTGAACTTAAACCCATCCTCGTATTTCAAACCATAACCAAAAGCTCTGTCCATACAGGCATGACCAAAGAGGATAATACCTGCGATTTGTAGTTCGGTATGGTTAAGGGCAAATCCTGCAATAAATACAGCTGCTGCCACCGCCCGGTGATGAAAGATATTATAAACGATTGCACCCACTTTATTTCCCGCGGCATAGCCGATCATGCTGATATCTGGTCCTAAAAACATCAGCAGGTAATACCACCAGGGTGAATTAAACACATAAAGCGCATAAACACTTGCGATGAGCATTGCCAGTTCTTCTAGTTGAATTACTTTTTTCATTTTCCTTACATATTATCGAGGGAAGATCGCGAATTTTATATTTTACGCAAACGATTATTATTGCAATGATTTTGCCGCCTTCGATCAACGATCATCGGTCATCGAACATCGGTAATCCCCCATCCCCTTTCTTTTTTCTCAACTCCTCCTCATACCGCTTCTTCCCCGCTTCCCTAAACCTTACTGAGAACCCGGTATGGTATCGGTGTTCTTCCAGGAATTTCAACTGAATCGCGTTCCATTCCTGCTCATTGGCTACAGAACCGCGCTCATACAGTTCTGCAAATAGTGTCTTTGCAATTTCGGCACCATTTTCATGGCCCAGGTAATCGAGATCTGCGTCGCAAATGATGCGTTCCAGTTGTGTATTCGCATGCTGCGGAATTTTGGTGGACATAATCAGCTGGCAAATCGATTCAATCTCTTCAGATGAAAAGCCAAAACCTGGTAATTCGGTTCTTACTATTTCACAACCCCGTTCTTCATGATTTTCATAGGTGAAAAGAAATCCGGCATCATGGAATGCGACCGCTATTCGAAGTAAATTTTTGTCGTTTTCAGCAACGCCTTCAAATTCCGCAATCTCCATTGCTGCATCCATTACCTGAAGCGTATGGTGTGCACCATGGTAATATAAAGTGGGAGATAAGTCAGTTTTTTAGCTTTTCCAATATAAAATTTTCTGCCGCCCTGTAATCGGGGTTAGCGGTCTGTATATTCATAGTTCGGATTAATGACTATGGGCTTTGGTTTTTAAAATGCCTCCGGCCGCTTCTTTAATCGTTTGCACATAGATAAATGCTTTCGGATCAATCTCCCTGATGGCCGTTTGTAGTTGATGAATCTCCAGCCGGGTTACAATCGTAACAATGATGTCGGTATTTGTTTTAATACTGTAGCTACCCGGTAAATAGCCACGTTCACCTTTGTAGATGGTGATGCCTTTGCCAAGATCATTTACGAGGTACTCTTTAATAGCTTCTGATTCCGCTGAAACAATGTTGACTGCAGTGTATTGTTCGATGCCGTCTACCACGTAGTCTGTCGCGCGTTGTGCAGTAAAAAATGTGATCAGCGAATACATGGCGGTTTCAAGACCAAATTGTGTTGCAGCAACGGTGAAGATGATTGCGTTAAACAAAAGGATAATTTCATTGCTCGAGAAACCGGTTTTACGTTTTGTAAATACCGCAATTACTTCTGCACCATCAATCACACCTCCGCATCGCAATACCAATCCCACACCCGCACCCATTGTAAGGCCACCAAAAATCGCAATTAACAATTTGTCGGTGGTGATCGCCTGAATATGTATTACCGAAAGTCCAATTGATAAAAGGATAACGGCGAGGGAAGTTTGAATTGCAAAGGTTTTACCAATCTTGCGATAGCCCATGTAAACGAAGGGGATATTGAGTACAATGGTAAGTATACTAATATTCCAGTGATACATTTCATGAAAGAGAATGGAGATACCGGTGATACCACCATCCAGAAAACGATTTGGGATCATAAATCCGCGCATGGCAAGTACGGCCAGCGCTACACCCAAAACAAGTTGAATGAGGTTTTTAATGTCGAAAATATGCCCCCACTGGATGCTGTCGGTAGATGGTTTCTTCTGCATGTTCAGCTAATTTACAGGAAAGCCCCTAATTGATTACTTCATAAAGGGTGATTTCGACACTTTTATTTTTCAATTGAGTGGAGCCGATTTTATTACACTGAAACGACTGTTTTACCTTTTCATAGCAGTCGGCGGTAATCAGAATCTGATTTTCTCCGGCTGCTGCCTGCAGGCGTTGTGCTGTATTTACGACGTCGCCAATCACGGTATAATCGAGGCGACGCAGCGTTGCGGAGCCAATATTACCCGAAATCATTTCGCCGCTATTGATGCCAATCGACACTTTCGGTGAAAAGCCGAGCTCATCCGGCAACTCATTTATTTTATTGCGAATGGCCAGGCTGGCATCAATAGCACGATCAAGGTGGTAAGGTCCTTTGAAAACGGCCATCACACAGTCGCCAATAAATTTATCTACGATTCCATCCTCATTGATAATTTCTTTTACCATCAAATCAAAATACCGATTGAGGAGTTGTACTACGGAATCCGGTTTTTCGCTTTCGCTGATGGCAGTAAAACTGCAGATATCAATAAAAGCCACGGATGCCTCAACGGTTTCGTTTTCCATCAGGGCATTTTCATATTCCTTACTGCCCATGAATTTGAGCACGTTTTCGTCCACGTACATCCGCAGGATGTTATTTTCCTTTATTGCCTGCAACGTTTGCCTCGCCTGCCTTGCATGTTCGATGGTTTTCTCCATGGTGATTGATAGATCTTCGAAGTTCACAGGCTTTGTTACAAAATCGAATGCTCCCCGGTTCATGGCGGTGCGAATATTTTCCATATCGCCATATGCAGAAACAATCACGGCTTTGATGAGTGGGTTTACTTCATTGAGTTTGCTCAATAAAGTAAGGCCGTCCATTTCGGGCATGTTAATATCACTTAATACAATATCCACATCCGGGTTCTCCTGGATTTTAGCGAGTGCTTCATTTCCATTCAGCGCGAATAAAAATTCGTACTGCTGCTCCCTGATTTTCTGCCTGAATTTCTGCCTGATAAGCGCTTCCAGGTCTGCTTCGTCGTCGGCTACCAAAATTTTAGTCATGCATCAAGGTTTTTAATTTCTCTTTCAGCGTTACAAAATCAACCGGCTTTGTCAAAAAATCATCTGCACCCAGTGACTTCGCTGTATTGTAATTTTCTTCGTCGCCATAAGCGGTAATCATCATTACAAGCGGCGGGGGAGGAGGAGCAGATTTTCTTTTGATTTGATCCAGCAACTCAAGTCCACTCATACCAGGCATATTAATATCCGAAAGGATAAGGACCGCTTCCTGGTTGTGCTCTTTCAGATATGCAAGTGCCTGTTCGCCTGAAAATGCAAATGCAAATTCAAACTCATGGTTTCTGATTTCTTTCCGGAACCGCTGTTCAAATAAAGCCTGAACGTCTGTTTCGTCATCTACAACAAGAATTTTCATGTGCGTTATGCATTTTGGTTTGGAAGAAAGATGGTAAATGTAGCTCCTGAATTTTCTTTCGATTCAACCTGTAGCGTACCGTTATGACCTTTGGTGATGATATCATAACTCATACTCAGCCCGAGTCCTGTACCCTGTCCCGTAGGCTTGGTGGTAAAAAATGGTTGAAAAATTTTATCAAGAATCGATTGAGGTATTCCCGATCCATTGTCTTTTATAATAATTACCACACCATTGTCGCGCGCCATTGTTTCGATGCTTACTACAGGTTTGAAATCACCCTCCGCTGTTTTCTTTTTTTCATTTGTTGAAAAGAATGCGTTGTTGCAGAGGTTTAGAATCACCCGGCCAATTTCCTGGGGAATAACATCAATCTTTGGAAGCTGTGGATCAAACTTTGTTTCAAAGGCTGCATTAAAGCTTTTATCTTTTGCTCGCAGGCCATGGAAGGAAAGTCGTAAGCATTCATCGCAGAGTGCATTGATATCGGTCGGCTCTTTTTGTCCGGTACTTGTTCTGCTGTGTTGCAACATGCCCTTTACGATGCTATCGGCGCGTTTGCCATGCATGTTTATTTTTTGCTGATTATCGGCAATGTCGCTGGCAAGCTGTTTCACTTCTTCATAATCTCCTTTTTCAATAGCTTCTCGCATTTCATCCAGCAATTCGCCATTGATCTCTGAAAAATTATTTACGAAGTTGAGTGGGTTCTGGATTTCATGGGCGATGCCGGCTGTAAGTTCGCCGAGGCTGGCCATTTTTTCGGAGTGAATCAACTGGCTTTGTGTTTCTTTCAATTCATGCAGTGCTTTTTGTAGTTCCTCTTTTTGTCGTGTGATTTCCGCCGTGCGTTCCTGCACCTGTTTTTCGAGTTGTTGTTTCAGTTTTTCCGTGATCTGCAGTTCCCTTTCTCTTTCCTCAGCTTTGATCCGTTCGCGCTCGAGCGCTTTGCGTTGACGACTACTCAGGATGAGCATGGCGATCATCCAGATGAGTGCAAACAGGGCGGCCGATTCAAGATAGACATACCAGGACTTGAACGTGGGGCGATGAAATATCTCAAGGAGGTCTTCAACCCCTTTTATGGCCACCAGCGGTAAAAATGCCAGTGCAATCGATTTGGCGGGTGCAAAAATTTGTTGAGTAAAAACGAGATAAAATATAAGTATGGAAAGGCCATAACTCGCAATGGTTGCAGCAACCTCGGCATCGGACACGGTGGTATGGAGGACGAGTAAACCGCTGCTGACAATAATTGCCGCGATCACTCTCCGTTCCCACATTAATCCCTCTGCGTTTTTTCGGGTTTGCTTTCGCAGGTTCGCCAGCAGTATAAGGACCAATATTGTCTGTAGAATCATATTTGTAAGGCCTTTTGGGGAATTATACCGGCAAGGTAATTATAAACCGAGTGAATTCCCCTTCCTTGCTTTCAACTTTCATGGTTCCTCCATGTGTATGTATGATATCATAGCTTAAACTCAGACCCAGCCCCGTTCCCTGACCCGTTGGTTTGGTGGTGAAAAATGGCTGAAATATCTTTTCCCGGATGCTGGCGGGGATGCCGTCTCCATTATCCGTTACGATGAGTTCAACAATATCTTCTTTTTTCCGGGTGGCCAGCGAAACGGTAGGCTGATACGAAGATTTGCCTTCCGGCGACGCTGCCTGCAATGTTTTGTATTTCTGATTAACCGCATAAAACGCGTTGGTAAGCAGATTCATGATGACACGGCCTACATCCTGGGGGATGATACTAATGTTCCCAATGCGCGGATCCAAATCTGTATGCAGAGTCGCATTAAATGATTTATCCCTGGCTCTCAATCCATGATATGCGAGGCGCAGGTATTCGTCTGCCAGTTTGTTGATGTCAACCGATTCCTTTACCGATGTGCTGCTGCGACTGTGTTGTAACATGCTTTTCACGATACCATCAGCACGTTTGCCGTGGTGGAATATTTTAGCCTGGTTGTCATCAATGTCGGCAACAATATTTTGCACCTCATCCATATTACCCTTTTTCAATTCCTCTTTTAGTTCAACAAGTAGCTCCCGGTTTACTTCAGCAAAGTTGTTTATGAAATTCAGTGGATTCTGAATTTCATGGGCAATGCCGGCGGTAAGTTCTCCGAGTGAGGCCATTTTTTCTGATTGAATGAGCTGAGTTTGTGTTGATTTCAGGTTTTCAATCGTCGACTTCAACTGTGCAGTCCGATGACTTACTTTTTCTTCCAGTATTTTATTCTGCCGTCTCAATTGTTTG
The DNA here is from genome assembly GCA_024707305.1 of Chitinophagaceae bacterium. GTDB lineage: Bacteria > Bacteroidota > Bacteroidia > Chitinophagales > Chitinophagaceae > CAYMZZ01. The sequence continues at coordinate 366,878 of JANPZZ010000026.1, forward strand.
GAGCGGTAATAGGATACCGCAATGATCAACAATAGCAATGCAAGAGCGAGAAGCGTTATTCCCCACCAGGTTTGCCACCAGGGCAAGCGGATGTAAATGGTAATTGATTTTTCTGACCAGTCGCCCGAGCTGTTTACGCACTTAACGTGTAACCGGTATTCGCCGGGTGATAAATTGAAAAAGTAAGCCGTGTTCTGCGAGCCCAGGTTTTGCCACTCTGTATCATAATTTTCCAGGAAATACTGGAAAGTGGATTTTTCCGATGATACATAACTGAGCGCAGTGAATTCAAGCGAGAAAGAATTCTGTTTGCTGGCCAAATGAATTTCTGTGGCACGGGAAATATCCGCTTCCAACGGACTGTTCTTCCCTGGTTTCACGCTTTTCGTTCCTACTTTTAATTCCGATATGAAAAAGGTAGGAGGCGATGTCTCATAATCGTAATCCTTCGGATTAAAGTTGTAGTAACCGAAATCATCTCCTAAAAAAGTCTGCCATCTTTTGTTAAAAGATTGCTTGCGTATAATAATCCGTTCCGGTGAATGCCATGCTTGCTGCCTAAAACAACCAATGCATTACGATTGGAATTTATCCTATAGATGTTGTCCGTAGAAGTAACCCACAAATTATGGTCGAGATCTTCGATGATATTGAGTACCACTCCGGGTTTGGTTCCGGTGGACGAGTCAACATAAAGCTGGAAATCGTCACTGTTCTTCTTATATCTGTATAGGTTTCGGTCACTCCCTACCCATAGTTCGCCTTTGGAATCGAAAAATATACTTTGGATGGTTGACCCGGGGAGATAATGCCTCCAATTACCAGTATGCTTATCCAACCTGTCAAGCCCGCCGATTGTTCCAATCCAAACCTCATTTTTGTTGCCGTTAACAACATATACATCGTTATTTGAGAGGCTATTGCTATTGGAAGGGTTATGGAAAAAGCGGTTTACAGAGCCCGTTTTGATGTTGAGTGTGCCCAGTCCTGTATTGGTGGCTACCCAAAGAATATTTTCGTCGTCTAAATACAACATTGCAACGATGTTGGAGTCAACGCGGCCGGAAGCTGAAATCTTGTAATTGACAAACTTACGGGTCTTTAAATCAAGTTTATCGACACCACCGCCTCCGGTTCCCACCCATAAATTACCCGCGCCGTCATAAACGAGTGAGTTGACAATATTGTCGGCCACGCTATTGGGTTGCTTAGGGTTATGTTGGTAAAACGTTTTCGTTCCGGTGGGCGATTTATAAAGAAGTCCTTCCTGCATTCCAATCCAAAGGCCTCCATTCTCCTCTTCATAGAAGCTATTTACAGCAGCCGTTTTAAGTGGATAATGAGGAAATTTCGCCGGCTCGCGTGTAAGTGTGTACGTTGAGCCGAGACAGCCGATCCAGATTAGTCCGTCATCCGTTTGGGAAAAGCTTAGTGCAGCGAATTCCGGAAATTTGTTTGAATCTTCAGCGTCTTCCGGTAAAAGTCGCGTCGCGGTTTGCGTATTCCCGTAGCGCATTAATTTTTTTGTAACCGGGTCGTATTTAATTACTCCGTCATAAAAACTCCCGATCCAGATTTCCCCGAATTTGTCTTCCTGGATAAATGGGATATAATTCACAGAATTTCGGCGCGTTACAGGTACACTTAACTTATTCGGCTTCGATTCATCGTAAAGATGTCTTGTAAACTGACCCGTGTTGCGATCCAAAATGCATATGCCATTGTTTTGCGTGCCCACCCAAAATGTGCCTCTGCTATCTTCAAATATCGCAGAAACGGTATCAGAGTTGATAGAATGCTCATCGTTGTCTCTTCGGGTATAAGTTTTGAATTTGCCGGTTTCTTTATCCATCACACTAAGACCACCACCCAGCGAGCCCACCCAGATTTGGTGTTGCCGATCCTCGTAAATTGTATAAACATAATAGTGGCTCAAGCTACCAGGATCAGAAGGGTCATGAGAATAGGAAACAAATTTTCCTGATTTGGGATCGAGTTTACTCAGCCCCGCGCGGGTTCCCGCCCACACATATCCTTCATGATCCACCAAAACAGATGTTATGGAATCGCGGTGAATTCGCAAGGGATCATTTGCTTCATGTTTGAAATGGGTAATGGTTTCCGTAAGTGGATCAAGCCGATTTACTCCATCATAGGTTGCAATCCAGATAATACCTTCCCTGTCCATGGCAATGCTTCGAACCTGGTTGTTACTTAAGGTATTGCTGTTCCTGGGATCATGCGCATAAGTGGTTTGCGTTTTACCATCGTACTTACAGAGTCCGGCTTTTCCATCCTGAATGGCCATCCACAGGTAACCCTCCTTGTCCTGAAGGATAGATCGGACGTTTCCAATGCCCAGAATAAGAGAACGGTTGAATTTATAAGACTGTGAAATTACCTGTGTAGCCAGGAAAAGTAAAACGAGTAATAATGCCGATTTTCTCATTGCAATGTGAGGTTTACTAATGGAGTCCGGGTGGTTGCTTCAGTTGATTGAGCACATGGTTTACACGGGCAGGCGGGTACAGCATGAAAAGGTTTTGCGAAAAAAATAGGGATGGGAATTGATAGCCGGTTGGGCAATATAGTTAGACAAGTTAATTAAATATTGCGGAAACTGATACTTGCTTCAGGACGGATAAGTTTTTGAACTTTGCCAGCAATAGCAAACGGGCAACCAACCGCGTTGGAACTCCAGAGAGGTTGGTTGCCCGAGATTGCAATGGCACCAGGAAATAGTGTTTTAATGTCCACCAAAATTCATAGTGATGGCAAAAAACCAGCTTCGTGATGTTCGATCTATAGGTTCTGGCGCAGCGGAACCGGAATAAAATTCAGGAATTCCATTCACAACGCGCGGCTGATTAAAATAGTCTTTATCCTTTTCGCTGATACGTTTCACCTTACCCCAAACTACACCTCCTGAGAAAGAAACCCTGTTGTTCGATCCAAAAAGTGAGGATATCATTACGGATCCACCAAGCATCAACCGCAGATTCAGATTGGTAGAAGTCATTAAGCCCACTGTGCCGCCGAAATTATAATGCGAAGACATGCGGGGGTAAAAATGTGTCAACAATCCTACACCCACCTGTGAGCCACCTTCATCTTCTTTTACAATAACATTTCCTGTGGTGTCACGTGCATCAAGACCTGGTGGCGTGTAATTATATTGTATGTTTTTTAAGACATAGGAGTGGTCATTAAGCCCAGTCAACACAAATCCGGCGCTGAAGTCAATTTTCATACCACCCGACATGCGGATGTTTTCTGGTTTACTCGTCGTGCCTGCGCCATCCACATATTTTATTTCGATATAGTCGCGGTTTTTAACACGAAGCGTGGTGAATGCAAGTGGTTTCACATCTTCCATAGATTTTAAAGCATTGGTGATCAACTGCACTAATTTCATCGCGTCTACTTTTTTATCATCCGCTACATCTTTATCTATCTTATAAGAAAGCTGTGCATAGAGTTGATCTGCCGTTGCTGCACTTATACCGAATGCATCGCTGATTCTTTTAAAAATAACGGGAAGGTTTTCCAAATGTTTTTCAACGGCGCAACTCGAAAGACGGAAAGTTGTCATGTATTTCAAAACATCGGAAGAAAGTTGGTCAAGATTGTTTAAAAAACATTTTTTTGTATCGCCACCCTGGGCAGTTGTGCCATCTCCTTCGTCTGTTTTGGCAGTGCCGCCGGGATCAGTGATTGGAGAGACAATATTGGCCGTAACGAGACTATTTATAATATTGGTGAACTGCGCCGCACCGCCATTAAATACGTCTTGCTCATCTACCGAAAGTCGCATGGTAGAATTCAATGGCAGGTTTACCACTTCAAATCTTATCTGCGAACCAACATGTGGTGCAAACATTTTCGGCCTTACTTTTATATAGCGCTCTATCAGATTTTCACCTGGTTTTTTTCCAGGATTTTTATTCTTCCTGATCACATGTTTACAAATCGTATAGGCGTCTTTTTTAAGTAAAGGGTCGTAGATTACGATATAGTCGGTACTATACTTTCTGTCATCTTTGGATCTAATAGTGTCTGGTTTGCTTCGGATGTCACACAATTGGCAGCCACCCATACTTACGGATGCAAACATGGATGCATCGATAATTGAAAAAGGACTACACGTGTTGCTGACTGGATTAGGAGGTGTTACTGCAGGCTGAACTATCGAAGTATCAACAACGGTTATCTTTTTATTTCCCAACACGAACTGGAAGTCTTTGTCATCTACTTTAAAAGGTTTATTGTCGTCTGCGTTTTTAGGTTTGCCAGAACCATCGTCAATAAACAGGTCGCCGTCTTTCAGGAAAAAAGAAATTTTGGTCTTTGTTAGGTCCTGACTTTTCAGGGTAAGAGTCCTGTCTCCATCCGTTATAAGAAGATCTTTGGTGTTGGCATCTGTACCTTTAAACGTCACTGAAAACGGATTTGCAAACGAATGTATGACACTGTCTTTTCCCGCCAGATCAACGATAAGATCAGCGTTTGCTTTACCGGGTAGGATAGTCGCTATAGTATCTCCAAATTGCAGATCAAACTTATCCGCGGCTATATTTTGTTTCTTATTGTCTTTGTCGGTGAAAGAGAGTTTATTGCCCGTTGCCGGTGTAAACGTGACAGAGAATGTTTTCAAATCAGCATCCCTTTTGACGATAAAAGCCAGTTCTTTTACTTTAACCGTAACGGTGGCTTTTTCCGCAGTCGCATTTGAGAATGATACTTTGAATGTTTTAGCGAAGTCGGTACTGTACGTCTTTTCAGGCTTCTTAATGTCAATCTTTATGTCTTGCGCTTTGACGAAAAAACCTGTCAATGAAAAAACGATGACAAAGAAAATGGATAAGGTTTGATGTGTGTTCATACGTTTTGTTTTATGATGGTTGCCGATATTTTGCTTAGAATTGCAACGATGGGAATCGCATAAGAAAAGCGGGAGTTCCCTGCTACTATCATTCCGATGGGGTTATTGTCCTGGTCATAAACACAAGCACCGGAATCTCCTTCTTCGGTTACGCCTGTGTAATAGGTTTCGCCATCCGTTTCCGTTATATGTGATATTACCATCAGGTTTGTGATACTATGTTCACTATTGCCTTTGTACTCAATTTTCAAGGGTTCGGTTACGCGTTCATTTGTGATGGTTCCCGTCTTAATCCTGTTATTCCGGCACACTATCCGCACCTGCGTATTTTTGATATCGGTTTGTGAGGGTCTCCGCGGCTCCTTTGGTTGAATTGCGTAATTAAATGGTGCAGAGGAAGTGTCTATCAGGGCAATATCAAATTCGTCGGTACAAAGGCCGTAAACAAAGCTGCCGGCATCCTGTCCATTGATTTGGGCAGGAGTAGGGTTGATAGGACCGCGCAGGTTGTCTTTGGTGCCGCCAGTAAGGACATGGCTACAGGTCAAAAGAAGTGGCTGCTGATTTCGCATCACTTTACAGCAGATTGTTCCCATATAACCTGAGGTGGCTTTATTTGCGGTGCTACTGCCCTGTTGAAATAATGCAACAGGGGTTTCTACTTCCAGTATCACATTTACTGGTACCACCACAGTACGTCCTGACTCCAATTTCACAAACACCGTTTGGGGAATATTATTTCGATCATTACCGCTGAGGTGGATATCTATACAATCCACCAGTCGGCCGTTTTTGCGCATGCGCCCATGCATGGGTGGAGACACGGCATTTACCACTTGAAATACGCCGCGGTTCTGCTCAATGGCCATGGCGATCAGGCTGGAATAAGACTTGTAGAGATATTCGTCAAAATCCTGAATATTGTCCGACTCATACGTATTTGGATCCACCATTTTTCGTTTCAGGTTTTTAGCCTGGAAAAGCAGATCGAGCAGGTCGTGGAAAAACTTAGAACCAAAAGTGAGGAAGAAGCCAGTCAGGCAGAATGAAATTAAGAGGAGGGGAAATCGGTGGAGCCACTTGTGTTTTTCCCAGATGAAAGTCCATCTATCATCTGACCAATACAGATAATCATAAGGGGACGCAGCGGTAAACATCCGAAAGATATCAACACAAAAAATTATGGCGATACTTAGTCCGATGATAAAACTAAGTGAATTGACTTCCCTTTCTATTTTATCATCTTCCAGTGTTCCATCCGTTTGTTTTTTTCTGATATTCTGCCAGATGTTTGCGGCATTGGTGTTATACAATGCATCTCCCGGGCGGATAAAGGGCGAATACTTTCGAATCAGCTGTGTTAGCTTTTCGGTAATGACACTTAATATAAACAGGATAATCACGACGCCAATCATTGAATCAAGGATATCGCCGGATGCAAGTTTTTCTTTCTCCGTTGGAGCTTGAGCCGATGGGGTGAATGGCAATAGAAGTAGGCTTGTTACAGGTAGCAACAGCCGGCAAAATTTGCCAGATTGAAAGAATCCGAACATAGAATAAGGTTTGGTTTAAGTATCAGAGGGCAGGGTTGCTACATCTTCAGATTAAAACGAAAATCGATGGACCTATACAGCACGTGCCTTCGCTACATACCCGGGCGCATGCGTCGAAAGCGATAGAGGCAAATAAGGAAAGAATGAGTGCAATTGTTTAAGGAGGAGACGGACAATTCCGGTGCACACAGCAGCATCGATATTAAATTACAATAAATTTTTAATGTGAAAAGCAACAACAGGGAAAATTATTTCAACCGAAGGGGATGTTGTAAAAGACGTGCCTGTTGGGTGCACGGGCTGGGAAGGAGGGAAAGGGTATTTTAAAAAAGGACGGTAGTAGCCATGAAAGAACGAATTAATTTGTTGAGAATGAATAATCTTATATCGCGTTCGATGCGCATAGGGTAGTGTGCTGTGTTTTCGTTTCATCTGGGATGAGGTCACATTTTGTGACCTCATGAAACTCCATTCCGATTCAGTGAGTTGAAACATGAAATCTTCAGGAAAACGCTTAATATGCCGCTTCACGGCCTGATTCAGGACTTTGGTACCTACTTCGTAAAGTTCGGCCAGGTCGTAGTCGAGCATTACACGTTCACCCCGGATTACGTAGATTCTGTTTTGAATACTTTGAATAATCTGCATCGTTTTGAATTTTTGTTGTTATAAAATCCCCATGGTGGGTTTAGCTAAGCGTCCTGTTTTATTGAAACGATGCTGATGTGAGGATGTCTAAGAAATCGGTTGTACTAAGGTACAATGACCGGGTGCGCATCAGTTGGCATTATTGATTATCGTTTGCAACAACAGGATAAATAGTAGGAATTTCGATACAAAGGCTATTACAAAAGTTTGAAGAGATTTCACTGGCTTATTTCTGATCAGAAGCATTCCTAATGCAGGCGCTGCCTACTGTTTGCAATCTCACCGAACAGGATGCGCCCCAGCACATCCACAACCATCTGATTGAAAAAGCAAAGGAGTTGTTGTCGACAAAAAAGGTGAATGGGAATCTTTAGTTTTAGGTGCTGCTAATTAAGGGGATTCACATGTATCTCAACAGGCGTTTTTGAATGATGGGGAAAAAATGTCTTGGTTAGATATGTGGAGTTGGTCTCATAAAGGGATTTAATATGTGTTGGTAAATCGCCAATTATGATCTGCTTATGTCTGCCTGCCTCTAAAAAAATAATTTCCCCCAAAAACAGGCTTTAATCGTCTCAATACGTATCAATCGCATTAGTGATAGTTGATAATCGTCTACAATTGTATCAAATCGTCTCATTTTATTTAAATATATCGTATATTTGCGTATCAAATCGTATCAATAATGGCTGGAATGACTATCCACACATTAAAATTTAGCCCAGAAAACTGGATGATTTTACTTCAGGAGTTGAATCAACTGGATCGTTTCGATGCTGCCTGGCAGGCCATCGAACGACGGGAGCAGCACACACTGAAAGAATTGAAATCTATGGCTACGGTAAAGAGTGTCGGTGCATCCACACGTATTGAAGGATCGCACCTTAGCGATAAAGAGGTTGAAGTATTGATCGAGAATCTTGACATTACTAAACTTAGCGACAGGGATAAGCAGGAAGTAGCCGGATATTTTGAAACGCTTAACCTGGTCGGGGAATCATATCGTGACATCAATGTATCTGAAAGCGGTATCAAGCATCTTCACAATAGCCTGATGCGTTTCAGTGATAAAGACGCTTATCATAAAGGCAACTATAAAAATCAATAGTAACAGGGTTGAGCGGACAGAGGCTGATGGAAGCAAAACGCCCATCTTTGAAACCACTGCGCCGGGCTGGGCAACACAAGATGCAATGGCGGCACTTATCGACTGGTACCAAAACGACTCATCGACACACCCGCTTATTAAAGCCGCCATTTTTGTCTATGAGTTCTTAAGCATTCATCCCTTCCAGGATGGTAACGGAAGGACAAGTCGTTTACTGGCAACTTTATTATTACTGAAGAGTGGATACGTCTGGATCGAGTATGTCAGCTTTGAACATGAAATAGAACATCGGAAAAAAGAGTATTATAAAAACCTGATGGATGCACAGCGTAACAGACCGGGAGAAGATGTTACGGCATGGGTGTATTTTTTCCTCGATTGCCTGAAAAATATCCAACAACAACTTTTAGAGAAAGTGAAAAAAAGGAACAACGGGAAGCAGTGGGTATTCGTGAACAAGGAATCTACGCACTTGTAGAAAATAATCCGGGTATCAGTAGCGGGAGATAGCAGAGAAACTAAAAATTCCCAACTCAACGGTTAAACGAATTCTTGCCGACCTCGTTTCTATGAGAAATCTTGTCGTGCATGGTGCTGGGCGCGGAACGAGTTATAGCATTGCCGCTACTGATTTGGTTAAACGTGATGTTACCATTCGATTAACCAATGAAGAACGAGTAAAGGAGTTTACCCTTGGCCAACTCGGATCCTTCTTAAGAATCAAAAAATTGTGCTGACGCCACTGTTCGAATGGAAGCATCCGGATGAATGGAGTACAAAATTATCGATGAATGGCCTATATCTTACTATTCAGGCTGTAACCAACAAAGGAATTACTATCAGGCAACCGTATTCAATTTTCGGCTTTAATAACCCTTACTATTTTCAACCGGTATTGCTTGTTGAACCAAACATTGTATTACCTGATCAACTTCGATCCAAGGGCGCTCTCCGAATTGATTACCCCATTCGTTGCACGATTGAACTTTCGGGAAGTATTGATCAGTTCGATTTTGACGTGATGTTGGTGACTGATGAAGGATAAACAAATTGATTATTTGTAGAACCTCAATTATTTTATTATGAGCACGTATTACATTTCTGGAATCTGGACAAACAAAAACGATGCAGTTACGCATCTTAATCTTCACGAAGTGGCGGATGGCACTGTTAGTAAGGCAAAAAAATATACTATTGAACAGGTAGGAAAAGTGGTCGAGTCACGAAAATTTACACTGCAAACTAGAATTGCAGTAAATGCAAGTGGAAACTGGGGCAAGGGTGCACCGCTGTGACACAAGGCATACTCACCATACGAAGGTCATTTTTTGGTTCTTTGAAAACCGTAAACAAAACCGTAAACGAATTAACGGCTTTCAAAGTGAATTATAAAGAGTACTAAAACGCTGAAAGCCTTACCAGTCAACGATTTTGTAAGGCTTTCAGTGGTGATGAGTAATTTTAAATTAGTGCGAAAGTAGCCCCAAGGGTCCAAGACTCGAACTTGTTCTTGCAAGATTTGAGGGAATTAGCGACATCGAGCGACAACACATAGTTCAAATGGGGCAAAAAAAGTTCGAGGAGTTCTCATGAGATTTGTTCGCTTTAGGGTAAGTATAAGTTTCACAAGAACTATTTCTGATTATAGGAAAATACGGGTTGACGTTCTATTATTAATTGCACGTAGATAAAATCCGCAAGGGGCAGCAAGAGATCTAATTCGATTCGCTTTTTCATACAGAGATCATCGGATTACCAATATGGCTGACACAAAACAAAGTGGTGCTCCCAAACCTATTTAGGTACACCTAATCAATGAGTTACAAATTTTGTAAATTCTCATTATTGCAAGTATCTTAGAGGAACAAGCCCAACCTTTGCTATGAATATTACCGTGCAACACCTTGACACGACCGGAGCGATCCATCAACGGACTTTTCGGATGAGCCGCCTAGCCTTTGCCAAACATTTAGCGATTGCCGGCCAGGGATATGCTCCTACACCACAAAAGATATTTCGAACTATTGGTATGTTCTGCCACTACAGCTACTATATGCAACGGCGGGCATTTAATAATGACCGGTTCTCTGAGCCGCCACAAGGTTTATCGGATCCCACTGAAAAAGGGCAATTTTCGACGCTTGTCGGCAAAGCCATCGCCGATTTTTTATCCAAAAGGATCGATCACTCCTTATTTACCGTGAATTACGAGGCCGCCATGCGGTTGCACGGACATAAACTGACGGGTAACCGGCCCGATCTAATTGCTTATGCACCAAACGGTGTATTTGCGCTTGAAGCTAAAGGACGACATCAAACTAATCCCGGGAGTATGCTGGCACATAAAAGCCAGGCCAAATCAGGTCCGATCAACGTTAATTTTTCCGTGGCCTGTGTGTCCTATAATCTGTTTCAACGGGTAACCTGCAATTATTACGATCCCTTTAACGATAACGTTCCATACGATAACATCTCTTTGGCAGCCCTCTCCAGAAATTATTACCAGGGGCTAGCCGAATTTTTAGATCAAAAAACTTTTTGAATACCGGGAAGTGGAGATTCAGGGAGAGCGTTTTTATGAAGTTGGGTTGTTGCGCAGAAACCTGGAGAAGCTTTTTTCGGAGAAATCCCCGTTTTGGGCACCTTGGTCATTTGACTTCTTTGAATATTTCAGGCCCAGGGTGATCTTGCCTTATGATATCCTGAATTATGCGGAAACCGGAATTACCAATGAGATCGCACCTTTTATTCTTGACAGCGACAGCCAAGACCAGTATCTGTATATCGACAACGACCGGGTGGGATTACAAATTAGCCGTTGAGGGGTAATTAGCAACAAATATCGGAGTGATTGTTTACTCAGATACCAGAAACAGTAGTTAATAAACCGGGCGGTTTTGACAGTGACGGAGGCAATGCCAAAGTAAGCAAACTCTTTAATGCCAGCGGTAATGACAAGCGAGTAGGGCCAGGCGTGGTGCTGAAGGTAATGGCAGGAGATAAGTTCCGTATCGGCGCAAAAGCCTGGTATCAGCCGGGTAGCACCAATACCAATGAGTTGCCGGGAGCAGCAAGTATCGTGGCCTCATTGATAAGCTCATTTACCGGTGGATTACCTGCGTCTGGAGGCCATTATGGCGGTGGTGCTATACCCACTTCAACTGAATTGAATGGACCATTAGGAGCCTTTGTTGCCAATAATAACGAGCCTGCCAGTGGAAGACCTAAAGCCTTTCTGAATTGGCTGGTTTTAGATGAAGAAATATTTAAGCTGGTGAATGGAAATTATGGTGCACTACAGATCCCGGAAATTACCGGTATAATGGAAAGACAGATTATGCTGGCTAATGGCGGCAGTGATATTGAAGTAAAGAAGAATGGCTACCTGTATGTGTATGTTTCAAACGAAAGCCAGGGAAATGTGTATTTTGATGATCTTTCCGTGGTGCATACTCGTGGCCCATTGCTTGAAGAGACACATTACTACCCGTTTGGGCTGGCGCAGGCTGGTATAAGCTCAAAAGCATTGGCATTTGGAGACCCAGTCAATAAATTTAAATATAATGGGAAAGAGGAACAAAAGGCGGAGTTTAGCGATGGTACTGGTTTAGATTGGCTCGACTATGGAGCTAGAATGTATGACAATCAGATAGGTCGATTTTTCGCTCAGGATAGATTTGCTCATAAGTACTTTGCAGTAACCCCCTATCACTACACGCTGAACAACCCTATATTGAACATTGATATGAATGGAGATTCGGTGTTAACTTTCTTCTTTAACAAAGACGGCAAAGTGACAAACACTATTCCGGATGAAGTGAGAAACGCTTATGCGGAAATGGGAATAAACATCGCCTATAATTCAGAGACTAATATGTTATATAGAACGGCGGCCGAAGGAGGTACGCTAACTGAAGCAGGAGAGGCAATGTTAAAAGAGTTGGGTGAAGGTGTGTCGGATCATAGCATGTTATTTGGTTACGATCTTGCCTATAATTCCGGAGGCACCGATAAAGGAATATTGTTTGGATATAATATGCCTATGGAAAATAAAACACTGTCCCTTATAGATTTGGGTGATTTTAATGCCGACGGATCAGCGAAGGGTGAATATACTAATGGGATTTCAACCAAGACTTTTAATCTTACCAGAGCTATCGAACATGAATATATAGGACATGGTGTAAAAGGTTTAAAAGATGATCCACATGGGCCAAATAATCCTGGCCCTAATGAAACATTATTCGGTAATCCGGTGCGCAATAGTCTTGGTATTCCTGAAAGGATGCAATATGTCGGACAAGAGCTAATGACCGGAAATGTTTATATTCCTTTTGGCAATAATGGCAATGAGGCCGGGCGTTACGTGATGAAACCGGATCAATATAGCCAAATGGGAAAGGGTACTAATGTAGTTAAAATAATAATGAAATTCTTTTCTAAATGATTCGTATGAAATATCTATTAATATTCTCTATGTGCTTTAGCTCATTTCCACTTTCGGCACAGTGTGATACCTCTTTCTATAATTTCAAGAGGGCAATAATCGAAACCCTATCAGATAATCTCAAAAAGGATATTAGTATTAAAAAATCAACCAACACTATTGAACTCGAATTCAGCGATTATAGGCGATTTCATTATTCAATCTCTGACCCTAAAAGCACATTGGGATTTGTATGTCGAAGAGACAGTGCTTGTAACAGCTATTCTGACAGTATCTGTATTGCCATAAAGTCGTTCAAATATGTATGGCTTTGAGAGAACTTTATTTGAAAATTTTATGTCGTCCGATGATCCAAAAATATGTGATTCTGTAAATTATCAACATACACTTGCCAGGTTAATTGATTATCCCTTAGAAGGCTGGGCTGGATTGAGAAATTTTATTTTCGATTCTATGACAATAATGATCTGAACAACTATTACAAGGGTAAAAGCGTCTATTTAACTATCCCGGTTTATGTCTTCTTGGACAAGAAATTGAAACAAACAATTTTTTACTTTTTCAAGATAAGTGGTACTCAAAAAAAGGACATTAAAATTGAAAGAAGACAAATTGTGCAGACTAAGTAAGACTTTTACTATGTCTAATTTAAATAGTTAACACAAGTGCTAC
>JANPZZ010000009.1 GCA_024707305.1 Chitinophagaceae bacterium
TCGAATAGTCTTTGTCGCGCGCAGTAATTTCCTTGCTCATAAGTTTACTCCGTATAAAGCCCTGTCAGGGCTGATTTTATTTTTTTAATTAACAGAGGGTTATCTACTCTCCGCTCAAATTGGGTGTAATTTCGACTTACACACGTTAGGGTCGGAGAAAGTCGCACAAAATTAGTAACTTCCGACCTAAACCACTAAAACCCTTTGACATGAAACTGAGCCTGATATACACTGGTTTGGCGGTGCTGGTACTTTCCAGCTGCAGCACGGCTTACAGGGCCGGGCAAACGCCAGATGATGTTTACTACTCCCCGGCTCGCGAAACGGATTCGTACGTGGTGGTTGACCGCAGACAGGATCGTTATAATGACCGTTACAACGATTATGATGTTGATCGCTATTACGAGGATCGATTTCTCCGTATGCGCGTGATGAACCGTGGGCTTTGGTCTTCTCTTGATTATTATTACGCAAACCCATATGCATTCAGTCCGTACAATTATTACCATAGCTGGAACGATCCCTGGAACAGTTACTGGGCCTGGAATAGCTTCTACAATCCATACTTCAATTCTTATTACGGATTGGGTGGATGGAATAGCTGGGCCGGCGGTGGCTGGGGCGGATGGGGCCATGGCGGCATCATCGTTGGTGGCGGTTCCAAACCAGTAACTCGTCCAAGCCGCGCGTTGGTATTCAATCCCGGAAGTTATCTGCCCAATAACCAGCAGAGCACTTCCCGTGGTCCAAACCGCTACACCCCGGGTTCAATTGGAGGCAGTCGTTATAACAATAGCAACAGTGCAGGTTATAACAGCGGAAGAGTTAGCAATAACAATAGCAGCTACCAGCCGAGCAGGAATAACAATACACCTTCTCGCTCTTATACACCTTCTTCCAGCAGTGGATCATCCAGAAGCAGCGGCAACAGCAGCAGTAGTAGCAGCGGCGGAGGCGTAAGCCGCCCCAAACGGTAAATGAAGATTGAAAAACCTTATTTCGATAAAAAAAAGGAGGAAGCGGAAATTGAAACAACTCAACGACTGTTTCCTCTTTTTTGTTCCCGTAACAGCATAGTATGAAAAAAATATTATTGACAGCGTGCGTATTGAGCGCAGGGATTACCGCGTTTGCACAAATACCCGAAGACGTGCTTCGCTATAGCTGGCAACCTGTAAATGGTACAGCCCGAATCAATGCCATTGGCGGTGCGATGGGTTCTTTGGGTGGAGATATCTCAGCTACTTTTACAAACCCCGCTGGCCTGGCGATGTTTAAAACCAGCGATTTTGCAATATCACCCGGTTACAGCCTACTCAACAATAAAAGTCAGTTCAGAGGAACAAAAGCAACCGATGATGGAAAACACTTCAACCTCGGGGCAAGCGGATGGGTGGGTGCCTTAAATGGTTCCGGCAACTGGAACAATAAAGCAGTGAGCATTGCCGTAACGCGTACAGCCAATTTCAGTAACAGCATTTATTATCGCGGACAAAACGATTTCAGCAGCTATGGCGAACAATATGCCGCCGAAGCAGCAGGAAGTGGTTTATCACTGGATGATATACTTAACAGCAACAATGTTTCATTGGGAACGCGCATGGCCGTTTATACTTACCTGATCGATACGGCTACACTCGGCAGCAATCCCAACCCGGATGTTGTAAGCATGGCCATGTATAATCAACTGGCCAATGGCGGTGCTTTCCTGTTGAACCAGGCGCATCGCATTGAAACCAGCGGTGGTATTACAGAGCCTTCAATTGGTTATGCAGCTAATAAAAATGACCGTTGGTATGTGGGCGGCTCTATCGGTATTCCCATTGTTAAGTACGACAAGAATACTTTCTTCCGCGAAGAAGATGCAACCGGGGATACAGATAATGATTTTGCTTTTTCTGAATTATCAGAGAAGTTCAGTACACGCGGTATTGGTATCAATGCAAAGCTGGGTGTAATTAACCGACCAAATGATAACTTGCGTATGGGTTTTGCTGTCCACACTCCTACCTGGTATACGATGGAAGATACCTATAGTGCAAATATGTGGGTGAACCTGGAAAATTACAGAAGCAATCCCGGTACCGAATCCGTTAGCTCTACTGTTTTTACCGGCAACACTGTTCCAAAATATAAATACGAACTCGTGACGCCGTGGAAATTTATGCTGAGCGGTACTTATATTCTTAATTCAGTAGAAGACGTGCGCCAGCAGAAAGGTTTTATCACAGCGGATGTTGAATACATCACGCATAAATCAAATCGCTTCCGCAATGCGGAAGATTATGATGACGGTGGATATTTTGATCAGTTGAATGATGTGATGAAAGAATATTACAAAAACGCTTTCAACTTTCGTCTGGGGGTGAATTGAAGTTCACAACTTTTATGACACGCCTTGGCTTTGCATACTACGGCAATCCCTATGCAGATAGTGAACTGAAAGCAAGCCGTATGTTTGTTTCAGGCGGCGTGGGTTATCGCAATGCGGGAATCTATATCGATCTTACTTATGTGCATGGTATCTCTAAAGACATCAGCTTCCCTTATCGTCTTCCCGATAAAGCGAATACGTTTGCAAACACAACTGCCAATGGAAGCAACTTAATGCTGACGGTTGGGTTTAAGATTTAATCCGGAAGGCATTCATTTCCGGGCCGGATTTCGCACGGATTTGCACGGATTTCTCACGGATTTACACAGATTTAAACACAGATTGCACAGGAGTGCAAAACAATTACACTGGCTACTCGTAAAAAGTCCGCGAAATCTGTGTTTAAATCCGTGTAAATCTGTGGGAACTCTTCTGGTGAGAAACGCTCTTGCAGCGCTGAGCAAAGACTTACATTCTTTCCCAAACCTGAAATGAATAATTGTATGCATGTTTCTCATCCGCTTCATGATTTTCCTGTCGAATGAGCGTCCATCGCTTTGGATCAATTACGGGAAACCAGGTATCACCTTCGGGCTCGGCATCCACACGTGTGAGGTAAATTCGTTTTGCTTTTTCAAATGCCAACTGATAAATCTCGCCGCCACCTATTACCATCACTTCTTTCATATCCATTTGCTTCGCAAGAAAAAGCGCATCATCGAGGTTTTTCACCACAATCGCCCCTTCTGCTTCGGCCGCCTGTCGGCTTAAAACAATATTCTTTCTCCCTTTTAACGGCTCGGGCAGAGATTCAAAAGTCTTACGACCCATGATCACCGGCATACCCCAGGTAACGTTTTTAAAGAAACGCATGTCATTCGGAAGCCGCCACAAAAGCTGGTTGTCTTTCCCGATAACATTATTATTGGCGGCTGCAACAACGAGGGAGATGATCATGAGGAAAGATGTTAGATGATAGATGGTAGATGACGGATGATGGATGGTGGATGACGGATGGTGGATGGTGGAGGGTCGTTATACAGCTACCGGGGCTTTGATGGCGGGATGGCTTTGATAATTTTCGAGGGTGAAATCTTCAAACTTAAAGTCGAAAATATCTTTTACATCCGGATTCAACTTCATCGTTGGCAAAGGCAGTGGTTCGCGGCTCAGTTGCAGTTCCACCTGCTCACGGTGGTTGCTGTAGATATGTACATCACCAAAAGTGTGAATAAATTCACCATACTGCAGTCCACATACCTGTGCAATCATCATGGTAAGCAACGCATACGAAGCGATATTAAATGGCACACCGAGGAATACATCTGCGGAACGTTGGTACAACTGGCAGCTTAACTTTCCATCAGCTACATAAAACTGGAAAAGCGCATGACAGGGCATCAATGCCATTTCCGGCAATTCACCAACGTTCCATGCACTTACGATGAGGCGGCGGCTATCGGGATTCTTTTTTATTTGTGCGATCAGGTCACTGATTTGGTCAACCGTTTTATTATCTTTTTCCCTCCCAGCTTCTCCATTGCTTTCCATAAACTGGACCTAAATCGCCCTGCTCATTGGCCCACTCGTCCCAGATACGCACATTGTTTTCTTTTAGATAGGCAATATTGGTATCACCTTTCAGGAACCAAAGTAGTTCGTGAATGATGCTTTTCAGGTGCACCTTTTTGGTAGTGACCAAAGGGAAACCTTTTTGCAGATCAAAACGCATCTGGTAACCAAAACAGCTTTGCGTACCCGTGCCGGTACGATCTGATTTGTGTGTACCATTTTCAAGAATATGTCGGAGTAAATCTAAATAAGCCTGCATGAGCGCAAGTTAAGATGTTTGCCCGCCGACAGCCCTCCGGACCGGCAGAATTAAACCACAAAAAATTCACACATCTTCGGGGCGGAAAGAAAGGTGGAGTCCGTCGATTGAACTTTTCACCTGGCGGTAGGTTACACCGGCCGTCTGCAGCATTCGTTTTGAAGCTTTTACGATATCATTTCCATCATATTTATCAGACAAATAAACAACTTCCGTAATACCGGCCTGGATAATCGCTTTGGTACATTCATTACAGGGAAAAAGTGCTGTGTAAATTTTACATCCGCCAAGATCCATCCCGATATTATTCAAGATGGCATTCAGCTCGGCGTGACAAACAAAGGGATATTTGGTATCGAGAAACTTACCTTCTTTTCCCCAGGGAAAATCGTCGTCGTGGCAGCCTATAGGCAGGCCATTATATCCCGCTCCTACGATTTTATTTTTCGGATTCACAATGCAGGCCCCTACCTGCGTACTGGGATCCTTGCTTCGCCTGGCGGAAAGCAGGGCAACACCCATAAAATATTCATCCCAAGAAAGATAATCCTGACGCTTTTTCATATTTGAACGGCAATTTAGGGATAGAGCAGGTATTTTTTGCGCATTTCCCGGTACTGACTTAATCCGGGTTCCCAGCTGGCGCGAATTTCTTCTTCAGGTACGCCATCAATTATCTGCTGGCGAAAATCGCCTGAGCCAATCAACCGCTCGATTACACCCATTTGATTGCTCAATTTTGAATCAAAGAATTTTTCTTTATGTGGATGCGCTTTGTACAATTCCATGATCCATTGCAGCTGGATTTTGCCACTGCGACGCAGTTCTTCCACATCGTAATTACGAAGATCAATACCAAAACATTCCTGGTTCATAAACAATGGCGTTTCTGCCATGCCCGGAATGCTGGTGGGTGTAAACGAAAACGAATAAGCACCCTTCAACTCAGGACTTCCCAAAACGGTAAATGGGAATTGCGTGCCGCGTCCGTGATTCACATAAACCCCTTCAAACATACAGGTGCTGGGATACAACATAATCGCCTGCTGTGTATTAAGATTTACAGATGGTTTTACGGGTAGCGTGTAAGGCATCTGGTGATCGTAATTTAAAACCGGGATGATCGTGATCTTACATTTGATTCCATTTTTAAGCCAACCTTCGCCATTCAGCATCTGCGCAAATTCCCCAATGGTTAACCCATGCGACATAGGAATCGGAAACATACCGATACCTGACTTGTATTTCATATCCAATACCGGACCATCGATAAGATAACCATTTGGATTAGGCCGGTCGAGAATGAGCATTTCCTTTTTGTTTTCGGCACAGGCTTCCATCAATCGGGCAAGTGAGTTAATGTAGGTGTAGAAACGAACACCTACATCCTGCAGATCGAAAATGAGCAGGTCCACATCCGCAAGGTCTTCAGCAGTCGGCTTATTCTTTTTACCATATAGCGATACAATTTGAATTCCGGTTGACGGATCTTTTTCATCGCTCACTTTTTCTCCTGCACTCACATTTCCGCGAAAACCATGTTCGGGTCCAAATACTTTTACAATGTTTACTCCCAGTCGTTGCAGGCTGTCCACTAAGTGCACATTGCCAATAATGGCAGTGGGATTTGCCATTATAGCTACACGTTTGCCTCTCAAAAGCGGAAGATATTTTTTCCGTTTGTTCCGCCCCTGTGCGAATCGTAGAAACCGGCTCCGATTCTACCTTCTTTTCCCCATTTTTTGGCACTGGTTGTCCGCAAACAGACGACAGGGCGATTGCAATCAAAAAGGTCCATTTCATTTTTGGAGATTGTGAGCTTAAATATAGTCTTTCGGCGGGCATTGGCAAACCGGCGCTTCGGCGCTTCGGCAAACGGCAAACGTGAAACGGCAAACGTGAAACGGCAAACGTGAAAATTTTACTTTGACATGCTTCATGCCACACATCACATTGCCACATTTCCTCATTGCCATATTTCCACATTGTCACATTTCCACATTGTCACATTGCCATATTTCCTCATTTCCATATTTCCACATTGTCACATTGCCATATTTCCACATTGCCACATTCTTACCTACCTTTGCCGCCTTATGTCAACCGCGCGTACAGTAGCATTTCACACCCTGGGCTGCAAGCTCAATTTTTCTGAAACCTCCTCATTATCAAGGCTTTTGGAGCAGGAAGGTTTTGAGAAAAAGAGCTTCGATGACCTGGCGGATGTGTATGTCATCAATACCTGTTCGGTTACCGATAATGCCGACAAAGAATGCCGCCAGCTCGTGCGTCGCATTCAGCGCAAATCACCTGAAAGTCTGGTAGTTATTACCGGGTGTTACGCGCAATTGAAGCCCCAGGAAATCGCCTCTATTCCCGGTGTTGACCTTGTTTTGGGCGCTGCCGAGAAATTTAATATCGCGCAACACCTGCGTGAACTCGCCAAGGGCGATCCAGCACGTATCTGCAGTTGTGATGTGGAAGAGGTGACCGGTTTTAATGCCTCCTGGTCGGTGAATGACCGCACCCGCACATTTTTGAAGGTGCAGGATGGCTGCGATTATAATTGTTCATTCTGTACCATCCCGATGGCCCGTGGCAAAAGCCGCAGCGACCGGATTGGGAATGTGGTGAAACATGCGGAAGAGTTAGCCACCAAAGGAGTTAAAGAAATCGTATTGACAGGTGTAAACCTTGGCGATTTTGGGAAAGGTCCCGATGGAGCTGGTCGGCAGATTGGTATCAACCAACGCGAGGAAAATTTCTTTGAACTGGTAAAAGCCCTTGATGCCGTTAACGGCATCGAACGTTACCGCATCAGTTCTATTGAACCCAACCTGTTAACCAACGAGATAATTGAATGGGTTGCTAACAGCGACAAATTCATGCCGCATTTTCATATTCCATTACAAAGCGGAAGCAATGCCGTGTTGAGTGCCATGCGTCGCAGATACAAACGCGAATTGTATGCCGAGCGTGTGAGCCTGATTAAAACATTGATGCCTCATTGCGCAATTGGCGTGGATGTAATCGTTGGATTTCCCGGAGAAACCGATGATGCTTTTCGCGACACCGTTGAATTCCTGCATGATCTTGATGTTTCCTATTTGCACGTATTTACTTATTCAGAACGCGACAATACGCATGCCTTGAGTCTCGGTCCTGTTGTACCGATGAACAAGCGCCATGAAAGAAATAAAATCTTGCGCAACCTCTCCTACCGCAAAATGCAACTCTTCACCGAGCAGCATGCAGGTCAGTACAGGAAGGTTTTATTTGAAGGACATGAAAAGAATGGGATGATGGAAGGGTATACAGATAACTACATCAGGTTGACGGTGCCATATGATGAAAAGCTGGTGAATAAGGTGGAAACCTGGAAGATCTAGAGTAATTTGCGAATCAATATTGTCCAGGGAAAACAGGTAGCCACAAAAAGATCGAGGCCGGTAGCCCGTTGTTCGTTTTATTATTTTTTTTTGGATCCCCCCTTCATAAGCTTGGAAACCTCATTTGAACGAAGGGCTACAAAAATCTGTGTAAATCTGCGGGAACAGAACTATTAATCTTTACTGGTTTGTAAATGGAGTAGTTCTGTTCCCGCAGATTTACACAGATTTTTTCCATGAGTATTATGTACTTCTTTCTTTGTTGGCGCAGGGACTTGCTTTTTTAAAAGGACATAAAATAAACCGAAATCAGAATATTAAGTACCCAACTTTAGTAAGTTCTTGTTTAGAAATGTATTCTTCCGGGCAACAGCACGCGAAAATCCAGGCTTTACCGGAATTGGCTCCAGGAAAATCCAGGATCCCTTCCTTCGGAAAGCGAAGATATAACTCTAGTTCGGCTGCACCGCCGGCAGCCTGTAATGCTGCCCATCCCACACGAATAATTCATTTATCCGATAGGTCCAGAAAGAGAATAAAGGTGATTTGCTGAGATAATCCTCCACCGCCTTTTTTACTGTCGGCATTGATGGTGATCCATACCTGGTGCGTTTCCATACTTACCACGTACTGATCAATCACTTCTTTATTGATCAGGTAATTGATATAAGTACGGTGCGGCGGTATAAGATCCACAAAATTATCCCGCATTTCGAAGTCGATTGTTACCTGGTATTTCTGCATGTATACTTAAATAGACAATTTGCAAGCCCAAATGTTGCATGGCTGGCAAATTTCTGCAATATAAAATATGGTGAAAGCGCTTATTTTTGTCGACCTGGAACGTTAGCTCAGTTGGTTCAGAGCACTACTTTGACAGAGTAGGGGTCACTGGTTCGAGTCCAGTACGTTCCACAGATCGATGGCCGATGGTAGATAGTGGATGGTGGATGATCAAATATTGAAAAGGAAAAGAGGGTTGTTTTTTGCAGCCCCCTTTTCTTTTTTCAAACCCTACTACTAAATTTAGAAGCCTATTATTTCTGATACATCCTGATATAATCAACAATCAGCCATTGCGGGAAATAGGTACTGGCATCGGGGCTGCCGGGCCAGTTGCCTCCAACCGCCAGGTTGAAGATGAAATAAAAATCTTCGTTGAAAGGATAGATCATGCCGGCAGGTACATCCGTCTTTTTGAATGTTGAAAACAGACTACCATCCAGGTACCAGCGGATTTCATCTTCTTCCCATTCGATACTATACACATGAAATTTATCGTGTAAAGTTCCCGTAGGAGTAGTGGTACTTCTGTTTACACTGGTACTTCCCGGCCCTGGTCCAAAGTGAACCGTGCCATGCGTACGCACAATGTCGTGTGCAACAACTTCCATAATATCAATTTCACCGCTGGTGGGCCAGCCGCCAAACTTGTTATCCTGCGGCAACATCCAGAATGCAGGCCAGATACCCTTTCCAATAGGCAGCTTTGCACGAATATCAACACGCCCAAATTTGAATTTCCTTTTCTCTGATGTAAGAATTTTGGAAGAAGTATAGTTGCGTGTTCCGAAGGTTTCTTTTCTGGCCTCAATGATTAATTTACCATCCTGAAAAAATAAATTCTCCGGACGATTGGTATAATACTCCAGTTCATTATTACCCCATCCACAAAGACTCAAATCACATCCATCGCCATTCTGGTGCGTCCAGGAAGTTGCATCGAGTGATGTTCCACTAAAATTATCTTCCCATACGAGAGTGTAGCCGGGGTATGAAGTTGGGGCATCATAGCCATCATTAGTAAACAAAACACGTGTGTCATCATTTCGAATGATAACGGTTGCCGAATTGCGGCTGATCGTGGCGTTGACAGGTGCGTTGAGATTGACTTTGAGTTCATCATCCCCTTCCCTGATGTCATCAGCAACAACGGCGATGGGAATATTCTTTTGGGTTTCACCTACAGCAAAACGGAGCGTTTGGTCGGTGGCAGCTGTAAAATCTTCTCCAGCTTTGGCAGTTCCGGCCTGCAGGCTGTAAACAACCGTCACTTCTTTTGTAGACGCTGCACTCAGTTTCACCAATACATTAAATGTATTGGTACCGCCATTGCCTTCGAAAAGTGATAAATCTTCGATAGTAATTGCCGGCAACGTTGGCGGCGGAGGAGGAGCACCGCCCCCACCTCCTTTTGAACAGGAAATGGAAACGATCGAACCCATCAAACAAAAAATTATAACAACAATACGTGAAGTAACCATAAGGAGAATGATTAAAAGAAAAAATGGGCGGGCTTAGAAACCCTCGAACTGCCCGCCCTTGCTAACTGCTTGCTCTACCCACGGTGCTGCAAACCGCGGTAATTTGCGACCAGATTTGTTACCGACATAGCCATGACTGGCAGCCGTAAACTACGATTGCGCCTGGTGCAAAAAGTTGAATTCAATATTTTAATAAGAACGCAGGGTGAATGTCCACCAGCCAGCGCCACCGATATTTGTTCCTACTTTAAGGATGTCGTATCCGGCACCACCAACATTCCTGCTCATTTCAAGAATATCATAAGTAATGGAAGTACCAGCAGGCCCGGAAGTGGTTTCACCACCATTGTGCACTTTTTGCAGTCCAATGTGAGCTCCCAATCCGGATACACGCAGCTGTCCCAGATTGCGAACGCCGGTTCCTTCAATTACGGTGAAATTGAAATTGCCGGAAGCCCACGCAGTTTGTGCCCCTGTAAGATTGCTGTTGGGTTCACATCCGTTTGATCCGCTACCCATATATCCATCCGCATAAAAGTCTCCTTTGTTATCATAAACGAAAGTACCTTCTGCATTAAAGCTGAAAATATATTCGTCATTGAATTCACAACTGCGGGCTGTTACATCCCCTGCTCCACTCGCCCACCAGTTGCCGGCATCGGGGCCTTCACCTACTTTATAAGTGCCGGCTTCCGGATTTAACTTCCAGGTTTTAGAAGTACAACCGGCAATAAATCCAAGCGCTTTTGCAGGATCACATGCACTGGGATCACTGGCAGTAATGGTAACATCTTTGGTAACGGTTGACAAACCACCGCGACCGGCGGCTGTCATTGTTACCTGGTAGGTTCCTGCAAATATCAAACGAAGTTGTGCCGAGTCGCCAGAAAGACTCGCTCCTGTGCTTACCGACCAGTAAGGAATTGACTTTTGATCTGATTTATTTACAAGTATCACCGTATTTGCATCGCTGCCCGGTAAAACTTCAAAATCAGCATTGGGAAGTGCACCCAGCTCCTCGCCTTTAAAATCAGGCGTACATCCTCCCAGGGAAACCAGCATTGTTGTTGCCAGCAACACCGGAACGAGTAAATTATTATGAATGATTCGTTTCATGGTTGTTGATTTGAAAATGGCGAATTCTGTTTACTAGTAATTCGGATTTTGCTTCAATGAGTTCTTTGTCACATCAATTTCCTGCTGTGGTATAGGCAGAACTTCATGTGTACCTGCAGTAAATCCTTTTGAAGCCAGCGCCGTAGGCGCCTGACCAGTACGAACCAGATCAAAGAAACGATGGCCTTCAGTTGCCAGTTCCAGTCTGCGTTCATTGTAAACATTGGCCAGCGTAACTGCAACAGGGGGCAGACCAACCCGGCTGCGTACGCCTTCAAAACCGGGGCCTCCATTCAACAATAGTCCGGCACGTGCAGCATCACCTCCACTGCGAAGCAACGCTTCTGCTTCGAGCAAATAAGTATCTGCAAGTCGGATCTCAATTTCATTGTAAGGCCAGTTGAGTTCTGCTGTACCCACCGGCGAGCGAAACGCCTGCATAGGCGCATACTTCTTAATGAAATAGTCGGTATTCTGATAGCGCTCATTGTAATTTGCGCCGCCAGATTTCAAAGCCTGCCCATCAATAATGGTATATTCAAAACGAGGGTCACCATTCATTGCATTTACCAGGTCTAATGAGATGGGTGCAAAACCCCAACCTGCAGAATAGGTAGGTCCACTATAATCAGCCATACCGATGAATTGTGGTCCCACATTTCCTTCACCGCCGTTGATCCATCCCCAGTCACCCCATGCAGAAAGACTGCTGTGTGGAATTTCCCAGATAGATTCTGAACTGAAACGGTTTGCAGGATTGTGGATGTCACCGTAGTTAGACAGCAGACTGTAAACGCCCGAGCCGTTTACTTCATTCAGCAATTGCGCAGCCTGGCCCATGCGTGCATCCTGGTTTTGGAACATGATCACTTTTGCCAGTAACGCTTTTGCACCACCTTTTGAAATGCGACCATTTTCGCTCACAGGAATGGTGAGAGGCAGGTCAACAATTGCTTCTGTAAGATCTTTTTCGATTTGCGCAAACACATCTGCCGGATCAGCCTGTGTTAGCGAGTACAATTCCGATGTTGGAATGGGGCCAACAATCAGCGGTATGTTTTTAAAGAATCTTACAAGATCGAAATAGAAGTAAGCACGTAATGCTTTTGCTTCTGCAACGGTGCGTGATAAAAAGTTGGCATCGAGACCCGTTGCACTTTCTGCTTTTGAAATGAACAGGTTTGCACGATACACACCGGAATAGTTCTTCTGCCACAATCCAAGTTGTGGACCACGGTATGGATCCAGCATAGGGAAATTATCATATGCAACCCATGAAGGTTGATCCGATGCATCGCTACCACCTGCATGCGCTTCGTCGGATGCTACTGTAAGTAAAGGCATCTTCATGGTATAGCCACCAGAATTACCCCATTGCATCACGTCATAAATAGCAACAAGTCCCTGATAAATTTCCGTTTGATTTTTATAAAAGTTTGCTTCCAGCTGCGTACCACGAGGTTCCAGTTCGAGAAAGCTTTTACTACATCCACCCAGTATTGATGCTGTGAGGAGCGTGATTAAACTATATTTTGAAATACGTTGTTTCATGGTTCTGTTTTTTTAGTTAAAACCCAGGTTTACACCAACCATAAATGAACGGGCCTGCGGATAGATACCGCGGTCCACTCCATAACTTCCACCACCAATCTCAGGATCAAACCCAGAGTAACGGGTGAAAGTAGCCAGGTTGTTACTCATCACATAAAGACGCAGCTTGCTGATACCCGCTTTTTGCAATGTATTGCTGCGGAATGTATAGCCAATCTGCATAGTTTTGATCCGGAAATAATCTCCGGGTTTCAGGAAGAAATCAGAACTGCGGCTGAAATTCATATTTGGATCATTACGAACCAGGCGAGGAAAATAATTCGAAGTACCTTCTCCTGTCCAACGACCTAATGCTTCCTTCGTATAGTTTGCCGTTGGCAAATCGAAGCGGCGGATTGCCTGGAACACTTCATTTCCGGCAACACCCTGACCAAAGAAAGTAAGATCAAATCCTTTCCAGGCAGCATTCAATGTAAAACCATAACTCCAGTCTGGTGTTGGATCACCAATGATGCCACGGTCGTCGTTGTCGATTACGCCATCACCATTGATATCAACAAACCTGATATCGCCGGGGCTGGCATTTGGTTGCAGCAAATCACCATTGTGGTTCTTATGATTTGCCACATCAGCATTTGTCTGGAACAATCCTGCCGTTGTAAACCCATAGAAAGAACCAATTGGATAACCAGTCATGATACGCGTCATCTCCACACCCTGGGGACCGAAAGTTTGCCCGCCCAGGAATTGTTTATCATCACCAAGATAAGTAACGCGGTTGCGAAGATGTGATATATTACCAGTGATGCTGTAGGAAACATCACCAATTTTCCCATTGTAACCCAATTCGAGCTCAACACCACGGTTTTCCATGTCGGCGATGTTACCGATAGGTCCACTGTTGCCCACATACCCTGGCACGTCGATGCCCAACAACATGTCGTAGGTTTTCTTATTGTACCATTCCAGGGTAACGCTGAGGTTCTTGAAGATAACGGCATCCAAACCGATATTCAACTGCGACGTTGATTCCCATTTAAGATCTGGGTTTGCAATAGCATTGGGGCTGAAACCCGGGATCAATACACCATTGATGGTATAGTTTCTACCACCACCAATTGTTGACACATAACGGAAATCACCAATGCGGTCATTACCATTCACGCCATAAGATCCGCGAAGTTTCAGGAATGAAATTTTATCAGACACACCAAAGAAACTTTCGCGGCTGATTACCCAGCCCGCAGATACAGATGGGAATACACCATACTTATTGTTCGGCCCGAAGCGGGATGAACCATCACGACGAACAATTGCATTTAACAAATATCTTCCATCGTAGTCATAAGTAACGCGACCAAACAACGAAGAAAGTGCTGTTTGATATTCACCACCCCAGAAGAACTGGTTGGTTTGGGGAACCGAAAAATTCAGAGAAGCATCTTCGAAGCGTTCAACAGGAATACCACGTTTGGTACCACCCTGGCTTTCTCCATAATTCTTTTGTGCAGAAGTACCTGCCAGCACGGTAAAGTTGTGGTCCTGAATTGAACGTGTGTATGAGAGTGTATTTTCCCAAATCCAATACATACCACGGTTGCTGTTGCGTGTATATCCGTTCAGGTCAACATTCTGGTTGATGGAATTGAGGTAGAACAAGGGTTGAAAACTTTCATCGCCCCAAAATGCAAGGTCGGTTCCAATATTTGAACGAAACTTAAGACCTGCGATCGGCTCCAGTTCCAAAAATCCATTTGCAACAAACTTGTCACTCCAGCCATTACCCTGTCCTACTTTTAATGCAGCAATGGGGTTTAGAATTTCCGAAGTTACAAGTGTTGATATACCATAAGGATTGCCATTTGCATCGCGCACGATGTATGGACTGTTGGTATAAGGCGCCTGGTTAATTTTTGTTGGATCGGTTTCCACCAACGGAGTAATAGGATCGAGATTAATAGCCCGGTTCAAAGGCGTTCCCCACTCACCATTGGTACCAACGCCCTGTGACTTGGTGCGGGTATAACCAATATTGGTCCCAAATGTTGCGATCCTTCCAATTTTGTGTGTACTATTGAAACGGGCGGTAAACCTTTTATAATTGGAGTTGCTGGTAGCAACAATACCATCCTGGTTTAAATAACCAAAAGAACCGTAATAAGAACTACGTTCGCTTCCGCCCGAAATTCCTACTTCATGATTCTGGATGAGTGCATTGTCGTTAAAGACAGCAGCCTGCCAGTCGGTTCCTTTTCCTAACGAAGAAGGATTAGGATAAGCTATAGCCATCCCTGCCGCGAGGTTCGCTTCATTTAACAACGTGGCATATTCCGTGGCATTCAGCAGATCCAGTTTTCTCCAGGGCGCCTGTGTACCTACAAAACCATTGTAGTTAACTTTACGGGACCTGATTTCCTTTTTTGTTGTGATGATAATAACGCCGTTGGCACCCTGTGTACCGTAAATAGCAGCGGAGGCCGCGTCTTTCAAGACATCGATGCTGGCGATATCTGACTGGCTCAGGTAATCAATACCACCATTTACAGGCACACCATCCACTACATATAATGGATCACTGTTACCGATAGTGGTGGTACCACGTACGCGCACAGTTGAACCTTCTCCGGGTTGGCCGGAAGCAGATGTAATTGTTAAACCAGAAACACGGCCTTGCAATGATTGCTCAACCCTGAATACTGGCATATTTTCGAGATCAGTTGCTTTTACACTTGAAATCGCTCCCGTTACGTTTCTTTTTCTTTTGCGTGCCATAACCCACCACAATTACCTCTTCGAGGTTCTTGTTGTCGGCAACAATGGTCACATTGATTGTCGACCGGTCGTTCACAGCTATTTCCTGTGAAGTATAGCCGCTGATGTAAGTAATCTGCAGAGTGGCAGAACCGTTGGCTACATTCAACATGTAATTACCTTCAGCGTTGGTAGTGGTGCCATTATTCGTTCCCTTTTCCACCACGCTTACACCCGACAGCGCCTCACCTTTATCGGATGTGATTTTTTCCAGCAACCGGAAAAGCTCTGCAGCTGCATTGTTCTCGGAACCAGATGTTATTACTACCAGGTTGCCATTCAGTTTCCGGTAGCTGAGTTCTGTATTTTTTAAAACTCTGTCCAGTACTTCATCCAGAGAAGCATCTTTTACGCTGATATTGACCCTTTGGCTACGGGAAAGCAGTTCGTCTTTATACACAAACCTGTAAACGCCTTGCTGCTCAATTGATTTCAGCACCTGTTTCAGCGTCGCCTTCTCCAGGTTGAGGCTTATATTCTCCTGTCCGTACCCCTTGGCAAATGACTGGAAAGATATGGCCAGCACCAGGAGAATCGTAAACTTCATCATAAGCAAGCATTTGATGAGTGAACGGGACGTATAGGAGCATACGCCCGGTACATTTTTTCATACCTTAGATTTGATTTAATGATAGATTATTGCTCAAGCCTGAGCAATTTGATGTCGTTCAACAACGGGGAATGCCGCAAACATTCTCCGTTCTTTTTTTTTTTTGGGGTTATATCAGGAAGAATTTTCCATATGTGCAGTTATTTTGAGGGTTAAGCAATCGAGTTCATCAAGGTGACAAAATGAAATGCGGCAGCTGAGCGCAGAATTGCGCGGAAGAACAGGTTTTAGGTTTTGGTTAATGGTTTTAGATCACTACTCGTTCTGAGCCGGTATTACTACCACACTTCAACAGTCTTTTTATCAATAGAATATCTGAATTTTCCTGCTACGCGTAATGCTTCCATTACCTGTTGCAGGCTCTCATCTTCAATGATGATGGAAAATTCAGTACTCCGTATTTTCTCATCTTTTATTATTACTTCAATATCATACCAACGTTCCAGTTTCTGGGCTATCTCTTCAAAGGTTTCTTTATCGAATGCAAGTTTATTGCGTGTCCACATTGCTTCCGTCGCCACTGTGTCCTGCTTTGAAGGATAATTTATCTTACCCCATGTCAGCACAATTTGCTGGCTGTTTGTTTTTTCTGTTTTTTCAACATCCACTGCCTCAGCAGCCTGTTCGTTATTGATGATTAATTTATCGTTTGGCTTTAATGTGAATTTTTTCTCCGGGTGGTTTCGGATGGTAACTTCAACAGAGCCTCTGACCAAAGATGTCTCTGTATTTTTTTCATCGGCATAGGATCTTACATTGAATGCTGTTCCCAACACTTTGATATCGATCACATTTGTATGTATCACGAAGGGTCTTTCCTCATCACGGACAACATCAAAATAGGCTTCACCCACCAGGTTTACTTCGCGTATTCTCCCCTGAAATTCTTCGTTGTATGTAATGCGACTGTCTGCATTTAACCATACTTGCGTTCCATCGGGCAACTGTACTTTAGACTTGGAACCTCGCTTGGTGCTGATGGTATTTTGCGCCAGAGGTTTGCTGTTACTAAATGAAAGCACTTTGTCGCCAATCAGAAACCAGGCAACCAGCAGGGAAGCGGCAATTCCTGCCGTCCACACCAGGCGGCGATAAATATTTCGCACCGGGTGTTCTTCAGCCTCGGGTTGCTCTATCACTGCCGGGCGCGATTCATATTGCAATACATCCTGATTCAGATGTTGGCTTAAGCGCTGTAAATGACGATTATAGGCATCCTGTTTGGGAGCCGTTGCTTTGTGAGAAGATCGCCAGTTTTGTTCCAAAACGGTATACTTCAAACCGAGCGCAGGATCCCCCTGCAGGATAGCCTCAAGCTCCTTCAACTCAGCCTCACTGGCTTCTCCCGTTATTTTCAGGCTAACAAGTAACCAAAATCGTTCTTCGGACATATAAATTGGTGGTATCAGATAGTAAGACAGGGGAAAAAGGGGTGGATGTACCAAAGAGGCGGGAAAAAATGTGGCAATGTGGCAATGTGGAAATGGGGAAATGGGGAAATGGGGAAATGAGAAAATGTGAAAATGAGAAAAATGAGAAAAATGAGAAAATGGGAAATAAAGCCCGCTTTGCGGGAAAAAGGAGTTTGGCAATACGATAACCTGGGCCCCGAAGTGCGGTCATCGATCATCGGACATCGATCATCGATCATCGGACATCGATCATCGGACATCGGTCATCGGTCATCGATCATCGACCATCGATCATCGACCATCGATCTTCGGTCACCGAAAAAAATGAAACCGATTACATTACAGCCTAAACTCTTCTGACACTATTATTTAGATGCAAACAAATGGAACAGGAAGTGAATGATCTGGTTATTGAAATGAAGAAACTAAATCGTAATAGTTAAAAAAATCTTCCTATCATTGTTTCATCATTGAACCTAACGATTGCCTCCTACTACCAACATACCGGAACTACAACGGCGCATCGCCCTGTTTGAAGATATGGAAGCATACAAGGAATTGTATTACCATTACTTCGACGGATTGCAACGTTTTACCTGGACTTTTGTGAAGTCGAATGAAGTAGCAGAAGAAATCGTTTCCGACGTGTTTATCAAAATCTGGCAGATTGAGGAACCGTCTCACCGAAATTGAAAATCTGAAAGTCTATCTCTATACCATTGCCCGCAATTTTTCATTGAATTATTTACAACGCTCACAAAAGAATCCACCACTTAGTCTGGATGAAGTGAATATTGAACCCCGCGTTGAATTTGGTAACCCTGAAGATATTTTTATCACCGAAGAATTAAAAAACCGCATTCAGGTTCTCATTGGGGAATTGCCACCACAATGCCGTCTTATTTTTCAACTCGTAAAAGAAGACGGACTCGCCTACAAAGAAGCTGCAGAAATATTGCAGGTTTCTTCGCTTACTGTGCGCAATCAACTAGCAATTGCAGTACGCAAGATTGCTGCTGCGCTTCCGGAGATGCAACAGCATGCAAAAGAGAAAATCAAAAAATAAAGAAGCAGCCGCCTATCCCCTTCTTAAAAGTTCCTTTTTAATCAGCAATAATTCGCGGCTGGTTTGGCCACCAACGGAAGTATTTTCCTGCGCGCGACGCATGAGATAAGGGATTACATCTCTGATGGGTCCAAAGGGAAGGTATTTACTTACGCGACAACCCGCATGCGCAAGATTGAAGGTAATGTTATCACTCATGCCATACAACTGGCTAAAATGAACATGTGGATGATCCATCGGTAATCCCTTTTTCTGTAGTAATTCCACAGCAAGGAGATTGCTTTGCTCGTTGTGCGACGCAACGATCAGCGCAATGCGATCAAGATGATCCATACAGAAGTGTACACCGTCATTATAATCACGATCACTGGCAGCTTTATCAGGCTGGATAGGGCTGGGATAGTTCATCTCTTCTGCACGCCTGCGTTCTTTCTCCATATATGCACCACGAACGAGTTTGGAACCGAGAATAAATTTACGTTCTTCCGCCGCAGCAAATGCGTCTTTCAAAAATGCGAGCCGGTCGTGACGGTAAAGTTGTATGGTGTTGTAAACAACACAACGCTCTTTATTAAATGTATCCATCATCAGGATGGTAAGTGCATCTACCGGATCCTGGATCCAGCTTTCTTCGGCATCAACCAGTACTCCGGTTTTCTTCCTGGAAGCTGTTTCGCAAATTCGCATCATGCGATGTCGTACACGATGCCACTCTTCTTTTTCCGCTGCGGGCAATTCATCCACTGCCTGTAAAAATCTCTTCATCAGGCTGCCTTGCAGTTTGTGCATGGCAGCATCCAGCTTTTCAAGTAGACTGAATCGCGCAAAGCCGGTAACCTTTATACTCATGAAAGGTATATTCGGTTGTGTGGCTGCATAATCTATTACGCGGATAAATTCATCTGTTGCGTGGTCGAAACCCTGCTCGCCATCGTCGCCGCCTTCTACGCCATAGTCGAGAATCACCTGCACTTTATACTCACCGAGGATGCTGGCAACTTTAGCCGTTTCTTCCAGCGTTTCGCCGCCCACAAACTGTGCGAAAATGGTTTTCCTGATGAGGCCCTTTACCGGCAGTCCGGATTTTACAGCCCAGGGTGTAAGACGGGTTCCCAGCTTTACCAGCCAGGATTTTCCCATTAATGAAAAAAGAAAGCGCGCTTTTTTTAACTGTTTATCCGATTTGTATTCGAAAGCAAATTGGGTATTATCGAAAGATACCGGCTGCATTTCAGGCATATGGAAGCGTATTGAATTGCAAAGGTAGTAGAACAATGTGGAATGAGAAAACGTGAGACGTGGGGCGTGAGATCCGGCAAACGTGAAAGACGTGAGACGTGGGAAACCGAGAAAAATCAGCGTAAATCTGTGCCCCAATCCGTGAAAATCTGTGTGAAATATTTCCGGTTACCAGGTTGGTATTACCTCGAGAAAATCTCACACAGATTTTCACGGATTTGAACACAGATTACGCATTTTTTTCTTTCACGTTTGCTGTTTGCGGCTCTCACGCTTCTCGCATTTCTGCATTCCCACATTTTCTCATTTTCACATTTACACATTCTTCTCTCCTATCTTTGCGGAAACTTTAGCGAATGAATCCCCGGAAAGCGAGCGATAGCCTTACAATTATGACCGAACTGGTTTTGCCCAATGATACCAACGTTTTTGGCAATCTCATGGGTGGCCGCCTGATGTACTGGATGGATATTGCCGCGGCATTATCTGCCCAAAAACATTGTAATGCACCTGTTGTTACGGCATCAGTAGATAATATCTCTTTTGAGAATCCCATTAAACTGGGAAATGTGGTACATATTGAAGCAAAAGTGACCCGCAGTTTTAATTCTTCAATGGAAGTACATATGAAAGTGTGGGGCGAAAGACCTGACGCATCAGTATAAATATAAAAGCAATGAGGCTTACTATACTTTCGTAGCGCTGGATCCTAACCGCAAGCCACGGCAGGTACCCGGACTGATTGCAGAAACGGAAGAAGAGCAAAAATTGTTTGAAGGGGCATTGCGTCGCCGCCAGTTGCGTTTGATCCTCGGCGGAAAAATGCAACCCAATGATGCGGTAGAACTAAAAGCACTTTTTACAAAATAGCGAAATTCGTTGTTGCTGTTCCCAATATCATTAAAAGGAGGCAGCGAAAACATATTAACAACCTTTGTGTGAACCCTCGCACAAAGGTTGTTTGTTTAAGAGGCTTTTTCTTCTACCACAACTAAATCTGAAATTTCAACCTGCATAGGCAGCAGCCCGATTTTAACGACGGCTCTTTTGCCCCTGATTTCCATTACCTGTCCTACCTGGTGATTACGTTTCATTTTTACGCGGTCGCCCACCCGGATTTCACCACCCACTTCTTTGTATTTGGAATCAATCTTTTTCTGCATCTTACTCACCGCCTTTGTTTCATTTTTCTTAAACAATAAGGCTTCCATTTGTTTGATCACTTTATTTTTATCTTTTTCCTTTCGCCATTCTAAAGTCATCTGTTTGAGCTTTCGCTCCATGTCTTTCAGATAAGTAAGCTTCTCCTGTGCAATCCGGTTCTGTTCTTTCTGTAATTCCACCTGCTGACGGTGCTTTTCGCGATCCATCAGTTGTTCCATTTCACGCTTTAGCTTTTCATTTTCTTTGATTTGCTGATGCAATATTTTCTCCTTCTTTTCAAGATCACGAAGATCCTGTTCTGTCCGGTTCAATAATTTATCAAGCCGGTACTGATCCTGATCAACCAAATCGCGTGCGCGTTTAATTAATCCTTTGTCGAGACCAATTCGTTCTGCAATGGAAAATGTATAAGAACTACCGGGTTTACCAACCAGTAGTTTATACTGCGGCTGCAAATTCTTTTCATCAAAAGCCATAGCGCCGTTGATGATGCCGGGAGTTTTCCCGGCCATTACTTTCAGGTTCAGGTAGTGCGTGGTAACGATTCCATAAGCATGTTTGCGAGCCAGCTCCTGCATAATCACCTCTGCAAATGCGCCACCCAGGCTGGGGTCACTACCACTACCCAGCTCATCAATAAAAAATAAAGTGCGACCATTTGCATTCTCCATGAAATGTTTCATGTGCAGCAAATGACTGCTATAAGTACTCAATTCAAATTCGATACTTTGTGTATCCCCAATATGAATCATTAATTGCTTGAACAATCCAAATTGGGATGAAGGATGTACGGGAACCAGCAAGCCACTTTGCACCATCAACTGCAATAGTCCCACCGTCTTCATGGTCACCGTTTTACCACCCGCATTGGGACCGCTAATTACAAGAATTCGTTTTTGTTCATCCAGTGTAATATTTACCGGGATGGTTGGCTTTTTGTTGCGCTGATTGTACAGGTATAATAAAGGGTGATAGGCCTGCACCAAATGAATATGTGCTTTGTCCGTTAAGGTTGGAAACTCCCCTTTGATTTCAATTGCAAGTTTTGCTTTTGCACGAATAAAATCATATTCGCCCACAACAGCGTGCCAGTGTTTTAAGAGACTTGAATAAGCAGACAACCGGGAAGTAAGATCACGCAGAATCCGGTATACTTCACGTCGCTCATCATTTTCCAGTTCCTGCACTTCATTGTTGAGATCGATGGTTTCTTCTGGTTCAACAAATGCAGTTTTACGGCTATCGCTTTCACCATGAAGGATTCCCTTTACCGTTCGTTTTTGTTCGGCATAAACGGCTACTACCCTCCTGCCATTCATAAAACTTTCTTCGATTTCGGCGAGATAACCCTGCTTGTTAAGTTTGGCAACAATTTTTTCAAACGCCCTGCGCAATTCATTTCGTTTGCGATAGAGGCTCATTCTTATTTGCCGCAGCTCATCGCTTGCGGTATCTTTCACCTGGGCCGATTCGTCAATCACTTCATCGATCAGTGCAATGATTTTTTTCTCGTAATGCGTGTCTTCAATCACTTTTGCAAGTGCACCATAAGCAGTGCGGCGATCTGCATCAAACCAGCGGAATATTTTTTCGATGCTTTCCGCCAGTTTACGTAATTGTAAAAAATCCTCGCCAGTTAGTACTGCTCCCGGAATCCCAAGCATTTTCAATTCACGTGCAAGGTTCAGGATATAATCGTTGGGGAAATAACTGCTGTTGAGTAACAACTGGTGATACTCATGACTTTGCCGCAGTGCTGTATCAATATAATCCTTACGGGTATGCACACGCAGGTCGGAAGCAGTGCTCCTCGCCCACTCCGACTGGCAATAGCCTACCAGCAATTGCTTCACTTTATCCATTTCAAGCTGCAGGGCAGCTGTCTCGGGAAATAACTTCATATTCGGCCGCAAAGGTAGGAAACGTGAGGCGGCAAACGGCATACGGGAATCGGGAAAGGAAAATTTGAAAATGAGGAAATGTGGAAATGTGAAAATCTACAACGACACCTTTTCACCTTGCCGTTTGCCCCTTCATGCGCACAAAAAAGCCGGTTGCTTGCGCAACCGGCTCAAAGCCTTAACCTGACTGCTTAGAAACGACCATTAAACTTAATGCTTCGCCCACCAGAGTGGAGTCAGTACGTTGTCGGCTCCACCTAACAGTGCTACCGCTTTTTGCGTATTCAGCAGGGCTGTTGTTAGCAAACTTAGATGGGTAACGAATACGTTGTGGGAAGAAGCGGATATCGCTAGTTGTATAATTTGTGCTATTCAGCGCAGGCATATTTACCAGCGGATCTTCAACGGCAGGGTTTTCAAAGAATGGCAGACCCAGACGACGGTGATCACTCCATGTTTCAAGCGGTAACCAGGGGTTTTGCGCAATGAATTTTTGTGTAATGATCTTAGTCAGGTGGTCATTCTTAACTGTTCCGTTTTGGTACAATGTATTGCTCGCGTAAGGAACATTCACCGTACCTGCAGTTCCTGTATATCCGTCTACATATTTCATCGAACGGTTTGCAGGGGGCTCAGCAACGTGATCCCAGCTGGCAGAAGTACCATTGTTATTGTATGCCGTAGAAGTTTTATACGCGGCGGCATACTGGCTCACGCCAAAGTATGCAAAGCTCAGGTCGATACCTGTTTCGTATGCTGCTTTTCCTGTAACGGGAGTTTGCCAGCCACGTACAGCACCTTCAGCCAGGAGGAAGTAAGTTTCCCATGGAGCGAAGAAGATACGTTTGCTTGAGCTGTTACGGAAATGCTGACCATGACGTGGTGTAGCACCATTGAAGGAACGAATTTGGTTCTGTACACCTTTTGCACCCCATGCACCATTCACAGGACCGTTCCATGTGAATTTAGCGTCGAGTGTTTTAACTACTGCGCCGTTGGCGTTTATAAGGTCACGTTGCGTAGTGCTGGCGGTGTTGTCCCATGAAGGATAGCTGTTGAAATCAGGGTTGCTGAAATCACCCGGGATGATATAAGTTTTATATGCGCGGGGATCAATTGCATGTGGCAAACCATCCAGCCAGTATCCTGCGGTGGGATCATTGGTCATTGTTGTGAAATGATCAAACAGGCGCAGACCCATTTCATCCGCATCTTTGATATAAGAATGCATAGAGGCATCAACCTGATCTTCGGTAAGTACACCACCCAGGTTTTTCACGATGTTGTTGTAGGTAGCAGACAACTGGAAATAGTTCCACTCGCGTGTCATTACACCTGTAAGTGCATCCCAACCTGGCTGCTCCTGTACCCAATAAGTATGATCCATTGCGGTAATCAGAGGCAGTGACGCAGCGGCTTCAAATTCGGATTTTGCTTTTTGCGCATCAACTTCTGAAAGGCGCATTGCCAGACGCAGTCGCAGTGAGTTTGCATAGCGCTGCCATTTTGCATAATCGAACCCATAAACCTGGTCATACTTTGCTTCAGGTTTGGTAACATTTAGTTCCAGTGCAGCAGAAGCTTCACGGAGTTCATCCAGCATATAATAATAGGCAGTTTTCACATCTACATACTCTGGATTACCACCTTCCCATGCCTGAATAGGTACGGGACCAAAGTTATCCGACAACTCGCTGATGAAGTACGCACGCAGGATACGGGCGATTTGTTTCAGGTTGTTGGTATATGGAGCAAATGTTCCACCTGCAATTTGCTTTTCTGCAGCAACCACGGCAGCCTGTGTAGAGCTCAGCCATCCGCCCAGGTAACCTGTGCTATAATAATCAGAGCTCCAGCCATCGTCGTAACCACCCGTGGCAATACCACCACCAAACTGTTGGCGTCCGGCTGTTTTCCAGTACAGTACAAAAATCCTTTCTGAAATATGCGGGTCCATCTGGCTTCCAATGATGGCGTTGTTGATCGCATATTCGGGTTTTACCTTGTCCTCAGTTACGAGGTATGGGTTCTCGTTGATTTCCTCAAACTTCGAGCACCCGGTTAAAATGGCACCAGCCATTAACGGTAAGCCGATATATTTAAAAATATTTGTTTTCATGATAAATTCTTTGATTGGTTTTAGATCAGAATCCTAATGACAGACTGAAAAGGAATGAACGCATGGTTGGGAAAGCACCGCTCTCGAAACCTACAGCATTGCTACCTGTTGCAAAAACAGACTCCGGATCAATTCCACGCATATGGCTCTTGATCATCCAAACGTTGTTGCAGCTCAGAGATACCGTTGCGCGCTGAATGGGTGATTTACCCAATACACTGCGAGGCACTGCATAGCTCAGTTGCACGTTACGCAAACGGATATTTGTCGCGTCGTACAGGTTTGCTTCACCAATACCTACGTTACCCGTGCTGGATACTGTAGCCCAGTATTGCTGTTGTGTAACGCTCTTTGTGTTTTCTGCGTGACCACTACCATCAATTACAACACCATCTACTACGATATCAGGACGTTCGCCACCTGGAGCTGTTACAGCAGCAGTACCAAACCTTTGCAGGTTAGCATTTGAAGCTGAGAACATTTTGCCACCGAAACGGCCATCCACCAGGAACGAGAATCCGAAGTTTTTGTAGTTAAATGTATTTGTAATGCCAAGCATCGCTTTAGGCTGCTGGTTACCCAGTTTCACAATATCAGTAGCTTGTGGCAAACCGTCGCCATTCAACAACAGTCGACCAAAATGTGGACTATTGGGATCCGTTACTCTCAGGAATTTAGTTCCATAGATATCACCATATAAGCCACCTGTTACGGCGCGGATATCCAGGTTATCCCATCCTCCCAAACCGTAGTTGTTTACACCACGTTCAGAATTAATGTCAACAATTTTGTTCTCGTTGCGGGAGTAGTTAGCCATTATCGTCCAGTTCAAACCATTGGGGTTTGTAAGCGCACGGAAGTCTAACATCAACTCGAAACCTTTGTTCTGAATATCACCAGCGTTAACCACCATGAATTCATAACCACTCATTGGGTCCATTGGAATTGAAATCAGCTGACGTGTTGCGTTTGACTTATAGTAGGTGAAGTCAATACCCAGACGGCTCTTGATGAAACGAGCTTCAAGACCTGTTTCAAAAGATTTAATCAACTCACTCTTCGCATTAGGATCAAACATGGTTGTGTTGCGAACAGCAATTGGGTTACCCAGAGGGTCTTTACGGATTTCAAAACCGTTGAACAATCTGTGTGGATCCATATCACTACCTACTGTAGCGTAGCTACCGCGAACTTTCAAATAGTTCATCCATGCTGGCACGTTGGTACCCATTTTGTCTAACATGTCGGTTACAACAACAGCCAGGTTTACTGATGGATAGAAATAAGAGCGGTTCTGCTCAACCAGGGAAGAAGACCAGTCATTACGGAATGTCGCATCAAGGAACACATAATCATCGTAGCTTAAACCAAGAGTTCCAAATGCAGAATTGATCTTCTTATGATAGTAATACTGAGAAATGCTTGGCGTACCAATACCATTCGTCAGCGAGAATACGTTGGGAACTTCGAGTGGACCGGTACCAACACCGATAGATGTTGATTTACGATCCATCAGGTTACCACCCAACGTTAAAGAACCACCGAACTTACCAAACAGGTTGCTTTTGCGAGCAGAAAGCAATGCCATGTGGTTCAACTCTCTGAAAGTTTCTTTTCCTTCGTTGTATTCGTTAGCGCGACGGCTACCTGCATATACTTTACGTTGTGTGCTGGTAGAATAGATATCGCCACCAGATCTTACTTCGAGGTTCAGCCAGTCATTGAATTCATATTTCACCGATCCCGACATGATGAAACGATCGCGGATATCCTGGTTCAGGTTGTATTTCGCATTCCAGAATGGGCTATTCTGCCAGCTGGGTGCGCCTACGTACCAAAGCATGTTACCGAATTCGTCACGACCAGCAGCGAAATCTGCAATATTCATGCTACGAGGCATTGTGTACAGCGTAAACACGTTGCTCACGTCACGA
Organism: Chitinophagaceae bacterium; assembly: GCA_024707305.1. GTDB lineage: Bacteria > Bacteroidota > Bacteroidia > Chitinophagales > Chitinophagaceae > CAYMZZ01. Next base: position 26,782 of record JANPZZ010000009.1, read on the forward strand.
CCGTTGATTGGACGGTTGAAACCAGAAGTATTGTTGTAAGAAATTTTGAAGTCAGTTGTCCAACGGTTACCAGCACCAAATTTAGAAGTAGCACGGGTTGTCACGTTAGTACGCTCCAGTTTGTTACCTGGAATGATGCTTTTGTCATCCCAACGTGCAATAGAAGAATACAGTGAAGTGTTTCCGAATTGTTGCTGGAAAGAAAGGTTGTAGTTCTGAGTAGTTCCGTTACGCAGGAATCCATTCAGGTTGTCATAAGAACGCAGCGGACCGTTTGAGCCATCCCAATGCGTAACATTCTGACCTTCGATTTTAGGACCCCAGCTTTCCTGGCTTTCACGGTTGTAAACACCATTCGAACCCTGGCCAAAAGAACTTTGCAATTCAGGTTTGATAAAAATCCCTTCAACACCCTGGGTCGTTGAGAAAGTGATACCCAGTCCAGATTGTTTACGACCTGATTTGGTTGTAATAAGGATTACACCGTTACCTGCACGTGATCCATAAAGGGCAGCAGCAGAAGGGCCTTTGAGGATCGACATGCTTTCGATGTCTTCAGCGCTGATATCACCTAAACCGTTACCACGGTCGAAACCAGCACTCCAGAAACCGTTTTCTGTAGTACCGGTAAAGTTGTCGATGGGTACACCATCCACAACAATCAGTGGTTGGTTATTACCAACGAGTGAAGTGTTACCGCGCAGTACGATTTTAGAAGAACCGCCGGCACCGTTGCTGGAGCGAACCACCTGCAGACCCGCTACCTTCCCGGTAAGCGCGTTAGAAAGGTTGGTCTCCTTTGCATCAGCCAGCGTGCTTCCTTTCAGTTCCTGCACCGCATAGCCCAAAGATTTTTGTTGACGTTTAATACCGAGGGCGGTAGTTACTACCACTTCGGTGAGATCTGTTGCTGATTGTTCAAGTGTTACATCAAGCGAGTTTGAGCTTCCTACTGTAACACTTTTAGGAGCAAAACTTACAGAACTAAAAACAAGGACAGCATTTGCCTTGTCTACAACGATGCTATAGCGGCCAGCGTCGTCAGTCACAGTACTTGTGGATGTACCTTGTACCGACACAGTGGCTGATGGCACCGGGCTACCGGCGTTGTCTCTTACAACACCAGTAATCGTACGTCGCTCCTGCGCAAAGAGCATTGTATTCCCAAGCAGCAGGATCAACAGTACAAGTAAGAATCGTTCGTTTCTCTTCATTGCAGTTGATTTTAGAGTTTAGATAAATAAGCCTAATTAAGAGTTTTCATATGGACCTGTACTGTTTGTTCCAAAGGGTTCAGGTCTTACTAAGCTGGCAACTTATCGTGATCGCGATGTGCCAGTTTCCTGTTTTCTTTAATCATGTTTTCCATTACCAGAGCTGCGGAGCCAATCAGTTCAGCTTCATAACCAAGTGTTGAAACCTCCACTACCGTACTTGCCGCCAGCCTTGGAATACAATGTTTGTTCAAAGCCTGTTGAATAGGCGCCTGCCAAACTTTACCTGCCAAAGCACCTCTTCCACTCAATATCACCAGCTCGGGATTTACGAGGTGTATTAATATGGCAACACCTCTTCCGATATTATAACCTGCTTCCGAGAGTAATTCAATTGCAAACTGATCACCCAGGGTTGCGGCTTTAATGACTGCCTCACTATCCTGTTCAAAATGTCCGCTCGGAAAACGTTTTCCCAGATTTGATAATCTTCCTTCTTTTACACCCTCCGCTGCTTTCTCCACCACTACAAGTAAGGAAGCTTCCGTTTCAAGGCAACCCGTTTTACCACAACCACAGAGCTTGTTATTATTAAACATGGGCATGTGGCTGAATTCGCCTGCAAAACCATTATGCCCCCTGAACAATTCCTCCATTCAACACCATCCCCAAACCAATACCCCAGCCAATATTCACAACCATTGCGTTCTGCTTGTGCCTGGCCGCACCAAACCTGAATTCAGCCAGAGCTATCAAACTGGAGTCGTTATCGATATACACCGGCAACTCCATTCGGCTGCTCAAAAATTCTGTGATCGTTTGTCCGCCGGTATTGAAAAAGGAATAGTTGATTCCTTTTTTGAAATCAATAAAACCGGGCATCCCGATTCCTATGCCAATGATCTTTTTTCTTGCAATTCCCGACTTCGCTATCACTTCATCCATCTTATCAGCCAGTACCGACAACGCTTTTGGATTGTTATGCAGCGGCAATTCAAACTTCTCAATGTCTGTGACGTGGCGGTTGTGAATGTCCATCAAAGAAATCCGCGTCACCAGCTGGTCCATCGCTACCGACAGTATATACATCGTGTCGGGCATTATCGAATACATCACCGGCCGGCGGCCACCACTGGAAGGCGCGAAGCCCGATTCCTTTACAAAACCATCCGCTATCAGCTCATTCAGGATCTTCATCGTCAACGGCAAACTCTTCCCTATCCTTTCACTCAAATCAGCACATGAGAGCGTGTCGGAGAAATAGAATTCCCGTAAGACCAGACCCTTATAGTAAGCCTTCTTTCCCATGTGTCAGTTTTGCGGTGGCTGTAATGAAATCTTATTAAATAATTCTTCTAAAGTATTAAACTTTCTAAATTTTGCAAAAAACTTATTAATTTTTTTATAAACATAGCCGGAAGAACGATGTCCGATGACCGATGGCTGGTTGAAATGCTGGTTTGCCCCATCTACAAATAAAAGCTGTAAACTCCCTACTCAATATTCCTCGGACATCGGACATCGATCATCGGTCATCGATCATCAGCCATCGACCATCGATCCTCGAATCCGAACAATTCCCAGTGTTATTCCTTATTATTACTGTAATGTTCAGTTTAATAAAATCTGGTTGGCTGCTGGGGGCGGTAATTGCCCTGACATCCTGCGCTCAGGCGCAGAAAAAGCCAGCAACGTCTTTAAATAATATGAGTACTACCAATACAACGGCGGCTAATTACGACACCGCCACCCTGGCAAATGGGTGTTTCTGGTGCACAGAAGCCATTTTTGAAGAATTGAAAGGCGTTATCAGCGCCACATCCGGTTATACCGCCGGGCATGTTCCTAACCCCACGTACAAAGAAGTATGCACGGGAACAACCGGCCATGCCGAATGCCTGCAAATTGTTTATGATCCTAAAGTCATCAGCTTTGATGAACTGCTGGAAGTTTTTTGGGAAACACATGACCCTACCACACTCAACAGGCAGGGCAATGATGTAGGAACACAATATCGAAGCGGCGTCTTTTATCACAACGAAGAGCAGCGTCAAAAAGCGGAAGCGTATAAAGAAGCTTTGAATAAAAGTGGGGCTTTTGACAATCCCATCGTTACTGAAATCACGGCATTTGAGAAATTCTATCCCGCCGAAGATTATCACCAGGAATATTTCGCCAACAACGAAAACAACAACCCTTACTGCCGAATTGTAATACGGCCCAAGCTCGACAAGTTCCGGAAAGTATTTAAAGACAAACTGAAAAACTAAAATGGGGAAGTGGAAATAAACTTAGCATAGTGGTTAGAGAGTATAATATAAAAGAGACAACCGAAGGGTTGTCTCTTTCGTTTTATTACTTCGAAATGGGAGGCATTACAGCTTTGAAAACCTTGCTGAAGCAATGCCATCTGATGTGCGAAGTGTAGACACAAACTGTCCAGTCGGGATACCGTCCAGGGTATTTAACCGAATATTGTTCTGGCCTGCGGTCAGGCTGATTGTTGTACGTTGAATCATTCTGCCACTCATATCGTAAATTTCAAAACTGGCATTCTCACTACGTGTAGCATTGTACTGTACACTTACACCTGACCTTACCAATGTTGGATACAACATCAGCTCATTCTTTTTGACAGAATGATCATTTTTTGAATTGCAATACGTGGCTGTATTGAACTTTCCCATCCACACCTGTTACGCGAAGGCGATACCATGCTGCGGTCGCTGTTTTGTCGTACGCAGCATCGGTGTAGTGAAGTGCAGTCTGGTTATTTGCTTCCATATTCACCCAAAACTGCGCAATTGATTTGTAGTCGCCGGTTGCAGAAGATGCGCGTTCCACGTCAACGGTTACGGCTTTATTGTTTTCGTTCAGCTCCCATTGCAGTTGTGTTTTGCCTTCAGCCGAAACACCATTGAAAGTTTTAATAAATGGCGCTGCAAGAATAGCTCCATCAGGGAAAGGGAAACTTTTAAAATAAAGGCTTGCATAACGCGTGCTGTTACCAGTAGTTTCGTTGTTAGCGCCCACGCGATATTTAAAAGAAGTTACATTCTCTTTTGTCACGGTAAACATTACTTCATAAGCCGCAGTATCAACCAGGGCGCCAAATAAATATCCAGTGATGTTTTTACCTACGTATTCATTTCCCTGTTGCGAAACCACAATATGGCTGTTGGTTAAATTGAAAGAGCAGATACCTCCGCCATTCATATTGATACCATTCATTTCATAAAGGCTGCGGCCACTGTTGGTACTGCCGTCAATATCCAAACCACTCACTTCCAATTTAGGTTGCTCCTCTGGTGTTGACGTGCCTCCTTTCATAAAAGTGATCGTGAATAATATAAAGGCATTGCGGCCTGCTGAAATTTTATATTCAGGTTGAAACGCTTCACCATAGCCATCGGCTGTGCGGTCGATATTCATCAACTGAATACCGGATGTAATCGAATCGATGGTAACATGTGCATCCACACCTGTGGCCACATCGGAGAAGCGATACTTCGCGCCCACCTGGCGGTCCGTTCCGGAAATCAACTTGGGATTTCTAAAACTGTAAATGGGGGTCTGCGCAACGGCAGTTTGAGAAACTAAAAGGGCAAAGAGTAGAATGCGTACAGGCTTATACAGCATTTCAAGGGTAGACTTTGCTTTCATAAGTACGGGTATTAATGGTACGGTAATAGGGTCGGTTCTTAACAGGTCGGATTTCGCTGGTATTTGCTGCAGTGGCTCTTCGGATTTTTGCTGGCCACTGTTCGCATCTTAACGTCGTATTTTCACCAGCTCAACGATGTAAAAGTAGACTGGCTTTTTGGATAATGCAAGCCCAGTAAGGGTTTCGCCGGATTACAAATTTTGCAAATACGTGCATATCAGCTATTTGAGAGGCAAAAAAAAGTTGGAAAATTACGGTGAAGGAATAGGGAAAACACGTATAAATACGAGGGTGATTAATACGATCGGCCTGCCGGGAGTAGCGTCTTTTTGCCGGCTCCAGAGAAGTTTAGAGACGGGTGCGACGAAGTTCGAGGAGGTTCAGACCATTTGGCGTAAAACCGGTAACACCCGGCTGCACCAGCCGAACTGCTTTATCGTACCAAAGTGGTACAATCGGGGCTTCTTCTATTAGCAGCTGGTCGGCCTGTTGATATAAACGATATCGAAGGCTGTCATTCTCTTCCCTTATGGCGCGCTCGAAAAGATTGTCGAAGGCAGCATTAGAAAAGCGTGTATAATTAGGCGGTGCTGGATTCTTTGAATAAAACACCGCAAGATAATTTTCTGCATCCGGATAATCAGCAATCCAGCTTCCACGGAAAAAAGGCGATTGAGACCCTGCAGTTAATTCAAGCAGGTAAGCTTTTTGAACAGTCTCCACCTGAACGGGAATGCCCACTTCGCTCAATTGTTTTGCGATATAATCGCCCATATCAGCATACAGCGAGATGGTTTGTAAACGAATCACGGGCAAACCTTTTCCATCGGGATAACCCCGCTTCCGCTAAAAGCTGCCGGCTTTTTGCCGGATCATATTGATAGCCTTTTACAATGGAATCGTTGAAGGAAGGAAGACCAGCCGGCACAAAACCAGCCTCTGCAGGTGTACCCAGCGAATTGCGGAGATATAGAATCATCTTCCGCCGGTCGAAGCCATAATTAATCGCCTGCCTGATTTTTTCAATCGCAAGGGCGAATTTTTTTACCAATGGATTGTTTTTCATCTACCAGTATTCCCAGGTATTCTATATTAAGATAGGGATGAACCTGCAATTGAATTTTATCTTCCCACTGCGGACGAAGCCGGCCCTGCCGGGTCAACACTTCATCCTTAAATGAAGCTTCTATATCATTGATAAAATCAAGCTGGCCCTGTCGGAACAATAAAAACTCTGTGGCTTTGCTATCAAAAAACGTGATCTTAATTCCGTCGAGATAAGGCAGGCGGTTGCCGAGACTATCGCTTTCAAAATAGTTTTCATTCTTCGTCAGCACCAGCGCCTGTCCTTCTTCCCAGGCCAGCATGCGAAAAAGGACCGGTACCAACGGGATGGCGGCGGATTTCACGGCCATATTTTTCTACCGCTTCTTTAGGCAGTATACTGCAATACTGCATGGAAAGAATACCGAGTATGGGTTGATAAGGACGTAAGAGTCGCAGTTGAAAAACGGTGTCGTTTACGGCAACAAATGGCTGCACACTATCGAGTTTATTGTTAAAAATCCAGGCGCCGGGACTAACTGTTACCGGATCCATGATTCTTGACAAACTGAAAACAACATCTGATGCCTGCATTCTTCGTCCTTTTCCTTCGGGAAAACAGGCATCGTTGTGGAAATAAACGTCTGGTCTTAATATAAAAGTGTAAACGAGTTTATCATCGGAGAGATGCCAGCTTTTTGCCAGTGAGGGAACGATTTCGAGGTTTTCATTGATCTCCACCAGTGTATTAAATAGCTGGTGCACCGGCCACATGATCGACTGGTTTTTTGCAAAAGCAGGATCGAGCGATGCAATACCAGTATGTTCATTATAAAGAAATACCTGTTTGCCCGACCGGGTAGATCGTCCGCATGAAAACAATAAGCAAATCAAAACCGCCACCCAGCAGCCTGCCATCCATTTTCGCATTTTCACCGTCATTTAGCTTTTGAACGATTAAATTTACAATTCAAACACATAAAGCAGTGAAATACTTCCTTTTCCTTAGCATCCTGTTCTTTACAATAATGGGTACGCAAGCCCAGGAAAAAACCAGTTTTACAAAAGCCGATACCCTGCGCGGCAGTAATGGCCCGGGCCGAAGCTGGTGGGATGTACTACGTTATGACCTTTCTGTTTCGGTTGATATTGAAAAAAAATCAATCAAAGGAAAAAACAGCATCACTTATAAAATTACAAAAGACGGGTAAACCCGGTCTGATGCAGATCGACCTGCAATTGCCGATGACAATCGATCGCATCGAATATGCCCAAATCAAATATGGTTCATTGCCTTACCGCCGTGAAGGCAACATGTACTGGATTGATTTTGGTGATCGTGAGTTCAAAGAAGGTAGCGAACATACATTGATCGTTCATTATAGTGGTACACCCCGTGAAGCCATCAGGGCTCCCTGGGATGGAGGCTGGGTGTGGGCAAAAGATTCACTGAAGCGCGACTGGATTACAGTAGCCTGCCAGGGACTCGGCGCCAGCGTGTGGTATCCCTGTAAAGACTACCAGGCCGACGAGCCCGACAACGGAGCTTCACTCGCTATCACCGTTCCCGATTCACTCGTGGCAGTAGGAAATGGCCGCTTGTTGAAAAAAACAACAGGTGCCAACAAAACAAATACCTGGACCTGGGAAGTAAAAAATCCAATCAACAATTACAATATCATTCCATATATAGGTCACTACGTAAACTGGGAAGAAAAAATTGCAGGCGAGAATGGACCGCTCGACGCAAGCTACTGGGTGCTCGATTATAACCTGGAACGATCTAAAACGCATTTCGAACGGGATGTAAAAAGAATGTTTGCCTGTTTTGAAAACTGGTTTGGCCCCTACCCTTTTTATGAAGACAGCTATAAAATGATTGAAACACCCCACCTGGGGATGGAACACCAAAGCGCCGTGGCATATGGCAACCAATTTCGCGATGGATATCTCGGTTCCGATTTATCGGGAAGTGGCTGGGGAACCAAATGGGATTATATCATCGTACATGAAACCGGACATGAGTGGTTTGCAAACAATGTAACCACCCGCGATATTGCGGATATGTGGGTGCATGAAGGATTTACCACCTATAGCGAAGTACTATTTGTAGAATGTAATTACGGGAAAACGGCGGCTGACGAGTATTGCCAGGGACTGCGCGCAAATATTGAAAACAATGGAACCATTATTGGACCTTATGGTGTAAATCACGAAGGAAGTGGTGATATGTATTTTAAAGGCGCTAACCTTTTACATACCATTCGCCAGGTAATTAACAACGATGCAAAATTCAAAGCAATACTGCGCGGACTGAATAAAGAATTCTATCATAAAGTAACCAGCAGCCGCGAGGTTGAAGATTACATTATTAAACAGTCTGGCAAAAACCTTTCGAAAATATTTGATCAGTACCTGCGCAATACACAAATTCCAGGGCTTGAATACAAGCTGGCAGCCATTCCCGGTAACAGCAGCAGCTTCAATTTGCAATTCCGCTGGACAAATGTTATAGAAGGTTTTAATATGCCACTCAAGATTGTGGTAAACGGAAAAGAACAATGGATTAGTCCTACAGATAAACTACAAACGATCAAGCTGACAGGAAAAATGCCTTCAGAAATTCTTGCAGACCGAAATTTTTACGTACTTGTATCCAATCTGCAGGAACAATAGACAAGAAAGCATCATTAACCGACAATTCGTTTTAACCAAAAATCAAGACAGCATTTATTCTGCCGGTAAAATTTCTTCATGAGCACGATCCGCCGCCAAAGTATTATTGCCTCTCTTGTAATCTATCTCGGGTTTGTGGTGGGCATGCTCAACGTGTATTTTTTTGGTTCTGAAAAATATTTTACCGGAGAACAGTATGGTCTAACATCCATCTTTGTTGCAATTGCACAGATGATGGCTGCGTTTGCCAACTTTGCGATGCCATCGGTGCTTGCAAAATTTTATCCCTACTATAAAGACCATCTATCAGATGATAAAAATGATGTCATTAGTCTGGCATTAATTATTGGTGTAATCGGATTTATCCTTGTATGTTTAGCTGGCTGGGTATTTAAAGATCTCGTGGTACAGAAATACAGCGCGAACGCACCAGAACTGGTGAAGTATTATTTCTGGACTTTCCCGCTGGGTTTTGGCCTCACCATCTTTAGCATCCTGGAAGTATATGCATGGAATGTTGGCAAACCTATTCTCACCAACTTCCTCAAGGAAATGCAATGGCGACTGATTATTACCGTCCTCATTGTATTATTCCTTTATAATATCATTCCCGATTTCGATCTGTTCATCAAACTTTATGCATTTACCTATCCGGCGATCGCAGTTACATTGCTCGGTTATCTGATTTATAAAAAAAGAATTCATTTCACACTACAGATCAGTAAAGTCACACGTAGACTGTATAAAAAAGATTCTTTCATTTTCGTTCTTTCTTTACAGCGGCTTTATTGTGTTAACGCTGGCACAGGTATTTGACCAACTCGTTATCGCATCCGTACTGGAAGATGGTATGGTTAAAACGGGCATCTTTGGCCTTGCGCAACTGATGTCGAATGTAATCCTTGCACCCAAGCGTGGGATTATTGCCGCGGCCATTCCTGTTTTATCACGCGCATGGAAAGAAAAAGACAGGGAAAAGTTGCAGCGTATCTATCAGCGATCATCGATCAACCAACTCATCTTTTCCTGCGGATTATTTTTATTGATTGCACTCAATTATAAAGAAGCCATTCACACTTTCCAGTTAAAAGAAGAATTGTTGCTCGGATTCACTGCATTTATTATTCTCGGTTTAACGCGTGTGGTGGAAATGGGTACGGGATTGAATGCAGAAATCATTGGCACGTCAACTTACTGGCGATTTGAATTAATCAGTGGCGTGTTGCTGCTTTGCATCATGTTGCCTATGTCGTATGTTCTTGCAAAACAAATGGACATACTCGGCCCTGCAATTGCAAACCTCGTAGCTATTGGCCTGTACAACCTGGTACGATGTGTTTTCTTATGGAAAAAGTTCCGTCTCGTGCCTTTTACCAAAGCATCGCTTTACACGCTATTGCTCGCCGGTGGATGTTATTTTCTTTGTTATTATTTATTTGATAGTATGCATGGCTTCTGGGGACTGGTGGTGCGCACCGCAGCGTTTGGAATCTTATATGTGGCGGGAACAATTGCGTTTAAACTTACACCGGATTCACAACCAATAGTGGCGGCAATCAGGAAGAGGATAATGAAAGCGTGAGGCGGCAAGCGGCAAAACGGCAAGCGGCAAGTCTTGTTTAAATTGACAAGGTCATTCTAAGAAATCATAAATAAAGCAGCCGTTAGGCTGCTTTATTTATTTTCACGTTTGCCGTTTCACGTTTGCCGTTTCACGTTTGCCGTTTCACGTTTGCCGTTTCACATTTGCCGTTTTATTTACCAGCTATCGGCTTGGTTATTCTTCCCGCCCCAATATATCTTTTAAGATAATAAGGATCGAAAAGATCGCTGACAGTAACGCCTTGAGATGACGACGCGTGAATGAATTTATTATTCTGAAGATAGATTCCTACATGCGATACACCACCGCGGGTATTGAAGAAAACCAGGTCACCTTCCTGCAATTCTGTAGCCGAGATAATGCGGCTGAATTTATACTGCTCACGTGCCGTACGTGGAACGGTAGTGGCATAAGCAGAAGTATAGACTGCCTGCACAAACGCAGAACAATCGATTCCTTTTTTGGTGCTTCCACCCAGGCGGTAAGGAGTACCATACCACTCGTCCACATGTTCAAGCAGGGTGTTATTCACCAGCTCTTCAACTTCTGTGTTCAGTAAAACAGCATATTTAAAATGAAGGGCAGTTGCTTTTTCAACGGCAGCATTTTTTTGTTGAGGTAGCGGTTTACATCTGCTGTGGATGCCGATTGTGCACCGCTTGTTTTGCGAACAGGAGCCGTAGGCTTAATTTTTACAACTGATGCATCCGTTTCAAGACTGATGTCGTCAAGAAATTTGACATCCTGTTTCGAAGCGGAGGTTGAAGTAGTTGATGCGGTATTAGAACTGGTAGAACCTTTTACGGGAGACGACAGCGAGCTGCTGATGGGCTGGAGGCTGGAGCAGCTGGTAAGGCATACTATTGCCCCTAACGCAACAATAAGATGTTTGGCCATTAGCTTTTTCATTGTGTGAAACTCTTAATGGTTTGTATCCGATGACCAGTTAGCTCAACCGAACGTCGGAGCGGATAATAGACACCACTGGCGGAATCTTATCCATTGAAAAAAATATTTAATGCAACTTATCTCTCTACCATCGATCATCGAACATCCAACATCGAACCTCGACTATCAATCTCTGATCCGGGCAAAAATATAGGATATTTTCCTTAATAAATCACTGAAACAAAACGAACAGTCGGAGGGTTTATTGCCCGAAATCTATATGCCTGATTATTAAATTAATACACATATGATTCAGTCCCAAATTAATAAGATTTCCACAGGCTGTTTCCCCAGGGCAATTTATCCGGAAATTTGTGGGCTGAACTTAAACAGGCAGGTCGTAAAGGTTATGGCTAAGGATATCCGGGCAGAATAAAACGTCCATTTCTTCTTTCGTAACTTACTGCCACTCACTTTTTACCAGAATAACCACCATGAAATTTTCTCATTTACACGTCCATACCCAGTTTTCGCTTCTCGATGGTGCCGCCTCCATCCAAAACCTGTATAAAAAAGCCATGGCCGACAACATGCCTGCGCTGGCCATCAGCGACCACGGGAACATGTTTGGTGTGTTTGAATTTGTGGCAGAAGCTTTTAAAAAAACGGATGAAAACGGTAAGCCTAAAGTAAAACCGGTGGTGGGCTGCGAATTCTATGTAACCGCCAACCGCCATCAGAAAACATTTACCAAAGAGCAAAAAGACGTTCGCCACCACCAGATTCTATTAGCAAAAAATGAACAGGGATATCGCAACCTCGTAAAACTTACTTCGCTTGGATACATCGAGGGATTGTACAGTAAATATCCCCGCATCGATAAAGAATTGATCTTAAAACATCATGAAGGACTGATTGCCACTACCTGTTGCCTCGGTGCATCGGTACCTCAGGCCATTTTGCGACATGGAGAAGATGAAGGCGAGAATGAATTCAAATGGTGGCTCAATATTTTCCAGGAAGATTTTTATGTGGAGCTGCAGCGGCATGGCATGGCGGAGCAGGACAAGGTGAATGAAGTGCTGATCAAATTTGCACGCAAGTACAATGTAAAAATCATCGCGAGTAATGATTCGCATTATGTGGATCAGAGTGATTTCAACGCGCATGATATTCTGCTTTGTATCAACACGGGTGAAAAGATCACTACACCGGCAATGCGCGATTTTGCAGATGATGACATCAATATAAAAGGCAAACGTTTTGCATTTCCAAACGACCAGTTCTATTTTAAAACAACAGCAGAAATGCAAAAAGTGTTTCCGGATTTGCCGGAGGCACTCGACAATACCAATGAGATTGTAAGCAAAGTAGAACTCCTGAACCTGAAACGTGATATCCTTCTCCCCTTCTTTCAGGTTCCAAAGGAATTCAACAGCCAGGATGATTATCTCGAACATCTTACCTGGGAAGGAGCGCATCAACGTTATAGTGAAATCACGCCGGAGATTGATGAACGCATCCGTTTTGAACTGTACACCATCAAAACGATGGGTTTCGCTGGTTACTTCTTAATTGTAAGTGACTTTATCAAAGCAGGCCGTGATATCGGCGTATTCATCGGACCGGGTCGGGGTTCGGCTGCGGGATCGGTGGTTGCGTATTGTACTGGTATCACTAATATCGATCCCATTAAGTATAAGTTGCTGTTCGAAAGGTTCCTGAACCCCGATCGTAAATCGATGCCGGATATCGATACCGATTTTGATGATGAAGGAAGACAGAAGGTGATTGATTATGTGGTGCAGAAATATGGCAACAACCAGGTAGCACAGATTATTACCTATGGCACCATGGCTGCCAAAATGAGTATTAAAGATGTGGCGCGGGTAATGGACCTCCCGCTTGCGGAATCAAACGCACTTGCGAAACTGGTACCGGATAAACCAGGTATTGAATTGCGCCGTGTTTTGCACGCTCCCATGCGTACAAAGGATGGCGAAAAATCACTGGAAGAAAAAGACGGGCTCAGTTCCGATGATTTAGAACTGGTTCGTCGCATTCGTGAAACCTATGACCAGAAGGATTTGCCGGCGAGTAAAGTATTACACGAAGCCGAACGTCTCGAAGGTTCTGTACGCAATACCGGTATCCACGCCGCGGGTATCATCATCGCACCTAAGGACCTTACTGAACTGTTGCCCGTTGCTGTTGCAAAAGATTCATCATTATGGGTTACACAGTTTGAGGGAAATATCATTGAAGATGCGGGTGTAATCAAGATGGACTTCCTGGGTTTGAAAACCCTTACCATCATTAAAAATGCACTGGCACTTATCAAACAAAATCACGGCGTAGATATTGTGATTGATGATATACCGCTTGATGATCAGAAAACTTTTGAACTCTACCAACAGGGTTCAACGATTGGCACCTTCCAGTTTGAAAGTCCGGGTATGCAAAAATACCTGCGTGAACTGAAGCCGGATAAGTTTGGTGATCTCATTGCGATGAACGCCCTTTATCGTCCGGGACCAATTGCTTATATCCCCAACTATATCGAGCGTAAGCACGGGCGCGAACCTATTACTTACGATTTGCCAGAAATGGCCGAATACCTGGAGGAAACTTATGGCATTACGGTGTACCAGGAACAGGTGATGTTGCTGGCGCAAAAACTGGCCGGCTTTAGTAAAGGTGATGCCGACGTGTTGCGTAAAGCAATGGGTAAAAAACAAAAAAGCGGTTCTCGATAAAATGAAGGCTCAGTTTATAAAAGGTGCAACGGAAAAATCATTTCCTGCCGATAAACTGGAAAAAAATCTGGACCGACTGGGAAGCATTTGCGCAATACGCATTCAACAAATCGCACTCTACCTGTTATGCATTTGTTGCTTATCAAACAGCTTACCTCAAAGCGCATTATCCCGGGGAATATATGTCTGCAGTTTTGAATAACGCCGGCAGCATTGATAAGATCACATTCTTTATGGAAGAATGTAAACGCATGGGCATTAAAGTACTTGGGCCAGATATCAATGAATCATTAAAAGGATTTGCAGTAAATAAAGCGGGTGAAATCCGCTTCGGGCTTGGTGGATTAAAAGGTGTGGGTGAAGCAGCTGTAGAAAGTATTATTGAAGAACGGAAAAAGACGGGTATTTATACTGACATCTTCGATTTTATAAAAAGAATCAATCAACGTACTGTAAACAAAAAGACGCTTGAAAGTCTTGTATATGCAGGCGCATTCGATTGTTTCCCTGCCATGCACCGGGCGCAGTTCTTTACGATTCCTGAAGGGGAAAGCATTAACGGACTTGAGAAGATTATCAAATTTGGCCAGGTGCTTTCTGCGCAGCAGGTAAATTCCAGTGCAACTTTGTTTGGTGATATGTCGATAGACATGGAAATACCAGCACCGCGCATTCCAGATTGCAAACCCTGGTCGCTGACGGAGCAGTTGGATCACGAAAAAGAAGTGACGGGTATCTTCCTGAGCGGACATCCACTGGATCATTACAAATTTGAGCTTCGCCATTATAACATCACATCGATCGCTGATTTCAACGAATTTAAGGATACCATCAAAGCGCAAACGAATCCCGGTCGAATTTTCCGCCTGCTGGCATTGGTAAGTGGTGCAGATCATCGTGTAGCACAGAATGGAAATAAATTCGGGCGATTCATTCTGGAAGATTATTCCGGCAAATTCGAGTTGTCGCTGTTTAAAGAAGAATACCTGCGGCTCTCCCCGCTGCTAATGCCCGGCACTGCGCTGTTTATCACCGGCTACCTGAAACCGAGGTTTGGAAGGGATGAATATGAGTTTAAGGTCAGTACCATTTCGCTTGCTGAAAATATCAAAGAAAGCCAGACAAAAACGCTGCAGATTGAAGTGCACCCATCTGAAGTAAATGAGGATTTGATCGAATATTTCAGCCAGAACCTGAAAAACCACCGAAATGGAGGTACCGCCCTGCGTTTGGTCGTTCGCGAACCGCGCCAAAATCTGCGTATCAGCCTGGTAACCGGCACAAATGGCTTCAAAATGAATGACGAACTGGTGCAGTATTTGGAGAAAAACCCGGGTTGGGATGTGCAGGTACAGTTGAATTAGGGAGAATCGATGATCGATGGTCGATGATCGGACATCGGGCATCAAAACAAGTTTTACACAACTTTCTGCCACCCCTGACGTGTTATCAATTACGGACTTAAATTTGCAATCCCGTTAATACAAACATTAAAACTTAAAATAAATACGATGGCAAAAGAATTCAATGATTCCAACTTCCAGACCGACGTGCTGGAGTCTGATAAACTGACTGTAGTCGATTTTTGGGCAGAATGGTGTGGTCCCTGCCGTGCAATCGGTCCCGTAATTGAAGAGCTTTCAAAAGAATACGACGGGAAAGTAAACGTAGGAAAAGTGAATGTGGACAATAACCCGCAGGTATCTATGAACTACGGTATTACATCCATCCCTGCCATCCTCTTCATCAAAGGCGGTCAGGTTGTAGACAAACTGGTTGGAGCACAGCCTAAAAGCAATTTCGTTAAAAAAATTGAAGCGCATATCTAAGCTTTCTCAGTCAAAAGACTGAAACCAGCATAATGTGTTCGCTTGAAGCGATAAATAAAAAAAGACAGCTTTTCAGCTGTCTTTTTTATTTATATGATTCGGGTAAAGTTAGTGTGAAACCGTCACCACTTGTGAGCGGTCGTGTTTATGCCTGAATAATATGGCGAATAAAATAGCCACAACCAGTGCATATCCAGCAAAGCATAACCAGATATTTTGCCATTGCAGGCTGTTGTCCGGATTTGTAAAATACTTCGTGATCACATATCCGCTCACCAGACTTCCCAGCCAGGCGCCAAAGCCGTTTGTCATCATCATAAAAATCCCCTGCGCGCTCGCCCTGATTTCGGGTTTCACCTGTGTATCTACAAATAAAGATCCCGAGATATTAAAGAAATCGAAAGCCATTCCGTAAACAATACAGGACAGAATAATCATCCACAGTCCGCCCGCAGGATCGCCGTAGGCAAATAAACCAAAGCGCAATACCCAGGCAATCATACTGAAAAGCATCACCTGTTTGATTCCAAACCGACGAAGAAAAAACGGAATAGCAAGAATGAATAAAGTCTCAGAGATTTGAGATATCGACATAATAATCGCCGGGTATTCCATCACCAGCAAATCTTTGTACTGATCTTCTTTTGCAAAATCGTGCAGGAATGTATCGCCGTATGCATTGGTGAGCTGTAATGCTGCGCCCAACAACAGGGCAAAAAGGAAAAACAGCGCCATCTTCGTGTTACCAAACAGTGCAAAGGCTTTCAGACCCAGGGTTTCTGAAATTGATTTCTTCCCTTCGGTTTTTGCGCGTGGCGGACATTTGGGTAAAGTAAAAGAATACAAACCCAGTATTAATGACGCCGCACCTGCTACATAAAACTGACCGGCAGTTTTTTCAAGTTTCAACAAACTCACGATCCACATCGCGGCAATAAAACCTATTGTACCCCAAACGCGGATGGGCGGAAACGCTTTTACACTATCGAGGCCACTCTGACTAAGCGAAGTATATGAAACCGTATTCGCCAGTGCCAGCGTTGGCATATAAAATACCATGTATAAAAGCAGCACATAATAGAAAGTATGCGGGTCGTTCACTTCGGGGATATATGCCAGCACGGCTGCGCCCACCAGATGGCACAATCCCAGCAATCGCTCCGCATTCACATAACGATCAGCGATAATACCAATGATGGCGGGCATAAAAATCGCCGACAATCCCATGGTTGAAAAGATGGCCGCAAAATCGCTCCCACTCCATTGTTTATTTTGAAACCAGTAAGGACCAATCGTAATGAGCCATGATCCCCAGATAAAAAAACTCCAAAAAGCTTAAAACCGTCAGCCTCGTTTTGATACTCATGTAGTTGCAGTTAATTATTAAAATCGGGCAGGAAGTTAAGCATTTTCAGCATCCTGTTTACAGATTCAACATTTTCTGTTGGAGCACGGTCACGGACAAAAATCCATTTAACCCGGGTTCTCAAACTGGGGCGCCGTTCCGTAACTTTGCGGAAAATCCGGATTATGGCTGATGTGTTGATTCCCTCTTCCCTTTCCATAGATGCAGACCTGGCCGCTGTCGCCAGCAAAGTTCAAAACCAGGAAAGAATTACCGACGAAGACGCGATGTTGTTGTTTGAAAAAGGTTCACTCTCCTTTGTGGGAACCCTGGCAAACCATGTACGCGAAAGAATGCATGGCGACCACACTTATTTCAACCGCAATTTTCATATTGAGCCTACCAATGTATGCCTTTATTCCTGCCATTTCTGTTCTTACAGCCGCGTATACGCGCACCGCGACGAAGGCTGGGAACTGAGCCTACAGCAAATGCTTGATATCGTAAAAAGTTATGATGGAAAGCCCGTAACAGAAGTGCATATCGTAGGAGGTGTTCACCCCAAAATGAATCTTGAATTCTTTGTAGAACTCCTGGAAAAAATAAAAGCACACCGCCCCGATTTGCATATAAAAGGATTCACTGCAGTAGAGCTGGATTATATGTTCCGAAAAGCAAAACTCTCCATTACGGAAGGTTTGCAAAAATTGAAGGATGCCGGATTACAATCATTACCCGGTGGCGGTGCTGAAATCTTCCATCCGGAAGTACGTGAGCAGATTTGTGCCGACAAAGTAGATGGCGCAGGCTGGCTGGCCATTCATGAAGCTGCACATAAACTGGGCATGCATTCCAACGCAACACTTTTATACGGTCATATAGAAAAATTTGAACACCGTGTAGATCACATGCGAAAACTACGTGACCTGCAGGATCAGACAAAAGGCTTCAATACATTCATTCCGCTGAAGTTCAGGAATAAAGACAATGATATGAGTCATATCGCGGAGACCAGCCTGGTGGAAGACATGCGCATGTACGCGATATCACGCATTTACCTTGATAATTTCCCCCACATTAAAGCCTACTGGCCCATGCTGGGAAGACAAAATGCACAACTCAGCCTTTCATTTGGCGTAAATGATATTGATGGCACCATCGACGATACTACAAAAATTTACAGTATGGCCGGATCGGAGGAACAAAGTCCTTCCATGAACACCGCGCAACTGGTAACATTGATCAAACAGGCGCGTCGTAAACCGATAGAAAGAGGCACATTATACAATGTAATTCGCGATTATTCTGATGTAAATGAGCAGGAACTGGATGAAAACCAGGATGCCGCGCTGCTGAATTAATCGTTGCGTTGAACTACTTATAAAACGGGCTGGGAAAAAAATGATTTTTCTCAGCCTGTTTTATTTAGTAAATTCCGTAAACCAAAAAACGGAAGCCGCATGAAAAAAATTTCAGCCATTCTCCAGCGTAAAGGAATTTCAGTAATAACGGTTGCACCCGACACTACGGTTTTAGATGCGATACGACTTATGGCCGACAAAAATATCGGCTCCGTTGTCGTTGCCGACAACGGTCGTTTTCTTGGTATTGTTTCTGAAAGGGACTATTCCCGAAAAGTGATTTTAAAAGGGAAGCATTCCAGCGATACGAAAGTTTCGGAGATCATGTCTACCGATCTCCCATCACTTCGCCCCGATGATGGAGTGGATCATTGCATGAATATCATGTCGCAACAAAACCTGCGCTATTTACCTGTGTTCGATAATAATGGCCTTGCGGGCATCATCTCTATGAGTGATGTTGTAAAAGAAACGATCCTGGCACAAAAAGAAACCATCAGCCACCTGGAAAATTATATTCACGGCCAGGCTTAACCAGTTAGCATTCCGCGAGACTTAAAGGAACGTGCACAGCCAGTCCGCCATCGGCTGTTTCTTTGTATTTCTGACTCATATCCTGTGCAGTATCCCACATTGTTTTGATCACCGCATCGAGCGAAACTTTTGCAAAGTCAGGAGTGCTTTGTAGTGCGAGTTGTGCGGCTGTAATGGCTTTGATCGCGCCCATCGTATTACGTTCAATGCAGGGCACCTGTACCAGTCCGGCAATGGGATCACAAGTCATTCCAAGGTGATGTTCCATCGCGATCTCTGCTGCCATCATCGCCTGTCGCTGGCTGCCGCCCATGCCTTCGGCAAGTGCTGCGGCCGCCATTGCACTCGATACGCCAATTTCGGCCTGGCAACCACCCATTGCTGCTGAAATGGTAGCGCCTTTCTTAAAGATGCTACCGATTTCTGCTGCAGTACACAAAAACCGCAGGATGAGCTCATCGAATGAAGTAACGATATCAGGTTTGCAAACAAATAAACGATAATACAACAGCACGGCAGGAACCACACCGGCAGCACCATTGGTTGGTGCTGTAACCACGCGGCCAAATGATGCATTCTCTTCATTCACCGCCAGTGCAAAACAACTAACCCAATCAAGAATATATGGGAAGTCTGTTCCGCCATTGCGGATGGCTTCCATCCATTCGTTGAGGCTGTTGTATGTTGTTCCGCGCAACAACCGTTTATTTAAAGCAGCTGCTCTTCTTTTACATTTAAACCGCCGGGCAGAAACCCCTCGGTATGGCATCCACGGTAAACACTTTCCAGCATCACCCGCCAGATACGTTGTACTCCCTCGCGCGTAGCTATCTCCGAACGCCATGCCTGTTCATTTTCCATTACCAGTTCGTGAATGGTCATGCCTGTTTTAATGCACCATTGCAAAAGGTCACGCGCATCATTTACAGGAAATGGAACCTGTGCTTTTTGTCCCGCCTTAGTGATCTCACCTTCTTTTACCACAAAACCACCACCGATGGAATAATAAGTTGAAGCTATATTTTCTCCTGTCGATAATTGCGCCTGAAATTGCAGGGCATTGCTATGGAAAGGAAGTGTTTCGGTTACGAGGAATACGATGTCTTCGCGGGGATCGAAACTGATCTCATGCCTGCCAGCGAGCAGCAACAGTTTCATATCTGCGATATCTTTTATGCGCGGATTGATGTCTTCCACAGCAAATGTAACGGGATCATTTCCGCACAATCCCATTTGAACCGCAATATCAGTCCCGTGTCCCACACCGGTTTTTGCGAGAGAGCCAAACAATAAAATGCGTACACCGGTTACCTGTTGCAGCACGCCACGCCCATCAAGCTCCGCCAAAAACTTCTGCGCCGCACGCCAGGGCCCCAGCGTATGGCTGCTCGAAGGACCAACACCTATCTTAAATATATCAAATACCGAAATGGGTTCGTATGACATGCGTTTGTTTTACAGTGTGAAATTAATGCAATTTGTGGGAAGCGTGGGAATCGGGAAGCGGCAAACGGCAACGTGAAAATAAATAGATCGCGTTGTAGGGACGCGCTGCAGCGCGTCCCTACGGCAGCGCGTCCCTACGGCAGCGCGTCCGTGCGGCAAACGGCAAACGGCAAACGGGAAAATAAATAGATCGCGTTGTAGGGACGCGCTGCAGCGCGTCCCTACGGCAGCGCGTCCCTACGGCAGCGCGTCCGTGCGGCAAACGGCAAACGGCAAACGGGAAAATAAATAGATCGCGTTGTAGGGACGCGCTGCAGCGCGTCCCTACGGCAGCGCGTCCGTGCGGCAAACGGCAAACGGCAAACGGCAAACGGGAAAATAAATAGATCGCGTTGTAGGGACGCGCTGCAGCGCGTCCCTACGGCAGCGCGTCCGTGCGGCAGCGCGTCCCTACGGCAGCGCGTCCGTGCGGCAAACGGCAAACGGCAAACGGCAAACGGGAAAGGATGATTCTATATTTCCAGACTTTCATATTGTCCCATTTTCACATTGGCCCTGAGGCGTCCTGGTTTTCCGGCAAATTATTCATCAACAAATACCTCGCTGTTTCAAAAAATGCATGTGTAAATGCAGAAAGCTCCTTACGTATTGAATCCTTTTCTGACTGGCTATGGCCCGGCATAATATTTCGCACCGGCACCAGTTGTTCGTCGGGGAAATTCAGGTTGGTTGTGAAATAATAATCGTCCGTTACCATACCGATTTTTCCGGCGGTATTGGTAATGAATGCGTAATTATTCTTTTTATCGGGATGAAGCAAATCGCGTCCGAGCGTGTTATTTATATATGTTCTATGCAACATTCCCGCAATGGTAGGCAATACATCAATCTGCGAAACTACTTCTGTTCTTCGTTGCGGTGCCAACAAATGCGGCGCATAAAAAAGCAAAGGAACGTGCTCGTCTGTCAGTCGTTGCTGCGTCCAGGCAGAAGGATACATCGCAGATGCATTTCCTGCAACTCCATGATCACCTACAAAAAACGAAAATGGTATTGTGAAAATAGTCTTCCTGTTGCGCGGCTTCAATAAACTTGCGGAAACTATAATCGGAATAACGGAACGTATTGTATTCTTCTACTGACTCAAATCCGTATCGGTGCAATTCACTTTCCGAAGGAAACTTTTTTACAAAATCACTATCTGATTCCGGAATCATATACGGACGGTGATTCAACGATGTTTGTATCACTGCAAAAAACGAACTGTCTTGCTGGCGAAAGACTTTGTTGGCTTCCAGAAACAGGTCCTTATCGCTAATACCCCACACATTAATTCGTGGAGAGCTAAAATCCTGTTCGGTATGCATTTTCAGGTCATCGATATTCTCCAGCAACCCTTTGAAATTATTAAAGTCAGGATCACCACCCAGGAAATAATGTTTTGAATAACCGGTAAAATTATCGATGATGGTATTCTGACGAATAGCCAGTGGATTTCTGGTAGAGAACTTAAATAACTGCGCATCGGGAATGCCGGTAATTAATGCGAATAAACCACGCGCAGTAGAAAAGTGAGGAGTAAAACAACGTTCAAAAAATATTCCCTGATTACTGATGCTATCGAAGAACGGAGTGGTATTAAGTGGGTTGCCACTCATGCTGCTCTTATACATGCTGAATGATTCGCACATTACCAGCACGATATTGGGATTACTTTCTATGGCGCTTCCCTGTGGCGCAACGACTCTTTTGTAACCAAACTTTCCTGCATCCGGCAATTGCATCCATTTCGCCATGATGGGAAAGGATTCGCGCGCTTTTTGTTCGTTGAATTCTGGTTTGCGCAACTTCAGTGTTGTAAAAAAATTCTGAAGTGGGTTTAATGCGAGATATGATTTGAAGTTGTCCTGAAAAACAAAACATTCTTTCCATGCCAGCGGACGCGTAGATAATTTTCCATAAACGAGCGCGCCCAGGATCAATGCGGTTATCACAAAATATTTTCGTCGATAGGGTATTTTCAAACCGTCGGTTTGTGTAATCACACGCCAGTGGCTTTTGTGATACATCCACCGGAAAATAATTACCGAAACCACCAGACCGAGTACCATCCAAAATAGCGGATAGGTTTGCCACATCATGCGAAGTGAGATGCCTGGATCTTCCACAAAGTTCATTGCACCGGCATCCAACCTGGTTTGGTTATAGGAGAAGCTTCCAAAATCGGCAGCAAAAAAGAAAAAGACAATAAACGTTACTACTGCCAGGTACCAGGTCCACCATTTTTTATTACGGGCAGAATAGAAAGGAGAAAACTGTGGCCGCAGGCTTACGAGTACAATCGGCAATAACAGCAGCGAAATCCATCGCAGATCAAATTGTACACCCAAAAAAAGGAAGGCAATGCATCCGCAAAACCTATATCCGGCGGACGGAATGCAAAAAAGGTTGCCAGCCTGAACGTTGTAAACAACAACAGGAACAACCCGAAGAGGTTAATAACCCATAAAATCGTTTTCGGTATCCTGTACCGTCTTAGCATGCGATCGGATGGTGAGTGACAACCGCGGGAATCGAAGCTCGATGACCGATGATCGATGATCGAAGATCGATGACCGATGTCCGATGTCCGATGATCGATGACCGATGTCCGATGATTGATGATCGATTTCGGCAGATGTCAGATTAAACAATATTGCCGCAATTTACCGATTATGAGGGAATCGGAGATCGGAGATCGATGGTCGATGACAGATGACCGATGTCCGATGTCCGATGTCAGGCGGAACTTAGCATTGCGGAAAATCCATACTACCTTCAGCAGCGGCGCCATTCAACTGGAAATATACATCGACCATCGACCATCGATCATCCACCATCGATCTTCGACCATCGATCATCGCTCCTCACTATCTTTGCCCCATGTTTCTCTACATCCCACTTCCCGAATGGCTGGTCAGGATGGACCAGGATTTGTTCGTTGTGATCAACGCCCGATGGAACAATTCCTTTTTTGATGCCGTGATGCCGTTTATGCGTGAAGCGCTGAACTGGGCGCCTCTTTATGTGTTCCTGATTGCATTTGCCTTGCTCAACTTCAGGGGCAGGGGCGGCTGGTGGGTTTTGTTTATGCTCGCAACAGTGGCGCTGACGGATATGACGGGTAACTATCTTTTCAAACACAATTTTGAACGGCTTCGCCCTTGTTGGGATCCGGAACTGGTGTCGCAGGTAAGGTTGCTGGTCGACTATTGCTCGCGCGGATTCAGTTTCTCCTCCAACCATGCGGCCAACCACATGGGTATGGCAGCCTTTTTTATATCACCACGCGCCACTGGCTGGGGAAATGGTCCCTGACCGGATTCCTGTGGGCTGCCTGGATTGGTTATGCGCAAATTTACGTGGGCGTCCACTACCCTTTTGATGTGTTGGTTGGGCTGCTTATCGGTTTGATTTTGGGAAGTTTAACCGGCCAATTATTTATCAAGCGACACGGATTTGCTATCTTCGGTGATCAAACAATTGTATCTTCTTAATGGAAATACTCATATTGGCAGGACTCATCCTGCTTAACGGTCTTTTTTCGATGGCAGAGATAGCATTGGTATCTGCCCGTAAGGCCAGGCTGGAATCACAAGCCAATAAAGGCGATAAAGACGCGCTCGAAGCATTAAACCTCGCAAATAAACCTGAAAATTTTCTTTCCACTGTTCAAATGGGTATTACCGTAATTGGTATTATCACGGGTCTTTATTCAGGTGAAAAAATAACTGATGATTTTGCAATATACCTGCAAAAATGGCCCGCAATTGCTCCATACAGCTATGGTATTGCAACTTCTATTGTCGTAATTATCGTTACCTACTTCACAATCATTTTCGGTGAACTGGTACCCAAAAGACTGGGACTGGCCCGTCCTGAAGGTATTGCAAAAGCGGTTGCACGCCCCATGCGTTTCATCAGTCTTATCACCTATCCTTTTATCTGGCTGCTGAGCAAAAGCAGCAACTTTATCATTAGCATTTTCGGTTTGAAAACGGGTGAGAATATGGTAACGGAAGAAGAAATCAAAGCCATTATCAGTGAAGGAACAGAACAGGGAACCATCGAAGAAACCGAACAGGAAATCATCGAACGTGTATTTCACCTAAGCGACCGAAATATCACTTCACTGATGACGCACAGAAGTGATATCGTTTGGTTCAATGTGGATGATACCGAAGAAATGATCCGCGGAAAAATCATTAAAGAACCTCATTCCATTTATCCTATTTGCGACAATAGTATTGATGAATTGAAAGGTGTGGTGGCGATTAAGGATTTATATATATCTCCCGATAATGTGGCCTTTAAAGACCTGATGCGTCCGGCATTGTTTGTTCCGGAAAACAACACCGCTTTCCAGGTAATGGAAAAATTCAAGGAGTCGCAACTGCATTCATGTTTCATTGTAGATGAATATGGATCTGTTCTGGGAATGATTACACTGAACGACATCCTGGAAGCGATTATTGGCGACATGCCACAGCCTGACGTAGAAGAATATGAAATCAAAGAACGAGAAGACGGAAGTTACCTCGTGGATGCACAAATCCCTTTCTATGATTTCCTGACGCGTTTTGAAAAACGCAATGGATGAATGAAGGCGAGCAGGAATTTGATACCCTTGCGGGATTCATTCTTCATGAACTGGAGCGCATTCCCCAGACCGGCGATAAATTTGAATGGAAAGGATTCAGTTTCGAAATCGTCGACATGGACGGTCACCGCATCGACAAAGTGCTGATTGTTATCAGCGACAAGTTGCGTGAAGAAATGGAAGAGGACTAAATCACCCTATTCCTAAAAATTTACAGACAAATCTTTTTGCGGAAACTTCAACCTGTTGCTCTTACGGTTGCCGTTAACTTTTATATGTACAATATTAGACTGATCGTCGAATAGATCATACATGAGACTATTCTGTATGCTAAAAGCAGTTGCCTGGGAAATATTCGTTGCCTGGAAGTAACTGTAGGTTGCTTCATGGTCTCTTTCAAAGCCGATACATTCCAGGTTGGCTGGTTTCCCATTGACATTGATCAGCAGGTGTTTTTTTACATAAATATTTACCCATTTCTGCACTGCTTCGCGATCACGCGGGTTGATCAGGTCAATATCAGTATCAGCGGTCTTTTCAAGAATATTCTCGAAATCGTCGGTAAACAGTTTACAGATAATCTCCAGGGACTGCTCATCATTATTGTATTCAATCTCTACCACCCCCAGATGCAGTGGATGCACCGCGGTTGTTTCCACATTTTGAAAAAAAGGCAGAACGGCCAGCGCCGTTAATAACCATTTATAGACCCATACTCCCATTGAACAAATTTATTTTATCGTTACAAAAGTCTGGTTTATTTTAACACCTTGCTTCTGCAGACGGAAATTAGGACGAAATAGTTGCCATCATTATTCTTTGTAAAAAAACATGGGAGACTTCCGGATCTTTTTTTGAACTGGGCTGGGAACATATCATTAGCGCTGATGCGCTGGACCACCAGTTATTTATTGCAGCCCTCGCGGCTATTTATCTGCTCCGCGACTGGAAACAGGTACTGATTCTGGTCACTGCATTTACGATCGGACATTCTTTGACACTGGCCCTTAGTGTTCTTGATATTGTTCGGTTTCCTGCAAATTGGGTTGAATTTCTGATTCCGGTTACGATTGTAATAACCGCTCTTACCAATCTGACACAGAAAAAATTTACACCGCGTTCCATCCGCATCAACTATTTCCTGGCGCTCTTTTTCGGTCTCATCCATGGAATGGGCTTTGCCAATTCGATCCGTGAAATGATGGCATCCGGGGAAGGAATTGGCTGGAGCCTGCTCGGTTTTAACCTCGGACTGGAAGCAGGCCAGATCGTGGTCGTAATGATTTTGCTGCTGGCAGCACATGTAATTGTGAATATCCTCCGGGTCAACCGCCGGGAATGGGTAATTTTTTTATCTGCAGCAGTTTTCGCACTTTCGCTGCAACAAGCGCTCGAAAGAATACCATAAAACTTGTTCAAACAATCAATATGAAAAAAGCCGCATTATTACTTTTAACCTCCCTGAGTTTACTCACAGGTGTGCTGGCCCAGAACATTCAGAATAATCCCGGCAGTAATCACGGGAATAAATTCGAACAACTGGGAACAATCCTGCCAACGAGCAACGAATATCGCACAGCCAGTGGAGCGCCGGGTCCCAAATACTGGCAACAACGTGTCGACTACGACATTAAGTGCGAATTGGATGAGGTCAATAACAAACTTACAGGAAGTGAAACCATCACCTACTATAACAACTCGCCCGATGTGCTGACCTATCTCTGGTTGCAAATGGACGAAAACCAACATAGTACGGTGAACAATGCCAACTATCAGTCGAGCAACTCTATGCCACGCCAGGCTACCGACAATATGCTCAACAACCTGGAAGAACGTAGAAGCGACAATGGTTATGGTTTCAACATTACTAAAATGGTTGACATGACTGGTAAACCATTGAAGTCGATCCTGAACAAAACAATGTTGCGTGTAGAACTGCCCACAGCATTGAAACCAGGTCAGAAATTTGTTTTCAAAATTGACTGGAATTACAAACTGGCCAACCGCGGCGACTTTATGCGTTTTGGTGGTGCACGTGGTGGCTATGAGTCATTTGACGATGGCAACAATGCATACACGATAACTCAGTGGTATCCCCGCCTGTGTAAATACAGTGATGACCAGGGCTGGCAAAACCACCAGTTTACCGGTCGAGGTGAATTTGCACTCAGCTTTGGCAACTTCAAAGTACAGATGACAGTTCCAGCCGATCACATTGTAGGCAGCACTGGTGAATGCCTGAACTATGCGCAAACAATGACGCCAACTCAAAAAGCACGTTGGGCAAAAGCTCAAACTGCAAAAGAGCCTGTAGAAATCGTAACACTTGAGGAAGCGAAAGCTGCTTCTGCTAAAAAAAGCACTGCGAAAAAAACCTGGATCTATAAAGCGGATGATGTTCGTGACTTTGCCTGGACCAGCAGTCGTAGGTTTGTATGGGATGCAATGCCTGTAACGGTAGAGAACAAAAAGGTAATGTGCATGAGCTTCTATGGTGAAGAAGCATATCCTATTTACAACAGACTTTCTACAAAAGCAGTAGCACATACAATCAAAACTTATTCTGATTTTTCAATCCCCTATCCTTATCCAACTGCACAATCAGTAGAAGGTAACCAGGGTATGGAATATCCAATGATTTGCTTTAACCCAGGCCGTGCACAAAAAGATGGTTCTTATACAGAGAGCTCACGCAATGCGGCAATTTTTGTTATTATTCACGAAGTAGGACATAACTTCTTCCCCATGATCGTAAACAGCGACGAACGTCAATGGAGCTGGATGGACGAAGGATTGAATTCTTACTTACAATACCTCGCACAGGAACTGTGGGATAATACATTCCCCAGTACGGAAGGTGCTCCGTGGACGATTACCAACTACATGAAATTGCCCAAAGACCAGTTGGAACCGATTATGACCAACTCGGAGAACATCATCAACTTTGGTGCAAACGCATACGACAAACCAGCAACAGCTTTGAATATTTTGCGTGAAACTATCCTGGGTCGCGAGCTGTTTGATTATGCATTCAGAGAGTACGCCAGAAGATGGGCATTCAAGTCCCCCACTCCTGCTGATTTCTTCCGCACCATTGAAGATGCATCTGGCGAAGATCTCGACTGGTTCTGGCGTGGCTGGTTCTACGGTACAGATCCTGTTGACATCTCGCTTGATTCTGTAAAATATGCGAAGCCTGATGTAAATGCCGTTCCTGCATTCCGTGATACAACCGTAATGCGCAAGTTGCCAAAACCAATGGTGAACGAATTCGACGATTTGTCAAAACGCCGCAACCGTGAAGACAAAAACATCGTATTTGAAACAGATCGTGATACAACACTTCGCGATTTCTACTGGCGTTACGACCGTGGCCTGGAACCATACGATTCTACATCTTATCCTGTTCAGGTAGCTTCAGGTGTTGAAGAACTGGACGAAGCAGGTAAGAAAAAATATGCCGATAAACATTTTTATGAACTATCATTCAGCAACAAAGGTGGATTGGTAATGCCAATCATTATTGAATGGACTTATAAAGATGGTTCAAAAGAAGTAGAGCGTATTCCTGCACAGGTGTGGAGAGCCAATGAGAAGAAAGTGGTGAAGACCTTCATGAAAGACAGGGAAGTGGCTTCTATCAAACTTGATCCTTATCGCGAAACAGCCGATATCGACGAGAGCAACAATAGCTGGAATGAGATTCCCCAACCAAGCAAATTCCAGTTGTTCAAACAAAGAAATGTTAAGCAACCGGATGGCATCAACCCGATGCAGAAGGCTGCTGAAAAGAAAGGATTCTAAAATCTGTTTCTTTTAATAAAAAGCGAAATGCGGTTCGGTCGATCGAATCGCATTTCGCTTTTTTGTGCTTACGATTGTTAAAACGAAATCACATAAATTGCAAATAAAACTGCGCATGTACAGGCTATTTACTTTTTTGCTTACGATTGTCATTTCTATTTCTACAAAAGCAGCCATTATTGATACCGTTTCTATCTACAGCGCGGCCATGAGAAAATCTGCAAAATGTGTTGTAATTATTCCTGAAGCTGATAGACCTGAAGAAGGCTGGCCGGTGGTTTATCTTTTACATGGATATAGTGGCGACGCCACTAACTGGATTACAAAAGTTCCTGTTATCGCACAATATGCAGATGATTTCAAAGTAATGATCGTATGCCCCGACGGCGATTACAGCAGTTGGTATATCGACAGCCCGGTTGATAGCACCATGCGTTACGCAACTTATATCGGTCGGGAAGTACCGCATTATATCGACGGTACGTACCCTACACTTGCACAAAAAGAAGGACGTGCGATTACCGGCCTCAGTATGGGTGGACATGGTGGATTATATCTCGGATTGAAGTACAGCGACATGTTTAGTGCCTGTGGAAGTATGAGTGGCGGTGTAGATTTGTTTTGCTGTACAAACCGTTTTGATGTTGACAAAAGAATCGGCGATACGACCGTAGCAAGCTTTCAAAAATATTCGGTGGCTTCCATCGTAGAAAAACTGGACCCGGCTAACGCACCCAGGATCATTTTTGATTGCGGTACTGAAGATTTCTTTTATGACATCAATGCAAAACTGCACCAGAAGATGGTGTCATTAAAAATTCCACACGAATACATTGAACGCCCGGGAAAACATGATTGGGAATACTGGGGAAACGCGTTGCAGTATCAGCTGTTGTTTTTTACAAATCATTTTAAACAACAACTCGCATCGATTAATTGATTTCTGGTAAAATAAAAATGCTTTTGCGGTTGATACACATATCCATCGCAAAAGCATTTTTTTATGATAAAAAAGAATTAACCTCCTGTTCGGCCGTCGCGCACTTTCACTTTTTTCTTGCCTTCATTTTTCTTTTTCAAAATCCTGTACGGCTTTTGGCTTGGGTACTTCTTTCTTTTCTGCTTCACCATCTTTGGAAACTGCGATCGGTCGCAGATCGTCGTCGGCATTTTCCCGATCTATTTCGCTCTTGGTTTTATTCATCCACCACTCTTCCGTCTTATAGATCGTACCCCATTCGGGATCGTAATAGGTCCAGCTTCCATGTCGCATAGATGCACCTTCCACAGGTACCACTACGCGGTCCAGTACGCGTGATGGATCGATGGGATCAATAACATCCACCGTATCAAATTTTTTCCCGGGTTCAATGGCGCGCCAGCTTTCTTCGCGGATCAATCCGCCAATATTGTTATAATAACGGCTCTTGCCGTCCAGTTGCCCCCAGCGATAATTTTCTTCGGCGAGTTTATCTCCCATCAGTGAGAACCGAACCCAGCGACCTACTTTGAAATCGTTTTCAAAATAACCCTGTTCTTCATAACCGGGTTCGCCACGCAGGGCTTCTATCTTAATAACCCAGGGACCCTGTTTTTTCCCATCCATATCCACGCGGTTTAATGTATCGCCGCGAACGCTGATGATATACGACTTCCATTGCTGGGCTTTAAGAGCCTGCGTGCCAAGTAAAATCAACAGGATAAACAGGTAGCGCATAGGGTGAAATTTTATGATTCTAAAACGTACCGGAAAGCAATTTGTTGCCAGAAAACTGTCGCAAGTCAGATGGTGCCGTTTATTTATTTACTAACCACTGAATGGCAAGCGAATATCCCTGCAAACCCAGCCCTGTTATGGTACCTTTAACTTTTGCGCTTACGTGGGAAATTTTTCTGAACTCTTCTCTTGCGTGTACGTTGGAAATATGCACCTCCACCACAGGTGCTTTGATGGCTGCAATGGCGTCGCCAATGGCAACAGATGTATGTGTATATGCTGCAGGATTTAGTACAATGCCATCCGTATTAAATCCAGATTCCTGAATTGCGTTTACCAGCTCGCCTTCTATGTTTGATTGAAAATAGTGAAACTCAACCTGCGGAAATGCTTTTTTCAGTTCTGCTAAATATGTTTCGAAACCCTGGTCTCCATAAACATCGGGTTCGCGTTTTCCAAGCAAATTCAGGTTGGGGCCATTGATGATTGCGATTTTCATGGAAACGAATTTAGCATTTTAAAGAACTATAAATTCAAGTTTCCCTCCCGTATGTTTCACGCAGCGTACGCCGAGGTTCTGCGGAGTGCGCGGAAGTCTGTGGAAATATGTAAATGAGGAAATGTGCAAATGTGGCAATTCAGAATTCAAGCGCTTTATAAGTTACAAAAGTATTTCCTCATTTACACATTTTCTCATTTCCTCATTTCCACATTTCCACATTTCCTCATTCCCTCATTTCCACATTCCCTCTCACCCCTCTTTAATCATTCCAATAAACTCATCAAACAGGTAGCGGCTATCATGTGGGCCGGGTGTGCTCTCGGGGTGATACTGTACAGAAAATGCTGGTTTTCCTTTTACACGAATACCTTCAATCGAATGATCATTGAGGTTTACGTGTGTAACTTCAATATGATCTGCTTTTTTAACTGCTTCAGGATCCACACCAAAACCGTGGTTTTGTGTGGTGATTTCAGAACGACCGGTCAGCAGGTTTTTAACCGGATGGTTCAAACCGCGGTGTCCATGGTGCATTTTAAAAGTAGAGATGCCATTGGCAAGTGCCAACAACTGGTGACCGAGGCAAATACCAAATACAGGTTTATCTTCCTGTAAAATCCCTTTCACCGTATCAATCGCATAATCCATGGAAGCAGGATCGCCAGGGCCGTTTGATATAAAATATCCTTTCGGTTGAAATTCTTTAACTGTTTGTAAAGGCGTTTTCGCAGGAAAAACTTTTACGAACGCACCACGATCTACCATGCAATGCAGGATGTGTTGCTTCACACCATAATCCATTACTGCAATACGCACCGGCGATGCAGGATCCCCCATTTCATAAGCTTCTTTGGTACTCACCTGCGATGCAAGCTCCAGGCCATCCATATCAGGCACAGCAGCCAGCTCCGCTTTTAGCTGATCCACGTCGAGATTGGCAGAAGAAATGATGCAGTTCATCGCACCTTTGGTACGGATATGTGCAACGAGTGCACGCGTATCCACACCTTCAATGGATACGATATTATTCTCCTTTAGATATTCATCGAGATTGCCTTTGGCCAGTTTGCGGGAATAACCTTCTTCGAGGTTGCGGCCAATTAATCCACGGATTTTAACGGAAGCTGACTCCACCTCATCCTCCTTCACACCGTAGTTGCCTACATGCACCGTGTTCATGATCAGGATCTGTCCAAAGTAGCTGGGGTCGGTAAATACTTCCTGGTAACCAGTCATCCCGGTATTGAAGCAGATTTCACCGGTTGTAGTGCCTATAGCACCAAATGCAAAACCATGGGCAACTGTGCCATCGGCCAGTACCAAAACAGCGGGATTTTTCTTGTCAGGCATGTATTGAGAAAGGGGGTTGAATAAACAAATTGCGCAAAGGTAAGGCGTAATTTGTTCAGTCCGCCCCCCAAATATTTCACAATACTCTTTTTTATTTTCCACAACCACTAATCGTCGATCCGCAGGAAGTTGCCGTGTTTGTCGAAAACCAGCTCAATTCCATTCGATAAACGGGCTTCGCTGGTAGCGTCGTCCTTTTCCCAGCCACGGATAAAGGCGGCGGGATAATTTTCCTGCACATACTGTAAAACCAGCGGAGGGAATACACTGTTGGGAATCGGCTCTGAACCTTCAATCTCTTTCAGGTTACCTGAACGCGAAAATTCCAGCTTGGTACCGTTGTTCAGGTACACGTCGAAGGTGATTTTTGTGTTATCACGATCTTTAATAACCCGGGTAATGGTTTGGTCGGGGTAGTGTGTGGCGATAAAACTGCTTGCGTCTGCTGGCAAATCTCCTTCGTTTACAATCTTTTCTTTGTCGCACGATGTAAAAGCCAGGGTTAGCGCTAACGCTAACAAATGATAATACTTCATAATAAGAGGTTTTTAAATTAAGGTCTGTACGAATTGTTACCTCATTATTACAACTTGCAAAAAGAATGCCCCTATTTCTTAATATATTTTTTTATTGCGTTGGATCATTTTTCCTGCGCTGCGCATATTTTTCACGTATCACATCCTGCACATTTACTTTATTAATCTTGCTTTCCAGCCATGAAATCACATCGAGGTAGGCAAAGGCACGCGATTCCAGCGGGTTGCCTTCATATTTTTTCAGTTTGTGTAGCAGCTTTTCAAATTCGGGCGTCAGCGCATGCGCCCCTACGTGGAAGGATCTCCGCAAAAACGCAAACATCTCCTCCTCCACCTTACTCAGGTTCTCCATCTTCGCCATATATCGATACACCGACTTGATGAGATATTCCAGTAGTTCAAAATTCCCCAGTTCATAATGGGCAATCAAATGCAGCAATCGCGAATAACACTGCAGGTCGGTCCGCAGATCGGCCTTCTGATTGATGATACGATTTAAATAATCGATCGCCTTTTCATTATCACCACTTCCGAAATAAAGACAGGCTATCTTGTAATAAAACACCAGCACCCTGTGCGTATCAAGATAGATTTCATACTCACGCAACATCTCCTCCAGGAAAGGCACCATCTTTATTCCTTTTTCAAATGTTCCCTGCAGAAAATAAAGATTGATCCGCGCCGTATACAGGTATTGATATGTCAGGATCCGGTTGTTGTCATTTTGCTTCACCAGTTTTGTCCTGGCAAACAATTCAAAACGACGAATATCTTTCTCCAGTTTACCATGATTCATTAAATCAAAATGCGCACCCATCAGGTTGTGCATCCCCTTAATATAAGTGGCTGTTTCTACTGCCAACATTTGTGGATGAGTGTCGAACAAATCAACCCACTTCTGGCTATAACGATAGTACTGGAGGAAATCAAGTCGAATGAAGGCATACCAGCAATAGCTTTGGTAGAGATAAAGCTTTTCATAAAAGCCCTCAG
This sequence comes from Chitinophagaceae bacterium, assembly GCA_024707305.1. GTDB lineage: Bacteria > Bacteroidota > Bacteroidia > Chitinophagales > Chitinophagaceae > CAYMZZ01. The sequence continues at coordinate 60,683 of JANPZZ010000009.1, forward strand.
CCGTTTTTGCGTTTTCAGGTAAATGTGATTGAAAAAATACCTGGATGCTACGCATATCCTTTTCATTGCGTGCATGCCCGTGTTGGATATACCAACTATAAAGTTGAATGGAGAGATTGGAAAGCCTGTTAACCAGCGATAGCGAATTGGTTACAAAATCTGATTCATTGCTTAAAATATCCGCGCGGTCCTGCATACTGCGCGTGATATAAAGTGTTTCTATTTTCTTTTCAAAAAACAAAGCCTGCTGCAGGTAACTGATTTGTTGGTGCTCGCGGGCGAGGTCTTTAAACTGTTTTAAAGCTTTCAGTGTTTGCAGATACAATCCTTTATTATAAAGTATTCGTGCATAATCCATCAGCTCATGCAGGCGAATGTCAATATTGTCTTCGTCGCGGATAATGCGCAGGCTGGCCAGCAGTTGCCGGTACAAATGCGCTTTCATATTTGAAAGTTGTTGCTTCCGGATCGATTTGTTTTTGCGCAACAATGTGGCCTCATCGTACTCGCTCATTTTGTCCAGCGCATCGAACAGTTGTATGCTTTTCAGGTCATCACTCGAAGAGTTTCTTTTAACGAATAACTTAAAATTGCGCTTCTCGCTCTTTTCAAGCGATTTTATAAGTTGAAACAAGGGATCATTCAAGCGGTTGGGCATCGTAATTCAAATATTTTAAAACCCTTTACAGGCAAAGGTTTCAGGCCATTTCTACCCTTTTTAACCCTGTAAATTTCTGCCAATTTTGGTTTTATCCGCACATGGCATGGGGTTAACTTAGGTGCGCAGGTTGTTTTATAGTTTTTCGAATAGCAAGCAAGCAAAAATAAGCAGCCTGCATTTTCTTCACTCCAATATATTGATTTATTATGGCCGATGGAAAAATCCACATTTTCGACACTACATTAAGGGATGGCGAGCAGGTACCTGGGTGTAAGTTGAATACCAAAGAGAAAATTGAACTTGCCATTGCACTGGAAACACTCGGCGTAGATATCATCGAAGCCGGTTTCCCCATCTCCTCACCTGGCGATTTCGAATCGGTACAGGAGATTTCGAAAGTAGTAAAAGATACAACCGTTTGTGGGTTAACCCGCGCGGTTTTGAAAGACATAGAGGTTGCGGCCGAAGCACTCAAACCTGCACGTCGCCCACGCATCCACACAGGCATCGGCACCAGCGATTACCATATCAAATCAAAATTCAACTCTAACCGCGAAGACATTCTTCAACGCGCTATTCAATGCGTAAAATGGGCAAAGAACTTTGTTGATGATGTTGAATTTTATGCCGAAGACGCAGGTCGCACAGACAATGAATACCTCGCCCGCGTAGTGGAAGCTGTGATTGCTGCGGGGGCTACTGTTGTAAATATTCCTGATACTACCGGCTATTGCCTGCCACACCAGTATGGTGAAAAAATTGCTTACCTCGTTAATAATGTACCCAACATCGACAAAGCAATTATCTCTTGTCATTGCCATAACGATCTTGGACTTGCAACAGCTAATTCCATTTCAGGTGTTTTAAGTGGTGCACGTCAGATTGAGTGTACCATCAATGGACTTGGTGAAAGAGCAGGTAATACTTCGCTGGAAGAAGTGGTGATGATTTTGAAACAACACCACACGCTGGGTTATTATACCAACATCCAGACAAAAATGTTGAACCCGATTAGCCGCCAGGTTTCAGATACGATGCGTATGCCTGTACAGGCGAACAAAGCCATTGTGGGAAGCAACGCATTTTCACATTCGTCGGGTATTCACCAGGATGGATTCCTGAAAGATTCTCTCACTTACGAAATCATCGCGCCTGAAGAAGTGGGTGCCGACGGTTCACGCATTGTGTTAACTGCCCGCAGTGGACGGTCAGCACTCGCACACCGTTTCCATTTACTGGGCTTCCAGTTTAACCGCAACGACGTAGATACGCTCTACGCAGAATTTTTGAAAATAGCCGATAGAAAAAAAGAAGTCGAAAACGAAGACCTGCAGTTGTTGGCCAAAACATACCAGGCCGTACCAGCTTAACAGGAAAACAAAAATTGAAGAATGGGAAAAACATTATTTGAGAAAATATGGGAGCGGCACGTTGTCAAGACCATTGATGGCGGGCCTTCTGTATTATATATTGATAAACATTTTATTCATGAAGTAACCAGTCCACAGGCTTTTAATGGATTGAATAAACGGGGAATAAAAGTATTTCGTCCCCAACAGGTAGTTGCCACCGCCGATCACAATGTACCTACACTGAATCAACACCTGCCTATCCAGGAAGAACTCTCACGCAGACAGGTAGAAGCGCTGCATAAAAACTGTGCAGAACATGGAATAGAACTTTACGGATTAGGGCATCGCTACCAGGGCATCGTTCACGTTATTGGCCCCGAACTGGGAATTACGCAGCCCGGAATGACCATCGTATGTGGTGACAGCCACACTTCTACCCATGGCGCATTCGGAAGTATCGCCTTTGGCATTGGTACCAGCGAAGTTGAAATGGTAATGGCAACGCAATGTCTTATGCAAAGCATGCCTAAGCTGATGCGTATTAATATTGAAGGAAAACTGAAACCCGGTGTTGTCAGCAAAGACATCGTGTTATATATCCTTTCAAAGATAACTGCAAGCGGTGCTACTGGATATGCAGTAGAATTTGCAGGATCTGCCATTCGTGAACTCTCGATGGAAGCCCGCATGACCATTTGCAACATGAGTATAGAAATGGGTGCACGTTGTGGTATGATTGCACCCGACGTTACCACGATCAATTATATCAAAGGTCGCGAGTTTGCCCCAAAAGGTGAAGAATGGAATGAGCAACTGAAATACTGGAAATCGTTATTCACAGATAGCGATGCTGTTTTTGATAAAGAGATCACACTGGTAGCTGAAGATATAGAACCCATGATTACATACGGCACCAACCCTGGAATGGGAATTGGCGTAAGTGGTCATGTTCCTGCTTTAAACGAAGTAGAGGAAAACGAAAAAGTTTCATTTCAGAAGTCTATCAACTATATGGGACTGCAAGCCGGCGCACCAATCAAAGGCCAAAAAGTTGATTATGTCTTTATCGGCAGCTGTACGAATTCGCGCATAGAAGATTTGCGTATGGTGGCAAGTTTTGTAAAAGGAAAACAAAAAGCTTCTGATGTGGAAGTATGGGTTGTTCCTGGCAGCAAGCAGGTTGAGAAGCAGGCGAAAGAAGAAGGCATCGATCGCGTGTTTGAAGAGGCTGGCTTTTTACTGCGCCAACCGGGTTGCTCTGCATGCCTTGGTATGAATGAAGATAAAATCCCCGCAGGTAAATATTGCATCTCCACCAGCAACCGCAATTTCGAAGGAAGGCAGGGACCGAACGCAAGAACATTCCTCGCAAGCCCACTTACAGCAGCACTTGCAGCCATCACAGGAAAAGTGGGAGACGTACGGGAATACTATCACGAAAATGTGGAGATGTGACAATGTGAAAATGTGGAAATGTGACAATGTGGAAATGTGAAAATGTGACAATGTGGAAATGTGGAAGTGTGAAAATGGAAATGCGACAATAAGTAACAATTAATTTATGGGCAAAGAGATAAATATCATTCATTCAACAGCGGTACCACTCAATATTGAGAATGTGGACACCGACCAGATTATTCCTGCGCGATTCCTGAAAGCCACGAGCCGGGAAGGTTTTGGTAAAAATTTATTCCGTGACTGGCGATTTGCCAATGATGACGAGAATCAACCAAAATCGGACTTCGTTTTAAACAACCCGACTTACAGCGGAAAGATATTGATCGCTGCAAAAAACTTCGGGTGTGGTAGTAGTCGTGAACACGCAGCCTGGGCCATCAAAGATGCAGGCTTCGACGTAGTAGTGAGCAGTTTTTTTGCTGATATCTTTAAAAACAACGCGCTTAATAACTTCCTGCTTCCTGTAACTGTTAGCGACGATTTTTTACAAAAACTTTTTGCAGCTGCAGAAAAAGATCCATCCGTAGTAATTGAAGTAAATCTTCAGGAACAATCTATTTCAATCGCAGGCACCAGCGATCGTGAAAATTTCGATATTAACAGTTATAAAAAAACATGTCTGCTGAATGGTTATGATGATATTGATTATCTCATCAGCATGCGTGAAGAAATTGAAGCATTCGAAAAACAAAACGTGCCGGCCTGATCCGGCAATCTCTATATGAAGAAAACTATAGCCATAATTGAAGGTGATGGAATCGGTCCTGAAGTAACCCGTCAATCCGTTCGCATTCTGAACACGATTGCTGAATCATTTAATCATGAATTTTCTTATCGTTATTGCCTCATGGGTGCTGACGCGATTGACAAAACAGGATCTCCCCTTCCCGATGAAACAATTGACATTTGCCTGAACAGTGATGCCATACTATTTGGCGCCATTGGACATCCCAAATACGACAATGATCCCAATGCAAAAGTTCGACCTGAACAGGGCTTGCTGAAACTGCGTAAATCATTGCAGTTGTTTGCAAACATTCGCCCTGTTGCAACTTATTCTGCACTGCAACATCTTTCGCCATTAAAAGCGAAAAATCTTGAAGGCGTAGACTTTATTATTTACCGTGAATTAACTGGCGGTATATATTTTGGTAAAAAAGAATTATCAGAAGATGGATTAAGTGCCATCGACGAATGTACCTACAACATTACTGAAATTGAAAGGATTGCTCACCTTGCATTCCAGGCTGCACAAAAACGCAGGAAGAAACTTACGCTGGTAGATAAAGCCAACGTACTTGAAACATCCCGTCTCTGGCGCAAAGCAGTGAAAGACCTGGCTTCGCAATATGAAGATGTGACTGTGGACTTTCTTTTCGTTGATAATGCCGCTATGCAAATCATCCTGAATCCTGCACAGTTTGATGTAATCCTCACAGAAAATATGTTTGGCGATATCATCAGCGATGAAGCAAGCGTAATCAGCGGATCGCTCGGATTGTTGCCATCAGCAAGCATCGGTAATGGCTCGGCATTATTTGAACCCATTCACGGTTCATATCCACAAGCCGCAGGAAAAGATATTGCCAACCCCCTCGGTTCTATTTTATCTGCAGCAATGTTGCTCGATCATTTTGAACTAAATGAAGAAGCAACATTGATTCGTGAAGCGGTAAACTGGACATTACAAAATGGATTTGTTACTAAAGACATCGATCCCGTTAATTTCTATTTCACAAACACCATAGGCGAACTGATTAGTGATTACGTAAGCGGAAAAATTCCCGGATCTGTTAAACAGGAGAATATCGAACTGCGTAAATCCACAATCATTTAGCGAGTTTGGTACAAACGCGTGTTTGAACCAAAGAAAAAAATCCACCCTTCAGTTCTTTTTAAACTAGTGAGGCGTATATTTACGGTATACATCTCATGAAGCAAAACAGCAGATATAGTATTTCACACATCGTTACCAATGTCATTATTGTGGTGGTGATTATTATTATTCCTGCAACGCACGGAGGTGGATTCACTTTGTAATTAAGAAATTAAGATAACAAAAAAAGCCCGCCTCTTTCAAAGGCGGGTTTTTTGTTTTGGGTAGACAGAATTTAAATAGTAATGAACAATAGAGCACATTATTTCTAACTGAAAAATTTGTTGAAGCCAGATGGAGTTGAATAAATATAGCAAGTTAATTACACAGGATCCAACGCAACCGGCTGCACAGGCAATGTTGTACGGCATAGGATTAACGGAAGAAGATCTGAAGAAAGCACAGGTAGGTATTGTAAGCATGGGTTATGATGGCAACACCTGCAATATGCATTTGAACGATCTGGCGAAAGTGGTGAAGACTTCTGTTTGGGATAATGATCTTGTTGGTCTCATATTTAACACGATCGGTGTAAGCGATGGTATTAGCAATGGTACCGACGGCATGCGCTATTCACTGGTAAGCCGCGATATCATTGCCGACAGTATTGAAACCGTGTGCGGCGCACAATATTATGATGGACTGATTGCAATTCCAGGTTGTGATAAAAACATGCCCGGAAGTGTAATTGCGATGGGGCGTTTAAATCGTCCTGCAATTATGCTGTATGGTGGCACAATTGCCCCCGGTCATTACAATGGACAGGACCTGAACATCATCAGTGCATTTGAAGCGTTGGGACAAAAACTCGCCGGACAATTAGAGGAAGCAGATTTTAAAGCGATTGTAAAAAACAGCTGTCCCGGTGCAGGTGCATGTGGTGGCATGTATACCGCTAATACAATGGCTTCTGCAATTGAAGCGCTGGGTATGAGTTTACCATACTCATCATCCAACCCTGCGCTGAGCGAAGACAAACAGAAAGAATGTCGTGAAGCGGGTAAAGCTATCCGTCTGTTATTAGAAAAAGATATCAAACCGTCAGATATCATGACACGTGAGGCATTTGAAAATGCCATTACCGTAATCATGGTGTTGGGCGGAAGTACAAATGCAGTTTTGCATATGCTGGCGATTGCCAGAAGTGTGGATGTTCCTTTAACGCAGGATGATTTTCAAAAAATAAGTGATCGTGTACCAGTGCTTGCAGACTTTAAGCCTTCGGGTAAATACCTGATGCAGGATCTCCACAAATACGGCGGCGTGCCTGCAGTAATGAAATATCTTTTATCAAAAGGATTATTACATGGCGATTGTTTGACTGTAACCGGAAAAACCGTTTCAGAAAATCTGCAGGGTGTACCCGATCTGGATTTTGAAAAACAGGATATCATTTATCCTTTGGAAAACCCGCTGAAAAAAACAGGACATCTGCAGATTCTTTATGGCAACCTTGCAGAGAAAGGAAGTGTTGCAAAAATCAGCGGAAAAGAAGGCGAAACTTTCGAAGGACCTGCCCGAGTGTTTGATGGAGAATTTGAATTGATTAATGGAATCAATTCCGGAAAAATAAAAAAAGGTGATGTCGTCGTCATCCGTAACGTAGGACCCAAAGGCGCTCCCGGTATGCCCGAGATGTTGAAACCGACATCAGCAATTATCGGTGCCGGATTAGGTAAATCAGTAGCATTAATTACTGATGGCCGCTTTAGTGGAGGCACGCACGGATTTGTTGTGGGTCATATCACACCCGAAGCATTTGATGGCGGCACTATCGCTTTCGTACAGGATGATGACAAAATTTTGATTGATGCAGTTAATAACAGGATTGAACTGCTTGTTGAAAAATCAGAATTAGAAAAGAGAAAGCAGGCCTGGAAACAACCTGCCTTAAAAGCTCAAAAAGGTATTTTATTCAAATATGCAAAACATGTGAAGGATGCGTCGGAAGGTTGTGTAACCGACGAAGCCTGATCTGATAAATAGATTATTATGGAAACTCTGGCATTACAAAAAGAAGCAACCACGGTACAAACCACCACTACCATTTCAGGTAGCGAGGCAGTGTTAAAAGCATTACTCGCTGAAAAAGTGGATACCGTTTTCGGATATCCCGGTGGCGCCATCATGCCGATTTATGATGCATTGTACGATTACAATGACCGGCTGAAACATATTCTTGTTCGCCACGAACAGGGCGCAATACATGCTGCCCAGGGTTACGCGCGTGTGTCGGGAAAAGTGGGTGTCGTATTTGCGACCAGCGGGCCAGGTGCTACCAACCTCGTTACAGGTTTGGCTGATGCCATGATCGACTCTACGCCGGTTGTGTGTATTACCGGGCAGGTATTTGCACACCTCCTGGGTACAGATGCTTTCCAGGAAACCGATGTAATCAACATTACAACCCCGGTAACCAAATGGAATTACCAGGTAACGGATGCAACAGAAATTCCTTCGGTACTTGCAAAAGCATTTTACATCGCTGGAAGTGGTCGCCCCGGCCCTGTTGTTATCGACATCACTAAAAATGCGCAGCTGCAAATGTTCGAGTATGCGGGATATAAGCGCTGTGAACATATACGTAGTTATCGCCCCAAGCCAATTGTACGTAAAGAATATATTCAACAGGCGGCTCAACTGATTAACGGAGCTGAAAGACCTTTTATCATCTTCGGCCAGGGCGTTGTACTAGGAAAAGCAGAAAAAGAATTTCTTCGTTTCGTAGAAAAATCAGGAATACCTGCCGCATGGACAATTATGGGTATGGGGGCCATTCCCACAGATCATCCACTTGCCGCCGGTATGCTGGGAATGCATGGTAATTATGGTCCAAATTTATTAACCAATGAATGCGATGTTTTAATCGCCATCGGAATGCGATTTGATGATCGCGTAACGGGAAGACTGGATAAATATGCAAAACAGGCAAAGATTGTTCACCTGGATATCGATCCCGCGGAAATCGATAAAAATGTAAAAACAGCTGTGCCTGTTTGGGGCGATTGTAAAGAAACGCTTCCGCTATTGACAGAACTGATCGAGCAGAAAGTATATCCGCAATGGCTGCAACGTTTTAAAGATTGCCAGGCGAAGGAAGACCAGAAAGTCATTCAGAACGAACTCCATCCTGCAGGTGATGTGATGACAATGGGTGAAGTATTGCGCAATCTGAATGAACTCACCAATGGAGAAGCCATCATTGTTACAGATGTGGGCCAGCACCAGATGGTGGCCTGCCGTTATGCAAAAATGAATAACACGCGCAGCAATGTAACAAGCGGTGGTTTAGGTACGATGGGATTTGCCCTGCCCGCAGCAATTGGTGCTGCTTATGGAGATCCTTCACGTACAACGGTTGCTATCATTGGTGATGGTGGTTTCCAGATGACACTGCAGGAACTCGGAACGATCATGCAATTCAAACCGAATGTAAAAATCATGATCCTTAATAACCAGTTCCTCGGAATGGTTCGTCAGTGGCAGGAATTGTTCCACCAACGTCGTTATTCATTTGTAGATATCACCAGCCCCGATTTTGTACAGGTAGCAAAAGGATTTGGCATACCCGGACAAAGCGTTAGCGATCGTAAAGATTTAAGATCAGCTCTGGAAACCATGATCAATGCAGATGGAAGTTACCTGCTTGAAGTGATGGTTGGTAAAGAAAACAATGTATTTCCGATGGTTCCTCAGGGTCGCGGAGTGGCAGAGATTGTATTGGGTAGTGATGAAGTTTAGATAATAATTGACCTGGAAATCCCAAAGGAAAAATTCAAACAACAAATTAAAACGTGGGTAATGTCAAAACAAGAATATACCATAACCGTTTACACCGAAAATCAGATTGGATTGCTCAATCGCATCGCCATCATTTTTTCGCGTCGCAAAATAAATATTGATAGTCTCAATACTTCTCCATCAGAAGTAGACAGCGTACACCGGTTCACCATTGTAATCAATGAAACTGAAGAAGTAGTACGCAAACTCTGCCGCCAAATTGAAAAGCAGGTGGAAGTACTGAAAGCTTATTACAATACTGCGGACGAAATCGTTTGGCAGGAGCTCGCGCTCTATAAAGTACCAACAGAAGTTATCGCAGCCGAAGTAAAAGTAGAACGCTTATTGCGTGAACATGGTGCAAAAGCAGTAGTGATCAGAAAAGATTATACAGTTTTTGAAGTTGCCGGACACCGTGAAGAGACGGATAAACTGATTCGCGTACTGGAACCATTTGGTTTAATCGAATTTGTTCGCAGCGGAAGAGTTGCGATTATCAAAGCAAGCGATGGTTTCCACGAAAAGTTAAAAGAATTCGAATACCGTGAGCCCGGGGAAGAAGCGATAGAAAATGAATATTTAGATCAGGGAGAGAAAGTTTTCACGATGTAGATGGGAGATGGGGGATGGTGGATGGTCGATGATCGATGATCGATGTCCGATGATCGATGGGGGATGGAGAATTTTTGACGTACTTTTCTAGCATCTGGAGGAATGCAATGTGGTCAAACGAAATAGACAGAGGACGCTAAATTGTTTTAACGAAATCCGTCCCGGAGGGACGGGATATCGGTAGCAAAAGACGCTCCTCATCAAATGAGTCCCGAAGGGACGACTTGTGGAACCAGGAAAACGATAGAGGATCGATGAAAATTGAACGACATTTTATTTTTAATTAACCATAAACTTTCAACAACTTAAAACAGATAAGATGGCAAAATTAAATTTCGGCGGTGTTGAGGAGAATGTAATCACACGCGAAGAGTTTCCCCTTAGCAAAGCCCAACAGGTGCTGCAAAACGAAACGGTAGCCGTAATTGGCTATGGTGTTCAGGGTCCCGGCCAGGCGCTGAATCAACGCGATAACGGTATCAATGTAATCGTTGGTCAACGAAAAAATTCAAAGAGCTGGGATAAGGCTGTACGTGATGGCTTTGTACCCGGTGAATCTCTTTTCGAGATCGAAGAAGCATTGCAGCGCGGCACCATTATCTGCTATCTTTTAAGTGATGCAGCCCAGATAGCCATGTGGCCAACTGTGAAAAAACATCTTACACCTGGCAAAGCGCTTTACTTCTCGCACGGCTTTGGCATTACGTTCAACGAGCAAACATCGATCGTTCCACCAAAAGATGTGGACGTATTCCTGGTAGCTCCAAAAAGGTAGTGGTACGTCACTTCGCCGCATGTTCCTCCAGGGCCGTGGTCTTAATAGCTCATATGCAATCTTTCAGGACGCCACCGGCAAAGCATTCGAGCGTGTAGTTGCTCTCGGAATTGCAGTAGGAAGCGGTTATCTTTTTGAGACAGATTTTAAGAAAGAAGTATATAGCGATCTTACCGGTGAGCGCGGCACATTAATGGGCGCCATCCAGGGAATTTTTGCTGCACAATACCAGGTGCTGCGCGACAAAGGCCATAGCCCCAGCGAAGCATTCAACGAAACAGTGGAAGAACTGACACAATCACTCATGCCACTGGTAGCTGAAAATGGTATGGACTGGATGTATGCCAACTGTTCAACAACCGCACAACGCGGCGCTCTCGACTGGTGGAAAAAATTCCGCGATGCAACAGCTCCTGTCTTCAAAGAATTGTATGAAAGCGTAGCCACCGGTAAAGAATCTCAACGTTCGATCGACAGCAACTCACAACCTGATTACCGTGAGAAACTGGAAGAAGAACTGCGTGAATTGCGCGAAAGTGAAATGTGGCAGGCAGGGAAAACGGTTCGAAGCCTTCGTCCTGAAAACCAATCTGTAAACGGAAATCCTTTTGAAGAATCATCTACAAAAAATGTATTCCGTGAGCAGGCACTGAAAAGCGAATCTGTAGGCTAGATCAAAGAAAGAATATTTTTAAAAAAAGCAGAATGGAACCGGTCACTACAGCAACAGCAAATCAATCGAAAGAACATGTTGTTTTAAACGACATACCAAAACGGTCGCTTCAATTTGAAGAAGCGGCTGAACGGTTGCTGCCTGTAGTGATCCGGACGCCCCTGCAATGGAATGCAAACCTTTCCCGCAAATTTCAGTGTAATGTTTATCTGAAAAGAGAAGATCTGCAGGTAGTTCGTTCCTATAAATTGCGCGGCGCTTACAATATGATCAGTTCGCTGCCGCAGGAGCAACTGAAAAAAGGTGTGGTTTGTGCAAGCGCCGGTAACCATGCACAGGGTTTTGCATTTAGTTGCCGAAAACTCGGTATCCGTGGTGTGGTTTTTATGCCGGTTATCACACCGAAACAAAAAATTCACCAGACAAAAATGTTTGGCGAAGATTTTATCGAAATACAACTGGTAGGCGACACATTTGACGACTGTGCAACAGCGGCTAAAGAATATACCACTGCCCATCAGATGACTTTTATCCCTCCTTTTGATGACTACCGTATCATTGAAGGGCAGGCTACTGTTGCCATGGAAATTTTAGAGGACAAGCCTGATGTTGATTACCTGTTTGTACCTGTAGGTGGCGGCGGTTTAAGTGCAGGAGTTGGTTCTTATTTCAAACGCATATCTCCCCAAACAAAAATTATCGGGCTGGAACCTGAAGGCGCTCCGTCGATGAAAAAAGCACTGGAGGCTGGTCACCCGGTTACGCTCGACAGTATCGACCGCTTTGTAGACGGTGCCGCCGTGAAACGGGTGGGTGAACTTACATTTGAAATATGTCGTCATGTTCTCGACGACATGTCACTGGTTCCAGAAGGAAGAATCTGCAGCAGCATCCTTCGTCTCTATAACGAAGATGCGATTGTAGTGGAGCCAGCAGGCGCCATGTCTATCGCAGCTCTTGATGATTACGCAGAATCTATCAAAGGGAAAAATGTCGTTTGCATTATCAGTGGCAGCAACAATGATATCGACCGCATGCAGGAGATCAAAGAACGTAGTCTCCAGTACGAAGGACTGAAACATTACTTCCTCATCAGTTTTGCACAACGCCCGGGTGCGTTAAAAGAATTTGTAAACAATGTACTTGGTCCTACAGATGATATTACGCGTTTCGAATACATGCAAAAGACCAATAAGGAAAACGGTCCCGCTCTTGTAGGGATTGAATTACGTTCACGTGCCGATTATGAAGCGCTCATCCAAAAACTTCACGCTACACAAATCCAGTATACCGAACTGAATAAAGACGACACACTTTTTGGATATCTCGTTTAGTATTTTTTTACTAACGATTGTAAGAGATACAAGTGTGGAAAAAACTTGAATAGTTACGTCAATTCTCTGAGGAAAATTTAGTAATTTTCCATTATTGCTTGCTATACGTTCAGCGAAAGCTGGACTTTATTATATTTTATCTAAAACAACTACTGCCAATGGCAAGCAATTGCGGTTTGTACCACCCTTCGTTTGAGCATGATGCCTGTGGCATCGGCTTTGTCGCCAACATCAAAGGCGGAAAATCACACCAGAATATCTCTGATGCGCTTACTGTGCTTGAAAACATGGAACACCGCGGTGCCTGCGGATGCGAAGAGAATACAGGTGATGGTGCGGGTATCATGATCCAGGTTTCACACGAATTTTTCTTTGATGAATGTATCAAACTCGGAGTACACCTTCCCTCCTATGGCCGTTATGGCGTAGGTGTTATCTTCTTTCCTCGTGATATTCGTTTGCGTGAAGAATGCCGCGAAATCTTCCATCGCAGTGCCGAAAAACTCGGACTGGAAGTGCTTGCTTATCGCAAAGTGCCTGTGAACACACAGGATATTGGCCCTACTGCACTAAGCGTGGAGCCGGAAATGGAACATGTATTCATCGCATGCCCGGATCATATTTCCAATCCAGACGAATTTGAAAGAAAACTTTTTGTGCTGCGCAACTATGCGAGCCACACGATTCAAAATTCAGTTCGCAAAGACGAAATCGGATTTTATATCGCTTCGTTGTCGTATAAAACAATCGTATATAAAGGCCAGCTTACCAGCCGTCAGGTAAGGAATTATTTTCCCGACCTCAGCAACAAACGCATGGTAAGCGCTTTCGGGTTGGTACACTCCCGTTTCGCCACCAATACTTTTCCTTCATGGAAACTGGCGCAGCCATTCCGCTATATAGCGCATAATGGAGAGATCAACACTCTGCAGGGAAATTTAAACTGGCTGAAAACAAGCGAGAAAAAATTTCACTTCCCCTATTTTACGAAGGAAGAAATGGAGATGTTGCTTCCAATCGTGAGCAACGGTCAATCGGATTCGGCCTGCCTCGATAATATGATCGAACTGCTGACCATGACCGGCCGTTCTCTTCCACATGTAATGATGATGTTGATTCCTGAAGCATGGGATGGTAATGAACAAATGGATCCGGTGAAGAAAGCATTCTATGAATTCCACTCTGCATTCATGGAACCATGGGACGGTCCGGCTTCTATTTCTTTTACCGATGGAAAAATAATCGGCGCAACACTGGATCGTAATGGACTGCGTCCTTCACGTTATTGTGTTACGAAAGATGATCGCGTTATTATGGCTTCAGAAACAGGTGCCCTACCTGTGGATCAGAGCATGGTGATTGAAAAAGGACGTTTGCAACCGGGTAAAATGTTCGTAGTGGACATGGAGCAGGGTCGTATCATCAGCGATGACGAATTGAAGTCAAACATCTGCGCACAAAAACCTTATGGTGAATGGCTGAATAAATATAAAATCCGACTTGAAGAATTACCTGAGCCACGAATTACTTTTACCCACCTGGGACACGACCAGATTTTCAAATACCAAAAAGCTTTTGGTTATAGCACCGAAGACCTGGATCAGATAATTGCACCCATGGCAACCGATGGAAAGGAACCGCTGGGAAGTATGGGTACAGATACGCCATTGGCGATTTTGAGTGATCAACCACAACACATCAGCTCTTATTTCAAACAACTCTTTGCACAGGTAACCAACCCACCGATTGATCCCATTCGCGAACGACTGGTGATGTCGCTGGCAAGTTTTGCAGGCAACAATGGAAATCTCTTAATTGAAGATCCGCTTACCTGCCATAGTGTGGCGCTGAAACAACCGATTCTCACCAATCACGAATTGGAAAAGATTCGCAGTATCGATACTGGATTATTCCAGGCAAAAACATTGCAATGTTATTTCAGGGCAAATGGTAAACCCGGCGCACTGAAGGCTGCACTCGATCGCATTTGTCGTTACGCCGTGGATGCAGTTGAGGATGGTTTTAAAGTTTTGATATTACAGGATCGTGCGATTGATTCTGATCACGCGCCTATTCCTTCACTGTTATCAGTTGCAGCAATACATCACCATTTGATCCGCAAAGGAATGCGCGGACAGGTAGGTGTGATCGTAGAAGCTGGTGATGCATGGGAAGTACATCATTTTGCCTGCCTGATTGCGTTTGGTGCTACAGCTATCAACCCTTATCTCGCGCTCTCTTCGATCCGCGACATGAAAGAATCGGGTAAGTTAAAGACCAATCTTACAGAAGAAGAGCTGAAGAAAAAATTATATTAAAGCAGTTGATGATGGATTGTTGAAAGTATTTTCAAAAAATGGGTATCTCTACCCTGCAGTCTTACCAGGGTGCGCAGATTTTTGAAATTCTTGGCATCAACTCTGATGTTGTCGATAAATATTTTACAGGAGCCACCTCGCGTATCGAAGGTATGGGCCTTGATGAAATTGCGCGCGAAGCTTTGGCCAAACATTATTTTGCTTTCAGCAAAAAAGATGTGCCCGTCGACCGCCTCACAGTTGGTGGAAATTATCAGTGGAAACGTAAAGGTGAATACCATCTTTTCAATCCACAGACAATACACCTGTTGCAACATGCAACAAGAACAAACGACTACGCAACATTTAAAAAATATTCAAAGCTGGTAAATGAGCAGGGAGAAAAGCCTGCACATTGCGGAGCCTGTTCCGTTTTAAAAAGTTGCGTCCTTCCATTCCAATTGAAGAAGTAGAACCTGCAGAGAATATCTTTAAACGTTTTGCTACCGGCGCTATGAGTTTTGGTTCTATCAGTTGGGAAGCGCATACTACACTTGCCATTGCGATGAACCGTATTGGCGCGAAAAGCAACACGGGTGAAGGTGGTGAAGATGAACAACGTTATCAACCGATGCCAAATGGCGACTCCATGCGGAGTGCGATTAAACAGGTAGCAAGCGCAAGGTTTGGTGTAACAAGTTTGTATCTCACAGAAGCAGATGAACTGCAAATTAAAATGGCGCAGGGTGCAAAGCCTGGTGAAGGTGGTCAACTGCCCGGACATAAAGTAGATGAGTGGATTGGTAAAACAAGACATTCTACGCCTGGTGTTGGATTGATCTCTCCGCCCCCGCACCATGATATTTATTCCATTGAAGATCTTGCACAGTTGATCTTCGATTTGAAAAATGCAAACCGCCAGGCACGTATCAGTGTAAAGCTGGTAAGTAAAGCCGGGGTTGGTACAATTGCGGCTGGTGTGGCGAAAGCAAAAGCAGATGTTGTTCTCATTAGCGGGCATGATGGAGGAACCGGTGCATCACCACTCTCTTCTATCAGGCATGCCGGGTTGCCATGGGAATTAGGTCTTGCTGAATCGCACCAAACACTTGTAAAAAATAAACTGCGCAGCCGCGTGGTGCTGCAGGCCGATGGTCAAATGAAGACCGGTCGTGATATCGCAATTGCAGCATTGTTGGGCGCAGAAGAATGGGGCATAGCAACTGCAGCGCTGGTAGTGGAAGGTTGTATCCTGATGCGTAAGTGTCATTTGAATACCTGCCCTGTTGGCGTGGCTACACAGGATCCTGATTTGCGTAAACGTTTCTCGGGTGCTGCCGATCACGTAGTAAACTTCTTCCGCTTTATGGTACAGGAGCTGCGCGAAGTGATGGCAGAACTTGGCTACCGCACTGTGAATGAAATGGTAGGCCAGGTTGAAAACCTGGAGATGCGCGACAATATCAGTCACTGGAAATACAGCAAGCTGAACCTTTCACCCGTTCTGTATAAAGAACCTGCATCTCAATACACAGGATTGTATAATTCGGAAACGCAGGATCATGGCCTGCGTGATATACTCGACTGGAAACTGCTGCAGGCTGCACAACCTGCCCTGGAGCAGGGACAGAAAGTACAGGCCAGCTTCCCAATTATCAATACAGATCGCACAACAGGAACATTGTTGTCGAATGAGATAACAAAACGTTACCGCGCTGCCGGTCTTCCCGACGATACCGTTCATTTCAAATTCACCGGAACAGCCGGACAGAGCTTTGCTGCCTTCAACACAAAAGGCATGACGATGGAACTGGAAGGCGACGCGAATGATTATTTTGGAAAAGGATTAAGCGGTGCACGTTTAATTATTTATCCCGATAAAAAAGCAACGTTTACTCCTGAAGAAAACAGCATCATTGGCAACGTTGCCTTCTATGGCGCTACGAGTGGTGAAGCGTTTATCCGCGGAAAAGCCGGTGAACGGTTCGGTGTACGTAACTCAGGCGCGCAGGTAGTTGTGGAAGGCGTGGGTGATCATGGATGCGAATACATGACGGGTGGTACCGTTGTTATCCTGGGAAATACGGGTCGCAACTTTGCTGCGGGTATGAGTGGTGGCATTGCTTATATCTACGATGTAAATGGTGTTTTCCGCAACAACTGCAATACCGAGATGGTGGATCTTGATCTTTGTGAACTTGAGGACAAGAATAACCTCTTCACAATGATTCAACGTCACCACCAGTTTACCGGAAGTACTGTAGCACGTTTTATACTGGAAGATTTCGACAGCCAGTTACAACACTTTATTAAAGTATTCCCGAAAGACTATAAGCGGGTTTTGATGGAGAATAAAAAAAGCGTAAAGCGTGAGGCGTGACATTCGGCAAACGGCAAACGGGAAACGGCAAACGTGAAACGGCAACCGTGAAATTCGAGAGGCGTGAAAGACATTGCAGAAATGCCATAAGCCCCGGACGAGCAATATAAGTAAGCAATGGGTGGAGCACATTGCGCGTGCGAGCAGGTGTATATTAATAAGAAAAATGATCATTAACTAGATTATGGGCAAGCCTACAGGATTTAAAGAATTTACACGTGAAATGCCGGAGAAATCTCCGGTGGAGGAGCGCGTGTTACACTATCGCGAGTTTGTAAAACCACTGGCTGATGAGAAACTCAACCAGCAGGCAGCACGCTGCATGAATTGCGGCGTACCCTTCTGCCATAGTGGTTGCCCTCTCGGTAATGTAATTCCAGAGTTTAATGATGCTGTTTACAGACAGGACTGGCAGGAAGCGTATGATGTGCTTACATCAACCAATAACTTTCCTGAATTCACAGGTCGCATTTGTCCTGCACCTTGTGAAAGCGCCTGCGTATTGGGCATCAACCAGCCTCCTGTGGCGATTGAAGAGATTGAAAAGCATATTATAGAAATTGCTTTCGACAAAGGTTTTGTGCAACCTCGTAAACCGAACCTGCGTAGTGGTAAAAAAAGTCGCTGTTATTGGTTCGGGTCCTGCCGGACTCGCCGCTGCAGCGCAATTAAATTATGCAGGTCATACAGTAACTGTTTTTGAACGCGATGAAAAACCAGGTGGATTATTGCGTTATGGCATTCCCGATTTCAAACTGGAGAAATGGGTGATTGACCGCCGGGTGCAACTGATGGAAGAAGAAGGAGTACAGTTTGTGTGTCATGCCAATGTGGGCGTGAATGTAAATGTAAACGACCTGTTGCGTGAATACAATGCGATTGTTATCGCCACCGGCTCTACTGTACCCCGCAACCTGGAAGTAACCGGTCGTGATGCTGATGGTGTGCATTTTGCGATGTCGTTTTTGAAACAACAAAATAAGCGGGTGGATGGTAGTGATCCGCTGGCAAATGCAGCAATTGAAAGCAATATCTTACCTGATCAATTGCTTGCAACTGGCAAACATGTAGTTGTGATTGGTGGTGGTGATACAGGTTCCGATTGCGTGGGAACGTCCAACCGCCAGGGAGCTAGATCAGTTACACAGTTTGAATTATTACCACAGCCGCCGGCGTCACGTTCGGAGGCAATGCCCTGGCCTACTTACCCCATGTTGTTGAAAACAACAACATCGCATGAGGAAGGCTGCACTCGTCAGTGGGCTGTGAATACAAAAGAATTTATTAAAGATGAAAATGGCAAACTGAAAGCGATCCGCCTGGTAGATCTTGAATGGAAGGCATCTGCAGATGGACGCCCTGCATCATTTACTGAAGTTGCAGGCAGCGAACGCGAAATTCCCTGCGATCTTGCGCTGCTTGCGATGGGTTTCCTTCATCCACAATTCGAGGGACTGCTGGAGCAGCTCGAGATTGAACGTGATGAGCGCGGAAATGTAAAAGCATCGGAAAAGCAATACCAAACCAGCCTTCCCAAAATATTCGCTGCGGGCGATGCACGCCGTGGACAGTCGCTTGTGGTTTGGGCCATCAGCGAAGGACGTGAGTGCGCCCGCCGTGTAGACGAATTCCTGAATAATGGAAGCTCCATACTGGAAACCAAAGACGCGACCATTCTGCAAGCATTTGCATAATAACCGAAATCAACAACAGATAATAAAGCCTGCACCCAAAAGTGCAGGCTTTTCTTTTGGAAATCCCAGTCGCCGACGATTTATTAACGAATTACATATTCATTTATTTAAACATATTTATAATTAGACAGAATAATTAACATTTTTTCCACCATAATGATTGAAATACTTTAAAACTAACACATGTTATATTAAAATAACACTAATTTTCAATGACGATTGCAGTATTGCTTATTTATTTAATATTTAAAAACCAAGTTTCGTTTATGAGCAAAACAACTGTAAAACAGGTAGCGCCCTTCCTGATCTTATTGGTAGTGGCGATTGCTGCAGTCTTCATGACTCCGGCTGCTTCTTTTGATCCTTCCACTGTACTCGCCGAAGACGGCACTCCTAAGTACACTTATGAAACCGGTGACATCGCCTGGATGCTCGTTTCCTGCGCGTTTGTATTTCTGATGACTCCTGCCCTCGCTTTTTTCTACGGTGGCATGGTGGGTCGCAAAAACGTTCTTTCCACCATGATCAAGAGCACTGTTTCTGCGGGAATTATTTCCGTGCTGTGGATTGTTGTTCAGTTCAGCCTTTGCTTTGGTGATTCCATTGGTGGATTTATCGGCAGTCCCGAAACATTCCTGTTTTTCAAAGGCGTGATGGAAGGAGAACCCTGGAGTGGTGCTTCAACTATTCCGCTGCCTTTGTTTGCATGTTTTCAGTTGATGTTTGCCATCATCACACCCGGGCTGGTGGTAGGTGCTGTAGCGGAAAGAATCCGTTTTAGTTCTTACACACTTTTCATCGTTCTTTTTGGCGTATTGGTGTATGCACCGCTCGCGCATATGGCATGGCATCCTGAAGGACTGATGGCCCAATGGGGTGTGCTTGACTTTGCAGGTGGTACCGTTGTACACATTTCTGCCGGTATGGCCGCGCTCGCTGGTGCGATCGTATTAAAACCACGTTCTAAATCAGCTTCAGCCTCACCCGCCAACATCCCTTATGTTCTTATAGGTACCGGTCTTCTCTGGTTTGGCTGGTTTGGGTTTAACGCGGGTAGCGCTGTAGGTTCGGGCTCACTTGCAGTTTATGCATTTGCTACAACTAATACTGCCGCTGCTGCTGCTGGTTTATCATGGATGTTCCTGGACGTAATCCGCGGAAAAAAACCTTCTGTTCTAGGATTCTGTATTGGTGCAGTTGTTGGACTTGTTGCCATTACTCCTGCTGCAGGTTTTGTAGGCGTACCACAGGCTCTCTTTATCGGTTTTGTAGCCGCTATCGTATCCAACCTGGTTGCGGAATTCCTGCGCCATAAAACAAAACTTGATGACCCCCTGGATGTATTTGCCTGCCATGGTGTAGGTGGTATTACTGGCATGCTGCTCACAGGCGCTGTTGGCAGTGGAACCGTTAACGAATTAGTAGTAGATGGTCAGTTCCTGATTCAATTAAAGGGAATGATTCTCGCTGTTTCTTATAGCTTCATCGTTTCTTTCATCATCTTCAAAGCCATCAACTTCATTTTACCCATGCGTGTTACACAGCAGGAAGAAGATGAAGGATTGGATGCTTCACAACATAACGAAAAGTACCTGCAGGGTACATTGCTTGTCCATAACAATGGTAATGTGGAAGAAAAAACACTTGCCTGATTTCGTTGCTGTTGTCTCGAAACCTTAATTCAAATAGAAAAGGCACAGTTGGTAGGTGCAGACTTCTCGCAAAAGTCTGTACCGCTGTGCCCTTTCCTTAACATCTAAAATGCTACTACAATGTTACGAAAAATTATGCTGGCATCTTCTGCCAGCCTGACACTCTTTTGTGCAAATGCACAGGAGGATTCAACAAAATCACTCACGATCTCAGGAAATGCCGACGCTTACTATCGATATAATTTCGCAGGTAATCGTACCGCTCCAAACAATTACACCAGTTTCACCAATTCCACCAATTCATTCGAAGTAGGGATGGCAACTCTCCGTGCCGATTTCTCTGCGCTTTCGGGTAAAGTTGGCGGGACTGTAGACATCGGTTTTGGTCGTCGCATAGATGAATTCAACTACAACGATGGTGAAAGCGGTTTAGGTAAAAATGGGTTTATCTCACTTTCAAATCTGAAACAGGCTTTTGTAACTTATGCCCCTTCAGAAAAAGTAAAATTCACCATGGGTAAATTCGGCACCCACGTGGGTTATGAACTATTGGATGCACCCCTGAACCGCAACTACAGCACCAGTTATATGTTTTCAAACGGTCCTTTCTTTCATACCGGTTTAAAAGCAGATATTACCGCAGGTAATGTTGGTATCATGGTGGGCGTAGCCAACTATACCGATGAAAGCACTTCTACTAACTCTGTAAAAACTGCGCTTGCACAGGTAAGTGGAAGTTTTGCTGACCAGAAACTGCAGTTCTATCTCAACTATGTTGGTTTCGGTGGATCTGAAAATGGTGTAAACCCCGGCGGACTAAAAGCACTCAACCAGGTTGACCTTGTCCTGTTGGGCACCATCACCGAAAAATTCAATATCGGCTATAACGGAACTGTTCAATCACGCAAACAGGTTGATGGTTCCTTTACACCCGATGGAAGCTGGTGGGGAAGCGCTTTGTATTTTAACTATGATCCTACTTCTACAATTGGCCTCACATGGAGAACTGAATATATCGGCGATAAAAAAGGTGTTGCTTTTGCTTCTGAAAATATTTTTGCCAACACTTTGTCCTTAAACTATAAAGCAGGGCCCCTCACAATTATTCCAGAAATCAGATTTGAATCAGCGAAAAACGAAATCTTCCTTGATAAAGATTTCAATGGTACAAAATCAACGGTATCGGCGTTGCTGGCAGCTGTGATAAGTTTCTAAATCACCAGCCCCACCCCGGCCCTCCCCAAAGGGAGGGAGATAAAAAAGCTTCAACGATTTGTACAACAAACCGATGAAGCTTTTTTTTAGCCTGTTTGCTTTTCGTCTCCTTCCCCTTTGGGGAAGGTAGGGAAGGGGCTTCAACTTTTTTCATTCTCCTCCCCTTTGGGGAGGGATGGGGTGGGGCTGCTGGGGCATTTTTACGCCGAATTCCTGCCCGCATTAATAATCCCGAACGAACAACGCATCACCAGTTTCTCATACACTTCCTTCATTGGCGTTTGCAACAACTGCTCATCAAACTCCCGAACTTTCGTCAATGCGTATTGCTGAATTGTTAGCAATGGCAATACAATTCGTTCGCGCATTTGTATGGATAACTGATCTACGGGATAGTCCGCCATTAATTCGTGATGCCCACTCAGTTTGCTGAGGTATTGTTTAGTTAGTTCATACTCTTCATAAATATTCTGCCAAATCTCCCCGTACTGTTTATGATTACCGAGATAGGCCGTAAGCGGGAAGAATGATTTCATCATCGCCATTTCGCAGTTATCAAGCAATGTTTTAAAGAACAACGAGTTTTTATACAACTTTTGTAATGCCGGAAATTTACCCTGCGATTCCAGTTGCTTTAATGCCGACCCTACGCCATAAAAACCTGTTACATTTTGTTTCAGCTGACTCCAGGATCCGGCAAAAGGAATTGCACGAAGATCTTTCAACGAAAGTTGTGAACCTCCTCCCCTTTTTGCAGGACGGCTGCCGATATTTGTTTCGCTGTAAAAGCGGAGCGGGCTCGCCTGCAACAGATAATCCGCGAGATACGGATGATCACGCAGGTTTTTATAGGCTTCATATCCCGCTGTGCTCAGTTCCTGCAACAACTGATCTTCTTCGCTGCTTAGTGTATAAGAACGTGTATCAAAAAGGTCGTTCGATATCCCCGCATTCAATAGTTGTTCCATATTGTAACGCGCTGAATCGGTAGTACCGAAATTGGAACTTACTGTTTGTCCCTGTATCGTCAGTTGAATTTCTTTGTTCGAAATATTGTTACCCATCGATGCGTAGAAACGGTGCGTTTTACCGCCTCCACGACTGGGGGGACCGCCACGACCATCGAAAAACACCACATCAATATCATACTCACGTGATATCGCGGTGAGCTCTTCTTTTGCTTTATAAATACTCCAGTTGGCCATCAGGTAGCCGCCATCTTTTGTACCATCAGAGAAACCAAGCATGATCGTTTGCCTGTTGTTTCTTCTTTGCAGATGTGTACGGTATTCAGGATGGCTGTAGAGTTTGCGCATGATTGCGCCCGATTCTTTTAAGTCATCAATCGTTTCAAATAGCGGAACGATATCAATATTCAATTCTTCTTTTTTCCAACCACCCAACAGGAATAACCCCAACACTTCAATTGCATTCAATGCGCTGCAGCACTGACTGATGATATAACGATTACATCCATCTACCCCGTTGTAAGTTTGTATTGATCTAACAGCATGAATACTGCGAATAGTATCCTGATGAATCGGATCTTCCAGACTCTCTGCATCCAACGGTTCGGAAAGTGATACCAACAGGTTGATTTTTTCGTCTTCAGATAATGAAGAATAGTTTGACGGCAACACCCTGCCCGCAAGTGCATCGAATAATTTTCGATGAACAGAACTATCCTGGCGAATATCAAGCGACGCAAAATGCAAACCGAATACTTCAATCTTATGTATCAGGTTTGTTACCAGGTGGAGGAACAAACCATTGTGCTGGTAAATAATAATCTTCTTAATTTCTTCCAGCGTTTTTAGAATTTCATCGCTGGTGATCTGAGTACGATAACCGGGAATGAAGATGTTGTTATATAGTTTTGATTCCAGCTCCGACAACATTGTTTCCACCCCTTCAAACGTAAGCCTGCGCTTTAGTTTGCGCACATCCATGTAATAGCACTTGATGATGCTGCCACGTAATGCATCGGCCACCTGCAGGGTAATATCACTGGTTACATAAGGATTTCCATCCCTGTCACCACCCGGCCAGAATCCCATGCGGATCACAGGGTTATTGTCGGAAACAGCATCAGGAAATTGAGAATGTATGGAAGTTAATATACCACCCGCAGCAGGATAAAAAACATTTTCCAGATACCAGATCAGGCTTACCGCCTCATCGTAGGGGGTTGGTTTTTGTTTTTGAAAAAGGGTGTTCGTCCCAGCTGCATCAGGTACGTGTTTACCACGCTGGTATTATTCTCACGTAATACACGCGCGAGATCATTAATAATACCAAGTACCGAACCGGGATAAAACTGCGTGGGGTGTGCAGTTAATACCAGGCGAATGGAAAAGTCTTTGAGTTTTTCCTGGAGTGCATCGGCTTTATCTTCCTGTATCACTTCCGATTCAAGATGCTTGAGTGTACCAATGCCATTCAAATCATGTACTTCACGAAACGCAGCATCTTCCAGTGCATCAAACAATACCACCTGTCTTTCTACATATTGAACAAAACGGAATAACAAATCCGTTTTCTCTTTTTCATTAGTATAAGAAGTATGTTTTGAAAAAAATCGTCTACAATTTTTATCGGGCTTTGGCCACGTTTATATCCTTCTTCACAATTGTTGGAAAGCAGCGAAAGAAGAATACCTGTTTTTTCAATACGATGAAAAGGAAGAGAGGTAAAGAGGCTATTGTACAATTGAAAACGAATACCTACCTCATTGCGAAATAAATGCAAGGCTCTGCTGGATGCCTGTTTCATGAAATAAAATTTAATCGGTTTAGGTTCAAACTCCGGCGGCAATCGTTATGAAAACTTTGATGGCATTAAACCTTTCAAAAGGATGTAAACAAAGGGGCTGTTGACCTCAGCAGATAGGATTCGTTTACATCGGAAAGGGAAGTTACAAATTTTTCACCATGTAAAAACCAACAGAATACGTTAACTGGTTTTTCATAACGTTTACAGAAAAGCAGAAAGCCTTCCGGATGGAAGGCTTTCTTTGCTTATCGATAAAACTAAAGTTATTATTCAGCTTTTGCTTCAGTTGTTTCTTCAGCTTTAGGCGCTTCCGTTGCAGCTGCTTCAGTTTTCTTGGCAGTGCTACGGCTACGACGGGTTTTCTTAGCAGCTTCTTTCTGCTCGCCTTTACCCTTACCATAAATCTCATTGAAATCAACCAGCTCGATCATTGCTTTTTCAGCATTGTCACCAGGACGTGTACCCAGTTTAATTACGCGGGTATAACCACCAGGACGACCGCCTACTTTTTCAGCAACCGTGCTGAACAGTTCAGTAACGGCATCTTTGTCTTGCAGGTAGCTAAATACCACACGACGTTGGTGGGTAGTGTTTGTTTTTCCTTTAGTGATCAAAGGCTCAACATACACACGCAGGGCTTTTGCCTTTGCAAGCGTAGTAACGATCCTTTTGTGTTGGATCAACTGGCAGGCCAGGTTGCTCAACAGGGCATCGCGATGTGCCTTGGTGCGGCTGAGGTTTTTGATTTTGTCTCCGTGACGCATTTTTAAAAATTGACTTTGTTATTAAATATCGGCTGCACCGTGTCAGGAATTACAGCCTACTTATCCGTGATTTAGAATCGATGAAGATTCTGAATCCTCATTATAGTTCGTCTTTATCAACACCCATTTTCAGGAGGTCCATACCGAATGAAAGTCCACGCTCGGTAAGTACCTGCTCGATTTCAGCGAGTGATTTCTGACCGAAGTTGCGGAACTTCATCAGGTCTTCCTGCTCGTACTGAACCAGTTCGCTCAGCGAATTGATTTTAGCAGCTTTCAGGCAGTTGAAGGCACGTACTGAAAGATCGAGATCTTCCAGTGGAGTCTTCAGCACCTTACGCAGTTGAAGCGTTTGTTCGTCAACCAGGTCTTCTTTCTTCTCTTCTTTGTTATCGAATGTGATGTTCTCATCAGTGATGATCATCAGGTGTTGGATCAGGATGCGTGAAGCTTGTTTAACAGCTTCTTCAGGATGGATCGTTCCATCTGTGCTTACTTCCATGATCAGTTTTTCGAAGTCGGTGCGTTGTTCCACACGTGTGTTCTCGATTGTGTATTTCACGTTTTTAATTGGCGTGAAAATAGAATCGATAGGAATAAAGCCCATAGGAGCGTCCTTGGGTTTGTTTTCCTCAGCAGGAACATAACCGCGTCCTTTTCCGATTGTCAGCTCGATATCCATTTTTGCAGAAGAATCGAGGGTGCAAATCAGCAGGTCGGGGTTCATGATCTGGAAAGAATGAGTTCCTTCACCGATCATACCGGCAGTGAATTCAGTTTTATTTTTCAGTGACAGGAGAATCTTCTCGCTGGCCACTTCATGTTCTACTGTTTTCTTGAAACGAACCTGTTTCAGGTTCAGAAAAATTTCCACCACATCTTCGCTTACACCTTTCATGGTAGCGAATTCATGATCAACACCGTCGATCTTAACTCCTACGATTGCATAACCTTCGAGTGAGCTCAGCAGTACACGACGCAGAGCGTTGCCGATGGTAACACCATAACCAGGCTCCAGGGGACGAAACTCAAACTGTGCTTCGAAATCCGTAGCCTTCTGCAGGATGATCTTATCCGGTTTTTGGAAATTCAGGATTGCCATATTTAAATTTTAAGTTTTGAATGGTAAATCAAGGGAGATGTATCACGTTTGCCGTTTGCCGGTACACGTGCTACATCTAAACCTCTTACTTAGAATACAATTCCACAATCAGTTGTTCCTTGATGTTCTCAGGAACACTTTCCCTTTCGGGCCATGTGATGAAAGTACCTTTGAATTCAGTTTCATTCCAGTCAAGCCAGCTGAATTTGGGGTTTTTGGCGCGAACCACGCTAGTGATTGACGTTCTTCCTTTGCTGTTTTCTTTGATCGTCACAACATCACCTGGTTTCAACTGGAAAGAAGGTACGTTTACCACTTCTCCGTTTACTTCGATGTGTTTGTGGCTAACCAATTGGCGAGCTGCAGGGCGTGAAGGAGCAATGCCCATGCGGAATACTGTGTTGTCAAGACGTGCTTCCAAAAGCTTGATCAGGTTTTCACCTGTTACACCTTTACGACGGGCAGCTTCCTCAAATGTTTTGCGGAATTGCTTTTCAAGAATGCCGTAAGTGTATTTTGCTTTTTGTTTTTCACGCAATTGCAGGGCGTATTCACCGAGGGTTTTACGCTTGCGTTTTTCACCATGCTGACCGGGAGGGTTGCTGTTTTTACCCAACCATTTACCATTACCTAAAATAGGCTCTCCAAAAATGCGGGAGATTTTGGTCTTTGGACCATTGTAACGTGCCATAATTAAACTTTCATTTAGACTTTTTTAGAAACCGGCGCGACGATCGGTAAAAAGTCTTGAAAAAAAATAAATCGTGCGCCCTTTGTTGAAATGAAACGAATAATGCTATGTAAAAAGCGATGGGATGAAGTGCGATAAAACCGCGGCTTAATCCATCACTGTTATACGCGTCTTTTCTTGGGAGGACGGCAGCCATTGTGTGGCAGAGGCGTCACATCCTTAATCATTACGATTTCGATACCAGACTGGCTGAGAGAGCGGATTGCACCTTCACGGCCTGAACCTGGACCTTTAACGTAAACATCAACTCTTTTCAAACCAGCATCCAGTGCAACTTTCGCTGCATCAGCTGCGGCCATCTGAGCTGCATACGGTGTGTTCTTTTTAGAACCACGGAAGCCCATTTTACCGGCGCTGCTCCAGGAAATAACCTGACCCGTCTTGTTTGTAAGGCTGATGATAATGTTGTTGAATGTTGCAGAGATATGGGCGTCGCCATATGCATCTACTTTCACGATTCTCTTCTTGGCTGCGGCTTTAGCGCTGCCTTGTTGTTGTGATTTTGCCATGTTCCTTAGAGGTAATCTTCTGTTTAAAAATATACCGCGTTTGCGGTATGAATCAACCCTCCCCCGGCACCACGGGATCCGCGATTGATTCAGTTATAGTGCAATAGACAATGCAGTTGTTAATGGATAACAACTGCATTGTCTATTATTTATTTCTTAGCTGCCTTCTTCTTACCAGCAACTGTCTTACGTTTACCTTTACGTGTACGGCTGTTGGTTTTAGTACGCTGACCACGAACGGGCAATCCTTTACGATGGCGCAAACCGCGGTAGCAGGCAATGTCCAGCAGACGCTTAATGCTCATTTGCACTTCAGAACGCAACTGACCTTCAACCTTGAACTCTTCCGTAATGGTGTTACGAATGGCGTTCAGGTCGTCATCATTCCACTCATGCACTTTCTTGTTACGATCAATATTGTTCTTGTCAAGAATGTACTGGGCAGTAGAAGGACCGATACCATAGATATAGGTCAGGCCTATTTCACCTCTTTTGTTTTTGGGTAAATCAACACCGGCAATACGAGCCATATTAAATCTGAGTTTTAAATGTAAAATTTTAATGCAGGCAATCCATCCCGGACCACCTTACGTTCTTATCCCTGGCGCTGCTTAAAGCGGGGATTCTTTTTGTTGATAATGTACAGCTTACCCTTACGACGCACGATCTTGCAATCTGCACTTCTCTTTTTAATGGATGCTCTTACTTTCATATTTTACCATTTTCTGCGAAAGTCTCCTCCCGCAAGGTTGTTTATTTGTATCTGAAATTAATTCTTCCTCTGGTCAGGTCGTACGGCGACAACTCCACACCCACTTTATCTCCTGGCAGGATTCGGATATAGTGCATCCGCATTTTTCCCGAAATCGTCGCCAGTATCTCATGTCCATTTTCCAGTTTTACCCGGAACATCGCGTTTGACAGGGCTTCGAGAATGATACCATCCTGTTTTATAAGAGGTTGTTTCGACATACAAAATTTAGGGGGTGCAAAGATAAGAGGAAGCAGTGGAAAAAAGAAAAAACTGTTAGAAAAATAAACAGTCCGATTGACGGCGCCTTCCCGAGGGTAAATTAATAAGCTGTTAATCAGGCAAATATAGGGCAAAAAAAGCCCCATTTCGGATTTATATTCTCCATTACATAAAATAAGGTGGCAAAGCAGCTAAAAATCACCGTTTCCGGCTCGTTTTAACCGCTTTGCCACCGCGAAATATCTCAATCAAACTCAGTGATTCTCAGGCATGTACATGCTTATCCAGGTGCACTTTAGTCATATCCAGATAAAGATTCTGCAACTCATGTACGGAAAGTGGGAAACTGAAATGTCGCCGATCCTCACGCCACCACATTTCAAGATTGGAAAAATCGCCGGCTCGCGGCGTTACCAGCCGAAAGCTGTCTTTTTTTTGTACTTCACCCCTGAACCTAAAGCCTCCCGTGAAAAACCGAGTTTCATGAGCTGCGATTCATCAAGTGGTATGGGTTGCATGTTTTCGGCACTGTACCAGAACTCCTGGATTCCATTGTCAACCAAAGCCTGGTGCTGCTCGTGGCTAACCCGTACCACCGTGCCCTCTCTCTCTACATCTTCATCATAAACGAGGACAATATCCCCGGATCTAAGACTGGATAATTTGATCATGGCAAGAATGTTTAGTTCATACAATTTAAGAAAAAACCGACTTCAAACATCAGGACCGCCAGATATGTGCAAAACCCGTCATCATCAGCGCAAAACATAAGACGCAAAACGTATATTCGGCATTCAAACCCAAGACATGAGAAAAATCTGCTTATTCGTTCTTTCTGCCTTGCTGATCGGGGTGGCTGGCAAAAGCCAAGGCAATTACTCCGATTTTGCCCGGCAAAGCTCCCGTCTTCAGGAGTTGGCCCGCTCCCATCCGAAATACGCACAATTGAAATCCCTTGCAAAAACCAGTGGCAACCGTGATATCTGGCTGCTTACGCTCGGCGCTGCAAATGCCGACAGCCGTCCCGCCATTGCCATCGCCGGTGGCGTGGAAGGTAACAACCCACTCAGTACCGAACTCGTAATTGGCTTCGCTGAAGAACTGCTAAGAGACATCGGTTCGGACAGCGTGCGCCAGTTGCTGGAAAAAACAACATTTTATCTCTTCCCCAATATGAGTCCGGATGCAATGGAACAATATTTTGCCAAATTGCAATATGAACGTACGGGCAATGCACGCTCCACCGATGATGACCGCGACGGCAAATCCGACGAAGATGGAATGGAAGACCTCGACGGTGATGGAAAAATTACATTCATGCGCATTGCATCACCCGTAGGCGAATTCCTGCTGCATCCCGACGATAATCGTGTGTTGGTAAAAGCCGATCCCGCCAAACCGCAGGTTGGGAAATACCTGCTAATGCAGGAGGGCATCGATAATGATAAAGATGGAAAATGGAATGAAGATGGTGAAGGCGGTGTTGCCTTTAATAAGAACATGAGTTTTAAACACCCGAGTTTTACTCCCGGTGCCGGTGAATTTCCCATTTCGGAAATTGAAAACCGTGCGATGCTCGACTTTTTGTTTGAGCGTTTTAATGTATATGCAGTGGTCAATTTCAGTTCGCACAACAACCTGAGCCAGCCCAACACTTTTAACCAGGCACAGGCCAATGCACCCGTAATCAGTGGATGGCAGGATGCTGATGTAAAAGTAAATGGTACCGTTTCAGAAGTATATAATAAGATCATCAAACAAAAAGATGCGCCTAAATCGCCCAACCCTGGCGGCGATTTTCAATCATGGGCCTATTTTCATTATAACCGTTTTGCATTTAGCACACCGGGTTGGTGGGTGCCAAAAACAAAACCCGACAGCACAAAACAGGAGAAAGCCTTTACGCAGGAAGATCCTGTTGCTAACTATCTCCGCTGGGCGGGACAGAATGGCGTTGAAAACTATTTCACCCCGTGGAAGAAAATCAATCACCCCGACTTCCCCAATCAGGAAGTAGAAGTAGGCGGTGTTCATCCTTTTGTTATGCATACCCCTCCCTATCAATTGACAAAAGATATTGTGCGCAAGCATAAACAGTTTGTTGTTGAGCTGGCAGGTATGCAACCTGAACTTGATCTGCTGAATTTGAAAACAGAAAAACTGGGACAGGGAATCACACGTGTAACGGTTGACGTTGCAAATCTTGGTTTGCTTCCGTCACATACCAAACTGGGTGAACGATCTTACTGGATCAAAAGAATTCTTGTAACGGCAGGCCTGGCAAAAGGACAGGAAATCATCAGCGGTCGTGCACGCCACACACTGGGCGCACTTCCCGGCCAATCATCTGAAACCATTAGCTGGCTGATCAAAGGCAGCGGTATACTGACCCTTGAAGCAGGAAGTCCTACCACCGGTACAAAGTCAATCAAAGTTTCTCTTTAAAGAAATAAAGTCTAAAGAATGATACGCAAAATATTTTCACTGCTCGTTTTCCTGTCCTTGTTGTTGACAACAATGGCGCAAAATGCCGACCAGGTATTTAAAGCCGCAGGAAGCCCGGTAAATCCAAAAGTTCCCATTAGCTGGAACCGTTATAATGATCATGCCGGCATCACAGACATCTGTCGGAAGATTGCAAAAGCACATCCCGATCTGGCAAAGCTGGAGTCAATTGGTAAATCATATGAAGGCCGTGATATATGGGTACTTACAGTTACCGATTTTAAATCAGGTAGTCCCGACCAGAAACCGGGAATGTATATTGATGGCAATATCCATAGTAATGAAGTACAGGGAGCTGAATTTGCATTATACACTGCCTGGTATCTAACTGAAACATTTCATGATACCCGCTTCATCAAAGAATTGCTGGCCGATAAAGTATTTTATATTGTTCCATCTATCAATCCTGATGGCCGCGACAGTTATTTTCATGCACCCAACACAGGCAGCTCACCACGCTCGGGTGTTATTCCTGTCGACAACGACCGCGATGGTTTAGTGGATGAAGATGGTTACGACGACCTTGATGGCGACAATGAAATCCTGATGATGCGTCGTAAAAATCCACGAGGTCGTTACCGCGTTGATCCAACAGATCCACGCAGAATGATTCAGGTAGGTGTAGACGAAGTGGGCGAATATGAGTTATTAGGTTTGGAAGGAAAAGATAATGATGGTGACGGACTGGTAAATGAAGATGGCTACACCTTTCAATATGATCCAAATCGGGACTGGGGATGGGGATGGCAACCAAACTATATCCAGGGCGGTGCATATAAATATCCTTTCTCATTGCCAGAGAACCGCGCGGTAATGGAGTTTGTAATGAAACATCCGAACATCGCTGCCGCTCAGTCTTACCACAACGCAGGTGGTATGATTTTACGCGGTCCTGGTGATCCTACGGATCAGGTAACCTATAATCCTGCCGATGTGCGCGTTTATGATGCGATCGCACAAAAAGGCGAAGAATTGATTCCCGGTTATAAATACCTGGTTGTACACAAAGATTTGTATCCCGCATATGGCGGTGAGCTGGATTGGTTCTATGGTGGCCGCGGCGTTTATACTTATTCAAACGAACTATGGACTCCCTTTTTATTCTTTAATAAACCCGCAACACGTGGCGCACAGGATGAAAGTTCGTTCCTGTTTGATCGCTGGCTTTTATTTAAAGATGCATTTGTAGACTGGCATGAATTTGATCATCCACAATATGGAAAGATTGAAATCGGTGGATTTAAGAAAAACTTCGGTCGCGCGCATCCGGGATTTTTACTGGAAAGTGATGCGCACAGGAATATGTCGTTTACGATATATCATGCTTACCACACACCAAAACTTGTGATCGATTCACTACAGGAAACCAACCTGGGTGGTGGTTTGAAAAAAAATCACGGTTACCGTTTCGAATACACGTTTAATGCCTACCCATTCGAGCCATGACCTGAAATTTAAAATTGAACGTCCCGACTGGATCAGCATCAGCGGACCACAGGTAGTTGCAGGCATGATTGTAAACAATGCCGATCTGAATATAAATACAGAACAAAAGAATAATCCTTCAACAATAGAAGTACCTAATATTCCCGGACTGGGTCAGGTAAAAGTTGCATGGATCGTGAGTGGCAATGCGAAGTATACCATTTCAGTGGATAGTAAGAAAGGGGGGATGGTGAAGAGATGATAGATGTCCGATGTCCGATGTCCGATGACCGATGACCGATGACCGATGATCGATGACCGATGTCTGATGTACGCTGCTAAAGCGAGATACACCTTATATGGGATGAGTTTCCTGCATGCGAATAATCAACGGACATCGGTCATCGGTCATTGTTTTGACACTCAACCCTTAACACGCTCCCGCTGCCATTTCCTGCATTTACTGTCAGAAACGCTGACTAATTTTCAGTAATTTATTTTTTTCAGCTATGTATGTGGTAACCACATCGCTACGTATCATAGGTAGTTTTACTTGCGTGTAAAAGTTAGGATAAGCCGAATCCGGAAGGTACTTTTGTCCGGTCGATGCATCGTCTGATGCAGACTTCTTAACAGTGCAGCGTCCGGTAAATGAAAAGCCTCAATAACCGTACCCACCGGATGTTTCTAACCACTGAATTAACCCAATATTCTATCGTAAAACAGTTATCCATTTCACCTATGTGAAACCAGTGATCCATACCCCTCGGGTCGGCATTGTTTCAATTAATATGAAAACGATGTTGAACAGAAAACTGGTTTATTCGTTCTTTTTTACAGGCAGTACTTTGCTGGGTTCTTCCATGATGTCGTTTGCGACACCTAAGAAAGCTGTAGACAGTTTGCCTCGCAACGACAGCAGTCATTTCCGATTTGCTTTTGACAAACGTGAATTTGTATTGACTGATTTTCCTGCCGGCTATTGCTGGGAACTCCCGGAGCTTCCAGCCAATAAAACGCGTGACGCATACGTAACGCAGTACATTTCCAGATACGGAAATACATTAACTATTATCCGCGGCCGGAGTGAATCCTTTTTCACTTTGATGGACACCGTATTTGCACGCTATGATGTACCTCGTGAGTTGAAATACCTCGCGGTTGTAGAGTCTGAACTGAATACAAAAGCACTTTCTAAAGCTGGTGCGCGCGGTACCTGGCAGTTGATGCCTGAAACTGCACGCATTCTCAAACTGCGTGTTAACGGTCATGTTGATGAGCGTACACACCTTTATAAAAGCACAGTGGCCGCCGCAAAATACCTGCGCGACCTGTATCGCTTATTCGACGACTGGTTGCTGACTGTTGCTGCTTATAACTGCGGCCCTGGCCCTGTATATAAAGCGATCCGCACTTCAGGCAGTCGCAACTTCTGGAAATTGCAGCACCTGCTTCCTGCGGAAACAAGAGGACACGTGAAAAAATTTATAGGCACGCATTATTTCTTCGAAGGAAAAGGAAGTGTGGTTACACTTACAAAAGCTGAGCGCACACACTACGGAAATCAGTTGCAGGAATTTGTAGCTAAACACAACCTATTGTTGAAAGATATTAACAAGACTCCCGTTCCGCTCAACGGGGACGAGTCGGAAGATAAACCTGAATATGTTGTTCGCAGCAATGCTGAATTGCATTTAGGGCATGAACAACAACAGGGGTTAAAAAGTATTGTGGACGAGTAATTTTTGAAATCGACATCCGGGGCCTTTCCAGGCCCTGGATCTTTTTATTTATAAAGATGTTTCAGTCCATCGTTTAAGAATCTTCTCTTTAGTTTTTCCGTTTCCCCAAATGCATAATTAATTTTACGCCGCTTGTGATGTAATTATCTTTTACATCGGGGTTTCCGCGTTGATCACCCGGGCCTGGAACATGGTTGTTGCCCGGAACCGGCGTCGCCCGGTTTGACATTTCCGCAGATTTAGGACCATACTCATTTCGCAGCCAGTCTGTGCGTACGTAGGTTGTACTAACATCATCCAGATAATCGGTAAACAGTAAGCGATAGCTCAATTCATAAGCGAGATCAAACTTTTCGTTTACTCTCCATTTCCAACCAATTCCTACGGGTAAACAGGCTTGTGTAAGTGAATATTTTTTTCGCTTGGGATATTGCGGCAGTCCCTGCCCTTCAGTATTCAATGGCTGTAGTCTCACTTTATTGCCTTCATTATCGAAAGCATAAGGATCGTGGCGAAACACACCTACGCCCGCCATAATATAGGGGTAGGCATAAAACAATTCAGGTTCTACCAGATTGTATTCTGCAACGAGGCTCGCTTCCCAAACATTGTTATAAAAACTCAGGTTGCGATTTCGCAGATAGGGATCCTTATTATATTTATCACTACCAACAAGCCGCGTATAACTAATACCAGCCCTTAAAACAAGGTAATAGAATTCATATTTTATGTTCAGGTTAAATGTGGGGCGAATTGCACGCACATTTAACGCTTTCTGTGAAAGGTCACCATTATAAAGGGCTGCACCCGCTAAGAATTCAGCCTGCCATTCCTGCGCATGGCTCGTCTGCACCAATACAGCGCACGCAATCAAAAATCGTTTCATACACTCACGGTTATATTTGCCTCAAGGGGTTACGTATGAAGATCAGCAGGGTACGGGGAAAATCAATAAGAAGGGAAAAGTAGGCAAAAAACGGACACCAAGCACAGGTGTCCGATATAGAAGCAAATATACTGAATGTATTTATCTCACATTCAATGCATTATGCAATGTAAAGGAAGCGTGTGATTAACAACCATCAGGGAAACAAAAGGAAATACGGGCCAACAGGCTTTTCTCTCCTTTTACAGAAAGATAACCACCGGCTTTGCGTGCAAGCGGTTCCACAGCACAGAGGCGGAACGCTAAAGCATAACCATTGTAGTTATTTCTTTCTTCAAATTCCACGGTGATGCTGTCACCAAATTTCTCGGCAAAAATGTGGATGCGGCCATTGTTTGCAACCAGCAACATCGACTCAAGAATTTCTTCAATAACGGGACGAACGACAGATTCAGCAACGGCAGTAAAAAAGGCCGGCTCTATCTCATTCACCAGAATTGACTTGCTTTGGAGGGCCAGCGGTTGGGTTTCCAACAGCAACTGGTCCACCAAAGTAGTCAATGATGTTCCTGTAGTCAGGGCGACGGAGCCCTGGGTGTAAGTAACAGTTCTCATAGTGTAGGCTTCTTTAGGCTTTAAAAGGGTTGGATCGGATGGTGGTTTTAAAAGAATACGGATAGCTCATTTTTCAAGGGATTGAGATCTTGGGTTTTTTCAGGGAACTCAGATAAAAAACGGGCTTTTTCAACATGTAAAATCTGACACGAAGTAACTGACTATCTATTGTCTTTTAAATAGAAGACTTGATGATTCTGACATCCTTTAAAACACTACAGCCGAATAAAAATTTACCTACAACATCTAAGAGTTTCTAGAAAAAGAACGGGAAAACACGGCTTATTAGTTTCGTATCTTTTCGACTTATACCAATTACATTGAATTCGACTTCTATAGGCCTTTCTTTTAATTTAATCGGGGGAAATTGTCGTTAAAAGAAACGGGCCCGATATCGGGCCCGCCATCATTACATTTCCTAAAATTTGCGCTATTTTCCTACCACTTCATACAACAATTTATTACCATCAATTACTTCTTTATAATAAAATCCTGATGGTGACAAATAGAGCTTTTCGCCTTTTAGTACGATTTCCTTTGAATCGGCTGGCAGTGTTTCAAAGCGGTCGCCCATACGAGGGCCTGCAGGCAAACGTTCTTCAACCTCTCCCCCATCTCCCTCACGGAAGTCACGAGGTTCTGATGTTGTATTTAACACGCCATCTGTGCCCACTACTTTATAGTAAAGTTCATTTTCGGAAGAAATGAGTTCTTCATAGAAGGTACCGCCATACTCGTAATACTTTTGCCCGTTGATCACGGTTACTTTCGCACCGGGAGGAAGGCGAGCGATCTCCGCACCCAGTGGTGGCGCCACCACTTCATACTGGCGATCCGGACCGGAGCGATAATAAATCCCATTGTAATAATAATAAGGATCTGGTCCCACATACACACGACGATAACCCGGAGGCAGCGTTGCGATGCGTATGCCTACAGGTGGTAATACCAGGCTGAATACCGAACCATAAGGACGATAAAAATATCCTTGCTGATAACGATACCTGTACCCTCCAAATTGAATAGAAACAAATGGCCTGTTGACCATAAATGCACGTGCTGGCGCATAACGTGGATAATATCCCCGGTAGTTGCGCGGATAACGCCCACGCTGCGCGAGAAGATCACCCGAAATAAGAATCATTCCCACCAGCATGACAATTGCTATTGAGTAGTTTTTACGGCTCATAAAGAGATGTTTTGTTGAATAAAATTAGTGGACTCCGCCGCGCGCAAAAAGTTAAAAAGCGAATCGTCTATTTATAATTGTTTAACGTTTCATATATGTTGTTTTAGGTTTTTGTTAGAAATCGATTGGCGAGATTCGGAGAGGGATGAGCGATGACCGATGGCCGATGGCCGATGGTTGAAAGCCCCAATTTTGGGGGTTGAAAGTCTTACGCAATTATATTTTAAAAGTATATGCCATGAAAAAACTTTACCTATTGCTTTTAACGACAACACTCCTTCTATCCGCCTGTAGCAAGGATTTTTTGAAAAGTTATGAAAATAGAATTGACGGCGAATGGCGCCTTACAGATATCGATCGGCGTGGCATTGGAAGCAGCCGCCCTATGCCTTTGAAGGTGGGCGATCATTTTATTTTCGGAGAAGACGGTTCAATGACATTTACCCGCACAACCGGTGAAGTATATGACGGCTCATGGGATATTAGTCGTGAATATATTCCCGGCGGATGCTATACCAACGAATACGGCGACTATGTCTGCGATAGCCGGCGTGTGAAAACACTCAGTCTCGCAGGTATTGATTTCAACAATCAGGATTATTTCTCCATTCATTTTGATGAAATGGTTTTCACCGGCACCAATCGGTTTAAGGCGTTTATTTATGAAGGCGGGAAAACTTACATCTTCAGATTTCGACGTTAGGGTCGGGAAACGGCAAACGGGAAACGGGAAACGGCAAACGGCAAACGTGAAATATGTGAGGCGTGCGATGAAATATTTATCCGGATGCCTAATCTTCAGCATAAAAAATCTGCGGAATCTGTGCATAAATCAGCGTAAATCTGTGGGAAACCTTTTCGCATAGAAACGATCGTGGAGAATACATAGAAGAGCCAATCGTGAACGGCAAACGGGAAACGGGAAACGTGAAGTACCATTTGCCGTTTCACGTTTGCCGTTTGCCGTTTCCCTCCTCGCTTAAAGCACCCGATTCAACAGCGTTGCCAATCGAACTCCGCCTTTCAACAACTGTTCTTCCATCATTTTTACATACCTGAAATTATATTGATACCCGAGCTTCTCTTCCATTTTTGCAGAAGCATAGATTTGTTCAGCCATCAGGTGCGATTCATATAACCAGTCTTCTATTGTTCCGGCGCTCCATGCTTTCATTTGTTCTTCCGACGCGATATTGAGCAATCGTGCATATTCAGTATAACTGTATTGCTGATTATCCAACAACCAGGTGTCCCAAAGTGAATGGAGATTTGTTTTTCTATCGAACCAATAAACTACTATGCGGTTGCCACCCAGATCATCGGCGTGACCTACATGTAAGGGTTGATGCAAATCGCCCACCAGATGAATCAAAAAACGCAATGCGACCTGGCGTTGCTCTTGCGAAAGACTCCGATCTTTTACCTGAGCCATCGTTTCATACAACTGAGAATACAGGTTCTTTCCGGGCAACTCTTTCAATGCCGCGATAAAATCCTCTTTACTTAAACCTGGCTTCACATTTACATAATGCCAGGGCTCCGCATGCTTCCATGTTGTATCCGACTTAATAAAATCAGGCCAGTTGCTCCACCAGGCAAGGGTTTCTTTTCCAATAATTTTTTTTAACTCCTTTTGAGCGCTTTTCTTCAGATTCATCTGGGCAATTTCAGCTACAATGCGATGACCAGTGAGCCCCCATGAAAAAGCAGAAACACTAACCGATAAAAATAATGCTACTAAAAAAATCCTCGACATATACATTGATTTGTTTGGCTTTTATACAAGTTTATTGAATGCCCAAATTAAGGGCGAATATTCTGGCTGGCTTCTTCAATCAGGCAGGTTGCCAGTTGTTGGATTTTATCCTGCTGCTCAGCTGTAAGCGTCACAACTTTTTCTTTTTTATCTGCATCGATAAAAATGATCTGGTTTACTTTATTGGTAGAAAATCGTTTGAGCGTAATGTTTGGATTGGCCAGATTGCGAAATTTCAAATGCACATAGCCATCGCAATTCATACTACCGGTGTTGCGGTAAAACATGCGTGCTTTAATTCCTTCGAAATAAACATATACGTTAGAGCCGTCTGCAAAACATTTTCCATTTACAATAAAAAACAAATCAATTTCCTTTCCATCAGATTCTATATTCAGGCGGGTATCCCCTGCCTGCATAAAACCGGTAGATAAAGTTGTAAGCTTTGTATAAGGATCCGTGTCCCGAATCAGTGGACATTCCTGGGACAAGCTGGCAATGGGAATAAACAAAATAAGGAGAAACAGGTACTTCATGCGGTTCTGTTTAGGGTGTAAATTTAGCAAATGCAGGGTTGATTCAGCGGGTATCACTGAAAAAGGCTTTCCCGGACGGGAAAATGGCTTACCGTCTCCGTATTTCTGCCTTAAAATTCTTATATTCAATGTCCCTAAACCAACCAAACTTCCTGTACGGACGAAGCCCATGAAACACGCATTGTTCAGCGTTGTATTGTGCATATGCTTTCTGCGGGCATCTGCAGACCATATCACGGGTGGTGAAATGTTTTATGCGCATATTGGTAGCTCGGGCAACAATCACAGTTATTCTGTT
This sequence comes from Chitinophagaceae bacterium, assembly GCA_024707305.1. GTDB lineage: Bacteria > Bacteroidota > Bacteroidia > Chitinophagales > Chitinophagaceae > CAYMZZ01. The sequence continues at coordinate 100,265 of JANPZZ010000009.1, forward strand.
ACACTCAAACTCTTCATGCGTTGTGGATCAGGACGGCAGTTTCCCAATCCTGCTATCATTTCCACATTTGATAAAGGCACGGGCACACGCATTTCGGATGTAACCCATTTTATGTCGTCGCAGGAAACCATTCAGCTTGTTCCCAACGATCCCTGTATCACCGATCCTCCAACGATTTGTTATGAAGTGGCCTATTATAATTTCGTAGTCACGCTCCCTGCCTCTGTTTCAGGTTATATACTCGCAAGTGAAGTTAATTTCCGCATTCGCGGTATCAATAATATTTCAAGTGCACAGGTGGGTGCCACGTACACTGCAGAAATTCCCGGAACCATTCCTTCTGCTACAGGGCCAACAAATAGCAGCGCACATTTTACCGGCACTGATTTGGTTGTTGTTTGCGCCGACAATTATTTCGAGTATAGTTTTCGCGCGGCCGACCAAAATAACGATAATCTCCGGTATTCATTTTGCCCAGGGTATAATAGCTCAAGTGGCGGTGGTATGAATAATCCGGCAGGACAACCACCCTATCAACACCTCAATTACATCGGCCAGTTTTCATCAACCGCGCCATTAGGTCCGAGAGTTACCATCAATCAAAATACAGGACTTATTTCCGGTATTGCCCCAGAACCTGGAATTTATGTGGTCACTGTTTGTGCAGAAGAAATCAGGGATGGCCAGGTGATTGCCGTTCAGCGAAAAGACCTGCAAATTAATATCACCGATTGCAGCATTGCATCCGCAAGGCTGGAAGAAGATTATATGCTTTGTCGCGATTCGCGAACGTTGACAACACAGAATATCAGCAACAGTCCATTGATTGTATCCTGGAACTGGTCAGTCACCAACGCAGGAGGAACCGTGTTATTTAGCAGTACCAATCCCATTTTTAATTATACATTCCCTGTCAATGGAAAGTATACACTCAAACTGGTTGTAAACCGTGGCCAGCCCTGCTCCGACAGTGCGACAGCACCCGTGTACGTTTTCCCCGGAATGCGCACGGGATTTGATTTCACCGGCATCTGTTACCAGAAACCTACCACATTTACAGATCAAACCACACTGCAAACCGGCAGCATTACGCGCTGGTCATGGGACTTTGGCGAAACGCAATTATTCAACGATACCAGCCATCTCCGAAATCCAACTTATACCTATCCCGGTACCGGCAATAAACGCGTCTTACTCACCGTTTGGGCCGATAATGGTTGTCGTGATACTGCCATGCGAACGGTAGGCATCATCACGAAACCTCCAATCACACTTGGTTTTAAAGACACGCTGATTTGTCGCAATGATGAAGTGACCTTGCTGGCTTCGGGTACGGGCATTTTCAGTTGGAGCCCTTCCGTGCAAATACAAAATGCGAACAGCCCGAATCCAACGGTGAGTCCTCCTGTTACTACACGCTATATTGCCACACTCAATACGGACGGTTGCGAGAATACAGATTCTGTACTGGTGCGAGTGGTGGATTTTGTAACGCTGCAGCTCATGCCCGACACGGTCATATGTAGCACAGATACCATTCAGCTCCGCGTGAATTCGGATGGATTACAATTCTACTGGACACCCGAAGCGCAGGTTATTACTCCGGGCGTTGGTCAACCCAAAGTGGTAACGGTTTCCGATACACGCTATGATGTACGTGCGGTAATAGGCGGCTGCTTTGCCAATAGCAGTGTATGGGTACGCACTGAACCTTACCCGCCAGTGAATGCCGGCAACGACACGACGATTTGTTATAACACACCCGCATTTTTACAGGGAAATACCAATGCCGCCACCTGGCGCTGGACGCCTGCGGCCATGATGACGCAATCGACACAGCTTTTCCCTGCGGCCTATCCTCCGCAGAACACCAACTTCGTTCTTACAGTTTCCAATCCCGGTACCGGATGTCCCAAACCAGTGAGCGATTCGGTATTGGTAACTGTGTTACCAAAGATTATACCTGTTGTTGGCAACGACACTGCTGTTCTTGTAGACCAGCCATTGCAATTACTGGCCAGTGGCGGCGTACGATATGCATGGGAACCTGCCATTTTCCTTAACAACAGCAATATTGCCAACCCGATCGCAACGCTTTATGAAGCTGCAAACAATATTACATTCCAGGTGCGGGTGTATAACGAGCTGGGATGTTATGATACTACCAGTCAGGAGGTAAAGGTATATGCAACGCCACCAACGGTTTTTGTACCAACCGCATTTACTCCTAACAATGATGGAAAAAATGATGTGCTACGACCCATTGCCGTGGGCATGCAGGAAATAAAAAGATTCCAGGTTTACAATCGCTGGGGACAGTTGGTATTCAGTACGCGAATCAACGGGCATGGCTGGGATGGTACCGTAAATGGGCAGCCACAAGCCAGCAATAGTTATGTCTGGTTTGTAGAAGCCACCGACTATCTCGGCAAGCCGTATTTCCTAAAGGGGACGGTGGTGTTGATTCGATGACCGACTACCGATGACCGATGACCGATGATCGATGGTCAATGGTCGATGGCCGATGGCCGATGACCGATGACCGAAGAAGGTTGGGGACGCGGGTTACCCATTATCGCAATTAGAGGGGAAACGTACACTTGCAGCATTCATCGGACATCGACGATCGATCATCGGTCATCAAACTTCGGACATCGACCATCGATCATCGGTCATCAAACTTCGGACATCGACCATCGGTCATCGGTCATCGAACTTCCGTCATCGGACAAACCCTTACCTTTGCCTCTATTAAAATTTCACAGTACATGGCTAAAGTAACCCGCAGCGCTGGTTCGAAAGCGAAACCGGCCACCAGGAAAAATTCTATACTTACCGACGACTCGTTTACATTTCTTCGCAACTACATCAACAATGCATCGCCCGTAGGATTTGAAACCTGGGGCCAGAAATTGTGGCTGGAATATCTGAAGCCATATATCGACACACATTATGTGGATCCATATGGAACCGCTGTAGGTATCATCAACCCTGATGCGCCTTTTAAAGTTGTAATTGAAGCACACGCAGATGAAATCAGTTGGTTTGTAAACTATATCACAGCTGAAGGTCTTATTTACCTAAAGCGCAATGGCGGTGTGGATCACCAAACGGCTCCTGCATCCCGTGTTTTGATCCACGGTAAAAAAGGTGCGGTGAAAGCGGTATTTGGATGGCCCGCTATTCACACCCGTGTGGGAACAGATCAAAAAGAATCACAACCCCGTACTGATAACCTCTGGCTGGATGCTGGAGCACGCACTCGAAAGGAAGTAGAAGACCTCGGTATTCATATCGGCGCCGTTGTAACTTACCAGGATGGTTTCGACGAACTGGCTAATGGCAACTATGTTGGACGTGCTTTCGATAACCGTATCGGTGGTTTCATGATTGCCGAAGTAGCACGACTGCTGAAAGAAAATAAAAAGAAACTTCCCTTCGGACTTTATATCGTGAATGCAGTGCAGGAAGAAATCGGTTTGCGTGGCGCGGAAATGATTGCCCGCAGAATCAAACCCAATATCGCCATTATCACCGACGTAACACACGATACCACCACGCCGATGATCAATAAAAATATTGAAGGCGATGTTGCAACTGGTCGTGGACCTTCTCTCTCCTATGCTCCTGCAGTTCATAATAAATTGCTGGCACTGGTAGAAGAAATAGCAGCGAAAGAAAACATTCCTGTACAATGGCGCGCACTCAGTCGCAGCACAGGTACCGATACCGATTCATTTGCATATAGCAACGACGGCTGTCCTTCAGTATTGATTTCAATTCCTTTACGTTACATGCACACCACCGTTGAGATGTTGCATCGTGATGATATCGAAAACACCATCAAATTGATGTACCAGACCCTGCTGACTCTTACTCCGAAAACTAACCTGAGCTACTTGTAGTCATGAATATTTTCATGTTATATCTCGATCCTGGCAGTGGCAGCTACCTTGCACAAATCGTAGCTGCTGCTGCACTGGGTATCGTATTCTTTTTCCGTACAATTAAATTGTATATCCTGACTTTTTTCTCTTTTATAAAACGTGGATTTAAAAAAGAGAAAAAAGAGGAAACTAAAACCAGCGAATGAGTCAGGCATCCCAAAAGCATCCCGGTTCTTTCCGCGACCCGGCGGGATTTATTTTCCAAAAAAACGGAATCCTTTACCGCCAGGTAAACAAATCGTTTGAAGCATCTTTCGATGCATTTGAAAAAAGCGGAGCCTGCCAAAAGTTTATTGATAAGAACTGGCTCATCCCCCATCAACGGATTGCTGAAAACCTGACCGGAGATTCGGAAGCTGCACTTTTTCTGCAACCCGAACGGCTGCCTTTTATCTCTTATCCATACGAGTGGAGTTTTGATATGCTGCGTGATGCGGCGTTGCTCACAATCCAACTCGCAGAAAACTGCCTCGAATATAACCTGCAGTTAAAAGACGCCACACCATATAACATCCAATGGAAAAATGGAAAGCCCTTGTTTATCGACTCGCTTTCCTTTGAACCTTTGCGTCCCGGCCCATGGATTGCCTACCGGCAATTTTGTGAGAGTTTTCTTGCTCCGCTGTTGTTGATGCATAATAACAAACAGCATTTACCAGAGTTACTTAAAGCCTGGCCCGACGGCATGCCACTCGCAACCGTAGCAAGTATGCTGCCCTGGCGCAGCCGTTTTTCCATTCACACTTACCTGCATATACACATGCAGGCAAAGATGTCGAAAAAAACAACAGGAAAAAATCCCTCTACTGAAGGTTTCGGAAAGGATAAATTGAAACGCATTTTCCTGAGTTTAAAAACGTTGGTACAATCGCTGAAGACACCCGACAGCAAAACGGAATGGGCGGATTATTATGAAGAAGCCGGACAACGTGGTGAATACCTGCTGGCAAAACAGGCCCTGGTAAAACAATGGATTCGCGAAATGTCTGAAATAAAACAGGTGCTTGACCTCGGAGCAAATGAAGGCGCATTCACGGAGATTGCTGTAGCCAACAACCTTGATGTAATTGCTGCGGATATAGATCCGGAATGTATCAATCGTTTATACCTGCAGGGCAAAAAACAGCAGCACCCACAAGTTACCCCGTTGGTTCAGGATCTCTCATGGCCATCTCCAGGTATGGGTGTGAATAACCAGGAACGAAGTTCGTTCTTAAGCCGTGCCCGCGGCGACCTTGCAATGGCCCTTGCGTTGATTCACCATCTCGCTATCCACAAAAAAATGCCGTTTGATTCAATCAGGGACATGTTCCTGCCAATGGCGCCACAACTGATCATTGAATTTGTTCCCGCAGAAGATGAGAAAGCGGCATTGTTGTTAAACCGACTGGAAGGATTAAAACCAGCATATACACAGGAAAGATTCGAGCATTCATTCCTTCAATCATACGAAATTCATAAGAAGGCAAATATTGCGGGATCGTCGAGAATATTATATTGGTTAAGCCGGAAATAAATAGAAGTGATACGTTTTAATAACATACCATCATTTCCCTTTTACATCATTCTGATGCCAATATTTTATATATGGCATAAGAAGAACGAATACTTTGGACTGATTTCAAATCGTTTTGTTGCAGAAGGATGGCTCGACTATGTCATCGCAACAATTGTTTTTACAGGTATCTCCTATTTATTTTTAAAAAACCTGCGACGTGCAGCATTTCTCGGAGGCTTTTTTATTGTTTTTATATTTATTCTGGGGAAGTTTTCACGACTTCCTGAAATCATTTCTTCCCTCATTTATTACATCGTACACCGTTCTTGTTCCATTAGTTCTGATTATCGCAATCTTGATTCTTATCTGGCAAAAGAAGAAAAAACCATTACAAATCAGAACCGGCCGTTTTTTAAATTTATTGTTGGTGTTTTTAATTTTAGTTGAACTCGCAACAACGATCTACTTAAATATTGACGATAAGACAAATAAGATCCTGCTTACAAAGAAAGAGTCACCCGATTTTTCTATACCAAAAGAAATTGAAAAAGACAGCCTGCCTGATATCTTCCTCGTTGTCTTTGATGAATACATGAGTTCAGCAGGGATAAAGAAATATCTCGGTTACGACAACAGCGCGCTCGATAGCTTTCTTTTGGATAAGGGCTTTTATGTCGCAGGCGCTGCAAAGAGCAATTATAACTCGACACCGCATCTGATAGCTTCGGCCTTAAACATGTCATATCTCCCATTTCCACTGGAATGGACGCCCACGGATCCAGCATCATTGTTGCTTGCGCAAAAAGCAATTAAACATTCGAAATTGCCAGTTGTACTTGCCGAAAGCGGATATGAAATTGTGAATTGCGGTCGCATGGATTTGCCGGGAGCGCCATCTCCTTCAAAACCTATATTCGAAAAACGAACAATTTGATGCGTTACGATCAGATAACTTCCGATTCCGAATGAACAAAGAAATCTGGTGGAATTTTACAACACGATTTAAATTTCTCAGGCCGAGCGCGAAGTACTGGAATGAGCTACAGGAGAAAAAGACCCGCTACCTTCATAAAACACACCAGTCACTGAGTGACGAGTTGCAAAAGTCATCATCCAAACCCAGATTTGTAATGGGGCATTATCTACTGCCGCATTCCCCATTTATTTTTGATTCAGCAGGCAATAGCCGAATTTGGGACACACATCCACAATGGATGACCGATAGTCTTTACTTTGACCAGGTAAAATATGCCAACACGCTAATTAAAGACCTTGTGACAAAAGCTACAGCGAAATCCGACCGGCCAAAAGTGTTCATTTTAATGGGAGATCATGGTCTCCGTGACTTCCATCTCAAACTTAAGGATCGCATTCGCGAAAAAGAGATGATGAATCTCATGGCTATTTATTATGAGAATAGAGAATATTCGTCGCTTTATGATAGTATAAGTCCTGTAAATATTTTCCGGACTTTGCTAAACGATCAGTTTAAAACAAAACTTCCAATCCTGAAAGATTCAACTGTTTTTCTCCAGTAATTATAGTCCTCCCAACTTATCCATCGCCAGCGTTATACCAAACTGGTTCATTCCTGTTGATTGCTGAAACTGTGTACGCGCATATCGTACCTGAAATTTGCGTGCAAGCAGCGAAACGCCCATGGAGAATCCGGTCAGGCCATTGCCATCCTTTCCCACCTGTAGCTCACGTCTGCGCAAATAATTAAAACCTATATCTGCTGTCACATATTTCCCGGCATAAATATGAGAAGCGAGTACAAAATGGCGAAAGATGTTATCCAACGAAAGTTTCTTTTCATCTGAAGTATTCCAACCCACCTGGTTATCGAATGCGATATCGTTGTAACCCAAAGCGAGCCGGTGCAGGTGATGTGCAGTTAAAGAAAATGCCAATGGCGCGTTGGCCAGTTTCTTTGTAAATCCGAACTGTAAATCAAACGGAAGATCATCACCACCCGAATCTGCATAGGATTTTAAAGTTGTACCCATGTTTTTGGCAACAACTGCGAAACTCCATCCCTTACTTGAGTCGAGATATTGTAGACCGATATCAACGGCGATTCCGTTCGCCCTGTACATTCCATATGAAAGACTGAATATATTTTATTGTCATTCCATAGTTCCAGCGAGTGAGGTAACTACGTGCAGCCGATACCTGGAATACCCAGTCATTGGGTCGGAAGAATCCCATTTCGTTTCCTGCCGCATCGGTTTGCGGAAGTTTTCCGTAATCGATATAGTGTAATCCGGCGGCAAACCTTGTCTTCAGCGTTTCTTTATTAATGGAACCCGCGGCCGAATAAGTATGCAGTCCTGAAAAACCGGTTTGGAAGCCGGTACTTAATTGTCCGTGCATCGCCTGTTGCAGCAATGCCGGATTTTCAAATGCCATGGCGACGTCATTTGTGGTAATGCTGATATTCATCCCTCCCATTCCTGTCACAAGCGGCGTTGCAGGCAGCCGCAAGAAATTGAATACCGTGCTTCCCCCCAGCGTCTGTGCCGTGGAATTGATACAACAAAAAAGAAATAATATTAAAATGTATTTCCGCAAATAATAAAGGTTTAGTGCTCGATGTCCGATGATCGAGGGCCGATGACCGATGGCCGATGGCCGATGGATTCCGGAGGTAAGGGGTTCCCGTTCCAAATGCAGGAGCGGCATTCCGTACTTTAAAACATACATCGGACATCGGACATCGGTCATCGATCATCGATCCTCGATTCGCTAAAAATACTACTTTCGCTTCATGCTCCAGGACATTCACATACCGCACAGCCTTTCGGGACGTGAACTTGATTTGTATTTGGCTCATGGCTGGTATCGGATGGGGCCAGCCATCTTCACCACGCAGGCCATTACGCTTGATGGAATTGTTTACCCGGTTCAATGGCTACGCATCAATCTTGCAAAGTTCGCACTTACAACCGGTCTCAGAAAGCTGATGAAAAGAAACCGTCGATTTACTGTTTCCGTTCGTCCCTTGGAGATTACTGAGGAAATGGAAGAAATGTACAGCCGCTATTATGCCTTGGTAGATTTTGAGGCGTCGCCTTCTGTTGCTGACTTTATGTTATGCGGTGCGCTGCAGGCGGTATTTGATAGTTATGTGGTAGAACTCCGGCATCATGAAAAGTTGATTGCTGCTGGCATTTATGATCAGGGTGAAAAGTCGATTGCAGGCATCATGAATTTCTATGACCCCGAATATGCCCGCTTTAGCCCCGGCAGGTACATGATGTTGTTAAAAGCACTACTTGCCGCAGAGGCGGGCATGGAGTTCTATTATCCCGGCTATATCGCCGACGGATTATCCAAATTTGATTATAAAAAAGGCATTGTCGCCCGAAGCAACGGAAACGTTTGATGCAATGGAAAAAATATGGAAATGCCTGATGTTCTGAAAAATATCAAAAGTTTCGTTCCTTTCCCGCCTGGCGCCTCACGCATTCTCACATTTTCACAATAGCTGAATTACACCTTATTTCATCCAAAACACCTCCAGATATTAAGTAAAAACCCCTAACTTCGTTGTCCCACCATTGAAGTTTAAAATGCCAGACCACCACCAAAAGATCGCTGCCCGCGGGCAGGTAGATCCTGCGATTGTATTTGAAGTACTCAATCATTTTCACCCGCTGCAACCCGGTGCAGTTGGGTTTATAAAAACGCACATGACTTACATGCGTGTGCCGCGGAAGAAAATACTTTTGAAAGAAGCTGATGTCTGCCACAACATCTATTTCATTTTGAAAGGCGCACTGCGCGGTTATGTGAAAGACGGCCGTCGGGAGATCACCACCTGGATCAGTGTTGAAAATGAATTGGTAACTTCCATTGCATCGTTAACGGGTATGTCGCCCTCAGTTGAATCCATTCAGGCGATTGAAGACTGTGAATTGCTCGCATTGCCTTTTGAACGTGTGGAAGAGCTGTACGATCGTTTCCCTGATTTTAATATCACCATCCGGAAAGTTTTGCAGCTCTATTACTGGGATGCAGAAAGCCGCGCCTATATTGCCCGCATCAATAAAGCAGAAAAAGAAATACCGACACTTCCTGGAGAGACACACACATCTTGCAAACCGCATCCAACTAAAGTATATCGCTTCCTATCTCGGTATGACCATGGAAACACTGAGCAGGGTGAGAAGGAAAATGAGCAAGTGAGAACAATGTGGAAAAATGTGGAAATATGTAAATGTGTAAATGGGAAAAATGCCCCCTTTGAATACTTGTAATCGGCAAACGTGAAACCGTGAAATTTCAGTATTCTCAAATTATAAGCATTTGCACATCTTCTCATTTTCCCATTTTCCCATTTCCTCATTTTCTCATTTTCCCATTTTCTCATTTTCCCATTTTCTCATTTCTCTCAGACCGGTATTCTCAAAACCACTCTCGTTCCCGCTGCGCTTCCATCTTCATGATATAAATCTTCTATCTCAATAACCGGAAGACCGCTTTCGCCCTCACGACTTAATAATTGCAAACGATCCTGTGTGAGTTTCATGCCGAGCGATTTTTTCGTAGATGCAGATTTGCTCCTCAATTCTTTCGCACGTGCACGGCCTACGCCATTGTCTTCAATAAAACATTCCAGTAAACCGGGTTTTGATAATTTCAGGCGAATGGTGAGGTTGCCCGTTTCTTCCTTGTGTAGCAAACCGTGCCAGATCGCATTTTCAACGTATGGCTGAATAATTAAAGGTGGCACGTAGATGCTGTCGGCAGCAACATCTTCATCAACCTCTATTGAATAAGAAAACTGCTTTTCAAACCGAATCAGTTCCATTTCTATATACAACTTCAATGCTTCCATTTCTGAACTCAACGTTACGGCCTGGCTGTTGGAGTTGTCAAGAATCAGTCGAATGAGTTTTGCAAATCGGGTGAGATACAAAGAAGCAGTTGCCTGGTCGCTTTTTACGATATAACGGTTGATTGAATTCAGGCAATTGAAAATAAAATGCGGGTTCATCTGAGCACGGAGTGCCTGCATTTCCACTTCCACCATTTTCTGGCGCGTTGCCATCAGTTTCTGTTCAATTGCGCGATGCTCCTGTTCGGTCTGAAGCTTAACTATTTTGTTGGCACAGATCGACGCGATTGTGCTCAACATCGTCAGGTGTTTTTTTGTAAAAAAACCTTTGCGTGTATGCTCACAATCAATTACACCAATCAGTTTACCTCCCGACATCATAGGGACAGCAATCTCTGAAAGCCGTACTTCATCATCAACGATATAACGGGGATCTTTCGAGGTGTCACCTACCAACTCAGCTTTACCATGTAATGCAACCGAACCTGTAATACCTTTTCCAAGTGGAATTTCTATCGGTGATTTTATATCAAACTCTTTTGGACTCTTCGGCCCATGTGCTGCTTTTTGCACCAACATTTTCCTTTCTTCATCGTATAAATAAATCACACAATCCTCAAACTGTAAACGACCAATGCAGTTGCGGGCAACTTCCCAGAGAATCATATCCACCGAATGCTGGTCGTCCATGCCGGTTGAGAAATAATGGATCATTTGTTCTGCTTCCAGTTCTTCCTGCTTTTCGCGAATTTTCTGATTTCGGTTTCGAATCAATAACCACGTCAGTAAACACAACACAGCAGCCACGAGCGTAATAAACCAGGGTGTAAGCCAGAACGGGGGCCGGATCCGGAATTCGAATACATTAGCGCTCGGAATCCAGTCGGCCTGATTTAGTGTTGCTTCTAATCGAAGTTTGTAATGCCCTGGCGGCAAGGATGTAAGTCGCAGGTTGGGATTGTTACCAGCATAGTTCCAATCATCATCCAAACCTTCAATTTTATAACGATAGGAAACTTTTTCAGGGTTATTGAAATAGGGAGAAGCAAAACGCACTTCAATGGAACGATCGCTATATGAGAGTCGCGCCTTTTGATCCAACGCATAAAAAACCGTATCAGATTTACTACTCTTAACTTCTTCTATAAAAACACGCAGTTTACCATTATCCAGGGTAAAATTCTCCGGGCGCAGGTAGTTGAGACCGTTAATCCCTCCTACAAACAGAATACCATCATTACTTCGAAACCAACTGTTCAGGTTAAATCCATAGCCTTGCACATTGTCAGCAAAGTCGAAAAGATTCAGTTTATTCTTTTAATATCAATTCTATAAATACCATTTTCGGAGGTGGCCCATACAAATCCTTTATCATCGCAATACAATGAGGTCATAGTGATACCATCTACCAGCGAGGTAAACTTGTTTACAACCACCTTTTCATTTTCGTATTTCGCTGTGAACATTCCATCGTTGCGTGCGAATAGAAACTCATTTTCATTTAATACAGATCCGCCAGTGATGTGCAACCTCGGCTGCGGCGCATTTATGCGCTGCAAATATTCCATGTTTTCATTAAATAAATGCAATCCTCCCTGCGTGGAAACCCAAATCATTCCATCGCGGGTTTGAACTGCAAAATCGAAATTCTCTCCATCTGCGGGACTGGTAATCTGTCGCATTTCATAGGTGCGCCCATCCAGTACGTAGAGTCCGTCACGTCCGGGAAAAACATGATGGCCGCTTTTAAGCGTGGTAAGCCCATCAAAAAAATCGCGTTCTGTATGTAGTCGCACACTATCCTGTGCATATTTTGGCCGGCGATAACTGTTATCAGTCGGGTTATACAACCATACGCCGAGATCGGATGGAGCAAGTATCACATATTTTCCATCATAAGCAATGCCCCGCACAGAGGGGAAAGCGAGTTGCGTTTTACTTCCTTCTTTGGGCAAATGGATGTCCCATTTATTGCTACTTCTTTTCCATTCTACAAATCCATTTCCTGTTGCAAGCCAGAGATTTCCTTTTTTATCTTCAGTAATACTCCTGATGTTGTCAACACCAACAGGCAATTCATCCTGTAGCTGTTTGATCCGCATCAGGCCAATACCTTGTGTCTGAATGGGGAAGCGCGCAATCCCATCGACTGTTGTGAGCCAGATATAACCATCTTTATCTGCGTAAATATTATTGGCAAGGTCCCCGGAATTGATAGGTCGTCCCAGATAATACAAAGTAAGCCGGCGATATTTTCCAGTAATAAGATTGTATTCATACAATCCTTCCATACTTGGAATCATAGCCATGCTATCGCCGATATTCACCAGCCCCCGTACGCTAAATGCACCTTTATAATGAGCCGGCCGTTCCTGCGATGGCGGTAATGCTTCGTGAATAGTTGTTTTGGAAAAATTATACCAGTATGAAATTGTAGACCATGAGTGAATTAATACGCTATCGCTATTTACAGGCATGATCTTGCGGATTGATCTCTCTGGCAAACTATCAAGCCGGCTCTCCCCTGTTTTATATCGGTACAACTGACCGCGGCTTATAAAGAATAGTGTGCCCTCATGTTGTGCAAACGCGCGGATATTCAATGCTGTTTTAACCGGTACGGCATCAGGTATGCGTACAAAGGAATCAAGTGAAGGATGTAATCGATAAAAACCACCAACTGTTATCTGCCACAATTCACCGTTTGGCATATCGAAAACCATACCGCGTCGATTGAGTGAATCGGCTGTAGGCAAAGGCACTTTTTTAAAGCTTCGCTGTTGCTCGGTGAAATACCAGGTCTGCCTGTTATTGCCAACCCAGATGCGCCCATTTTCATCGCAATGAATATAGCCGAGATCGTTACCGGGCATGGGAAAAAGGCGGCTGCTGCGGCCGTCATAACGCTGCACGCTGTTGGGATAAAGTATCCAAAGGAATCCCTGGTGGTCGCGGGTTACCGCCTGAATGGTGCCGGGGCGCACCCCGGAAGCAAAGTCGAAAAATTGCAGGTGGTAGTCTGGCAGTTGCGCCAGGGCAGGCTGTTGACCCAAACTCAAAAAGAGCGGGAATATAAGAACCCAACGCAGGCGGCTGAAAATGGATGACTTTTTTCCGGCATAATACTCTTGAAAACTAACAGGAAAATAGCGAACAGGCAAATTTGGTTGAGTATTTGGCAGGTTTTGGCGGGCAATCGGCAAGCGGCAAACGTGAAATACCTAAGGCGTGAAGATCGGCAAACGGCAAACGTGAAATATTTATGCGGATGCGTAATCTTCAGCCTTTAAAATCTGTGGAATCTGTGAATAAATCAGAGAAAATCTGTGGGAAACCTTTTCGGATAGAAACGATCGCGCAGAAAACGCAAAAGGGGCCATTCGTAAACGGCAAATCTGAAATAGCTAAGTTTGTACAAACAACCAACCATGAAACCGCTCATCAATGGACTACACCACATCACTGCATTTGCACAGGATCCACAGGAGAACCTCGATTTTTATGCAGGCGTACTTGGATTGCGACTGGTAAAAAAAACGGTCAACTTCGACGCACCGGATGTTTATCACCTCTATTATGGAAATGAAACCGGCGCACCGGGAACCATCATGACATTTTTTCCCTACAAAGGAATTGGACGCGGCAGGCAGGGCAAAGGACAACTTACAACAACCAGTTTTTCTATACCGGCCAACAGCATGGGTTACTGGACAGAACGTTTGAAAAAATTCAACATCAAACATACCGATCCGCAGGAGCGTTTTGAAGAAGCATTTATCTATTTTGAAGATATGGATGGCCTTGGTCTGGAGCTGGTTGCTACTGCGCGCGATGAACGCAAAGGTTTTACTTATGGCCAGATCCCCGAAGAACATGCAATAAAAGGTTTTCACAGCATTACACTTACAGAAGATGGATATGAAAAAGACCGCGGGACTTCTGAACACTTATATGAATCACAACCCTGTTGTTGAAAGCAGCAACCGCTTCCGGTACAGTGCCAGTGGTAAAGTAGGCGACCTGGTTGATATTGTTTGCGAACCGAATGCGTTAAGAGGATTAGGAGGTAGCGGTACGATACATCACGTTGCATTCAGCGCCAACGATGATGAGAGCATTAATGAAATGCAACACCGCCTTGCCAGCAAAGGAATGAATGTAACTGAAGTGCTGGACCGACAATATTTTCACAGTATTTATTTCCGCGAACCGGGAGGCGTATTGTTTGAGGTGGCAACCAATCCCCGGGGTTTGCCATTGACGAAACACCCGACCAACTCGGCCAGGCACTGAAACTTCCTTCCTGGGAAGAACCCAACCGTGCACGAATTGAAAAAGGCCTCGCAACGATAGCATTTGACTGGACAAAATTTAAATAAACAATTTTGACGCAACATACGCTTGATCTGAAGTCCGCAGGCGTTCCGCTTGAACAAGGAACGAAAGTGCTGGTTGCTATCCATGGACGCGGTGGTTCTGCAGCAGACATCCTGCAACTGGCGATGGAACTTGCAGACGAAGAATTCACTCTGCTTGCACCTCAGGCAGGTAACCGTACCTGGTACCCCTACTCTTTCCTTGCGCCACCTGCACAGAACGAACCCGGATTGTCATCCGCAATAGATGTGATTGATGAGCTGGTTAATAAAGTTGTCGCAAACGGCATCATTTATAAGAATATTCATTTTATGGGCTTCTCCCAGGGAGCCTGTCTTACACTAGAGTACGTAACACGTCGTGCGCGCAGGTACGGATCCGTTATCGCGTTCACTGGTGGATTAATCGGCGATAAGATTTATCCTGAAAATTATTCTGGAGATTTTGATGGTACTCCCGTCTATATCGGCTCAAGTGATATCGACCCGCATGTACCATTACAGCGCATTTATGCTTCAGAAAATATCATCCGCGATATGGGCGGCGATATAAAGGTTGATGTATTCCACGGAATGGGACACACCGTAAACCGACAGGAGTTGGAGACGGGTCGGCACCTGGTAAACAAAGTAGCGATGTGATAATATGGCAATGTGACAATGTGGAAATGGAGAGATTTTGTAAACCTCTTTAGTTCCTTTAACAACCAAAGGAATTTATTAAGTTCTAACAATCACCTCCATCAATTCCACATTGCCAAATTGCCATATTTTCATATTACCATATTAACACATTTTGGCTGAACTAAATGGCCTTCTGACCGCCATTAGTTTCCGGTTTTCACAAGCTTCAGCACTGTTTTGTTATTTCCCTGAACCACTTCCGCGAAGTAGACACCATTTTTCCAGGTCGCACCCACCTGGAAGATCGAACCCGGCATCATCCTTTCATGTCTTTCAATTACTTTACCAAACGCATCAACAAAACGGACAACAACAGGTTGGTTGTCTCCACCGGAAATCCTCAACTGGAACTGACTTGCGCTTGGATTCGGATAAGCCTCGGCTTTGAGTTGCAGTGCTATTTGTTCCTGGGGTATTACAACTGCAACTGTTGCAGGAATCGTATCTATTCTTCCACGATTTGCCACACTACCATAATCAGCGATGAATTCCGATGTACCTACTGGAATATCAAAGAACGCATAATTAACCCCTTTGATCGTTTCTGTTGTGTACGACACCGCATTTCCATCACGGAGAATGTATTGCAGCGTGCCGGAATGCGCTGTCACCGGAACCATTCCTTTCAGGTTTCTTGCTCCTGGCAAAGCAGTCACCGGGAAACTCAACTGGTTGTTATTCCATGTCATTTCTCCGAAATAAGAACTGTTACGTCCATCGAGCCAGGTTACCAGTTGTTTTGAAGAGATAACCGGCACATTGCGCGACAATGCTGAATTGATGATGTGCGTTGAACCGATATGGTTTGCAGAATCTGTATGCATATTGGCTACAAATACGCCGTAGTAACCTTCAGTTCCCAATGCACGGTTCAACAGGTCATTTGCGAATTTGGGCAATGTGATTTCCGATTCATCGGTCATTTGTGTTGGCGCCTGGTAGCAATCGATCAGGCTACCATCAAGGTCGGCAAATCGCATAGGCATACCGGAACCGGTGAACATACCAGAGCGATCCTGAATCCAGGAGCCTGGCCAGTAGTAATAGTTCACATCCATGCGAATTCCTCTTTGTGCCTGCACTTTTGCAACTGTTGCCCAATCACTCCAAACCATGCAATGCGTGCGATGCGAAATCAGGGCGGGCAATGATGGGAACTGTTCCTGGAACATCTCGATCTGGCTATCGAATGCAGCACCCAGTTCTGTAGCTCCGGTGAAATTGTTACAACCCGTGTAAAGGTGTAACCCAATTTCAAAGCCCATGTTGTTGAAAGCAATCGCATCGGCATTTGAGACAGGCGTTCCATTGTACAGATACGACGACGCGCGCACTGCTTTCCAGTCAGCAACGTCCTGCGGTGTGTTCGGACCCAGTGTGAGGTAATGATTAAAGCGTCCTGTTGTACCATCATTGTAATGGTCGTCGCCCGTCATTACAATCGCCGCTTTCAAACCGCGAGGCAGGAACCAGAATCGAGGCAGTGGTTTGCGGTGCATATTGCCCTGCAGCAAAATATTCACCAGCAATCGCTGTTGTTCATCCGCCTGCGGAATTGCTACCTTATTGAGATCAATCCAGTCGGTTGAAGTTCCGCCAAAGAACATATCGTCGGAACGGATCGGACCAAAGGTACCATCCCGTTTTTGGCCTGCCCAGGCGGGATTTCCCTGACGCGTGTACACAATAGATTTTGCAAGATCATAGGTAAATGCAACGGCCTTTCCACCGTTTGTTCCAACCTGACGGAGTGTTACAGCCGGATTGGTTGTTGCTGTTGTAGCAGATGAATACAACGTCGCGAGACTGGTAGCGCCTGATAATGTATACAAATCGGCTGCACCATGGAATTGTATCGTTTGGTTTACAATACCCTGACCCGGACCTGAAGTCGTGTTCACTAACAGATATCGATCCGATAATGTTCCTGTCTGACGAGTAATTCCAAACAGGTCGGCCAGTGCAGGTGCAGGACGTAAACCAACCAGCGTACCGCCGTTGTTGACGAAGTTGGTAAGCCAGGCCACCTGGTTGTTGTTTACAGCAACCTCACCCAGCACGACCATATCGTAATTATCAAGGTCCGTAGCAGTAAGTTCAGCGATATTCTTCGCCAGGAAATAGTTCAAACCTTCTGCTCGCAGTATTTCAATTGTATAACGGCTAAACGGATTAGAAGGTGAATAAAGAACCAGTATCGGACCGCCGGGACCGTTGTCTGTGACAGCTGGTGGTGGTGGTTCAACAGTTGTAAACGTCCATGTAGTATCCCTAACGAGTGCATTTCCTTCAAGGTCCTTCACGCCGTTTACACCGCCGCGAATACGCACCGTATAAGTTGATAAATACGATAATGGAGCCGATGGCGTAAGTGTAGCCGTTCCCTGAGACACGACAAGGTTAGATGGAACTACACTGTTTGAAGCATTCCTTAATTCAAATACACCTGTAGTGAAAGATGCCGGAGACACGGATTCATTGAACGTAGCCACTATTGGTGCCGCAATAGAAACGCTGGTCGCATTTCTTACAGGGCTCAGGCTATTGATAACGGGTGGAACCAAATCAGGGCCTGCCTGAACAGAGAATACCACATCGACGTAATAATTGGTCGATCCCCAGTTCTCATTCGGGAAGATTGGAGTAGCGTTGTAACGATAAACCCCGTTTCCTCCGTCCTCACCATTGGCCAACGCACGTAAAGGTCCATTCGTCACAGCGTTCGTGAAGTAAGGATTTGTATTCGGATAATCACCAGTTGGACTGTGATAAGAAACTACATAGGTTGTATTCGGTTGAATTGCGACCGGTGACGGGAATAATGCCTGCTGCCAGCCCGATGCAGTCTCATTGGTAAATATTACCTCTGCCAGCTTGGTTCCGGTACTACTCCACAGGTTACCTGTATGCACACCCGACATTCCCGGTGTTTTATAAAAACGAACACCATTAATGAAACCCGCCTCGGTCGATCGGAACTTCATTCCGATAGTAACTGCGGCACCATCATTTTCAACATTGGTGGTTGACGTACCCGGACCAAAGATGCTGATAGAAGTGGATGCAGTTGCAAATGACCAGGTATAGTTAGTTGCCAAAGCATTTCCCGACAGGTCTTTCACTCCCGATGCACCCGCTTTGATCAACACATTAAACACCATACTACCTGTAAGACTGCTATTTGGTGTAATTGAAAGTGTACGTGTTGTGTTGTTATAGGAAATAGTAGACGGAATCAGTGTGTTGGCTGAATTCCTCAATTCTACTGTTGAAGCGTTGATCGTTGCCACATCCAATTCTTCACTGAATACAGCCGTAACAACAATCGTCGGCTGAACACCTGTGGCATTGTTTGCAGGTGTGACTGCTGTAATTGTTGGAGCGATAAGATCTGGCTCTGTAGTAAAGTTCCATACAAAGTCAGCGGCCAGCAGATTTCCGTTTATATCTTTCACTCCCGTTGCGCCCGATTTCACACGAACCGTATAAACCATGCCATAACGCAATGGCTCAGTTGGTGTAAAGATGGCAACAAATGAAATTGGGTAATAACTCAAGGTGCCTGCAACCAGGTTATTAGAACCATCACGTACTTCAATGTTGAAAGTAGTAATGGAACCCGCAAGCATTGCTTCACTAAAGCGAATGTTGACAGGTGTAGTAACAGGTACTGCTGTCGCATTAGATGCCGGATCAATTTGCACCACCAGCGGTGCTACCTGATCAGTTTCGGAACTAAAGCTCCATGTATAGTCTGAAGCAAGCGCATTACCGGCGATGTCTTTTACTCCTTCTGCACCCGATTTTACAATTCCTGTAAAATTGGTTGCATAAGCCAGCGGCGCCTCCGGTATCATTGTAGCTGTACGGGTAGCTGGGTTATAAGTCAGGGTAATTGGAACCAATAACCCACCCGCCGTACGAATCTCAAAGTTTAACTCGCTCAACGAGTTAATATTCATATCCTCACTAAACACTACCGTCGCATTAGCTGCCACCGGCACTCCTGTAGCATTTGCCACCGGCGTAACGGATACAACTTCCGGCGCCACATTATCAACAAATGGAGCCGTGGTAAATGATGATGTGAAATCTGCAGCGAGTGCATTTCCATTTTCATCTGTAATGCCACCGCTGCCACCATCAAGTGTAATGGTGTAAAGCGTTTCGTATGATAATGATGTAGTTGGTTGAATACTAATTCTGAAATTCACCACATCATAACTTACTGCTACCGCAATCTCTGGCTACCTGCATCAGTAAGTCGAACAGTGGATGCTGAAACGCTTGCTTCGTTTAAACTTTCACTCAGCTGAATGGTAATTCCGGTTTCGATGCTCACCTGCGTACTGTTAGCACCAGGGCTCACAGAAATTACAACTGGCGGTTCAGTATCCGAAATTGTTGTGAAACTCCAACTAAAAGCTTCCAACGCGTTGCCCGCCGGATCGCTCAGTCCGGTATTAATATTTACAGTATACGTAGTGGTATAATCCAGTGCAACTGCTGGCTCTAAGGAAACAGCATTATTTCCCGGAGCTACACTAAATACAAATGGTATTGCAGTTCCACCCGGAGCGAGGAGTTCAAAATTTGAGGCAATCAGCCCCGCTGAACTTAGTGCTTCGCTAAATTGAATTTGTATGGAAGCATTCAATAATACACCCGCAGCATCTGCGGCAGGAATAATTGAGTTAATTGTTGGTGCAACCAGGTCCGGTTCGGCCATGGTGCTGAATGTCCAACTGTAGTCTTGCACAAGCTCATTACCAGCCAGGTCTTTTACACCATCTATGCCTCCTTTAATCGTAATTGTAAATGTTGTTCCAAATGGAAGCGCGCTCGCCGGTTGTATCTGCAGCGTATTCGTTGATGAATTATACAACAATCCAACTGTAAGAACTGTGTTTCCAGATGTGCGCAGTTCAACGGTGCTGTTGTTGAAGCTTGCTTCCCACATCGCTTCATTAAACTGAACCGATGGAACTGTATTCACTGGCAAACCAGTAGATGTGTTTGCAGGTGTGCTGTTAACAACAACAGGTGGTTGCAAATCAGCCCTACTTGCAAACGACCAGACATAATCTTCCGTCATTGCATTACCGGCAAGATCTTTAATTCCTGTGCTACCACCGTTAATGCGAATCGTACAAACAGTGCTGTACAGCAATGAATCCTGTAATACAATTGTAAGAATGCGTTGCGTTGCATCAAGCGTAAAAGTCGCAGGAACGATTCCTGAAGTAGTCGTCACTTCCACCAGACCTTCTGCAATCACCAGCGGATCAATTTCTTCACTAAACGTAACAACCGCTTGCACTGAGAGTGAAACACCCGTTGCATTTGAAAGCGGTGTTACATGTGTAACGGTAGGTGCAATCAGATCCGCTTCCGTGGTAAAAACGGAACTGAAAGTGGACGCCAGTGGATTTCCTCCGAGATCTTTTACGCCTGATGCCCCTCCTACTACTGTAACGGTATAGGTTACGTTACGCTGCAATGTTTGCGTTGGCTGTAATGATATGCGGAAGTTGGTTGCATCGTAAGTTACAGTAGCTGCAACATTCACATTGCCTGGCGCCTGTAAGAACACAGTTCCGCCATTTACCGATGCAGGTGACAGCGCCTCGCTAAATTGAACATTAACCGATGCTTCCGGACTGATATCAACTGCCAGGTTTGCGGGAGTTACAGATTCAATTGCAGGCGGTGTTTGATCAGCGATGGTTGTGAAGCTGGATGTGTATTCCGTGGCCAACGCGTTACCCGCAACATCCTTCACGCCAGAGGCTCCCGATTTAACAATGATTCGATATGTTGTATTTAATGACAACGCATCTGTTGTGTTGATTGTGGCAGTTCTTGTACCTGCGTCGTACTCAACCGTTGCAGGTATCAATACATTCGCCGCATTTCTCAACTCAACCGTCGACGACGTAATGCTGCCGAAGTTCATCGCTTCATTAAACGTCACTTTTAACTCAGGCGTTAATGATATTCCCGTAGCATTGTTGGCAGGCGACACTGAGGTAACCTGTGGAGCGATCTGATCAGGTATGGAGGTAGAACCAAATAATACATCTACAAAATAGTTACTGCTACCCCAGTTTGTATTGGGGAACTGAGGTGTGGCAGTATATCGGTACATACCATTCGGGCCATCTTCACCATTCGCGAGTGCGCGCAATGGGCCGTTTGTAAACGCATTATTAAGTGATGGATTGGTAAATCCATAATAACCGGAAGAAGAATGGTATGAAACCATATAGGTTGTGTTGGCGCTAATATTCACCGGCGTGGTGAAGAACGCCTGTTGCCAGCCTGATGCAGTTTCGTTGGTGAAGACAACTTCGGCGAGTTTTGTACCTGTACTGCTCCAAAGATTTCCGGTGTGCACGCCCGTGGCGGCCGCAGGTTTATAAAAACGTACACCCACCACCTGCCCGGCCTGGCTGGATCGGAATTTCATTCCCAATATCAACGGTGATCCATCGTTTCCGGTTTGTGTAGGACCCGCAGTTGGTGCGAATATGCTGATGGTTCCGGATACAGTAGTCAGGTAAGCAACATATGTAGAAGCCAGACTATTACCTGCCAGGTCTTTCACCCCAGCAGTTCCGGATTTTACAATCAATGTATACACGGTTGCTGTTGCCAGGTTTGCTGCAGGTTGCAGTGTGGCAACTCTTGTCGTCGCATTATAAGAAACAGTTGCACTCACTAAATTACTTGCAGCATCTCGCAGCTCGATTGAACTGGTGCTGATGCTTGCTGCGTTCATTGCTTCGTTGAACTGTACTGTAATTTGTGCATTCACAGCAACGCCTGTTGCGCCAGTTGCTGGCGCTGTACTCGTTACCTGCGGTGGTACCAAATCGGCAATACTGGTAAAGCTCCAGACATAATCCGATGCCAGCGCATTACCCGCTGCATCTTTCACACCCGATGATCCAGATTTCAGTCGAACGGTATACAATGTTGAATACGACAACGTAGTCGCTGGTGTAATGCTAATCCTGCGGTTCGCGGCATTGTAGGCGATCGTTGCTGTCAATAGATTACTCGCAGCATCCCGCAATTCAACCGATGAATTATTTATGCTGGAGGCCAACATGTCTTCATCAAACACGGTTGTGATCACAGCGTTCAATGCTACACCTGTTGCATTGTCAACCGGATCAGTACTTACCACCGTGGGAGGAACCAGATCAGGTTCCGGTTCTGTTGTGAAACTCCAGGTATAGCTGGTTGCAAGGGCATTTCCAGCCGCGTCCTTAACCCCGGAAGCTCCGCCAGTAATAGTAATGGTATAGTTTTTAAGAGCCTCCAGGGGCGCTGATGGCGTGAAGACAAAACTACTATTGGCAACATTATAAGAAACCGTACCAGGCACAGCTCCGCCAGCTGTAGCCGACACCTGTATCGTAGTATTATTAATTGTCGATGCATCCATGGGTTCGCTGAATACACCGGATATTGTAGTATTTACATTCACAGCATCTGCTGCTGCGGTTGGTGTAACTGAAACTACCGTGGGTGCTACCAGATCAGCAACGGTGGTAAATGTCCACACATAGTTATTAACCAGCGCATTTCCTGCCATGTCTTTCACTCCTGAACCACCACCGCTAATAGTAGCAGTATAGGATGAAAGATAGTCTAATGAAGCGCCAGGCGTTAAAGTTGCGGTACGGGTGCCAGCATTATAAGTAATGGTTGCGGGCACCAGATTTTTTGCCCCGTCACGCAACACAAAGCTGTTAGCGTTAATACTTGCAGCCTGCATATCCTCACTGAATACAGCCGTCAATACCGTTGTCTTACTTACATTCGAAGCATTTGCTGTTGGCGCAACCGTATTCACTACCGGCGGCTCAGTATCTGTAACGTTGCTGAAAACGACATCAACAAAATAGTTGCTCGATCCATAGTTGGTGGTAGGGAATGTGGGTGTGCCTGCATAGATATAAACACCGTTTGCTCCATCTTCTCCATTTGCCAGTGCACGCAGCGGCCCGTTTACGACGGCTGATCCAAGCCCGGGATTGGTATACGCATAATCACCTGAGCTGCTAAATATCGAAACAACATAAGTAGTTCCCGCAGTAATTGCTACAGGATTTGTCAACATTACCTGTTGCCAGCCGGATGAGGTTTCGTTTACAAAAGTAATTTCAGCAAGACGTGTGCCTGTGCTGCTCCAAAGCGTACCTGTGTGCGTACCTGTTGTTCCGGCACCTTTATAAAAACGAATACCTGAAATAAATCCATTTTGGGTTGACCGGAATTTCAAACCCACTGTAAGTGGTGAACCATCATTTTCACGGGCTACTGTGGGTGCGGCTGTTGACTGGAATATAGAGTAAGTACCAGCGGTGGCGCCCCCGCTTACGGTAACGTTTCTATTGCTATTGCTACCTACAGTGCCGGGTACGCTCATGTTTCCGCTGTCGTCAAAACCGCGCACGCGGATATTGCCGGTTCCAGCAGCCGTCGGCGTCCAGGAAAAACTCCAGCTTGTAGTACCTGTTGCAACCTGCCAGGTATTACCACCATCAACTGACACTTCAATCCCGGCAATTACGCCGCCCACATCCGTGGCAGTTCCGGTGATGGTAATTGGTATGTTGGCTTCTAATGCAGCGTTGTGAGCCGGAGACGTGATGACAGGCGCCGGAGCCGTTACGTCCGTGGAAGCAGAAGCTGCAACCATTCCCGACATCAATGAACCGGGTTGCACACCCATGTCTGCAAAGAGATTGATAGTTGCCTGCTGCATAGCTGCACTCGGTGCTGTACTTCCACGATCGTGCACATTGTCCAATCCCCATGCCCACTGCACAGTACCTGCGCCAAATACCAAGGCACCACTACTGTGACGGTACAACGATAACTTATGCGTTAACCCGTCAACGGTTGTACTCGATAGAATAATCCTTCCATTGGGATAAGAAGCCTGGTATTGCTCATAGTTCCACTCATAACCCAGCGTACCAGTTGGCAGTGTTACAGTACCGTTTGCAGCTTGCGTTGCTACGTTTGTATTGCGCCAGAAGCGAAGATTACGATAAGCGCCCGGCACCTTTATCGCGCTTGTATTGAGCGTCCAGCTGATTTGTCCACTCAGTGCATTTTCGGGTTTGCAGGCGCCGCCATTGGGGTAGGCGCATCCATCACGCCATAAACCCGTCCATTGCTGGTCGGGATCACATTTTCCTCCACAGGGAATTTCACCTAGTGTACCTTCTTTATAACAAACCAGCGTGCGGTTATTGTTTTCCCAACGCGTTTTCCAATAAATTTCGTTACCGCTGAAAAATGCCAGATGCACACCCGCATCGCGTGCACTCTCTACACGCGCGCGTGCAGTTGCCGACCAGTATTCATCATGTCCTACCGACAGAAATACTTTATGCATCGCAGGCGTGATGGCCGTCGTTCTACGCTCCATGTCCACGTCGGTCGTATAACTGACATGATAACCGTTTCGTTCCAGGAAACGGATCATGGGGTATTCCGCATTAAATAGCCAATCCTCCCCAGGTCCGCCGCCAGCACCACCCGCACGTGTAAGAAAAGGACGGTTGTAACTCACTTTTACCGCATGACCCGCAGGATAGGATGTCGCTCCCGAATAAAGACTATTACCCCCATAACCATTGTATGCCTGCCAGGTGGCATCCGATGTTTTAAAAAGAATAGGAGAATTGCCCGCATCATCGCGAACAATAAAAACGATATGACTGGAACCAGAGCTGCGAGTAAGTTTTGCAATATACACACCACTCACCGCTGTTGAGGGAACGGCCCAGCTTGCAGACTCAGACCAGTTGTTGCAATCGACAAGTCCCGTGGATGTATTTGTAGATGGTTGAGGCTGTTTCACCCCGGTGAACGTACCAAGATTGGCCACTAAGCGCGCGCCATTCCCCTGATAATAACCCAAACGGTAAATACGAATTGTGTACGTACCTCCTCCTGTTACATCGATCTTAAAACGAACGGTGCTTCCTTTATTCACACTCATATCCGTGGCAAAGCCCTGGATATTTAAATCTCCATAGCCACTGATGTCCCATTCAGACTTTGGGGCACCGGAAAGGGCGTTCTCGGTTACAATTGGATTTTGGCTATAGACAGTAAACGATAACAGTATTGTTGTTGCTAACAACAACAAATAGCGGGTGGATCGGGGAATAAAACTCCTGACCATATGCGATACGGTGGTTTAATGGCGACAAAAAAAATCAGAGTGGTTCTTACCGGAGTTTTTTAAACGAGGATATTTATTTATGGCGGTGCCGCAAAAATAATAATATTTCCAGGATTCCCTATACCCCAATACACGTAGTACCCCATTTAGGGTATAAAACAGTGGATAACCATGTTGACAATTATCAATTTATATCGAAAACTGACTGATCTACATCGTGTATGAAGCGAATTACGCCCTGCATAAATACTTCCTGGTCGTCCCACATAGCGAGGTGACTTCCATTGGGGCAATGCAGGTAGCGGCCTTTTTGAACCAGTTTACTTTGTTCTTCCATTGCCGCAGGATCCATGGTGTCGTGCGCAGCACCAATCATCAGGGCAGGAATTCTGATTTCTTTGAGTCTCGATTTTATGTCCCAGGTTGCGAGCCTGCCTGCAATACCAAATTCCGATGGTCCCTGCATGAGCGTATATACCTCGTTGTTGGCATGTTTTAAAGAGCGATTGAGCGCGTCGGGCCATTCTGCGAGGCGGCATACGTGTTGACTGTAATGGTGCTTCAGTAACAATTCCATATACCGAGGATTTGCAAAATCACCCTTTGCTTCCAGTGCACGAACCTCAGCGACAACTTCTGCCGGCATTTTCTTAGCAAGCACTTCGTCTGCATATCGGCCATATTCCGGACAGCTTGCCATCATATTGGCCACCATCAGCGCTTTCATATTATGCTGGTACTTCAGCGTATATTCCATGCCCAGGATGCCACCCCATGAATTGCCAAGTATGTAAAAATTCGTTGAATCAGCTCCGATTGCTTTACGCACCTGCTCCACTTCGTCTACAAAACGTTCAATCGTCCATAAGCTGCTGTCTGTGGGTTGATCGCTATAATAGGATCCCAACTGGTCGTATTCGTAGAATTCAAAACCTTCCTGCGGGAAAAAACTTTCAAAACATTCCATGTACTCATGCGTCATTGCAGGGCCGCCATGAAGAAGTAAAATTTTTATTCGTGGATTATTCCCAAATCGTTTGGTCCAGACATTGAATTTCCCCAACGCGGTTTCGATCGGGATCATTCTTACACCCGCCGTGCGCACTCCTGTTTCACCATAAGTAAAATACTCCCGCACAGAAATATCTTTCTGATTGCCGGAATCATTATTCTTACAGGCAGTAAAAATGAGAACAAGTAACGCAGCAGTCAGGTAGCGCATGGTAGAGATTTTTGGTGTGAACAGTATAGATTGGGAAGATAAATAAAATTATGACGGCAACAGCTTTTTGGAGCGGTGTGCGCCAGCGAAAGAAAGTGAAAATAATGATTTGTGGAATCAGGAATTTATCAGTTACTTGCTTTGATCGTCCGTTTTCAACAATCAACCAAAATTTTTATCTGCATGAAAAAAACCGGATTATTTCTCCTTGCAATCATTTTCCTGGCAGCCTGCACGGGAAAAACCAAAGCTGACCTGCTTATCATCAATGCGAAAATTTATACGGTAGACTCACTTTTTTCAACTGCAGAAGCAATGGCAGTGAAGGATGGAAAGATTCTTGCAACCGGAACGCTGGCCGATCTGCAGCATATGTACGAAGCGAAAGAAACGGTTGAAGCAAATGGAAAATTTATTTATCCCGGTTTTATTGATGCACATGCACACTTTGTTGGATATGGACTTGACCTGCAATCAGCCGATCTCATTGGCACCGACAGTTGGGAAGAAGTGCTGGAACGATTGACAGCATTTGCTGCCACTCATCCTACAGGCTGGATTGAAGGACGCGGATGGGACCAGAACGACTGGCCCGTAAAAGAATTTCCTGATAATACAAAACTGAATGCCCTTTTCCCCGATCGACCTGTGATGTTAAGACGGGTAGACGGTCATGCTGTAATCGCAAACGACGTTGCCATTAAAATGGCAGGCATTACTGCCGGTCAAAAAGTGACGGGTGGTGATGTTATTGTAAAGAACAACAAAGTTACTGGCGTATTGATCGATAAAGCGATTGATCTGGTAGCCCGTTTTATTCCTCCGGTTGATTCTGTTCAGTTCCGCCGGGCAATTGCAGATGCACAGAAGAATTGTTATGCAATGGGTCTTACTACCATTACAGATTGTGGACTGAATTACACTGAAGTTGATGAATTGCTGGCGCTTGAAAAATCAGGCGATCTCAAAATGCGCCTGTATGTAATGCTGCACGATTCACCGGAAAACCAGGATTATCTCGAGAAGAAAGGAATCATCAAAACAGATCGTATTCATGTAAGAAGTTTTAAAGTTTACGGCGATGGTGCACTTGGATCAAGAGGTGCCTGCCTGTTGCAGCCATATTCAGATCAGCCTGGCTATTCAGGCTTCCTGTTGAGCCAGCCTGAACATTTTGATTCGGTGGCTTCCTGGATTGCTGCACGTGATTTTCAAATGTGCACACATGCCATCGGCGATAGTGGAAACAGAATGATCCTGAATGTTTATGATAAATATTTAAAAGGAAAAAATGATCGACGTTGGAGAGTGGAGCATGCACAAGTGGTGAATAAAAATGATTTTGATCTATTCGGAAAGAATAATGTGATTCCTTCTGTACAACCCACGCACGCAACATCAGATATGTACTGGGCGGAAGACAGACTGGGCGCCGAAAGAGTGAAAGGAGCATATGCATTTCAGCAATTGTTGCAACAAAATGGATGGCTGCCGCTGGGAACCGATTTTCCGGTGGAAGATATTTCGCCATTTAAAACATTCCTGGCGGCCGTTGCCCGTAAGGATGCTAAAGGCTGGCCCGAAGGGGGATACCTGATGGAAAATGCACTGACCCGGGAGCAAACCCTTCGGGGAATGACAATCTGGGCCGCACGTTCCAGTTTTGAAGAAAAAGAGAAAGGAAGTCTGGAGGCCGGAAAACTGGCGGACTTTATCATTCTCGATAAAGACCTGATGACGGTTGACGCGCCAGACATACTGAATATCAAGGTATTAAATACATATGTTGGAGGATCTAAGGTGCATTGAGATGATTTATTGTAGATGTAAAAACATGAATAAGATACGCGAAATCGGGGACATCTTAACAATTGACAGCTTCCCCCCTCCCCTCAAACTTTACTATTTTTGCAGCATGATTAGCAGCGACAACCGTACTACACGAATCGCAATTCTGGACCTCTATGACGGGTATGCGAACGAAGGGATGAGATGTATTCATCAGATTATTGATGAATGGACTGAACAGGGCGACATAGACGTGGTTAAGGAGGTGTTTGATGTGCGGAAAAAAATGAACTTCCGGATACTTCATTTGACATATATATTTCCAGTGGTGGTCCCGGCGACCCACTTTCCAGCCGATATGAGGACTGGGATATTGCCTGGTGCCGATGGTTGAATGAAATTATCCGGTGGAACAGCAATCCTTCTAACCAGCAGAAGAAACATGTTTTCTTTATCTGCCATTCCTTTCAGTTAGCCAGCCGCTACTTTAATGCAGGATTGGTTTGCAAACGCCGATCCACCGCGTTTGGTGTTTTCCCCGTTCATATGCTCGAAGCCGGAAAGAATGAATCTGTTTTCGAAGGTCTGCATGATCCATTCTATTGCGTGGATAGCCGCGATTACCAGGTGATTCAACCTAATATAGATATGCTTCGCGACGCGGGTGGCCATGTGTTGTGTATCGAAAAATTGCGCGCCCATGTTCCTTATGAACGCGCCGTAATGGGAATCCGTTTCAATGAATTCATGATCGGTACGCAATTCCACCCTGAAGCAGATGCGATTGGTATGAGTATGTATCTGCGTCGTGAGGACAAACGCCAAACCATTATTGAAAACCACGGCGAGCAAAAGCTCAACAGTATGCTCGAAAACCTGGACGATCCCGATAAAATTCGTTGGACCTACGCGCATATTCTTCCCAACTTCCTGAACCAGGCAGTTGGCGACTATTGCATGGCTTAAGAAATTCAAGTTGAATTTGGTATAAAATCATCAAACCTGTAAGGCTGGTGCCTTACAGGTTTTTTATTTAAATAAATATACCGGCAGGCCGCACAGGAATTTACGTAAACTACTATAAGACTAATCGCATTGATTTTGTTTAAAAGCAGTATTTTTCAGTACGAATAACAAGATTCACACCTCAAACAGATGAAATGGTTCCGGAAATCCGCCAACAGCATAATGTTGTTTTCAACAAGGAAAAATATGCAGAGTTTATTGAAAGTCTTCAGCAGGTTCATGCCGGAGCAATAGAGTTCAGGGTAGCTGAGACTGCAATTTTTATCCCGGCTTCTTTTCGTGATAAATTGCTGGATGCCTGCGAACACATTGTTGACGTAATTACAGCGCCCGGATTTCGTGAAAAAACAGATCGCGCTATACCAACGCATTTACGTGTTCCCGGTGAATCACCGCATACGCAATTCATTGCATTCGATTTTGGAATCTGCATCAATGATGCCGGAGAATATGAACCACAATTGATCGAGATGCAGGGTTTCCCATCGCTATTTGCTTACCAGGTACTGCTCGATGATGTTTATCGTCGTCATTTTAATGTGCCCGATAATTACAGCGCTTTTCTCGGAAACAATACACGTGAATCCTATCTCCTTGAATTGAAAAATATAATCCTGGGAAATCACGCGCCGGAAAATGTAATCCTGCTAGAAATACTTCCGCACGAACAAAAAACACGTATCGATTTTTATTGCACACAGGATTATACTGGAATAAAACCTGTGTGCATTACCGAACTCATTCTTGAAGGACGTGAGTTGTATTATTTGAATGATGGTGTTAAAACCCGTATCCATCGTATTTACAACCGTGTAATCTTCGACGACCTGTTTCAGCAATCGCCCGAGATACAGGAAAAAGGTAAAGTGCTGTTTGAAGAGCTGGATGTGGAATGGTGCCCCCACCCTTCCTGGTTTTACCGCATCAGCAAATTCACGCTGCCACTGATACAACATCCGTATGTGCCAACTACCTATTTTCTCAATGAGATAAAGCAGTTGCCTGCAGATCTTGAGAACTATGTATTGAAACCATTGTTCTCATTTGCCGGGCAGGGTGTATTAATCGATGTTACTGCCAACGACATCGCCGCCGTGAAAGATCCGGAGAACTGGATACTACAGAGAAAAGTAAAATATGCGGAAGTCATAGAAACGCCCGATGACCCTGCAAAAGCAGAGATCCGTATTTTTTATTTTTGGAAAGATGGTGAAGCCAGGCCCAAACCTTTCAATAATCTCGCACGCTTAAGTAAAGGAAAAATGATTGGCGTTCGTTACAACAAGGATAAAGAATGGGTAGGCGGAAGTTTATGTTATTTTGAAAAATAATAACACACTGAAAGCTGGTATGTGCATGCTAATTTCCTCCAATACATTGCATGGTGCTACCGCACATACCAACTGTAAAGTGCTGGCTGTTTTTGCACCCGGTCGTGAAAATTATGGAATATTCTAACCGATCAAAACAGTTTAAAGACCTTAGTCTTTAAACTGTTTCTTCAGTTCAGCGAGTTTCGCCTGGAAGGGATTCAATGCTTCTGGCTTGCGCGCCTGTTGTGGCTTACCTCCTGGCTTGCGATTATTTCCCCCTGTGGTTGTGAACCTTTATCTGCTTCGTCTTTTAATGAAAGTGCAATTCTTTTACGTGCAGTATCAACTTCGAGTACCGTTGCCATTACTTTTTGTCCCAGCTTCACCACTTCATTTGGGTCAGCGACATAGCGATTGCTAAGATGCGATATGTGCACAAGACCATCCTGCTTCACGCCTACATCTACAAACGCACCAAAGTTGGTGATGTTGGTAACGATTCCTGGAATACGGATGCCGGGTTTAAGGTCTTCCATCGTGCTGATACCATCAGCAAAACGGAATTCTTCAATCGGCGAACGTGGATCACGTCCAGGTTTTTCCAGTTCTTTCAAAATATCTTCAATAGTGAATTCACCTATTGTTTCACTTACAAATTCACGCGCTTTGATTTGCTTGCGCAGTTCAGACTGGCGAATCAAATCGGTGAGTGTACTGTTTACTTTTGCAGCCATTGCTTCCACCACATGATAACTTTCAGGGTGAACGGCTGAATTGTCTAATGGATTTTCTGCGTTGGGTACACGCAAAAGCCCGCACATTGTTCAAAAGCTTTAGGCCCCAGCATGGGAACTTTCTTCAGTTCTTCCCTGCTTTTAAAACCGCCATTCTTTGTACGGTACTCAACGATATTTTTCGCTACCGTTCCATTCAATCCCGAAACATAAGTGAGCAAATGTTTGCTGGCTGTATTCAAATCAACACCTACAAAGTTCACGCAGCTTTCCACCACCTGGTCGAGCGCATCTTTTAATCGGTTTTGGTTTACGTCATGTTGGTATTGTCCCACACCGATACTCTTTGCATCAATCTTCACCAACTCACTCAGTGGATCCAGCAGTCGACGACCAATGCTGATCGCACCACGAACAGTTACATCTTCATCAGGGAATTCTTCACGTGCCACTTCACTTGCTGAATAAATGGAAGCGCCGCTTTCATTTACCATAAAAACAGAAACCGGTTTACCAAAATCAATTCCACGGGCCAGTTGTTCTGTTTCTTTACTGGCTGTACCATTTCCATAACCAATCGCTTCAATATTGTGACGGTTTACCAGTTCTTTCAAAGCTAATGTTGCACCCTGCCAGTCATTCTGTGGTGCATGTGGGAAGATGGTCCGGTATTCCAGGAATGTTCCATGTTCGTCGAGGCATACCACTTTACAACCCGTACGGAAACCA
Source organism: Chitinophagaceae bacterium (assembly GCA_024707305.1). Taxonomy (GTDB): domain Bacteria; phylum Bacteroidota; class Bacteroidia; order Chitinophagales; family Chitinophagaceae; genus CAYMZZ01. The sequence continues at coordinate 132,638 of JANPZZ010000009.1, forward strand.
GGGTCGATTGCCATTACACGTTTATGACCAAGTGGTGATGCAAGCAAAAGCTGACGTAGGTTTTCAGCAAACACACGGATGGCTTCTTCGTCAGCTCTTGTTTTACTGGCAAGCCTGAATTCTGTTTCGATGGAAGGTTTCAGCAATCTGGAGAATGAATCTTCTATCGCCAGTCCTACCTGATGTGCAGCTTTATTCGAATGCGTAATGAATTTTCGTTTCAGTTCTTCTACTGCAGTTTCCTTTTCAACGGAAATATCCATGATCAGGAATCCTTCTTTCTCGCCACGGCGAATAGCCAGGATACGATGTGATGGGCTATCGGCCAGTGGTTCACTGAACTCGAAGTAGTCGCGGTATTTCTGTGCATCCGGCTCTTCTTTTTTAGATGTGAGTGCGCGACTGCTGAGTTTTGCTTCTTCGGTAAAGAGTTTGCGAATGGTATTACGTGCGGTTTCATGTTCCGCAATCCATTCTGCGATGATATCGCGAGCGCCCTGCAACGCATCTGCTGCGTCTTTTACATTTTCCGTTACGAAAGTTGCTGCCAGTTCTTCCGGGTCCATTTCCTCCTGTGCAAAAAAGGCGCGTAGCCAGTGGCTCCAATCCTTTTTCAATGGCGATGGAAGCTTTTGTTTTACGCTTGGGTTTGAAGGGCAGATAAATATCCTCGAGTTCTGTTGCGTTCACACAATCTGTAATACGGGTCTTCAGCTCCGGCGTGAGTTTGCCGGCTTCTTCAATCGTCTTCAGGATTGTTTCCTTGCGTTTTTCCAGATCAGTAAAATATTTGATCTGGTCGATTACCTGGCCAATTACTACTTCGTCGAGGTTGCCGGTCGCTTCTTTCCGGTAGCGGGCAATAAAGGGAATCGTACTTCCTTCGTTGTGTAATTCCGCGATGCTATTGATCTGCTTCAGAGACAGGGACAGTTCCCCTGCGATATGCTGTAGATATTTTATCTCCATAGGTATTTTGTTGGGGGGCAAATGTAAGAGAAGAAAAGAGAAAATGTGGCAATGTGGAAAATGAGGAAATGATAAACTGTGAAAATGCGGAAATACTGGCTTCCCGGGTAGAGTTTTGGATTGCTAGATTGACAACTTTCTACATTCTCACATTTCCCCATTTCTTCATTGTCCTCATTTCCTCTTTTTTTCCCATTTCCCCATTTGGTCATTTCCAGATTTCCACATTTTCCTCATTTCTTCATTTCCTCATTTTCCCATTTCCCCATTTCCTCATTTCCCCCATTGTCATTTCCCCATTTCCTCATTGTCCTCATTTCCTCATTTCCTCATTTCCCCATTGTCCCCATTTCCACATTGTCACATTTCCACATTGTCACATTTGCCCTAATGTTCTTCTCCTCCTTCGCTCTTCATCATCGCCAGTACGGGATAAGGATTTTTGGTGATGATGCGGGTGCTGGTAGATATGTTTTCCGTTGGTTTGATTTCTGTCCAGCCATTGTCTTCAACGCCGGTTTGCACTGGCAATAATGTAAAATGATTGTCCGGCTCGGCAGCCAGCAGGTAATTCTGGTTTTCAAAACGAACCAGCGATTCTGAAGGTACCGCTAGTGAACGAACATTATTTACCACAATACGAGCATTCAAAAACATACCCGGCAGCAAACGATCAGGTTGCTTTTCGAAATGGCAATGCACCAGCGCACTACGATCACCGTCAACATTGCGCGTTACCAGTAAAACCTCGCACTCATACTCGCGATAAGGTTCATCCACAAATGTCACATACACTTTCTGATCCGGGTGCACCAATGCAATATCTTTTTCAAATACGGTAAGTGCAGCATGCATATCATCCGGATTAATCAGCTCAAATAATACATCCGAAGGATTTACATACTTTCCGATGTTCACATTGACTTTCGACACAAATCCATTTATCGGAGAACGAATAGGCACACTCCGTGAGATGGATTCCGCAGTGAGGCTGGCTGGCTGAATACCAATCAGCTTTAGCTTTTCCGAAAAACCACGAACCAAAACATTTTGTGCTTTAAAATCTGATTCTGCCTGCTGCAAAACTTTGTCGGCACTCACTTTATTTTCATTCAGCAATTTTTGCCTCTGCAAATCCTGCTGTAAATACTGAAGTCGCGCTTCCGCCATCAGGTAATCCTGCTGCAATTGCACCAGCGACGGATCTTCCATGATGCCAATTACTTCGCCGCGGCGTACACGCATACCCGGCAACAATTGCGTATTTTTTAGATATCCTCCCAGTGGAAAACTTACTGACACTATATTCTGTGGCGGCACATCCACAAGGCCATTCACTTTTAATTCTGCGTTGATGGCACGGAATGCGATGCTGTCAACAACAATACCTGCCTGTTTAATTTGTTCGTCGCTCAGTTCTACAGAATTCATGTCTTCTGTTTTCTCTACCGGTTTCACTTTCTCATCCGCACCGCAGGAAATCAGGATGAGCGTCAATAAAAAGATATATAATGATTTCATGGTGTAATTTTTCCAGTTAAATATTCCAGTTCGATTAATGCTTTGTTATATCCCGCTAACGCATCGGCGTAATTGAGTTGTAATTGGGTAGCCTGGTTCATCAACACCGACCACTCCAGATAACCAATCTCTCCATTTTTAAATGCGAGATTGGCATGTTGCACGAGTAATGCCGCCCGGTTTAAGCCCGAAGATTCATGAAACAGCAACTGCTGTTGCCGCTTCCTGAATTCTTCCAAAGCTTTTTTCTTCTCAAATGCAAATGACGCGGAGGCTGCGAGTGTTTGCATTCTGGCTGTTTCTTCCTGTACACGACTAGCCCTGATTCTCGCTTTGCTTACTTTATTAAACAGTGGAATTCCCACCGACACATTCACCATGCCAAATCTTTTTGAGCGCGTAAAATATTCTTCGCTTACACCATCCAGGTTTTGATAACCAACAAATGACTGGTTCGCGTACCCAACGGTAAAACCTGGTAACAGTTTCGCTTTTTCTATTGAAGTCTGACCTTCTGCCTGCAACTCCATCAACTTCCACCACTCCACCTGTGGATGGGCTGATGATGATTCGTTTAATTGCAACACTTCCGTCTGTAATGTTTTCTTAGGTGCAGTATAAACGGGATTGATATTCTCACCGGTTTGCAGCAACCACTGCAACTGGTCCTGTACAATACGATAATCTGCATCCACTTCCTGTAATTGCAAGCCCACCTGCTGGAGTGCCAACTCTGCAGAACTTCTCTCCAATGTATTTGCCTCACCTGCCTGTAATCTTAATTCCGCTGCATCATAAAAGCGTCTGTAATGTGTATCGAGTTGTAATAAAACCTTTTTCCTTTCAGCAAGGTCTATCAGTCGGTAATATGCCAGTGCCAGTTCCCTTTGTAATTCCAGCTTTTTCCAGGTTGTCATCTCCTGCTGTGCTTTCCATCCATAATCATAGAGCTCACGTTGTCTTTTATATACCGCTGGTAGCTGAAACGATTGATTGATCGAGAATTTATTGTCGGTGCGTGCGCTGTTCACCTTACCATATTCCATTCCGATTTCTGTTGGACCGGGATCAAAACCAGCGGAGCGCATTTGCGACCAGTAGTCTTCCTGTTTCAACTGCATCTTCATCTGGATATTCGTTGTATCGGCCTGTTGAAAGAGTGCAGAAAGCGGACGATCCACCTGCTGCGAATACACAGAAGATGACATGGTACTCATCAACAGTAATAAGATCGTTGTCACTACTTTCTTCTTTCTTTTCCGTTTTGTGGCCCCTCTTTTTTCTAACCATTGATACAAAACTGGTAGCACCATCAAAGTAAGTAACGTAGCGGTTATCAATCCGCCTATTACAACCGTTGCAAGTGGGCGTTGCACTTCCGCGCCGGCGCCGTGGCTCAATGCCATCGGCAGGAAACCAAGTGCCGCAACAGAAGCGGTCATCAATACCGGCCGCAGTCTTAATGTTGTTCCTTCCATAATGATAGATTGAACAGAGACATCTGTTTTTATTTTTTTGATACGATTGAATTCTGTGATCAATACAATTCCATTCAATACAGCAACACCAAACAAGGCGATAAATCCTACACCCGCAGAAATGCTGAAAGGCATATCACGTAACCACAATGCCAGTACACCACCAATTGCCGACAAAGGAATGGCAGAGAAAATTAATAAGCCGTAACGAACCGATCCGAATGCGAAGTACAACAACAGTAGTATCAGCAATAACGCTGCGGGAACTGCAATCATCAGTCGTTCTTCTGCCTCTTTCAGGTTTTCAAACTGACCACCATAATGAATTGAATAACCGGAAGGGAGTTTCAATTCATCCTTCACACGTTTATTCAGTTCATTTACGATTGATTCAACATCGCGCCCGCGAACGTTAAATCCAACGATGATACGACGTCGTGCATCTTCACGTTGAATCTGATTGGGGCCATCTTTTATTTCAACTTTCGCCAATTGGTATAATGGTACCTGCAAACCAGTTGGTGTCGGAATCAACAACTGTTGCACGTCCTGCAAATCAGTACGTGCTTCGTTCTGCATTCGTATCACAAGATCAAAACGGCGTTCATTTTCAAAAACGGTTCCAGCTACTTCACCTGCGAAGGCGGCACGGATACAGCGGTTTACTTCTTCAATGGTTAGTTGATGAATCGCCAATGCATCACGATTAAAATCAACTACAATCTGCGGAAGGCCCGTTACAGCTTCCACATACAAATCAGTTGCGCCATCCACTTTTCTGATTAATCTTCCCAGTTGTTGGGCATAAACTGATAAACTATCCAGGTTTTCGCCATAAATTTTACAAACCACATCCTGTCTTGCACCACTGATCAGTTCATTAAATCGCATTTGTACGGGGAACTGGAAACCGCTTGTCATGCCGGGAATCACACTCAACGCCTTGCTCATTTTATCAGCGAGTTCGTCAAAGCTTGTTGCGGATGTCCATTCGTCTTTTGGTTTCAAAAGGATAATGATATCCGTCATCTCCATCGGCATGGGATCGGTTGGAATTTCGCTCGCTCCGATTCTGGTTACTACTTTTTCAACTTCAGGGAAATTGCTTTGCAGAATGGTCACCGCTTTTTGCGTGGTATTAATTGTTTCGGTTAATGAGCTGCCGGTTCTGATCCGCGCATCCACTGCAAAGTCACCTTCCTGCAATTCAGGAATAAACTCGCCACCGAGCCGCGACATCAGGAAAAGACTTAGTCCCAGTAAAAATGCGGAAGCAATGATCACGGTGCGCGGGAATGCAAGTGCTTTATGCAACACGGGTTTGTATCCGCGTTGTAAAAAATCCATCATCCTGTCGGCCAGCGTGCGCTTATGTACTTTATTTTTTGGGAGTAATAAAGCAGCCATCATCGGCACATATGTTAGCGACAAAATAAACGCGCCTATCAACGCAAAAGAAACTGTTTGCGCCATAGGACGGAACATCTTCCCTTCGATACCTGTTAAAGTGAGGATGGGTAAATAAACAATGAGGATAATAACCTGGCCAAATACTGCGGCGTTCATCATGCGTGATGCCGACTTTTTCTACTTCATCATCCAGATCCTCTTGTGTCAACTTTTTCTGCAATGAAACCAGCATCAATCCATGCAACACGGCTTCCACGATGATCACAGCGCCATCTACAATCAATCCGAAATCGAGGGCACCCAGGCTCATCAGGTTGCCACTTACACCAAAGAGATTCATGCAAATGATTGCAAAGAGCAATGCAAGTGGAATGACTGAAGCTACAATTAGTCCGGCAACCAGATTACCGAGGAACAGCACCAGAATGAATACAACAATCAATGCCCCTTCAATCAGGTTTTTCTTTACTGTACTCATGGCGCTGTCCACCATTTTTGTACGGTTATAAAAAACGTCGAGGACCACGCCTTCAGGAAGCGTTTCTTTAATTACTTCCACGCGCTTTTCAATATTGTGGATTACCTGCGAAGCGTTGGCGCCTTTCAACATCAGCACAACAGCGCCGGCAACTTCGCCCTGGTCGCCATAGGTCATGGCACCATAGCGAATCGCATGACCGATTTTCACTTCTGCCACATCGCGCACGTGCACGGGAATTCCGCTACTCGTATGACGAACAACAATCTTTCCAATATCATCGAGGTTGGAGGCGAGACCTTCGGTTCGAATAAACAGCGCGTTCGGTCCTTTCTCGATATAAGCGCCGCCCGAGTTTTGATTGTTTCGTTCGAGTGCATTGTACAAATCGCCTATGGTAATATTCATCGCTTTGAGTCGCGATGGAATAACAGCAACTTCATACTGTTTTAAAAAACCACCGAAGCTGCTTACATCGGCCACACCTTCAGTGCCCAGCAGTTGGCGGCGAACAATCCAATCCTGTATAGACCTTAATTCTGTGAGATCATATTTCCCTTCGTAACCTTTTTCAACACGCAATACATATTGATAAACTTCACCGAGACCTGTTGTCACTGGTGCCAGCTCAGGCCGGCCGGCCGATGGAGGGATTTGATCTCTCACTTCGTTTAGGCGTTCTGCCACCTGCTGTCGCGCCCAGTAAACATCTGTTTCGTCGTCGAAAACAATCGTCACTACGGAAAGGCCGATGCGTGAAATGGATCGCATTTCCTTTCGACCGGGGATATTAGCGGTTGCCTGTTCAATAGGGAAAGTCACCAGCCGTTCCACTTCCGGTGCGGCAAGGGATGGAGAAATAGTGATTACCTGCACCTGGTTGCTGGTGATATCTGGCAGGGCATCAATGGGTAATTTTTTCAGGTCGATAACACCGGCAACAATTAATGCCAGGGTTAATAGGCCAATGATCAACTTATTCCTTACGGAAAAGCGAATAATAGCATGTAACATTCGGGATCGTTTGTACCTTAACAAATAGGGTTTCTATCGTGTCAGGCACGCCGGGGCGGCTGGAAAAAGTCAGAAGCGGTCAACAAGCCTCTATTGGCTTCTTTATAGAGTGAGAATTCAAAATCAGAAATTTCGGGTCTGTCAATTTCAAAAAACACTTCACGGCATTCGCAGGAATAATTGATAATCATTCCGCAATTCGCATCCCGGAAAGGCAATTGTTGATCGCGATCAAAATCATCATCCACCACAATCGGTCCTAGGTAGTGCTCACTAATAAATCCCCAAACTGTTGTTTCCGGGTCTTTGTCGTAATGCTCCTGAAGATGTTCAAAAAAGATGGGAATACGCAATAAGTTATGCAACTCGGCGAAGCTGAGCATGTAAACGGTAACGAGTAATATGCCGCCTATGCGTTTCAAGACAGCAAAGATAAGGATTGCAGGGAGGAATCTGAAAATGAGAAAATCGTGAAGCGTGAGAAGCGGCAAACCGGCAAACGGCAAACGGCCAGCAGTAAACGGCAAGCGGCAAACCGGCAAGCGGCAAGGGGCAAACCGGCAAACGGCAAACGGCATACGTGAAAATCGGCAAACGGCAAACGGCAAACGTGAAAATCGTGGGGCGTGACAGGAAATGAGGAAATGTGGAAATGCTTTCGATCTGATACAGCGCTTGAATTCTGAATTGCCACATTTACACATTTACATATTGCTACATTTTTTCTGGCCTTTTTTGAAAGTTGCCGCTTTCATTGCTCTAATACGATCTCAGCGCACTCCGCGGGTCCTCAGCGCACTCCGCGTGAAAATCGGCAAGCGGCAAACCGGCAAAACGGCCAGCAGCAAACGGCAAACGGCAAACGTGAAAATAGTAACGTGGTGCGTGACAGGAAATGAGGAAATGTGGAATGCTTTCGATCTGATACAGAGCTTGAATTCTGAATTGCCACATTTTTTCTGACCATTTTTGAAAGTAGCCGCTTTCATTGCTCTAATACGATCTCAGCGCACTCCGCGGGTCCTCGGCGCACTCCGCGTGAAAATCGGCAAGCGGCAAACCGGCAAATCGGCAAGCGGCAAACGGCATACGTGAAAATCGTGGGGCGTGACAGGAAATGAGGAAATGTGGAAATGCTGATACAGCGCTTGAATTCTGAATTGCCACATTTCCACATTCTCATTTCCTCATTTCCGCATTTCCCCATTTCCTCATTTCCTCATTTCCCCATTTCCTCATTTCCTCATTTCCACATTTCCTCATTTCTCCGTTTCCTCATTTCCACATTTTCCACATCACTTCCTGCTCCACCGCAACCCAACACTTCCACGTCGCCCCTGATTGGGTGCGTAGATGTATGATGGGTCAAAGCTGAGGCCATACGGATTATCCGGGGTGCGGGCCACCTGTCCGTTGGCGTCGTATGTAACCTGCTTATCAAACGGATCATTGGTGCGGGCAATCAGAAATGGGATGCCTCTGGCCGGCGTCCAGTTCAACAGATTTTTTATACCTACAAAACATTCAAACGACGGGCTGAACCTTTTCGTCACCTGGAGATTCTGGATACTCCAAACCGGCGAATAGGCAGGCCTTGGATCCCATAGAGATAAAAGAGGCAACCGCATGGGCCCGTAAATATTGCCTGTATAATCAATGGTAATTCCCTGCGAAAGAAAACTATATCCTATCTGCCACACACCCGACCATCGCTCCGTCAACATCTGCCTGGTATTTATTTTTTCATGCTGTGCGTCATAAGTGGTTTTACGCACATCCTGCCAGGTAAATCCTGTCATAACACGAAAGCGGTGAGCAAAATTGTAATCCACATTAACACTCAGTCCGGTACTACGACTATAACCATCCAGGTTCTGGTAAACAATTTTATTCGGATCCATGTCGTAATCAGCAATAATCTGATTTCGGAAATGCGAATACCATGATGAGGCATCCGTTTGAATACTATGCTTACCGAACTTGAAACTTGTGGAGTAGTTCAGGTTTACATTATAACTTTTTTCGGGTTGAAGCTTGCCCCGTATCTCCACAACACGCGCGCCAGTGAGTGCTGCGTGGTCTTCCGTAAACAAACTTACCACACGAAATCCCGTACCCGCATTCAATCGCAATACCTGCCCCTTCCCTGTTTTCCATTTCCATGCAAAACGCGGAGTGAATACTTCACCATGCACCGGATGATGATCCACACGTGCACCAAACAACAAGGTGTGCCTGTCATTTACGGCCCACTCATCCTGTACGAATAAACCCGGTACCCAAGCTTTTTCTGCCTTATTTTTTCCAGTCAATGTATCAACAGTCGCCGTGCTGTTATCATCATAATAATTGTGACGCAATGCTGCACCCGCAATCAGATTATGCGAAACACCAATTGCTTTGTCCCATATCAACTGTCCAAATAAAATGCGCTGGTCACCCATATAAGGTATCGTTCCATACCATGAATTCTGCCGATGGCTCGTTGCTGAAAACGACATGAACAATTTTTCACTCACGGGCAATTGATATCTTCCCATCAATTCCCAACGATTGGTATAAATACTTTCACCATAACTCAAATCAGTACCCCTGAATTTTGGTGTCCAGTTCATTTCCCCACCCCATCGGTCTTCATAAAAATAGCGGGCTGCGATCGATGCCTGTCGCTGGTGCCTGCGGTGAAATGTCCACTTCTGGAAAAGAGAAATACGATGCTGAAGTGCTACATCCGTAAATCCATCTTTATTATGATCTGCTTTATGATTGAAATTAAAATAATCCACTCCCATTAAGAGCGTACTTTTTTTACCGGCATTGATTTTAAATCCTAAATCCAGATTATGTTCAAGCCAGGAGCTGGTAATTGCATTTACAGAAACCCGTGGCGCTTTCGCGGGCTCTTTTGTAATGACGTTGATAAGTCCTCCGATTGCTTCCGGACCATACAAACCCGATGCAGGACCTTTTACAATTTCAACACGGTCGATCAATTGCGTTGGAATGCCAAACAAACCATACACAGAGCCCAGGCTGCTGACGATGGGCATTCCATCAATCGTAACCATGGTATAAGGACCTTCCAGTCCGTTGATATGAATATCGCCTGTATTACAAACGCTACAGTTCAATTGTGGGCGAACACCATTCACCTGTTGCATCGATTCAAAAAGACTCGGTGCGGGATTCTTTTTAAAGAAATTAGAATTATAAACTTCTACTGCCACCGGACTTTCCAGTTTGTGCATCGGCCGAAGCGTACCGCTAACAACCACAGCATCCATCTCCTTCTCAATGGGCGTTAACCGAAGAATCAACTTCCCCGATGAATTCACTCCTGCAGTCAACGCACTATAACCCACGGCACTCACCTGAATACTGTCAACACCCATTGCCAGTAATATATGAAATCGTCCTTTCTCATCTGTAATCACACGCGAAACCGCATCCCTCGTGCGCACTTCTGCGCCACCTAATGCAGTACCTGAAATCAAATCACGCACTTCACCCGTTACCGTGCGTTGTGCAAAGCCGGTTTCAGTGAATAAACAAAGAATAAGGATGATCAAATGCAGCCGCATAATTCAGTTTAAACTAAATATATTTTTAGGCTTGTCTAACTTTAATTTTAGACAAATGTAATCTTTTTTTGTGTTGAGACTAAATTTTTCATTCATTGAAAGCTGCCGGGCAATAAAAAACCTATAAGACATTGACGTCTTATAGGTTAGAGAGATTATTCAAGGCGGGATGTCTATTTTTTAATCGCGTTCAAAAAAGTGCGATCAAGGGTGATCTGCCACTGTCTGTTGGCCATGCGTTGCATATCGCCACCGAGTTGAAAACGATAACCCAGGTTCAACTTCGTATTGCTGTTGAAAATTAACTGCACCGCGGGAGCGATGTCAACAAAATATGCCTTTTTATCCAACGACTGTTGCGCGAGCATTTCTGCATACAGGTTAAGATTGGTTTGTTTATAGCTTGTGTATTGACGGGGCAATAAAAGATAACCCGCCGATAGCGAATAGTTCATCACCTGGTAAATACGCGACGGTACATATACGGCATCGTCGTTGCGCGACGAATGCAGCACCTGTGTATGGCTTACAGTTCCCGACAGTGCGAACTTGTGCCATAATTGTGTACCAATGATACCAAATTGAACACCATCTTTATCACCCAGCAGATTCACTTCATCAAAATGAAATGGGCTGCGTGTATAAGCTACGTCTGCAAATGCTGCCATGCGGAAATGTGAATGCATCTCATCGTTCGAAAGAAAACGGTATTTGGCATAAAGCCAGGCCGATTCCCAACGTAAGTTATTGGTATGCATATCTGAGAAAGTGGTACCTGCAGTCAGCATCCATTTGGCAGATAAACCAACAGATACCGACGGCATCACGCGCTGCATATTGCGATAGTAGGGCCGCTGATTGGGTATATACATACCCGTAAGTTTCGCACTGATGGATTTGGCCGGCACGTTTGAAGCCGGTTCTGTGTATACATATAATTCCTGCGCCTGCAAAGTTCCTATACAAAGGAGCAGACCGGATAGTATTAAATATTTCATGTTCTTTACAACATCACTCTTTCAGCAGCCTCGCAATTTCAGCCTCCAACTGCTTCCCTTCCAGGTCAATCGCCACTACATCGCCTTTTCGATTAATGAGAAAAGTGGTGGGTATTACGGTCACATTCCACTGCAAGATTGTTTTACCCATATTCCCTTCGTCATCATTTACCTGCAGCCAGGTGATTTTGTCTTTCGCAATGGCTTTCTTCCAGTCACTTTTGTGTTTCATCTACCGAAACACCAAATATTTCAAAACCCTGGCTTTTATATTTGTCGTAAACCTTCACCATACGGCGATTGGAAACGCGACAGGGCATGCACCAGCTTGCCCAGAAATCGAGCAGTAAAACTTTACCTTTCAATGAAGCGAGACTCAGCGAGTCGCCATTCACATTCGGAAGTTTGATCTGCAAACGCGGATCGGTTATATTAGGAATCTGCTGCGCAGATGCTGTCATTAACAGCATCGTCAACAGGCTGAAAGAGATGATCTTTTTTAAATTCATCATTTTATTTCGATTAGGCTGTGCTTACAGGGTTACATGATACACACGTGTTCCCGGCTTCACCCCTGCTTCACTGCAGCATGATTCAGCTTTGCCCGATTGCACACATTTCATTTTCGAAGCGCCACTCACTTTCTTAAATTGTTTTGCACTCAAGAATCCTTTATCAGCGAGCGTTATTGTTTGCTCTCCATTTAAATTCTTTTTACCAGCATTTAAAAAGTGATAAACGTCGTCGCCAATTGTTACGTGCGCGTCTTTCTCTACTTCCACATTGTCAAACTTACCTGTCATTTCCAGTTTCCCTACAGAGAAACCAGCATCTTCTACTGCTTTTTTGATTTCATCAATGGAAACATCAGCGCTTTCTTTGAATTCAACGGCGAAAGATGATGTCTTAATTTCCGACTTCACCGATTCTACAAATGGAAGTTGAAGTAGTGATTTGTTGATCGCATTGCTACACAAAGCACAGGTTAAACCCGTAGCCTGCAGCGTAGCTTTGCTGTATTGTTGTGCCTGCGCCACGGCACTTATGGCCACGGCAAACAGAATGAAAATATATTTTTTCATTTTCCTATGATTTGAAGATACCGGTTTTTGCCCCCGGCGAAAACCGGTATCCATTCTAATTAGTATTATGATTTTTTGCAGCAGTCTTTGTCACACGCTTTGCCATCTTCTTTAGCTACAGCTTTTGCATCGTGCTTTCCACAGCAAGCGCCATCTTTACCTGCAGCTGCATGCTCTTTGTTTTCTTTGCAGCAACCTTTTGCTTTGCAATCCGCTTCATCTTTGCAGCAGCCTTTTGCTTTGCAGGCTTCCATGTTTGTGCATTTGCCATCCTTCATATCACAATTGGCCTGGCAGTGTGCAGCAGGCTCAGTAGCGGCAGCAGCAGATACGCGTTCGTATTTGCAGCAGGCATGCAGTTTATTATAAGCAGCGTCTGTAGCTTTTACGTCGCGTGTGTCGTAACCAGCTTCGGCAACAGTTTCCTGAATTTTAGACAGGTTGGTAGACGAAGCAAAAGTTACAGTAAGTGTTTTAGCTTCTGTATCCCAGTCAGCTTTACTGGCGCCAGCTTTCTTAGCCGCTTTTTCAATATTTGTTTTGCACATGCCACAGTTGCCGGAAACAGGGATTGTTACTGTCTGGTTCTTCTGTGCGATAGCAGTAAATGATAATGAGATTAAAAGGGCAGCGATTGAAAATATTTTCAGCGTTTTCATGATTTATTTTTTTTTCTGCAGAACGATGTTCTGCTTGTTATGTGATAATTAAATTCCTCAGGCCTTTTGTAAAGGCAAATGCATGTTTGCGGTAAACAAAATTCATATCAGTTTATAAATAACAAACCAATTCACCGCAGGGGAAATGATATCACAACCTGAAAACGCTATTTTGTAGATAAGTATCCTGTTCACTCAACAGAGGTGGTGAGTGATTATTCAGCGATCCTTTATTGATTCTATCAGGAAGGAATTCGTCGAAGTAATTTGCGTAAGCAACCGGCAAAAGTGCGGGAGCCTGAATCACCAGCATCTCAGCAACAGTGACGCGCTGGTCATCCTCCATCTTCACCACTTTCACCTCATCACGGCAGCAGCCCATCGCTTCGTCCATGTGCATGCCGCATTGTCCACACACTTCGGCTTCCTGGCCAAAGAACTGTGTAGAAGCCAGGCGATCCATACAATAATGGAAATTGACTACTACCCCGGTACTCATACCGAGATAAAGCGCTAACCATATGGCTACTACGATTTTTTTCATCAACGCCACAAAGATATAAGCTGAGACCGGAATTTGCAATGATCTTCGTCAGTTTAACAAATTCCCAGTGTCCTGTTCTAACAATAGAAAATCAACTGGTTAACTGTTAATTGACAAAATTCCAGAAAATGCCAAAACGCATGATCATTCCCGGATAGGGATAAGCTGGCGTTTCTATGATATTATTGGTAAATCCAAAGCCATTCCGCGTGCTGACCGTATTCAGGTTTTCGGCCCGGAAATAGAATTTGAAGCTGCGAATCCGGAAATGGATATAACCCGCAATATGTGGCACCTGGTTGCGAACAGTGGTCGTGTCCTGGTACTGAAAACTGGCCATTAGCGGCGAATAATCATCTCCTTTATAGTCGGTATGATATCGCACCTCAGCTCCAAATGCCAGATCCAAATTCTTGAAACCCAGGTTGCCTTCGTAACCGATTCTGTTGCGTGTAAAAATCGTAGGTACATTCAACGGTGCATTTCCTACCACCTGCTGGAAGTAAACATCGGCATGCCATCTCCATGATTTTCCGAGGTGAAATGTCTTTTGCGCGCCAATTTGTAACGTGTTGAACACCGTACTTTCCTGCGTCCACTCATAAAAATTACGCAGGTAACTGTAATTCGTTACGAGGTAATAGTGCCCTGTAAGTTTGAATTTCAAAGCGGGCTGATACAGGGAAGCATGCAGATGCACAATATTTTCCTTCTTCAAATCTGCAGGCTGTGAAAGGAAGTTAAACGCACTGCGGCTATCGAAAACAAAGGATGGGCGGCGATTGATGTTCTCACCTCCCAATTGAAAATATCCTTTGCGTTTGCCCACATATCGCTGCAACGTGGCGCCAAAACGATAGTCGGCAGCATTCAATCCCGCAAAATAAAGATCACCGATGGCAGCCATGTCCCACTTGCCGTTGCGTGTGCGGTTGCGATATTCAGCATGACCATTAATATTATAAAAGTTTGAAGAGCCTTTCAAATTACTCAACTGGAGTAATTGCAGATTGGCACCAACTTTAAAAAACTGTTGAAGGTTATTTGCATCTGGAAACTGAATGATCGAAAAATCATTCGATATCTCGCGCCATTTATCCTGTACTATAATAGTATCGTTGAAGTCAGGAAGTGTTTGCTGGTAATGATCGTAATAATAAGCGGAGTCGCCGAGGTAGTCCCTGAAATTATATTGCTGAGAAGAGAGTTTGAATGTATGTTCGAATCTCAACCGCGGATAAAAAAGCGGTATCACGGTTGAATCGGTTACGAGCGAATCTTTGCGACCCAGATCATATTGTTGCCGCAACACCACATTAAAATCGCTATGCCTGTTGCCGGTGCCAACATCAGTTGAAAAGAAGTTGCTTCCGTAAACAGGGTCACCGCCGAGTTTGGTGGTGATATTGTATCGGTCGCGATAAATTGGATCTTTCAATACGGGAGTACTACTGGTATCAACAATGCCTCCATTCTCCCCTACCTGCAAATTATTAGCAAGAATGATGAGGAAGGCGTTGTAGCGTTTGTTTATACTCTGATACCAGGTATTGAAGAGATAATTGTTATGATTTGATTTCTGGTTTTTGAAAAAAACCCGGACTATTGATAAGTCGATACCGAAATGCAAAGTTCCAGTTGGGCTTAATATTCTGGGTATGCATCAGATCAATAATCTGCTCCGATCGCGAAGCGATCTGGTAATTCAATTCAGAATAAGGTCTTGTGGTATTATAAAACTTTACCTTATCGGTTGTGATTTTATAATTATCAAAAGCATGAAATCCCGGATCCCAGCCTGCCTGCATCAGTGGACTGAATAAGAGATTCCGGGATGCAGTTCCATTATTTCCCAGGTTGATATAAGTAGCCGGCATGGTGAACCGCAGTGAATAATCATTGATAGAAGAATCCATCATTTGTAAACGTGTTGAATCCAGGAAGCGGAAACGAATTGTGATGGAATCTTCATTATTATCGCGGCGTTTCAGGCTATCGTTTGATGCACCGCCCGACATCCGGTTTCCCAGTTGTCGCATTCTTCCACCCGCACCCCTGATCAATTCTGTTTGTGCATCGGCCGTTGTTGCAAAAAACATCAGCAGGCATAGTATTGCCACCCGGGATTTCCATAATCTGGAAAGCCCGCCCGATTTCGTCTTTTTCTTAACCAATATATGCATGCTTTGTAAAAAAGAATTGATTTTTGAAGGCTGCAAATTACTTCCTGCAAGCGATCATTCTTCAATCCAAATTGTTAAATGGCAAACGGAATCTTATGATAAACTCGCTACCAGTTCGCGGAAAAGTGTTGCCAGTTTAGGCTCCGCTTCTTTTGCAGCCGCCAGTACTTCTTCATGAGTAATTACATTTTCTTCATCACGGATGCCGAGGTCCGTAACCACACTTGCCGCAAAAACGGCCATACCCATATGTACCGCCACAATATTTTCCTGCACGGTACTCATTCCCACCACATCGCCGCCTACTGCATGGATGAGGCGATATTCGGCTCTTGTTTCAAATGTGGGACCTGTTACACCCACATATACACCTTCCTTCAGGTCGTATCCGTGTTTTTTTCCAATATTTTTCGCCTTTTCAATGAGGTCCTTGCGATAAGGCTCACTCATGTCGGGAAAACGTGGACCGAACTCTTCAATATTCTTTCCAACCAGCGGATTGGGCGTAAAGAAACTGATATGGTCGCGGATGATCATGATATCACCTACTTCGTAATCTGTATTAACCGCACCTGCGGCGTTCGACAGCAACAATGTTTTCACTCCCAGCAAATGCATCACCCGCACCGGGAATACCACTTCCTCTGGTGTATAACCTTCATAATAATGAAAGCGGCCCGCCATGGCTACCACCTTTTTTCCGGCCAGTTCACCAAAAATCAGTTTGCCACTATGTCCCTGAACCGTTGAAACCGGGAAATGGGGAATATCTGTATAAGGCACTTCCTTTTCAACAGTAATCTCCCGGGTGAAATTGCCCAAACCGCTTCCCAGTACAATACCCACTTCAACTGCTGTAGAATACTGTGATTGCAGGAAGGACGCCGTTTCCCTTATTTTTTCAATGGTCGTTTTTTGCATATCGTTGATTTAGGTGCAAATATACACAGGATCGGGGTCTGTAATTGGGGGAAAACCGCTATTATGAAGAAGAATCGGATGCCATCATGGCTCCATCGTCAAAGCGTCCAGCTCATCCATGGTTGTCCATTTGCCATCGAGTTTTACTTTCTTCGATACCAAACGAATGCCGTGACTGTAGTCAACATACCAGTTCACATGGCCTGCATACACCGGTTGAATGGGTTTACCATCCAGCCGATGCCAACCATAAATAACCACGCGGTCGTTTTGCGCTCCATTCGACTTTTTGTTGCGCACAACATCTTTTTTGATCCCGGCGATCAGCCCGCTGGCCATTTTTCTTTGTCCTTCAATTATTAAATGATGATGTAGAAAAACGGGCGTGCTATCGCGATAGGCATACAATGGTACCGGCTCCAGTTTGATGTCTGCCGCATGGTAGATTGCATCAACCATCGCAGGCGTCGGTAACACGCAATCCATCCTACTGGCAATTATCTCCCCCGCCATGGGCGTAAGCGGAATGCGGGCCCAGTCAGCGTTGGTACCAATAGAGAGATAGTCCGGCGTCACCCAGATTGTGGCTTCATGTTGCCGTTTGTCATTTCCCAAAAATGAATAGGATACCCGTTTTAGATTTCGAAGAAAATCGGGCATATTTCCCGCCAGCAGGTAAGCAAGTGCCAGTGAATCGCGCTGCAAACCTTTCATCGTAGCTGCTTCGTTAAAAAAACGGGTGGCTGAAACCTCATTCTTCCCTGCCGTTCCGGAAAGAATGGGCTTGCGGCTACAGGAAAAACCAATAATAGCCATCAAAATCAAACCTGCAAATGCAAGCCTGGTAGACTGGTAAAGGAACTGAAGGAAATGAATGACTGGCACCCGAACTGATTTAGTAAGGCTCATAATGGCCGGTTGGCAAATTACCGAATCTGTTGATACTCAAATCTGCAATTTTCCGGTCACAGGCCATCGCACAACGGCCATCGTTCCCTATCTTCGCGCAAATTTTTGCGCATGAATCTTCACGAATACCAGGCTAAGGAAGTATTAAAGAAATACAATGTCCCTGTTCAGGAAGGATTTGCCTGCAACAGTGTTCAGGAAGCCGAAGAGGCTTACCGCCAGATAAAGACTCAAACCGGCAGCAAATTCGCTGTTGTAAAAGCCCAGATCCATGCGGGTGGCCGCGGTAAGGGTGCCGTTAAAGAAAACGGTATGAATGGTGTGAAAGTGGCTAAGTCACTTGAAGACGTTCAGGATATCGCTGGTAAACTTTTGGGTGGCACACTGGTGACCATTCAAACCGGACCAGCTGGTAAAACCGTAAATAAAGTCCTGGTTGCACAGGATATGTATTATGATGGTCCCAGCGAACGCAAAGAATTTTACTTATCTATCCTTCTCGACCGTAGCAACGGACAGAACGTGATCATGTACAGTACCGAAGGTGGTATGAATATCGAGGACGTTGCACATGATTCGCCTGAAAAAATCTTCAAAGAGTGGGTTCACCCTTCCGGTGGTTTGCAACCCTTCCAGGCCAGAAAGATTGCTTTCAACCTGGGATTGAGTGGTGAAGCATTCAAAAACTGCGTGAAATTCGTTACCAATTTGTATAACGCATACGTGGGTGCAGATTGCTCAATGCTCGAGATCAACCCATTGTTTAAAGCAGCCGACGACAAAATCATTGCTGTTGACTGTAAAATGAATCTCGACGATAACGCGCTCACCCGTCATGCTGACCTGGCTGCACTTCGTGATGTAACTGAAGAAGATCCTACTGAAGTGGAAGCAGGCAAGTACAACCTCAACTTTGTGAAACTGGATGGTAACGTAGGTTGTATGGTAAATGGTGCGGGTCTTGCGATGGCTACTATGGACATGATCAAGCTGAGTGGTGGTGAACCTGCCAACTTCCTTGACGTGGGTGGTACTGCAAATGCACAAACCGTGGAAGCAGGTTTCAAAATCATTATGAAAGACCCTGCAGTAAAAGCAATCCTGATCAACATCTTTGGTGGTATCGTAAGATGCGACCGTGTTGCAGCCGGCGTAATTGAAGCATATAAAAACCTGGGAAATATCAATATCCCCATCATCGTTCGTCTTCAGGGAACCAATGCTGAAGAAGCGAAAAAACTCATCGACGAAAGTGGTCTGCAGGTACAATCTGCCATTTTGCTGAGTGAAGCGGCGGATCTGGTGAAGAAGGCGTTGGCGTAGATCGATGGTCGATGATCGATGGCCGATGATCGATGGCCGATGACCGATGACCGATGTTTAGTTTGAAAATAAATTAAAACCTATAGGGCCCGGCCTTATAGGTTTTTTTATGTCCGATGACCGATGATTGTTTTTAAAATAATGAATAGTCCTAAAATAGGTATCTATTTATGTCCAAAGCCCCCCCCTTCGGGGGGGTGGGGGGCTTTGGGTTGGGGGCTGGCTCTTGCCCGTTGAAAAAACGGCAACGCGGCGTTATTTCAACGCGTTTCAACGGTGAAAAACACTTGGAAATGGGTATCGCCGTAATGTAGATTTGGTTATGATGGAAATGAGACAACAAATGAGTACCCTTTATGGCCTTTATATGATGGAGGCATGGAATTCAGGAAAACCAAAAAAGCCAGGGTGGAATGCTGAAGAAAATAAATTGCGTATCGAAAAAGTAAAAAAGAAGAAGAATGCAGCGCGTAAAAAGAAAATAGAATCCGGAAAGGAATTTCGGTTGAAAGACGGGGACAATAGTCTCCTGTTGCATCCAACTGAACAAGAAGATACGGGTTAGTGCGGCTTACATAACGGCGGGTTTCGGGGATGGCGACAGAGAATGTGGCAGTAATCTGTTTGCTTATTCATTATCGGAGGATTGGAGGATTAACGCCCGGCAGTTGTTGCAGGAAGCAAATTCCTGTCCGAACCCGCCAGAGCTGCCGGGATTCGTGGAGGGAGCTACCACGACTTATTGAAACGCTGTTAAACGGTGTACAACGTATCTTGCAAGTGAATGTTAGGTTTTCATTCCATCCATCATCTGCCATCTGCCAGCTTAACCAGATTGGCACCTACGCCCAGTGGCTTTCTTCACCTGGGTAATTTATTGTCGTTTGCGATAACAGCTCATTTTGCAAAACGTACAGGAGCGAAAATCCACCTGCGGATTGATGACCTGGATCGTGAAAGGGCACAACCTGAATATATCGACGATATATTTCAAACACTGAAGTTCCTTGACATACCGTGGCATTCCGGACCTGCTAATACGGAAGATTTTCAAAAGCGATGGTCGCAGTATAATAGAATGGGGGATTACGAAGCTGCACTCAAACAACTGGAAGAAGGAAATCATGTATTTGCCTGCAACTGCTCGCGCTCGCAGCTTGCCGCGTTGGGAAATGGCGGCATTTATCCGGGCACCTGTTTGTCTAAAAAACTGGACTTACATACTCCGGGAGTTCAATGGCGGTTGAAAACACGTCCCGGTCGCGTGTTGCGTATCAACCGACTGGGAGCGCCGGTGTTGAAAGCGACATTACCACCATTGATGCAAAATTTTGTCGTGCGGAAGAAAGATGGCGTGGCCGCATACCAGCTTGCGTCGTTGGTAGATGATGTAAATGCAGGAACTGACCTGATTGTAAGAGGCGTAGACTTGTGGCCTTCTACCTGGGCACAGTTATATCTCGCAGAAACATTATCAAAGGAATGTTTCCTGAAAGTTGCGTTTGTTCATCACCCACTGCTGCAATGGCGCGATGGCACAAAATTGAGTAAATCTGCCGGTGCAACATCCATTCAGTATCTCCGCAACCAGGGCATGACGCGCGAGGGAATCTATACCGAAGTTGCAAAAATGCTGGGAAGCCGAAAACGATGCCACAACTGGCAGGAGCTGGCAACGTTGATGGAAAAACATTTTGCGCCGTAGTTCGATGCCCGATGGCCGATGACTGAAGTCCGAAGATTCTTCAGATTTTCGTTTTCTTCCAGACGACCAGGAGGGGCTCTATCATCGAATGCATTCGTCGGCCATCGATCATCGATCATCGATCTCCCTACTTCCCTCTCAAACGCTCTACCTGCCTTCTATGCAGATAAACCTGGAAGCCAACATTCATTGCAAAACCGCCGCTGCCATCAAGGCTGTTGTATTTAGTATGATCGTAACCAAGGAGTGCATCAAGCGAAACATGGCTACTTAAGAATATCGCCGCACCTCCACCGAGGAAAAAGTTGGTACCGTTGTTAGTAGACGAAACACTATTAACACGGGTTTTCGAGCTGATGAAATTAAAGTTACCCTGAACAATGGGTCGCACATTCGCCTGTGTAAAATAATAGCGAACCCAGGGTCCCAAACCAAATGTTGTGGTTTTAATCAAACCTTCTTTAGAGTAAGCCAGTTTCACATTTGCACCCAGAGCCAGGTTGTTGGCAACAAATGTCGCTGCGCTGGGTGACAGGTTGATAACCGTGTTGTTTTTTGCGGTGTTGAGATTAAATCCACCACCGACCATCCAGTCACCTTTTTCAGTTTGCGCCTGTGCTGCGTTCAGTACTGCACATGAAAGAAGTGTAAAGAGTATTTTTTTCATACGCCGTCGTTTTAATGATTTAAAGATAGGAAAGTGAGATCATTCTGCCTTCACGAACTTCACTTCATAAACAGGGCTAAACAGGTACACTTTTCCGGTTTTTATTTCAATGCCGCGGAATCGTTTCCTGAGTCGTTCTTCACGACGGAAAGACACGACCGTCCTCAGTTTGAAAAAGTGAATGTAGAGGAAGCTCTTCCACCAGCATCTGTCCTTCTTTACGCGGGTCATATTTACGGAGAACGCGCAGCAACCCATCTTCGGCACAGGTACTCGCAGTTGGATTGCGCAATGAACGTTCCAGTTCATTGCTAACATCGGGAGGGAAAATATTGTGTTCGAGAAATTGTGCGAGAAGGCCTCCGTAGATTTTCTTCCATTCCAGTCCGTGCGCCAGTACACGATTTCCATGTGCTTCAAAAGTTAGCAGGTGGGCAAGTTCATGTAAAAGCGTGATCAGGAAAGCAAACTTGTTGAGATTGCCATTTACGCTGATGCGATGATTGGCACCATGGGTACGATGCCTGTAATCGCCCAAAATAGATTTGCGCTCGCGCGCCACAGTAAGATGAACCTGGTATTGTCGGAGATAAGAAAGCACTGCCGGAAATGTACCTTCGGGCAGATAATTTTCAAGGGCCGACATGGGAGCTTCACGCCTGGTCATTCTTCGGTTTCTTCAATAATTGCAGCAGGGATCGAACTTCTAAAACAGTGTACAGCACATACAAACCAAGACTGGCATATAATGCCGGTTTGTTAACCTCTTTTTTACTGATCACAACGATATAAACAAAAGCAAGTATAGCAATTGCAAAGAATTTCATCAGGAAGGAGCCATAAATCGCCCTTACAAAAACGTTGGGATTCTTTGCGTCAAGACTGCGACGCGTCATTAAAAACGACACAATTGCGAGCAATACCAAAAAGATATTCGCAATAACCAGTACGTCGGTATTGAAACCTTTATTCTGCAACCATTCCCTTCCCAAAAGGAAGAATGTATTCAGCATTAAAAAGATGATCAGTACAGGGCGAATGGGTCTGAGATTCGTCTTTTGCATAGGCGAAATTAGCGACTTCTGGCATATGAAATCGACTGAAATTTACCCCGGAAGCTTCGCCTGAAATTCCCGGCCCGCTGGCTGATAAGTTAAACAGTTGCGGCGCCCGGAACTGATTCTTTTTCGGGTTTGCCATTCATTTGCGGAGTAGCCTTCGCTGTTGCAGCCTGCTCACCCATATGGCACTGACCGTTAAAGATGGCTGATGGTTCAACTTGCAGTTTACCTGCATAAATATTACCATTTACCGTAGAGTCGCCGCGGAGTTGGAGCAAATCTTTGGCGCGGATGTTTCCATTTACTTTGCCGATGATGTCAGCCTGGTTGCCATTGATATCGCCTTCAACAACGCCATTGGCCCCAACAACAACTTTAGACGTGCTGTGAATATTGCCAACGATCGTTCCATCAATACGTAAATCACTATTACTGCTGATATCGCCCTTTACAGTAGTACCTGCACCAATCAATGTGGTACCACTTCCGGTTGTCGTTTTTTCAGGTTGCATGTCGGTTTTGTTTTTGGAGTTAAACATAGATATTTGATTTTGGTGGTCATTCTGAGTTCATCCACTTCCACTACTCTTCCATTAATTCATCCGATAATTCATCTGGCGGAAGCTGGATCAAAGTCGTATCCAGGGCTGCCGCATCGCCGCGCAGCACTTTTCGCACATTATCGATATATGTTTCCTGAAACTGCACCTGCTTTTCCAGGGCATCGGCCTTGTATTTCAATTGCCTGTATTCCCTGCCCACCCGCAGGTCATCATACCCGGGGATATAATACTTCAGGGGGGTGAATACGATCAGTGCAACGGTCAGGCCCACCAACACTACAAAAATTGTGCACAAACCGATATATACGCTCAACCTGGACAATTTAAATGTAACCACTTCTTCATACGTATCATCGTTCATAACCACCAGCCGGTAACGGTTTCGCAGTCGTTTAAACGTGGATGTTTCATCCAGATTTGCCATAGTTTGCTTTTAATGCCGCTAAAGGTAATAAATTGAGATTGGTTAAGCTACCTTTAAAAACTCCAAAACACTGAAAAAAATTGCCCTGTTTTTATACTAAATTATTTGAAATTCAGTTATTAAGGACTTAGTTTGCGACGTTTGAACCTATCTCGTAAAAATATCATCTTTCGCACGGCCATTTCCCTGTTTTTCGTCCAACTGGCGGTCGTGAGCTTCGGGCAAAAAGGATTCTCTGTGGATATCAAAAAACCCAAAGAATTCGAAAACCGGGTGCTTCGTTCTGAAAAACCTCAGAAAAAATTTACTGCGCCCCGCCGTTTTATTCAAAATACGGTTACCCATTACAACTATCATTTCAATGCCAGCCGCAAGCTGACAGATGTTATCAACAGGGCAAAAGAGCAGTTTCGCGATGACTATTCGCAATTGCTTCCTTTTTATAATTACAGCCTCGATGTGACGATGGCTGATAGCATGGAGCTTGATTCTGTGTCGTTTAAGGCACAAACCGGGATTGTGTTACACGATCTCCGCAATGACTGGGCCGACAATATGTACCTGCTTTGGGGCCAATCTTATTATCTCCAGCAAAAATTTGACTCGGCATCCCTGATGTTCCAGTTTATCAATTATGCATTTGCACCACGGGAAGATGATGACTATTATTCCACCATCGGTAGCGCGCGCGACGGGAACAAAGCCACCAGCATCTCAACCAAAGAAAAAAAGGGATTGCTGCGCAAAGCACTTACAGAGCCGCCTAGCCGAAACGATGCCTTTATCTGGCAGATACGCACCTTCCTTCAACGTGATTTATATGCGGAAGCAGCAAGCCTGATTCTGGCACTACAAAACGATTCACTGTTCCCTTCTCGCCTGCACGACGACCTGGAACAGATGCAGGCTTATTATTTCTACCGGCAAAATAACTGGGACAGCGCCGCAGTTCACCTCGAAGGGGCATTAGGCAGTGCTGAAAACAAACAGGAACGGGCTCGCTGGGAATTTTTGTTAGGCCAATTGTATGAACGAACAGGCAAATTTGAACAGTCCGCCAGTTATTATGAAAACGCGATCGGACGTACTACAGATCCAATTCTTGAAGTTTATGCAAGACTCGCACTTGTGCGTGTAAACCGCGACGAAAAAGAAAACACCGTTGATAATAATATTGCCACGTTGCTGAAAATGGCGAAACGCGATAAATATGTTGACTATCGCGACATCATTTACTACATGGCGGCTCAGATGGAAATTGAACGCGGCAATTGGGAAGCCGCCATTCCGCTACTCGAGAAAAGCACAAAATATATCGCTAACAATTCATCCCAAAGAAATAAAGCATTTCTGCAACTGGCAGAGCTATCATTCAGACAACGTCAATACCGCCAGTCATTAAATTATTACGACAGTCTTCAACTGGATGATCCGGAACTTTTGGATCCAGAATCGATCACTACACGTAAAACCGTGCTTGGCGATATCGTCTTTAACCTGGACGTACTGCATCGTCAGGATAGCCTGCAACAACTGGCCGCCCTTCCTGAAGATGATCGTCGGGACTATGTAAAAAACTATTGCGTCGCATGCGCCGTGCGCAAGGACTAAAAGATGAACCATCTGTTGGTGGAAGTACAGGTCGTGTGCGTGACCAGGAAGCTGCCAATTCGTTGTTTAACGACAACCAAAAAGGCGAATGGTATTTCTATAATACCAACCTTCGTCAGAAAGGTCAGGCAGATTTCCGCACACGCTGGGGCACGCGTCCTAATACAGATAACTGGAGACGAAGTGCTGCGCAAGCAAATGCAAAAGTGGGCAACAATGTCGCCGGAAACAACCCCGCAGGTGCCGGTGCGGCCGCTACTCCCGATGCAGCAGCTGAATTAAGTTTCGAATCGTTGTATGATGGAATTCCACTTACGGAGGAAAAACTGAAGTTGTCGAACGATTCCGTAATGAATGCCATGTTCACCCTGGGCATTACATTTGTGCAGGAACTCGATGATTGCAAAACGGGTATCGACACACTCGTTGCGCTACAACAAAGATTCCCTGAACATCCGCAAATGGATCAGATCCTGTTTAACCTGTACTACTGTTATCAAAAGAACGGTGAAAACACAAGGGCTGCTGCAGTGAAAAAAATGATGAACGATACGTATAGCCATAGCAATTATACAGCAATCGTTACCACTGGAAAAGATCCGCAGGGCAAAAGTCGCCAGGACGAAGCCACGCGCACTTACGAGGGCATCTACGATATGTTTATAGAGGGACGTTTTGAGGAAGCATTGCAAGCCAAGAAAAACGCCGACAGTGTTTATGGCAGCAATTACTGGACGCCACAATTACTCTACATCGAAGCTGTTTACCATATTAAACAGCGTGAAGACAATACTGCAAAGCAGGTTCTAACTAATATCATCAACCAGTTCACAGGGCAGCCTCTCGCCGACAAAGCAATTACGATGCTGGATGTGCTGGAGCGCCGCGCTGAAATTGAAGAAGAACTTCGCAACCTCGTAATTGTAATGCCGGAAGAAGACAGCAGTCGTGTTGTTTACGACAACCCTCCTGTAGCGGCACCGGTAACACAACCTATTGTTGATACCGTAAGTAGAGTTCCGGTGGATACGATTGCAGTAGCGCCAGAAAAAACAATTGAGGAACCCAAACTGGGTAAACCAGCCCCGATTGTTAAAGACCAACCGAGCACAAGACAGTTACGCGATACAGCTAATTTACGCACCGAACCTGGCCAGGATGTACGCCGACCTGCGGCTGCACCCATGGAAGCCACTTACCATTTTGAAAGTACCGTACCCCATTATGTGGTTGTCGTACTCAACAAGGTGGACGTGATCTTTGTGCGGGAAGCACGGAATGCGTTTGAGAGGTTCAACAAAAACGAATACTACAACAAAACGATGGGTGCTGAACTGCTGGACCTGGATGCGGATAACCGTTTGGTGATGATTAGTCCGTTTAACACCGCCGACGAAGCCGTGGCTTATGTAGAACGGACCCGCCCACGTACAGCCAGTGAGATCCTCCCCTGGTTGAAAGGTGGCAAGTACACCTTCACCATTATTTCGGAAAGAAACCTGGAACTTCTGAAGGCGAAGAAAGATGTGGAAACATATCAGAAGTTCCTTGAGCAGCATGTTCCCGGTAAATTTTAAGCAGGACTTTTCTGAATTTTCATTTATTAAGCTGGCATCCATTTCGGGTATCAACCTTATATCAATCAATCAATTGCCTGAGAGACTGAATTTTGCATTGTTTTTTCCTGCAACCATCTTGCGGTTGAAAGCATCCTGAGAATTGTTAGGAAAAAATTAGACATCTATGCCTCTGCGAGGCAATGGATTTCGTTAATTTCGGCTTGGTGATTGCAGTTTAACTGCGTCTTAATTTTTACTATGAAAAAAGCTATCAAGATCTTCTGGCGGATATTCCTTTTTGGGTTTCTTGCCTTTTTCCTTGTGATTATCATGGCCAATTTTGGCGTATTTGGAAAAATGCCATCGTTGAAGGAGCTGGAGAATCCGGCCATTCAACAGGCATCGGGAAGTATATGCCATCGATGGAACCCTGATGGGTAAGTATTATACTGAAAGAGGAAATCGCAGCAATGTAAAGTACCGTGATATATCGCCAAACGTAATTAACGCATTGATTGCAACGGAAGATGAACGCTTTTATGATCACTCGGGTATTGATACACGCTCTACCCTGCGTGCCGCGTTCACACTGGGCCGCGAAGGCGGAGGTAGTACCATCACCCAGCAGCTGGCAAAAGCCCTGCTCGATCAGGGAAGCCGCAACATCACTCAGCGTATGGTGGAAAAGCTGAAAGAATGGATCATTGCCGTGAAGCTGGAACGCAACTTCAC
The DNA here is from genome assembly GCA_024707305.1 of Chitinophagaceae bacterium. GTDB lineage: Bacteria > Bacteroidota > Bacteroidia > Chitinophagales > Chitinophagaceae > CAYMZZ01. Next base: position 160,030 of record JANPZZ010000009.1, read on the forward strand.
CAAAGAAGAAATCATTACACTTTACCTGAACGCGGTTCCATTTGGCGACAACGTTTATGGTATTCGCAATGCTGCGCGTACCTTTTTCTCCAAAGAACCGGATCGCCTTGAAGTAGAAGAAGCTGCCGTGTTAATAGGTATGCTGAAAGGAAACTTCCTTTATAACCCACGCCGCAATCCAAAAGCAGCAATGGAAAGAAGGAATGTAGTGTTGGGACAAATGGTAGCAAACAAAGTGCTGGCACCCGAAACTGCAGACAAACTGAAGAAAGAACCCATCAACCTGAAATATCGCAAGCTGGATGAGAATACCGGATATGCGCCATATTTCCGCGAGATATTAAAGGAAGAAGTACGCAGTGCGTTGAAAAATATCGAAAAACCAGATGGTGGCAAATATGATATCTACCGCGATGGTTTAAAAATTTATACAACCATCAATCCTCGCATGCAGGAATATGCAGAAGAGGCAGTCGCCTTGCAAATGCCCATCCTGCAAAAAAATCTCAACGCACAATCGTATATCAAAAAGGGAACTGTGTGGAAGGATCATGAAGATGTGTTGAAGAAACAAATGAAAGCCAGCGACCGTTGGAAAAACCTGGCCAATGATGGATTGAGCGATAAAGAAATTACCGCCACGTTTCATGAAAAGACTCCCATGAAAGTTTTTGCATGGAATGCTAAACGTGAAAAAGATACGGTGATGACGCCATACGATTCCATTAAGTATCATCGCCAGATGATTCAGACATCATTTATGGTAATGGATCCCGTAACAGGTGAAGTACGTGCATGGGTGGGTGGTATCAATTTCAAAACATACAAATTTGACCACGCCAACCTGAATACAAAACGCCAGGTGGGTTCAACCATTAAGCCGTTATTGTATATGCAGGCGATGGAAGAACGCGGCTTCCGTCCGGAAACTGAAGTTGAAGATGTGCAACAGGATTTTGGTAACAAACAGTTGGTACCGGCAACAACAAAAAGTTGTAGCGGTAAAACCATTACCATGGCATCGGCACTTGCATTTTCAAGAAACTGTGCTTCGGCATACATCATGAAAGAAGTGGGGCCGAAAGCATTTGTTGATTTCCTGGGCAGATTAAATATTCCAACTAAAGTAGAACCTTTCCCTTCTATTGCACTTGGCTCCTGCGATCTTTCATTGTTTGAAATGATGTGGGCTTACAGTGTATTCGGTGGCGGAGGCTTCTCTACCAAACCTTATTTCATTAATCGTATTGAAGACAGGAATGGGAACGTAATCATGCGTTTCGATTATGCCATGAACCGCAAAGAAGCAGTTAGCGAAGCCACCGCTTACAATATGACCCGCATGATGGAAGGTGCGGTAACAATCGGTACTGCCGGTGGATTAAAATATCGTTTGGGTGCTGCTGAAATGGCTGGTAAAACAGGTACTACCAACGACAACGCCGATGCCTGGTATATGGGCTTCACGCCTCAACTGCTCGCAGGTGCATGGGTGGGTTGTGACGACCGTTTTATCAGAAACGAAAGCAGCGGTGGATTTGGTGGCGCCGCAGCACGTCCTATTTGGGAAGCATTCTTTGCAAAAGTGTATGCTGACAAATCGCTGGGTATCGATAAAAATGCACGTTTTGTGAAACCAGCCAACCTCGAAACCGAGATTAATGCCGCAGATTTTATACCTGATGAAATGCAAATTGAGCCCACCGCACAGGGCGAGGATCAGGGTATAGGTACTGCAGACGATTACAACTACATCCCACCAGAATCAACACCTGTTGTTGAAGACGACAATAAGCCTGTGAAAAAAGACACTTCACGCAGCACGAAGAAAGAAACTGAAAGCCCGGCAATTGGAACACAACAGGAAGATCCCAAAAAAAAGAAAGGATTGCTGCGGAAACTGTTTGGTAAAAAAGATAAAAATTAAATTAAACAGATTTTGTTCATAAACAGTAACGGCCCCTCATTTGGGGCCGTTACTGTTTCTAAAACTTACGTATGTTATTATCTCTTCTGATATTTTAGCCATTTCTTTATCAAATTCACAAATTCTTTATAATAACAACTTCCCGTTGGCAGAAATGGTAATTTTGCCGCATGGATGCCCAATTTTACCAGACTATCTATAATAAGCAAAAGGGATTGGAACAAGTGCCACCCAATGAACAAATTGCCTCCTGGGCTGCAAAACTCCTGCAATTGCTTTATCCCGAACGATCAAATTATTTTCCCGCCTCGCCGGCTGCACTTGAAAGTGATTTTAAAAGACTGGAATCAGAACTGGTTATTCTTTTTGAAGCAACCAAAGCATGTGGTGATTGTGACCATCGGGTGAAGGCGAAACTTTTCTTTGACCAGGTTCCGAATATTTACCGTATACTAAATACGGACATTATCGCTATTGTAGAGGGTGATCCGGCTGCGAATAGCGCTTTTGAAGTGATTCGTGCTTATCCCGGATTTTATGCCATCGCCTTTTACCGGCTTGCGCATGCATTGCATGATTTACAAATTCCTTTGCTTCCGCGCATACTTACCGAACACGCGCATTCCCGCACGGGAATTGACATTCATCCCGGCGCGCAAATTGGTGAACACTTTTTTATTGATCACGGTACAGGAATCGTTATTGGTGAAACCAGCGAAATTGGCGATCATGTCAAACTCTACCAGGGAGTAACGCTCGGAGCCTTGAGTGTTAATAAAGCGATGGCATTTACAAAACGGCATCCCACTGTTGAAGATCACGTAATTATTTATTCCGGTGCCACCATACTTGGCGGAGACACGGTGATTGGGCACCATAGTGTCGTTGGTGGCAACGTGTGGCTCACAAAAAGTATTCCTCCACATAGCACCGTTTATCACAGACCCGAAACCGAAGTTGTGGAACAACAAACTGAAATTTGACATGAGCAACCTGATTGATCTTGTAGGCAATACGCCAATGGCGGAATTACGAAAAATAAATCCCAATCCGAATGTTAGGATTTATGCGAAACTTGAAGGGAACAATCCTGGCGGAAGTGTAAAAGACAGGGCGGCATTGAATATGATTCGGTCGGCAATGGAGCGCGGTGAAATTAAGAAAGGAGATAAATTAGTTGAAGCCACCAGTGGTAACACGGGAATTGCACTCGCGATGATTGCGCGACTCTATGACCTGGAGATGGAACTTGTAATGCCCTCCTCCTCCACCCGCGAGCGCACACTCACCATGGAGGCCTTTGGCGCGAAGGTAACATTGCTGGAAAGCATAGAAGTTTGCCGTGATTATGCAGAAGAAAAAGCGGCTGCTGGTACCCATTTTATATTGAATCAGTTCGCCAATCCCGATAATTATAAAGCACATTATAAAACAACGGGCCCTGAAATATGGCGCGATACAAATGAACAGATCACGCATTTTGTAAGTAGCATGGGTACTACCGGAACCATCATGGGATGTTCCCGTTTTTTGAAGGAAAAAAATCCGGCGATACAAATTATCGGTTGCCAGCCAACAGAAGAATCGTCTATTCCCGGAATCAGACGCTGGCCTCCAGCTTATCTCCCAAAAATCTTTGAACCCGAGCGCGTAGACCGTGTGATGGATGTGTCGCAGGAAGAGGCAACTCAATTCGCACGCAAACTGGCGCGCGAAGAAGGCATCTTTGCTGGCATGAGCAGTGGCGGTGCTGCCGCCGCAGCTATTCGTCTGGCAAATGAAATAGAAAAAGGCGTAATCGTTTTTATTGCATGCGATCGTGGTGATCGTTACCTGAGCAGTGACCTGTTTGGCTAATCCTATTGCACTTCAGACCATGATGGTATTGTTGACAACAACACCAGTTTCCCATCTTTTTCTCCCAGCCCATGGTGGCTTTACCATTGGTTATGACCAGGTATTTTGCCGGCGTGGAGATATGGTAGCGCAGCACTTGCTGCAAAGTAGACTCTGTGAGTGGCACTTCCGGTGCTTTACATTCTACCATCATCCAGGGTTGATGTTGGGAATCGTACACCAGGATATCAAACCGTTTTATGAGCTCCCCTACCCGGATTTGTTTTTCCAGTGCAATCAGTGTTGAGGGATACTGCTGCACCCTGAGTAAATAAGCCAGGAAGTTCTGCCGCACCCATTCTTCGGGCGTCAACAGCAGCCATTTTTTTCCGGAGGTTGTCGAAAATCGTTTTTTTCGCCCCTGCCGGGTTTCAATTTTGAAATCCGGCTCAGGAAACGGGATGTTAAGCATGCTTCAAAAGTAAATGATTAAATTGCGAAACAGACTACCAAAAAACTAAAAGAGATACATGAAAACAAAAGAAGAAATAGTTGAAAACTGGCTGCCACGTTATACGGGCGAAAAACTGGAAAATTTTGGCAAATACATCCTGCTGACCAACTTCAGCAATTATGTAACGATGTTTGCGGAGTGGAACAACGTAGAGGTGGTCGGTATTGGCCGACCCATGCAATGTGCAACGGCAAACGATATCACGATCATTAATTTCGGTATGGGCAGCCCAACGGCAGCCACCGTAATGGATCTTCTCACCGCTATTGAACCAAAAGCTGTTTTGTTTTTGGGTAAATGTGGAGGATTGAAAAAGAGAAATAAACTGGGCGACCTCATACTTCCCATTGCCGCCATTCGCGGTGAGGGTACCTCAAATGATTACTTCCCTGCAGAAGTTCCGGCCCTTCCCGCCTTCGCACTGCAAAAAGCAGTATCCACCACCATCCGCGATTATGCGGTAGATTACTGGACGGGTGTGGTTTACACCACCAACCGTCGCGTTTGGGAACATGATGAAGTGTTTAAAGAATACCTGCAGCAGGTAAGGGCTTACGCCATCGATATGGAAACAGCGACTATCTTTTCAGTTGGTTTCTTTAATAAAATACCAACGGGTGCCCTGTTGCTGGTAAGCGACCAACCCATGATACCTGAAGGCGTAAAAACGGAAGAAAGTGATAAGTCTATTACTTCCCAATATGTAGAAACGCATTTGAAAATCGGTATCGATTCTTTGAAACAATTGATCAATGACGGTCTGACCGTTCGCCACCTTAAGTTTTAAAACCTGCGTTTATGAAACTATCAATATTTCTCGCGGCCATATTTGCACTCACCGTTTCGGCAGAAAACTGTAATGGTAAAAAGACAGCAGGCGAAACACGCCTGAAAGCCAGGTTGGAAGTGAAAGCACTTTGCATGAATTATACCCTCAGTCTGGTGGAAGGTGAACTCGATAAAGAATTGCTGGAAGCTGAATGGACAGATGAGTCAACCGGTAAAACTTATACGAATGCATTTGCCCTGGGTAGTCCCTGCAATTTCCCCGAGTCGATAAAAGAAGGTGATGAATTTTATTTCACCATCGATAGCACAACAAAACAGGATTGCGCTGTTTGTATGGCATATTATCCAACACCTTCTAAGAAATTAAAGATTAAGGTTCTTCCGGAATAATGCATCCACTTCTTCGAATAGAAAACCTGGCTGTGGAATTTGACACAGGCTCCGGCCTGCATCGGGCGCTGCATGAGATTTCCTTTACGGTAAATGCCGGAGAAATTGTTGCACTTGTTGGTGAATCAGGTTCAGGCAAATCGGTTACATCGCTTTCCGTATTACAATTACTTCCCGAAGCCTCTACCCGTTACCCCAACGGCAAAATTTTGTTATCACCCAGCGGGTTGGAAACCGTTGATCTATTACGTGTAGATGAACCCACGCTTCAATCATTGCGCGGTTCACAAATTGCTATGATCTTCCAGGAACCGATGAGTTCACTGAACCCGGTAATGAAATGTGGACAGCAGGTACAGGAAGCGATTCAATTACACAAAAAAGTTTCGGATGCAAATGCCAGGCAGGAAGTACTTGAATGGTTTCGAAAAGTAAAACTGCCCAACCCGGAAGAAGTATTTGAAAAATATCCCTATCAATTAAGTGGTGGCCAAAAGCAACGTGTGATGATTGCCATGGCAATGAGCGGTGAACCCGCACTACTTATTTGCGACGAACCAACAACCGCGCTCGACGTTACAGTTCAAAAAACGATTCTCGAGCTGCTCAAAGAGTTACAACAGCTCACTGCAATGGGAATTATTTTCATTACACACGATCTTGGTGTTGTATCTGAAATAGCCGACCGCGTGGTAGTGATGTACCGCGGAAATATTGTTGAGCAAAACAACATCGAAAATCTCTTTAACAACCCTCAGCATCCTTATACGAAAGGTTTGCTTGCGTGCCGACCAGCTTTACATCAAAAAGGAAACAGGCTGCCGGTTGTGGCAGACTTTCTAAGTGAAAGCTCTTCACAACCACTGGCTACTCCCGTTTTTCCCGAAACAAAAAAACATAAACCTGAACCCATACTGGATGTAAAAAATCTTACAGTAGAATTTGTCACCCGCCGCAACTGGCTGGGAAAACCAGTGAGCAAATTCAGGGCGGTTGACCAGGTAAGCTTTCAGGTTATGGCGGGCGAAACATTAGGCCTGGTAGGTGAAAGCGGCTGTGGGAAAACAACATTGGGTCGTACATTGTTGCAACTGGTAGAACATAGCGAAGGAACGATTTTATTTAAAGAACGTGACCTGAGTCAGTTCTCTAAAGGAGAAATAAAAAAGCTAAGACAATCCATACAGATTGTTTTCCAGGATCCATTTTCGTCGCTCAATCCGCGTATACCAATCGGACAGGCGATTGCAGAGCCCTTAAAGGTTCACTACAAAAATCTAACAGCGCAGCAACGAAAGGATAAAGTAATTTATCTCCTCGAAAAAACAGGGTTGCTGGCAGAACATTACAATCGTTATCCACATGAATTTTCAGGCGGGCAACGACAACGGATTGTAATTGCACGTGCCCTGGGTCTTCAACCTGAATTTTTGGTCTGCGATGAATCAGTTTCCGCACTTGATGTAAGTGTACAGGCGCAGGTTTTAAACCTGTTGAATGATCTAAAAGCAGAATTCGGTTTCACCATTCTTTTTATCTCGCACGATTTATCGGTAGTGCGCTACTTCAGTGATCGCATCATTGTAATGAACAAAGGAAGAATTGAAGAAAGCGGTTCTGCGGACCAGGTATATCTCCATCCCCAAACAGAATATACACGCAGGTTAATTGCTGCTATACCGGGATTGCAACAGCCCCGGTAATACTGCAAATTTATTTTCACTAAAAAAATTCCTTTAATACTGGTTTTGATAATCATACACTGAGTCGTAAAACTGGCTTCCACTAAGGCTTGCTCCTACCTTCAAACGGCGTAATTGTTTCTCAAGCTGTGGACGAACAGGTTCATCCTGGATCAATTCTACATCGCTAAGCTCACTATAATCAGAATTGTAGTAGACCAACGAAGCATCAGAAAATGCGTTACGTATTTTCCGTTCCTTTTCGGTTTCAGGCCAGAGATATGCTTTGGGACTATTTGGAATCAAACCAACACTCGCAATCTGCCACTTGTTGCCGGCTTTATCGGATGTGTATTTGAAGAAATATACAAAACCCTTTTTTATCCTTTTCCTCAGCAGCAATACGATCGAGATAAACAATGGAATCAACTTTAGGATAACGTCCCATACTGATCAACTGACTACGCGCAAGATCTATGTGATTAAAATATTTTGATGGAAATCTTTTTTCCTGTTTCTCATCAATCAACAATTGATACAACGGGAACCGGAATTTATCTTCGGCTGCAAGTGTATCAATTAATGAATCTGGTACAGCTTTACCTTTTTTAAGGAGAAGTGAAACCACATCAAACTTTAGTGGCGTCTCTCCATTACGCAGCATCTGATCTACAAATGAAGGAACTGCTGTTTTCTCCTGCCAAAATGGAATCAAAAGTTTGAGGTAACCGAGGATACTGTTTTTGGTATACCCCTCATCGCTTGTATAGTAAAGATAATCCTGACCGCCTTCTTCTTCAATCCTGGCTTTGTCGATTAAATGCTGGCGCATACTGGCTGCCTGCCTCCGATATTCCATGCGGGCCTCCAATAAAAATTTACCATAATAGGCTTCATAATCTGCTGTTTTAAGGTAACCGCTGTCGCCCATTACTGAAAGCAATTGCATCAACGGTTCTTTGTATTCGTGCAGGTTGAGTAAAGGCAATAAGTCGGGAATAATTTCTTTGGTTAATTCCAATGAATCAGTAAGCTCATCAAAAAAGTTCCCATTAGCCGAAGATTTATATCTCGCGCCTACATTACCCCAGGTTGAAAACGCAAATGAATTGAGCTGTAAATACGGCTGTGCCGTTTGTGCTTCGATAATCGGTGGTTCATTACTTACAATCTCGCGAAACTTCTGGTAGCTGTATTTTGTACGTTGACGTAATAAAGTTTCCAACGCAGTATTCTGCAACTCTAATGTATCACCCGCTGCATGAAACAAATCCACAAGTAAATCAGACGATTCGTTGCTTTTAATATCCGCAACTTTACGAATGAATGATTTTTTTATAGACAGGTAATCCTTTTCCTTCCAGTTGATACTTTGCAATGCGTTTTTCCAGGGAGTAAGATGCGAAGAGTCGAGCTCCAGGTTCTCAATTCCCCGAATAGCCCTGCGACGCGCTGTGCTATCACCATTTGAAAAATGATTTAACAACAACGCTATTTTATCTTCTGTTTTTACCTTCCCTCCTATGGAATCAAACGGTGTAAAAGTGTCGAAGAGTTCAGTTAGAAACAAACTCGGTTTTGTCAGCGAATCAATTTGCGTGGAGACGTCGTACCGAACATCATCTTTGGCCCATCGTTTCACCCAAATCACACGACTGCTTTCCTTTTCACCCAGTTTCCATTCCTGCACATCAAAACCGGCAGTACTTTTTGTTCTGTTGTAACTACGGGTTATCATGGTAGAATCCAAACCAATTTCAGGCATTTCATCATTGCTTTCTTTTATCTTTCCTTCGGAGATATATGGATCATATTTTATGAATGAAACGTTGATTCGTTCACCAGTGGAATCATTTGCAAGAACGCGCGCCCACCTGAAAGCTCCCTCCCGATCTAATTCTTTTTCCCGTTCCTCCCTGCCCATTTTAATGATCGGCATGCTGGCAACGCCAGAATCAATCATTGGAAAAAACGGAGTTCTTACAGAAAAATACATGGAGGAATCCACTCGCGGAACGGAGGGTCCATATTGCGCACCAGTCAGTTTAAACGATTGAAAAAATTTATCGGAAAGCGGAATTGCCTTTGACGATCGCGTTAGTATCGTATAATAATGTGGCCCCTGGATGATAAAACGTGCGCGAATCGATTTTCCTGCTTTGTCAGTATATACTACGTCCAAAGAAGGATATCCCTGCGTAAGGCTGTTTTTCCGGCTTATTCTTTTTTCAATAAATTCTGATGCGGCAAAACTTTCTTCCATCAATCCCAAATCAAAACTATCCTGCTCAGCGAAATAATGGTTGTGAACATCAGAACGAATTACCCGATACTGGTTGTTGTTCTTTACGTCAACAGCATCAAAAATCCAGCTGCCATCATTTCCTACGAACGGTTTATGTGGAAATAAAACTGAGAAGCCGCCGAACGACGGCGCATAGGTACTCCAGTTTTCAGCCAATTCATTGCCAATGCGAATACTATTAAAAAAGAGATCTGCTTCATCACCACTGACTACATATTCACCAGTACCACTTAATTTGAATATCAGCAATTCGAATGGTGTGGCAATAATCTGATAACGTTGTACATCACCCCGACGGGTTTTGTTTACTATATCAAACCCACTGTATCCATTCTTTGTAATTTCTTTCTTTGATAAAATTTTCCCCGGAATATTTTCATACAACAGACTGTCTACAGTTTGTAATACACGTGCGGCAGAATGATTCCACAACCATGCATTCGTCATCAACCTCGACACCATGTAATAACTGCCATTCGCCATATCGGCATACTGTAGTTGTTCAATTCCTGCTTCTTCACTTACATCGAGCATATTTCCCGGCACATCCACCTGCAGGCGCCCGTCTTCGGAACTCCATGTTTTGAATGTTACCGGCACTCTCAACTTTTCCACGAGGCCTTTTTGTTCGCTATCGCGCGCGCCCATTTGTACCGCCCGCAGCTTGTATCCCTTTGCACGCAACATTTCAATCACACCCCTGTCGCCGGGTAAATGCGCTGCCCCCACGCCTACAAACAAAGAATATCCCTTGCGGATGATGGAATCAATTGAGTTTGCCTGAATTTCATTTCGCTTATAAAGGAATTTTTCATCGAAGGCGGCAGAGGTGCTGTTATACCGGTTAATACTATCGAGCCAGTCGAGATTACCTGTGCGATAAGATTCCTGCAAGCGGTCGCTTGAGAACTGACCGTCCCGATCATAGTTTGGCGACTTTTTTCGACTTGTCATTGTTTGCATCACGATATGCTTCTGCCACCAGCAACACACTTTCTTCATAATCTTCCACACCCGCCACTTTCTTACCCCAGCGTTTGCCACACTGGTAAATATAAAGATCGAGGTAAGTATCTTCTTCAAAGTCGGAAGCCGTATTGCTATACGAACGATACAACAGGCTGTTGATCATTGAAGGGTTGCTTTGTAATGCAGTTTCAATTTTTTTATCATACCTGTAAAACTTGAGCGTACTGATACGCAGGTAGTCGGACTGATTTAAAAAACGCGTGCCTGGCGCGGTTTTGTCGGCCGCATATATGGCTTTATTGTATTTGTCCATATCATCCTGCCAGGTCTCCGGGTTGGTTTCCAGTGCTACCACGTCGGCATTGCGGATGCCGAGATAAAACGAGTCTGCCAGGTGGAAAGCCAGTTTGTTACTAACGTGCATCGTGCCAAAGAGGTACGATGGCTTGCTCAGTCCATTACCGCTGATTTCCCAAAGTAAACCCTGGTATTTCTTGTTTTTGATGCGAGGGATTTGCGCCTCTACCAGGTGGGGAAGCAGGAGCGCGAACAAAATAAGAATTCTCATATGATTCAAAACTTGTGGTTCGTTACAGATACATTATTAACTATGGGCAGCCGTTTACGTTGTGCCGACAAACTTCAGGATGCAGATAACAGGGAAATTCCACAGAAAGAATTGGCTTCCAGTCAATACCGCCTCCTATTAACGGTAAAATATGCCGGAAAGTCTCTGTCCGCCTTAGGCGCTAAAATAAATTTGCCCCTCCCGTCTCAAATGCACAATATTTAGTACCTTTGCACGCTTTCTAAGCAGTCCGCATGACCAGGTCCGGTGCCGTAACATCGGGGATTGGTGGAACTCTCCTCAGGTATTCTGCATACCGGTTTGCGTCATGAGACCTTTATAATTAATCGCTAATACACTCATGAAGCTTTCACAATTCCGTTTTGATCTTCCTCTCAACCTTATTGCCCAAAACCCTGCGAAACGCCGCGAAGATGCTCGTATGATGGTTGTACACCGCCATACTGGTCAGATTGAAAATAAGCATTTCCGTGATATTCAGGACTATTTCGACGACAAAGATGTATTTGTTGTTAACAACACCAAAGTTTTTCCTGCACGTATGTACGGTCGCAAGGAAAAAACAGGTGCTAAAATCGAAGTATTCCTGTTGCGTGAGCTGAATAAGCCAAACAGGCTTTGGGACGTAATTGTTGACCCGGCGCGTAAGATCCGCGTAGGTAACAAACTCTATTTCGGCGACCAGGAAGACCTGGTGGCAGAAGTAATTGACAACACCACCAGCCGTGGCCGTACTATTCGTTTCCTTTGGGAAGGAAGTGAAGAAGGCTTCCGTGAGCAACTGGAGAAACTGGGCGAAACTCCCCTGCCTAAATATATTAAGCGCAAACCCGACGAAGAGGACAAAGAGCGCTATCAAACTGTATATGCAAAACACGAAGGTGCTGTAGCTGCGCCAACTGCAGGTCTGCACTTTAGCCGTGAGCTGATCAAGCGCCTCGAGATTAAAGGTGTTCGTTTCGCTGAAGTAACGCTTCATACCGGCCTGGGAACTTTCCGCCCGATTGAAGTAGAAGATCTCAGTAAACATAAAATGGATGCCGAATACTACCGTATTGAAGAAAATGCCTGCAAAGTGGTAAACCGTGCAAAAGAATACGGTCACCGTATCTGCTCCATTGGTACCACTACCATGCGCGCACTGGAATCATCCTTCACTGCACAAAAACTACTGAAGCCTTCAGAAGGATGGACGAATATGTTTATTCACCCACCCTACGATTTCAATATCGCGGATTCACTGGTTACCAATTTCCATCTCCCCAAAACGAGTCTGCTGATTATGACCTGCGCTTTCGCTGGTTATGAGCTGACAATGGAAGCCTATAAAAAGGCCATCAAGGACAAATACCGGTTCTTTAGCTACGGGGACGCGTTGTTGGTGATATAACGTGAGGCTTTAATCGTGAGGCGTGATAGGGTAATCGTGAAAGATATTAAACTTAAAAATTCAACTTTTATATGGCAGATATTTTTGAGAAACTTTTGAAGAATTATGGCCCATTGGGTCAGCACCGCGAGAGAGCACATGGCTATTTCGCTTTCCCAAAACTGGAAGGTGAAATCGGAAGCCGGATGAAGTTCAGAGGGAAAGATATGATTGTGTGGAGCCTCAACAACTACCTCGGTCTTGCCAACCACCCTGAAGTACGTAAGGCTGACGCTGAAGGCGCCGCCCAGTTCGGCCTGGCGTTACCCATGGGTGCCCGCATGATGAGTGGCAATAGTAATTATCACGAGCAACTGGAAGCGGAGCTCGCCGCTTTTGAAGGAAAAGAAGACGCCATCCTGGTCAACTTCGGTTACCAGGGTATGGTAAGCCTGATCGATACCCTTTGCGGTCGCCATGACGTAATCGTTTATGATGCCGAAAGCCATGCCTGCATCATCGACGGCCTTCGCCTCCACCCCGGCCATCGTTATGTGTTTAAGCATAACGACATGCAGGATCTCGAAAAACAACTGCAACGCGCCACTGCCCTGATTGAAAAACAAAATGCCGGCGGTATCCTCGTGATTACTGAAGGTGTATTTGGAATGGCGGGCGACCAGGGCAAACTGAAAGAAACAGCTGCCCTGAAATCGAAATATGAATTCCGCCTGCTGGTGGACGATGCCCATGGATTTGGTACCCCTCGGTAAAACCGGTGCCGGCGCGGGTGAAGAGCAAGGTGTGCAGGATCAGATCGATCTTTACTTCTCTACGTTTGCAAAATCAATGGCTTCAATCGGTGCATTTATCGCCGGTGAGAAAAAAATTATCGACTATATCCGCTACAATATCCGTTCACAGATTTTCGCAAAGAGCCTTCCTATGCCGCTCGTGATCGGGAACCTGAAACGCCTGGAATTACTGCGCACACAACCCGAACTGAAAGCTAAACTGTGGGAAAACGCAATCAAACTGCAAAACGGTTTGAAAGAACGCGGATTTGATATCGGTAAAACCGATTCAGTAGTTACACCTGTTTACATGAAAGGTGGCGTGGAAGAAGCAACCGCAATGGTTATGGACCTGCGCGAAAATTACCGCATCTTCTGCTCAATTGTTGTATACCCTGTTATTCCAAAAGGACATATCATCTACCGCCTCATTCCTACTGCCGTACATACGGACGAAGACATCCAAAAAACATTGGAAGCATTCTCTGCTACCAAAAAGAAACTGGATGCCGGTGAGTACAAAGTAGAAGCAATTCCTGATATGGCTACGCGCTAAGAACAACGACGTAACAATCATAAAAGAAAAGGCACCCAACAGGTGCCTTTTCTTTTTGCGTTATGCCGAAACAATTCAGTTGTAGAATAGTAGTTGATCGTTGCATTAATTTTCAATGGAAGACCCCTATATAAAAAAGAACCTCCCGAATAAAATCCGGGAGGGCCCTAATCAAAAACCATTAACCATTAAACCTTATCCTATGAAAATTCATGAGCAATATCGGTAATAAAGAATTAATTCAAAACTTTTTGCCATTCTTTTTTTACGAAACTGCCTAAAAATCACGTATTTCTTGACCCAACTCAATGTCTGAACGTTGATTTTTCTACAACCGTATTTTTCCACGTTTAACGCAAACGTTTGCTTAAATTCATAGCTGGTTTCAACACATTTGACAGAATTTTACGGAGAATTTTAATCATGAAGAAAATTGTAGTCGCCATAACCGGAGCCAGTGGTTCCATTTATGCAAAGAGTTTACTTGATAAATTGTTAACGGTAAAAGACCAGTGGTCGGCGGTAGATATTGTGATGACAGAAAATGCCAAACAGGTTTGGGAAACCGAAACCGGCAGTCGCGATTATGACAAATATCCATTTCGCTTTTTTCATACACAGGACTTTCTGGCGCCTTTTGCTTCCGGTTCGGGTAAGTATGATACCATGATTGTGGTTCCCTGTTCAATGGGTGTATTGGGACGAATAGCGGGAGGCATTTCCAACGATCTGATTACACGCGCGGCGGACGTGGTATTGAAGGAAAGAAGAAAACTGGTTCTTGTAGTACGAGATACTCCATATAACCTCGTCCATATCCGAAATATGGAAACAGTAACACTTGCAGGTGGCATCATTTGCCCTGCAACGCCTTCGTTTTATAGTTTACCAAAAACATTCGAAGAACTCGCAGCTACTGTAACGGATCGCGTTCTTGACCTGGCGGGAATAGAGTTGAAAACGTTTCGATGGGGAGAAGAACGTGAGGCGTGAGTTCGGCAAGCGGCAAGCGGAAGCGGCAAACGGCAAACGGCAAGCGGCAAACGGAAACGGCAAGCGGCAAACGGCAAACGTGAAACCGGTAAAGGAATGGCGCTGCACCGCATGCATCATACGCGCAGACGTCTAAAATGAAGAATGAATATCAATTAGAAATTGCAGATAATAGTCCATTTTCTTTCTTATCAAGCGTCAATTCCCAGAACATAATTCCATTCAATTTTCTGTCGCGTGCGTATTTTGTTTTGGCGCGGATCGATGTTTCGTCGTCGAAAGTGGCGAATATTTTTGCTGCTGCATTGTAGGCGTAAGGCGCCTGGCTAACAGGATCACGGAAGAATTGAAAGCCTTTTTCTTTCGAAAGATTTTCAGAAAACGTTCTGTAAGGAATAAAACTTTTGAACTTACCGGATTGGTATAATCCATCGTTGGTAGCTTCTACCCCCCTCCCATGTGCGCGCGTAAAACGCAGCGCCAATCACCACTTTATTCATGGGAAATCCAATGCTATCGAGCCAGCTGATGGCCTGGTGAGCCGATGGCACCTGGCTGCTGTTGGAGTATAGCGGTGTATGGTGACCGGTAAGTGTACTAAAACCGCTTACCAGATCGTAACTCATCAGGTTTACACGATCAATCAACGGCTCAAGCAATTTCCATTCTACTGCTTCTTCCAGGAACTGGGGAAAACCGCCTGCCGCGAAACTGATTTCATGAACAGGACCGAGGGCATTACGCAACTCCTGGCAGAGTGATGTAAAATTGGGTTTATCGGCTGGCTGCCAGGGATGTCCCGGATGACCCGGAATGCCGGGGTATTCCCAATCCAGGTCGATGCCATCGGTTTTAAAATAATCATTCAACTCTTTTACTGACACAGCAAACTCTTTACGCGCTTCCGGTATGCCAAAAACGTCAGAACAGGTTTTACAACCACCCCAACCTCCGAGTGATAACATCACCTTCAATGCCGGGTTCTTCTTTTTCAGCGCAACCAGTTTATGTATGGTGGCAGTGTCAGCAGCATTATCCACATTCAGGCGATTGCCTTTTAAATGACAAAAACTGTAAATGATATGCGTTAACTTCTCAACCTGATAGCCGTCTATTGCATTTACGCCACCGGAATAGTAAGCAATTACTTTTAAAGGTTCCGGCTGTGCGAAGCCGGATAACGATGTTAAAAGCGTTGCTATTATTACAAATATGTTTTTCATCAGAGCGCTGTATTTGAAATTAGTTACCCAGGTTGTGCTGCTAAAGATATTCATTGAAGATAGAAAATAACACCGCATACGGTTGCGTAATTTTTATAAACCCGTTTTATTCCACTTCCTGATCATTTCGCGGGCAGCAATTCCGGAAGGTTTTAAATCTTTATCCGACCAGTTTCCGTCCGAGGATGCTGTTGGCAACAACACTGAACAGGTTTCATCTTTATCGGATACCGACCAGGTGATCCAGCTTATTTTATTTTTTTCAGCCCACTCAATCCAACGATTCCATTCCTCATGATCTAAAGGACCATTGCCGGTTGCTTCCATACCCGCCGATTCCGAAATAAAAAGTGGAATTCCTTTAGACAGTGCATAGTCGCCCCGATCGCGTAAGGGTTGTTTGTGCGTAGCTGCATAAAAATGCAGCGTGTACATGATATTACTGAATCCGATGATAGGATCATCAGCGACTACGTGAACGTCCTGATCCCAGTGAGGCGACCCTACGAGAATGATATTGTCGGGGTCAATGGCCCTGATTACGTTCATCACTTCTACCGAATACTTTTTTACTTCGTCCCAGGTTTCATAGTCGGGCTCATTAAAAATCTCATATATCACATTATCGTACTTTCCGTATCTGGTCGCCATTTCTTTAAAAAATTCTTTTGCTTCTTCGAGGTTGATGCTATGACTATGCCAGTCGATGATGACATATATGCCCTCTTTAATGGCTGCATCAACAACGGTGGTTATTTTCTCTTTCGACCATTCAGCGCGTTTGAGGTAAGCGTTTTCTCCGGGTTCCACACCCAGCGCTGCACGTATTACGTTTATTCCCCAATCCTTTTTTAACCAGCTTACGGTTCCTTCGGTGTAAAATCGGGGCCAGAAATTATGCCAGCCGAAACTCATGCCGCGTAGAACAACAGGTTTTCCCGAAGCATCCATCAGTTGTGTGCCCTGCACTGAAAGTGCGCCATGTTCGTTGACTGGTTGCGCCAGCAAGGCAGCTGTAGTGCAAAACCCGACAAGTAAAAGGAGTAATGAACGACGAATCATAATCCTGGATTTAGATAATTTCGATTAAGATAACGATTTAATCAGGTAAAAAGAATAAGCCAGATGGCTCCAATTATCAAAATGAACTTTCCGTTTTATGTTTAACCTGAAGCGATTTCTTATATTTGTTCACCATCTAATTAACTAAGGCTCTTGAATACCGTTAAATCTATCCTTTTAGAACCTGCTAAGCGCTGGGCTCAATACGGCGGGCACTCCCCCGTCTCATTATTCTTCTCGCAGGTTGCCCCCATCAGTGAGGATGCATTAAAGCTCATTGATGAAACAACCTATCCGGTTACCATTGCAAAAGGCAAAATGATTCTTCGCCAGGGCAGCACCGGCAATGTTCTTTACTTTATTGTAAAAGGCGTTGCACGCGGCCTTATTATGGACGAGGATAAAGAAATAACAACCTGGATCAATGAAGAGAATGAAATTGTGGGAACGATCCGCAATTTCGGAACGGGCGCCAGCACCGATGAAATGGTACAGGCCCTCGAGCATTGCGAAATGGTAGCCATTCCCTATGAGACGATCCAAAAATTGTACACGGAGTTTCCTGAAACAAATGCCGTTGGAAGGATCGTGCTGGAGGAAAGCTATCGCGAGGCGGAAGAGCGCGCATACATTGCACGCATACATTCGGCTGAAAAAAATACAAACGCCTGATGGAAACCCGCCCCAACCTTTGCAACCGCGTGCCGCTAAAACATATTGCGTCCTATCTGGGTATGACCCTCGAAACGCTCTCCCGTATCCGTAACAAACGGAATTTCTAATTACACCACTATCATTTTCTGCATTTGATCACGTTGTACCTGCTAAAGGTCAGGTACAGCCTGAATAACCTGTGACATGACATTACCTTGGGGTTGAAATTTATTTTTCACCAATAAAAAAGCATGTCATGAAAATTAAATCTTTTTTTGCCCATATCGGCATCCTGTGTTCCATGTTGCTCATGATCCCGGCATTTTCTTCATTTAAAAGCCTGCGGGGAGGTGAAGGGTTTGAAGTTTTCCCCAACAATAAACCCGTTGCCGAGCATTTTGGAAAAAATCTGACAAAGCAAGCTATCCTGCAGTTAGATCCCGCTTTGGATAAGCTGGAACTAAAAGTAATCTACCATCATTGCGGACAAAATGGAAAAAGCCGCCAACTCACTATTCGCAATGAAGAAAAACAGGTTGTACATACCTGGCGATTTGCCGATGGCAAACCTGATCCCTCGCCCATGACGATACGCCTCGACGAACTACCTGAATATAAAAAAGCAGGGAAAGCACTTCGTTGGACACTTCATTACGCTTCAGCAGAAATACCCGCGGGAAGGGAACTGGCCGTGCTTGAGAAAAACAATGCGCTTGCTATCAGGAAATAACTGAGTATGACAGCCACGTGATGCCTGTAACGTCCCTTGGTGCGTTACAGGCTTCTTGTTTTAAAAAACCGTTTCCTTTTGGTGCAGTGTACCTGATTCCCGGTTTTATACTTTTTTGAACGTAAAAACGTTTAAAGCATATCTAATATGAAGCGTCAATGAAAAACCTGCGTTTTTTCCTTTTATTCATCCCGTTTACAGCTTTTGGCCAAAATTTTCATTTTTCGGCGAAGCTCGGCGTTGCAACTTACAATGGCGACCTGAAAGCAAAAAGCGTGTCGCTCGCGCAAAGCCGTTTTATGGGTTCCATTGGGGCTCGTTACGACCTTACCGAAAACCTGGCCGCGCGATCTTACATCAGCCTGGGCGGATTAAAAGCCGACGATAAAAAAGGTACGGCCAGTATGCAGGAAAGAAACCTGAATTTCAAAACAGGCCTTCTCGAATGGGAAGCAGGTTTACATTACAGTATTCTAAACCTGAATTATCATTGGTGGACACCTTACGTTTCGGCCGGCATCGGACTGTTTCATTTCAATCCACATACAATTGATGAAAATGGAGATAAAGTAAAACTGAAACCACTCTCCACAGAAGGACAGGGCGTGGTGGCTGGTGTAAAGCCCTATAAACTCACCCAGTTTTATGTTCCTCTTTCGGTAGGGGTTGAAAGAATGCTGAATGAAGATATGCGCGTGGGCCTTGAGCTCGGCTACCGTAAAACTTTTACCGATTACCTCGATGATGTAAGCGGTTTATATGTAGATCAAAATGTTTTGCTGGCTGCCAAAGGTCAAAGAGCTGTCGACCTGGCTTATCGTGGGGATGAAGTAGGTGCAGGACCCTATCCCGGTGCTGGTGCTGTTCGCGGCAATAGCGACAACAAAGATGCTTATGTCTATGTTGGACTTACTTTTACTTATCGTTTTTATTTCGATAAATACAAACAAATAGCGGGGCTACCCAGTTCCCGCAAAGGAAAAAAAAAGTAGGCTGCCCCGCTAATAGATTTTAGTACAACTTTTGATTGAGGAACCGATCTATCGTGTTACCACCAGTTTATCTACCTCGGTTCGGATCATTGCTATTTCTTCTTTTGATAAATCAACAGAAAGTGATGCTGCATTTTGTAATGCCTGTTCGCTATTGCGCGCACCGGCAAGTGCAATAGTGATACCGGGCTGCTCAATCGTCCAGCGAAGTACCAGTTGCGCCAGTGTGCAATTTTTCGCTTCCGCAATGGGGCGTAGTTTATCGAGTAATTGATGCACGCGCGTCAGGTTATCTTCCCTGAACACGAATAAATCAGCGCGGTGATCCCCTTCCGCAAATTTGTGTCCGGGCTTAATCTTTCCTGATAATAATCCTCTTTCCATCGGACTGTATGCTAAAATTGAGAGGTTATTTTCCAGGCAATAAGGTATCACTGCTTTTTCAATATCGCGGCGTGCCATACTGAAAGGCACCTGGTTAGAAACAAGCGGAACATATTTCTGTGCTTCCGCAAGTTGTTTTTCATCGTAGTTACAAACACCTGCATAACGCACTTTACCCGCTTTAATCAGCTTCGCAACCGCTTCCATGCTCTCAGCAATGGGCGTGGTGCTTTCAGGCCAGTGAATCTGGTAGAGGTCTATATAATCAGTACCCAGACGGCGCAAACTGTCTTCGCATTCTTTAATGATACTTTCAGCGCCTGCATACCTGTAAATATCTATTTCCTCTCCCTGATTGTTACGGCTTTTAAATCCGAAATCGCCTTTGGCGAGATCCCAACGCATACCAAATTTGGTAAGAATCTGAACTTTGTCGCGCGGTAAACCTTTGATGGCTTCGCCCACAATTTCTTCACTATGTCCCTGTCCATAAATAGGTGCCGTATCAATGGAGGTTACACCTACATCATATGAAGCCCTGATGGCGTTAACAGCATCGCTTCTTTCGGAACCACCCCACATCCATCCACCGGCAGCCCACGCACCAAAACTAATCACGGAAAGTTCCAGATCTGAATTACCTAATTTCCTGTACATCATAAAACTTAATTGAAATTTATTAATGATACTCTTTGGCGTTTAACCTGAACTTAAACAGCGCCCGGCTTGAAAAGTTTCCAGTTGGCAACAATAATTCCTGCAAAAACGAGCAACATACTTATCAGGTGCATCCATCCAAAATATTCGTTTAAAAATAAGGCTGCTTCCAGGCTGCTGAATACAGGAATGAGGTTGCCAAACAAGGCTGTACGTCCCGCACCAAGCTGGCCTATGGCTTTGTTCCAGCAAATAAAACTAATAACAGAAGTTCCGACACCAAGGTATAATATGATCCATAACAGACTACTATCCCACTCTACCGGTGCAAAATTATAGCTCTCCCAGATAAACAGTGGAATTAAAAGCAGGGTTCCCAATGCAAAAATCACCCACAGAAAAGCCATAGGCGGAATATTCGTAGGTTTTCTTTTCACCATCGTATTGTAAATGGCAAAGGTTAGCGCCGCCAGCAATACCCAGCCATCACCCTGTGTAAATGATAAATGCCAAAGATTAGATAGGTCGCCCCTGACCAACAGATATAACACACCACAAATACAAAGAATAACGCCGGTTACTTTCAGCCAGTCCAGTTTTTCTTTTAAAAAAATGCGTGCTAAAATAATCGCCATTACGGGCGATGAGGTGGTTCCTATTAATGCAAGATTGATTGCGGTGCTGTGATGTGCACCTACATAAACCAGCGTATTAAATAAGGTGATTCCCGACAATGCTGTCCAAAAGAGATAACCCGCCGCTTTTTTGATTTCATTGCGATGCGTGCGAACCTGTGTCCATGCAAATGGTAAAAGTATCAGCGATGCGGTAAGCCAGCGATAAAAGGCAAGTGTGCCCGGTTGTACCTGGTGAATGATTCCCCTTGCAATTACAAAATTTCCCGACCAGATGATAACTGCCAACAAAGCCAGGCCCACCCCCAGCCAGATTTTCTTTTCCATGGGTTGAAGATACACAACCCTGAAACGCCCCAGCCTAAATTATTGCTGATGATCCTCCGCTGCGGCTTTTAAAAAGTCTTTGATGCCTTCTACAATCTTTTCTGCCATTTTCAACTGAAATGATTCCTGAAGAATTAAGTCCTCTTCTTCTGGATTGCTGATAAACAACATTTCAATCAGTGCGTTGGGATATTCCGTCGGACTGTTGAGCATGAAATTGAAATTGCCTGTATTGCCATAGTCCTTCAGCCCCAGCTCAAGCATTCGTTTATAAATTAAATAACTGAAAGGCCGGAAGCCGGGATATTTATAAAACGTTCCTGTTCCTTTCGCATTAATCGGATCGCCAGAAGAGTTGAGGTGAAGGCTCACCAACAAATCCGGAAGGCTGTCGCGATACATCAAAATCCTTTCTTTGTTATCAACAAAGGCTTCGGTAGTGCGTGTCATAATCACTTTTGCGCCCTGGTATTCCAATGCCCTTTTCAACTTAAGAGATACCGCAAGCGCCATCTCTTTTTCAATGCTGCCCGTAGGTCCGGTAGCACCGCTGTTACCACCACCATGACCCGCATCTACCGCAATCACGAGATTACGCAAATCGAGTTTTTGTGGTTGTTGTTTTACACGGATTACGAGGCGGTTTCCTTCGTAATAAATTGCGTGTCCCCAATGTTGTTTATGTTTCAGATCGATCGTTACACGAAGCACTTCATCTTCCAGTTGTTCATAGCGCACATTGCTTATTTCTTTTACATTGTCCAGTTGCGTAATCCAGTTGGTATTGCTGGTTGCACCAAAAATATCCACCACAATGCGCGAAGGGTTTAACTCCTGCATGGATTGGTATGGCAGCCTTGTTTCCAGATTTATTTTTACATAATCAAAAACTGAATCGCCATACACACGCCAGTTGCCAGTTAAAGAACGTGCGTCCGGCGTTCCTTTCGGTAGAAATTCCACCACATCATCAGGAATATAAACCGACCGGTATTGGGTTAACTGTACACGGTACAGGTCGTTTACTTTGCCCGTTACACGCAGGGGTATCAAAGAATCGATATACCCGATTTTTGCCCCACCCAGCCGGTCTTCACCAATGCCGTACAGCAAATGTGCGAGGCGACCTTTTGTTATGATACGGTCTGATGGCAGCGTATGTAACATGGTGTACTTATGAGGTGTTCGTCGGCTCACTGTATTACCGGAACTATCGCGCAAACGCACCTGGATATACGCGTTGGAGAAAGTATCCGTTACTTTAAACTCATATTCACCCTGGTAAAAACCAGGAACAGGATTCGATGCCGTTACCGGCATCTCATACAACTTCACAGAATCGGCAACCCAGACTTCTGACCGTGGCAATGCTTTTACACGGAAGAAGATTTTGTCTCCGGGTTTTGCGATCATATTTCCCGCAGGGTTGATAGTGATGCTCGCAATCTCTAATGTTTTTACAACTTCGGGAGCTGTAGGTACACTATAACGATACACCAGTTTTTTTGTAGCCGAAGCTTCACCAGATTTTGCAAGCAGTGTAAAATTATTTTCGCCGGGTTGCAGTTTTAGTTCAGCCGCAAATCCGCCAGAGCTATACACTTTCACTTCTTTGCCATTCAATGTCAACACGCAGCTTTTGCAGGTACTTCCGGAAATATATTGTGTGCTTGCACGCACCACAGTTGTTTCACGCGTGGGTTGCACAAGTTTAATAAAAGGTTTTCCCTGCGCATACATTTCTGTATCCATCAACATCGCTAAACAAATGATAAAGAATCCTGATTTCATGTAGAGTATAAAAATTAGATAAAGCTATGCATTTTACTAGGCCATTTTCGGCGGTTGCCCGATATTAACAAAGGAATAGGCTTACATCAATGGAGAAGCCAGGCGTGCCACTTTCTCAAACAAAACGCGGTAGAACCTCCTGTTGGCCCAGCGTTCGGGATCAATGCGTTCGGCGTCTTCCAGGTCTTTGAAAAACAAATCCCGCATATGTTGTGCCACTTCCGTATCATAAACAAAAGCGTTCACTTCAAAATTCAATTCAAAACTCCGGTGGTCCATATTTGCAGAACCAATCACACTCAGCATTCCATCGGCAACGAGTGTTTTTGAATGAATGAACCCTTTACGGTATTGATAGATTTCCACCCCTGCGGCCATCAGATCAGTATAATAAGAACGTGCAGCAGCGTTTACAAAACGACTATCCGATTTCCACGGTACCAGGAGTTTAACTTTCAAACCACTTAATGCCGCAATAGAGATGGCTTCCAGCATACTATCGCCGGGAATAAAATAGGGTGTCGTAATCAACAACTCTTTTTCAGCCAGATAAATCGCCTGTAACAATGAAAAAAGAATTGCAGGATGGTCGGAGTCCGGACCACTTGCAGCTATTTGTACTACGGTATCGCTGCTTTGCTCGGGCGTAGTGGAAAATAAAAACTCATGCGATTCAATTTGCTGCCCCTTGCAAAATTGCCAGTCGCAAAGAAATAGGTATTGCAGATAATAAACTCCGGGACCATCAATGCGCAAATGCGTATCGCGCCAGAATTTGGAAGACCCTGTTTATTGACATAATTATCGCTCACATTCATGCCGCCTGTAAAAGCCGTTTTACCATCAATCACTACTATCTTCCGGTGGTTGCGATAATTAATACGGTTAGCCAACAGCAGGAAAATAACGCGATGGAATGGAAAAGCTTTCACGCCCGCTTCGCGCATGCGTGGCACCAGTTTTTTTCGAATCGCGCGACTACCGAAATCATCATAAATCACTCTCACCTGTACGCCCTGCCGGGCTTTTT
The DNA here is from genome assembly GCA_024707305.1 of Chitinophagaceae bacterium. Taxonomy (GTDB): domain Bacteria; phylum Bacteroidota; class Bacteroidia; order Chitinophagales; family Chitinophagaceae; genus CAYMZZ01. The sequence goes on from JANPZZ010000009.1 coordinate 184,228, forward strand.
CCATCAGCAGTTCTGCAAACTGTGTTCCTATTTCATCATCTTCAAAAATGTAGTATTCGATATGAATGTGGTGTTCAGCTTTGCGGATGGCATCCATCAGCTCCGGAAATTTTTCTTCGCCATTTACCAGCACTTTCACACGGTTGTTGCGGGTAGGCAGGCTCCGCAATCCGCGAGAAAGTAATGATGCCAGTTCGCGGTTTTGCTTCAGTTCCGGCTGCTTTGCCAACGATGAAGTGAGGGTATATTTCTCAATCGTGCTACGCAGGCTTTCCAACAAGTCTTCATCCACCAGCCATTTACCATTGTACAGTTTTCGTTTGCGATAATTAATTCCAAAAGAAAAATAAAAGACCATTCCCGCCACCGGCAGAAAGATGGCAATTAAAAGATATGCCAGGGTTTTGGATGAGGTGCGCGTATCGTAAATAATGCGCAGACAAACTGTCAGCAGAATGCCAATATAGAGTAGCTCAATGATTAATACCCAGTTCATATCATATGAAGATAAGTCAAACCGATAGTTTTGGTACACTCGTTGCAAGTAAGTCGCTATGGCTGCATCTGAATTTCATATTGTTCTCCAGATTAAAACCCCTGATGGGTTTGAGCCTTTTGGCAAGTTTAAATTGGGTACTGATCGCAAATTTGCTGAGAATATTTTTCGCCAGTTAAATGGCGAAGCGGAATGTGGTTATAACGACTTGCTGCAAATTGATCTGGTGGAGGTGGGTGAAAGGCTGCCGCGCCAGTTGAAAATGATCAGTTGCTGCCTGGAGGATATTGCTGAGAATTGCCGCATCATCACCCGCGAAGTTTTTAAATATCGTTCGTTGGAGCCTTAGTTCCCCCCTTTAATAGGGAACGATGCCTTTACCTGGCAACCCGTACCCGGTTTAGCATCAAACACCACCGTTCCCTGAAAAAGCTCGAGCCTGCCCCTGATGTTGCGCATGCCCGTGCCTTCGCCCACTGTAGCCAGATCAAAGCCTTTGCCGTCATCTCTAATAATCACCTGCACGGAAGTGTCTACAACCGAAACAGTGATATCAATATTTTCGGCCTCCGCGTATTTAACGCAATTGTTCAATTGCTCCTGCACAATGCGATAGATCATCAACTTCTGGTCGGTTCCCAACAAATCATTGATACGTTCATCTACCCAGACATTAATCTTCATGGGGCTTACTCTTACAATGTAAGATGTAAGTAGCTGGAGTGCATCCTGCAGTGTTTGCTCTTCAAAACGTGGAGGCTTCAGGTTCGCAGAAAGTGCGCGTAATTCCTGTACAGAAAGATTCAGCATTTCCCGGATCTTATCAGCTGTCACTTTTATATCCGGCGAATCTGGTTTTAATGTACCAGCATACAGGCTGGCCACACTTAACACCTGTGCAATATTATCATGTAGTTCTTCGGCCCAGCGATTCCGCTCTTTTTCTTCTGCCTGAATGATACTGCGTGATAGCTCGGCTTTCTGTTTTAACTGTTGCTGATAATAATTTGCTTCCAGCTGGCGAAATTCAGTCAGATCCTGAATCGCCCCGATCACGCCAAATGGTTTGCCCCAGTCATCTTTCATGATGTAAAGACTGTGCAAGACATTCTTAATTTCTCCCGATGCACTTAAAGCACGGTATTCTTCCCGCCAAAAATTGATACCTGCCTGCATAGCGGCATCAGACTGACTCAACACACGCTGCAGGTCATCGGGGTGAATATGTGTTTCCCAAAATTTACGTCCGTTATAAATCACCCCTTCCTCTTTTATTCCAAGTATCTGGCGGAGTGTTGCGTTAAACAACACCCTGTCTTCACGAATATTGTATTCATAAATACCTTCCTTGGTTGCAGTAATCAAAGCATCGGTTTTCTTTTCCATCGCTTTGTACTCTTCCAGTGAGCGATTCATTTTACTATAGAAACCACGGCTGATAAAATAGAGGAAAACGGTAGAAAGCAGAATGAAGAAAACACCTTTGTAGCGTTCAATGGTTTGCAATTTATTTACATCGCCACCTGCAAGCTTTTCGGCAAGTTGACCGCTAAAGAAAATCCATAGCGTCCCCAAAATGAGGTAAGCCAAACTTAATCTGACGGATACCGGTATTTTCGACAACATCTTTGGGGGTTAGTGAAGAGACTATTCTAAGTTAATGAAAAAACGATAGAATATATGTTGTTAAATTTATCAACCCAAAAACTCAACCGATGTCATATTGAGTGAACCACCCACCAGTTCATCGTTGAAGAATTTCGGCTCTTCATTTTTTTCCTGCAACCCAAGTGTATAAAGTAAGGGATAATAATGGTCGGGCGTAGGAATGGCGAGGCTGGCAGCTCTACCCATTTTTTCATAATGAATTAAAGTATTATGATCACGCAGGCGGATTTTATCTTTGAACTGCGCATGCATTTCCTGTGCCCAATCATAGCCAAAACCTGGTACATCCAGTTTATCCCAGGCCACCATCCGCAGGTTGTGAACCATGTTTCCGCTACCTAAAATCATCACGCCTTTTTTTCGCAGTGAAGCCAGTTCGCGTGCAAGGTCGTAATGATATTGCGCAGGTTTGCCATAATCAATACTCAGCTGAATAACGGGAATGGATGCATCGGGATACATCTGGCGTAACACGCTCCAGGTGCCATGGTCCAGTCCCCAGTCATGATCCAGTTCAATCGATGCCGCTTTTACAATTTCCTTTGTTTCCGCAGCCAGCTCAGGGGCGCCCGGCGCGGGATATTGCACGTCAAACAACTCCTGCGGAAACCCGCCAAAATCATGGATGGTGCGTGGCTGGTCCATGGCCGTTACTCTTGTACCCTTTGTGAGCCAGTGAGCGGATATCACGAGTATCGCCGCAGGACGATCCAGCGACTGCGCTTTCTTCGACCATTCCCGGCTGAAAGCGTTCGATTCTATACCATTCATCGGAGAACCATGCCCCACAAATAATAAAGGCGCCATCTCCGACCGCTGCGGCAAGTCGCCCGAAAATTTTCTCAATCCTGCAAGTGTGCTCATACCCAGTCCTCCAATTAATGTGTAAAGAAATTGTTTTCGCTCCATGACCACAAAGGTAAACAATTCAATGTTTAAACATCGTTAAGAACTGATATAGAAAATAAATGATTCGTTAACACGTGAAAACGGTTCCTGACCCACGCAGTTCCGCAATGCCGGCATTCGTAAAGTTCCCATTAAAAACGAGTATTTCTGGTCTTCCAGGTTATTTAAAAATTTAATTGTTTTGTGATAAGAAATTCGCCCCATGCAACTGATGATGTTCATAGGAAATGACCTGATTGAATCGGTAACCATTAGCCAGGAGAATCTGCCCAAGCCGGGTTACCTGGGTAGCTTTAAGAGAAGTCTTAAACAAAAATACCGCGAGCTGATTCTTCAGTATCCCGATCCCCCTGAATTTTTAGTGGTGGATAACCTAAACGTGGCTGCGCCTGTTGCTCAACAGCAGACTGCCTGATAGTTAAGGTTTAACTTATTTTCCGCTAACGATTTATTGCGCCTAAAGTGGTACCAAAATAAATGTGCTGCTGTTACCTTCTTTCTGTGTTCATGAATGGTAACTGCAGCACATGATTTTTTGCACCATTAATAGCGGTCCAATCTATATCCGCGCTACGCTTCTTTCTACAAAGGCGGTAAGGTCGGCTCCTTTTAATAAACCGAGACTTAAACGTGCCAGGTCGAATGCATGTTTTGCCAGGTCTTTCTGTTCGTCGCCGGTAGCGGTCAACAGGCGATCCGCGAATTTATGATTCGCATTTACCGTTACTTTATAGCTATCCGGCAACGTACCATAGAAAGCCATTCCACCTCCGAGTTTGCTCATGTCTTTCATCCGGCGCATCCATTCTTCCATGGTAATGGTTACGGGGGCAGCATCTTCAGGAAGCGCACTTACTTCCACTTTCATTTGCGGATCAGCGATCGCTGATTCGAAAGTTTCCAGCAATTGTTTCCGCTGTTCTTCCGATAAACGAAACTCATGGCTTTCTTCTTTCTCAATTAATTTATCCAGAACGTCGGCATCCACGCGTTTCATCTGGGTTTTTTCCAGTTTACGTTCCAGCTCAGAAATAAAGTGGTTGTCGATAACAGCATCCATGCGCAATACATCGTAACCTTTTTTTCTTTGCCGCCTGCAGGTATGAATCCTGCAACTGCGGATCATTGCTGTACAGGTAAACCAGATTTCCCGACCTGTCGGTCTGGAAATCTTTCACCTTCGCCTCATATTCGGCAAGCGTAAAATGTTCGTTTTCTGTATTGGTGAGTAGCAAAAATTCTTTCGCTTTCTCATAAAATTTCTCGTCTGAAATGGCTCCGTACTTTACAAACAGGCCAATGTCTTTCCATTTTTCTTCATAGCTCTTTCTTTCCTTATTAAACAACTCCAGCAGTTTATCAGCCACTTTGCGCGAAATATAACTGTTGATCTTTTTCACATTGCTATCGGCCTGCAGGAAGGAGCGGCTAACGTTCAACGGAATGTCGGGTGAATCAATGACTCCATGTAATAATAGCAGGAATTCAGGAACGATATCTTTTACCTCGTCGGTAATAAATACCTGGCGGCTAAACAAACGGATTTTGTTGCGTTGCATTTCAAAATCGTTCTTCAGCCTTGGGAAATACAATACGCCTGTTAGGTTAAATGGATAATCCACATTCAGGTGAATCCAGAACAACGGCTGTTCGGAGAATGGATAAAGCTCCTGGTAAAAACGGAGATAGTCTTCGTCCTTCAGTTCAGCAGGTGCCTTGATCCAGATGGGTTGTGTATTGTTGATGATATTATCAACCTCAACCGACCTGTATTTTGTTTTGCCTTCCTCGTCTTTTCCATCCTCCACGCTTTCGGTACGTGTACCAAATTGTACCGGTACGGGAAGGAATTTGGCATATTTATTCAGGATAGATTCCAGTTTGCTATGCTCCAGGAATTCGAGTGATTCTTCATTTACATGGAGAATTACGTCGGTTCCGCGTTCGGTACGTGTACCTGCGCCAATCTCAAATTCGGTGCTGCCATCGCAGGTCCAATGCGCTGCTTCGGCACCATCCTGGTACGAGAGCGTTTGAATTTCTACGCGGTCGGCCACCATAAATGCAGAATAGAAACCAAGACCAAAACGCCCAATGATCTCATTGGCATCTTTGGCTTCCTTAAATTTTTTCCATGAATTCAGTAGCACCCGAGAACGCTACCTGATTGATGTATTTACGGATTTCATCGGCTGTCATACCGATACCATTATCGGAGATAGTAATGGTTTTTGCCTCTGTGTCTAGCGCTACTTTCACACGCAGTTCGCCGAGGTCTTTGGAATAATGTCCAAGAGTGGCGAGCCTCTTCATTTTCTGGCTTGCGTCAACAGCGTTGCTGACGAGCTCACGCAGGAAGATCTCGTTATCTGAATAGAGAAATTTCTTAATAATCGGGAAGATGTTCTCCGTATTAATGGAGATAGTTCCTTTTTCCTGTACCATAACGATTTATTTCGGTTTATGAATCGTCGTGATACAGCAAGCCCCGTTCCAAACGGGTGTAGGTTGTCAGAATGACAGCATTAGCCGTTTTCAGGAGAGGGAATGGGCCCAGTGCATGATGTTACGTCCGTTGCCACCCTGTGCGCAGGTGAAAAAATAGCTGCCCATAAAGGGTATACGACGTACATAGTCACCCTCTGCCAGGTGGAGGCTGCCTTTTACATAAGCTTCTATAGAAGACAGGTCCATCGCATTTCCGTCGAGGTCATCTTTCTTTTCGGGGGCAGCAAAACTGCGGAATGCGAGCTTTTCAACCAGGTCGCGGGTAAGTTGAAAATGATCCAGTGTAACGGTAACCTCTGCCTGGTCATGCTTTGATTGCTTCCTGAGTTTTTTCATAATGCTGCGAGATTCCCGGATTTAATTCCTTGATGGGTGTCGGAAATCTTTAGCTAAAATAATATCGAAGCCCCTATCCTGTCAATAGCAGCTTTGCTGATTCGGATGTACATTTTCACCTTATCCGTTTGTAGTATTTATACTACTTCCCCGAAGGAAAAAACAGTGGAAAAAGAAAAATGCCTGAAATTTCTTTGGGAAAAGAAATAATCTATATTTGATATGGGTATTTCCCAATGACCCATTAACATTCTAAACTAAAAACAAATGGCAACAAAAAAAGAAAGCAGCTCCTAAAAAAGCAGCAAAGAAAGCAGCTCCCAAAAAAGCAGCTCCTAAAAAAGCAGCAAAAAAAGCAGCTCCTAAAAAAGCAGCTCCAAAGAAAAAATCAGCACGCAAACCTTCTGCTGCTTTCATGAAAGCCCTTACTCCTAGCGCAGCTCTCGCTGCTGTTATTGGTAACAAGGCTGTTCCACGTACTGAAGTAGTTAAAAAAATATGGGCTTACATTAAAGCTAACAAACTTCAGGATAAAGCCAACAAACGTATGATCAACGCTGACGCGAAACTGAAACCAGTATTCGGTGGTAAAGCGCAGGTTTCTATGTTTGACATGGCGAAACATCTTGCCAAAAACCTCAGTTAATTTTTTCTTCTGAAAAAATAAAGAAGGTGCCTGTTTGGCACCTTTTTTATTTTCCGAGATAAAAAATGCTTTTGACGACATTGATTTGAGGCGGAAATATTTTTTGACAGTAGCATCTTCTTTTCCTTTTCCCCTTTCTTCCTGGCTATATTTATTTCCTTCTAAATAAATTCTAATTTTTTCGCCATCCTATGCTGCAACAATTTGATTTCATGTAACCAAATACTATTCATTCGAGGGCATTTGTAATTTTTACGTTTAGAAATTCCTTTGTTAAACATTCGTTGCCTTCAAAACATGTCGTACCAGACAAAGCGATGGAAGAGGATGCAGACTTTTTTTCAAACGATTCCCCTTTTTCTTATTCCCCACTTCTGTAATCTTCACTATTCATGATTGAATCGGATAAAAGAAGTTATATATTCAGGCATTGTGAGTTCACGTTGCTGCAAACAACAACATCGATTCTCATACAGTAAGCGATTTTCGATAAAAATTACTGAAAATGGGCTCCCTTCGGCCTCCCCTTCACCAGGTCCTCGCTACCCCCCGCTACCCTCACCCCCGCCCCAATTCCCGACGTTTTTACAGGGAAAATGGCGGGTTCGGTGGTGGATGGGGTGTTGAAAACTTTTGTTTTCGATGGGCGAAGTCCGATGTCCGATGTCCGATGACAGATGGTCGATGGTCGGTGGTCGACTTCCTGAAGGTAATACCTGCAAAAAAAGACCGATGTTCAACATCCTTAAGGAAATCAAACATCGGTCATCGGTCATCGATCATCGATCATCAACCATCGATCTTAAGCGAATTGCTTCCTGATCACATTCAACGCGCCACCTGCTTTGAACCACTCAATTTGTTGCTCGTTGTAGGTGTGGTTTACCAGGATCTCGTCTTTGGTGCCGTCGGCGTGGTTTAAAACCACTGTCAGCGGCTTACCAGGAGCGAAGCTGGTGAGACCTACGATATCGATAGAATCGTCTTCCTGAATTTTATCGTAATCTTCTTTGTTATCGAAAGTAAGCGCCAGCATACCCTGTTTTTTCAGGTTGGTTTCGTGAATACGGGCAAAGCTGCGAACCAGGATTGCACGCACACCCAGGTGACGGGGCTCCATGGCAGCATGCTCACGTGAAGAACCTTCACCATAGTTTTCATCACCCACTACAATTGAACCAATACCTGCAGCTTTATAAGCGCGCTGCGTTGCAGGAACTGCTCCGTACTCGCCTGTAAGCTGGTTTTTAACCGTATCTGTTTTGTCGTTGAAATAGTTTATTGCGCCAATCAGCATGTTGTTGCTGATATTATCCAGGTGCCCCCTGAACTTCAGCCACGGACCAGCCATGGAAATGTGGTCAGTTGTACACTTGCCTTTTGCTTTAATCAGGAGTTTCAAACCTTTCAGGTCAACACCTTCCCATGCTGCAAATGGCTCCAGCAACTGGAGACGATTGCTATCTGGTGCAACCACCACCTGTACGTTGCTTCCATCAACAGCAGGTGCCTGGTAGCCGGCATCTTCCACCGCAAAACCTTTTACAGGAAGCTCGTATCCTGAAGGTTCTTTCAGTTTCACTTCTTCGCCGTTGGCATTTTTAAGTGTATCTGTAAGGGGGTTGAATGAAATGGTTCCCGCAATGGCCATTGCCGTTACGATTTCTGGTGAGGCCACAAATGCGTGTGTGCTTGCCAGACCGTCGTTACGTTTGGCAAAGTTGCGGTTGAAAGAGGTGATGATGGTATTCTTGCGGTTGGGGTCGTCGATATGACGTGCCCACTGACCGATGCAGGGACCGCAGGCATTCGCCAGCACCACGCCGCCTACTTTTTCAAAGCTGGCGATAAATCCATCGCGTTCGATGGTGTATCGCACCAGTTCGCTACCGGGAGTGATGGTGAATTCAGAATTTGCTTTCAGTCCTTTTGCAACGGCATCTTCCACAATAGAAGCACTGCGGCTGATATCTTCGTACGAAGAGTTGGTACAGCTACCTATCAGCGCAACTTCCAGTTTCTCGGGCCAGTTGTTTTCTTTCACAGCTTTTGCCATTTCTGAAATTGGCGTTGCCAGATCGGGTGTGAAAGGTCCGTTTACATAGGGTTCCAGTGTATCGAGATTCAATTCCAGAATCTGGTCATAATATTTTGCGGGATCAGCATATACTTCAGCATCGGGGCGCAGATGATCACGAACTGAATCAGCCAGCGCAGCTACTTCCTCGCGGCCTGTAGCTTTCCAGGTAATCCGCCATTTTTTCATCATAGGCAAACAATGAGCAGGTGGCACCAATTTCAGCACCCATGTTACACACGGTTCCTTTACCGGTTGCACTCATAGAATCAGCACCGGGGCCAAAGTATTCAACAATCGCACCTGTTCCTCCCTTTACAGTCAACTGACCAGCAACCCAGAGAATTACATCTTTGGCGCTCGTCCAGCCATTCATGCGTCCTGTCAGTTTTACACCAATCAGTTTAGGCATTTTTTTTAATTCCCAGGGCAGTCCTGCCATTACGTCTACCGCATCGGCACCCCCACACCAATTGCCACCATACCCAAACCACCGGCATTGGGTGTATGACTGTCGGTACCAATCATCATTCCACCGGGAAATGCATAGTTTTCAAGTACCACCTGGTGAATGATACCGGCGCCTGGTTTCCAGAAACCAATGCCATATTTATTTGAGATAGAAGCAAGGAAATCATAAACTTCCCGGTTCGTTTCTTTAGCAATTTGCAAATCGGTTACTGCACCTACTTTCGCCTGAATCAGGTGATCGCAGTGTACAGTACTGGGAACGGCAACCTTGTCGCGGCCGGCAGTGCTGAATTGCAACAAAGCCATCTGGGCAGTGGCATCCTGCATGGCAACCCTGTCTGGAGCAAAATCCACATAGTCCTTCCCTCGAGTGAACGGTACGGTTGGAAGTGCACCATACAGGTGCGTATATAATATTTTTTCAGTGAGCGTCAGCGGCTTGCCGAGCAACTGCCGGGCGGCTGCTATTTTCGCTGGCATTTCAGAGTATGTCTTACGAATGAGGTCTAAATCAAATACCATGAAAAGGGTTTTAATATAAATGATTGGGAAAAGTCATGCGAAATTACGATAAAGCATTCGGTTTCGGAAGTCCGGAGTTACACTTAAACGGCCCATTTTCTCAATTCCTCGCCCACCCATTGCAGGAAACATCTGTTTTTCCTAAATTAGCCATATGAATCGCTTCAAGGATTTTGTGGAATGGAATGCTTTTGGCGTTTGTAGCGCCATCGGCAACCGCATGGGCATAGCTACCAGCCGCATCCGCCAGTACTTCATGTATGCGTCTATCCTCACTATGGGCTCACCCGTGATTCTATATATCATCCTCGCCTTTTGGCGAAATATGCGCAAGTACATGTACGCCGCAAAGCGTAACCCCTGGTACTACCTTTAACGACAGTTTGCCAGCCCGACCGCCCGCACTTGCTGCCGACCACTTACCTTTGCAGCATGAAATCTTTCAACGTCCCGCTTATCTACCGTAGTCCCCTTATCAGCGCTGTTAAAAAGCAACGTAAACAGCAGGATAAGATGAAAAAAGATTTCAGCCCTACCCTGCTGGACTTTGGAAATTTACGGATTTACCTTGCCCGCCATTTTGGCTTTTGTTATGGTGTGGAAAATGCCATCGAAATAGCATTCAGAACCATAGAAGAAAATCCCGGCAAAAGAATTTTTCTATTAAGTGAAATGATCCACAACCCGCAAGTTAATGCCGACCTGCAGGCCAGCGGGGTGCAATTTCTACAGGACACTTATGGTAAACAGCTCATCCCGTTCGAAACACTAACCGCTGGAGATATCGTACTGATACCCGCATTTGGTACCACACTGGATATTGAGTCGAAATTACGCGCCATTGGTATTGAAGTAGAAAAATACAATACCACCTGCCCCTTTGTAGAAAAGGTATGGAACCGAAGTGATGTGATTGCCAAAAAAGAATACAGCATTATTATTCATGGTAAACCTACACATGAAGAAACAAGGGCCACCTTTTCACATGCCGCTGCCAACGCACCTGCCGTTGTTGTAAGAGACATGAAAGAAACAGAGCACCTCGCTAAATACATTACCGGCGAAAAAGACCCTGCTGGTTTTTATGAAGAATTCAAAGGACAATACAGCGAAGGTTTTGATGTAGAGAAACACCTGGAACGCATTGGCGTGGTAAACCAAACCACCATGCTTGCCAGCGACACACAAGCGATCGCCGATTATCTCAAACAAACGATGATCAACAAATACGGACTTACCGAAGAAAATACGGGAGAACGTTTTGCAGATACACGCGACACATTATGTTATGCCACCAATGATAACCAGTCGGCTGTAACAGGCATGCTCAATACAGAAGCGGATCTGGCGATCGTAGTTGGAGGTTATAATTCATCCAACACATCGCACCTGGTAGAACTTTGTGAAGAGAAGCTGCCCACTTACTTTATCAGCAACGAAGAAAAAGATTATTTCTGCTGAAGAAATTCAGCATTATAATTTTCATACGAAAGAAGAATTACTTACCAATGGCTTTTTACCCGCCGCGCGGCCACTGCGCATTCTTATCACCAGCGGAGCTTCCTGCCCCGATGCAATTGTAGAAGCGGTGATTCGAAAGTTGGTTGAATTATTACCTGCAACAAGAAACTTTGAGGAAGTGCGAGCAGAATGGAGTGGTGAGGCGTGAGAAACGGCAAATGAAATAAGGAAATGAGGGAATGAGGAAATGTGGAAATGTTCTTTCATTTAAAGAATCCTTTGTTAAGTCAAAAAATAAAAACCTTTCAGACCTTAAAGACCTGAAAGGTTTTTATTATTAAAAGCACTCTTTTGCCGTTTGCCGTTTGCCGTTTCACGCTTGCCGAGTTGCCGTTTGCCGCTTCTCAAGCCTCACAATCACTTATACAGTTGATCATAGTACTCATGCGCCATGCGGTTGCTTTCAAACTGAAAACGCACATCGGCCATACCATTTTTCATGATCTGGCGCCAGGTTGAATAGTCTTCGTAATAAAGCGGGAGAATTTCGTTCTCCAGGATTTCATAAATCTTATTTACGTCATACATATCCTGATCGTGAACAGACATGTTTGCGTAATCTGCCTTGGGCACTACGAACCCATTGTGTCCATGGTTGATAAACTCAGGAATCCATCCGTCGTCGGTTGAGAAGTTGACGGCACCATTCATAGAGGCCGTCATACCACTTGTACCGGATGCCTCGCGTGGTACGCGTGGATTATTCAGCCAGCAGTCAGCTGCCTGCTTCAAACGTTTGGAAAGTGTAAGCTCGTAACCCGTGAGCACCGCCATATTTTTATATCGCTTGCTCAGGTACACCAATTCGTTGAATTCACTGATGGCAGGATGGTCAACCGGATAAGGTTTTCCAGCCCAGATAACCTGTACCGGATATTTCGAATTATTCATCAACGCTTCAAACCTTTTCTCATCGGTAGTAATCAAACCCGCACGTTTGTATCCGGCAAAACGACGTGCCCACACAATGGTAAATACATCAGGGTTAAATAATTTTCCCGTCTGGTCGGCTACTATGTCGAATGCACGACGTTTTAAATATTTTTTGCGATCATCAATTCCATAATTATCACCCGCTTCGCTGAAACGATACAATTGTTTATCGGCCCAGTAACGATAGTTCTGTGAATTGGTAATTGAAATGATGGGGCAAACGCCGGCATACTTACTCCACATTTCACGTGATACCACACCATGCAATTGCGAAACAGCATTGGCAATATGCGCAAAACGCAACGCTACCAGTGAGTGATTAAACAAATCATCAGTCAATCCCGTGAGGTGGCGCACTTCGTCAACCGACAAACCACAGAAATAACTCATTTTATGACAGAGATAAATATCGTGCTTTTCGTTGCCGGCTTCTTCGGGTGTATGCGTAGTAAACACCAGTCTCTTTTTTACCTCGTCAATTTTTCGATTGTATTTGCTATAAAGATAAAATGCAGCAGAAAGGCCATGCGCTTCATTCAGGTGATACAATTCAGGATTAAACCCGATAATGTCCATCAGTTTTGCACCACCCACACCCAGGAGAATAAACTGCGCAACTTTTGTAGCCACGTTCGCATCGTAGAGGCGATGTGTAATTGTTTGAGAAACGTAATCGTTCTCAGGCACATCTGTACTTAGCAGGAAAAGAGGTGCCGATTTAAAAGTTTCCGGATTGAGATAATACACTTTCACCCAAACCGGATGTTCGTGTACAGTGATTTGAAATTTGATACCTGTATCTTCCAGGAAGCTATAATTCTTTTCATTCCAGGTTACGTCCAGTGTCTGATCCTGGTTGCGCTCCTGGTCGTAATAACCATATTTCCATAAGATGCCGATGCCCACCATATTCTGCCCCAATTCGTACGCACTGCGCATATGCGAGCCGGCAAGAAAACCCAAACCACCACTATAAATTTTCAGTGGCTGGTGCACAGCAAACTCCATTGAGAAGTAAGCTACGCGTTTGGAATAAGCTGATTCAACGTGATAAGGAACTTTAAACGAAGTAAAACTCATAATGTGTCATTTTTACACGAAGGCGCAATATAGCTCTTAAAAAATAAAATGTGTGGGATTTCGCTGTAGCATTTTAACTACATCCAATCATTTCCCTTTTTTAGAAGTGGTGACCGGTTTCACTTCTTTCTTGCGTGTGTACACGCCATCAAAGCTGCAGCGCAGCCCGCGTTTTGACCCACAGGGTTCCATTTCTTTTACCGTCACACTCGTGCTGCTGAATGTAAATTGTAACACACAGGGTTCACCAGGCTCACGGTATTCTGCTTTGTTGGGTCCTTTTAATATCGCTTCGCCTTTTAATTCTCCTGTGCAATCACCATTATTTTTCTCAAAATGAATAAAAAAGTTCAGGCGATCCGACTTCCGTCCATCACGGAAGGAAAATAAATTCATTTTACCACTGCCATAGTCGGCTGTGTATTTCATCTTCCTGGAAAATGTATCAATAGGATTGATCAGTTCAGTGGGCTTCTTATCCAGCGCATCGGTTTGTATCAATATAAATTCACTGGCGGCAGTATTCAGTACAAAAACCTTGCGGCCTTCATCAACAGTGCCATCACTGTTTCGTCGCGATGTATGTTGAAAGATTTCTTTTTTCTTTCCAAAAATGGAATATTCCCTTGTATTCGCTGCCTGGTCGGGTGCGAGAAAATTCATGGCACCGATAAACTGGTCTTTTTTATCGAATGCCAGCAAGAGCGCACTGCGGCGGGTGCCGGTCACCGACTTTACCAGCAAATAGGTTTCATTGTTACCCAGTTTACCAATAGGGTAAAACTTTGGTGTCGTCTTTTTTCCGGTAAGTGCTCCGATGATAGAATCGGGAACAAATTGTGTCAGCACTTTGCGGCTGATCCGAAGGCTGTCGTCATCTTTTCTCAACAGAAAAGTATCCTCCATCTGGTATGCCATGTTTAATGGCGTAAAGAATTCAAGAAAATCCTTTACATCCACCGTCTCTTCTCCTGACAATGAAGGTTTCTTTTTTGAGGAGCAGGCAGCTATTGCCAGCACAATCCCTAAAAATCCTGCAACGAGAATGGCACGCATGTAGACACAATTAGACGGGCAAATTAAGTGATTCCTGCCAACCCGTCAACCATTGATTTTGAAAAAAGAAAGCATTTTTTTAGGTTTGTCTAAAAATATATTTAGTTGTGCTGAATTATTCAACCAGTGAAGAGAATTATATCAAGGCCATTTTCCACCTGCAGGGAGAAGGTTCTGTGAATACAAATAAGCTTGCCGCCGAACTAAAAACCCGTCCGGCATCGGTAACCGATATGATGAAAAAGCTGCGCGATAAAAAGCTGGTTCATTACCAGGCGTATAAAGGTTTCCGGTTGACGACGGAAGGGAAAAAGCTGGCTTTACTCATCATCCGGCGTCACCGCTTATGGGAATTTTTTCTTGCAGAAAAATTGCGCTTTAGCTGGGATGAAGTGCATGAAGTGGCGGAGGACCTGGAACACGTGAGTAGCAAAAAACTGGTTGACAAGCTGGATGAATACCTGGGATTCCCCCGTTTTGATCCACATGGTGATCCCATCCCTGATGCCAATGGAAAGATTGAACCCACAAAGCAGGTTTGCCTTACAGATCTCGCTTTGAATAAACCGGGCATTGTATGTTATGTGAGTGATCAAAGCACAGAAATGCTGGAATTACTCAGCCATAAAAACATTGGCATGGGTACAAGGCTTGAAATTAAAAAAAGATTTCAGTTTGACCAGTCCCTCGAAATACGCGTTAAACAACAAACAGAAACCATCAGCGAAGTACTCGCACGGAACATCTACGTTAAAATATAGGAAATGGAGACCATCGAAAAATTCTTTTCAGAGATTGGACCTGTTTATGCGGCATTGTTGGCAACAACATTTACCTGGGCGCTTACGGCACTCGGTGCAGCCTTTGTTTTTTTCTTTAAAACATTAAACCGTGGTGTACTCGATCCCATGTTGGGATTTACGGGTGGTGTAATGGTAGCTGCCAGTTTTTGGTCGTTGTTGAATCCTGCCATTGAGATTTCCGAGAAAATGTATCCCGGCATGAGTTGGATGCCTGCGGCTGTGGGCTTCTTCCTGGGTGCAATGTTCATTTATGTGCTGGATCGTTTTACTCCTCACCTGCATATCAATTTCGGCATACAGGAAACAGAAGGTGTGAAAACAAAATTGCATCGCACCACATTGTTGATTCTCGCAATTACACTCCATAATATTCCTGAAGGGCTGGCTGTGGGTGTGTTGTTTGGTGCTGCCGCATTGGGCATGGAAGATGCGTCTGTTTCGGCAGCCATTGCACTGGCGATTGGTATTGGCATTCAGAATTTTCCGGAAGGCATTGCCGTATCCATGCCGCTGCGTCGCCACGGCGTATCACGATTCAAAAAGTTTCTGGTATGGGCAGTTATCTGCGATTGTAGAGCCGATTGCAGGTGTATTGGGTGCCGTTGCAGTGATTTATATGCAGCCCATTCTCCCCTTTGCCCTGGCCTTTGCTGCTGGTGCTATGATTTTTGTAGTGGTGGAAGAAGTAATTCCTGAAACCCAGCGCGATAAATATACCGACCGCTCTGTACTTGGTTTCATTGGCGGTTTTTTGGTGATGATGATTCTGGATGTGGCGTTGGGGTAATCAATCGATGGTCGATGATCGATGATTGATGGTCGATGATTGATGGTCGATGGTCGATGGTTGCTTCGACGGCATGTTGCCGCACCAGCTTGCGGGATCGGTATACCTGCATTTTAAAACTCCTTCGATCATCGAACATCGATCATCGATCATCGAATATCTACCATCGATTTCTCATTTCTTCTCCCTCAACAAATGTTTAAACCTGCTGAATGTTTCAGGTTTAATATTGAGATAAGTGGCGAGATATTTTTGGGGAA
Organism: Chitinophagaceae bacterium; assembly: GCA_024707305.1. GTDB lineage: Bacteria > Bacteroidota > Bacteroidia > Chitinophagales > Chitinophagaceae > CAYMZZ01. Next base: position 200,301 of record JANPZZ010000009.1, read on the forward strand.
CGCGTTGAAGCAGGTCGGGATTTTTCATAACAAAATTGAGGAAGCGTTCACGCGGCGTCATTTTGATCAATTGCATTTGCCAGTTGTCTTTTATCACCATCGCGTGGGTGAGGATAAGTCGGCCGAGGTGTTCCATTTTTTTAGAAGACGAATACACATTCTCCAGATCTTCATAACGGATGCTGACGACTGTAGATGGTTCGATTGCTGCCACGTAATATTCCGAAGGTCGGCGACTGTAAAATGATTCCTGGCTCAGGATGATATGCCCTTCTGTGGAAATCTGGATGTTGATTTCAGCATCACCCTTTTTATAATATTTCCTGATAAGACCTTTTGCAATAAAATTGAAATGGTTCTCTATCTCACCTTCGCGCACGAGTATTTCCCGCTTCCCAAACCTGCGAACACGGATCACCGGCATCAGTTGCTTTGCAAACTCGTCATCCGTCACATTTACAAACCGACGGAGGTATTCCAGGAAGGTTCTGGTAGAGTCCATATGATAATTTGTCGTATAATTTAAGCAATTATCGGCAAAACGGCAAACGGCAAAAAAATGTGGAAATGAGAAAATGCGGAAATGTGCAGGTGCATGCCCTGGTGATAATAGCCTGAAAGGTTACAAATTCACATTGCTTACGGCAATTTAACAGAGAACCTCTTTAGGTACCTGGTACTTGCTTCTATAAACTAAAAAAAAACAGACTTGGGCTGCTTTTTTATTTTTCACGTTTGCCGTTTCGCGTTTACCGATTCACACGTCTCACGCCTTACGTAATAAATTCTACAGAAATTGTAGATTTGCCATCCTTTGTTCGACTATTAACTTAAAACCAACACTATTATGGCCCAAAAAGATCAAAGTTGCCAATCCTGTCGTGGAATTGGATGGTGATGAAATGACACGTATTATCTGGAAATTCATTAAAGACAAGCTGATTCTCCCCTATCTCGAGTTGGATATCAAGTACTTTGACCTGGGTGTTGAGTACCGCGACCAGACAAATGATCAGGTAACGATTGATGCAGCCAATGCGATTCGTGAGTATGGTGTAGGTATTAAGTGTGCAACCATCACGCCCGATGAAGCACGCGTTAAAGAGTTCAATCTCAAGCAAATGTGGAAGAGCCCCAACGGCACTATCCGCAATATCCTCGATGGAACCGTATTCCGTGAACCGATCGTAATCAGCAATATTCCCCGCCTGGTAACCAACTGGACTGCTCCCATCATCGTGGGCCGTCATGCTTTTGGTGACCAGTACCGCGCTACTGATACGGTAATCAAAGGAAAAAGGTAAACTCACTATGACCTTCACGCCCGAAGGCGGTGGTGAGCCCCAGACTTTTGAAGTTTACAATTATAAAGGTGATGGCGTAGCCATGACCATGTACAATACCGATGAGAGCATCAAAGGTTTTGCCCGCAGCTGCTTCAATATGGCGCTGAGCAAAAAATGGCCTTTGTACCTGTCTACCAAAAACACGATCCTTAAAAAATATGATGGTCGTTTCAAAGACATTTTCGAAGACATTTATGTAAACGAATTCAAGGCGCAGTTTGATGCAGCAGGCATCGTATACGAGCATCGCCTGATTGATGACATGGTGGCCAGCGCACTGAAGTGGAATGGCAACTTTGTATGGGCTTGTAAAAACTACGACGGCGACGTACAAAGCGACACTGTAGCACAGGGCTTTGGTTCACTCGGATTGATGACTTCCGTTTTGATCACTCCTGATGGAAAAACCATGGAAGCTGAAGCAGCACATGGTACCGTAACACGTCACTACCGCGATCATCAGCAGGGCAAACCAACCAGCACCAACCCGATCGCATCCATCTTCGCGTGGACACGCGGTCTCGCGTTCCGTGGCAAACTGGACAACAACCAGCCGCTGATCGATTTTTGCCATTCCCTCGAGCAGGTATGTATCGAAACAGTGGAAGAAGGAAAAATGACAAAAGACCTTGCAGTTTGTATTCACGGCAACAAAGTGAAACATGGTGAACACTTCCTTTATACTGAAGAGTTCCTCGAAGCGATTGATCAGAACTTAAAAAAGAAGATGTCCTGACTTTTAAAAAAAAAACCTCCCTATCGGGAGGTTTTTTTTAAGTGCTGCGATGGGGCGGCGGGAATGGGGGATGGAGGATGGGAGATGGAGGATGGGAGATGGTGGATGGTGGATGGTGGATGGTGGATGGGGGGATGGTGGATGGGGGAATCAGAATTGATTAACGAAAATGACTGTCCCGAAGGGACGGAATATCTGTAGCTCAAAAAAATTTCCCATTGTATTAGTCCCGAAGGGACGATATCTGCGTGGAGAAGAACTGTTCTCCGGCCTGAGCGATTTAAAAAATATTAAAATCCCGATTTGCATCTTTCACATTAGCGCAAATAAACGCAGCTCTTAAAATTAACCTCCCCATCGGGAGGTTTAATTTTAAGAGTACCAAAGATTGGGTATTTCCGAACCCTGCTTAATTTCTATCTTTCTGTCGCAAATACAAAAATTCATGGATTTACTCGCCATTGCCATTGCTCCCGGTATCGCTATCTGTTTGTTCATTCTCCATCGGGATGCATATAATAAAGAACCAAAACTTGAACTGATCTTTAGCTTCCTTCTTGGCGTAGTCAGCGTTGTGCCAGCCATTTTTATCGAAAGGCAGTTTTATGACTATAATGATGTTTCCATCCCCGGTATCGCACTGAAAGCTTTTATTGTTGTTGCACTTACAGAAGAAGCGGTGAAATACGCTGTTTTAAGACTGTACTCTTTCAACCGGCCCAGTTTTGATGAGCCGCTTGATGGAATTGTGTATGGCGTTATGGTGAGCATGGGTTTTGCCACTATGGAAAACATCATGTATGTACAGCAATATGGGATGATGGTGGGTGTGCAGCGAATGTTTCTTGCGGTACCTGCGCATGCCACATTCGGAGTATTGATGGGTTATTTTGTAGGTAAAGCGAAATTTGCTGAACCAGGGAAACGTTCACGCTTGTTAGGAATGGGATTGTTGTGGGCAACATTCTCACACGGATGTTACGACTTCTTTCTTTTCCTCGGGCAGTCCCCGGAAGTAACCGCACACGTTTCACAGGTATTATTAATTTTGGGAGCCGTTGTTTCATTGATCATATCCGCAATATTAAGTCTACGGCATCTGAAAATTCACCGTTTACTTTCGCAACAGACGTACCTCAACGGCGGTCCAAAAGCGCCGGAGGGAATGCTCGTTACGTCAAACCCCAACATCTTTCTACGACTTGCTTCGCCTAAGGACATTTCACTTATACAATACCTGGCACAGCAGGTTTGGCCTCAAACTTATCAGCAAATCCTGCACCCCAACCAGATTCAGTACATGATGAACATGTCGTATTCACCAACAGCATTGCAGGAGCAGATGGCCAGGGGACACTTTTTCTTTGTAGTATACAACCAATCTGATCCGGTAGGTTTCCTGTCTGTGGGAGGCGTGGGTGTAGGACAATACAGGTTACACAAAATCTACGTGCTAGGGACAGAACAGGGCAAAGGAACGGGCCGCCTTATCTTAGAAAGTATCATGAACTACCTGCGCAACGCGGGTGGCAAATCGCTGGAATTAAATGTAAACCGGAATAACCGCGCCCGTTCATTCTACGAGAAAATGGGTTTCGTGATTATTCGCGAAGAAGATATCAATATCGGCGAAGGATTCTTTATGAACGATTTTGTAATGCGCCGAACACTATAGCGAATCCTGATTCTGAAAACAGGGCAGGTACGCTGCCGGATCAGCCGGCGTTTCAAAATCGAATAATAATATTTCAAGTTTGACTCCGGGAGTTAATTTCCCAATTACCTCCCCTTTCTTTATTCGCTGCTGAGCACGAACCAGGGGCTGCTGTACTCCTGATATCCAGAACCAGAAATCTTCATAGCTGTAAACAATTCCATATGTACCATCGGGATCGCGTTGAACAGTAGCAACTATACCATCGGCACAGGACTTCACCAGGCTGTCGGTAGCGCTGCTGATTACGAGTTTACGTTCTTCCCCACCTGTATAGCGGATTCCAACGCTGTCGATGAGTCGTTTGGCATTATTTAACGGACAAACAATAGAGGGGATTTCGTGATCATCGGTTTGAGCTTTCGTAACCGATGAAAACAGGAGGTTGTTGCAAACAGCAACAACAATGAGAAAAGAGGGTACGCATATAATTTAAACTCTGTTGATGGTTAGTTTCCGTGCCATTTCTGCACTCATTCCTTCCGCACTGGGTCCATATCCACTTACCAATACGCCTTTCTGGCCGTCTTTTCCTTCTATAGCATAAACTACCGACTCGTCAGCGGGATCGGTATTGCCTTCAAAACGGTACACTTCCACGATTTCAAAATCGTGGATATCAAACCGGGTACCCTGGCAAATGAGGCAATTCTCGGCCAGGTTAAAATCGAGGGTAAAACCACGTTTTTTTAATCCGTTGACAGCTGCTGAGAGGGTGTCATAAGTGTACATAATATATAAGGTTTTGAGGGTTCTGCAGTTAACCAGCCGTTTCCGGTCGCATCCGATACAAATTAGGTCAAAATAGTCTTTAAATGTACCTTTGCTCCCGTAAATTAAAACAAATTAAATGTCAACTATTAGCAAATCCATTGACTTTTCCCTTCCTCATAAGGTAGCGGATATATCACTTGCCGCCTGGGGTCGCAAAGAAATTCGCCTTGCCGAAGCAGAAATGCCTGGTTTGATGGCCATTCGTTCTGAATATGGAGCTTCACAGCCACTGAAAGGTGCACGTATTGCGGGTTGTTTGCACATGACCATTCAAACCGCTGTGTTGATTGAAACGCTGGTTGCCCTCGGCGCGGAAGTAAAATGGAGCTCATGCAATATCTTCAGTACACAGGATCACGCTGCTGCTGCCATCGCTGCTGCAGGTATCGGCGTATTTGCCTGGAAAGGACAAACCATTGAAGAAGCCGACTGGTGTATTGAACAAACACTTTTCTTCGGAAGCCAGGATCGTCCCCTGAATATGATTCTTGATGACGGTGGCGACCTTACGAATATCGTTCTCGACAAATATCCTGAACTTGTACAACACGTGAAAGGTATTTCTGAAGAAACAACTACTGGTGTTCACCGTTTGTACGAGCGCGTGGCGAAAGGTACATTGCCAATGCCTGCAATCAATGTGAACGACTCTGTAACAAAATCTAAATTTGACAACAAATACGGTTGTAAAGAATCACTGGTTGATGCAATCCGTCGCGCTACCGACGTAATGCTCGCCGGTAAAGTAGCAGTTGTTGGTGGTTATGGCGACGTGGGCAAAGGCTCTGCTGCATCACTGGCTGGCGCCGGTTGCCGCGTAATCGTTACTGAAATCGATCCAATCTGCGCACTGCAGGCTGCTATGGACGGATTTGAAGTTAAGAAAATGGTTGACGCAGTAAAAGAAGCTGACATCGTTGTTACAGCTTCTGGTTGCCGCGACCTGATTACTGGCACACACTTCAAACTGATGAAGGATAAAGCCATCGTTTGTAACATCGGGCACTTCGATATCGAAATCGATATCGCATGGCTGAATGAAAACTATGGTCATACAAAAGATACCATCAAACCACAGGTTGACATTTACAATGTAGATGGTAAAGACATCATCATCCTGGCAGAAGGCCGCCTGGTTAACCTGGGTTGCGCAACGGGTCACCCTTCATTTGTAATGAGTAACTCATTCACTAACCAGACTCTTGCACAAATTGAATTGTGGACGAATCACAGCAACTACGAAAACAAAGTGTATGTGCTGCCTAAACACCTCGATGAAAAAGTAGCCCGTCTTCACCTCGCGAAAATTGGGGTGGTGCTTGATGAACTCACAACTGCACAGGCTGAGTATCTCGGCATTCCAAAAGAAGGACCTTTTAAAGCAGAACATTACAGGTATTAATCCCTGTTAGCTTATAACTAAAAACCGATAAGGGATATCCTTATCGGTTTTTTTATTGGGTAAAATGAAAAACGATTCGACTTATTCAGCCCAGCTCATTACATAACCACCGTTTTCAATTTCCAGTGCCTGCTTTGTGAGCATCAGCGGATGGAAAGTATCCACCATTACAGCAAGTTCTCTGGTTTCTTTCGCACCAATGCTCTTTGCTACAGCACCCGGATGCGGGCCGTGTGGAATGCCGGCAGGATGTAAAGTAATCATGCCACGTGTTACATTCTTACGGCTCATAAAATCACCATCAACATAATACAATACTTCGTCGCTGTCGATATTGCTATGGTTGTAGGGAGCAGGAATGGCCTCCGGATGATAATCATACAAACGCGGACAGAATGAACACACTACAAAATTGTGTGCTTCAAATGTCTGGTGCACGGGTGGTGGCTGGTGTACACGACCTGTAATCGGTTCAAAATCGTGAATCGAAAATATATATGGATAACAACATCCATCCCAACCTACCACATCAAACGGGTGTGCACCATAATGCAGCCCGTATAGCATTCCTTTCTTTTTAGCGCGAATGAGGAAGTCGCCTTTCTGGTCGTAGGTTTTTAATTCTTCGGGGCCACGGATATCGCGCTCACAATAAGGTGAATGCTCGAGTAGCTGCCCGGATTTACTTACATACCTTTTGGGATAACGGATGGGGCTGAACGACTCCACAATAAAGAGGCGATTTGCTGTTGTTTTAAACGACACCTGATAAATTGTTCCCCTTGGGATTACAATATAATCGCCATAGGAAAAAGACAGATCGCCGTACTGCGTATGTAATACACCTTCGCCTTCATGAACAAAGATCATTTCATCTGCGTCGGTATTTTTATAAAAATAATTGGTCATGCTTTGCTGCGGTGCAGCCAGTACAATATGACAGTCATTGTTGACCAAAACCGGAACTCTGCTTTCAAGGTAATCTGCTTTGGGTTGAACTTTAAACCCTTCAAAGCTGCGATGTTGCAGCATTTTTTCCTCGGCTATTTGTGGCGATACATCCACCTGTGGTTCGGTGCGGATGATTTGTGTAGGCGGATTGATATGATAGAGCAATGAATAATCATTGCTGAATCCTTCGGTTGAAAAGAGTTGTTCGGAATACAGTTCACCATCGGGCCGGCGAAACTGGGTATGTCGTTTATGTGGTATGGTACCACGTTGTATATAATGTGCCATGAGAATCAAATTGATTTTTGCAGAAAGCTGAATAAAAAATAACAGGTGTTTTCCATGCGCTATTCAAACGCGACTGCAAGCGCCGCCACCAGGAAGTAGTATTTCCACCGGCGTTTGTCGATCCAGTAAGTGAAGTTTCTTTTAAATGGCATAGCAAAGATGAAGGTACAGATTTCCGGGAGCTTTTTCAGTACTGATCTCCCTACGGAATTCGATATTTATGTACCTTTCTGTACCATATCAATAAACCCATCAAAATACTACTGCATTGAATCGTCGTCAACTCCTACAACACACCGCCCTGGCTACGGCCGCCTTCGCTTTCAGCCGTGATAGTTTTGCCCGAATGATGTATCCCGCAGATATGGATAGATATACTGCCGACATCATTCGGCTGGGTTCGAACGAAAATCCGCATGGCCCCTCACCTGCCGCCCGCAAAGCGATGATGGACACCGTGGCAGATTCAAACCGATACCCCTGGGATATGACGGCAAAGCTGCAGGAAAAACTGGGTGCACATTTTGGGCTCACTGCCAAACATGTGATCATTGGGGCGGGTTCTTCTGAACTTTTAGGAGTTGCAGCTACATGGGCCGCATTGAAAAAAGGCAATGCTGTTGCGCCGGATCCAACTTTCCGTTTATGGATACCCGCCGCCAGCAGGTTGGGAATCGACATTCGTATGGTTCCGCTGGATAATAAAAAAGTTACCGACCTGCAACAACTGCTCGATAAAGCCGATAGTGGTACGCGAATGATTTATGTGTGCAATCCTGCCAACCCTACCGGCACCATAGTACCGGCTGCGCAATTGCGTGAATTTATCAAACGTGTTCCTGCAAGCTGTATGATCCTGCTTGATGAGGCTTATACGGAATTCAGCAGCGAACCTTCCATGGCGAATATGGTGGATGCACATCCCAATCTTGTTATCGCAAAAACATTTTCAAAAGCCTATGGCATGGCAGGCGCACGGGTGGGTTATGCACTCGCACATCCCGACACAATCAAAGAATTAAACAGTCTGCAACCCTGGGCCAACGCTGGCGCCAGTGCAGTATCACTTGCGGGTGCCATTGCATCCATCGATGATCAAAAGTTTGTAGCGTATTGTGTAAACGAAAACAAAAAAGCGAAAGCCATCCTCTACGCAGCACTTGAAAAGGCAGGTATGCCCTATATTCCTTCATCTACCAGCTTTGTGTATTTCGATACAAAACCATTTGGAAAAGATGTACGGACGCTGCTTGAATCAAAAAACATTTTCGGTACCCGCATCTTTGAAGAAAATACCGGCTGGCGCCGACTCAGCATCGGCACGGTGAAGGAAATGGAGGAAGTGGCGAAGGTATTGGGGTGAGAGACGGGGGATGGGGGATGGGGGATGGTGGATGGGTGATGGGGGATGGGTGATGGATGATGGGGGATGGGTGATGGGGGATGGTGGATGGGGGGATGGAGGATGGGGGATGGTGGATGGGGGATGGATGATGGGGGATGGTGGATGGGGGATGGAGGATGGGGGATGGGGTGTAAAAAAATTAAAAGACCGATGTTTGCATCCTTTACGGAAATCAAACATCGGTCTTCATTTATCGGACATCGATCATCGATCATCGATCATCGATCATCCACCATCACCCATCCACCATCACCCATCAATCTTCTCACTTCATCCCCGGCAACCAACCCCTATTCTCTCCAATCACTTCGCGGAAAGGCCAGGGAACCGCAACCAGAATAAGTAATAACGCAATTACAAAAAGCCAGAATGCATGCCTGTATTTCTGCTGATCAGCAATACCATTGTTGATGACTGTTGCGATGTTCAACCCAGAAAAAGCGGAAGAATTTACTTGACATCACAGATTCACCTTCGGGTAATGTTGTTTTCAACATACCATATCTTCCAATCAGCGATTGGTAAATGCCAACTATCAACATTACATGGGAAGCGATAAGTGTAAACAACCAAATACGGCGGTCGCCATCATTGAATACGCGGCTTTGTTTCCAGCCTGTGTATGCTTTAGCAATAGATATTATCAAAAGGATCAGGATTACCCAGCGAAGTAAGTTGTGCAAGTGTAACATTCCGATTTCCATGATATATTAATTTGTTGAATGCCAAATCTAAACAAAAAGGGTTGAATGGTGAAAACCTGCAATCCTATCTTATTTTCTTAAAATAAAAGCCTGTAAGAATGTCTTACAGGCTCTACTCGATAAAATAATTTTATACATAGGGGATTACTCCTGCCAGTCTGCAATAAACACATTCGTGTCTCTTGTTCCGCCATTGTTACGGTTGCTGGAGAATACAATCTTTTTACCATCGGGTGAGAAATAAGGAAAGGCATCAAATCCTTTATCTCGGCTTACTTTCACCAGGTTGCTGCCGTCTTCATTCATCGTGTACATATTGAAAGGGAAACCGCGTTTGTATTCGTGGTTGGATGCGAAGATGATGCGTTTGCTATCGGGCATAAATGTGGGCGCCCAGTTGGCCTGGCCAAAGCTTGTTACCTGGCGTGCATTGCTGCCATCTGCATTTGCAACCCAAACTTCCATATTTGTTGGAGCCACCAAACCTTCTGCCAACAATTCTTTGTACTCTTTAATTTCTTCTTCAGTTTTAGGACGTGATGCTCTCCAAACGATTTTTGTTCCATCGGGGCTGAACCACGCACCTCCATCATATCCGAGATCTGTAGTAATGCGTTTTTCTCTACCGGTAGTAAGGTCCATGATGTATAAATCCAGGTCACCATCTTTGGTGCTGGTATAAATCATTTGATTGCCATCAGGTGAAAGAGTTGCTTCCGCATCATAACCTTTTGAATGGGTCAGTTGCTTTACGATGTTGCCATCGAGGTCGGCCATAAAAATATCATAGCTGCTGTACAGCGGCCAAATGTACCGGTTGCCATATTTACTGCGATCTGGAACAGGAGGACAGCTATCCGCTACCAGGTGCGTAGAAGCATAAATCACGTGTTTACCATCTTTCGTAAAGAAAGCACAGGTAGTACGTCCTTTACCAGTGCTTACCAGTTTATATTCAAATTTATCACCTGCTTTTTCTGGCACTTTACCCACATAGATCTGATCGCAGTCGATTCCTTCTTTTGGATTGCTGCGCTGAAATACGAGGTATTTACCATCATAGCTCCAGTAAGCTTCAGCATTGTCACCTCCGAATGTCAGTTGTTGCACATTGGCAAAATGCGTTTCGTCGGCATAATGCAGCGTATCTGCCGGTGAAGAGGCACCGCCCTCGGCAGCCGTTGTCGGCTTTTGGTCTGCACTATTGCAGGAAACTAAAAAGAGCCCCGCGATTACAGCTGCGGGCAGCATCAGAAACATACGTTTTTTCATTACTCGTCGTTTAATTTGCGGCTGCAAAGGTATTTTCGAATGTAGCCAAATTTGTCAGAGAAATGTCATAGATAATTAATTCCCTAGATTTGTTGATATGAAATGGCTTTTACCTACCGGATTGTTTTTTTGATCGCCTGTTCCAATGATGATGCCTCCAACCCCTATGCTGAACTGCTTGCTTCCCCACCCTATGCAGCTATCAGCGATAGCATCAGGGATTATCCCAGGGAAAGCGAACTCTATTTTCGCCGGGCTGTATTATTAAATGGTAATCAGCATGCTGCACCTGCGCTGGCCGACTTCCAGAAAGCCTGGGAGCTGGATAAGCAGGAAAAATATGCGGTGGGAATCGGTAATATCTGGCTCACCAGCCGCCCTGATTCGGCTGCCAGTTTTGTGGAAGAAGCCCTGAAAGAACTGCCCGAAAGTTTGTTCCTGAAATTATTGCTCGCGCGCGCTTACGAAGCGAACAAAAAGATGGATGAATCCATACGGGTACTCGACCAGATTCTCGAAGAATATCCCAAACAGGTAAATGCTTATATCCTGAAGGCGGAAATTCTGCAGGGGATGGACGACCGCCAGGGTGCTGCGGCGCAACTGGAAAAAGCTTATGCTTTATTGCCTGGCAATCGTCAGCTGGCGGAAGAACTGGCTTACGAATATGCAGAAACCAAAAATCCACGTGCTTTGGTTCTCACTGATTCTCTGATAAAAGTAGATTCCGCCAAACAGTTTGTTGCACCGTTTTACATCAAAGGCAATTACTTTGCAAATACCGGCAATCGCAAAGCCGCCATTGAATGGTACGACAAAACCATCCAACGCGATCACCGCTACCTGAATGCCTATATCGAAAAAGGAAAACTGCTCTTAGACGAAAACCAAACCGAAAAAGCATTTGCCGTTTTCAAACTGGCCAACACCATCTCCCCCGCATTCGCAGATGCATGGTACTGGATGGGCAAATGCCAGGAAAAAATGGGCGACAAAGAAGAAGCGAAACTGAATTATAAAAAAGCATATTCGCTGGATCCGGAATTTTTGGAAGCGAAAATAGCTGCTGAAGGAAAGTGAGAGAAAAATGTGAAAATGGGAAAATAAGAAAATGTGTAAATTATGAGCATACTACCTTTTCACATTTATATATTTTCTCATTTCCAAATTTTCTCATTTCCAAATTTTCTCATTTCCAAATTTTCTCATTATCACATTATCACATTTTGCTCAAATTAAAAGATACCCATGGCCATAATCGCTCCGTCTTTTTTATCTGCAAATTTTTTACAACTGGAAAAAGAATGCCAACTGATGAATGAAAGTGAGACGGACTGGATCCATCTTGATATTATGGATGGACGCTTTGTACCCAATATCACTTTCGGGCCCATGATAGTGGAATTTGTAAGGAAGGCGACACCGAAGGTTTGCGATGTACACCTGATGATTGAAAACCCCGGACAATATGCAGAACAATTTGCCAAAGCAGGCGCCGACCATTTATCAGTACATATTGAAGCATGCACACACCTGCATCGAAATATTCAACAGATCAAATCGCTGGGCATGAAGGCGGGTGTTGCCATCAACCCACATACACCGGTAAGTTCGCTGGAAGATGTTTTAGGCGACATTGACCTGGTTTGTATGATGAGTGTGAACCCCGGCTTTGGCGGGCAGACTTTTATTCCACGCACTTACGATCGCATTCGCGAGCTGCGCAAAATGATTGACGACAGAGGATTGAATGTATTGATCGAAATTGATGGCGGCGTTACGCTGGAGAATGCAAAAGCGATCATGGATGCCGGCGCACATGTACTGGTAGCCGGTAACACCGTTTTTAAATCCGACAATCCTGCTGAAACCATCAAAAAGCTGAAAGCGATATAAGCTGCAATCGGCGGATGAAAGTTCCCTATGGTTGTGAAAGCCAGCTATTTTGACTAATATTATCCTTCCAAACTTATCCTATTAAAAGAACCGATTAAACCATCATGAAGCCGCGCCTTAGTTTACTGTTTTTTTTGTTGATGTTCTTCTCGCTGGAATCCCTTGCCCAGAAGAATGCGGCTACTGTTTCGGGTTTTGTGGTGGATGAAACCGAGCAGCCGATGGCGGGTGTTTCGGTTTTGATATTAGGTCGACAAAGCGGCATTACCACTAACGATTCTGGCTATTTTTCCATTAAAGTTCCTTCAGGCCGCGCATTCGCAATTGAATTTTCTTTTACAGGTTATCGCACAGAACAACGGAATTTTCTTTTGAGTGAAGACGAATCCGAAATGGTGCGAATCCGGTTGATTAAAGGAGAAACTACTTTGTCAGAAGTGATCGTGCGCGACCAGCGCGACCGCAAAGAAACCGGACTCATACGACCCAATCCCAAAAGTGTAATCAATCTTCCTTCGGTTACCACCGGTGTGGAAAGCATGATAAAAATATTTGTAGGTTCCAACAACGAGCTCACTTCGCAGTATACCGTACGGGGTGGCAGCTACGATGAGAATCTCGTGTATGTAAACGATTTTGAAGTATTCCGCCCCTATCTCGTTCGCAATGGCCAACAGGAAGGATTGAGTTTTATCAATCCTGAAATGGTGCGTAACATCAATTTTTATAATGGCGGCTTCCAGGCGCGCTACGGCGACAAGATGAGTAGCGTGCTCGATATTCAATATAAGCAACCCAAACGATTTGGCGGGAGTGCTTATGTGGGCATTCTTGAGCAGGGACTGCACCTGGAAGGTTCGTCCACCGATCAAAAGTGGGGCTACCTCGTAGGTGCACGTAACCGCAGCAACCGCAATCTGTTGGGCAAACAGGAAACGCAAGGCAACTATGTTCCATCTTCTTCCGACATCCAGGGTTTGCTGCATTATCAAATCAACAAACGCTGGCGCGCTGAATTGTTTGGCAACTACAGTATGTCGAAGTTTTCGCTGAATCCTGAATTTAGTCAGCTTACTTCATCTGTCTACTCACCATATTTCACCGCAAACCTCGGGCTTGATATTTATTTCGCCGGACAGGAACGTGACCAGTACCAGACAAACATGCTGGGACTGTCTTTTATTAACCAGGTAAATAGCAACCTGCGATTGAAATGGATGGTGAGCCGTTTTGAAAATGACGAACAGGAAAATATCGATATACAGGGAGCTTATCTTTTTGGCGACCGCGATTTCGATCAGGGTTCGGCGGAGATTGTAAATCCCCTGGGTGCAGGCGTTTTTCACCAGTATGCACGCAATGCGTTAAATATTCAAAACTGGAATTTCTCCCACAAAGGATATCTTGATAAAAGAAACCACCATATCCAATGGGGTGCATCATATGATCGTACGAACATTAAAGACAAATTGCACGAGTGGGAATACCAGGATTCTGCCGGTTATAGTATTCCCTTTCATCCCGACATGTTGCAGTTAAGTAAATTACTGCGCAGCAATGCAGATTTCAATATTGATAAATTCTCGGGATTTATTCAGGACAACTGGCGCCTGGGTGATACGGCCAGCCAGGTGACGATCTCCACCGGCTTGCGTTTTCATTACAATACCTTAAACGAGCAATTGCTGTTGTCGCCAAGAATATCAGCCAGCCTGCAACCCAACTGGAAACGGGATATCATTTTCCGTGCAGCGCTGGGGGCTTATCACCAGCCTTCTTTCTATCGCGAAATCCGTCGCTATGATGGTAGCCTGAATATGGACATCAAAGCGCAGCAAAGCCTGCAGGGGGTGTTAGGATTTGATTACAGCTTTACCGGCTTTGGTCGCCCCATGCGCTGGACTACCGAGGCGTACTATAAACACATGTGGGATGTTGTTCCTTACGACATTGATAATGTGCGTATGCGTTACTTTGGTGAAAACAGTGCAAAAGCATATGCAATGGGTGTGGAAATGCGCTTACATGGTGAACTCGTGAAAGATGCCGAAAGCTGGATCAGCCTCGGTTTCATGAATACGAAAAAGAAGACATCAAAGGCGACACGTATAAAAATTATACGCTGGATGATTATAACCGTCCTATCGACAGTGTAACGTTGGAGAAAGGTTGGGTACGCCGCCCAACAGATCGAAGGATTACTTTTGGTATGTTTTTCCAGGATTACCTGGCTACCAACAAGAACCTGAAGATGTATCTGAACCTGTTATACGGTAGCAATCTGCCTTATAATATTCCCAACAGTGTAAAGTATCGGAATGCGCTGGAGATACCAAGTTATATCCGTGTGGATATTGGCTTCAGTGCATTGTTGCTCGACAGTGATCGTAGTCGCCGCCGCAGCCATAGTCCTTTCCTTGGTTTCGATAATATCTGGGCGAGTTTAGAAGTTTTCAATCTTATCGACCGCGACAATACCATTTCTTACCTGTTGATTAAAGATTTTTCAAACACCACCTATACAATGCCGCAGCGGCTTACGCCGAGGTTGTTGAATTTTAAGATTGTTGCGCGATGGTGAGAGGCGTTAGACCTTATGTAGGGACACGCTGTATGTAGTGACGCGCTGTTTGTAGTGACGCGCTGTAAGTAGTGACGCGCTGTAAGTAGTGACGCGCTGTAAGTAGTGACGCGCTGTAAGTAGTGACGCGCTGTAAGTAGTGACGCGCTGCAGCGCGTCACTACGGCTTAATTTTTACCGTAAAAAATCTGTGCCATCTGTGATCCAATCCGTGTAAATCTGTGTGAACCCTTTTCGGATATCAGGTTGACGTAATCTTGAGAGAATTTCACACAGATTTACACGGATTGAATCACAGATTTACACGGATTCAGCTTAGAATCTATTCCCACAATTGTTCTTATCGGTTTCCCACATTTGTGAATAATTACATATCTCCCTTTTCAACTGCAAAATCTTATATTTGGAAAGAGAGGGTAAGGCTTCTGTAAAGGTTCAGAAGACGATACGAAACCCGGCATTTACCCTCCGCCGGTTTGTTTTATGTTTAAATTAATCCGCATTGACTGAAACGATCATCAATCTCGAAACGGTGAATCCCATCGAGTTCTTCGGCGTTAACAATGGCAAACTAGACATCTTAAAGAAAAAATTCCCCTTATTAAAAATTCTCTCGCGCGGTACGCAGATAAAGCTGAGCGGATCGCCGGAACAAATTGAAAGTGCCCGTGAAAAGATCGAACTCATTGTTTCGTATCTCGAACGTAATGGGCATATGAGTGAGAACTATTTTGAACAGGTGCTGGGTGGCGATGATGCAGAAACGGTGGACCACTTTGTAGAACGAAATCCGAATGAAGTACTGGTATTTGGCCCCAATGGCAAATCTGTACGTGCGCGCACTGCCAACCAGAAACGGCTGGTGGAAGTTGCTGAAAAAAATGATATCGTATTTGCCATCGGTCCGGCCGGCACAGGTAAAACCTATACTGCTGTTGCGTTGGCGGTACGTGCCCTGAAGAACAAACAGGTGAAAAAAGATTATCCTTACGCGCCCCGCGGTGGAAGCCGGCGAAAGCCTTGGTTTCCTGCCCGGCGATCTGAAGGAAAAAATCGATCCCTACCTGCGCCCCCTTTATGATGCGCTGGATGACATGATACCCGCCGATAAACTCGGGTATTATATGACCACCCGCACCATTGAAATTGCGCCGCTGGCATATATGCGCGGTCGTACGCTCGACAATGCCTTTATTATTTTGGATGAAGCGCAAAAACTCGACCGATCTGCAATTGAAAATGTTCCTCACCCGTATTGGAGCAAACGCAAAAGCGATCATTACCGGCGATATGACACAGGTGGATTTACCGCGCAACCAGAAAAGCGGACTGGCCACAGCCGTACGCATCCTGCAGAATATCGACGGCATCGCCCATATTCAGCTCGATGAAGAAGATGTGGTACGTCACCGCCTTGTGAAACATATCCTGCGTGCATACAACCGGGAGCATGAAAAGGAATTTCCAGAACAACATGCGCCCATCCCAATTACCAAAAAGGAGAAGCCAAAGGAATAGAACTCTAAAGATTTAGTACTTTGCAGGAATGAAACAAACTATTACGCTTTCATTCCTGCTTTTTTTTGCCCTGGCCTGTGGCGATGATAAAAAAAAGGAAATGGCTGGCGAAAACGCCGCCGATGCCGCAAGCAGTTTTATCCGCGCTGCCCTGGATGGCGATTATGAAAAAGCCAAACATTATATGCTGCAGGATTCAGTCAATCTCGAAGACCTGAATACAGCCATTCGCCTGCACGAACGACTTACTCCTGAAGAACGCACCAAATACCGCGAATCAAGTATCCGCATTTTTACAAACCGCGCATTGAATGATTCGGCGAATATCATCACCTATTCAAACAGCTTCCGCAATCGCAAAGATTCATTGCTGGTAGTGCGTGTGGGAGAACAATGGATGGTTGATTTCAAATACATTTTCCAACATAAAACCGACAGCCTTCCCTGATGCAGGCAGTAATACTCGTAGGCCTGGGTGGTGCCATCGGCAGTATGGCACGTTTCCTTATTAGCCGCGTCATGACGCAGGCGATTCCACATGCATTTCCATGGGGTACTTTTTTCGTGAACATCACGGGGTGTTTTTTGATTGGACTTGTCTTTTCGCTGTATACAAAAGGAGTTGTTGCCAGCGACAACCTCCGTTTCTTTTTAATGGCAGGTATTTGCGGCGGCTTTACCACATTTTCCGCCTTCACATTAGAAGGCATGGCCCTGATCCGTGAAAATAAACACGGTCTCTTCTTCCTTTACATGGCCGCCTCTGTGTTAGGCGGTTTGGCGGCTACCTGGCTGGGCATACGCATTCGCGGGTGAGAAATAAATACGGACTCCTGACGGCGGGAAACTCTCCGTTTTGAATTACCCACAATCGTTTACCTTTGCCTTTCGCAGCACAACTGCAATAACCTTAACCGCAAACCCTTATCAATCATGCTTACAGTACATCACCCCTGGCACGGCGTAAACTATGGTGAAGGGGCTCCCAGCCAGGTCAATGCGCTTATTGAAATTCCCCAGGGCTCAAGAGCCAAGTATGAAGTTGATAAGGACTCGGGTTTGCTGAAACTCGACCGGGTCATTTATTCTTCTTTCCACTACCCCGTCAACTATGGTTTTATTCCCCAAACACTCGGGCAGGATCATGATCCGCTCGATATACTCGTGCTCTGCTCCCAGCCTATTGCTTCATTGTGTTTGATTGAAGCCAATGTAATTGGCAATATGCAAATGATCGACAGCGGACAGATGGATGACAAAATTATTGCAGTAGCGGCAAAAGATCCATCGGTTAACCATTATACCAGCATGGGTCATCTGCCCCAACATTTTTTATTAGAGCTAAGGAACTTTTTTGAACAATACAAAGTGCTGGAGAATAAAAAAGTGTTGATCGATAATTTTCAGGACAAGGATACCGCCTGTAAAATCATACAGGATGCAATTGATTTATATAAAACTACATTTAAGTAATAGTTGTGCGCTCCACCCAAAACAAAAATATGGATAGTACCGTGCTGATCACGCTGCTGATCATTGGCCTTGCTGCCGGCCTGCTTTCAGGACTGGTTGGCGTAGGCGGGGGCATCATCCTGGTACCAGCCCTCGTGATCTTCCTTCATTACACACAACACCAGGCACAGGGCACCTCACTGGGCGTGCTTACATTTCCCGTAGTGATTCTCGGCTTCTTACATTATTACCAATCCTCCAAAGGCGGTGCTGCACCCATTGATATGCGCGTGATCGGCGTACTCGCTGTAAGCTTTCTTGCAGGAAGTTATTTTGGTAGTGTAATCGCGTTAAAGATCAACCAGGAAATGTTAAAAAAAATATTTGCGATCATTTTATTGTTTTCTGCGTTTAAATTGCTGGCGTGGGACGAGGTTGTCGTGCGGTGGTTCAAAAACATTTTCTGATATGACCCGTTGCTTACTGCTTTTGCTTCTCTTATTGTTTTTAAAAACTTCTCCCGTGGGGGCACAGCAGCAGCTTGTGGACTTTACAAAAATCTATTTTCGCTCCAACCCTTTTTCAGGAACCATGCGTCAGTTCCTGGAGCATCTGTTGAACGATAAGGAAATACAGGACAAAAAAATACAACATCGTACACGCGACCAGCTCTTTTCTTTTTCCGGACGTTATAATAAATACCCTAAATTCTTTTTCGTTCCCGACAGCGTACGAGTCGTATTGTTGGAAACAACAACGCCCCGCGCCGATGATATCAGTAAGGTAGATACCACCATGCTTTACCAGATCAGTGCATATGGCATACCCGGCCCAAAAGGCCAGCGGGAAGTTGTTCGCGAATGGGAAAAAAATTAAACGCGCCTGGTCAAAGAAATTCTTCGATAAGGAAGAAGAAGATATCGTTAAAGACAACGTTGTTACAGGAAAATTAGTGCACTATTTCCTGCCGTTGTATACACTCAGCCCTTTGACCATTGGATGGACAACTGTTCAGAATCCTGAAAGAACGGTTTTAACCATTACGCTGCGGTTAAAACAGCAGGAAGAATACGTGAACTTACCGGGGGCGCTTAACAATTCGCAATGAGTGTGTGCGTTTCCCCGTTTCCACATTTATAATTCCCTTTTTATCGATCGTATCAATCCGCACTTTGCCGGCAGCATGAATTATCTTTTCGCTGGATAATAAAATACCGACGTGCACAATTTCATCACGGTCATCGAAAAAGGCGAGATCGCCGGGCATCACATCTTTTAATCGCTTAACAGTTTCACCTTCCTGTGCCTGTTGCCATGCGTCGCGCGGGAGGTCGATTCCCAATTGTTTAAAAACAACCTGTGTAAACCCGCTACAATCTACGCCCATAATTGTACGGCCACCCCAGAGATAAGGCGCATTCAACCAGGCGGATGTTGTTTGCCACAATCTTTCCGAATCAAATTTTTCAACCGGCCGTTTGATGGCATCGCCTTCAAATTGATAGTGAAGATTGCCAATTTTTCCTTCCTGCCCGGCAAGCAATCGCAAGACCGACCCTGCAGGAACCGACATTGAACTATCGCCGAATTGAACGGATGTAACTGGTGCGGCAGTAATAAATTCTACCGGTGTGCGTGCTTCATTTTCACTCACCATTTCCAGCATATGTGCAGTAAGCCATCCTTCATACTGGTCATGCAATGACCGCACTTTTATCCAGCCGCCTTTTTTTTCTTTGCAGATTTTTACGGCTTCGCCAAACAACAACTGGTTGATCATCTCGGCCTGGTGCCGTGCTTTGCGCCGTACGGGAGCTGCTGGTACTTTTATGATTGCAAATGACATCCGGAAAATTTTCCAAAATTATTCAAATATTGGCGATCCATTTGTTATGAAATTGTAACCCGGGTGCATCATATTGATGTCCATTCGAAACTAAATGGCTATTTTCATTGGCGAACTTGGATAAATACAACCATAAAACCGACCAGGAACTGCTGGAAGATTTCCGCAACGACGGCAATAACGAGTGGCTGGGCATCCTGCTGCAGCGATACACGATGTTATTGCTGGGTGTGTGCATGAAATATTTGAAAGATGAAGATGAAGCGCGAGATAGCGTACAACAGATCTTTTTAAAAGTGATACAGGAACTGGGGAAATACAAAGTGGACTATTTTAAATCCTGGCTCTACATGGTGGCAAAAAATCATTGCCTCATGATCTTACGCGAGCGTCAACGCAAAGGATCCATTTCGCTGAATGAAGACCTGGTGGCAACGCCCGCAGAAGAAACGGATATAAAACAACTGGAACAAACCGACCTGACGCTTGAATTGGTACAGATAGGTTTAAAGGAATTGAACAGCGAGCAGCAGCAATGTGTAATTTTGTTCTACCTTGAAAAAAGAGCTACCAGGAAATCAGCAAAGAAACCGGTTACAACTATTTGCAGGTAAAAAGTTATATACAGAACGGAAAAAGAAACCTCCGTATCTGGATTGAAAAAAAATTAAAAGAGAATAAGCCCTCCTAAGGCCATGCAGGAAAAGCTGAAAGACATATTGTCCCATCTTTCACAGGATATTGACCAGGAAACCCTCCTGCTGTACCTGCAGGATCAGCTTACGCCTGAAAAACAGCATGAGCTGGAAAAGCAACTGGTGGATAATCCTTTTGCCAGCGATGCAATGGAAGGGCTTCGGCAGATACGCGACAAAAAGCAAATCGCCTATATGGTGGAAATGCTCAACCGCGACCTCAAGAAAAAAACCGAAAAACGCAAAAAACAACGCGACAAACTGCGCCTCCCTGATCAGAGCCAGCTTTATATTACCATTCTGATACTACTCTTGCTGGTAGTGATTTGTTTTCTTATCATCTATAAGATGAAATCCTGATTTGCAATTCCGGTTTGGGATGAATAATATTCGCGGGAATCGATTATTTTCACAACCTACTTTATTTCGAATTATCGTTGTAATTCTATAATCCCGTCATTCATGGGCAGGTTAGCTTCTATTGATGTCTTTCGCGCACTTACAATGTTCCTCATGATTTTTGTAAACGACCTGTGGTCGTTGCAAGGCGTTCCACAATGGCTGCAACATACGCAGGCAATGGAGGACGGTATGGGTTTGTCGGATGTGGTCTTTCCCGCGTTTCTGTTTATCGTTGGTTTGTCCATTCCTTTTGCCATCACCGGAAGAATCAGGAAGGGCCAATCGGACCAAACCATTCTGGCGCATATTCTTTTCAGGGGAATAGCTTTGCTGGTAATGGGTTTCTTTCATGTAAACCTCGGCAACTACTCCGATGTGGCATTGCTTCCCCGCACGGTATGGCAGATATTACTCACAATTAGTTTCTTCCTGATCTGGCTGGATTATCCGCGGCAACAAAATAAAAAATGGATTTTCCAGGGACTCGGTGTAGCGCTGTTAGCTTTTTTGGCCATCGTGTACCGGGGTGGAACGGCAGAACAGCCACAATCATTACAGCCACACTGGTGGGGCATTCTCGGCCTCATTGGCTGGGCTTACCTGTTAAGTGGCGTTATCTATCTGTTTTCAAAAGGAAGCTTAATAGTAAACGCTATTGCCTTTGCGTTTTTCCTGCTCTTTAATATTGCCGCCCAATCGGGCTGGCTCGATTTCCTGCAACCCATCCGGGAATATATTTGGATTGTTGGCGACGGCAGTTTACCTGCCCTGGTTATGGCAGGTGTGTTGGCTGCGCAACTGTATCACGCAAATAAAAACATCTTTCTTCCCTTTATCCTATTATCGGCAGCCTGTGTAGCGGCAGGTTTTATGCTCCGGCCTTATTTTATCATCTCAAAAATCCTGGCCACTCCCTCCTGGACTTTGATCTGCATCGGTATCAGTCTCGCCGTGTTTACTTTGCTTATTTATATTACCGATGTAAAAAAGAAAGAACACTCGTTTTCGATCATCAAACCGGCAGGCACAGCCACACTCACTGCATACTTGCTTCCCTATATCCATTATGCTCTATACAGCATGATTGGTATTACGCTACCGCTTGTATTGAGAACGGGATGGGTAGGCATCCTGAAATCGCTGTTGTATGCATTGTTGATTATTCTGATAACAAGACTGCTTGAAAAGAAGCGTTTGAAGTTAAAGATCTAAGAAAATACATTCACGGCTTATTTAATTTGTTTGTTCCATCGCATTCCACAGTTTTACCGGTTTTTTATTTTTAAAATCTGTTGGCATGGTTTTTTAAGAGATAGTGAAGGAGGGTACCTAAAAGTATCTAACCCTTAACCTTTGTTTGCAGAACGGGGGAAAGAATTTACGGAGTGAGTTCCTTTACTTCCCCCATTTCCGCAGACGAATAATGATGACCTGAAACATATTTCTCTCACCTTAAAAATCGAGTGTTATGGAAAGTTGGAAATTAAAACTGAAGGGGAACTGGAACGAAACGAAAGGAAAGATCAAACAGAAGTATGCAGACCTTACCGACGATGATCTGTTGTACACAGAAGGAAAAGACGATGAATTGCTGGGAAGGCTACAAAAGAAAACAGGTGAAACAAAAGAAAAATTGAAAGAGTGGATTGAGAAACTCTAAGAAAATGATTTTCTACAAAGAAGGCGCTATGAATTAAAACTCATAGCGCCTTCTTTGTTGTTGTTACTTTTCAACCATGATCGATGGTCGATGGTCGAATCAATATCGCTTCTTTCCACTCAATTCCTTCCATTCCTTAAAAAACCTTTTCCGCATCCGGGTGCGGAAAATGCGTGAAAGGAATTTTTCGTTCGTGCAGCAGCGCGCCGATTTCGTTGTAGATAAATGCATCATCAAATTCGATGTCGGCGGCATGCTGGCGGGTGTTGGCAAAAACAACACGCTGCGGGCGCGCCCAGTAAATGGCACCCAGGCACATCGGGCAGGGTTCACAACTCGTGTACACATCACAACCGGATAATTGCCAGGTCTGCAGATTTTTACAGGCATCACGTATTGCTATTACTTCTGCATGCGCGGTTGGGTCGTTGGTGGATGTAACCTGGTTATACCCTTCGCCCACAATTTTTCCGTCTTTTACAATCACACACCCAAAGGGGCCGCCCAGGCCGCCCTGCATGCCACGACGGGATAATTCGATCGCTTTGCCCAAAAACACGCGATCCTGTTCAGAAATAGGGTTCATTTTCAGTTGAATTTTAAAAAATAATGTGGATTAACCGCCAGTTCTCCACAGTTTATGCACCTATTGCGGTCCGTATATGAAGTTACTATTAATTTTAAGTCATCGCCTCAGAAATCACCGCTACAGGTGTACCTTTTCCGCCTGATTATTACCAAAATATCTAACTATGAAATGGGAAAAAGTTACCTCTACGATTGGTCAGTCAGCCTACACATTATGGAATAATGGCCGCAAACTCGTAACCCTGGTTTTCAATCCCAATTCAAATGCAGCGCGTGTAGAAACGGACGCAGATCGTCGCGTATTCCTGATACGCAAAGAAGGATTTCTGCGCAACAAAACGATTCTCCGAAACGAATATGGTGTGCGTGTTGGCTTTGTCGGCAAAGAAAACAACCGCCATTTTATTGAACTCGACAACCAGCGTTTCTTTTATGATGTTGACTCCGGCGACAACAAGCCATCACTTGCTATTTACAGCGATGTAGAGCAGGAGAAACCACTGGCTGTTTGCGAACTGGATACACAGGAGAAAAACCTTTTGCAGGAGCTGAAGCCCAACAAATCGCTCAGCACGCAGGCACATTACAGTCTGCTGATGGCACTTTGCTGGTACCTGCTTCCGATTGTAAAAGATGATCGCATTACACTGAACATCGTTTAACCGGGCAATTGCGCCCAACAGGCTGCTGCAAAAAGTTTCCAGGCTCGGGTCACGTGCACCCATCAACAACAGTACACAATCATCGCTGAGGTGAGGACGGACTTCGGTTATAAAATTATTCCGGTCGCTTACGAAATAAGCGTTTACATTCTTTTTCTTTAAGTCGTCAATCAAATCACCGGCACTGATATCTTTCACAGCAGTGCCACCCGCGTAATAAATTTCACTCATCCAAATCTCATCACCGGGACGAAGCGCTTTGCTGATTTCTTCTACAAAATCGTTTCGTAAAAACCTCGTGGGGCCATAGCCATGTGGCTGTAACCAGGCAATCAGTTTGGGTGCAATTGGCTGACAGGCGCGAATTGCCGCTGCACATTTCACAGGGTTATGTGCAAAATCATCAATAAGCGTAACTCCACCCTTTCGTCCCAGTAATTGATTGCGACGATAAATTCCTTCATAATTAGCAAGCGCTTCAGATGATGTTGTTAGCGACACGCCCACAAAATGGGCGGCTGTAGCGGCGGCCACCGCATTCTCCATATTATGTTCGCCAACGAGGGGCATTTGAAATGTTGTGTCGTTAAGTGTAAACCGAATTTGCATCCCCTGTTGATAGAAATTGCCAAAGCGAAAACCTGCTTCGTCTGTCTTGCCAAAATCGTTCGCCGCATTTATTGAAAGTGTCTTCGCAAGCGGGTGCGACTGGTTCACGATAAAGTTGCGGCTGTTTTTCTGAAAAGTTGCAAACACTTCCATCAACACATCCAGTTCTTTATGATCCTTATCTACATTCAGCAACAGGCCCAGTTCAGATTTATATTGTACAATGGAGCCATCGCTTTCATCAGCTTCGATCACTAACCATTCTGATTTTCCTGTCCACGCGTTACCAATTAATCCTTTGCGGATGAGTCGTACCAGTCCTGCGCCAGTGATTACGCTTGCGTCAATTCCGGCATGTTGCAGAATATCGAACAGCATGGCGCTTGTAGTGCTTTTGCCGCTGGTGCCCCCAACAGCAATTGTCTTTTTGCTTGCAGCAATCAGTGCCAGTAATTCCGACCGGTGGATGACAGGAAGATTCTGTGCTTTTGCTTTTTGCACTTCGGGCACTGTATCTTCAACTGCGGTGCTTACCACAATCAGGTCTGTTTGATCGGTGATGCCTTCTCCATTTTGTTCAAAACAAAGAATACCGGCCGCCTCCAGTTTTTCGCGGATGGCATTGGGTTCTCCTGCTTTAAAAAAGCGATCGCTGCCCGAAACTGTTTTTCCGATACCCTGCAGGTATTGCGCTATCGCGCTCATGCCGGCCCCGGCCACACCAATAAAAAAGGGACGTTGAAAATGTTGAATGGAAGAAATCATAATGCAAATAAAGTACTTTCTGAGGGAGGGAACAATGTGTAAATAGGTAAATGTGGCAATGTGTAAATAGGTAAATGTGGCAATGTGGAAGTGTGGCAATGTGAAAATTTCTAAACCCATTGCTTTTGCTTTAGAAACTCCCGGTTGCTTTCATAACGCTAAGCCTGCCTCTGCGCACTCCGCGGGCCCTCGGCGCACTCTGCGTGAAAAATTGGGAAACATGCAAATGGGGAATGTGAAAAACCTGAGGCGTGAGAATCGGCAAACGTGAAACGGCAAACGGCAAATTGTAGTGACGCGCTGCAGCGCGTCACTACAACAATTCGGTAACCCCTTACTGCAATTCAGGCTCTGTGTGCAAACATTTCACGTTTGCCGTTTCACGTTTGCCGATGCTCTCACGGTTCATCCTGCGTCTCCCGCAACTGATACATCCCTTGGTTGACCGCCGCGCGGCGGCGTTTTAACATTGCAGACCATTAACCTACAACCTTACCATTAAAAAATTCAAAATGAAAAGTAACATCGACGGTGTTGTTCCGTCACCCCTGCCGGCGAATGGACTGGCCGGAAAAAAAATCCTCTTTACCACCTTCCCCGCCGATGGCCATGTGAATCCCCTCACAGGTTTTGCCGTTCACCTGAAATGGCTGGGCTGTGATGTGCGTTGGTACACCAGCACCAAATACGAAGAAAAAATCACTGGCCTGGGTATTCAACATTATCCTTTTAAAAAAGCGCTTGATATTTCAAACATTGAAGAGCATTTCCCTGAAAGGAAAAACATCCATGGCAAGATTGCCAAAATGAAATACGATATCATCAATGCATTCGTATTACGCGGACCTGAATATTATGCCGATGTAATGGAGATTCAGCAAGAGTTTGAATTTGATGCAGTGGTGGCAGATTGCCTTTTCCCGGGTATTCCATTTATTACCGATAAAATGAATGTGCCGGTATTGTCAATGGGCATTGTACCGCTTACAGAATATTCACGCGACCTCCCTCCCACCGGATTGGGAATGATGCCCGACTACAGCTGGTTTGGAAAAGTTAAACAGGCAGGGCTTCGTTTTTTCTCCGATCGTGTTCTCTTCCGCGAACCGAACCGTGTGATGCACCAGATCCTTTCCAAATACGGAATCGACCATATGAATTCAAACATTTTTGATATCATCTGCAAAAAAGCAACACTGCTAGCACAAAGTGGTACACCTGGTTTTGAATATTACAGAAGTGATATCAGCAAAAACGTCCGCTTTGTTGGTGCGCTGTTGCCTTTCCGTAAATCGACCAAAAAGGAAGCCTGGTTCGACCAGCGATTGAACCGGTATGACCATGTCATCATTGCCACGCAGGGAACGGTGGAGACAGATGTAAACAAACTTCTCGTTCCTACGCTGGAAGCGTTTAAAGACAGTGATGTTTTACTGATTGTTACCACAGGGGGCAGCAAGACCAATGCGCTTCGTGAGAAATATCCACATGACAATATCATTATTGAAGATTTTATTGCTTTTGCCGACATCATGCCTTATGCGGATGCCTATATCACCAATGGCGGTTATGGTGGTGTAATGCTGGGAATTGAATACCAGTTGCCGATGGTGGTGGCGGGTGTGCATGAAGGAAAAAATGAAATCAATGCCCGTATCGGTTATTTTAAACTGGGCATTAATCTGAATACTGAAAAACCAAAATCTGAAAAAATCCGCGAAGCGGTAAAGACCCTGTTGAAAGACAAACAGTACAAAGAGAACGTAACGGTGCTGCAGAAGGAGTTCAAGCTGTATGATCCCACTAATTTGTGTGCAGGATACCTGAAGGAGATGCTGGAGAAAAGAGCGGCGCCTGTTCGGAAGATTGTGGTGAAGGAAGCGGAAACGATGTCGTAAACATCATCTACCTAATTGATTCCGTTCTTCCTTATCGGCACGGAGCATTTCCCCGTAACCCATTTCACGTGCCAGTGCCGATACCGCCATCGCTATTCGCTTTACGCGGGTAGCTTCGGTTTTAGCTTCATCAATCCATTTGCTGAAGTAGCGTTGATGCGATCCCGGCAGTTGCTGAAAAAATGCTTCTGCCCGGGGTTCATCGGCTAAACATTCTAAAAAGACGGGATTAAATACAAATTCAGACTTATCCTCCTGCAGGGAAAGTTTTACAGTTGCGCCCAATGGCTTGGCCAGTCCCTTGCGCATAGCTGCATTTACCGGCAGTATAAAACTTCCATCTCCCATTGGTATCAACGATACCATTTTGATCGGATGCTGATCCAGTTTTCCTTTTACTTTAAATGATTTGCGGTTACCAGGTTTCAACTTTGCGGCCTGTTCTTCTGGAACAGTCAGGTAAGTCCAACCGGTTTTATCGCCTTTCGCGCCAAACTTTTCAATGATGGAAGTAAAGGTTATCAAAATTGCAGCACTTGTATTCAACAATTAAACATTTGCGATGCGGAATGGAAACACTTCAATTTTCTTCCACACGCCATTTAATATATAGGGTTCCTCATCCAACCATTTTTGCAAATCGGTTTCGGAGTCGAATTCAACTATCATGGTGGATCCTTTCATGTTTCCGTTTTCATCGAGCATGGCACCGCCGATGATGAAATTTCCGTTTTCTTTCAGCTTTTTTGCACCAACAAGATGATCAGGTCTTGTATTAAGGCGGCGTTCGAGGGCCAGTTCATCATTTCCGTCCCAGGCATGAATCAGGAATTGCATATGATAGTTTTAAAGATGTAAATGGTAAAGTAGGTGTTTCCGTTTAGTTATTGGTTGTTTAAGTGTCTTCTTTTGTTGGTTTATTGTCTTATTTGACAGTTTCGTGCGTGTAGTTTGTTAAATACTCGAAATTATCAAATTCTAGTTGTATCTTTGCGAAGTCAATTTGAGATGTATAGCATCTTAGTAAGTGAACGATTTATTCTGCTACGCAATTTCTGCTAATAGTTAGGTCTCTTTACGTGCTTTTTCTCAATTATTATTTATTTTTTATTTCAATCTTAGAAATGAACATTTACGTTTCGAATCTGAGCTTCAACGTACAGGATGAAGACTTAAGAGAATTTTTTGCTGAGTATGGCGAAGTTTCTTCAGCTAAAGTTATTACTGACAAATTCACTAACCGTAGCCGTGGCTTTGGTTTTGTTGAAATGCCCGATGAAGAGGCTGGTCAGAAAGCGATCGCTGAACTCGATGGTGGTCTGGTTGAAGGTCGTGCAATCAAAGTAATGGTTGCTAAACCTCGTGAAGAAAGAAGCAACAGCAAGCCTTCTTTCGCTAGAAATAACCGTTGGTAATAATAAATGGAGATTCATCTCCATTTATTAGCTGCGTTGAATTAAGAATTACATTCCGCATTAACGCATAAAAAAGAAAGCCTGTTTCATTGAAACAGGCTTCTTTATTTATATTAAGTTCAATTTCGTCTTTCGCTTACGCGCGTTGGCGTGCGGGCGCTTTCTTTTTTCGTTTTCTTCAGCGCAGTTTCGATAGCTGCGCTCAGGTTGGCAAATGTTGGTTTGCCTACAAAACGTTCACCATTGATAAAGAATGCGGGAACTTCTTTTACACCCAGGTCGATACCATATTTAAGGTCGTCTTGCACCTGCCAGCCGTACACACCGTTTACCAGTTCATCGAGGAACTTCTTATTTTTTACACCGGCTTCCTTGCTGTGCAGTTTCAGGCTGGTTGTACCCAGGTTGCGGCGGTTGCTGAATAATACGTTGTGCATCTCCCAGAATTTACCCTCCTGGGCAGCTGCGATGGCTGCCTCTCCAGCTTTCATCGCACGCTGGTGAATCATTGTAAGGGGGAAATGGCGGAAATTCAGCCTGATTTTGCCTTCATATTCTTCCAGCAGCTGTTTTACCACTTCGTTAACCTTCGCACACTCCTCACTTTCATACTCGCCAAATTCCATCAACGTAACGGGTGCGTCGGGGTTACCTACAAAAATGTCCTTCGGTTCAATGATCTCTTCGACCTCTTTTTTGAATGCCATAATTAAAATATCTCCTTTTTGACAGATGTCCGGTCCTTCGGATTGCGGATCGTCAGCATTTATAACAAAGCTCGTGCCTTTTAGTTGAGTAATCTCGATTCTGGCAAGCTTCGTGACGGCTGAAGGTAATGCTTTTTCCCTCCCGGCATATGTTTAAAAAAGCTAATTTTCCCACAAAGAGTTGACTGTAGCTGATTCTCAAGGCCTTATTACATACAAATTTTGACAGGCGGCAAACAAAAGGGCAAATATGAAAATATGTAAATGTGGAAATATGTAAATGGAAATGTGTAAGTGTGGAAATGTGTAAATGGAAATATGTAAATGTGGAAATATGTAAATGTGGAAATTGGAGGAATTGTGAGGCGTGAGAATCGGCAAACGGCAAGGGCGGAATACCACTGCCAGCCTCAACATGGCGCCGTAACAACGCAAATGACGCCTCCATATGGGATGGAAAGCTACGCGAATTTCACGTTTGCCGCTTGCCGCTTGCCGTTTGCCGTTTGCCGTTTGCCGCTTGCCGTTTGCCGCTTGCCGTTTGCCGCTTGCCGGTTCCCACGCCCCGTAGAAATTTTTCGCGTCGGAAATCTCCTTGGATATCCGGCTGAATTGGGATATAGCACGTTGATTCATTGACGCTTATATATCTTCCTGCTTCCATTGCGATACAGAATCTGAACAAAACCTGCCTTGTTACAGGATTTTCGCGTGCTTAGTTTTGTGTTATCTAACGGCGCTACAGCCACACACTCCACGATTTCCTGCCACGCGATTGCCCCACAAAGTTTTTACATCAACAACTCAATATAAAGTTGGTTACCAGCCCAGGCGATGGTTAACCTTAAATCATTAAAATTTAAAAAGTATAAACATGAAAAACGTAATCAAAAACGCTCGCTTCGCAGTCGTAGCACTGGTAGCCCTTTTTACGCTGGCGCTGAATTCAGCAGCTTTTGCAAACAATGAAAAAAAATCCAAGTGGTGTTGAAGTAAAATTCATCGGCAACCACAAAAACCAGCCTGTTCTTGAATTGCATTTCAACAATGCAACTGAAGGTGAATACACAATTGAAATCGTTGATGAATTCAATGTGTTGCTTTACAAAGATGTTGTAAAATCAAATGCGGGTGTTCGTCGCTTTATGCTGAATACTGAAGAGCTGGGTAATGTTGGTCTCGTTTCGAAATTACCGGAAAGAAAAGCAACAAAACTTCAGTGTATGAAATCAACCGCAATGCGCGCGTGATTGAAGACCTGGTTGTAAATAAAGTGAAGTAATTTTTAGGTCATCTGACCTAAAAAAATGTGTGAATGATTAATAGCCCACTCCTTTGGAGTGGGCTATTTTGTTTTATAGTTCGAATGTTATTGGGGAGATTTTATAGCAAAAGCATAGATATAAATTTCCAAACGGGAGTCAATTTACATACTACGATAATACCTCCACCCGCCCTCCAGGTTGCTTTCACGTTTGCCAATTCTCACGCCCCAGGGTTGCCTCACTGCCTAAAGCTTTTTCCAATAAATGCCAATGCGTCAATAATTCCTGTTCTCCAGTAATTCCAGTCATGTCCGCCATCGCGCATGCGAAACTCATGAGGCACTCCTTTTCGCGAGAGTGAAATATGGACCATGCAGTTTCCTTCCATCAAAAAATCATCATCGCCACAATCAATCCAGTAGCGAACCTTCCTGAGATCGTTGGCTGATTTTGTTCTGATCAGTTCATGAATAGAGTTGTCATACCATGATTTGGTCAAGCGGTTTGCACCTTCCAGGTCGGTGCCATACGCTATACCGAGCGGCATATTCCATCCTGCATTTGGCATTTTAATGATCGTGCTGTCATCAAAAAATGCTGCACTTAAGGGAGCTGTTGCTGCAAAAACATCCGGATGTTTCAACGCGTATAACATGGAACCATAGCCACCCATCGACAACCCGGCGATGCCGCGATATCTTTTTTGCGCAAGTGTGCGATAATTCTTTTCAATGGTCGGTATAAATTCTTTGAAGAAAAAATCTTCGTAATTGATTTTACCGTCGAACGAGTTTACATAAAAACTTGAATCCGCATCCGGCATGGCAATAATCATCGGGGGAATGATCCCCTCCGCAATTGCTTTATCGGCAAGTCGGTTTATTTCACCAAACTGCACCCAGGCTGTATGGTCGTCGGTATATCCATGCAACAGGTATACCACCGGATAAGATCGCGTGGAGGTGGCATAGTCGGGTGGCAGGTACACCATATAATTGACGGCCTTGCCCATGATGGGGCTTTTGGTGGTTTGCAAATCGAGCACTTTCCCACTCTGTGCCTTGAGTAGTGAAGTTGTAACCAACAACAGGACGATTTGAAGAAGATATTTTTTCATAAGCGAAGAATGTGTTCATTAAATATAAGGGAAAGAATGTGAAACTGTAGCAATGCGGGATTGAATGAATGTGGACATCGTGCCACTCGAAGAAATTTCACACAGATTACACTGATTTGGAACACAGATTATCCTGATTTAGACATGTAACTATCTTATGATTTTCTCATTTTCCCATTTTCCTATTTTCTCATTTTCTCATTTCCCCATTTCCCCATTTCCCCATTTTCTCATTTTCCCATTTTCTCATTTTCTCATTGGCCACGCAGCGGCCCTCGGTTGTTAAAAGCTTGGGAAAATCGCTCCAATCGCTGGCATAGGTTCCCAATTAGCTGCATATTTACAGTACCACATGAACCAACGGCTAATCCTGCTATTATTGGGATTTGTGCTTGCCAACTGCATACCGGCACAACCCTTTATGCTAAGCGGTGTTGTAAAAAACAACCGGTTGGAGCCGCTGCCTTTTGCCAGCGTACAGGTAAAAGGTATTACACAAGGAGTCATTACTGACGAAAAAGGAGAATACCACCTCGAACTCTTCAGCGGCGAATATGAAATTGTGATCTCAATGATCGGGTATCAGTCGCAGGTGATAAAACTGGTTGTTTCCGGCAACACGCGGCAGGATGTAATCCTGAAAGCGGCAGCACAAAGTTTATCGGAAGTGGTAATTAAAGGAAAAATTAAAGATCGTTCCGAAGAATATATCCGTCAGGTTATCAGAAGAAAAGATCAAATACTCGACTCATCTGGCAGATATACTTGCGAAGTTTATATAAGGGCTGTACAGGAAGGCAGAACTATTTTCAATACCGGCCGGAAAAAGACGCCATCAGATACCAGCCAGCTTTTTTTACAGGGCATGGCCATGGCAGAAATATACCTGAAATATTACCAGGCCGACCGAAACCGATACAAAGAAGAACGTACCGGCGTAACCACAAGAGGCAACCCGGATGGTTTGTTTTTTCAGTCGATGACAGAAGCCGATCTCAATCTGTATAATAACCTTATTCGCGCCCGATCGCTGTCTCAAACGCCGTTTATTTCGCCGGTGAGTTGGAGCGGACTTGAAGCGTATCGCTTCAGGATGTTGCGAACGGATTTTGAAAACGGGCGCAAGATTCATACAATTGGTATACGAGCAAGATCGCTGAGTAATGCAACCATTTCGGGAATGATACGCGTTGCAGAAGATACCTGGACAATTGTTGAAGCCCGCTACAAATTACCGAAATACCATGTACCGGAATACGACGACTTTGAAGTAATACAATATTACTACGAGCCTTCGCCCGGTATTTCCGCCATACAACGGCAGGAATTCAGGTATAGCGCTAAACAACGAAAAGGCGTATTGTCGGGAACAACAAGCGTAGATTATCGCAATTACAATTTCTCACCTGTGTTTCCAGATCGGTTTTTCTCGGCGGAAAAAGCGGTAACAACGGCAGAGGCATATGAACGCGACAGCAGTTACTGGAATGGCATTCGCAGCACTCCATTATCCAAAATGGAAATCGCGTATATGCATTACGCCGACAGTATTCGCCGCGTGCAAACCAGTAAAGCATGGCTCGATTCAGTAGACCGACAAACGAACCGCGTTACGTTTGGAAAAATTGCCTGGAAAGGACAAACGATCTACAACCGGGAGAAAGAACGAACCTGGGACCTGCCTGCGGTGGCGCAACTGCTTCAGCCGTTTCAATTGGGTGGGTTGCGTATCAATCCCGTTGTCTGGTACGACAAGGGCTACAAAAATAAAAAGCATCTCAATATTTTTACAGATCTCAGTTATGGAATCCGTAATAAAGACCTGAATGGAAGTTTTCGATTAAATAGACTTTACAACCCATTCAGCCGCGGTTATTATCATCTCAATCTCGAACGAAATTTCGATTTCATCTTTAGTGGCGATGCCTGGATCAATATGATTCAACGCAGTAATTTTTATCTCAACAATGGCGTATCGTTTGTGCATGGTTTGGAACTGGCCAACGGTTTATTCTTCACCACCACGGCGCAGTTCTCCATGCGACGTTCGGTAAGTGATTATAAAACCAATTCACGTATAGACAGTTTGTTCGGTGATATTCTCGACAACAACCAGCCGGTAGATTTTGAACCCTACAATGCATTGTATGGATCAGTAAAACTGGCTTATACGCCGGCGCAGCAATACATGCGCGAGCCGCGGGAAAAGATAATACTGGGAAGTAAATGGCCCACATTTTATGCAGAATGGCGCAAAGGTATACCGGGCATTATGAAGAGCGTGGTAGACTTCAACTACCTCGAGTTCGGTATACAGCAGGAGTTAAAAATCGGCATCCTTGGAAACAGTAATTACACATTTAAGACCGGCGACTTCTTCAGCCAAAAAGATTTACGACTGGTTGATTACAAATTCCAGCGACGGGGGGATCCACTCTTATTTTTAAATCCAAATCAAGCGTTTCAGTCGCTCGATTCCACATTCCCTGTATTCAAACGATTTTATGAGGGTCACCTTGTACACGAATTCAATGGCGCACTGATTAACAAAGTGCCATTTCTCCGTAGACTGAAACTCCGCGAAGTAGCTGGTGCAGGCTTCCTACTGGCGCCCGAACGTAAGCTCCGTTATGGCGAATTGTTTGCCGGAATGGAGCGGATATTCCCCGTCCCCTTCTATCCCATCGGCCGTTTGAAACTCGGTGTATATATTGTAGGTTCTGCTGCTAACCGGTTTTCGAACCCCGTTCAGTTTAAAATCGGCATCACCACCTGGGATAAACGCAGAAATCGCTGGTTCTAGATCGATATTTTATGAAGCTGCGAAAAAAAACTATATATATCTTAAATTATAATTTGTAACAGTTTTGCATGCAGTAAATTATGCCTATCACAGCCCATTTTTATCAAAAAATGGTTTTATTTTTGTGTCGTCATTCTGGCACATGAGAAGATCACAATTACTTGCGGCTTTATTGTTCCTGTTTGTTCTTACAGGAAAATCGCTGGCAGCTGCATGTCAGGTATTTTCTGCTGTGGATCAGGAAGCAGAGTCGGAATGGGTGATCGATCTTGAACGCGAACAGGAGAACAGGGAAAACCGCAGCGTTGAAACTTCGCCCTTTGAAGAAGTGATAGAACGTACCGGTTTCCTTCAATATCAGTTCTTCGCTCCCTCCACGATGGACAACTTTCCGAATAAGTCCACGGCACTTGCCGATGTCTTTATCGACAACATAACACCTCCACCGAACTTCTGATTTTTCGACTCTCGCTCTTTTTGCGGGATTGAATCTCCTTGTCTTTACATCAAAGACATTCTTCCTAATTCTATATATCCATTTTTAACTCTAAAATGTATAAACATGTTTAGCAGAAAAATTTCTATCCGTTTAGCTGTAGTTGTAATTGCAAGTTTTGTAATTGGTTTACGTGCAGAAGCCCAACAGCTTACTGACAATGCGATAAAAACCAATGTTACGCCTATCGAAAACCCGCTGCAGGTAATTAAAGCATTGCAACCCATGACTTATGAGTACAATACAGCGGAATATCGCCACCTGAAGCTGCCTACTGGCACTCGTTATGGTTTTATTGCTGAAGATTTTCAGCGTGTATTACCCGGACTGGTGTACAGCAAACCATACAGCTACATGTCTGGTAAAAACGCTACCCGTAATGCAACTGTAAAGAGCATCGACATGGAGAGCCTGATTCCGGTATTGATAGCATCTTTAAAAGAACAACAAGTGCAGATTGACCAGTTGAAAGCAGAGCTGGAATTGCTGAAAAAAGATAACATAGTCCTCCTAATTTTATCAATGAGGCCATTTTGTGAAATTCACATGCTGGCCTCATTTTCGTTAATACTTTGCCGACATGCTAATAAGCGGAATATCTTATCTTCCGTTTATGACTTTACTCATCGTTGTTGCTGCCATTGCCCTGTTGATTGTATTAATATCGTGGGCAAAATTCAATACGTTTCTCGCCTTTTTAATTGTATCCATACTTGCGGGTATTTGTCTCGGCATTCCTCCGGAAAGCATTGCGCAATCGGTGCAAAAAGGAATTGGCGATATGCTGGGTTCGCTGGTGGTAATCATTGTGCTTGGCGCGATGTTGGGAAAGCTGGTAGCCGAGAGTGGAGCAGCGCAGAAAATTGCCAATACGCTTATCAAACTTTTTGGTAAAAAACATCTTACCTGGGCGATGATGCTCACCGGATTTATTGTTGGCATTCCGCTGTTCTATAACGTTGGTTTTGTATTGCTGGTTCCGTTGGTATTCTCCGTAGTGTACCAAACTAAATTACCAGCCGTATACGTAGGTATGCCACTTTTGGCGGCGTTGTCAGTAACACACGGATTTCTTCCGCCTCACCCTTCCCCTACTGCCATTATTCCACTCTTTAAGGCCGATCTTGGTATCACGTTATTGTATGGTCTTATCATTGCGATTCCAACGATCATTATCGCGGGCCCCATATTCGCGCGCCGTCTTCGAAATATTCCCTCAGAACCACTGGAAACTTTTCGTCCCGCGCCTAAAACGGATGAACAATTACCAGGCGCAGCCAATAGCATTCTCACTTCCCTGCTGCCAGTGTTGTTATTGATATTCACAACCGTTCTTTTATTATCAGAAAATTTTGAAGGAACAAAACTCAGCTGGTTACGTTTTGGTGCTGATCCGGCAATTGTAATGTTGATATCGCTTTTAATCGCCACTTATACGCTCGGCATCAAACAGGGCATGAAGATTTCTGTGATCATGAATAAATATTCAGATGCCGTACGCGATGTTGCATTAATATTATTAGTGGTGTCGGGAGCAGGCGCATTGAAACAGGTATTGATGGATAGCGGCGTGAGCGATTCTATTGCCGCTTTAATCAGCGACTGGCCTGTGCATCCATTGGTACTAGGCTGGGTGCTCGCTGCATTCATCCGGGTGTGTGTTGGCTCTGCAACAGTTGCCGGGCTCACTGCTGCGGGTATCCTGGCACCATTGGTTCTTTCAGGTGCAGTTGATCCCAACCTGATGGTAATCAGCATTGGCGCGGGAAGTTTATTCTTCTCTCACGTCAACGATGCCGGTTTTTGGATGTACAAAGAATACTTCAACCTGAGCATGAAAGACACGTTCCTTTCCTGGTCGGTAATGGAAACAATCGTATCTGTGCTGGGATTGTTGGGGGCATTGGCGGTGAGCGCTTTTATTCGATGATCGTTGATCGTTGATCGTTGATCGATGATCGTTGATCGATGAATGGTCTGAGAGCAGGAAACATCGGTCATCGGTCATCCGACATCGGACATCGGTCATCGGACATCGGTCATCGGACATCGGTCATCGGTCATCGATCATCGACTTTCCTATCTTCGCAAAAAATTCACTATGTCTACAATCGAATCTAAACTTGCGGCAATGGGACTGGAGCTTCCGGTTTTGCCAGGTTCAAAAGGTATTTATAAAAGCTGCTTGCGCGTCGGCAATCATGTGTATGTAAGTGGTCACGTTTCTATTAATACAGATGGGAGTTTTATAAAAGGAAAACTGGGTCAGGACGTAAGTGATGATGAGGGATTCATCGCGGCACGCCAGTGTGGATTGGCGATGCTCACATCGTTGAAAAAAGTTTTTAGGTGATCTTGACCAGGTAACGGGTGTAATAAAATTATTGGGAATGGTAAACGCTACGCCCGATTATGAAAAACATCCTGTCGTTATTAATGGCTGTAGTGAACTGTTCCGCGAATTATTGGGCGAAGCGGGTGTAGGTGTGCGCAGCGCCGTGGGTATGGGATCGCTTCCCGGAAATGTGGCAGTGGAAATTGAAGGAATCTTTGAAGTGAAACTCTGATCTTTTAAAGTCTTTTAGTAATAATGCTACTTTCAATAAACGACACAGATAATATCGACAGCCCGGCACTTATTGTTTTTCCCGACATCATCAAAAAAAACATAAGCCGGGCGATTGATATGGTTGGTGATGCGAATCGTTTACGGCCACATGTAAAAACGCATAAAAGCCCGAACGTAACAAGGCTGATGCTGGATGCGGGTATCTCAAAATTCAAATGCGCTACCATTGCGGAAGCTGAAATGCTTGCACAAGCGGAAGCGCCGGATGTGTTGCTAGCTTATCCATTGATGGGGCCGAAAACGCGTCGCTTTGTGGAGCTGGTTAAATCATTTCCCAAAACAAAATTCTCCTGTCTCATTGATCATATTTCTTCGGCGAAAAACGCCGAAGAAATATTTTAGCCATGCCAGGTTGCGCATTGATGTTTATCTCGATCTCAATACAGGCATGAACCGCACAGGCATTCGCCCCGGCAAAGAAGCGTTTGAACTTTATGCCTATCTGCATCAAAGCGATGTGCTGCAATTGAAGGGACTTCATGCTTATGATGGTCATATTCGCCATCAGGAAATCGCGGAACGAAAAAAGACCTGTGATGCAGGATTTGAAACTGTTTATCTTTTCAAAAAGAATTAGAAAACGCAGGACTTGCTGTAGACAACATTATCGCGGGTGGTTCGCCCACATTCCCCATACATGCAGAACGAAAGGATGTGGAATGCAGTCCCGGCACTTTTGTCTACTGGGACCGTGGTTACCAGCTAGGTTGTCCCGAGCAACCTTTTGAGCCGGCAGCTTTTTTGCTTACCCGGGTAATTTCCCATCCAACAGAAAACACCTGGTGTCTCGACCTTGGACATAAATCGGTGGCTGCTGAAAGTGAGATCAGCAAACGCGTTTATTTTCCAGAACTGGAAGGATACACTCCTGTTTCGCAGAGTGAGGAGCATCTGGTACTGGAGTCGCGCAACAATGCCAGTGCCTTACAACCCGGCGACGTCGTTACTGGCGTTCCCTGGCATATTTGTCCCACGGTAGCTTTGTACGAACGCGTGATTTGTGTTGAAAACGGAAACGTTTCCGGCGAATGGCAAAACTGGGCGCGCGATAGAAAGCGGGGTATTTAGTCTAAAAGAATTCAGGGAACTAACAGACCGGTTACTGTCCGTTCTTTTTACTGATCATTTCTTCTTCGTAAGATCGTACATAGTCAATCCCGGCAGATGTGATCTGGATGATGAGCGTATCTCTTTGTTCCAGCCGAACCAGTCCTTCGTTTTCGAGTGCATGCAGATGTTCCTGAATGGTAGCCCATTCCTGTAATTGCCTCAGTATAAGTTCGCGCGGCCGGCAGTTATAAGATTCCGGCTGCGGATCTTCCTTTACAATTTCGTAGATAGTTTGAAGAAGCTGGTGGTGTTCTTGCATTGCTCTAAAATATCGGAAAAAATAATGCCCCACTAAAATATTTTATTAACATCTAATATGGATAACTAATTTTTGATTTTTCCGAAGGCGGGAAGGCGCAGAAAATGTGCCGGGAATCCTGTCGTTCAGGGTGTTCAAGCGCGCAAGGACCGATGGCCGGAGAACCGATGACCGATGTTCGATGACCGATGACCGATGACCGATGTCCGATGTTCGATGTCCGAAATAGGTTTCGAATGTAAGGCTCCCCTTCAGGTTTCCGGATCGGTGTACCTGCGTCCTTAAACTTCATCGGAGATCGGAGATCGATCATCGGTCATCGGTTTTCCGACCATCGATCATCGATCATCGATTACTGATACTGTATATAAACTGGCTGCGGCTTCAGGGCAAGTACTTCCTGCGGAGTAAGCAGGCGGCCATTGCCGCGGAGGTCGTTTTTGTAGAATAATTTGAAGCCCGTAAACTCTACCGGCTCGCGATAAATAAACTGCTTATAGGTGCTGTACTTCAATGGCGGACCACCCCATCCATCCATGTCCATTACAATCTGCACTTCCGGACGGATTTTGATTTTCTTATAATTAGTCACCATGTTTTTTGTAAAACGGTGTACAACCAGCACTTTGGGTGGCAGGTTGTTTTCCCGCACAAGCTTTGCCAGGTATTCGGTTACGAAGTTGATATCATCTGCATCAAAAGAACCTACCACCTTTCCGGGGGCCTGTCCTCCTTTCATGCTAAACTCGGGATCAATACCCAGGTGCATATTGGGCATCTTCAGATAATTCTCGAGTTCGGGAACTTCTTCCTGCAGGGTGCTATGGCCTACCTGGATGTCAACAAAAACCAGGGCATCAATTTTTTTCGCCATATTAATAACAGAATCAATTTGATGAAAAGGCATACGCAAGCGGTATTTGTTGCCTTTACCTGGAGATTGTTGCGCTGTTACCGCAATATAATGGAGTGCAGGTACCACTTCCAGTACGGAATCAGCAGCCTGCCAGGCAGCTACTTCGCCCTGCAATTTCTTCAGCATTTCATCGGGAGGCAATTCACCGAGTATTCCCATTTGTCTGGAATACAGGTTCCCGTAATATGCGAGAATTCGTTTATGGGGTAATAAAGCGCCATCCAGCGGATAATCAGTTTTTACCGGCCATAAGCCTGATGTATCACCATTAGTGATATGTTGCAATTTGCGGTCAAACTCTTCCCTTCCACGCGTAAGTGGGTGGTTGAATCACACTATCAGTCTGGGGTATCTCGGCAGGCGTGGCTGCCGCAACAGAATTTTCTGAACCAGAAGGGCCTAAAAATTTAAAGCCTGCAAAGGCGGCTGCCGCCAGCAGGACAACAATGATCACATAACGTGTACGCACAGGATGGGGTTTTATTGCTGAAGTTGAAGTAATGGTACTATTCATAGGACAGGATTGGATGTAGATTAATAACGTAAAGCTAGAGGAAATATTTTAGAGATGGATGGGGGGATGGTGGATGGGAGATGGGGGATGGTGGATGGGAGATGGGGGATGGTGGATGGGAGATCATCGACCATCGGACATCGCACATCGGTCATCGGACATCGGTCATCCGTCATCGACCATCGGTCATCGACCATCGATCTTCGATCATCGATCATCCAATGATCCGCGGTGCTGCAACAACCTCCACGCTGAATAAGCTGATAAAATGATTCAGTTTAAAAAATAATAAACCGATGCTCGCGAGAAGCGACAACAAGAGGACAAGTCTGCCCATAAAAACCAGGGGCCGACTGCTGGCAACAAAGGGTATAAGGTTGGTCATAAGCGGGTATTGGATGAATCAAAACAGCCGAGCTGTATTACACCCGAAAATCAGGAAAAATTATGCCAGTGCCGCCGGAAAACCAGTCGTTTCGTAGATAAAATCTGTGATCCGCGGAGAACTACGGGAAAACCTAACACGGAGGGGGCGCCTATCATCCTCGTAAACTTCCGTCCCCGAGCATTTTAAAGGCCATCAGGTCGGCAATGCCTTTAGCCCGCTTCCAGGCCAGCGTGGCTTTTTCACCTTCATACAGTTCGTCGAGCGTTTCGCGAAATAATTGCAGCCAACGGTCGAAAAATTCCTTTCGGAATGGCTCTTTGTTATGAAGCTGATAATGTACATCCATTGCATTGCGACGATACGATGTCGTATCCAACAACATTCCTTCCCAGAAATCAACAATCACTGGAATATGATGCTCCCAGTTTGTTTTAGCAATATCATTGAATATATAGCCGATGGTATCATCCAGTTTTACTTTATCATAAAACCGGATGATGAGTTGTTCTATGTCGGCGCGTGTTGTTATGTCAGGCATAAGAGCGAGTTTAGATGGTAGATGACAGATGAGCGATGTCCGTTGACCGATGTCCGATGTCCGATGTCCGATGACCGATGTCCGTTGACCGATGTCCGATGTCCGATGAAGTTTAAGGATGCAGGTATACCCATCCTGAAACCTGAAGCTGAGTCTTACCTTCGAAACGAATTTCGAACATCGGACATCGGAGTTCGGAGTTCTGACATCGGTCATCGAGCATCATTCCTAAACACCACCATATTATCAAACACATCCACCAACACCGGGCGGGTTTTGTCGATGTCGCCGGCGAGGATGCGTTTACTTAACTGGTTTACGATTTCTTTCTGTATCAAACGCTTCAATGGACGCGCACCAAATTGCGGATCAAAGCCCTGGTCGGCGAGAAAACCCAATGCATACTCGCTAAACTCAAGCTGAATTCCGGATGCGGCAACCAGTTTCTTCAATTGCTCCAGTTGAATCTTCACAATTCCTCTGATTTCTTTCTTTAACAATGGCTGGAACATGATGATCTCATCCACTCTGTTCAAAAACTCAGGGCGGATTGTCTGGCGTAACAAATTCATCACTTCCATTTTCGCTTTATCTGTAGCATCTTCCAGGTTGTTTTCATTCACATTCTCAAACGCATCCATGATCAAATGAGAACCAATATTGCTCGTCATGATAATGATAGTGTTTTTGAAATTCACCACGCGGCCTTTGTTATCTGTTAATCGGCCATCATCTAAAACCTGCAACAATATGTTCCAGACATCCGGGTGTGCTTTTTCAATTTCGTCGAACAACACAACACTATATGGTTTACGACGAACCGCTTCTGTAAGTTGTCCACCTTCATCATAACCCACATATCCGGGAGGCGCTCCAACCAGACGGCTCACAGCATGTTTCTCCTGGTATTCACTCATGTCAATACGTGTCATCATCGATTCGTCATCAAACAAATATTCTGCAAGTGCTTTCGCCAGTTCTGTTTTACCAACACCAGTGGTTCCGAGGAAAATAAATGAACCAATGGGTTTGCGTGGATCCTGCAGTCCCGCGCGGCTACGACGGATCGCATCCGCAACAGCGGTAATGGCCTCATCCTGCCCTACCACACGCTCATGTAAATGATCTTCGAGTTGCAACAGTTTATCACGCTCGCTTTGCATCATTCGCGTAACCGGTATACCGGTTGACTTTGCAACACTTTCAGCAATATCCTCCGCATCCACTTCTTCTTTCAACAAACGTTTCTCCGATGTATTGGCCAGTTCAGCTGTGAGCGTACTTACCTGTGTTTCCTGTTCTTTTATTTTACCGTACCTGATCTCTGCAACTTTTCCATAGTCGCCCTCACGCTCTGCACGTTCAGCCTGTTGTTTCAGGTTTTCAATTTCCGCCTTGGCAGATTGAATTTTCTCCACCACGTCTTTCTCTTCTTTCCATTTTGCTTTCAATGTATCGCGCTCCACAGAAAGATTCGCAATTTCTGTATTTAACTGTTTCAGTTTTGCATCATCGTTTTCACGTTTGATGGCTTCGCGTTCAATTTCCAGCTGACGGATCTGGCGTTCGAGTGTATCCAGTTCTTCGGGCATGGAGTTCATTTCCAGGCGAAGTTTAGCTGCGCTTTCATCAATCAGGTCAATCGCCTTATCGGGTAAGAAACGATCGGAAATATAACGGCTTGAAAGTTCAACTGCTGCAATGATTGCTTCGTCCTTGATGCGCACATGGTGGTGCGTTTCATAACGATCTTTCAAACCACGTAATATTGAAATGGCATCTTCTACCGATGGTTCATCAATCATTACTTTCTGAAAACGACGCTCAAGTGCTTTATCTTTTTCAAAATACTTTTGGTATTCATTCAAAGTAGTGGCACCAACAGCGCGCAGTTCGCCACGAGCCAGTGCCGGTTTCAAAATATTCGCTGCGTCCATGGCTCCTTCTCCACCACCGGCACCTACCAGGGTGTGTATCTCATCGATAAAGAGAATGATCTCTCCATCGCTGGTGCTTACTTCTTTTACAACAGCTTTAAGACGTTCTTCAAATTCTCCTTTGTATTTGGCACCTGCAATCAGCAGACCCATATCCAAAGCATAAATGATTTTACTTTTCAGGTTCTCAGGCACGTCACCATTCACAATACGGTGCGCAATACCTTCCGCAATGGCGGTTTTACCAACGCCGGGTTCACCCACGAGAATGGGGTTGTTCTTTGTTCTACGCGACAATATATGCAGCGTTCTCCTGATCTCCTCATCACGTCCAATTACAGGATCGAGTTTTCCCTGTCGTGCGAGTTCATTCAGGTTTTTTGCATACTTGTTCAGCGCATTGTATTCCTGGCTTTGTGTTTGCGAAGT
This sequence comes from Chitinophagaceae bacterium, assembly GCA_024707305.1. Lineage (GTDB taxonomy): Bacteria > Bacteroidota > Bacteroidia > Chitinophagales > Chitinophagaceae > CAYMZZ01. Next base: position 243,988 of record JANPZZ010000009.1, read on the forward strand.
CACAGTATCTCCTTTCCGCAATTCTTTAATTGCAGTGACCAGGCCTTTTTCAGTGAGCCCTGCGTTTTTCAGAAGTTTCGCCACTTCATCATTGCCCTGCACAATTGCGAGCAGTAAATGTTCGGGTGTAATAAATTCATCGTTGAATGTTTTCAATGCAGCACCTGCACGCAATACAACGTTATTGGCATCGCGGCTTATTTGTTGGGCCGCATCACCCGATGTTGTGGGAAGGCGGCTCATCAATTCGTCCAGTTTTGTTTCGAGTAAATTGACCGTAACATTATTTTTCTTCAATAAATATTCCACCGGAGAATCTTCCTGCTCCAGCAACGCTTTCAGGATATGTTCCGTCTCAATATTCACATGGCGGCCATTAAAGGCAGCCTGCTGTGCCGATTGGAAAGCTTCGGCAGCCTTAATGGTAAAATTTCCGAGGTTCATAATTATTTTAATTTATTTTTATTCAGATTGTATAACCCAATCCACAAAACATAATCCAAGCCGCCAAACCCGAAACTATGTCACTAAATTTCACCAAAATCTGCCTGAAATGCAGTCTCATTGCGATTTTCCTGCTATTGTTGCAGCCCGCCCAAAGCCAGGCAGACTGGTCGGCAGTTGATAATTTTCTGCAAACCAAACAAAAAGAACTCGGTAAGGATTTCGTGCTTGCCATCTGGAAGAAAGGCGACACCGTGGTTTATAAGAAAGAAACAGGCCAGTTTAACAGCAAAACCCAGGCACCGGTTTCTTATGTGAGCCAGCTTTTTACCTCAGCGCTGGTGCTCAAACTGGTAGACGAAGGACTGGTGACGATGGATGACAAAGTGAGTACTTATATCCCGGAATTTGGCCGTTATGCAAAGAATTATATTACGCTACGTACCTGTCTTTCCCACACAACCGGTGTGAGCCAGCCGGAAAAATTCATGAACAAAGGAAACCGCTGGAAACCCAACAGCTCACTTGAAGAAGAAGTAAATATTTATGCGCGAAAAGAAATCCGTCGCAACCCAACCGAAGATTTTTGGTATGGAAATATGGGAATGAATACCGCAGGAAGGGTGCTGGAAGTAGCGAGCAAAAAAAGATTTGATGTATTAATTAAACAAAAACTCTTTACACCGCTGACCATGCGTCGAACCAGCTTCACCACTCCCGATGGAAGCCCGGTTGAACCATCGGCAAGCGCGGTAACCACGGTGGATGATTACATGAAGTTTATTGCTATGTTATTGAACAATGGCAGCTACGGCGGAAAACAAATCCTCAGCGAAGAATCGGTTGACCTGCTTCGCCAGGTGGTTGCACGAAAAGATATCATGAAGTTTCGCCCCGATGTAATGAAACCATTCGATTACGCACTCGGCGCATGGGTACTTGAAGAAAAAGATAATAAAGCTGGCGTGATTGCATGCCCGGGATGGGAAGGCGCGTTTACTGTTATCAATTGGGAAAAGGGTTATGGATTTATCATTGTTCCAAAAGAAAAACTGGATAATGAAAAAACAGAACTTTACTTACAGTTGAATGACCTAATCTCAGATACCTTTTAACTAGCCCGGGAGTTGGGAAAAATGTGGCAATGGGGTAATGTGCAAATATGGAAATGTGCAAATGTGAAAATGGAAGAGCGATTCAAGTGCGTGCAAAATGTGGTAGTGTGGCAATATGTAAATGTGGAAATGTGATAGTTGACTCAGTAATTCTCACTCAATGATAAAATCTACGTGGCAAATTTTTATTGTCACATTTCCACATCTACACATTGTCACATTTCCACATTTCCACATCTACACATTGTCACATTTCCACATTTCCACATTTACACATTTACTAAAATCCGCGTTTTTCTCCTGCCGCGTTCTCGTCTTTTACCAGCACAATCCTGTTGCGGTCGGCCTTGTAAATGGCAGACTGGAAGTCTACCAGTTCTTTATAATGCTCGGCCGAATAGCGGCCTTCATTGCTTACGATCTTGCGATAGTATTTAATTTCATTTCCTTCAATGGATACATCATTCTGATATTCTCCAAAGCGGCTGGTAATTTTTGTTGCTTTCGGCATCGACTCAGCTTTGAATCCGGCAGGCAATGCAATCACAATCGTATCGATATCCGTATATGCGCCACGCAACTCAACCGGGTACTTACGTACGTTGTCGGCTGAAAGCTTGCGGCCATCGCGACTCATAATATTTGGAACCAGGAACAGCCTCTTACCGGTAATGCTCGCATAACTGCGCACACTCACTTTCAGCGACTCTTCAATCTCCGGAATACGCTTCTTTGTTTCTTTATGTTTAAAATCGGCAACCTCGTATGTTGGAAAATCTAATTCTTCGTCGAGGTATTCTTTTAAATTTTCTTTAGTGGAATGATCAATCAGCGCTTTAATGCGCTCCTGTTGCGTGCCGGTGTAACGTGTTTTTACATCGAGTTCTATTGTTCCATCCATTTCAAGTTTGGCATGAATGATTCGGATTTGCTTATTGTCGTCAACGCCATATACCGGAGTTTTCACCAGTTTACCGCCCTTCTCATCCACTACGAGTGCGTGCCGGTTTCCGGTAAAACTTCCCATATAACCGCAGGCTTCAAACTGATCAGTGCACTCAAGCCAGATTGTATCTTTTGGCATCGGAACACAGAGCACTGCATGGTTGAATTGTGAGGACGGAAAATCTGTAAAAATATCTTCGCGGTAACGGCCAGCGCCAATTACGGCATATAAACTGGGAATGCCCGCCTCTTTCAACAATGAATACATATAGTTTGTAAGCGCCTTACAATCTCCATATTTTCTGTCTGCAACGTATTTCGCATCAAAAGGCTGCCAGCCTCCTATTCCCAATTGTATACTGATATATCTTGTGTTGGCCTGCAGGTATTCATAAAGCAGCCTCACTTTTTCATAGGTATCCGATACACCCGCAGTTAATTGTTGTACTTTTTGTTTAACAATATCTGGCAATTGATCACGTCCTTCTTTTAATGTATAAATAAATTTACCGAGGTCCTGCCAGGTGGACATATTGCCTTTATAATTCTGCATTTCAAATGCGGTGGGACCAAACAAAACCAATGGTGCAATTTGTCGCATACCGGGAGAAAAAGGCTCGCGTGAAATAGCCGGAAGGTTTTTCACTTCCCAGGTATAAGACTTTAAACCTTTTTCACGCTTCACTGCCGGCTCACTGGCAAACTGGTAAGCTTTATACCTGAAATCGTATTCTTCAGGACAGGTGAATGTATAACTGCTTTGCTGCACTGCGAGATATTCACGCGATTGCGGAAACCACTCCGGATAAAACATGGTGCCATTATACTTAACTTCTACTTCATACTCTACTGTGTAAGGATAATCTTTGTGGTAGAAGTCGTGCACTTTTACACGGTTATCATCCATCAGGCTTATTCCATCTACGCCTGAATGATCCTGTATATCTTTATTTCTTACTTTCTTCAGCTGCTTTCCCGAAGCATCGTAAAGCGTACCTGAGATATCCTTTATCTCAAAGAACTTATCGTAGTACACCACAAGATTTGAATACCGGTCACCGGCAGCATTTAAAATAGTAAGCGCATACCTGTGTTTAAAAACTGCTTCGCCTGGTTTCTTTAGATTGAATTCATAAGCTTCCATCCTGCGAACCGTATTCGCGTCTTTCACCAGTTCCTTTGGCAAAAACATCACGGAATACAGGAGGTTGTCGTTTGCCTCAGACTCATGTGCAATGAACAGGAAACCCAGTAGTATCGTTAATAATTTCATCCGATAAGATTTCATAGGACAACTATTTTTTTCGGAAGACGATTTGTTCACTTTGTTTTTCTACCACCAACGCAAAAAATTCACGCAGCATTTCATATTCTTCAGGCAGGAAATAACTTCGTGACATGCGTAAACGCGTGCGCATCGACAACACGCCATTATTTTCAGATAACAGGTATTCGAAATAGCCATCATCATTCTCATTCAACTTCATTCTGATTTGTTTTGGCAATTCATCAATTTCATAACCTGTTGGGACATCCATGCGCAGCAAATAAGTTTCATCAAAAGTATAAGGCATTTCTACCGGGTAGAAACGATTGGCTGCCTTGAATGGATTTTCTTTTCCAGGCTTCATTCAACATGGGGTTGAAATAAATGATATCTTCTTCTGATTCCGGAATTGAAAAATTATACTGCAATTTCACTGGCATCTCTAGGAGTTCGAGTGAATCAACCACCGGATCTGCAACCTGAAATTCAGAAGGGAGTGATTTCTGTACTTCCGACATGTAATCTTTCAGACCCGATCCACGAATTTTGCGACGGAGAACAGCCGATTCATAATATCCGGGTGTTTTCTGCACCGCTCCTAACATTCCACCCTTCTCATCATTCACCATTAATACGGATGTCAGTTTGCTTTCCTGCAAAGCATCTGATGTCAATTCAAGTGGTGTTGCAGCAGCATCGATGATACGTGCATGACCGTTATAACACTCCGGGCTTAAGAATCCAAAGCCAAGGTTTTGATTGGTTGCGTCGAGTAAATATTCTTTATCATCAACAACAATCCGGGAAATAGTATAATTGAAACGATCAATCAATGGATACATCGCATACGTATAGCCATGCGATTTGGTACTCAGGATTACAGGATCCGCGAAGATGCCTGCATAACGCATCATTGCGGTAAGGAGTAGATTAATTTCTCCGACCGCTCCACGTTTGGTGCGGCCAATTGTGCGGATATTTTCATTTGCATAAAGGCCGGCAGAACTGGTACAGGTAAAGTTTTTCTGTACATAAGTAAATATCCTTTTTGCAACTGCCAGTTGACCACCACCCTCTTTAATAATCGGATCAATCATATCACCGATCCAACCATTGTTTTTACCCAGGTCGCCGCCGAAATAAGACTCCTCACGCAATCGCTTGGCCATTGCCTGCCAGTCGCCCATCACGTTGCGGTATTGTAAAGGTTCTTTGTATTCCGACAGTTGAAACTGAATTTGGGAAATATGGTTTGCAATAGAAGAAGTGAAACTTTCTTCTTTTAATACCGGTACATCTTTCATTACCCATCGGTGTGTTGTAACACCCGAGGTGAAGGTATATCTTTCTGAGGCACTGGTTCCACCGCTGGATATAACAGTAAAATTCCCGTGACTGTCTTTTTTGTCTTTAATATGCGGGGCGATGTATCCCTGCATCAGGAATACATAAGAGATAAATTGCGGAATGCTCACGCTGTATTCGCTCCACAACGCAGGATGTTCACCCTGGAAGATCCAGGGCTGCAGGTTAAATAAAAAGTCGGATTTAATTTTGTACTGGTATTCGATAATCGATCCTTCTTTTACATTCGGCAATGTGAATTTGCGCAAAACCCGGTTCTTGCTGAGCTTATCTTTGAACACGCCTTTTTTCGCGTCGAGCTTTGTTTCTACTACTTTTCCATTCTCGAGATTATATGTATAAGCTTTCAATCCTGATAGTTCTTCTTCCTGATCTCCATTTGAATATAGGGAAATTGTAACCGTACTTACATCCAGTGCAGATTTATTCAGGATATGTATTCGTTTGAAATGCACATGCTCCCAGGAAAACCAGCCTTTTGAGTTGCCCACAATTGCCGTTTCGCCAATATCAGCAATCACCACTGCAGCGGCTGAGCTGTCGATGGCGTAAACAGTTTGTTTAAAATCGTCGGCTTTAACATTGCCGAACTTTACATTTGTTTTATCCTGCGCAAATGCAGAAGAGCTTGCCTGTAACAGGCAAAGAAGGAAGATAAGGTAGGTTCGCATGGAGTGGTGGTGGTTTAATGATTAATGAACCAGTTTTACGTAGGTGGCTTTCGAAATTATTCAGATCAGGGGCGGAAGGAAATTTCCTGTCTATCTTTCGTATTGAATATTTTCGTCAGGTCTCTTTCTGAAATTTACTGAAAACCGTAAACGATCGACTGATTAATGGCTTCAGGGACAATTATAGAAAAAATATTCCAACTTCCCGATTCTTATCTTTACAATTTTGGGAATCGTTGTAACTAGTTAATAACCATGTTGAAACCGACAATTAATACGGGTATCGTTAAGACCAAAGCCAAAAGTCTCGGTTTCGACTTTTGCGGAATCGCTGCTGCTGTTCCGTTGGATGATGATGCACGCAGACTGGAAAACTGGTTGAACAAGGGTTATCATGGAACAATGTCGTATATGGAACGGCACTTTGATATACGTGTCAATCCTTCGTTGCTTGTGCCGGGCGCAAAATCTGTGATTACTTTATTAAAGAATTATTATCCCTCACAACAGCAGTCACCCGGCACGCCGGGTATTTCTAAGTATGCTTTTGGAAAAGATTATCATCTTGTTATTCGTGAACAACTGAATCAGTTTCTGGATGAATTAAGAACAGAGATTGGTGAAATAGAAGGTCGTGGCTTTGTAGATTCTGCGCCCGTTCTTGAACGTAGCTGGGCAACGCGCAGCGGGTTAGGATGGATTGGAAAAAACGGAAACCTGATTACAAAGCAGCAGGGTTCTTTCTTTTTTATTGCCACACTCATCACCGATCTTGATCTGGAGCCTGATGATGCTTTTGCAAAAGATTATTGTGGAAGCTGTACACGTTGTATGGATGCATGTCCAACGGACGCAATTCTTCCCGACAAAACGATTGATGGCAGTAAATGCATTTCCTATTTTACTATTGAATTGAAGGAAGCCTTCATGCCAGCTGAGTTTAAAGAAAAACTCGATAACTGGTCGTTTGGTTGTGATACCTGCCAGGATGTATGCCCATGGAACCGATTCAGCAAACCGCACCATGAACCCGCATTCACGCCAATAGCTGAAGTCTTAAACTTAAGTACCAAAGAATGGAAGGAGATGTCGGAAACAACATTTAACCAGCTATTCAGGCACTCTCCTATTAAACGAACGAAATGGAAAGGAATGATGAGGAATGTGGGGAATATTAGAGAAGGAAATGTGGAGATGTGAAAATGAGGAAATGTGGAAATAGGTGGCGACTGTGTGAACATGAAAATGAGGAAATGAGAAAATGTGTAAATAGTTAGCGAATGTGTAAATATGAAAATGAGAAAATGTGTAAATGTGCTCGTTTTTCGTGATTTCAGAACATATTTTGGGAGCACTCTACAATCCTAAATATTTCCACATTTTCTCATCTCCTCATTTACACATTTTCACATTTTCTCATTTACACATTTTCTCATTTCCTCATTTCCTCATTTCCTCATTTCCTCCTTTCCTCATTTCCTCAAAAAAACACCCTCGTCCGTATACCTGCATACATCAAATACTGCCTGCTATCATATTTGCTTTCGCTAAGTGGTGTGGCGTTCACACGGAATTCGGGGCCGATAGCGAATTTCACCGGGCCTTTGTTGCCGAACTGTATTGACAGCGCAGTGTTGCCGGCGACATTGAACCTTGTCAGCAGAGATTTGTCTTTATAATAAATTCCACTAAACGCAGAATCATACACCACTGCATTGCTGGCGATCAGATAGCCGGGCGCTGCGCCAAGTTCGAAGAAGATGGGCGTTTTGCGGCCGCGGTTCAGTTGAAATTCAACAGCTATGGGAGCTTGTACAAAATGATAACGGTTTGTATGGTCATAATACGCCGGACCATTATACACTGCACGTGCATCTACCAGATTGGAAGCAGCATTTAAGAAACGGATACTGGTGTCTCTGCGAATTCCTACCTTGATCTTTTCTGATTGATATTGATAACGTAATCCGGCCAGCAGGTTGATTTTTTGTGTCAGCGGAATTCGTGCTGATACACCGATGCCAAATGCAGGGCCATATTTACTTTCAGACGGAAGTACACGCATGACTCCAAACGACGCAGGTGGAGCAGTTACGGCGCTTCCCTGAAAGAGATCTACTGTTTCATGAAGGGTACCGATGCCTGGGAAAATTTCGTTTTGTCGGCGTCCCATTCCTGCCGACAGTTCTGCAGCCCATTGTATTTTACGTTTTGCCACTTGCTGAGCTGTTGCAGTTGCGATATATGGTTTTTCAGTCGTCGGTTTCATTTCATTGGACGCAAGCGCGGAATCAATTTCCGGATGGCGCAGACCATCAGCATCGATTACTGCTTCCGTCAAACTGTGTTGCAGTTTCGCAATCGCATTCGTCAATAACTCTTGTGATCCTGCAAGATTTGTATTCATACTTACAGCTGCAGAATTTTGATCGTAGGGATCGCTGGTGCTTCGCACAGCCGCATTCCTGTTCCGGGATGGCGTTTGGCGGCTTTTTGAACTTGCAGCCAGTTGCCCATTTGAATCGGAAGAACCTTTATTGTCGTTTGCAGCAATACCGCTATCACGGTCTTTTAATTCTCCATTAGTAACTGCAATACCCGTATTTTCATTTTGAGTTGAATTATCAGCATTTTCCAACACCTTCGGTTCTTTATCGGAAGAATTTGAAGAACTGTTGCTTTGAGCCTGCTGTTGCGAGGCTTTCTCTGTAGGCTGTTCGGTTGCCAGCCGGTTTTCGTGTTTGTTACCTGAATGTGGCGACAATAGCAACCAGCCAGCCATGCCTAACAGCACGGCGATGGAGAGATAGGCAGCAATCCTTCGTCTCCTGCGTCGGCGGATGCTTACAGCTACATTTCTCCACACAGGTGCAGTGGGTTGAAACTGGAGATCGTCCAACCGTTCACGAACCTGTTTCTCAAAACTATTTTCCTGCATATCGCGGCGTTTTCTTTTCGTTCGAGCTTTTTTCAATCCAGGTAATGAGCAGATTGCGGGCGCGTGCATATTGCGAACGGGATGTACCGTCGCTGATGCCGAGCATTTGTCCAATCTCTACATGCGAGAAACCTTCCACGGCGTGAAGGTTAAATATAACCTGGTAACCCTGCGGCAACTGGCGGATCATGTCGGCCAGTTCTTTGGCCTGCACCCGAACCGCGGGATCATCGTCTGCCACCGGATGTAGATACTCTTCAGTAAAGAACATTTCCTCCTGGTATTTGCGGTTTCTCTTCAAATAGTTGAGAGCCGTATTTACCATAATCCTTCGGATCCAGGCACCGAGCTCACCCTCATGTTTATACTGATTCAGGTGATGGAAAACCTTTATAAAGCCTTCCTGCAGAATGTCTTCTGCATCGCGCATGGAACGGGTATAACGATAACATACGCCCAGCATCTGCGGTGCATACTGGTCGTACAATTGCCGTTGTGCCTGTGGGTTACCCCTCAGGCAATCCTTTACCAATTTGAGTTGATCCATTCCGATTCAGCGAATTGACAGCTTGTGTAGCGAAAACGTTGCGTGGGGAAATGATAGTTGGGGGATGGTGGATGGGGGATGGGGGATGGTGGATGGTGGATGGGGGATGGGGGATGGGGGATGACTTTCAAAAGTGCGGGAATGCTGCTCTTGCAGGTGGAAAGGGTGTACCTCTCCGCCAAATGTCATCTATCATCGACCATCCACCAACTCCCATCCACCAACTCCCATCCACCAACTCCCATCCACCAACTCCCATCCACCATCTCCCATCCACCATCTCCCATCCACCATCGATCATCGACCATCGACCATCGATCACCCTTCCACTCTAAATTTCACTTCTTTCGCACCCCATTGAATGGTTACGTTGCCGTCTTTGTTGATGTTATAGGTAAGTTTTTCGGAGAATGGCTCGGCTTTGCCGGCTTTGGCATTTACACGGAGGGCATCTTCTGATTCTTTGTACTCGTAGGCCCCCCACTGATCATGTACTTTATTGAAAATTAGCGTCCATTCGCCGCCATTGTCGATTACAAAAAAACCATATTTACCCGCGGGAAGATCACGACCCTGTACGCGAACGTCTTTGCTGGTTTCAAATACCGTGGCCGCATTTGCACCGGCACGCCATACTTTTCCGGGCATCGGCTCCAGGTCGGTACCGATTGTACGCCCCTTTACTGAAGGCTGTCCGTAATTAATTGACACCACCGCGCCACCTTTGAGCGTTTGTTTAGCGGATGCGGGAGGGCTTGCTGGCGGAGGCTTTGTTCCACCATCCTGAGCGGATGTAAACAGGCTGATAGTCATGGCTGTAGCCAATAAAATTGTCGCTTTCATTGAGATTAAGTTTAGGTTGGAAATTTCTTTGCTCGAAAAGAGTCAATAAAGCTACAAATTACCTGCCAGAGGGAATTGTTAATTGGATGACCGGTTATTAGCGATGACGCGCCGCAGGCGGTTCAGACCAACTTCCATCTGTGGGCCATATGATTTTTCCAGCAGCAGGCTGGAGAATTTCTCCCAGGGATACCAGCGAAGCTGAAAATCCATGTACCACTGCACGGTGGTACTGTCGGATTGGGGATGGTGTATGATTTGCCAGCCATTGATCACCGATTTGCCGCGCATTCCCTTCATCTCACAAATTAATTCGCTCGCTTCTTTTTTGATCCAGTTCACCTGGATGTTGTTTACCTCCAAACTGGCAGGCGAAAGACTGTCGCCTCCGGTATATACAATAGAGCCTGTAGCGACAGAATCGAGAAAGGGATTCCATTCAGGCCAACGGCGCATATCTGAAATGGGTGACTCAATCTCCCGCTGGCTGGCCTTTACATTCATGGCGCGCGAGATCCGCACCCGCGATGGGAAGAACAAAGAGATTACAGTTATCATCAAAAAAATGACAAGAAAACTGCCAATCAATAAACGCAACAGGTGAGCGATACGCATAGCTGCAAAATTACGAGAATAAGATGTGGAGGCCTAAAGAGAAACTGCAGTTTATTCCCACCTGATCACACGAGCGAGAATAGCATAGGTAATCGCAATCCAGATACCCAATATCCCGATTTGTTCCCAACAATCCCAGAGGTGCAGTCCTTCAAAAGAAATCTTCCGCATACCATCATTGAATTGCGTAAGCGGCAGGAAATAAGAAAGCTGCTGCAACCATGCCGGGAAAACCGAAACAGGGAAGAATGTTCCCGACAACATCATCTGCGGGAAACCAAATAAATTAATCAGCAGCGGAATAGAGGAATCTGATTTTACGGCGCTGCTGAATATCAAACCCACGCCCATTAAAAAGAACAACATGATAATGGAAAACAACGTCATCTCCAGGAAGGTGATGAATCCACGTTGCAGTGTGAAATCAAGTAAGAAATGTCCAAAGAGAATTAATACAATTACGTTCAGCAATTGAAACGAAAGACGACTGATACCAATACCAATCAGGATGTTGATGCGCTTTACAGGTGATGCATAAAACCGTTTCAACACCAATTGTTCGCGAAGCGTATAAAATGTAAACGCTATACCGAATAATGTTGCAAATAAAATGGAGAAACCTATCTGCCCGGGTAATATAAAATCGATCTGCCGGTATTTTTGGCCTTCAGTAATCACGGGAGTTTCAAGTTTAACAATCTCCGCCTGGTCTCTTCTTACACCGGCTTCATACTTGAGTTTTATAAACTCGAGTATATGCATAAACATCGGAAAAGTATTGGAGCTGGCTGATGTACTGCGCACGGTAACCTGTAAACCAGCGAACCCCTGCACGCTGTCTGTCTTGCGAATACCAACTACAGCTGTCAACTGACCGCGTTGCAAATCCGATTCACGTTTTTCGCTTTCTGTATAACGTTTCAGATGCATGGCTTCATTACCTTTCAGTGCGCCATAAATTGCATTGCTGGTATCGCTGCCATCTTCCATGGCAATGGCATAAGAACCACCACGACCACCGCTAAAAGCGCCAAAGATGAGAATGAATATGATGGGAAATAAAAGACTAAAGAAAACCGCTGCTGGCTGACCGATAATCGCTTTGAAACTGGCTTTGGTAATTGCCCAAATGGCTTTGGACTGACTATAATTGTTTGTGCTTTGCAATTGCAGTTCGTCTTTTATTGGGTGATTTGTTAGTTGCGAAATGATCTTTCCAATCATTCTTCTCACAAACCTCCTTAATTAAATAAGACGCGCAATGCGCGTCTCTGTTCAATATTATTAACCTTCAAAATTACATGGAAGCGAGCTGAACTTTTTGTTGCAGTTCAAGCACGTTTTCACGGAAGATTGCATCGGTATCCATCAGGTCTTTTACAGTCTGGCAGGAATGGATTACAGTTGTGTGATCGCGGCCACCAAAATGTTCACCAATGGTTTTGAGTGAGTTTTTGGTAAACGCTTTAGCCAGGTACATAGTTATCTGGCGCGCCTGTACAATTTCCCTTTTGCGCGTTTTTTGCAAAAGCTTGTCGTACGACACGTCGAAATACTCACACACCATTCTTTGAATAGTATCGATGGTGATCTCCTTACTTGAAGATTTTACAAAATTTCGTAACACTTTTTTCGCCAGATCAAGGTCTATTTCCCTACGATTAAGCGAAGATTGTGCCAACAGCGATATCAGTGCACCTTCCAGTTCGCGAACGTTGCTATTGATATTGTATGCGATATACTTTACAACTTCCCGTGGCATTTCCAGACCATCGTTTTTCATTTTCTTCTCGAGGATGTCGATACGGGTTTCGTAGTCCGGAATCTGCAGGTCGGCACTCAGTCCCCAACGGAAACGGCTGAGCAGGCGCTCCTGTACTCCATCCAGGTCTTTTGGCGACTTGTCGGAAGTAAGCACCAGTTGTTTATGTGATTGATGTAAGTGGTTAAAGATGGCAAAGAATGCATCCTGGGATTTTTCTGCTTTCGCAAAAAATTGCACATCATCTATAATTAATACATCGATCAGTTGATAAAAATGGATGAAGTCGTTGATGGCATTGTTGCGGCTGTGGTCCATAAACTGGTTGATGAACTTTTCGGAGCTCACATATAAAACCACTTTATTGGGATGAAGTCTTTTCACTTCATTACCGATAGCCTGTGCAAGGTGTGTTTTACCCAGACCTACACCACCATAAATAACCAGTGGGTTGAAAGAGTTTGCGCCAGGTTTTTCAGCAACTGTTTTACCAGCGCGGCGTGCTACCCGGTTGCAATCGCCTTCTATAAATGCATCGAAAGTGTAAGTGTGATTCAACTGCGGATCAATCTGCATTTTCTTCAAGCCCGGAATCACAAAAGGATTCTTTACAGGATTGTTGATGATGAGCGGAAAGTCCATTTCGTTGTTTGAAAAAGTTTTGTAACCCTGGCCAGTTACATCCATTGTGAGTGGCTTATTCTTACTGTTACCACTATCAACCATGATCCGATATTCCAGCCTGGCTTCTTTTCCGAGTTCTCTCTTCAAAGTCTTTGCCAATAAATTTATATAATGCTCTTCGAGATATTCAAAGAAAAACTGACTGGGAACCTGTATCACCAAAACATTGTTTTTTAGGGATACCGGCTTTATCGGTTCAAACCATGTTTTGAAATGCTGCCATTCAACAATATCCTTGATGATCTTTAAGCAATTCGACCAGACTTTTTCAGCGTTCTTCTCCATCAGTAACGAAGCAATTTATATATAGCGTAAATTATATTCCCTGAAAAAATGTCCTGATTAATTCTCCACACAATGTCAATAAAAAAATTTGGACAGGACGGCGAATATCAACATTTCTTTTTTAATAAAAAATTTTTATTCCTGCATTTTTTACCTCTAAGATTTAATTGGCTGAATTGTCATTTTCTGTTCACAAAAAGCCATAAAAAACTTTGCCGTTTGCGGAAAAAAATTAATTACATTCCGCCGCGGTCGTAGAAAAAAAATACCGGTTCGTTTCCAAAAAGTTCTCCGAATAATTTGTATAGAAAAAACCCTGCTTGAAGAAAATCCATTGTAATAAAGACGCAGGACATTCAATTGATACAGGTGTTTTACTTAAGGTAGCAGAAGCGATTCAAGATATAAATAAATCGGCTTTATTGCAAGAAAAAAATGAATGCAATATCTTGCCGCCGTAATTTTTTTCTTCTTCAGGATAAATACCTGCCATGCAAAAAAATATCACGCTTCGTTTGTTGCCATCTGAAGCTGCTAACGAACAATTGATCAAAAAATATTTAGCAGCAAATGAAGGCGTTCCGTTTCATGCTGTTACTGGCTACGAGGTTATAAAGCGTTCAATAGATGCACGTAGCAAACAACCTCACTTACAATTAACGGTTACTGCTTTTTTCACCGAGCCGTTTCACAAGCGCGATAAGGCTGTTTATCATTTTAAGGAAGTGTCGCACTCGCCCCACACGGTAGTGATTGCAGGCGCGGGCCCGGCTGGTTTATTTGCCGCATTGAAGTTGCTTGAGGCGGGCGTGAAACCGATTATTATTGAGCGCGGAAAAGATGTGCGTGCACGCCGCCGCGACCTGGCAGCGATCAATAAAAATGGAGTGGTAAACCCCGAGAGCAATTATTGCTTTGGCGAAGGTGGTGCCGGAACTTACAGCGATGGTAAATTATATACACGCAGTTCAAAACGCGGCGATGTACAACGAATCCTGAATCTTTTTATACAATTTGGTGCGCCCGAAGAAATTGGAGTGGAAGCCCACCCCCATATCGGCACCAATAAATTGCCACATATCATTACCGCCATGCGCCAGCAGATACTGGACTGCGGCGGCGAGATCATCTTTGAAAAAAAACTGACCGGATTGAAAACAGAGGGCGACCGGCTTACAGCGTTGGTTTGTGCCGATGGAGATACCCTGCCTTGCGAACACCTGATCCTGGCCACCGGCCACTCGGCACGGGATATTTTCCAGCTTTTCCGGGACAAGCGCCTGTCCATTGAAGCCAAACCCTTTGCCCTGGGCGTGCGCATTGAACACCCACAGGCGGTAATCGACGCAGCGCAGTACCATTGCAGCACCCGCGACCCTTACCTGCCACCTGCTTCTTACAGCCTGGTGCAGCAGGTGCAGGAGAAAGGTGTTTTTTCCTTTTGTATGTGCCCGGGCGGAATTATTGCTCCCGCGGCCACTTCGCCGGGCGAACTGGTAGTAAATGGCTGGAGCCCATCCAAACGGAATAATCCTTATGCCAATAGCGGCACCGTTGTGACTATCAATATTCCCGATGCCCTGCATTATTTTAAAAAAGAAAGAAAACGGAAAGTGGAGGAAAATGATCCGCTACTGTTGCTGGCTTTTCAGCAGGATGTGGAGCAAAGAGCCTGGCAGGCCGGCGGCGGAAAGCTGGTGGCGCCCGCGCAGCGTATGGTTGACTTTGTAAATAATAAACATTCCACTACCCTGCCCGATTGTTCTTATCTGCCGGGCATTCAATCCGTTGATATTGCATCAGTGCTTCCACATTTTGTGACGAAAGCATTGAAAGGTGCATTGCCTGAGTTTGGCAAAAAGATGAAAGGCTATTTTACAAACGACGCCGTACTGGTTGCTACAGAGTCGCGTACGAGTTCGCCTGTGCGCATACCTCGCACCGCTGAGCTCCACCATCCGCAGCTTAAGAACCTGTATCCTTGCGCTGAAGGTGCGGGTTATGCAGGCGGCATTGTCAGCGCTGCGATGGATGGTGAAAAAGTAGCCGAAAAGATCATCGCAAGTTTTCATTTGCGATAATCACGCAACAGTTTACTCCGTGAATGGAACAGTTGGCCGAATAATTCACCATAATTTCTACGAACGTCTATTTTTGTCACACAATTAATAACTATGCCTTTACTGGAACTAAAACACCTGCAAAAAAGTTTCGCCACCCAGAAAGCCGTTAACGACATCAGTCTTCAGATTGAAGAAGGTCAGATTTTCGGACTCCTGGGACCTAACGGCGCGGGAAAGACAACGTTGATACGCATGATCACGGGAATCTTTTATCCCGATTCCGGAGAAATTTTTCTCGATGGAAAGAAATTCGATCCGGTAAATGATATCGGTAAAATTGGATACATGCCCGAAGAAAGAGGGCTTTATAAAAAAATGAAAATCGGTGAGCAGGCTTTATATCTCGCTCAATTGAAAGGATTGAAAAAAATGGATGCCACGCGTAAAATCAAAACATGGTTTGAACGCCTGGACATGGAAAGCTGGTGGAATAAAAAAGTGGAAGACCTCTCAAAAGGTATGAGCCAGAAGTTACAGTTTGTAACAACCATTCTACACGAACCGCGACTCATCATCCTGGATGAGCCATTCAGTGGACTGGATCCTGTAAATGCAAACCTGATCAAAGATGAAATTTATAACCTCGCACAAAAAGGTTCAACTGTTATTTTCAGTACACACCGTATGGAACAGGTGGAAGAAATCTGTGATCATATTGCGCTGGTGAATAAAGGACAGAAAATTCTCGATGGAACCGTAAAACAGGTACGTCACGATTTCAAAGAACACCTTTACAGAGTTGAATTTGAAAATGAACTGATGGCCGAACATCTCGCTATTCACCTTTTTGAAGTGGTGAAAAAAGGCAATCAGGAAGTGACGATCAAACTGGATCCCGGTTATACCAACAATGATGTGTTGCAATATTTCATTCACAAAGACCTGAAGATTTCAGCCTTTAATGAAATCCTTCCTTCGCTGAATGATATTTTCATCAAGCTTGTGGAAGGAACACCTACTGCAAGACAGTTTACTTCGTAAGCCTTGTTGTAACTGAAAAAAATTCACATCGGTGCAAGCCGGTTAACAACCATCGAAAAAAAATTTATGAATAAAACATTCCTCATCATCCAGCGTGAATACCTGACAAGGGTGCGCAAGCGCAGCTTTATCATCAGCACGCTTTTATTACCCATACTTTACCTGGGTCTTATATTCGGCACATCGTATATCGCGGAGAAAAGCAGCACTTCGCTGAACATCGCCATTGTAGATTCTTCGGGTTATTTCGATCGTGGAGCCATTGAGCGCGAAAATCAACGCGATAGCAGTTCACGCCTTACGTACGTGGAGATGCATCCGGATTCACTGAAAAATAATTTCAGCCAATTGGGTTACGATGGATTTCTGGTTATACCAGCCGACATCAACTGGGAAACTGGTGAACCCGGCGGATTACCCATTTACACCAGCCGCACATTCGGTTTTGAAGGCGTGGCGCCAATCAAATCGAAGCTTAACAATATCTGGAGCGCAGTTAAAAATGAAAAACTGGGTATTGACGACAACAAGCGAAAAATTTTGCAAACCAGCCAGATTAACCTGAGTCCGCGTGATACAAATGAATCTGTTTCCAACTCAGGTATTGCCACTACCATTGGTTATATCTCCGGCTTCCTCATGTATATGATGATCCTGATTTATGGTTCGCAGGTAATGCTGGGCGTGATGGAAGAAAAAACAAACCGTATTGCGGAAGTGATAGTATCATCTGTAAAACCATTCCAGTTGATGCTTGGCAAAATTGTAGGTATCGCCATGGTGGCACTTACGCAGTTTATTCTCTGGATACTTTTCATGTTTGTTATCTACAACGTTACCAAGTCCACATCTGCCGGAAGCGATAGCATCAGCTCTATCATCGGTGGAGTTCAGGATGTGTTTACAAGTGTAAACGTACCGCTCATTCTTTTCTGCTTCATCTTTTATATGCTGGGTGGTTTCTTCTTCTATTCTTCGTTGTACGCAGCCATCGGTAGTTCGGTAAACGAAGGGGTACAGGAAGTGCAGTCACTGAGTTTCCCCGTAACCATGCTTGTGATTCTTTCGCTGGCAATGATGTCGGCCGCAATGAAAGATCCCACTGGACCCGTCGCCGTATGGGGTAGCTTTATACCATTCAGTTCACCCATTATCATGATGGCACGTATTCCTTTTGGTGTACCGGGCACTGTACCCTGGTGGCAACTGGGACTTTCCATGGCATCGCTGATAGCCGGTTTCCTCTTTACAACCTGGTTCGCCGCAAAAATTTACCGCACCGGCATCCTGATGTACGGTAAAAAGCCATCCTGGAAAGAAATGATGAAGTGGGCAATGCGTAAATAAATCGTTGATCTTCTTTTATATAAAACCCAATAAGGCCGCCAGCTTTATTGGGTTTTCTTTTGCCCGCTCCCACCCGCAGCTACCTGTTAAAATTTTCCCATTGTCATTTTCCAATTTGCCAAATACGAACCATATCGTATATTCGTACGAAATTCCTCGTAAATAAAAGTATAATCAAAACCATTAGTCATGAAAACATGGAAAATTAAACCCTCCCGTATTGCTGCAGCCGCAGTATTGCTGGTAGCATGCGTAGCACTTGTATCCTGGGATTTTAGACAATCGCCTTTTTATGATCAGGAAGAAAAAGGAACGGATACGATTCCTGCCGGAAAAAAACGTGATACGCGTGTGCGCAGTTTGGATGATGCCATTGAAGAACTTGAATCAGTAGAACTGGAACGTGATATCGAGAAAGCACTTGCAGAAGCAGGGAAAGCGCTAAAAGAAGTTGACTTCTCAAAAATTCAGGCGGAAATAGAAAAGAGTATCAAAGAAATCGACCTCGAAAAATTGCAACTGGAAGCAGCATCAAATCTTGCCAAAGTAGATATGGCGAAGATTGAAAAAGAAATAGCCGAAGCCATGAAATCGGCGAGTGAGGACATGAAAAAAGCACAGGAAGAAATGGATAAAGCATTTCGCTCTGTAGACATGGCGAAAATCCAGGAAGAGGTAAAGCAGTCACTCAACTCAATTAACTGGGAAGAAATAAAAAAAGACCTCGATCAAGCAAAAAACGTTAACCTCAGCAAAGCTGAAAAAGAGATCAGGGAAGCTCAGGAAGAACTCAAAAAAATGGGACCTGAAATCCGCAAGAGTCTCGAAAATGCAAAAGTTGAAATTGAAAAAGCAAAAGTAGAACTGAAATTATACAAAGAACTGGTGGATGGATTGCACAAAGATGGTTTGCTGGATAAAGAGAAAGATTACAGCATCGACCATAAAGATGGCAAACTGAAAGTGAACGGCACGCAGGTATCTGATGCTGTTTACAACAAGTACAAACAACTACTTGATAAGAAAAAAGAATTCCATATTGAAAAATCAGAGGATGGACTGAATATTAACGATGAGAATGACCGGAATTAGGAACTAACCCCTTTTTATAACCAGCACCGCGAAGCGTGGCTGGTTATAAAAAAGTTTAATGTAGATTTTACTTCAACGTTTAAAGAATCATGCGAATGTATGGTTCTATTAAATCTTCCCGGCTAGAAAATAAATGTATTCATCGCCTAATGACCAGGGGCGTTTGCGGGGTGTGCTGTAGATGTCGAGCAGTGTTAAACCTGCTTCGGCCATTAGCGCTTCCATTTCGGCCATGGAGAAAATATAGTCCACATCCAGTTTTTCTTCCATTTTTCCATCGGGCGCTATCACGGTGTGCCGTGTTTCAATGCGGCTGGGGTGTAGCAGGTATTCATTTTCGAGCAGGTATTTAAATTCCTGAACCTGGTACCATTCGCGGTCTTTGATTTTTTTAGCAATTACTTCGGTAATCATCCAGGTATTAAGCAGAAACCTTCCGCCGGGTTGTAAACATTGCCGGATGTTTTTGAAAAAAGCCAGTGTTTGTTCGCGGTTGAGCGTAGAGATGCTGTTGCCCATGCAGATAGCAGCCTGGTATTCTTTATCGGGTTTGAATGATTCCACTCCCATCGCCAGGGCTTCCACGGGCAAACCTTCTGCAGCTTTGTTGATTTCTGTAATATAATCAGCAGCGTTATCGATGGCGGTTACAGCGATCCCTTTTTTAGCCAAACCCAGCGTATGCCTTCCATATCCACACATGGCATCCAGTACGCGGTCGCCTTCTTTTATATTTAATACATCGAGTAGCAGTTCCAGTTCCAGTTGCGTTAATGCTTCTGGAACGATTCGCCGCCAGAGTTCTTTATAAACGCCATCAAAAAGAGTAGACATCTTAGTTAGAGGTTTGCGATGGTAAAAGCAGTCATGCTATTATTAATACTACCGACAGCAGAAAAATTTAATCAGCAATCAGCCCCGTTTACTCGAGCAGTTTATTTCTCATTGCATACATCACCAGTCCCGCAATTGTTTTGGCACCCACCTTTTGCTTCATGTTCTGACGAATGGTTTCAATGGTGCGTGGGCTCAGGAAGACTTCCTTCGAAATTTCTTCCGTTGTTTTGTCTTCCGAAATGAGTTTAAGAATCCGTATTTCTTTTTCAGAAAGTTTTACGGGGTTCGGGTAAAACTGGCGAACTGATTTTTTATGTTGGAGTTTCAGTAATACAGCTTTATTCACCAGCTCATTAAAATAGAAATCATCATTCATACAGGTGAGGATGGCCTGGTAGATTTCTTCCGGATCGGTGGTTTTGGTGAGGTAAGCGTTGGCTCCCATTTCCATCATCTTCGTAATCATCTCCTGGTCGTCGTACATAGTGAGTACGATGATCTTAACTGCTTCATATTCTTTGCGGATCATGCTGATCGCATTGATGCCATCCACTTCGGGCATGCGTATATCCATCAGGATGACGTCGGGAACCTTTAACTGCAGTTTGTGCATCAGATCTTTGCCATCTTCCGCTTCCCATAATATTTTGAGGTATTCCTTGTCCTTTAAAGCCATCCTTATACCGTCCCTGAAAATCTTGTGGTCGTCAGCAATGGCCACTTTAATCTGCTGCATGCTCATGATTAGTCTGGTTTTAGGCAACCGCTATGCGGTATCGGGGTTTTTCCAATTTGCCAAATGTACTTTTTTTAGCCGTGTTATCGTCCTCAGTTTTAAATTTTTAGCTGCTTATCAAGTGCTGTGATAATGAATGTTTAGCATGTTGTTGCCAGTCCTGCTATATCGTAATTATCCCATATTTGTTGATAGCATCCTTACTGCACCCTGCGTAAATACCATGTTTCAAAAGCAGGGCAATAGTGCTCTTGCAATCGGTTACAGGGCATTCTATATTTGTTTCAAGTTGATTGACGAGGATTCGCCCCTTTTTCATCCAATATCCATTCCCTTAAGGGGGAAACCGTCCATAACATGATTTCCATTATCCATTGAAAGACTGAACTCAAATCCAGTGTCAATCAACTTCTTTTTCTTTTAAGCCTTTACCCTTATCCACAGCTGTGCATAAATTCACCAGCTCTTTTTCAAAAAATGGGAAAACTCCCTTTTTTACCATAGTAATTTTACTAATTTAGCCCCGGAATTTTACCCTTTTTTGCATCGTTAATTTACTTCGTAAAAACGCTGAAACCCTTTACTGGCGTGCGTTTCAGCGAATTATAAGGGTTTTATGAGTGTTTACCCCCACTGGTAATAGCCCTCAAGATGCACAATTTTTACGTCAGAATCGATTCAAGAACAAAAAAAATCGTTACTGTTATGAAAAGGTTAGGCAAAAGGCACATCGATTGGGATTCAATCGTTACTGTAGAAGAGTGGTTCAACAAATAAGAGCCATTTCTCTTTCAAATCATTAATTGGTTTTCTATATTTGGGCAAAATCCAAAGTCATAGAAAACCTTTTTTCATATATCTCCGAGTACTCAGGATACAGCGATTTCCTCCCCTTCGTTCTTTTCCTGTTGTTTATCCGAAAGGTTTATTCTGAAATTCCACTCTGGACCGTATTTGTATATACGACTTTCTGTTTATTTGTTGATTTCTCTGTGGAGTTTTTGGATATACGCGGTCTTATCCTGCGTTACGTGAACTCATCATTCACCTTTGTAGAATATCTCTGTTTCTCCTTATTCTTTTTCTTTACCATACGTAAAAAAGGCGTTTAAGACCACCGTAGCCATTGTATCCTTTGGATTTATCCTGTTCCTGGGATTATACTTCTTTTTTACCAAGCAGTCGCGAATCGATTCTATACCAATCGGAATCGAGACTTTGCTGATTCTCATCTTCTCTTTTTATCTTTTATTTGAAATAATGAATACTGTAAAGGATTCATTTATTAACTATAATTATAAATTTTGGGTGGTTATAGGGATGATGATTTATCTTTCAGGATCATTCTTCATATACCTGTATGCGAATGAGATAGCGAGAGGAGAAGGTTCTAAACTGGATATTCCTTTAAGTTTTTTTTTATATCCTGAAGAATATTTTCTTTTCTATAGCGATATACATGTGTTATCGTCAACCTAAACCCAAATTACCACCCTCATCCATACCCTTTTTGGATTTGGATGCCCGATAAAACCTAAACAAGCCGCTAACCACTATGTTCCTGCTTCAAGCCGCCAACCCATCGGGAGTTTCCTCAGTGCTGTTTATCGGCACCATGGGGATGTTGGTGCTAACGGTAGGTCTCGTAATGTTTATCATCTTTCACCAGCGCAAAGTGAGCCGCTACCAGCGTACCCTGCAGAAGATGGAAGAAGAGCAACAGAAGATCCTCCTAACAGCTTCCATCAAACTACAGGAAGAAGAAAGACAGCGCCTCGCTGCCGACCTGCACGACGATGCCGGCCCCCTGCTGGCTACAGCCCGCCTTTACCTGAATGAAAACCTGGTAAACCAGGACAAAGCCACACAACTGCAGTCTATCTTCCAGGCACGTCAAATTATTGATGACACCATTCAACTAGTGCGCAACATCAGCCATAGCCTGATGCCGCCAACCTTAAAGAATTTTGGTCTTGAGTCTGCCGTAAATGACCTTTTCCAGAAAATCAGTGGCTCCGGCACCATGAATGCAAGCAGCCGCTTCCATGATTATCGTGAACGCCTGAAGCCGGAGAAAGAACTTGTAGTATTCCGGATTGTGCAGGAACTAATCAACAATATTCTTAAACACAGTAGCTCCAGCTTTATACATCTTACACAAAATGTGCATGGTGATAAATTCTATCTGCGTATCCATCATGATGGACGTGGACTGGTGCAGGCTGATTTTGATAAACTCAACAAGAGTAATATCGGTCTTGGTTTGAAAAACATCAGCAGCCGCCTGCGTGTGGTGCAGGGAAGTATTTATTTTGAAAAAGATATTTCGCAAACCTATTATAAAGTAACGATCGAATTGCCTAAGGACGATCCTTACAACAGTAGTAGTTAAGCTTAATTTGCTAATTTTATTTCTTTATCTGATACTATGGGAATCATTAAGGTAGCCATCGCCGACGATCATAAAATTTTTCGAAAGGGAGTTATTTTATCACTGCGCCCATTTACGAACATCAAATTTGTACAGGAAGCAGAGAATGGTGATGAATTGCTGAACGGCATCAATGAATCAGATCCTGAAGTAGTATTGATGGACTTGCGTATGCCTGGAAAAGATGGCATCGAAACCACAAAAGTTATCAGCAAACAATACCCCAACATCAAAGTGCTCGTACTGAGTATGTACGAAGATGAGCGTTTTGTTTATCACCTGATGGAAAACGGCGCCAATGGTTACCTGCTGAAAAATGCAGAACCACAGGAAATCCGCCGCGCGATAATGGAAGTGCATGAGAAGGGATATTATCTCAACAACTTCGTGAACCGCATTCTTCTCAAGAAATCACATTCACGTCAGAAAGTGGTGCCTTCTCTCAACAATGAAATCACGCTTTCCGATAAAGAGCGCGATGTATTGCGCTTCATCTGCATGGAGTTTACCGCGCAGGAAATTGCACAAAAAATGGAAATCAGCCCACGTACAGTGGAAGCGATCAAAGACCGCCTGATGGAACGTTTTGGAAGCAAGAATACTGCAGGACTCGTATTCTTCGCCGTGAAGAATAACCTGATAGATTAATCAGGAAGGTTTCAATCTTAAAATTCCATTGGTTTCACATCATCCGCTACGAGCAGGCGGCCGGCAGTCTTTTGTTTGATTTCATCAACAGAAACACCGGGCGCTGTTTCGCGAAGCAGGAATCCTCCTTCTGGAAGGATGTCGAGAACAGCAAGATCACTTACGATCTTCTTTACACACTTCACTCCCGTTAAGGGCAAGGTGCAGGCTGGTAATAGTTTGCTTTGTCCTTTAGGGTTTGTATGCATCATGGCGACGATGATATTGCGAGCACTGGCTACCAAGTCCATCGCACCACCCATTCCTTTTACCATCTTACCGGGAATTTTCCAGTTGGCGATATCACCCAGTTCGCTCACCTCCATTGCGCCAAGCACCGTAAGGTCTACTTTGCCTGCGCGTATCATTCCAAAGCTCACGGCTGAGTCAAAAAACGAAGAACCGGGGATAGTTGTAATGGTTTGTTTGCCCGCATTAATCAGGTCGGCATCTTCTTCACCTTCTAATGGGAAAGGTCCCATTCCCAACAATCCATTTTCACTTTGCAACACCACATCAATTCCTTCAGGAATATAATTGGCAACCAGGGTTGGAATACCAATACCCAGGTTTACATAAAACCCATCCTGCAGTTCACGTGCAATGCGTTGTGCTATTTGCTCTTTCGTTAAGGCCATGGTGAATATTTTTTTCGGTGAGTGGGGATGCAAGTTTTCATTTCATACCTGTAATCGCATTACCACCGGTTTTTTTTATCAGAATAGAATGGACAGGCTTACTTCTTTCTCACTGTTCGTTGTTCAATTCGTTTCTCATAATTCTTTCCTTCAAAAATGCGGTGGACAAAAATTCCGGGTGTGTGAATCATATCGGGATCGAGTGAACCGGCGGGCACCAGTTCTTCCACTTCTGCAATGGTTATTTTGCCAGCCATTGCCATCATTGGATTGAAATTGCGCGCGGTTGCGCGATAAATAAGGTTTCCCTCCGTATCGCCTTTCCATGCTTTTACAATTGCAAAATCTGCATCAAAAGCCTCTTCCAGCAGGTAATCTTTTCCTTTGAAGTTGCGCACTTCTTTCCCCGCAGCTACTTCGGTACCAATACCTGCCGGTGTAAATATCGCAGGCATACCATATCCGGCAGCCATACAACGCGTAGCCAGCGTTCCCTGCGGTATCAGTTCCACTTCCAGTTCACCACTCAGCATCTGCCGCTCAAACTCTTCGTTCTCGCCTACGTACGACGATACCATTTTCTTCACCTGCTTTTGCTGTAGCATCAATCCAATTCCAAAATCATCAACACCCGCATTGTTCGAGATACAGGTTAAATCTTTCACAGCTTTTGCAACGAGTGCGGCAATACAGTTTTCCGGTATTCCACATAAGCCAAAACCACCCAGCATCAAAACGGCACCGTCATTGATGTCGGCAACAGCATCTGTTGCATCTTTATAAACTTTTTTCATGGTAGATTCAATTTGGGGCAATCAGAAATTTCACCTTGCATATTAAAGAAAGTTAAACCATCTCTACTGCACTTCAGGAAGATCTTTTTTTCTTTCTCTGTGGTACTGGCCCGGGGCTTAACTTTTTGTCAGCATTTAATGATCCGCGGCGCTTTAACGTGGTGTCAACCACAAGCTCGTTTGATGGTTTCTTCCTGGTAAGCGCTGTGTCGGCTTCCTTTATCACTGAAGTATCCAAACCTTTCTGGTTTATGGTATCCACAGCGGGGGTTACGGCTACTGTGTCAACGGGTTCCTGTTTTTCTTCATACCGGGCCAGCGAATCGAACAAAGCCCGCGACAGGTCGGGATGTTCACGATAATATTCATAACTGCGGATAAACTCTTCTTTTGTGATGCCGTGCAGCTCATAAATCTTTTGGTACCAGCGTTGGCTTTCCTGTACGGCATTCGTAAAGGTATCACGATAGAGAATAAATCCGTTGAGCATTTCACCGGCACGAAGCATATCCCACATCACAACTTCCATTTTTTTCAGGATCCATTATTCCTTCCGGCACTTTTTTCCCTGAACATGCTACCAGTCCAATACTCAGCAGCAGTGCAATTATTAATCCTCTCATTTCAGCTCTTTATTATAAGTGGGCGCGTTGGTAAGATCAATTTTAGTAAGCATTTCGCGTGCACGCGTTTTTGTATCTGCATTCGCTTTGCTGAAAACTTTTACCAGTTCATTTCCCTTTCCCTGGAAAAAGAACTGCATAATCATGGAGTTTGGATTTTCTTTATTGATATTACTCAGATAATTGAGCGCATTGATGATCCCGGTACGGCCCTCATCTTCATTGTCGTAAAAAACATCCATACCCGTTCGGTAGTAGGCATATACTGCGTCATGCATTTGAGCGAAACGGTTATTGTTCAGGTTTTCAGCCAGCCAGTAGCGGTTGCGCAGGCTTTCAAATGATTTCCAACCGGTGATGTCTCCACTCTCAGGTGCGTTGTTTACTATGTTCCATGCTTTCTGAAAATAAGGATCGCCGCCACGCAGGGAAAAAGAGGCGTAATCGAACCCGAGGATGATGTTCACATAATAAGCAAGTACAGCGGGCAGGTTTGCAGCCATCGGATCATTGCCCTGTACCCGATTTTCGTTGAACTCAATTGGCTGATATTCCTGGTAGCGAAACACCACATCATTATCAATAAAGTTGATCAGCGGTGAGTCGTACACGGTATTGAAAATAGGCCGGGCTGCCTGTACTGTAAGGCGAGCTTTGAAAACATTGTTGCCCAGGTCCTGTTCCACATTCAACAGGAAGTTGCAATTAATTTTTTCGTTGGAAAGAAAATTATCGCGCGTCCACTTGCGGTTGTTGACGAAGTTGGTCAGACTACTCTGGAGCGTTGTAAAAATACTTTTATTCACTTCCGTACTGATTCGGCTGGTGATAATAGTAAACCGCGCCTGTATTTCCTGTGCACGAGCAGTGGAAACAGTTGCCAGAATAGCGATTATAAAAAAGAGTTTACGCATAATGTTTTTCAATAAGGGCATCAACAATGTCTTTTGCAACATCATCTTTAGATCTTGTATCAAATCCTTTAATCGCGCCATCGCGATAAATAATAGTTATTTTGTTTGTATCGTGTCCGAATCCCGCACCTGCATCGTTTAAAGAATTCAGTACGATCATATCGGCATTCTTTCTTTGCAATTTTCCGCGGGCATTTTCAATTTCGTTTTCTGTTTCCAGTGCGAAACCAACCAATACCTGTCCGTTATGCTTTCTTTCTCCCAGGCTTTTCAGGATATCAGGTGTACGTTTCAGTTCTACCTGCAGTCCTTCGCCTTCTTTTTTCATTTTCTGTTCTGCCTTTGCTATGGGTGTATAATCAGCAACAGCGGCGGAAAGGATTGCAATTTCAGTTGCTGCAAATCGCTCCAGGCATGCGTTATACATTTCCTGCGCCGATGTTACGCGAATTACTTCGATTCCGTTTTCATTGAACTTCACCGAACTGGGGCCCAGCACCAGTGTTACTTCCCCTCCTCTTTCCGCAATTTCACGTGCGATGGCGATGCCCATTTTCCCGGAGGAGTGATTCCCTATAAAACGAACGGGATCAAGGGCTTCGTATGTGGGACCGGCGGTTATCAGCACTCTTTTCCCTTTTAAAACCTGGTTGTTGGCAAAATATGCACGAATTAGTTCCAGTATCAGTTGGGGTTCAGCCATCCGTCCGTCGCCGTAGAGCCCACTGGCCAGCTCGCCCTGGTCAACCGGTAGGATGCGGTTTCCAAAAGAGCGCAGCTTTTGCAGGTTCTCTTTGGTTGCGGGGTGGTGCCACATGTCTTCATCCATGGCTGGCGCCAGCCATACGGGGCAGGTTGCAGAGAGATAGGTCGCCAGCAGCAGGTTGTCGCAGGCGCCATGTGCCATTTTAGAAATGGTATTACAGCTTGCCGGCGCTATCAGCATCAGATCGGCCCAGCG
Organism: Chitinophagaceae bacterium; assembly: GCA_024707305.1. Classification (GTDB taxonomy): domain Bacteria; phylum Bacteroidota; class Bacteroidia; order Chitinophagales; family Chitinophagaceae; genus CAYMZZ01. Next base: position 271,633 of record JANPZZ010000009.1, read on the forward strand.
GCCCAACATCACATGATTGGCCCAGCTTTGCTCGTCGAAGAGCTCCGTTAGCACTGGTTCTTTGCTTAGGGTAGATAATGTAAGTGGCGATACAAAATCGCGCGCGGCCGGTGTAAGAATCACTTTCACCTGTGCCCCTTCTTTTACCAGCAGGCGCAGCAGGAAAATGGATTTGTATGCGGCAATACTGCCGGTGATGCCGAGGACTATCTTTTTACCCTTTAACATAGATCAAAAGTACCATTTAAACCGGGAAGTGGGAACTGTTGGATCGGGTGGTATCAACGATCTGTCAGTAGTAAAAAAAGCGACTGCCAGGCAGTCGCTTCAAAATCTTTTTGACGCAGGTCGATTAATCGAACAATTGATCCTGGCCCTTACGGAAGTAAACCTTGTCTTCCATAAACTCCTGGGTAGCCAGCAGTGCAGGATTAGGCATACGTTCGTAGGCGCGGGATATTTCAATCTGCTCCTTGTTCTCATGAATTTCCTCCAGGCTGTCGGTATGGCTGGCAAATTCATCGAGTTTGTTATGCAATTCCTCTTTCAGAGAGATATTGATCTGGTTTGCGCGTTTTGCCACGATGGCAATCGACTCATAAAGATTGCCGGTGCGTTTGCGCAGGTCAGCCAGATTTTTTGTTTCTACGTTGTTGGCGATGCCAGCACTAAGCTGCCGTCTTAGCTTGCTCATTCTTTATGTTTTTAATGTTCGTTTGTGATAATTCCATGTAGCTGTTCGCTTCTTCGCGGTACTTGCTATCCGGGTATCTGTCGTTAAACTCATGACATTCGTCGATCACACTTTCATATCGCTCGATCTTTTTTTCATCAACGCTTAGTTCAGCGAACTTGAAATAAGAGCGAATGATCATCAGTTTATACTCATCAGCGCGATCCGACTCAGGGAATCCGTTCAACAGCGAGCTGAAAGCTACGCCTGCTGCCCGAAACTGACCCATGTCGTAATACAATTTAGCGCCTTTGTATTCTTTTAATTCAAGTTTCGCACGGCAGATATCAATGATCTGTTGTGCTTCCACGTTTCTTTCCGAACCTGGATGGGTATTGATATATACCTGCATCATGCCCATTGCTTTAATGGTATTGGTCTGGTCCAGCTCAGCCTTTGGCGATTGTTTGTAGAAGCTATATGCACGCATATAGTCCATTTCTTCTGCCTTGGGGCTGTTGGGGAAAATCTCCATAAAGGTCTTAAAGAGATTCTCCGCATTCAGGTAATCCTTCATATAATATGCACAATAGGCATATTTATAATAGATATCCTGGAACTCGGGCCTTGTCTTATAATAAGGCATCACATCTTCGTATAACACCTGTGCCTTAATATACTTTTTGTCAACAAAGTACTTTTCGGCCATGCGCAACTTATACTCAGGATCGGGACTCTTCAATATCTTATTGATACCTTTTCCACCGCAGCCGGCCAATACCAGTAAGATTACAATAAAGGAAATAAAACGCATAAAGGTGTGCAAAGTTAATGGAAAATGGCAAATCTTATAGAAAAATGTTCTTCCGCCAAATTGAGGGGATTAAAGAATTGTGAAAATCGATGATCGATGGCCGGGGTCGATGGTCGATGATCGATGGTCGATGATCGGGGAGCAGGGACCGGAGTACCCTTTCACGTTTCTGGCAGAACCGACCTGCCGACACAAAAAGAAAAAACCGGCCAAAAGGCCGGTTTTTTATGCAAAAAGTTGTTGCTATTATTTTTTACGCAGGTTCGGGTGTGGAGGAGCAACGGTGTTAGGACCGTCTTCGCCTTCGTTAGCACCACGGAGATCTACTGTATTGCAATCACCACCTTCGTTACCGTAGTTGAAGATGAAGCGGTCAGCGCTTACACCTTGCTCTTCTACGAGGTAAGAGATTACTTTATTTACATGATCCCAGCTCAACTGCTGTTCTTTTTTGTTGCTAGAGCAGTAACCTACTACAGCTACTTTACACTCGGGATTGTTGCGCATGCGGCTTGCAACGGTTGCCAGTACCGCTTTCGCGTCATCAGTCAGAGCGTTGCTATTGTTACGGAAAGTAACGCTGGGCAGAGGTCCGAGAGTTGTAGCGCAATCATTTGCTTTTCTGTAACCTTCGAAGCAAGACTCATCAGGGCATGGACACTTACCTACGCCGTCTGCATCAACAGGCTGGCAATGTGTAGGAGTGATCAGTTCTTTGTCTTTATAGTCAGGTACACCGTCGCCATCAGTATCGCGGCTTACACCACGTGTGTCAACTGGTACACCAGCAGGAGTTTGCTCCAGGTCAAATTGGTCAGGTACGCCGTCGCCATCGCTATCGTCCAGTACTGGTTTAGGCAGTTTCATCAGGCGAGGGTTGCGGATTTCGCTGTAAGCATAATCCAGTGGGTTCAACCACCACAGTGGTTCAACAGATTTTGCACCAATGTTGTAGTTCAAACCAAGTGACAGGAAGTTGTAAGAATCAGCATCAGGAGACAATGCAGCGTTACCGCCTGGATGCTCTTGCCATTGCTGACCATCCAACAGATCGTCCTTAACAATGGTGATACGATCTTCCAGTGCCAGGTTGAAACGGTTGCTCAATTTGAAAGCCATACCGAAACCGAAAGTAGCTGAAGGTCTGAAAGTGCTACCAAACAGTTTAGGACGGCGATCGCCATGATTTTGAGCGTCAGTTTCATATTTACCGTCAAGAACGTCTTTCAACGCCTTACGAGTGTCTTTACGTGATTTGTGCGTTCCCTGGGGGATGCTTGCGAAATCAGACTGGTAAGTATTACCGTTACCATTTAACAGGTCAAGCTTCGCATCGTAGATAGTTCCACCAAAACCAGCGATACCGTAGAAGTTAAAGCCAGTTTTAGATTTGTGGAAACGAACATTGTTCAGTGTGAAAATACCTTGCAAAGAAAGTTCCTGAACATTCGTTTTGTAGTTCATATAAACAGCATCACCGCCTGGTGCATAAGGATCGATATATCCTGCAGCCATCCAGGGAGTGTTTTTGTTAATATTCTCTGTCTGGCGCCAGCCGAGGCCTTTACCAGTTCCGTTCATGTACTCCAAACGAAGTGAGAATACATATCCTAAAGCTTTTCTTACATGTAAACCCCATCCTAAGGTTGGGAAGATGGCGGGAACGTCACCGCTGATAGTGAAGGCACCAGCCTTAGCACCAATTTCCCACTGGTTGCGGGGCTTCGCGGGGAAGTTGTTAGTTCCATTCAAAAATTCGGTATGCTGAGGCATCCGCTTTGCGGGAACAACAGAAGAATCTGAAGGATCATAACTGCCAGCCGTTTTCACCTGGGCGAAGCTGTATGATGCCATCAGGCAGAATATACCTGCCAATAACATGTACTTTTTGCTTACCATAACTGAGGATTAAGATTTGACGATAACAATGTCCAAATAAAAGGCAAAAATAGGCTTTGCAAAAGAAATACCAAATTTTTGTGAAATTTATTCAGGTATATTGTTGCTATTTTTCAATTACTTAGTCAAAAAAAACGGGGAAAATGTTGCAACCTCGGGCATTAAATTTTTGTGCAGTAAATTGCCGCATTTATGAACCTCCCTGTACATCTTATCGATAAGGAGCTGAAGGAATTTGAATCCCGGTTCAGGGAGGCAGTTCGTAGTCAGACACCCCTGCTCGACCGCATTATGCGGTTCATTGTCAAGCGAAAAGGCAAACAGATGCGTCCCATGTTTGTGCTGCTTTCTGCCAAACTTTTTGGAGATGTCAGCGACCCCGGCTATCGCGCCGCATCCCTCGTTGAACTCCTCCATACGGCCACTTTGGTGCACGATGATGTGGTTGACGATAGCATGGAAAAGAAGGGGATTTTTTTCCTCGTATGCAATGTGGAAAGCCAAGGCAAATGTGCTGATCGGGGACTATTTGCTGGCAAAAGGGCTCCTGCTGTCCCTGGATAATAACGATTACCAGGTACTTCATATCCTCTCCGATGCCGTCAGGAAGATGAGCGAAGGCGAACTTTTACAACTCGAAAAGTCGCGCTCACTCAACCTGCGTGAAGATGTTTATTTCGAAATTATCCGGAATAAAACCGCCTCCCTCCTCGCCTCCGCATGTGCTGCCGGCGCCTGGTCAGCGTCAAAAGACGAGACAATTACCGAAAAAATGCGCCAGTTTGGGGAAAAAGCCGGTATTGCTTTCCAGATAAAAGACGACCTTTTCGATTATTCCAGCGACAATGTGGGCAAACCCACAGGGAATGATATCAAAGAAAAAAAACTCACCCTCCCGCTAATCTATACACTTAATAAAGTAGATAAGAATACCCGTAGACAACTCATCCAGATACTAAAACATAAAAACAAAGACCGCGAAAAAGTAAACTGGGTCATTGAACAGGTGAAAATGGCAGGTGGCATTGATTATACGGTAGAAAAAAATGAACGATTATAAACAGGAAGCCATTGACATTTTACACCAGTTCCCCGATAGCGATGTCAGAAAAGGACTTGAAGATATGGTGAGGTATATAACGGAGAGAAAATACTAGAGAGAGAGAAATATGGAAATGAGGAAATGAGAAAATGCGAGAGAAATATGGAAATGAGGAAATGTGATAGAGAAATATGGAAATATGGAAATGAGAAAATGTGAAAATGCTTCCAGGGTTAACCGCATTTGTACATTATCACATTTACACATTTCCACATTTACACATTTTCTTTTGCTGTTTGCCGATTAAAAATATATTACAAAAATTATAGCCCATGAAGAGATGGCGCGTATTGCCTGTGGATAATGAGAAAAAAAGGGTTGCTGCACGAATCATTAAAAATAAATCCCCTGCTCTGCCAGTTGCTGGTGCAGCGCGGTATCGATACTTACGATAAAGCATTTCGCTTTTTTCGTCCTTCACTCGACGAATTGCATGATCCCTGGCTGATGAAAGACATGCAAAAGGCCGTTGATCGAATCATACATGCTTTTAACAACAACGAACGGATACTGGTGTTTGGCGACTATGATGTAGATGGTACTACCGCCGTTGCCAGCTTTTATTCTTTTCTCAAACAAATCCATCAACCAGTTGAATTCTATATACCACATCGCTACCGCGAAGGATATGGCGTAAGTAAGGCGGGAATTGATTTTGCTGGCGATAATGATTTTACACTTATTGTTTCTTTAGACTGTGGTATAAAATCGGCGGAACTTATTGCCTATGCACGCGAAAAGGGGATTGATTTCATTGTCTGCGATCACCACTTACCCGACGACCAGCTTCCACCTGCAGTTGCGATTTTAAATCCGAAACAATCGGATTGTGAATATCCGTATAAAGAACTCTGCGGATGTGGAGTTGGATTTAAACTGATGCAGGCGCTTGCCGACCGGTTGTCGCTGCCAGCAACGTCGTACCTGCAATATCTCGATCTTGTGGCAACAGCCATCGCTGCAGATATCGTTCCCATTACCGGTGAAAACAGGATCCTTGCTCTTCATGGCTTGAAGAAAGCAAATGAAAATCCGAACAATGGCATCAAAGCGCTTTGCGAATTGAGCGGATTGAAACCCGAACAACCATTGCATATCCATAATCTCGTGTTCATGATTGCACCACGCGTTAATGCCGCTGGCCGAATGGATGATGCACGTAAAGCGGTTGAAATGTTTGTGGCACATTCGAAAGAAGAAGCCATGAAATATGCGGAAATGTTGCATAGCGACAACAGTGAACGAAAAGAGGCAGATTCCAGCATTACACAGGAAGCACTTGAACTCATCCGCACAACTGCCGAATGGGCCGAATGTAAATCAACCGTTTTATTTCAACCGCACTGGCATAAAGGCGTTGTGGGCATTGTTGCTTCAAGAGTGATCGAACATTATTACCGCCCGACCATCGTACTTACACAATCGGGCGAATACGCAGCTGGTAGTGCACGCAGTGTTCCCGGTTTCAATTTATACGAAGCAATACATGCATGCCGTGAACATCTTGTAGGATATGGCGGACATTTTGCAGCAGCGGGTATGACGCTGGAACTTTCACAAGTGGATGCCTTCCGAAAAAGTTTGAAGAGGTTGTTGCCGCCAGCATCACACCTGAATTGTTGATTCCGGAAATTGTGATAGATGCAGAGATAAAGTTTTCAGACATCACCTGGACATTCTACAATATCCTTTGCCAGATGGAACCTTTTGGGCCGGAAAATGACCGTCCCACATTCCTCGCAAAAAACGTAACCGATACCGGCGAATCAAGAATTCTGAAAGAGCAACATCTGCGCGTGTGTCTGCGCCAGGGAAATCATGTTTACACAGGAATCGGATTCGGGATGGCTGAAAAATTTCAACTACTCGCCGATCGACAACCCGTTGATGTAGTATTCAAACTCGATGTGAATGAATGGAGGGACACTAAATCGCTTCAGCTTCGTTTAATCGACATTAAAAAATCTTCGTCCACTGAAGCTTAGCCGGTTGTTGATCCTCTACAAATAATCATTACCAGGCATTGAATTTCTCAGCTCGTAGTTTTACGATGAGAGATTTTTATCATGTTTTTTCCATAGCTTAGGCCAACCAATATCTTCGGGCAACGGTTAGTCGCAGCAGGTTTCACCTGCTTATTTTATCCTCCAGTAATCAACCAATCAATATATGAGAAAGCTCTACACGGCGTTCCTCCTGGTATTGTCGGCTCTATTGGGACAGTATCAGGCTTCCTCGCAGGTTGTCATCAGCCAGGTATACGGTGGCGGTGGCAATAGTGGCGCGTTTTACAAAAATGATTTTATTGAATTATTTAATCGCGGAACCGAACCGGTAAATATTAACGGATGGTCGGTGCAATATGCATCCGCTGCCGGAACAAGCTGGCAGGTAACATCGCTTACGGGCGTATTGCAACCCGGGCAGTATTACCTGGTGCAGGAAGCTGCCGGTGCAAACCCCGATGCAGCCGATCTCCCTACGGCTGATGCAGTAGGAGCCATCAACATGTCGGGAACCGCGGGTAAAGTTGCGCTCGTTGCCAACAGCACGCCTCTTACCATTGCCTGTCCAACCTCCGATGCTTATGTAGACTTTGTAGGATTTGGCACCACAGCCAACTGCTTTGAGGGTGGTGGTCGCACTCCGGCGCCTTCTAACGCCAATGCTGTTTTCCGCGGAGGAAACGGTTGTGATGATACGGACAACAACAATAACGACTTTACAGCAGCTCCCGCTGCACCGCGCAATACAGCTACAACACTGGCTCCATGTACCGCTGTTCCGCCTACGCCACTTATAAACGTAGCGCCAGGTAACAATGGCGCAGAGCCCGGAACAAATGGCTCGTTTATCATTTCAGCCACCACCGCAATTCCCCCAGGTGGCATAATGGTCTTCTACACACTGTCTGGCACAGCACAAGCCGGATCAGACTATACAGATATGTATAACGGGATAGTTCCCCTGAATGGCGGAAGCTCAACCATAATTACCATTAGTGTTGTTGACGACAACTTGTTTGAACCAACGGAAACTGTCCAGATCACGCTTACATCGGTTTCGCCGGGTTTCTCTCTCGGTGCAACAACGGCCACAATCAACATCTTTGATGATGATGTACCCGAAGCATTGCCACTGGTGACCACATACAACCAGAACTTCAACATACTTCCCGTTACAGGCACTAACCAGACTTGGGAAAATAACCTGACGATACCGGGCTGGTATTCGAGCCGCACCGCCATCAATGCCGGAAACGGTTCAAGCAATACCGGCGCCCTGTACAGCTTTGGTGAAAATGGTTCAACCGACCGTGCGCTCGGTTCAATAGGATCTGGCAGCACCGGCACAGTTTATTATGGTGTAAGGTTCCAAAACAATACAGGTGGCCCCATCCATGCGTTGCGAATTGAATACAAAGGTGAACAATGGAGAAATGGTGGGAATGCAACGCCGCATACAGCTGGTTTTGCTTATCAAACAGGTGGAACGATCACTTCTTTAACAGATGGTGTATGGACAGCCGTTCCCGAACTGGGCTTTACCGGGCCTGTTGCTACCACTACTGCAGCAGCATTGAATGGTAACGAACTGGGAACTAACGCAACGATGGTTGCATACACAATCACAGGTTTGAATATTCCTGCTGGCGACGAGATATTCATTCGTTGGGATGACCCTGATCATAGCGGTTCTGATCATGGTCTGGCAATTGATGACTTCTTCATTGAAGCCAACCCCGTTGATGAAGACCCACCAGCGATTACTGCATTATCTCCCAACAACAATGCAACCAATATCGCTACCAACACCAGCCTGAGTATTTCTTTTAATGAAACAATTCAGAAAGGCAGCGGTGAAATCAGACTGCGTCTTGTTGCAGATAACTCAGTTGTACAAAGCTGGGATATAAATAGCAGCAGTGTACAGTTGAGCGGTAATCAAATTAGCTGGACAGCCTCTGCGCTCGCTGTTAATACTGCATTCTATGTGGAATGGGATGAAGGTGTCGTAAAAGACATGTCAGGCAATAATCTTCCTGCTACAAGTGGTGCGAGTGTGTGGACATTTACAACCGGCACCACATTCTTCCTCGCCGACTTCAATAATTGCGGAACTAATCTTTCAGATGGATTTACGCAATACAGTGCGGTAGGTGATGTAGTTTGGGCGTGTACGCCATTTGGACGTGATCCGAATGAGCCTGCCGGTACAGCGGCTTATCCCACCGGTGTGCAGATCAACGGGTTTGCGAATGGAACCAATACGCCAAATGTGGATTGGTTGATTAGTCCTTCATTCGATCTTACTGGAACAACTTATCCATTGCTTTCTTTCTGGAGTCGCGTGGCATTTAACGGAGCACCGTTGCAATTGAAAGTTTCTACAGATTATAACGGCGGCGATCCCGCATCTGCAACATGGCATGACCTGAATGGTCGTTTCCCGCAGATTGGTTCTAATATCTGGACGCTATCGGAGAACATCAATCTTTCAGCTTATAAAGCAAGCAATGTCCATATTGCATGGGTTTATACCTCATCGGATGAAGATGGTGCGCGTTGGACACTTGATGATGTTAGCCTGGCTAACTCGCCTGTGCCGCCTCCGCCAAGTTTGACCATCAGCACGAGCGATATCAACTTCGCATATGTTGCTGCGGGCAGCAGTGGCACCAGAAGCTTTGTGCTTACAGGAAATGACCTCACCGATGGATTTACACTGACATCAACGACTAACTTCATGTTGTCGAAAAATGGTAGTGAATATGGTCCCTCAATTCAATACTCGCTGGGCGAAGCCAATAACCAGCCCCTACAGGTATGGGTAGCTTTTGCTCCGGCACAACAAAATCAGAACTTCACTGGAAAGATCACTATTACCGGATCTGGACTGGAAGATTCAGTAAGCCTACAGGGTACAACCATCGATCCGCTGACTACCCTTGAAGTAGTGAACTGGAACATTGAATGGTTTGGCAGTCCGGGCAATGGCCCCGTCAATGATGCACAACAGGAACAAAACGTTCGCACCATCCTGCAGAATATCAATGCCGATGTTTATGCACTGGTTGAGATAGTTGATGAAGCACGTTTGGCTTCGGTAGTGAGCCAGATGCCGGGATATGCGTATGTGATTAGTGATTTTGGATCACACACCAACCCCTACTCTTCATCGAGCAGCACACTGGGCGAAGCACAAAAGCTGGCATTTATTTATAAAACATCTGTGCTGTCGGATATTACAGCCGATCCTTTGTTGTCAATCGGTATTAATTCTCCCGAAGATGCAGCCAGCGCAAACTATAATTACTGGTCGAGTGGTCGCTATCCTTATATGCTAACAGCCAATGTATCGCTCAATTGCGCAACTACGCGTGTAAGATTTGTACTTGTGCATGCCAAAGCCAATACATCGCCCACTGCCACTTCATACGATCGCAGGAAAAATGGGGCTGATGCATTGTATGCAAAACTAAATGCAGATTATCCAGATGATCGGATTATCATTCTCGGCGATTTCAACGATGATCTTGATCAGTCGATTACAGCAGGCTTTACCACTACCAGCTGGGATAGTTTTGTAAATGATACAGAAAACTTCAGTGCTATTACACTCCCACTGAGCCTCGCCGGCAAGAAATCGACTGTTGCTTACAACGACATCATCGACCATGTGGTGATCTCGAACGAGTTGGTGCCGTATTACATGCCTGGAACGGCAACCGTGTTGAACGATGTAACAAGTCTGGTATCGAACTATGGCAACAGTACATCTGACCACTATCCGGTGTTCAGCCGTTTCATGATTCCTAATTCTAATCCGCCATTCATTTCTAACTGCCAACCTGAAATTGCATTGTGTTACCGTGCTGATGGCCAGTATGAACTGCCGGTATTACTTGCAACTGACGATTGCAGTGAATCTGTGAGCTATAGCTATGTAATTAGTGGTGCAACACAACGCTCAGGATCCACTAACAATGCCAGTGGAAACTTTGAACCTGGAACAAGCACAATTGTATGGACCGTTTCAGATTCCTGGGGTAATATTTCTACCTGCACTACAAGTGTTACCGTTGCCCCCGTACCGATCGTTACCATCCCTGATGCGTATGCGTTACCGAGCGGTACATCGGCTAATACAGTTTACATTGGCTATGCACCTGCATCTTCGTTGACGCTGGAAGCTAATGTTGCCGGCGGCAACAGCAGTTACAGTTTTAGCTGGTCGACCGGATCTTTAAGCAATAGTGTAACCGTATCGCCCATTACCAATACGAACTATACAGTTTCTGTAACAGATGCAAATGGTTGTGTGGGTACAGCCAGCAAGCAGGTTATTGTGAAAGATATCCGCGCAGGTAACAACAACAATAAGGTTGTGATCTGTAAGCTCGCTGGTAAAAAATACCAAACGCTTGAGGTTGCTGCTCCTGCAGTACCAGCGCATCTTGCCAATGGCGGATACCTGGGCGCATGCGAAGATGCTTCAGCTCCGGCGGCTGCACGCCTGGATGTAGCGGCACAACCTAACCCATCATCCAGTCAGTTCACCATCCGCCTCAACGGTGGGGAATCTGGCAAACCTGTAAGCCTCAAAGTGATGAACCTTTATGGCCAGGTGATTGAGCAGAAACAGGGACTGGTACCCGGACAAACGGTAACGCTCGGAGCAAACTACCACAACGGTACTTACTTCGTGGAAGTGATACAGGGAGGACAACGGGTGACAGTGACGGTGATTAAAATTTAAATGCCGTGACGTGAGAGAAAATGTGGAAATGAGAAAATGAGAAAATGAGAAAATGTGGAAGAGCTCTTACATTGTTTTAATAACTGAAAGACTCTTGCGCGTTCATTAACGCTGATAAGATCTCGGCGTGCTCTGCGAGACCTCGGCGGGCTCTGCGTGAAAAAAATGCGTGAGACGTCAACCCAGAATATAAAAAAAGCAGCCTTCGGGCTGCTTTTTTTATAATCAATGAGGAAATATGTAAATAGGGCAATGTGAAAACATGGGACGTTTAAACCGTGAAAGTTGTCATTCAGGCCAGGGGATTATTTGTCTCAATCCCCCCCATCTCCCCCTCCCCCATCCACCATCCTCCATCCCCCATCCACCCTCCTCCATCCCCCCATCCCCCATCTTCTTTCCCCCTTTCCACATTATTCTCATCTTTTTTTTTCCTACTTTTGCTGCCCCAAATCTGTATTCGCAGATTTTCTGGTCTTTCGGGACTGGAATCCACTGGGAGAAAATCGAATTTTTAACCGTCTGAAGTGTTTGATTATCAAACGCAAAGGCAAAAAAAAGAGGTAAATGAACAACTACGAATTGATGGTGATTTTTACCCCTGTACTCAGCGATGACGAGTTCAAGGCTGCGCAGAAGAAATATGCGGCTCTCGTTACCGATGCGGGTGGTTCCGTTGTTGCGGAAAATCCATGGGGTCTGAAATCACTGGCGTATCCCATCCAGAAAAAAACCACTGGTTTATACTGGGTGATGGAGTACACTGCGCCATCCGACTTCAATGAGAAGCTGAAAATCCAGCTTTTGCGTGACGAAAGCGTTCTTCGTCACCTGTGCACAAAACTCGATAAATACGCCGTCGAGTACAATGCGAAAAAAGAGAAGTGGTGTAAAAACAGGTAACGAAAACGCAGTGGAGGCTTAAGACATGGCAAAGAATGAAATTAAATACCTGACAGCGATTAAGACCGACAAGCGCGTGAAGAAATTCTGCCGCTTTAAAAAATACGGTATCCGCTACATCGATTATAAGGACGTTGAGTTTCTGAAAAAGTTCCTGAACGAACAGGGTAAATTGTTGCCCCGTCGTCTTTCAGGTAACAGCCTGAAATATCAGCGCAAAGTTTCTGACGCGGTAAAGAAAGCCCGTCAAATGGCTTTGTTGCCTTATGTAACTGATCTTTTAAAATAAGCTCCACTCACCCTAACCCTGTTATAGCAGGGGACAGTTGAAAAACTGGGAAGCGGTAAGTGAAAAAAAGAAAATCATGGAAGTAATCCTCATTAAAGATGTAGACAACCTGGGCGGTGTGAATGAAGTTGTGAAAGTAAAAAATGGTTATGCCCGTAATTTCCTGTTGCCACGCAAGCTGGCTGTAGAAAACAGCCCCAGCAACCGCGCACAACTGGAAGAGCGCCTGAAGCAGGTTCGTAAGAAAGAAGAATTGATGCTCGCTGAAATTAACAGCGTAATCGCAAAACTGAATGAATCACCATTGAAACTGGGTGCTAAAACCGGTACAAGCGGTAAGATCTTCGGTAGCGTAACTTCTTTACAACTCAGCCGTGCTATTCGCGAACAACGCGGTTACGATATTGATCGTCGCAAGATCACTATCCCCGACGAAGTGAAAGAACTCGGTTCTTACAAAGCCACTATCGAATTCGGTAATGGTCGTAATACTGAAGTGGAATTCGAAGTTGTAGCTGAATAATTCGCTTTGATATTTTTTTGAAAAAGCCTTCCGCACAGGGAGGCTTTTTTGTGTAAAGATGGGCAAACGGTAAGCTGCAATCGTGACAGGAATGTGGAAATACCGAAATGAGGAAATGTGAAAATGACTTTCAAATGAATTTTACGGTTGCCGATTGCCGATTCGCAACGCCTGACAATCAAATCTTTAAATCCCAAAACGCCCGTTCGCAGAAAATTTTGGCGTTCTCGGCAAAAAATATCTATTTTCGTATCGTTTTGGTGCATCTACAGTTTCGCAAGTCCTGAACGTTTCGAAAAACCGTAAAATGTTCATTGGTTACTGGGTACTGTTAACACTGTATTTTTTAAAAATTTCTCAAAATGAACATTTACGTAGGAAACCTCAGCTGGAACCTGAAAGATCAGGACCTCCAAAATCTTTTTGCCTCACATGGCGAAGTATCTTCAGCCAAAATTGTGTTGGACAAATTCACTAACCGCAGCAAAGGCTTTGGCTTTGTTGAAATGCCAAACGATGACCAGGCGCAGGCAGCTATCTCTGCTTTGAACGGCAGCGAAGTTGACGGTCGCAACATCGTTGTAAACGAAAGTCGTCCCAAGCCTGAAGGCAGCGGCGGCGGCGGCTTCAAGAAAAAGAAGCTTCGGTGGCGGCGGCGGCGGCTTTAACAAAGGCGGCGGCGGCGGCGGCTTCAAAAAAGGCGGCGGCGGTGGATACCGTGATCGCGGCGGTTACGGCAACGATTATTAATCTTTAGTTGAAAATAATCTCAAAATCCCGGGCTTCGTCCCGGGATTTTTGTTTTTGGCTTACAGGTTGTTATATATGGCTGTCAATCACAATCGAGAATTAACGAAACTAATAGAGGAAAAGGCCACCTAAAAAACTTCAAAAGCCTATCTTTCAGCCCATGATAACCGTGATAATACCAGCTTTGAACGAATCGGCAACTATCAGCCAGGTTATTCGTTTTTGCCAGGCCGATCCCAACGTATCGGAGATAATCGTAGTAGATGATAAATCAGAAGATAACACTGTTGAACTGGCCCGTGAAGCCGGCGCAAAGGTGATCATCAGCGAAACCAGGGGTAAAGGAACTTCAATGAAAGAAGGCATCGACGCCTCCACCAATGAAATCATTCTCTTCCTGGATGCAGATATTGACCCCTACCCCGAAAATTGCATCGCCAATCTTTCACGCCCATTGATTACAGATACTGCAGACTTTGTGAAAGGCGCTTTCGCCCGTAATGCCGGACGTGTGACTGAACTCGTGGCAAAACCATTATTGACAATCCTCTTCCCCGGCCTTGCTCATTTTAGCCAGCCACTCAGTGGAATGATCGCCGGTAAAAAAACTTTCTTCCAACGCATTGAATTCTTCAACGACTATGGTGTCGATATCGGCATCCTGATCGACATGTACCTGATGATGGCACGTGTGGAAGAAGTGAACATCGGCTATATCGAAAATAAAAGCAAGCCCTGGGAAGCACTGGGGAAAATGAGCCGCGAAGTGTCGCGCGCAATACTCAGTCGTGCGCAACGGCAACACGGCCACGAACTTACTTTCGAAAGCGCAAACACACTTGAAGCCATACAGCGCGAAATGAATAATGTGATTCGGGAAAACCTGTCGGCTTATAAAAAGATGATTGTTCTCGACATGGATAATACGATCGTCACCGATCGTTTTATTAATGTTTGTGCCGACACTTTTGGATTCCGCGCAAAACTCGATGAATTACGTTTCAGCGAAAGTGATCCCATCATCCTTACCAAACGTATTGGTGTGTTGCTGAAAGGCCGCACGATGGATGAATTACTCGGTGTGATTTCAGGAATGAAGATGGCCGAAAATATTCAGGAAGTAGTACAGGCATATAAAGACAAAGGATACCTCGTAGGCATCATCAGCCATAGCTATACCCTGATCACGAATTATGTGAAACAACAAATTGGCGCAGATTTCTCAGTGGCGCATCAACTTGAATTTTTCGAAGGAAAATCAACCGGAGAAGTGAAGTCTTCCCTCCTATTTTTTCGGCTCTCCTGAAAGCTTTTGTGGGCATTCCTTCTGTAAAACAAACGCATTACAGCATATCTGCGAACGTTACAATGTGAAAATCAAGAATGTAGTAGCAGTTGGCGACAGCAAGGATGATCGTTGTATGATTGCGTATGCAGGAAAGGGGATTGCATTCTGCACCGAAGATGAGATACTTGGAAAAATTGCGGACCAAAACATCACGGAGCGAAATTTTGAGCCGCTGCGCGATCTGGCATAAGATTTTGTAAATTACGTAGCACACATCCCATTTAAAACCTTAATGATTGCTGCCTATGCCAAGCCAATTATACAACATTTTGGTGCCGATCGATTTCAATGCGCGCAATCGCTGGGCAATTACCAAAGCCATTGAGCTGTCAAACAGCTTTGGTTGTAATATTCACCTGGTACATGTAAGAAGCAGCAGAGATAAAATGTTTACCCGCCATACCGGCCAGGAAACAGCTTATCGCAAACTGGAACTGCTGCGTGCCGAATACAAACAACAGCTTTGCGGCAACGGACGCATAGAAATCAGTGTACTTAGTGGCAACCACTCACAACAACTACTCCAATATATTCAGAAATATGAGATGGACCTTGTGATTACAGGTCTTTCCCGTTTCAACTTATTACACCGCGTGGCGTCTGCCGTTTCTATCAGCCGTTTGGCAACAAAAAGTCAATTGCCTGTATTAGCAGTTCGCTCAAGCGGATTGGTTTGTCATTATAAAAAGATTGTGCTTCCCGTAAGTGGCGAAGTTCCGATTCGACAGATACGTCTGGCAGCTTTGTTAGGAAGAGCTTTTCGCTCTACGGTATATTTTGTTTCACTTCGTCAGCATGCTGATGGTGAAAACAAAAACCTGCTGGCACAAGCGCTTGAAGTGGTACAAAGTATTTCAACAGTACCGGTGCAATCATTTCTTCTCGAAGGAAAAAACCTTGCACAAAGCACACTTGATTTCAGCCGGAAAATAAATGCAGACCTTATCATGGTCAACCCGGTGCGTGATTTCCAACTCCCCGGACTCTGGAACAGGATTACGAATAAATTAATTTCATACGCATCCAGGATTCCGGTGGTTACGGTGGCGTCGGGAGGGAATCGTGAGGCATGAGAACCGGCAAACCGCAAACGGCAAACGTGAAAGATAAAAATCTGCGTAATCTGCGTTCAAATCAGTTTAATCTGTGAGAACATTTTACGGGAGAAAGTGAACTGTGTATTGGACAACTGCCGCACTATCGCGAAATTGTATTTTCACATTTTCACATTTTCCTCATTTTCACATTTCCGCATTCCCACATTTCCTCATTTTCACATTTTCCTCATTTCCGCATTTCCACATTTCCTCATTTTCATATTTCCCTCTCACGCCTCACGATTTCACGCATCCTTACTCTTCGATGCGCACTGCTCCCGCTCCGTGATAAGAATGATATTCCCCATTATACATTGCATCGGCACTTACCGGACCCATTTTGAAGAGACCTGGTGACACCGCACGCACTGCGTAATAATAAACCTGTTTGTTGGTATGGAGATCAACAAAGAGATGAATACGATCATCGCGCACGTCAAGTGCGGTAGGCGTATACGCATCTTTGATCCAATCCATACCCGGAATTTCCTTCGTCCGCGGATTTTCAATTTCAAAACCAGCTGGCAACAAATCTGTGATAACCACGTTTTCGATCTTCGAGCTGAAAGAGCGCTCAATCGTTACCTGTACTATCACGAGATCATTTTGTTTAAATTTATTTCCTTCTATCGACTGACCAAAACGATTGAAGAAACGACGACGCACTTTCAAATAACTGTCTTCCTCAACAAACGAACCAGTACTGCTGATTCCTTCGGCCTGCCAGAAGTAATAAAGCGATCCATTGCCTTTTACATCAATCTCAATGTTTGTTCCTTTTAATTCCGCTTCTGTACCTCTCCATGCTCCATCCGCTGCACGGGCAACCGTTTTGCCATTCACTTTAATCTCTGCAGTTGCAGTTGATTTGTTTGCTGCACGTGCATGTTTGCCCAATGCCAGGAACGAGAATGCACGTTCCTGTGTACTCAGGTAGCGGCGATTTTTTAATTTTTCGCTTACATGTTTTACCATCACAGGAATCTGTGCGTTGCCGGGATCAACTTCCAGCAATGCGTTCAATGCAATGGCTTCATCACGAACATCGGAGTAAAAACTTCCACCGGTTTGTGGAACAGAAGCTTCTCCCTCAAACGCGGCCGGCAACATCTCGCCAAATGAGCGTTTATCACCCGCGGTAGCATAAGCTGCTGATAACAAATAACGGCTATCGAGTGCGAGCAGGTTTGTGTTGGACTTATAATAGTTCATCGCAGGCACATTGCTTCTGCCTGCAAGCGCCAACACGTACAAACTGTATGCAACTTCTTTTGGTGCAATTTTTTTATTCTGATCACGATTATAATAGTAGTTGATCAGTTCGCGATTTTTCAGTTTGTTGTTTAAGTAAGAAAGCAATGTTTCAAGCAAACTCTCATCTACATCAAAGCCGGCTTTCTTCGCTTCTAACAGGAAGTGAGCGGCATATACGGATGTCCACCAATCCTCTTTTCCACCATCCCACAAAGTGAGTGCCCCGTTATAAAGCTGGCGCATTTTTATCTTGCGAATTGCCTCCAGGATGTTTTCGTTCGCATTCTTTTTATTTTGCTGCTGCAGCTTCATCAAATCCGACAGATCACCAAAATACAATTGCGGGAATGCGGCGGAAACAGTTTGTTCTGTACATCCGTATGGATATTGCACCAGGTAACGTAATTGTTCGCCGAGCTCCAATGCAGGTGAGCGGCTTACTACCAGATTATACGAAGTGGAACCTTCAATAAAATCCTGCGTACCGATTGAAATTTTTCCTGTATTGCCGCCGGCAACAACACCGCTTCCTGAACGTTTTTGTAATGTAGAAGGAGGGCGAACAGAAATCTCTATCGCTTCTTCAAACTTTTCACCCATGCCACTTACCTGTACTTTCACCTGCGCCACGCCAATTTCCGGATCGGCTGCCAGTTTAAATACAGGTCGTGCTTCGCTCTTTCCGTTTACACTCACCTGCGCTGTGCCGGTTCCCACCACTTTCAAAGGACCTTCCACTTTTACTGTAGCAGAAAGGGTTGCATTATTTGTGGTGGTATTTGAAAGTGTAACAGGCATTGTCAGTGTATCGCCAGGGCTCATAAACCTGGGCAGCGCCGTACTAATCACTACCGGATCTGCAACGGTCATCGTGTTTTCTGATGCACCAAAACTTTGTCCTTTGTAAGCCACAGCCATCAATCGAATCTCGCCACTGAATGATGGAATTTCCACTTCAAACTCTGCGTTGCCGCTACTATTTGCTTTGCGAATGCCGCTCCAGTAACTTACCAGTTGCACTCTTTTTGCAGGCATAGGGTTCACACGTTTGGTAAGATCCAGTTCACCATCACCACCGGTGCTGCTAAGTTGCGTACGCACTTCGGCAAACAACAATGGATAAAGATTGAACGCCGTCACTTCCAACGCCTTTTTCTGATAGAAATATTTGTACGGATCAGGTGATTCAAAACCACTCACCTGCAGGACACCATTGTCTACCGCCGATAAAGTAACCATACTTCCCGGTGCAGCTTTCACTGTCACTTTCTGTTTGGTGCGTGATCTTGATTCTTTTGCGGTAGCAATCTCAACAGGAATGCGTCGGCTTTTTCTTCTACCTTCACGCTCTTAAACCCGTTTGCTACTGTAAGCGGGATATCACTTTGTTCGTGCGCTTTAATCAGCGTTGCAGTGATATATACATTGGGCACATGTTTTCCACTAAGAGGCAGATCAACACTTGCACTTCTGTTTACCACATCCACATATTGATACGAGAGCACATGATCTGTTTCCATCGTCACCAGCAATCGACCGTTAAACGGTGTGCTAAAGAGCGCTTTCACTGTTTCTCCACTGAGATATGATTCTTTTTCCAGTTTTATCTCAACCTGTCCTTCGGCATTTACTTCAAATGAATTATTGTCTCCGCCCCAGCTTCCGTAACTATAAAATTTACGGGACACATAAGTACTTGCGCCCGGTTTGTAAACACGTATTTCGTAATCGCCGGGTGAACGGGGAATAAATGAGAACGATGTATTACTTCCAACAGCAACCTGCGTTTCCTGCAGCATCTTTTCTTCTTTCTGCGATTCATAACGGAAATAACTTCCACTTCTGGCAAGCACGGTGCGGTATTCGTGTTTGATCACTTCCACGCGTGCGTTCGCCGTGGTGGCTTCGCCTTTTTTATTTACTGCCACCAGTCCAAATTGAAGTTTTTGGTTCAATGGAAAATAATAAGACCAATCCTGCTGAATGCCGTAAAACACATCCTGTGTATAAATTTCAGCTGAGCTTGCGCGACTTACAGGGCGACCGGTTTCATCGAATACAGTGGAGTAGAATGTTGCCTGCAACAATCCCATATTCGCATAAAGATCAGGTACCTTAAAAGTAACAGTTGCATTACCTTCTGTATCTGTCTTATCTTCTTTTACTTCTTTATCTGCCAGTGAATACTGGTTAGCCAGGGCAAAATTGTATCCACTAAATTTCTCCGGATTGAATACACGTTGTCTTACCTGTATCTCCGTTTCAATATTACGGTTCGCTGCAGGCGGTCCAAAGAAATTCATTGCGTTTACTTTCAATACAGCTGTTTCGCCCGGCTTAAACGATTCCTGATTCAATTGTGTATTCACGCGAATACGATCAGGTACAAATTCTTCCACTGAAAAACTGCGGCTTGTTAGCAATACATCATTCGATGTAAATAACTCCAGCGTATATGAACCTGTAATAGCTGCTGCAGACAATGCAATAGATGCTTCGGCAGATCCTTCATCATTTAACGTTTTACGAATCGTTGTGAGCTCTTTACCGTTTGGCAATAACATTCTTAACTTAACAGGAAGATTGCCCGGCGACTGCCAGTTACGGTCACGCAGAATGGCTGCGAAATTGATCTTCTCTCCCGGGCGATAGATATCACGTTCAGGATAGACATAGGCATCAATCCCCGAATCATTCATTCGTTTTCCACCAACATCAAATCGTGAAGTATTCACCCGCGTATCTCGGAAAGGCAGATAGTTAAAATCATCAGCAGTCCTTGCAATCACCATTGCTGGCTTAAAGCCGCTGAATTCGGGACGTGCATAAGAAATTTCCGCAACACCCATTTCATTACTCGCACCTGTGCCAAGCAACTGGTTATTGTTTCCATACACCAGGATATTTACACCAGATAATGCTTTCGCTGTTTTAATGCTGTTGACAAACACCATCATATTTTCCTTACCCTGTTTTGCAATTAAACCGAGATCGGAAATTGAGATAAAGCGCGAATCCCTTACCCAGTATTCATCTGTAGACCGAATGCTGATATGATATACACCTTTAAAATCTGGCAGGCGGTCTTCGAACTGCGAGAGATTCAACAATCTGCCGCCAGCGCTTTTTGGCAAACTACGGGTGTCAATTTCTTTTTCATACATCACATCGCCAAATGAAAAATCGTTGTAATAGTCTTCGTAATAATATTCATCATAATAATCCTGATCAGAACGATAGGATTCCCGTGCATAATATCCATAACGTTGAACAGCCAGGAGGTTGCTCTCGTATATTTTTGATATAATAACTTTAATTTTTGGTACGTTGGTAATTTTTACTTCCAGTTGTTGGCCACCGTTGCGTGAAAGATAAACTGCCTTTGAATTGGTGAAATTAATGCTGGCCTCCATTTGGCCAAATGCAATTGAATGCTGGTATTCTTCTTTCAATGTACCACCCAATTTACCGCGGAGGCCTTTCTTCAATGTGAGGGTGTAACTTTTATCAGCATTGAATTGTGTACTTCTGATATTCAAACCACTCTCGGTGATTTCGGTCGTAAAATTCACTGAGGGATCAATTGCAATAAATGATTTGATATTTTCTGAAGAGAGTTGCTGACTTGTACTGATGCGAATAACACCTTCTTCCCCATTATGCTCAGTTTCCGTTTGCGTAACCTGCACCACAAATGGTGAAGGCACAATCATGCTCGTGCTAATGGGTTCATCTATTCCATTTTTGCCAACCACAGGTTTTAATCCTTTTGCCAACACCAGTTGCACCGGATAATCGCGATCTTCTGCCTTTAGTCCTGTGAGTCGCAGCGTCATTTTGTTATCCTCGCCAGCAGTGATGAGAGAAAAAGGCACATCTTCATTTCCTGATTTGATTTGAAGTTTGTCTTTAATGTCTGCGGGGCTGACCCGGTAATTAAAATACAGGTCAATTTGTGCTACAGCACTCGTAGCTGATTCACCCACCCACATGGTTTGTGAGTTATCAAGACGCAGGTCGGGCGTATGAAATTTTATACCATCCCCATTTTCCACTTTACCATATTCACTAAAGCGGAGTACTGCTTTGCTTACATTGGCCGTGTAGGTAGTTGCCGGATCGAGCGGCGCAGCCGGGGAAAACACCAGTTGATCGGGACTTTCCCAACGAAAACGGCCCGGGATATTGGGAGAGAACTGAACGTAGTCGGTTGAATCCCATTGGTTCAATAATGAATCAGCCACCATTGGCTGGTTAAATCGGAAGATGAGGTTACCCAATTGGGGTACTTCATCTTTGGCGTTGGTGTAGGTAAGTGAAACCGCGCTTCTGTTACAGGCAAAAAATAAGATGGAAGCGGCAGTCAGTACTGCTACGAAGGATTTGATGCGCATAAGGAATGGTTATAATGGTGCTATTTCTATGAGAAGATAAAGAAAATGCTCCTATCTCAAATAAAAATTAATTCTTAGATCAACGGAAATAAAAAAGGGTTGCCCGGCCACCCATATTTTTTTTGAAATGCAATTTGAATGTTGTCGCATTATCCAATCTTTGCCAAAAAAGAGACGAAAAGCAACCTGTTGCCGGGGCATTGCATCAGGGAATAGTTAGCAGGCGCAACAATATTTCTCCCGATAAGCAATTCATATTTTAAGTGAAAGCAACTTTTAAAAGAACCTTTAAAAAGTGGACTATCCGAATCCTGGGATTTGTGGCAGGCCTTTTTTTGCTGTTTCTATTGCTTCACTGGATATTTCCCCTGCCTGATAAGATCAGTTATTCAACGGTTATTACAGATCGAAATGGCGAAATTATTCACGCCTGGCTCACTCCCGACGATAAATGGCGGATGCGTACCGGGCTCGATGAAATTTCTCCCTTGTTGCGCAAAACCATTATCGCCAAGGAAGATCAGTATTTCTATCAGCACCCCGGGGTAAACCCCTTTGCCGTAGGGCGTGCTTTATTCAACAATATACTGAGCCGCAAGCGCACTTCGGGCGCCAGTACCATTACCATGCAGGTGGCACGGGCGTTGGAACGAAGACCGCGAACCTGGGGAAATAAACTCATTGAAATGTTCCGGGCCTTTCAACTGGAGTGGAAGTATAGCAAAGATGAAATCCTTCAACTCTATCTCAACATGGTTCCTTATGGCGGTAATATTGAAGGCGTGAAAAGCGCCGCATGGTTGTACTTTAATAAAGCACCCGATCACCTGTCGCTGGCCGAAATAACTGCGCTGAGTATCATCCCCAATCGCCCCTCGTCGCTTGTGATGGGGCGGCACAACGACCGCATCATCGCCGAACGCAATCGCTGGTTACAATACTTCCGAGATGAAGCACTTTTTACTGAAAAAGAAATTACGGATGCACTTGCCGAACCACTGGTTGCGACACGGGGTGTAATGCCGCGACAGGCGCCACATCTTTCGCAAAAACTCCGATACAGCGGACTAAATGAGATAGAAACCACCCTCGACCTGAATACACAACTCAAAACTGAAAAGCTGGTAAGCGATTATATCCGCACACAAAGATTACGCGGTATAAGAAATTCAGCCGTTGTTGTTGTCGACAATGAGACCATGGAAGTTGTAGCGTATACAGGTTCCGCCGACTTTACCGATACAACAGATGATGGCCAGGTAAATGGCGCGAAAGCCATTCGGCAGCCGGGCAGCACTTTAAAGCCATTGATCTATGCTTTGGGTTTTGACGAAGGATTGCTTACGCCCCGCACCATCATGACCGATGTGCCCGTGTATTTCCAGGGATATGCTCCCGAAAATTACGACCGCCAGTTTACAGGATATGTAACGGTGGAATATGCACTGGAACATAGCCTGAACATCCCTGCGGTGAAAGGATTGAATATGCTGGGTACCGAACGACTGGTAAATGCTTTGGTGGCAGCGCGGTTTAAACAAATAGAAAAAGACAGACGGAAGCTGGGGCTTTCGCTCGCACTCGGCGGTTGTGGCACCACACTTGAAGAACTCACAGGCTTATATGCAGCATTTGCCAATGGGGGTGAATTCCGTCCGCTGGTATATATAAAAAAGGCGACACAGGCGGTGCGTCTAAACGTATCGTGAGCGAAACGGCTGCCTATATGATTCATGAAATTTTGACGAAAGTGAACCGTCCTGATTTTCCATTGAACTGGACCGCCACAGAACGTATGCCACGTATTGCCTGGAAAACGGGCACAAGTTATGGTCGTCGCGATGCATGGAGTATTGGTTATAATAAAAAATATACCATCGGCGTATGGGTCGGCAATTTCTCCGGCGTAGGTGTCCCCGATTTGAGCGGTGCCAATGTAGCTACGCCATTGTTGTTCCGTTTATTTAATACCATCGATTACGATAGTGATGATGGATGGTTTGCAGCGCCCGCCGATTACCAGGTGCGGCAGGTTTGTAGCGAATCAGGACTCGTGCCCGGTGAATTTTGCAGCAATTTTGTTACCGATCCTTTTATTCCCCTCTTTTCTTCTACACGCACCTGTGAGCATTTAAAAGAAATAAGAGTCAGTGCCAACGAATCCATTTCATATTGTGTTAACTGTTCACCAGCAACAGGCATCAAAAAGAAAACCTATCGCATACTCGAGCCGGAAATGCAGGCATGGATGGCGGAGCGAAATCGTCCGTATCAAAAAAATACCGCCGCATAATCCCGACTGCGAGTATGTGTTCAAAGGCAATGCGCCGATTATTCAATCGCCTTTATCAGGTAACGAATACCTGATCAGTAAAGATCATCCCGAACCACTGCTGCTGCAGGCCAAAACCGGAAATGATGTGAGCCGCGTATACTGGTATATCAACGATCAATTTTACAAAGCGGTAGCTCCCGGTGAAAAACTATTCTTCATGCCGGCGGAAGGACGGGTTAAAATTTCCTGCACCGACGACAAAGGCCGCAACCGCAATATCACAATACAGGTAAAATTCATTGGACTATAAGTCAATCCGACATTTCAGGTTGCTTTTTCATCATTTTAACAATCCCTTATGTCATAAACCTTGCTCTGAGTAATCAGGCAGAATATGAAGAGAAATTTATCTATTACTCAATTACCGTTTTTACTTTTTGCATGCGTTATTGCCAGTGTTATACCTGTCTCGGCACAGCAGGGTTACATACGTCCGTTAACTTCACAGGACTATCAATCGATAGCAGATATGGAGGTAACTGCCAGCGGGGAAATGCATGTTGCTGCAACAAAGTTTCTGTACCGCCTTAATAATGCAGGCGAAATTGTTTTACAGAAGGAAATTAAAGAAGGCGCCTATTCGGAAGTCCGCGCCGCAATTCCAACCGTTGATGGAGGTGATGCTGTGTTGTTACATGCATTGGAAAGCATTACAGAAGAACGGTTGGTATTTTTCCAGCTCTCCCTCAGTAGTTGCAGCCGGGCTTTATTTGGTTCGAATTAAGTTTGGATCGGAGGTGAAGACGTTGAAGTGGTTGCATGTTCGATGATCCTGATCGATGTCCGATGATCGATGAATGTTTAAAGCGCAGGTTTGCCGATCCCGACATTTAGTGGGGATGTCTTGCGATCGCGAGCTTCTTCGGACATCGGACATCGGATACCCATCATCGATCATCGGTCATAGGACATCGGACATCGGTCATCGGCCATCGATCATCGTCCATCGACCATCGATCTTCGGCCCTCAATCTCACACTTTCTCCGCCATCTCTTCCCCGCTATTAATAGCGCCTTCCATGAATCCCTGCCAGTCGGCGAGGTGCTCACCGGCGAAGAAGGTGTTGACATGCGGGCGTTTTAATATGGGCATCACACGAAACCATTGTCCTTTGCCATAAATAGCATAAGCCCCGCGCGAGTATTCATCTGATCCCCAGAAATAATTCAGTTGTCCTTCAATTTTATCCTTTACCGGACCGAAAGCTTTGGCAAGTGTTTCATCTATTTGTTTTGCGCGCCATTCATCGGTTTGAGCAGCTACAACTGCTGCCTTATCTCCGATGGTATAAGAAAGTAGTACCCCTTTTTCATGTTGCTGATTCTTGGTAGCATGATAAAAATAGTGCGGTACACGATCGGTTACCATATCAAAATCTTCACGCTTCCAGAAACGATCATTAAAGAGAACCGGGTTTTTGTTGATACGCGCGTACTGTAGTTCATTGATGGCCGCGATGTATTTTGATTCCAGTCCCGGCTCCCAGATCACTTTGCTCACAGCAAAAGTTGGAAGTGTGCAAATGATTTTATCCGCCTGGAACGTTTTTCCGTTGGAGCATTCTACAGTTACTTTTCCTTTTCGGGGCTGTATCACTTTTGTAACCGCATGCTTCAGGTGGATATTTTCACGACCAATGGCATCAGCGAATTTATGCGCCAGCTGCGAGTTGCCACCTTCTATTTTAAAGTCCATCTCATTCTTGGGACTGCTCTCTGCATATTCTGCCAGTGCAGCAAAAGCCGAAACATGGCGAATGGTTTCACCAAAGTCGGTACTGTCCAGTAATTCACGAATTTCAAGATCACGGCCTTCACAACCATTATTCACCAGGAAGCGCCACCAATCCATGCGATCCAGTTTTTCTTTATCATCCTGCGAAAACTGGTGAAAGTCTTTTAGTATCTTATTGAATTTTACTTCCCATTCGTCACTATACTTCCATCTTCCTGTTGTGAAATATTCATCCCTGTAAATCAGGTCTGAATCAAACTGGTTGTTGTTTAGTTTCAAACCAAACTCACCACAAAGTTCTTTGATGCGGGTATGCGAATCGCCTACCCATTCGGCACCGAGTTCTACAATCAGCGGACTGTTGTCCTGTATGGGCGTTGAAAATACGCGTCCGCCAATTCTGCCTTTCGCTTCCAGCACAATCACATTATACCCTTTCTTCTTCAGCTGATTTGCTGCGGATAGACCGGCAAAGCCTGCGCCCATTACGATGACCGTAATTTTTTTGGAAACAGAAAATGAAGATAGTGTCGTTCCCGACAATAATAACGCACCGGTGGCAAGTGCGCTGTTGCGTAAAAACTCGCGTCTTGATAAATGGTTAGTGGCCATTGGTCCTGGTTCGTTTTGGTTTTAAAAAAAATCAGATGAAACAACATTTCCTGTTATTTCAAAAGACTAAGTAACCATGACCTTAACCTGTGTACAATTTAAAAGTACTGAATCGTACTATTTATCACATTAAAACTTCCTTTTCGGTCACGAAGCGTTGCGAAGTTTTTATTTGGCCCGCACGCTGGAAGCGCCGCTGGTGTTGGAGTTTACCCTTGCACCGCCGCTGTGCACTATTTCTGATGCGCCACTGGCTTCAGCTTTCAGGCTCTCTGTAACAAAAATACTTACGTTGCTGGCACCTGATATATCCACGTCCGCGTCAGCTGTGGTGAGATCCATGGCTTTTACCTCCGATGCGCCGCTGCCTTCAATAGCAATTCTTTTGGCGTTGCCCCTTAGCTCTGCAGAACTTGCACCACTCAATTCCAAATCTACATCGGTATAGTCGAGCTCAACTTTGGCAGAACTTGCACCACTGAGATCGATGGACAATTCGCCTCCCTGCAGGGCAGTTTCGGCAACAATGTCTGAAGCACCGGATGCACCCAGTTTATGGATCGTGGGACAGGTTACGTAAACTTTGATTCCCGAAGAGCCATTCAGGTTCATGTTATGTTCCGGACGGATTTCCAGCTCATCGCCGTCTTTTCTTATGCTCACAAATTCATGCAGGTTTTCGTCGGTCACCACCTTTATCGAATAGCTGCTACCCTGGCTAATATACAAATCAATCGCGCCGCCCACGCTAATTTCAGTAAAACCAGTAAGATCGTGCGTTTCGGTCACTACATTCCCATTGCCATTTATCCGCTTACCGCCGAAAATATTGCAGGAACTCAGGATGACCAGGGCGAGGAATGCAAAAATTGAATTATTTCTCATGTGTAGGTTGTTTAGCATGTTAGACGAACAGTCAATTTTCCAGGTTACGAAATTGAGAAGGAAATTTTAAAAACAAGCGGCATTCTTTACCTTCGCAGCACCATGACGGAAAAGATTCTTATTCTCGATTTCGGTTCCCAATATACACAATTGATCGCCAGGGCCGTACGCGAGGCCAATGTTTATTGCGAAATCATCCCCTTTCACAAGCAATTTAGTTATGAACCCGGTTTGAAGGGAATTATCCTTTCCGGCTCCCCATTTTCGGTAAATGAAGATGGCGCCCCGGACGTGGATATCCAGTCGATGATTCAAAACGTACCGGTGCTGGGTGTGTGCTACGGCGCGCAGCTTACCGCCAAACGTTTTGGAGGCCTGGTGGCAAAAAGTAATAAACGCGAATATGGTCGAGCCACGCTGCAGCGCCAGCTCGATGACCAGCTCTTCACGGATGTGGCTCCCGAAAGCCAGGTGTGGATGAGCCATAGCGACAGCATCAAAGACCTGCCCGAGGGGTTTGAAATACTGGCTACCACCGATAGCATTCCCGTGGCTGCCTTCCGTAAGAAGAAAGATGACGGTCAACCGCTCTATGGCGTACAGTTTCACCCCGAAGTATACCATTCCACCGAAGGCAAAAAGATCATCAAAAACTTTTTGGTAAATACCTGCGGTTGCAGTCAGGACTGGACGCCCGCTCACTTTATTACCGACACCGTTGCTGCACTGCAAAAACAAATCGGCGACCGCAAAGTGATTATGGCTCTAAGTGGTGGTGTGGATTCAACCGTTGCGGCTACATTAATTCATAAAGCAATTGGCGATCGCCTCTTCGGAATTTTTGTCGACAATGGCGTTCTGCGCAAAAACGAATTTGAATCTGTTCTGGAAACCTATGCCAAAATTGGCTTAAATGTTAAAGGAATAGATGCGAAAACAACTTTTTACCGTGAGCTCGCAGGAAAAACAGATCCTGAGGCAAAACGTAAAGTAATTGGTAAACTTTTCATCGATACATTCCAGGAAGAAGCCGAAAAAATTCAGGGAATTGGTTTATTGGGACAGGGTACTATCTATCCCGATGTGATTGAGAGTGTTTCTGTACACGGTCCTTCAGTAACCATCAAATCGCATCATAATGTGGGCGGTTTACCCGATACAATGCATCTTGAACTGGTGGAGCCGCTTCGTTATTTATTCAAAGATGAAGTAAGAAAAGTGGGACGCGAACTGGGTATCCCCAGCGAGTTGATTGATCGCCACCCCTTCCCCGGCCCCGGTTTGGCCATCCGCATCCTGGGTGAAGTGACCGAGGAAAAGGTACAGTTGTTGCAGGAAGCGGATCATATTTATACCAAAGCGCTGAAAGATAACAATCTCTATGCAACGGTTTGGCAGGCAGGTGCCATCTTGCTTCCGGTTAAAAGTGTTGGCGTAATGGGCGATGAGCGCACGTATGAATATACTGTTGCACTTCGCGCTGTTACCAGTGTGGATGGCATGACGGCCGATTGGGCTCACCTGCCGTATTCTTTCCTTGCATACTTGTCGAACGAAATCATCAATAATGTTCGCGGCATCAACAGGGTTGTTTACGACATCAGCAGCAAAGCCTCCGGCTACGATCGAGTGGGAATAACAATACCGGATATAAAAATATACCGTATGAAAAAAAAGCTGGCTCCTTTTGTTGATCATGTTTGTTACATTCCTGCAGGTAAACGCGCAGGATGAGGGTGACATGCCTGTTCAAAAGCCGCGCATTGCGGTATTTGCCCCTATCTACCTCGATTCAGCTTTCAACAACCTGAATGAATATCGATACGGTAAAAATGAATTTCCAAAATTCATCAATCCCGGACTCGAGTTTTATGAAGGTGTTCAAATGGCACTCGATTCACTGGAGCTGGAAGGCGCAGAACTGGAAGTGTTTATTTATGATACACGTTCTGCAAAAGAATCACTCGCCAGCCAGCTACAAAAAAGCAGCTGCAGACAGCGTTGACCTGTTGATCGTAAACTGCACCAGCCAGGAAGTAAAACCCTTCGCGGAGTTTGCATTAAAACATAAGATTCCTTTTATCAATACCACCATTCCAAATGATGGAGGTATTCAGAACAATCCTTACCTCGTAGTGTTGAATCCAACATTGCGTACGCAGTGTGAAGGTATGTATCGTTTTATCCAGAAATATTTTGCACTCAACCCACTGGTTGTTTTTCGTAAAAAAGGAAGTACTGAAAGTTATATCCAAAACATTTGGGAAGAATTTGGCAAACAGGCCATGGGCTCCCCTATTCAATTCAAATATGTAGACCTGCCAGATAGTTTTACGGTAAATCAACTCACGCAACATTTAGACAGTAACAAACAATCGGTTTGTATTGCAGGTACTCTGGACGCTGCATTTGGACGCAGACTTGCGCAACAACTGGCGGGTATTCATAAATCATATCCGCTTACGATCATTGGAATGCCAACCTGGGATAATATCACTCGTGAATTTAGCCGCCCTGAGTTTAAAGGACCTGAAATTATCTACAGCAATCCCTTTTATAACCCACGTACTGACAAACTGAGCCAGGAAATCAATAGCCAGTTTGCAGGTAGCATGTATGCGCGACCCAGTGATATGGTGTTCAGGGGTTATGAAGTAACCTGGAACTATGCAAAACTGCTGCTCCAGTTTGGGAATGATATTGCATCGAACCTGGGCAATAAATCGCATCTTCAATTTACTGCCTACGATATACAACCTGTTCTCAGCAAACCATCCATGCAATTGCAGTATTTTGAGAACAAGAAACTTTACTTCCTTCGCTGGCAGGACGGTATGATTAAAACGGTGCAATAACCGCATCAATGTCCATGGGGATAAAGACTAAAATTTTTCCCATTCATTACAAAATTTGCAGGCTGTGCTGAACGACCGGAGTGTGACAAATACAAAAGGTTATCGCGTGGTGCTCGACTGGATGCAGCAGCAGCAAATGCAGCCTTTTTTATTCCAGGAGCAAACATGGCAGGCACTGGCCGACGGCAAAAGTGGCCTTGTGAATGCACCCACCGGTTGCGGTAAAACTTTCTCTATCTTCCTCGGCGAACTGATTGGCTTTATCAATCGCAATCCTGCCAACTATAAACGAAAATCCAAAAACGGATTACAACTTCTTTGGATCACTCCTTTGCGTGCCCTTGCAAAAGATATTGGCCGCGCAATGGAAGAAGTTATCAGCGGACTGGGTATGCAATGGCAGGTTGGCATTCGCAATGGGGATACCGAACTAAGTGAACGCGCCAAACAAAAAAGGCAGATGCCGGAAGTGTTGATCATTACACCAGAGAAGTCTTCACTTACTACTGGCATTAAAAGGCTATCCAAATCTGTTTACAAATCTGCGCACTATAGCTGTAGATGAATGGCATGAACTACTGGGCAGTAAACGAGGTGTGCAGGTAGAGCTTGCCGTCAGTCGCTTACTTGGCATACGCGAATACATTCGCCATACAGACGCCGCTTCTTATGTACCATTATCTGTTTGGGGAATTTCAGCAACCATCGGCAACCTCAATGAAGCGCTTACTGTTTTATTATCACCGGCAAAAATATCGGGCACCATCATTCGTGCCGAAGTGCGAAAGGAAGTTGAAATACTTTCTGTAATGCCCGATGAAATTGAAAAGTATCCCTGGGCAGGACATTTGGGGATAAAGCTGGTGAATAAAGTATTACCCATTATAGAGGCAAATAAAACAACGCTCATTTTCATCAACACACGCGGTATGAGCGAGCTCTGGTACCAGGCATTGTTGTCGGCAGCACCAGAACTTGCAGGCGCGATTGCACTTCACCATGGAAGCGTTGACCGTGAGCTGCGCGACTGGGTAGAAGAAAACCTGAGTACAGGCCGGTTAAAAGCTGTCGTTTGCACAGCCTCATTAGATCTCGGTGTAGATTTCCGCCCGGTTGAAACCGTGATACAGGTCGGTTCACCAAAAGGGGTTGCACGCTTTTTGCAACGCGCCGGAAGAAGCGGTCACCGACCCGACGAAACCAGCAAAATTTATTTTCTTCCCACGCACTCACTCGAATTAATTGAAGCAGCTGCATTGAAATCGGCTGTAGTTGATGGGCTGATTGAAAGTCGTCCACCACAGATACGTTGTTTCGATGTATTGATACAATATTTATGTACGCTTGCTATTGGCGAAGGATTTGAACCTAACGAAATTTTTAATGAAATCAGTGAATGTCATTGTTACCAAAGCATAACAGTTGAAGAATGGCAACAGGTATTACATCATATCCAGGAAGGCGGTGTTGCATTACAGCAATACAATGAGTACCGAAAGGTGGAATGGATGGATGGCCGCTATTATATGCCCGGTAGAAAACTTGCCATGCGTCATCGATTACATATCGGTACGATTGTGAGTGATGCAATGTTGAAAGTAAAATTTCTATCAGGTGGTTTTATTGGTGTGATAGAAGAATATTTCATCTCACGCCTGGAACCGGGAGATGTTTTCACACTTGCAGGGCGCAACCTCGAGTTGGTGATGATAAAAGATATGTCGGTATTGGTAAAAAAATCGACAAAGAAAAAATCAGTCGTGCCAAGCTGGAATGGCGGTCGTATGCCACTATCTGCAAACCTGGGTCGCAAATTGCGCGAATCACTCAACCTTGCTCATGCCATTGGTACAAAAAAACTACCGGCAGAAATTGAAATACTTCGACCGCTGTTTGAACGGCAGGCTGAACAATCGCATGTGCCCAAAGACAATGAATTACTGATTGAGCAAATTGAAACAAAAGACGGGTATCATCTTTTTGTATATCCATTTGAAGGACGACTGGTACATGAAGCGATGGCCGCCATACTTGCATGGCGCATCAGTCGCATCACCCCGATTACGTTTTCGTTTGCAATGAACGATTATGGATTTGAACTTTTAAGCGACCAGCCCATTCCTTTGGATGATTCTAATGTATATGATCTTTTTCTCGGATAATCTTTTTGCAGACATACAACGCAGCGTGAATTCAACCGAAATGGCGAAACGTAAATTCCGTGATATTGCCGTTATTGGTGGATTGATCTTCCAGGGATTCCCGGGCGAACATAAAAAAGCAAGACATCTGCAGGCGTCGGCGTCATTGCTGTTTAAAGTATTTGCTGAATACGATCCTGATAATTTATTACTTCGACAGGCTTTCCAGGAAGTTTTTGATCAACAAATGGAAGAAGCCCGTTTACGCGATATGTTGCAACGCATCAGCCAGTCAAAAATAGTGATTACCTGGCCGAAACAATTAACGCCATTTTGCTTCCCAATTAAAGTGGATAGTATGCGTGAAGATCTTTCTTCCGAAAAACTGGGAAGACCGCGTGCGACGAATGCAGCAGCAATTGTCTGATTTACAGAGTTAAAAATGCCCGGATTTTTTAACACTTCTGTATTTTGATCGGCACTTCTCTATTATCTACATTTTAATAGCTTTGCCGCCATGCCATCCTATGTATCTCATATTATCCACGACAATCATTTTATCCTCAGTTCAGAAAGAGTTGTGTTTTGGGAAAATGAAAACGCTTTAGTTCTCGCTGATTTACATATTGGAAAATCGGGTCATTTTCGTAAAGCAGGAATCGGAATACCACAATCCGTTTACAAAGATGACTTGCACCGATTGCTAAGTCAGTTACTTTTTTTAAAGCAGAAAAACTGATTATTGTTGGCGACTTAAGTCATAGCCGCGCCAATAAAGAACTCGATTTGTTTTATAAGTGGCGACACGATTTTCCTTCTCTCGAAATCCAACTCGCCCGTGGAAATCATGACATTCTCGATGATGTTTGGTATAAAGAAACCAACATCATGGTTCACGAAGAAGAATTACAAATAGGAAAATTCTGTTTCGTACACGATCCTGTGGAGCAGCCTGAACCCGGTAAATATTATTTTTCCGGCCATGTGCACCCGGCTGTTTCAATAAGGGTAAAGCAAAACAGTCTTTAAAATTTCCCTGCTTCTATTTGGGAAAACAACAAGCCATCCTGCCTGCCTTTAGTCGTTTTACGGGTAACTACCCTGTAAAACCGGGACCGGGAGAAAAAGCGTTTGCTATTGTTGAGAAAGACATTGTTTGTTTTGATGGGAGATGAGGGGGGGGATGGTGGAGGGTGGAGGGTGGATGGTGGATGGGGGATGATCGATGTTCGATGGTGGTTGGTGGATGGGGGATGATCGATGGACTCCCCCTTCGGGGGTTGGGGGGCTTGGGCTTGGGCTTGGGCAATGATCAATTATTCCGCTTTCTTCTAAACTGGTTGTAATCCAGGAAATATATAAAACGCGCCGTTATTTCGGTTCCGTGGCGGAGATTAAACGTACGTCCGAAATTGGATAGATACCGCTTGTAATTGCTGCCATCCACACCATAAGCCTGGTCGTCGCCCAACCAGTTTTTATATCCCAGAATCAGGCGGCTGCCGTATCTGAAATCCCAGGTGAAGAATGCATCTGTATTAAAAAAAGTTCACATTATCTACGCCGCTATATGGTGTTTCCAGTATGGGCAAACCTTTGTTATCAACGTATGCGGTACGTTTTATCAGGACATTACTCCAGTAGTGTCGCACACGTAGTGTCAAATTTATACGAGGAGTAAAATTGTAAATAGCATTCAGCAATGAGGTTGCTTCTTTGAAATCGACAAATGCAATACGCGGTTCACCCAGCAGGTCGCGACCAGCATTGATGATATAATCCGTTTCGGTTCCAAAACTATGTTCCAGCTCTACAGTCAGTTTATTGCTGAAACGATAACGTACACCTCCCGTGAGTTCGTAATATTTCTTTTCAGGATTTTTGAAGAAATCAGAAAGCAGCGCCGACCATGAAACAAAGAGACGTTTCCGGCTATCAGTACTTCCTTCCAAACTCAGGTAGCCATATTCAGGACGGCGTGCATATTTATCAAACGGTCTTCCCAACACAAAATAATCATGCTGGTCAGGAAGGTAACCGGCACTAATTGTAAGATCCCAGAAGTTTTTGAAGTATAAAAAGGCGCTGAGTTCCGCGGTGAAATCGTTAAATACATCGGGCTTGTACAAACGACGATAAGAAGTATTAAAACGAATAAAATAATTCAGGAAATTTTTCCGGGTTTGTATTCGTTGAAACTGATGTGGCCTGTGTTGATATGCTGATTGGAAGTTTCAAGATAACCAAGGTCGGTGGGATCAAAGTTTAATGATCGCAGTTGATTCTGCACATAATACTGCCAGCGACCGCTCACTTTGCCGGCGCGTAAATTGGAGCTAAACCCATCGTATGAGTTTGCCGACCACACTTTACTGTAGTGTGCATGCCCACGAACGTTATACGTATTCTGTTTATCAAAAAAACTAAAATCAAGCCCGGTTACATTGGCGTCGTCACCACCGCCATCCCTCAACACATTTGTATTCGTAAATGTAACAAAGGAACGACCTCTTAGTGCCTGGTCAAGTACAATGATATTATAGTTGGTGAGCGCTTCAGTTTTGATGCGCGTGCGGTCACCCGTTATTTTGTCGCGAATAGTCGCGTACATTGGTGCCGCAACTGCGTTAAAGAAACCAATACCCAGTTTTGATGGTGTTCTTCCCGACAACTTCAACGCATTGTACAGTTGTGTACGACCCGGATTGCGCACAATTTCGATGTTGGGATCATCATCGGCCATTTCTTCCACAGCGCGGTAACCCGCAGGCGCGGCCCCTACCCTGCGACTATAAAAAAGTCCCGACTTA
The DNA here is from genome assembly GCA_024707305.1 of Chitinophagaceae bacterium. Taxonomy (GTDB): domain Bacteria; phylum Bacteroidota; class Bacteroidia; order Chitinophagales; family Chitinophagaceae; genus CAYMZZ01. Next base: position 306,811 of record JANPZZ010000009.1, read on the forward strand.
TTAAAGATGTCAACGCCTTCGGTAAAAAAGGGACGATACTCATCAAATCGCACTTCATAAGGTGTAAGGTTATTGATTACGTTATCAGAAATCACCTGACCGAAATCGGGAACCAGCGTAACGTCGAGGGTAAAGCTCTCGTTGATTCCATATTTCACATCCATGCCACCGCTTTTCAACCATTCTGAGCGTGATCCATTCACTTCAGGTACGCGACGGTAGCCGGTAGAAACATAGGGCGAAAAACTCAAACGCAGCGGCGGTTTGATATCCAGCAAATTTTTCAGGATGCCGAACTGGTTTACAAAACCATTTACGTTGGGATCAACAAAATTCCAGAATGAAGTTTCATTGGTGCGGCGCACCTGACGTTGAAATTGTATTCCCCAATCCTGCATTGTATTCTTTGAAAAACGCAGAGAGATATATGGAATTTCCATTTCCACTACCCAGCCATCTTCCTTCAGTGATACACGACTATCCCAGACAGCGTCCCAGGTTTTGTCGCCATAAGTGCCGAATGTTGGCATTACATTGGGAGAAAGTCTTGCATCGGTTTGAACATTCGCGGAGGTAGCGAGGAATTGAAAACCGTTTTGGTGATCATTATAAGTGTCTATAAAAACGGAAAAGAAGTCAACGTCTTTTTGTTGTTCTTCATCGCGTGCGGTGATTTGTCGGCGGATCAATGCAGGATCATCATACAGGTATGCGCCAATATAAATAGCATTATCATCATAAAGCACTCTTACCTCCGTGCGTTGTGTAGCGGGGGCACCTACGTTTGGAAAATTTTGTACAAACTGGCCGGCTACGGGAGCTAAGCGCCAAACCGAATCACTCAGATCACCATCAATTTTAGGCGCCTGATTGGTTTTGACAGCGGGAAGGAGTTTGGGTTGAGAAAGTAATGGCAACACAATGCCCAACAGCAAAGCAGTAAATACGGCAATTCTTCTATACATACAGTCAGTTCCATCTCAAATATACTGGAGGAAATCGTAGCACAGAAGAATCGCCGCAAAAAAACGCATTAAAGAAATTAACTAATTGGAAATCAGATCAATTTAACTTCTTCTTGAGCGAAACAACCTGCTCCTGGAGGTCATTTACGATGTTGGTAAGGTGGCTCATATCCCAGCGGTTTTGCTGTTCGGCCCTCGCAATTATCATCTGGGCCTGCCACATTTCCAGCACATCGTCAGCATTCATAGTGTACGGATGGTAAACAGGATTATCACTTACGAGCGTGAGTTTGCTTTTTGATCTTCCATTTTTCTGGACGCGCTTATACACGATTCCTTCATGACGCGAAACCACAATGCATGCAGCACCATTCTTCACCTCATCCAGGTTTTCAATTTTTTTCGCCTACAATTACAGAACCACTTGGAGTTGGCAACATACTATCACCCACGATCTCAAATGCGCGGTAATTACCACCCGAAAGCATCGGCAATGTAAATGTGTTGAGCTCATCCACAAATTCCGGATCACCATAACCAGCGAGATAACCTGCCGCAGCTTTTACCGGAACAAATGGAATATCCGGCCTGCCGGTCGCCAGCTTCAACGCACGGCGTTTTGCAAGGTAATTACTTTTATTATCACTCAAATCTTTCCGTAATATCTCATCCATCGTCAACTTGAAAATGTCACACACAATTTCAAGTACATCAATTCTGGGTTCTGCCCTTTCTTCTTCATAGGCTCCCAGGAGTGAGCGCTTAATTCCGAGTTTCTGCGAAAACTCTTCCTGCGTCCATCCACGCAGCTTGCGTAAATACTTCAGGTTTTGATTAGCGATTGACATGTCAGGATTTTAGAATGATTGATTCAGGCGCATCTACTTAGATACACTAATAATTTTAGCTAAATTACTAATTTCTTTGTCCCCACAAAATATTTTTTCAGGAATACAATAACTTCGAGCTTGACTCGATTAGAAATAATCATCACATTTGTTAAGTATGGCTACCAAAAAGAAATCAGTGGTCGATAAAACGCGACCCGCACCTCGTCCTCCTTCCGCCAGAAATAAGTCAACCAAACCGGTGATCCTTGTTACGAATGATGACGGATACATGGCACCGGGGATACAAAATCTGGTAGAAGCAGTAAAAGATCTGGGAAAAGTGGTTGTAGTTGCGCCCGACAAACCGCAATCAGGAATGGGACACGCCATCACGATTGGACAACCGCTGCGTTTACATAAGGTGAATACTTTTGGTGATATTGAAGCGTATGCATGTACGGGCACGCCGGTTGATTGTGTAAAACTTGCCGTTGATAAAGTACTCCATCGCAAACCCGACATTTGTGTGAGTGGTGTAAACCATGGTGCCAATCATAGTATCAATGTCATTTATTCCGGTACGATGTCGGCTGCCGTTGAAGCAGCGATTGAAAGTATTCCTTCTGCAGGGTTTTCATTACTCGACTTTAGTATTGAAGCCGACTTTAGTGGAGCCAGAAAATATGCACGCATGGTAGTTGAAAAAATGCTGAGTACAAAAAATGGAACAGCATACAGTACTGAATGTAAACATTCCTGCCATGCCAGCCAACCTGCTGAAAGGTTTAAAGATCTGCCGGCAGGCTTATGCCAAATACGAAGAAGATTTTATCGAACGTCAGGATCCGCATGGACGGATGTATTACTGGCTTACAGGTGAGTTCGTTAATTTCGATAAAGGAAAAGACACCGATGTATGGGCACTTGCCAATGGTTATGTGAGTGTAGTACCGGTTCAATTCGATCTTACGCACTATAAGCAAAAAGAAAAACTGCAAAAACTCTGGGAAAAATGATCCTGAAAAAAGATAAACTACAGCTCGGACTCGTATTAGGTTTGCTCGGCCCCATCATTGGCTTACTTGTCATTTACCTGATCAAGTTTTCCTCGAGCAGCTTTGGCGTTTTTCTCGAAGAGTTTTTTAGCAACAATAAACTCATCACATCCATTGGATCACTTGCATTGCTGGCCAACGTGATTCTTTTCACCATTTATATCAACACACACCGCGATAAAACGGCAAGGGGAATCTTCCTGGTTACGTTGCTCTTTGGAATCGGTATACTGATTTTAAAATTGTTTAACTGATTTCGTTTCCTTTGCCGAAAGAAATAACAATCTGTGAAATATTACATCATAGCAGGCGAGGCGTCTGGCGACTTACATGGCAGCAACCTGATTAAGGAAATCGTGAAACGTGATGCGCAGTCCGACATTCGTTGCTGGGGTGGCGACAAAATGCAGGAAGCTGGCGCAACGTTGGTAAAACATTATCGCGAACTCGCATTCATGGGTTTTGTAGAAGTGTTGATGAACCTGCGCACCATCTTTCGTAATCTCGCTTTTTGCAAAGCAGATATTGAGCAATTCAAACCCGACGCGATTATCTTAATCGATTACCCGGGTTTTAATTTACGCATTGCTGAATGGGCCAAACAACAGGGCTATAAAATCATTTTTTATATCAGCCCTCAGGTTTGGGCATGGAAGGAGAATCGGGTTAAAAAATGAAAAAGCATATCGATCTCATGCTGGTGATTCTTCCTTTCGAAAAACCTTATTATGAAAACAAATGGCAATGGCCTGTTCACTATGTCGGTCATCCATTGGTTGAAGTTTTAGATGAAGTGCGCAACCGACCCGCGCCTGTTCCACTTTCTGAAAAACCTATTATCGCTGTATTACCCGGAAGCCGCAAACAGGAAATTGCAAAAAAACTTCCGATCATGCTGGAAGTAAGTAAAGCTTTTCCCGATTATCAGTTTATTGTTGCACGCGCACCTGGTCAGGAAGATGCTTATTACGAACCATTCCTTCAAAAATTCCCCAATGTATCAGCTACCAGCAATGGCACTTATGATTTACTAAGGCAATCGAAAGCGGCAATGGTAACATCAGGTACTGCAACCCTGGAGACCGCATTGTTGGGCATTCCCGAAGTTGTTTGCTATAAAGGATCTGCTATTTCTTATGAAATTGCGAAACGCGTTATTAAGGTTAAATATATTTCACTCGTAAACCTCATCATGGATCGATTACTGGTGACGGAATTGATACAACACGATCTTACACCAAAGAAACTGGAAGCGGAATTACGATCGTTGCTGGAAGACGAAAACCGACGTGCACAGTTATCAAAAGATTACCATGACCTTCACCAATTGTTGAGCGAAGGCGGACGTGCATCTGCAATCGCTGCCGACCTGATTGAGCAATTTCTTAAGTCAGCAACTTAATCGCCAGGATAATCAGGCACAGGATAAACAGCAACAGACTGATCCTGTTGATACCATGCATATACCTTGTAAAATCCGAGTTAGGACGATCCGGATCTTTTTTTACGCAAATACAGATATTCCGCAATTTGTTTCAATACACCCATAACTTCCTGTTTCGAAGTATAAAGGTAAAGAAGTGTAAATGAATTGCTGGAGAATTCAATTTGTCCAGTCTTTCTCATGGGCAGTAAGACGCGACAGCAGTGTAAGCTGATTGCGCGCGCGATGAAAATTGTGCCCGGGATAGGCAGCACCGTAGTACACATCATTCTGCAAATGATCAGTCAAAAACCTGATCGCCTGCATAAAAATCATAAACTGACCGGAATAAAAAGCATGATCGAGTTCTGCCTGGCTCAATACCGGTTTCATTGCTGATAAATAACCTTCCATTATCGCTTTATAGAAACCAGCACGCACATTTATCTTTTCAATATCTTTTTCTTCTTCACTCACGGGGCTGAGATAGGTACGCATCATATCCCCAAGATCACTGATAAAATAACCTGGCATCACGGTATCAAGATCAATCACACAAACAGCTTTCTGTTCGTTGTTGAAAAGAACATTACTGATCTTGGTATCATGATGAATAACGCGCAATTTGAAATCCGGATTCTTCCTGATTGCTTCAAACTTTGTTACAATATCTGAAAAAGAAATCACCTGTTGAATAAGTTCAGCGGAATCGCGACGGCGGTCACGGTCACCTGTTTCAAGTGCTTTGAGAAATTGCTGATAACGTGATGTGAGATCATGAAAACCGGGAATGGTTGTCCGCAATTTGCTTACGTCTAAACTCGTCAACATCTTTGTAAACAAACCAAATTGCCTGGCTGCTTCAAAGGCCTGCCCGGGAGTATTCACCACATCAATGGTGTGTGATCCCTGTACAAAAGGAAATACACGATAGTACCCGTGCCCTGCCACAAAAAACAGTGGCTGCCCCTGCAAAGTTGGCTTCACAGCTACAAAATGATACGATGGATGATGTTGTTGAAGAAAATCACCAATCAACGTCATGTTGTGCGCAATATCATGTGGTGTTTTAAAAACATTGTGATTGATTCTTTGCAGAATCAATGCTTCATTACCGCGCTCCAGCTTCCAGGTGTGATTAATAAGACCGGTACCAAAAGGAATGATCTGCCAGGAACCATCATGCAGTCCCCACGCCTCCAGTACTGGCGATGGAATGGGTGTAGTTGTCGTATTCATTTCAACCGGCTTTCCTCGCTTAATAATCGTCGTTCAGTGCAAAAACCGGTTTCCTATACATCCATTGACCGCCGGTGAAATCAGGAAACTCCACCGTTTCAAATCCGAGTTCAATGCTTTGTTCACTCAGCGGTGTAATAGCGCTCCATGCAGCCGCATCATATACATCCATCTGTGTAGGCAACTTACGTTTGGCCGATTCAATAAATGAGTGGATTACATAAAAGTCCATACCACCATGACCAGAGCCCTGTGCTTCTTTGCTCCAGCGTGCCCATAGGGGGTGATCATATTTTTCGAGCCATGATTTCTGGTCGTCCCACTGGTGGCCTTTTGCTGATTTCCCTTCGATATAAATGCCACGATTCAGGTCCATCCAGATACCATCGGTACCCTGCACACGGAAACCGAGTGAATAAGGACGTGGTAGATTGGTATCATGTTGTAATAAAATTGTTTCACCGTTGGCGCAGCCAATTTGCGTGGTCACCACATCACCCAGTTTAAATTTCACTTTTGCATTGGGATGATCAGCGCCGCCTTTTTTCACGATATAGTCATGCAAGCCGCGAGCTTTGCTTGAGAAAGAATTCAACGTTGTAAAACGATTGCCTCTGTTGATATTGATGTAGTGCGCAATGGGTCCGATGCCATGCGTTGGATAGAGATCGCCATTGCGATGTACCGAATGCTCCGTACGCCAGCGTGCTTCAGAAAAGCCTTTTTCGCCAAACTCCACACCATGACCGTAAGGATTTACACCATCATTAAATTTCACTTCACGCAGATCGTGCTGGTAACCGCCCTGCAGGTGCACAATTTCACCAAACAATCCCTGGCGAACCATATTTAATACGGCCATCACATCACGACGGTAGCAAACATTCTCCAGCATCATCACATGTCCGTTGTGCTTTTCTGCAGCCTTCACCACATCCCAGTGATCCTGTAGCGTAATGCCCAGCATCACTTCGGTAGCAACGTATTTGATTCCGGCCTCGAGCGATTCGATAATCATTGCTTTATGCCATTCCCAGGGAGTGGAAATAACAATCGCATCGAGTTTTTCTTTCTCCAGTAATTTTCTCCAGGCATAAATACCATCCGAATAAACAACCGGCATTTTCTTTCCGGCTTTGGTAATCATTTCGCGGGAGGTTTTCAGCATCCGGTCGTCGATGTCGCAAATGGCAATCAACTCTACGTCTGCGCGACGCAGCAGCAGGTCGAGATGGTTTTGCCCACGCAAACCCACGCCGATCATTCCCACGCGAACTTTTGTATTATTATCTGCAGCCCAAATGCCGCTTGAAGGTAAAACAGCCAGTCCGGCCATCGCCAGCCCTGTATTGCGTACAAATTCTTTTCGTTGCATACCGTTAGTTTATCGCAGTGTTTTTATCATGACGCTGCAAGCCATGAAAATAGCGATAAAAACGGCAGGAAAATATGCAAACGGTTGTGTGAAATTAATACCAGAACAACATTCGTTTGTAAATTATAAACCTGATGGTACCCGAAAATTTGTAGCGGAATTTTAATCGGCCCAGAATTCTACTTCTATTGGATAACCGGCAGCATGAAAGGCCTGTCTGATTTTTTTTCCGAGGGCTTCATTATTATTGGGTGTGAAGAAATACAGAAAAAACAGGTTTGTGTTTTCTACAAAAGTTTTTGGCTCTTCTCCCTTTGTAAAACGGGTTACGGTAGATCGCACATCATCCCCGTTTGCCCGGAAAATCACATTCATGTCTTTATCAATGGTGAGAATCTTTTTAAGTGGTACTTCCTGCAACCAGTCAATATAACCATCCAAATGCGGCTGGTGCTGGCGAATTTTCAGGCTCAATACTTTGTCGTCGCTGAGAGTGAACGACTGTATTATTTTAATTGTATCGTCGCTAAAGGCCGGGCTCTTAAACTGGAATTTTGATTGCTTTTGCAATTCGTCATTCAATAGTTTCAACAGTTGTTTTTCCTGGGCCGTTGCAAAAAGGGGAAGTAGGAATAATAATAGCAGCAATTTTCTCATGTGAGAAAGATAATAACTGTGTGCGGGTCTTGCAAGAAGACGGATGGAAACATGCACCAAAAAAAAGAGCCCTCCTGGAAAGGAGGGCTCGAACGTTACTGTTATGAATGAAAATCTTTATATAGAAGAGTCGGATTCAAGGTGATCGCTACAATCGGCCTTTGGCGACTATCGATATTTCAAAATAAAAAGTTGATTGAGAAGAGTACTGCGTTCGGGTTTTTCAAAGGTATTGGAAATAAATTTCTGGACGGTTTGGACATTGGATGAGGAGTAAACGAGTCGTCCGCATCAATCAACTTTCTGACACAAAAATAGCAGGTGGTGGTATTTGCTGCAAGAGCAGATTAACGCGATTATTGAAATTCAGTATTTACCATTAAAATCGTAAATCGACCTACATGGCTGTCGTAATTTTTCTACCCCTTTATCGTAAACTTGCGCTGGATCAACCACACAGGTATTTACCACAATTGAATATTCGAGTACTTCTACTATGGTATATGTTGCGGGAATTTTCCAATTTGCACCCGGAAAATGTACTTAATCCACGAAATAAAATACCAATATCAGACCCATGAAAAATCACGAAACTAACGCTGTTATTAAAGTTGCGATCGCCGACGACCATGCTCTTTTCCGTACCGGGGTGAAAACTTCTCTCTCCAGCAGAAAAGATATCCAAATGGTAGCTGAAGCTGAAAACGGAATGCAGTTGCTCAACCTGCTGCGCCACATTCAGCCCGACGTCGTACTGCTTGATATCCAGATGCCTATTATGGACGGCCTGGCTACGCTTCCTGAAATCAAAAAGTTATATCCCAACGTTAAAGTGATCATGCTGAGCATGCACAACGACCATTCTGTGATTTCACGCATGATGGAAATTGGTGCTAACTCATACCTGACCAAAGAATCTGGTTCAGAAATGATCTATGATGCAATCCGCACTGTATATGAGCAGGATTTCTTCTTTAACGATCTCACCAATAAGGCATTGTTAAGCGGTTTGCGTACTAAACGTACTGCAGAGTCAAGCATGCCTGCTGATGTACAATTGACTGATAAGGAAATTACGATACTGAAACTGATGTGCGAAGAAAAGAGCACAAAAGAAATTGCAGATATCGTTGACCTTAGCCCTCGTACTGTGGAAGCAATCCGCGATAAACTCAAAACCAAAACCGGCACCAAGTCGATGGCCGGCCTGGTAATGTACGCAGTAAAAGCCGGTCTTGTTGAACAACTATAAGGCTGAACTGATATTGTAAATAGATAATTTATTAACCCTTATAAGAATGATTCTTATAAGGGTTATTTTTATGCATTAATTGTTCCGCTCAAAAAATCGAAGTCGTATTTGTCCCAATCGTACATCATAAATGGAAAAATAAAAGTGGGCGGAGATATTTCTCCCGCTTTTCGCTCATTTAGATATGGTGATGGCTTTTTTGAAACCATCCGGTGGACGATGGGTAAACCGGAACTGGGCGATTTACATTTCGACCGGTTTTTTGAAGCTGCTACAGAAATGGAATACGAAATTCCGCCGGGGCTGGATCGGCAGCGGCTTACAGTAGAAATGGCCAACCTGGTGAAAGAAAACAATTGTGATGCATCTGCACGGATCCGGTTAACAGCCTGGCGGGGTGAAGGCGGTTTATTCGATGGCGATAATACTTTGCATTACTGCATCGACTGCAGTCCGTTGAACGATAACCAAAATTCGCCAGGTGAAAAAGGCTGGGATGTGGGCATATTTAGAGACGCCGCTAAGCCCGCTAATCGCTTCTCGCGTTTTAAAACCAATAACTACTACCCCTATTATTATGCGGCCCGATCGGCGATGAAAAAACTTTGGCTGGATGTAATTGTTCTAAATTTCGCTGGTCGCGTATCTGATTCCTGCATTGCGAATGTTTTTATCGTGCGTGAAGGTAAAATCATCACGCCGCCGTTGAGTGAAGGCCCGGTGGCAGGGGTAATGCGCCGCCATCTTTTGCAACATTTCGATATCATCGAAAGCCCGGTGACTGTTGAAGAACTTGAAACAGCCGACGAAATTTTCCTCAGCAACTCCATACGCCGCATACAATGGGTACGCAAGTTGGGTGATCGCATTTATACCAATAATGTGAGCAGCCAGATTTATGACAGGTTGCTGCAAACCTTTTAAAGACCGGCTTGTTGCTACAACATGCCCGCTCCTGTCAACTTATTCTGGTTTCGCCGTGACCTGCGCCTGCACGACAATGCAGGACTCTACCATGCGCTCAAAAGTGGCAAACCCGTGCAGCCCATCTTCATCTTCGACCGCAATATCCTGGACCAACTGGAAGACCGCCAGGATCGCAGGGTGAGCTTTATACATGAACAGATTTTACTGCTGCAGGAAAAATTAAAGCAATACGGAGCAACACTGGATGTGCGATATGGTAAACCTGAAGAAATCTTTTTACAACTGATCAATGATTACAACGTAGAAGGAGTTTATTGTAATCATGATTACGAACCTTATGCACGCGAACGAGATCATGTGGTAAGCGACATCTTAAAAAAATAATGGCAGCGCATTTCATTCTTTTAAAGACCAGGTAATATTTGAAAAAAATGAAGTGGTAAAAGATAATGGCGAACCTTATACCGTTTTTACACCTTACAGTCGCAAATGGAAATCGAAGCTGAATGCATTTTATATGCGCAAATATCCTGTTGAAAAATATAGCAAGGCCTTTTTAACACAAAAAGAAAAAGAGATCCCTACCCTTGAATCAATGCAATTCATGGATGGCGGCAATAAATCTCCTTACAGGAAATGGGATCCTGAAAAAATAAAATCTTACAAAGAGCTGCGCGATTTCCCGGCTGAAGATGGAACGAGTCGGTTAAGTGTCCATTTAAGATTTGGTACAATCAGCATCAGGCAGTTGGTACGCGAAACTTCAGTACAAAGTGAAACATTTTTGAACGAATTAATCTGGCGTGAATTTTATCAGGCCATACTCTGGCATTTTCCGCATGTGGTGAATCAATCATTCAAACCTGCTTATGATTTTATAAAATGGCGAAACAATGAAGCAGAATTCCAGGCCTGGTGTGAAGGGAAAACCGGTTACCCGATTGTAGATGCAGGCATGCGGGAATTGAATGCTACTGGTTATATGCACAATCGTGTGCGTATGATTGTAGCTTCATTCTTAACAAAACACCTGCTGATTGACTGGCGTTGGGGTGAAGCCTATTTTGCATCGAAGCTGCTGGACTATGATTTATCCGCTAACAATGGTGGATGGCAATGGGCCGCTGGCAGCGGTTGTGATGCAGCTCCTTATTTCCGCATTTTTAATCCCGCCCTTCAAACAAAAAAATTCGATCCACAATTAAAATACATTCAAAAAATGGGTGCCGGAAGTTGATGATCCCGATTATCCCCAGCCAATTGTGAACCATGAACTGGCACGCAAACGATGTTTGGAAACTTATGGTGCCGCATTGAAAAAATAAGCCGGCTTTATACCTCGTAAATCATAAATTCGCTGCATCATCATTCCGGTGAAAAATCTCACATGACCCTTGTACAGCTTGAGTATATTATTGCGGTTGATACCTGGCGGCATTTTGCCACTGCAGCAGAACATTGCTTTGTTACGCAGCCAACCCTCAGCATGCAAATACAAAAACTGGAATCGGAACTGGGCGTAATAATTTTCGATCGTAGTAAACAGCCTGTGGTACCTACAGAAGCTGGAATAGAAATAATTGAAACAGCAAGGCGCATCCTTCGTGAAAAAGACAGTCTTCTTGAAACGGTGCAACGTCATAAAGGTTTACTCACGGGAGAATTACGCATTGGCATCATCCCTACCCTAGCGCCTTACCTGCTGCCACTTTTTATACAATCATTTACCCAGAAATATCCGCATGTGCGACTGGTAGTGCACGAGATGATGACAGAACTCATCATCACGCGCCTGCGTGAAGGAAAACTGGATGCAGGATTATTGGTAACGCCCTTGCAGGAACCCGGCATTACAGAGCATGTGCTATTTTATGAAGAACTGATGGCCTACGTTTCCCGTCGCAACGAAATGTATGAGAAGACTTATGTATTGCCACAGGATATTGATGCAAATAAATTGTGGTTGCTGGAGGAAGGACATTGTTTCCGATCTCAAATCGTTAATCTCTGCGAACTGAAAAAATGAGCCGCGAAAGCAGCCATTTCGATTACGAAGCAGGCAGCATTGAAACATTGCGCAGAATGGTGGAAATGAATGATGGCATCACCATTATACCAGAGTTGGCAACATTAGACATGCCTGCGAAGCAGCAACAGCAGATCCGCCGTTTTCGCAAACCCGCACCTATGCGTGAAGTGAGCATTGTTGTGCACCGCAACCAGGTAAAGAAAAGGCTGATCGACAAACTGAGTAAAGAAATTCTTTCTACCCTCCCGGATAAAATCCGAAAGAATAAATCCGGTAAAATTGTTCCAGTTGCCGAAGACCCTAAATAGGCTTTATTAAGGAAACAATTCAGCTAAGTATTAATTGTAAACTTTCCCTGAAAGTTTACCAACTGTCAATCCCTGCACTACAATTGAGAATACAACCACAAAGTAAGTCATCTCCAAAAGAATTTCCTTATACGCACCATTTGCTACAGAAAGAACGAGGGCAATGGAAACACCACCCCGCAGTCCTCCCCAAACCAACATGGTAATTGACGCCTTGCTAAGCTTTGGTTTGAATGGAACTATCAGTGACGGAATCCAAATAGAAAGAAACCGCGCCAGCAACACTACAAAAAATGGCTGCAGTTGAAATGAGCCAGTGTGCGCTAAGGTCAGGAATAATCAACAGTTCAAAACCAATAAAGAGGAAAAGGATCGCATTGAGAATTTCATCCGTCAGCTCCCAGAATTTGGTGAGATAATCTTTTGTGGTGTTTGACATTGCCACTTTTTTACCATAGTTACCAATAAACAAACCGGCAGCCACCATGGTAAGCGGACCCGAAATATGTGTGGCATGTGCAATCAGGTAACCACCCATTACCACAGAAAGTGTAATGAGTACGGAAACTATATAATCGTCGATTCCTTTAATGGCTTTAGACGCAGTGTAACCCAGCAATAAACCTAAGGCAATTCCTCCCACTGCTTCTTTTATCAATAGCCAGGATACGCCTGTGAATGTAATTTCAGTTGATTCAACCTGCGCGATCTGTAGGATCACTGCAAACAACACAACGGCTACACCATCATTAAAAAGCGATTCACCGGCAATTTTAGTTTCAAGTGATTTGGGAACATTCGCTTTTTTCAAAATACCCAATACTGCAATTGGATCTGTGGGCGAAATGAGTGCGCCAAACAGAAGACAATAGATAAATGGTAATTCAACTTTAAAAATCGGAGTGATATAATAAATAAGAATACCAATAATAAACGTAGAGATGATAACGCTTACAGTTGAGAAAATAATCACTGGCAAACGCTGTTGCCGAAGATCTGCAATATTAACATGGATGGCTCCTGCAAAAAGCAGGAAGTTCAGCATCGCTCCCATCAATATTTCCGTAAAATCAAACTCGGAAACAAACTGGAGGAATTTCGTTGTCGTTTCAGGGAAGATGTTAAAACCTGTAAATCGGATTACCACAGAAACCACAATCGCCATTAGCATGATGCCAATGGTAGAAGGTAGTTTGAGAAAACGAAGATTGAGGTACGCGAAAAGCGATGCAAGAACAATCAGAACCGAAAACGAATAATATAATTCCATATTACCAATAAAAATTATGCGAATGCCGCAAGTATAAGAAATACGAAAGAAAATCGCTCCGATTTTCTATGTAATTATTTTTAAAATTTCAGAGCGTGGTGTTGAACACGTGTGAGATTATAGAGAATTGAATTCACGTTGCAGGGTTTCCACAGCAGCATGACCTGTTGTTCCCAAATCCGTCGTGAACTCATTTACGTATAAATTAATATGTTTCCGCATTACCTCTTCACTCATCTCCTGGGCATGGCCGGTAATAAATGGAGAAAGATCAGGATATTTTTTCCAGGCATATGCCAGGCTCTCACTTATTAATCGGTTGATATCGTTAGCGACATCATCACCCAATCCTTTTCGAATTGCAATTGCTCCGAGTGGAATGGGCACCTGCATACGTTGTTCCCAAACCGTTCCGAGATCCGCCACCAGGTGTAATCCACGTTCAGCATACGTAAATCGGTTCTCATGGATCAATACGCCCAGGTCGTGTTCTCCGCTTAACACCATTTTTTCAATAGCTGAAAAGAGCATATGCGTTTTCTTTTTCGCATCAGGAAATGCGAAATTAAAAAGCAGGTGTGCCGTAGTATGTTCTCCCGGTAAAGCGACAGAGAGTTCATTGAAATTTTGTGGCAGCTCAGGTAACGGCTTTGCGCTTACCAGCAATGGGCCCACGCCCCTGCCAAGCGCCGCACCTGAATTTAATAACTGATATTCATTGCTGCTGCGGAATAACGCAGGGAAACTGAGTTTGGTGATATCCAGTTTTCCCTCCAGGGCCCATTTATTTAGCGTTTGCACATCTTCCAGCACCACATCAAATACATATTTTCCGGTTGATATCGTTCCCGACACCAACGCATCGAAAATAAAAGTATCATTGGGACATGGACTAAATCCAAGTGTCAGCTTCATAGTTGATTTGTTTTTAGGGCAGGCAACCAGTTTATCAGGTAATCGTTCAATGCGCGCACGGCTGTTGCCATTTGCCATTCCTGTTTATCACGCACGCCCACCGCATTACTTACCGTGCGAATCTGCAGGAAAGGAATTCCTGCCTGCAGGCATGCGTAATGCCCTGCGGCACCTTCCATCGTTTCCAGTTTTACGCCGGCACTGCGCAGCCGGTGGATATCTTCTTCGCGCGTAGTGACCTGGTTAACGGTAGCAGAAGCAACAAGCGGCAGGCCGGTTTGTTGCAACAGTTGCTGGTGTGGGTTAATGAGCCAACTTTGATGGAAGGGTGGTAAATCGGGATGTATTAAATGCAGATCGAAAACGCTTTTGAAGCCCGATGCTTCCCAGGCGCCCAGGTCGCCGATCGTATCTCTTTCCACAGCAAGCGGCTGCGTCGGTTCCCATGCAGCGGAAAAGCTGCCCGCCACACCCGCCTGAATCACCAGTTGGGGGTTGATTTCCGCCATGTGGCGTCCCAGCCACCAGCCAGTCAACAGGCTGCCAACGCCCGTAATACCCGGTATAATTAAGTGATCACCCACCTGATTATCACGCTCTTTCAGCCAGTCGATAACCGGCGCCAGTTCCATTCTTGTAGCCGAGATCAGGAGAATTCGCATACTGCAAATATCCGCAAACCTTGTCATTTGCAGGCAAATTGTAACTTTGCCGCCATTTCATTCTATATATGGTATACCTCACAAGAGTTGAACATTTCAACGCTGCACATAAATTATACAATCCCGAGTGGACGCCGGAGCAGAACGAGACCGTTTTCGGGAAATGCGCCAATGAGAACTGGCATGGTCACAATTATGAATTGCTGGTTACGGTAAAAGGGGAAACCCGATCCCGGTACAGGCTTTGTATTTGATGTTAAACGCCTGAGCACCATCATTAAAGAACATATCACGGAAAAGCTCGACCATCGCAACCTGAACCTGGATGTCGACTTTATGCGGGGGAAAATGTGTAGTACCGAGAACCTGGCGATTGCCATCTGGCAGCAACTAATTCCGCATCTCCCTGAATCCGTACAACTTCATAGCATTAAACTCTATGAAACACCGCGGATTTATGTGGAGTATTTTGGCGAATAATTCCTTGGGTAAGAAACGAAAACTGATACATTAACGAATGCAATATAAAACCAGCATCTACCGGCGTGAACATTTTAATGCAGCACACCGGCTGTTTAACCCGGTATGGGATGATTCGAAGAATGCGGATGTGTTTGGCAAATGCGCACTCGCGAATTATCACGGCCACAACTATGAGCTGGATGTGAAAATAACCGGTTATCCCGACCCTGAAACCGGTTATGTGATGGATATGAAAAAACTGTCGGATCTGGTACAGCGCGAGATTCATACGCGTTTTGATCATAAAAACCTGAATCTTGATACGGTTGAATTCAGAAACCTGAACCCAACAGCAGAAAACATTGCAAGGGTGATTTATGATTTACTGCGCCCGCATATCGACGAAGACAAAGATCTACAGATTCGTTTATATGAAACGCCAAGAAATTTTGTGGATTACCCTGCTTAAAAGCGTGACAAATATTTAACTCATTAATCAAGGACATGGCATATAGGAAAGAAGAAACTTACGACGAGAAAACTACTTCGGGACTTATTACCAACTATCGTGAAGTACTTTCATTATTAGGAGAAGATCCGGAAAGAGAGGGTTTGAAAAAAACACCTGAGCGCCTGGCAAAAGCCATGCAATTTCTTACACAAGGTTATGAAGTAGACGCACATGCGATTCTGAATTCGGCAAAGTTTCATGAAGACGTGAGTGAAATGATCGTTGTAAAAGATATTGAGCTTTACAGCATGTGCGAGCATCATATGTTACCATTTTTTGGAAAGGCACACGTCGCATATATCCCGAATGGATGGATTACCGGATTGAGTAAAGTGGCACGAGTGGTAGATGCATATGCTCGCCGCCTGCAGGTGCAGGAGCGTTTGACCGTACAGATTATGGAAGCCATTCGTGAAACGCTGAATCCAATTGGCGTAGCTGTGGTAATTGAAGCGCAACATCTTTGTATGATGATGCGTGGTGTACAAAAACAAAATTCAGAAACAACAACATCTGCATTCTATGGCGAATTCCAAAAAAATTCCACACGAAGTGAATTTTTAAAATTGATTTCGTCGGATCTGAGTCGCAGATAACCGAGGATCGATGGTCGATGATCGATGTCCGTTGTCCGACAGACGATGCGAATGCAGGAATGCCGCTCCCAAATACAAGACCGGATTTCTTGCGCTTTAGACACTCATCGAACATCGACCATCGACCATCGATCAACGAATTAAGATTTTGCAGGTTGCCCGCTTTGTGGCATTTTTGCTGACTAACGAAACTTTATCATGAAACACGCGTACGTTTTTCCAGGACAGGGATCACAGCATCCGGGCATGGGAAAAGATCATTATGAAAACAATGCTTTTGCCCGCAAATTATTTGAACAGGCAAATGACGTTTTAGGTTTTCGCATTTCTGAGATCATGTTTAATGGTTCAGAAGAAGATTTACGTAAAACAGATGTAACACAGCCTGCTGTTTTCCTTCATTCTGTTATCGCCTTCCGTAGTATTGATGCCGCCCGTCCTGAAATGGTGGCAGGCCATTCACTCGGTGAATTTTCTGCACTGGTTGCCAACGGAACGCTGAGTTTTGAAAGCGCACTGGAACTGGTGATGATTCGCGCACGCGCGATGCAAAAGGCCGTAGAGCTGCAACCATCCACCATGGCAGCAGTGCTGGGGCTGGCAGATGAAAAAGTTGAAGACGTCTGTAAAACGGTTCAAAACGAAACCGGCGAGGTTGTCGTTCCCGCCAACTACAACTGTCCCGGCCAGTTGGTAATCAGCGGCACGATTAAAGGCATTGAAGTTGCCTGCGAGCAAATGAAAGCAGCGGGTGCAAAACGCGCGCTGGTACTTCCTGTAGGCGGTGCTTTTCATTCGCCATTGATGGAACCTGCCCGTGCAGAACTGCAGGCAGCAATTGAAAAAATTACATTCCACACTCCTACCTGCGCCGTTTACCAAAACGTGGCAGCAAAAGCAGTATTTGATAGAGAAGAAATCAAACAAAACCTGATTTCACAACTTACCGGCGCTGTGAAATGGACCCAATCCATTCAGGCAATGATCAACGATGGCGCATCACGCTTCACCGAATGCGGACCGGGAAAAGTATTGCAGGGACTCATCGGAAAAATTGATAAAAACGTGGAAGCTCTTGGGATTTCTTAAGAGTTGTGAAGTATACGACAAAAAGAAAATGTGACAATGTGGAAATGTGGAAATGACGTAAAGCATGAAGCGCGAGAAACGGCAAGCGGCAAACGGCAAACGTGAAATAAAATGAGGAAATGTGAAAATCGGTAGTCTCGTCACTGCTAATTTTCACATTTTCTCATTTACATATTTCCACATTTCCACATTTTCTCATTTCCACATTTTCTCATTTCCACATTTCCACATTTTCTCATTTTCGCATTTACATATTTACACATTGGCCGCGAAGCGGCCCTCATTTTCACATTCTATCAAGCGAACAGTTCACCCATCCTCCGTCAATCTTTGCTCCATATTTTCTGTAGAACTCAATCGCGGGTTCATTCCAGTCGAGCACCTGCCACACCATGCCGCTAAAGTTTTTCTCGTTCACTTCCTGCATGCAGCGTTCAAACAATAATTTTCCCAAACCCTGGCCACGCATTTTTTCTGTTACAATTAAATCTTCGAGATATAGTCGTTGTCCTTTCCAGGTTGAATAACGGATATAATAAAGTGCGAAGCCTTCAATTTGTCCGTCGGCTTCGGCAACAAATGCCCACCAAACGGGATTCGGGCCAAAGCCGCTTTCTTCAAAATGTTCCATCTTCACCGTTACTTCATCTGGTGCTTTTTCAAATACCGCCAGCTCTTTTACCAGCTCCATCAGTCTCGGGCAATCTTCTTTCACCGCCCGTCGCACAGTAATTTCCATTTTTATTTCTTTTTTGTGGCAGTAAATATGCCATTGGGTTGAACAAATTTCATTTCCGTAACTTCTCCACTTTCACTCAATACAAACTGAACGCTGTAACCGTTGATTGCTTTCAAATTAAAATTGTGATCGCCTGCAAAAACAGTTTCGTAATCAGGTTGACCAGGTACCAGCACAAACAATTTTTCATCTTTAATATAAACCTTCACTGTTAAACCAGAGAGCAAATAATCGCCTGTATATTTTTCCAGATCAGCCGCATTTACTGGTTTAGCACGTGGGCTCCATTTAAATTCAAGCGGTGCAAGCGTTGGTTCCAGTGGAATTAAACCGGATTCAATTTTACCCGCCTCATTCGTTCTGAAAACAATTCGAATATAAGCACCCTCACTTGTATCTACTACGCCCTCACGATATTGTTTGATATCAAAAACATCATAGTGATGGTGACGAAGCCACAAAGTATCCGCACCCATTTTCATCTTTAAGCTATCTTTCTCAACGTATACGTCTATTGATCCGTAACCGGCATGTGTATAAACGCCTTCGTAATCGGAGAGAGGATGTCCGGGTTTCGTTCCTTCCACACGATTTGAACCAACCTGCATTTCCTTCATTCTGGCTTTTGCATCATCGTCTTCTTTTTTAATCCTTGCATTCCAGTTCACGTACGAAAGATTCAACATACGATCTGCAATGAGATTTCGCGCAATATTGGGAACATTCGATCCATTCTGATTGGTGAGCACTATGATTCCTAAACTATCGGCAGGATAGAAAGCTACATTGGCAGAAAAACCATCAATGTTTCCACCATGTTCCACACGATAGTGTCCGCGATAAGAGGCAAGAAACCAACCCAGTCCATAATTTGAAAACTGGATATATGGATTGGCGGCGCTGATAAGGCCACCACCATTGGTCATATGGGAACTGATGGCATCGGTCAGATAATTTGGGGGAATAATTTCCTGTCCATTAAACTTTCCACCTTTGATCCACGTGATTACCCAGTTGGCAACTTCGTTCACGCTGCTATTGATGGCACCAGCAGGCCCCATAGCACCGATATTATAATAATCGAGCAGTTTAATGATGCTGTCATTCGCCACATAATATCCTTTTGCTACATCATCGTCCTTTATCATTTCATCAATGCTCATTACAGAACGCTTCATCCCCAGCGGATCAAGAATTTTTTCCTTTACAACTGCTTCCCAGCTTTTGCCGTAATATTTCTCCGCAATCATACCCTGCAACAAAAACATAAAATTGTTGTACTGGAATGTGGTACGGAGGTCGGCGCTCGGTTCCTGGTATTGTAAACGACGCATCAGTGAATCGCGCGACTCCGATTTAAAAATATACCAGCTATAATCATGACGTGGCAGCCCGGTTCTGTGGGTCATCAAATCCCGGATAGTGATGTTCCTGTCCATGTCATCGTTGAAGAATTTTACTTCAGGCAGGTGTTTTTTCACCTTGTCATTCAGATTGAGTTTACCTTCTTTCTGCAAAATTCCCAGCACAGCGGAAGTGAACGCTTTGGTGCTGGAACCAATGGCGAACAGCGTATTCGGTGTTACGGGCTTTTTATTTTCTACATCCCGGTAGCCAAATCCTTTTGCATACACAATTTTGTCTTTTTCAACTACTGCCACTGCAAAACCTGCAGCTTTCCAGTCGCCAACCAGTTTGTTCAGCGCGGTGTCGAGTCCCTGCAGACGTTTGTCTACGGCAGGCTTACCTTTCTGGGCATAAATTGTGGTGGTAAAAAGGGTTAAAATAACCAGGGAAAAAAGAAATCTCATACTGGTGGGTTTTAGGTTTCGACGAAGATAAGAATCGGGCTGAAACCACATCATCTGAATTGTGAAGATCTTATAGAACTCACTAATCGAGATGGGAACGGACTTTCGTTTTCGTGACATGCGGGCGGGGATTTGGACTATCTTTGCGCGGCATGGCAGCATTATCATTTTTCCTCGAACATAAGGACCGGGAATCGAAAGCCCGCGCAGGCACGATTGTCACGGATCATGGCGTAATTGAAACGCCGATTTTTATGCCCGTGGGCACTGTGGGAAGTGTGAAAGCAGTGACACAACAGCAACTGAAACAGGATGTGGAAGCGCAGATCATACTGGGAAATACCTACCATCTTTATCTGCGCCCGGGCCTCGGCGTTCTGGAAAAAGCCGGAGGCTTACATAAATTCAATGGCTGGGACCGCCCGATCCTTACCGACAGTGGTGGCTACCAGGTGTTCTCACTTTCCGGCACGCGTAAAATAAAAGAAGAAGGTGTAACCTTTCAATCGCATATCGATGGCTCACGCCATCTTTTTTCACCCGAGTATGTAATGGACATACAACGTGTTATTGGCGGCGACATCATTATGGCTTTTGATGAATGTCCTCCCGGCGGCAGTGATTTTACCTACGCGAAAAAATCAATGGAGCTCACGCATCGCTGGCTCGACCGATGTTTCAATCGTTTCAATGAAACATCGGATAAGTTCGGATATACACAAAACCTCTTCCCGATTGTACAGGGTGGCACGTTTAAAGATTTGCGGAAACAATCCTGCGAAAATATTGCGTCAAAAGAAGCAACCGGCAACGCAATTGGTGGATTAAGTGTGGGCGAACCAGAACCGGTGATGTATGAAATCTGCGATTGGTGCTGCGATCATCTTCCTGCACAGAAACCACGATACCTGATGGGTGTAGGTACGCCATGGAATATCCTGGAGTGCATCGGCATGGGCGTGGATATGTTTGACTGCGTAATGCCTACACGCAATGGGCGCAACGCAATGTTGTTTACCACGCAGGGTGTTGTTAATATCGACAACAAGAAATGGGAATATGATTTCTCTCCGATAGATGAGGGGTTGGATTGCGAAGTGAGTCGATACTATACCAAAGCTTACCTGCGTCACCTGATGAAAGCGGGTGAATATCTCGGATTAACAATTGCCAGTATTCACAACCTCGCATTTTATCTCTGGCTGGTGAAAGAAGCACGCAAACAAATTGTAGCAGGCAGTTTTGAAAGCTGGAAACGTGAAATGATCGTACGATTAAAAACAAAATTGTAAACGCTATTAATACGAATACGCCGCCCGGAGCGGACGCAATTTTAACGATACATTCCCCCGGAATTCAGTTACTTCGCATGTCGGATGCCGGAAATATTTCAGAATGGGTAAACTAGATTGGTACATACTTAAAAAGCTGCTGGTCACCTTCTTTTTTTGCATGCTGTTGTTCACCGTTGTTGCGGTGGCAGTTGACAGTAGTGAAAAAGCCGATGACTTTGTAAAGTCGGGTCTCAGCAGCAGTGAGATCATTACCCGGTATTATTTCGGGTTTGTACCACATATCTGGGGGCTTCTGTTTCCGCTTTTCGTATTTATTGCTGTTATATTTTTTACAAGTAAAATGGCGGTGAAGTCAGAGATCATCGCGATCCTGGCCAGCGGCACCAGTTACCAACGCATGCTTCGCCCCTACATGGTGGGAGGGTTCATTCTGGCTGGAATACTCTGGCTTGGCAACCGTTACCTGATTCCCAAAGCGAATGAAATCCGCAGCGATTTTCAATCAAACTATGTAGATAAGGATGATCCAACAAAACAGGGCAACCGTTTTGGGTGCGACCGATGTTTTTATCAGCGTGTGGATTCAAACACTTATATCGGTATCAATTCATTTGATACAGCAACGAAAACCGGCGCGAAATTCTTCATGGAGAAAACGCACGACAACAAGGTTTACTACAACGTGAGGAGTAATAACCTGCGCTGGGATGCCGACTCATCGGAATGGGTATTACTTCGCGCATTGGAGCGTTTTGTAGATAGCCTGGGAGAGCGAACCACACTGCACGACACCCTGCGCTTTAAGCTGGCGCTGCGGCCTGATGAGTTGACCAACGACGAATATCTAAAAGACAAACTGTCCACACCGGAACTAAAAGAGTTTATTGCCCGCGAAGAATTGCGTGGTCGTGAAGGGCTGAGTGCGCTTCGGGTGGAACAGTACCGGCGTACCGCCACACCTGCGGCCGTGTTGTTGTTAACGATAATAGGCGCTGTTATTGCCAGCCGCAAAACCCGTGGTGGCAGTGGCATGCACCTGGCCCTGGGTATTATCATTGCGGCATTGTTTATCCTGTCGGACCGATTTTCAACCGTATTCGCCACTAAGGGTAATCTCCACCCGCTGGTGGCTGCCTGGCTGCCCAACCTGGTTTTCTCGCTCGTAGCCTGGCGACTGTACCGTAAAACACCGAAGTAACGAAACCGAAAAACTGCGCAACCTGTCGGTCCTCCCCCGTTTCTTTAACGTACTGAAATAGTTGCGAATCCAGTGCTTTTTCTGCCCGGAATTCTGAACTTTCCGCTTGCATAATTTGTTCTGCCAACGAGCAATAGCTAACTTTACCCTTTTCTTTCATCACCCGTATTTTTAAAGCAATTCCCATGGGTATACTAAAAGACAGGTTCAAGGCAAAGGCAGACCAGATGGCTGCGGAAATCAAAGACTTATTAAAAGAACACGGCAGCAAAGAGATCGGAACGGTACAGTTGTCGCAGGTTTACCAGGGTATGCGAGGCATTACGGGTCTGGTGAGTGAAACTTCCCTACTCGACGCGCAGGAGGGTATCCGTTTCCGCGGTTACTCTATTCCTGAACTTCGAGAAAAACTGCCAAAGGCGCCTGGTGGTACCGAACCCCTGCCCGAAGGACTTTTTTATCTGATGCTGATTGGAGAACTGCCCACAGAGGAAGACGTTCAACATGTAACAGCCACACTGCAGCGTCGCAGCCATGTTCCCAACCACGTTTTTCATACCATCGACGCATTGCCTTTGAATGCCCACCCCATGACACAGTTTGTGGTAGGTGTAATGGCCTTGCAAACTGAAAGTCAGTTTGCCCGCAAATACGCCGCGGGAATGAATAAAAAAGATTACTGGGAGGCTACTTTTGACGATGCAATGGACCTGATTGCACGCCTGCCCCGGATTGCCGCATACGTTTATCGACGCCGATATAAGTTTGGAGACCATATTCAACCAAATGGTTTGCTCGACTGGTCGGGCAACTTCGCACATATGCTGGGATTTGAAGATCCTAAGTTCCAGGAGTTGATGCGTCTCTATATGACCATCCATGCCGACCATGAGGGTGGTAACGTTTCAGCCCATACAACGCATCTCGTTGGCTCTGCACTCAGCGATCCTTACCTGAGTTTTGCTGCTGGTATGAATGGCCTTGCAGGCCCTCTGCACGGACTGGCTAACCAGGAAGTGGTAAAGTGGATCTTCGAAATGCAGGAACAACTGCAAACCGACGCGCCTTCCAAAGAGCAAATCAAAGAATACGTTGAGAAAACACTGTCGCAGGGAAAAAGTAGTTCCGGGATATGGTCACGCGGTACTGCGTAAAAACAGATCCCCGCTTTACTGCACAAATGGAGTTTGGTAAAAAACATATGCCCGATGACAAACTGGTTCAAACCGTTTGGAATGTTTATGATGTAGTACCTCCTATCCTGCAGTCGCTGGGTAAAGTAAAAAATCCCTGGCCAAATGTAGATGCACATAGTGGTGCATTGCTGGTACATTTCGGCATGAAGGAATATGAATATTATACAGTAATGTTTGGCGTAAGCCGCGCATTGGGTGTATTAGCAAATCTTTGCTGGTCACGCGCCATGGGAATGCCGATTGAACGTCCGAAATCTGTTACAACCGACCAGGTAAAACGTTGGTTGAAAGGTGAAGACGAGATTTGGGGAGATTAATCCCCATAAAATTATTTTTGCTGCGCAAAAATAATTTTAGCTACGTTAAATACACTTCTACAAAAGGATAGAAAAAGTCCTTTGCCCCATGGGCAAAGGACTTTTCTATTTTGGTACGGTTTTTTAGACTATAGTCTTCGATAACTGAATCCTTAACGATAAAATTTAAAGACATGAGTAGCCGTAACAAAGTATTATTGGGGATTCTGGGGGCAGCAGCTGCCGGAGTCGTAATTGGAATGATGATCGCCCCTGAAAAGGGAACGGATATGCGTAAGAAGATTCGTAAAACTGCAGGTGATTGGGCCGACAATCTCGGACATCTGTGGCAACGTGGAAAAATGGAGGCGGAAGGAATGGCTGAAGATGTAAAAGAAAAAGGCCGCCAGGCAAAAGCTGCAGCCGAAGATAAAGTGAGCAAGATTAAAGAATCCTTCTCTTAGCCTTCAGTGCCTTGATTCACTTGATTGCCTTGATTAATTGATTATATAATTGATGATTGATATCGTTTGGAATCATTCATTTTACCCTTTCATCTATTAATCAATTAATCAAGGCAATCAGGGAAATCAAAGAAATCCCGGTCCATCCACTATAATTTATTACGATGCAGGAACTAAAAGAAAAAGCCTCCGACTTATTGGAGCATGCTCAGGACATTGCCGAAACTTACTACAAACTCGCTGTTGTAAATGTAACAGAGAAAGCGAGCAATATTGCGTCATCCACTATCACGATGGTGTTGTCGGCGATATTAGGCATGTTAATTATGTTCTTTCTTGGCTTTGCACTTTGTTGGTGGCTGGGCGATCTTGTAGAAAGCCGTGCTCTCGGTTTTGTACTCGGCGCAGGTTTTTATATCCTGTTGTTGGTAATCGTTATCGTAGCCGGTAAGAATATCATTTTCCCAAAAATCAGAAACAGCATAATCCGGAAAGTTTATGAGCAGCAGGATTAATACATACCAGGATTTGATCGTCGAGAAACATCGCCTTGAGGCGTTGCTGAAAGCGCAACGTGAATTAATAAGGGCCGATGTGCAGGAACTGAAACAGGAACTTGCCCCCGTGCAGAACGCAATTAAATTTGTAGGCAAGCTGGCTAAACGTGATATGAGCAATCCTATCATGACCAGCCTCTCCGATACAGCTATCGACCTGGTATTGCGCAAAGGCCTGCTGGCCCGTGCCGGCTGGCTTACAAAACTGGCAATACCTTTTGTTACTAAAAATCTGTCATCCCATTTTTTGTCAGATAATAAAGAAGCACTGTTTTCGAAGATCGTGGGTTGGTTTACAAAAGGAACAAAACATTCCCAGAATGGCCAGGCGGATCAGCCGATGGCCGAGGAACGAGAGGAAGAAGACGCGGTGAAGTGAGGCGTGAGATCGGCAAACGGCAAACGTGAAATGGAAATGTGAAAATGAGGAAATGGGAAAATAGGGAAATGTGGAAATGAAGAAGCGTGAAAAGTAGTTCGCCAATACAGGATTCCCTGGATAAGGATATCAAAAAAGTTTAGACAGACCTACCAAAAGCAAAAAGGAAAACTTCCGGCGCCGGGCGCCGGAAGTTTTCCTTTTTTTACCTATTTTTGCTGCCCGCAAATGGGGGATTAGCTCATCTGGTAGAGCGCAAGCATGGCATGTTTGAGGTGACCGGTTCGATCCCGGTATCCTCCACTCAAAAAGCAAGGCCGTTGTCGAAGACAACGGCCTTGCTTTTTGCTGAGGGGTTGACATACTGTAACCATGGGTTGAAGACTAAAAGTTATTAGATGGAGCAAGTCAGTATCTTTCAACAAAAGTACTTTTCAACATTTTCCCATTTCCACATTTTCCCATTTCCACATTTTCCCATTTCCACATTTCCTCATTTTCACATCTCCATTTCACGTTTGCCGTTTGCCGTTTGCCGATTTCACGCTCCTGTGGTTCTTTACAACCACAGTTGAATTCCGAATTTGCACACCCTTTTTCCTGATTCTCAGTTATTTATTTTTATTACAATTTTTTCGTCACATAACAAGGTGAAAAAAACATTTTTTTGTCGTTGAAAACACATGTCGAAAACAATATTATTTCCTACTTTGGGTTGAAACAACGGCGGCCACCGGTTTATAACTCAACCATGAAAACAAATGTTTACCGGAGAAAACTGGATAACCATTTTGCTTGTTGTTGCCGGCATCAAACTCATTACAATCGGCTGGATAGTTGTTCGGTACAACAACCGATTAAAACGTCTGCGCATCGAATGTTTTGACCGGATAGAAGCGTTGTCGAGTACGTATGAACAAAAGCTGACCTTAAATCAGCATGAAGTACAGGAGAACACTTTGCTGACAGTGGCACGCGAGCTCCACGACAATTTTAATATGCGCCTGATAGTAGCATCGATGAACCTGCGGCATATTGACTGGAATAACCAGGATCAGACAAAAGAAAAAGTAACTGATTCAATAGAACAACTCAACGAATCCATACAAGGTTTAACAGACCTTTCGCGTAGTCTCAACAGCGACCTGATCCAGTCACTCGGCCTGGTAGGTGCACTCGAAAAAGAAATTGACCGATTAAGCCGCGCAAGTAATCTCCGTATCCATTTTCATGTAAATGGCGAGCCTGTATTTCTTCCTGAAATAATTGAGATTTCTATATTCAGGCTCTTCCAGGAATGTTTTAATAATATAATAAAACACTCGGGAACCAAGCTCGTACAAATCACCATCACTTACCTCAGCCACCATGTTTACCTGATGGTAATGGACCATGGTGTAGGATTTAGTTATAACGAAGACGATGGCACAGCAAACGGCAGCGGTTCAGGACTTCAGAATCTTCGCTCGCGAATAAAATTAATCGACGGCCAAATGAAAATTAAAAGTACACCCGATGAAGGCACCTCTTTCCTGTTCACTATACCTTATCCACATGCAAATTCAAATTTATGTCCACCACAAACCCCACCAAAGTAGCGATCATTGACGACCATGTACTCGTCCGCCATGCACTCATCAGCATGATTGAATCATCTGGCGATTTTAAAGTAGTTTATCATTGCTCGAATGGCCAGGATTTTATTGATGATGTGAAACGAATGACCAGGCCAGATGTTATTCTTCTCGACATCTCAATGCCGGTAATGAGCGGCTATGATACAGCGCAATGGCTGTACGAAAATCAGCCTGAAATTGCCATCATTATTCTCTCCGGGCACGATTCAGAACACAATCAATTGCGTTTATTGAAATACGGCATCCGGGGATTCGTCAGAAAGGATGCACCGCCAGAGGAAATAAAAGCCGCAATTCAAACGGCCACACAAACCGATTTCTATTATAGTAACTCTGCAACTTCACGTTTTGTAAACCTGCTTCGCAACCCGGACGGAGGACAGCAGGAGTTACAAAAGAAATTGCTGTCCGATACAGAGTTCGCATTTATGAAACTCATTTGCACCGAACTTACTTATAAAGGCATTGCAAAAGAGATGGGATTAAATCCGCGATCGATCGATACACTGCGCGATCATTTATTTATGAAAATGGATGTACAATCCCGTATCGGACTCGCAATGGTTTCCGTACGTAACGGAATCGTAAACTTTTTCGATGCACAGTTCCTGCGGTATTCTTAAAAGGAAATTAAGGGTTGTCTTTTACAATAACCTTTAACATATCAACAAACACTGGAAATTCGCGCAGGTCGTTATGTCCCCCACCCTGTACTTCTATCAGTTCAGTATTCGCGGGTGAGGCGGCAGCCAGTTTGCGTGCGAGTTTAATGGGTATTACCCCGTCTGATGTGCCGTGGAAGATGGTAACCGGTGCATCCACATCGGGCAGGCAGGCTTTGTTGTCAAATTCATATTTGGCCAGCCAGCGTACGGGAAAAATAAAAGCGTAGTGCTGCATCAGGTCTACCATGCTGCTATAAGGTGTTTCCAGTATCAGCCTTTTGCAGTCTACGCGGCTGGCCAGCCAGCTGGCGGGGCCACTGCCCAGGCTGCGCCCGTAAATGATAATGCTGTCGGCAGCAAAGCGGCTGCGGAGTAATTTATATACCAGTTCAGCATCCTGTTTCATAATGGTTTCCGAGCGCTCACCCGTGCTTTTTCCGAAACCCGGATATTCGGGCATCCATACTTCGTAACCACTCTGCGTGAGCAATTCAGAAGCCGATGCATAATGCTCTACATTGTTGCGGTTGCCATGAAAATATAATACCGCACCGCGGGGCACACTATCTGTTGTAGTAAATCGCGTGATATGAATCATCTTCCCGTCAGAAACCGGCAGGCGGATTTCTTCATAGGGCTGGCTGATGTTGAGAACAGCATCATTGTCGAGCACTTTCGGATGAAACATAAATTTTTCCTGTAAAAAATACAGGACCGTACCTACCAGCACATAGCCAACCAGTACGGCGCGTATCCATTTCCAACGTTTACGCGATATCTTGAAAGAAGGTAGCGCCATTTTAGTCTTGTGTTATCATATCATACACCACCACACGTTCCCACAGGTGACTGTATTTATCTACAAATGCCTTGTGTGTCGGGTGCACCTGGTATGCGTCCTGTTCGGCTGCGCTGTTGAAATACATCAGTTCTGATACATCAAAACTATTATCCACCACATCTCGTTTCTCCGTGCTGGCGGGTGTACCTATCAGCAGTTTTTTACTTCTGGTATGGTGCTCAGTGTACGCAGTCCCGTAATCAGTTCAGCGCGATCTTCGGCATTGCCGGGGCGCTTTAGCCAGAAGAAAACATGGTGTAATACCTGCATTTGTCCGGTTTTATTTTCGTTACAAGACCACAATACCGATGGCGCCACCACCAGCGCGGCCGCAGTTGCCAGAAATTGCTTTCGGGATTGTGGAGTCATGTGGGCGAAAATAAGAAAATTCGATGATCGATGACCGATGTCCGATGTCCGATGATCGATGGTCGATGATCGATCGTCAAATTTTCTTATTTTCTTTTCACGTTTGCCGTTTGCCGCTTGCCGTTTGCCGCTTGCCGTTTCTCACATTTCCACATTTCCATATTTCCACATTTTCCTAAAGCTCCCAAAAACCAAAAAAAGCCCCCCGGAGAACCGGGGAGCCTTAACCTATAAGAGTTTAATTCTTATAGACCTGATTGAAATAATTATTTAACGATAAACTGTTTGCTTTCGCGATAAGTATCGCCGCTGATAACAGTTACATAAGCACCAGATTTAACAGAAGCAGGCAGTTCAATCATTTGTGTTACACCTGAACCAGCATTATTGATTCTTGTAGCATACACACGCTGGCCAGTTGCGCTGAATACTTCCAGGTTGTACTGACCCTGACGCAAACCGCTCAGGCTTACAGTCAGTTGCTTGCCCACTACCGGGTTTGGATACAGGCTGAAACCAACTTTAGTGCTTCCCATTTCCACACGCAGGATCTTACTGTACACTGGTTTGCCACCGATTTCGTCTACACGTGAATGCGATAGAAATTTGCACCGTTAACGGGTGAAGCATCAAAGTGAGCATAAGAAGCCTTGTCATCACGGTTGCTTTTTGGAGCCTGTTGGTTGATTGGATAGAAATCGATACCATTTGCGGAACGTTCCACTTCATAACGAACGATGTCACGCTCAGTCAGGTTGCTCCACTCCAGTTGTACACCCTTCATTTTTTCGCATAAGCTTTCACGCCATCAAACAATACAGGCAGTGGGTTGTCGGTGAAGTTAACTGTGGCAAGAGCGAACGCAGTAAAGTTTGTGTTGCTGCCGGTTGTAAAAGTTCCTACGGTGTTGGTCGGTGTACCATCAACTCCGCCACCTGCATTCGTCCAGGTTGTGCCGTCCAAACGAGCTACACGAATTGTAGCAGGGTTTGTAATATAGGGAGTCGATGGCGAGCAGTTACTGCTGGCCTCCCAACCTATTGTTACAAAACCGTTACGTGATCCACTTTTTCTCGTCAGCGTCCAGTATTCGCAGGAGCTAACTCGTGCAATACCTGAACCCATTGTAGAACTCAGTGAATTTGCATTACCACGTACAAAAGTTGCAGTAAAAGTTGAGGCACCTGCGCCACCACCGTTTGCGGATCTGAAAACAAGCGGGCGAAAGACCAGTTGAGGCAGCATCACCTACGTAGAATGTGAATGAATAGTTTCCAGTATTGATAGCTTTCCCTAAAGAACCGTTCACAAACGCACCGTTGACTGAAGATGCTGTACCGGCAGTTGTAATAAGCAGTTCGTTTCCACCCGGAGTAACATAACCGTTGGTAAGAGCCAGAGTGCGGCTAACTGTGAATGCCCTGGCCATTGCAACCTCTCCTGAGGCGTTGTTGATAGTCAGATCACGTACCGTAGAAGCTGCGGTTGCAAAATTTCCGGTAGAAGCACCACGAAACTCGTAATCACCTGTGCTGCTATAAGTACGATTATTTGAACGAATGCTACCAGCTGCACCATTTGAACGTAATCCTTCATTGTGACTTGTGATAATGCGAGCATTACCGGTCATTGTGAAATTACCGCCAGTATTATCCAAAACTGAAGTTCCAAAATCAACTGCAGAGTTGTTGTTCATTGTCACGTGGATCGCGTTTAAGATGGAGCCACCTGATTTCGAGAAAGTTTGCAGATTTGTACCGGTAAAGACGATGTTACCAGAACCACTTGAAGTTTCTGTAATGGAGCCACCAGTTTGTGAAAATCCACCCCGCAAATTCATGGTACTTGATCCGCTAGTCGCAGCCATATTCAATGTACCACCTTGCAAATCGAACAATCCTGTAACATTCACCGTGGATGAACCGCTATTGTCATTGCGCAAATTAACAGCACCTGCTGTCATTGTGAATTTACCACTCACATTCATGGTGCCATTTCCTTCATCATTTTTCAAAATGAAGTTGCCACCATTCATTTCATAGTCTCCGCCAATGTTTAGCGTTACGTTTCCATCATTGTTAATGGCAGTAAGATTTCCTGAATTTTGAACAAAATTGCCGCCAACGTTTACTGTACGGTTCGTACCATTATTAGAAATCCGAACAGTGTTATTTCCGGTTGTCGCAAATGTGAAGTTTCCGGCCACAGATATAGAAGTATTCAGGCTCACATTGCTTGTAATGTTGCCAATTACAGACATATGCCCAAATGACTGGCCCAAACCACCCGGCAGTGAATTGGATGTAATGTTAAGTTCAAATACTGAAGCATTATTCCAGGTAGCAGTAGGAATGGTACCACCCTCTCTGTCATGAACGAATGTACCATTTACAATAAGTTTTGCCGTAGAAGAATTGGAAATAGTACCAGCGTTTCTTAAAACACCTGTTGACGAAACCGTTGTTGAAACGTTCGCACCGTTGAGATTGTAAGTATTATTATTTAAAACCAATTCACCTGAGATATCAGCAGTAGCGTTATTCCCAAATTGGATATTTTCCAGCGAACTTGCAATGTTTAACGAAGCGCCTGCGCTGATTCTCAAATCGGCACCAGTACTGCTGTTATTTATTGTCAGTGTGTTCGTACCGCCAGTACCTTGTAACGTAATTGCACCGCTCAGAATGCGGAGGCTGCCGATAGTTTGAGTGGGTACTCCTGTGATAGTTTGAGATACTTCCTGGTCAATAATCAGGATGTCTGAGTTCTGCGCGGATGTACGTGTACTACCGGTTCCATTGGGATTCGTTCTCCAGTTGTTGGCTGTCGACCAGGCACCGCCATTCGTTGGCTGCCAGTAGTACGTCGTTTGAGCCCAGGCGCCTACCGACAAGGCCAAAAGGGCGATCATTAGTGTGTAAATTCTTTTCATTGCTCAGCGTTTAGTTTTATAGATAGAGTTAAGATGGTGACTTCGTCGTGGGTTCTATCAGTGAACCAGGCTGGCTTTTCAGAGTAGGCACAAACGCTCCCCTATGCACTTAATGCACAATTTTTAGAGATCAGCGATGTAATGGATTTGGGGTACGGAATTCAGAAGATTTTGGATGGGAATAAATCAACGAAAAGCGTTTTCGCTTTTTTTCGTGATGTCACAAACATAGAAACCGGTTTTTGATTTTGCAAGTGTTTTTCCCGGAAAATTTTCGAACGGGTATCGAAATATTACGTTTTGAGGATGGCAAATTGACGACTGCCCTTCTACGTGAATTAAGTGTTTTCTTAAAGGAAGATAAGGCCGAATAGTTAAGATATTCAACAGAGAATCAATGAGATAGATCTCAAATAATTGGGGAAACAGATATGTTTGTAATGTTCTTAACGGCACCGGAAGAGCACACAAAACCGCTTCCGGAAGACGGGGGGAAACCACGCAAAAATACTTAGAGAAATTTTCCTGTATAACTGGATTTTTCCTTCTTTATGCCGGCAGGAGGGCCCGCATAAACCAGGTTTCCACCCTCATCGCCCGCCTCCGGACCGAGGTCGATCAGCCAGTCAGCGGAGCGGATTACGTCCGTATTATGCTCAATAACGACGATGGAATGCCCCTGCTCAATCAATGCCTGGAATGAGGTGAGCAGTTTCTGGATATCGTGGAAATGCAGCCCGGTAGTGGGCTCATCAAATATGAAGAGGATCTTATTATTGGCCCGTCCGCGGCCCAGGAATGATGCAAGCTTCACCCGCTGTGCCTCACCCCCTGAAAGCGTATCGGATGACTGGCCCAGCTTTACATAACCCAATCCCACATCACTCAACGGCTGCAAAGCTTTGGAAAGATGTTTTTCATCGTAAAAGAAGTCAATCGCTTCATCCACCGACATTTCGAGTACATCGTGAATGCTTTTGTCGTGGTATTTTACTTCCAGCACTTCTTCCTTAAAACGTTTGCCGCCACACGATTCACATACCAGGTGCACATCGGCAAGGAACTGCATCTCAACTACCTGTTCGCCCTCACCTTTGCAGGTATCACAACGACCGCCATCTACGTTGAAAGAAAAATGTTTGGGCTGAAAACCACGCATCTTACTCAGGGGTTGCCTTGCATAGAGATCGCGGATTTCATCGTAAGCTTTAATATATGTAACAGGATTACTTCGCGATGATTTACCAATCGGGTTTTGATCCACCATTTCTATTTGTGAAAAGGCATCAAGATCGCCCACAATATTTTTATGAGCCCCTACTTTTTCACCGGGTTCACCTTTTAGTTTTCGCAAAGCGGGATAAAGAATCTGCTTTACCAGTGTGGTTTTACCACTGCCACTTACGCCGCTCACCACACACAACACATTCAATGGAAAGCTCACGTCTATATTTTTCAGGTTGTGTTGTCGTGCACCTTCAACTGTAATCTGTTTATTCCATTTGCGCACTTTAGCAGGTGGTTCAATCTTCAACTGTCCGCTCAGGTATTTCCCGGTAAGGCTGTTGCTGTTTGCAACAATAGCATCATAATTTCCTTCTGCAATCACTTCGCCACCCAGGTGTGATGCGAGTGGCCCCATATCAATAATATGATCTGCTTCACGCATCATCATCTCATCGTGTTCCACCACCACCACTGTGTTGCCGAGGTCGCGCAATTCTTTTAATACACGAATCAGGTTTTCGGTATCGCGGCTGTGCAATCCGATAGATGGTTCATCGAGAATGTACAATGAATCAGTAAGATTGCTACCGAGGCTGCGCGTGAGTTGTATGCGCTGGCTTTCGCCACCACTTAATGTATTTGCAAGTCGATTGATGGTGAGATAACCGAGTCCTACATTCAGCAAAGTCTTGAGTCGGTTTTCAATTTCCAGTAAAACCCTTTTGCCGATCTGTAGTTCGTGAGCCGTTAAATTTTTACCAAGTTCATCGAACCATACTTTCAGGTCTTTAACCGGCATTTCACTGAGCTCACCAATGTGCTTGCCATGTACTTTCACATACAGGGCTTCTTTGCGTAAGCGGTATCCTTCGCAATCGGGGCAGGTAGTACGTCCGCGGTAGCGACTCAGCAAAACGCGGTATTGTACTTTATAAAGATTCTGTTCTACTTCTTTAAAAAAGGCATTGATGCCCAACGCATCGGCATGGCCATCCCACAACTGGCGATATTGTTGTTTGGTAAGCTCGGCAACGGGTTTATGGATAGGGAAACCGGCTTTTCTTGCACCTTTTATAAACTGCTCGCGCCACCATCCCAGTTTTTCTCCTTTCCAGGGGGCCACGGCTTCGTCAAATACGCTACGGTTGCGGTCGGGGATTACAAGTTCGTCATCAATACCCAGCACCTGGCTGAATCCTTCGCAGGTGGGGCAGGCGCCAAACGGGTTATTAAATGAAAACAGGTTGGGCGTAGGTTCTTCAAAAACGATCCCATCCAGTTCATAGCGGTTATTAAAATGCTGAAGTTTCGTTTTTTCGCCTTCCTGCAATTCCAGGTACACATCCCCTTCTCCCTCATAAAAAGCAGTGCCGATCGAATCGCCCAGCCGGTGGATATCATCTTCCTCCAGTTCGCGTGCCACCATCCGGTCTATTAATATATATAGGCCTTCAGGTTTGGTCCCGAGGGTTTGTTTCAGGGTTTTATCATCCATTTCCAGCAGGTCCTCAATGCTATGGGTGTCGCCGGCCGCTTTGCCCTGGGTTTGGTAAACCCTGCTAAACCCTTTCTGCATCAATATATTAAGTTCTTCCCGAAGGTTTCTGTTCTTATGCTGCTTCAGCAGGGCCAGTATAAAAACGCGGGTTCCCTCTTTGACGGCGGATATGGCATTGATTACATCGGCCACGTCATCCTTTTTCACCTGGCCTCCTGAAATGGGCGAAATAGTACGACCCAGGCGTGCATAAAGCAGGCGGAGGTAGTCGTAAATTTCCGTCATACTACCCACCGTACTACGCGGCGTACGGGTGATCACTTTTTGTTCAATGGCAATGGCGGGGCACAATCCTTTGATGGTATCCACTTCCGGTTTGTTCATCCGGTTGAGGAACTGGCGCGCATACGCGCTCAAACTTTCCGCATAACGGCGCTGACCTTCAGCGAATAACGTATCAATAGTAAGGGATGACTTTCCAGAACCGGACACACCCGTAACTACCACAAGTTTATTACGTGGAATTATCACGGATATATCCTTCAGGTTGTGTACGCGTGCACCCTTGATATGGATATTTTCTGCGGAAATTACGGTCTTTCGACCAGCGGGATTTTTCCCTATTATTGAAGTGTCCATTTTATGAAAAACAAAGGTAAAGTGTTCAGGCTCTTAAATTTCAGTGAATTTCCTTAACATTTTTTTTACAGAAAAAGTAAGCTCCCGCAAATTTGGATGTTGGGTCGTATCGTCAAATCGTGTACTTTTATTGTACAATATCCAACTAAATATGAATAACCTTAAAACCACCACGCCTATCGCATAATACTCTACACTTTTTTACCGATTTTCTTTTTCAAATTTTATTGTAACCAATATCCATTCAACCACCTAAACTGTAGGAGTATTATGAAAGCTTTTGTCAAAAAAACTGACCATGAATTAATTCATTTGTTCATGGATGGCAATCTCGAGGCACTGGAAGCCCTCGTTTTGCGTCACAAAGACAAACTGTACACGTCTATCCTGTTCCTGGTAAAGGACAAATATCTCGCCGAAGATATTTTTCAGGATGTATTCATTCGCATTATTGATACGATGCGTAGCGGTCGCTACACAGAGGAAGGAAAATTCCTGCCCTGGGCGATGCGTATTGCTCACAACCTTTGCGTGGATCATTTCCGCAAGGTGAAACGCACTCCCACCATCCGCAATAGCGAAGACAAAGACATTTTTGAAGTATTGAATTTCTCAGAAGACAGCGCCGAAACAGCACTGATGAAGCGCCAGAGCCACAGCCGCGTCCGCGAAATGCTGGAGCGACTGCCTGAAGATCAGCGCGAAGTAATCATCCTGCGCCATTACGCAGATATGAGCTTCAAGGAAATTGCTGCCGCAACCAATTGCAGCATCAATACCGCCCTCGGCCGTATGCGTTATGGATTAATTAACTTACGGAAATTGATGGTGCAAAAACAAATTGCACTTTAATCCGTTAGTTATTATATTCGCAACGGAATACAAAATCATTGTCATTCTGTATTTCCATTCGCAACCCCTAAGTCCTTACTAAACATAAGGCATTCACTTGCTTGTCGGCGAAAGGTTTTTACAGAATGACACCAAATTGAAAGACTCCTCATAACCTGAGGGGTCTTTTTTTGCTTTCAACAACCCGCGAGACGAGAGAAAATGTGGAAATATGTAAATGTGGCAGTGTGACAATGAGGAAATGAGAAAATGAGAAAATCCCCGATTCATCCCTTTCTTCAAAAACTTCCTGCGGCTTTCACAACTCTAAACCTATCTCTGCGCACTCTGCGGGTCCTCGGCGCACTCTGCGTGAAATTTTCTCGCATAAATGAAGGGCGGCGATTCAAAAGTTATTTGGCATTTTTTTATTACAAAAGAAAAGTGCAAGCTTTCCTTCTTTTTTTCACGCAGAGTTCGCCGAGGTTCCGCGGAGCGCGCGGAGGTCTGTTGAGAGTTGGGAAAGCGGGAAATTTCATGAGAGTTCAGGAATGAGGAAATGAGGAAATGTGGAAATGAGGAAATGAGGAAATACCCGATTCATCCCTTATCTCTAAAAACTCCCTGCTGCTTTCATAACTCTAAACCTATCTCTGCGCACTCTGCGGGTCCTCGGCGCACTCTGCGTGAAATTTTCTCGCATAAATGAAGGGCGGCGATTCAAAAGTTATTTGGCATTTTTTTATTACAAGAGAAAAGTGCAAGCTTTCCTTCTTTTTTTCACGCAGAGTTCGCCGAGGTTCCGCGGAGCGCGCGGAGGTCTGTTGAGAGTTGGGAAAGCGGGAAATTTCATGAGAGTTCAGGAATGAGGAAATGAGGAAATGTGGAAATGAGGAAATACCCGATTCATCCCTTATCTCTAAAAACTCCCTGCTGCTTTCATAACTCTAAACCTATCTCTGCGTATTCTCTGCGGGTCCTCGGCGCACTCTGCGTGAAATTTTCTCGCATAAATGAAGGGCGGCGATTCAAAAGTTATTTGGCATTTTTTTATTACAAAAGAAAAGTGCAAGCTTTCCTTCTTTTTTTCACGCAGAGTTCGCCGAGGTTCCGCGGAGCGCGCGGAGGTCTGTTGAGAGTTGGGAAAGCGGGAAATTTCATGAGAGTTCAGGAATGAGGAAATGAGGAAATGTGGAAATGAGGAAATACCCGATTCATCCCTTATCTCTAAAAACTCCCTGCTGCTTTCATAACTCTAAACCTATCTCTGCGCACTCTGCGGGTCCTCGGCGCACTCTGCGTGAAATTTTCTCGCATAAATGAAGGGCGGCGATTCAAAAGTTATTTGGCATTTTTTTATTACAAAAGAAAAGTGCAAGCTTTCCTTCTTTTTTTCACGCGGAGTTCGCCGAGGACCCGCGGAGCGCGCGGAGGTCTGGTTAGAGTTGGGAAAGCGGGAAATTTCATGAGAGTTCAGGAATGTGGGGATGAACGAACATTTTCACATTTCCTCATTTTCTCATTTCCACATTTGCATTTCACGTTTGCCGCTTGCCGAAACTATTTCTCTCGAAATGCTTTCAATCCGCACTCCAGCCATTCCGCAAACTCAGACGGCTGCAGGGTATAAAATTTGGTTTTTGTCAATGCTTTTTCGTCGGGGCTGACGATCGCATATTGCGGTTGCGCCGTTGCATCAAAGTTTTCGAGCTGAAAGGCAGTCCAGCGATCACCAACCGTATGGATTGTTTTCTCCGTACCATTCTTCATGGTATAAACCATCCGGTCTGCTGCCGGTAAAGGCGTACGCTCATCTACGTATAATGAAACGAGGATAAATTCTTCTTTCATCAATTGTTCCACGCGTGCATTCGTCCACACATTTTCTTCCATGCGGCGACAATTCACACAGGCCCAACCTGTGAAATCAATCAGGATCGGTTTGTTTTGCTTTTTTGCTTCAGCCAGTGCCAGTTCATAGTCAAGTAAAGGCTTTTCACAGTTCACCGGGTGCTGGTATAAACTGTAACATACCGGTGGCGGAAAACCACTGATGAAACTCAGTCTTGCCCATTTTGTATTCGTTACACCGGGAACTAAATAAATAGTAAAGGCGCCAAATAAAACAATGAATATCCAACGCACTAAGCCAAAGCGTTTTGGTTTGGTGCTGTGGCCAATACAGAAAGCGCCGAGAAGATAAAGCGTGGTTAATGCACCAATAATGATCCAGAGCCCGATAAATACTTCACGTTTCAGGATGCCCCATTGCTGCACGTTATCTGCATTGGCCAGGAATTTTACTGCCAGTGCCAGTTCTACAAATCCCAGCACCACTTTTACATCCGTCATCCATCCACCACTTCTGGGCATGGAACTTAACCAGTTGGGGAAAAGTGCAAATAAGGCAAATGGTAAACCTAGTGCCAGTCCGAAACCACCCGCGCCAAAAGTAAGCGGCCAGGCGCCGCCATCAGCTACACCCACCAATAAGGTTCCAAGAATGGGACCTGTACAGGAAAATGAAACAATCGCCAGCGTTAATGCCATAAAGAAGATACCTGCTATATTGCCAAGCCCCGACCTTGAGTCTGCTTTGTTGGCGATAGATGCTGGCAATGTAATTTCAAACAAACCAAAAAACGACAATGCAAACACTACGAAGATGGCAAAGAAGAATATGTTTAAACCAACATTTGTGGAAATGTTGTTAAAGACATCAGGGTTTGTTTCTCCTGCAATGTGGAAAGGCACTGTCAGCAAAACAAAAATGAGGAAGATGAAAAATCCATACAGGATCGCACTTCCCACACCACGGCTTTTTTTCACCATTCTTTTTTGTAAAAAATGAAACGGTAAGCGGTATCATGGGGAACACACAAGGCGTTAACAACGCAATCAAACCTCCAAGGAATCCAAGCAGAAATATCTGCCAGTAACTTTGTCCCTTGCTGATGCTATCGCCGCAATCGGCTACCGGGTTGTTGATATCAATGGTGGGAATATGGATGCGCAACTTTGAAGCCACACCTCCTTCCAGTTCTACAGAAAAACTAAAGACGCCATTGTAAAATTCATCCCCCTTACCAAAATAATAACTCAGGTTAGATGAGAGTTTGTTGGGTGCGGCTTCGGGGAACTGCAATGTTGTAGAGAATACTGTGCTGCCTTCATACACCAATGCCTCACTACCCAATGCAGCGCTTTGCACTTTCACCGGGGTGCCTTCATTTACCCATTTGCCTACAACAACTGAGCTATCTGTTTCCAGCAGTGCCAGTTCCATATCAGGCTGCGGCTGCACGGGTGCAAATACCTGCCACTTTGCATTATCGGGCAATTGGAAGCGGAGTGTGTAAGTCCCCTCACCTGTTTTGATTGCAGCGGCCGTCCAGCCTTCCAGCTTTTTGGTTTCGTCCTGTGAAAATGCTGCAAGAGAAAAAAGGGAGAGCAATAATGTGAAAACGAATAATCTGGTATTAGTAGACATCGCGTTAAAGATAACCCTGAAATCAGGCTTTCAGTAATAAACCGTTTATAAGAAAATAAGTTCCCGGTGGAGGAACTTATTTTCTTATAAATCGATGGAGAATTTAACCGTTTTGGGAGGCAGGCAGCGCTCGTCGTTGCAGGTTTGGTAGGTAACGCTTCCGGTTACATTCGTTTTGGCGGTACCGCGGAGTTTGATCACCTGTACAAACTGCACTTTTTCGGAGTACTGGTTGGCAGATACATCCAGTTTTTTGTCGTGAAATTTTTCCATTTTACCCACTTCTTTCACTTTTCCTTCCAGTTGTACCAGTGGGTTATTGGTAATTTTAAACCCGGTGGGGATGATGATTGCATCCTCGGGTTGTGTCTGTGAATAAAGGTGCCAGCCATCTTGCATGGTGGCGTTCATATGAAGTTCGTAAGTTTTGTCGTCGATCTTTTTTGCAGTAAAAGTCCAGCTCACCGGATTCAGTTGGGCCTGGGCCAGAAAGGCCACCCCGATAAAGAGTGCGATCATACTCAATTTCTTCATGTTCTTTGTTTTAAATATCCAATGCAAAGGAAAGAAAAAAGAGGGGAAGCTGGTTGTTAAAAATGACGAATCTGGGGACAATCCTGATTAACAGGGCATTGAGCCGGTGTCAAATGAGGAATTGTGGAAATTCAAAAGTTATTTGGCTTTTTTTTATTACAAAAGAAATGTGCAAGCTTTCCTTCTTTTTTTTCACGCGGAGTTCGCCGAGGTTCCGCGGAGCGCCGAGGTATGTTTAGAGTTGGAAAAGCGGGAAATTTCATGATAGTTAGGAATGTGGAAATGAGGAAATGAGGAAATACCCGATTTATCTCTTTCCTCTACAAACTCCGTGTAGCTCTCACAACTCTAAACCTATCTCTGCGCACTCCGCGGGCCCTCGGCGCACTCTGCGTGAAATTTTCTCGCATAAATGAAGGGCGGCGATTCAAAAGTTATTTGGCTTTTTTTTATTACAAAAGAAAAGTGCAAGCTTTCCTTCTTTTTTTCACGCAGAGTTCGCCGAGGTTCCGCGGAGCGCGCGGAGGTCTGTTGAGAGTTGGGAAAGCGGGAAATTTCATGAGAGTTCAGGAATGTGGAAATGAGGAAATACCCGATTTATCTCTTTCCTCTACAAACTCCGTGTAGCTCTCACAACTCTAAACCTATCTCTGCGCACTCCGCGGGTCCTCGGCGCACTCTGCGTGAAATTTTCTCGCATAAATGAAGGGCGGCGATTCAAAAGTTATTTGGCATTTTTTTATTACAAAAAGAAAAGTGCAAGCTTTCCTTCTTTTTTTCACGCGGAGTTCGCCGAGGTTCCGCGGAGCGCGCGGAGGTCTGTTTAGAGTTGGAAAGCGGGAAATTACATGAGAGTTCAGGAATGAGAAAATGAGGAAATGAGGAAATACCCGATTCATCCCTTATCTCTAAAAACTCCCTGCTGCTTTCATAACTCTAAACCTATCTCTGCGCACTCTGCGGGTCCTCGGCGCACTCTGCGTGAAATTTTCTCGCATAAATGACTGACTACATTTCAAAAGTTATTTGGTATTTTTTTTTATTACAAAAGAAATGTGCAAGCTTTCCTTCTTTTTTCACGCAGAGTTCGCCGAGGTTCCGCGGAGCGCGCGGAGGTCTGTTTAGAGTTGGAAAAGCGGGAAATTTCATGATAGTTAGGAATGTGGGGATAAACGAACATTTTCACATTTCCTCATTTTCTCATTTCCACATTTCTTTCACGTTTGCCGTTTGCCGACTCTCACGCTTCCACTGCTGCTTTTGCCATCAGCAGCGCTTCAATAATTGCGCGGCCGTCTGTATTTCCTAAAATCGTATTGCAGGCTCGTTCAGGGTGTGGCATCATCCCAAAACATTGCGGTTTGCGTTGCAGATACCGGCAATATCGCGTGTGGAGCCGTTGGGGTTGGCATCAGGTGTAATCAGTCCGTTCTCATCGCAATAGCGGAAAATCACCTGGTCATTCGCTTCCAGTTGATTCAGCGTAGCTTCATCCGCATAGTAGCGGCCTTCGCCATGTGCAATGGGTACGCAGAAAACTTCATCCTGCGCATTTTTTATATAAATATTTTTGCAGATAAATTGTTGGTTGGCATTGCGAAGCAAAGCGCCAGGCAGCAAGCCCGATTCACAAAGAATCTGAAAACCATTACACACGCCTAATACCTTTCCGCCCGCGTTGGCAAATTCAATCACGCTCTGCATCATGGGGCTGAAACGTGCAATGGCACCGCAACGCAGGTAGTCGCCATAGCTGAAGCCCCCGGGTAAAATAATGCAATCTTCAGTAGTAAAAGCACTGAGATCCCGGTCTTTATGCCAAAGCATAGAAACGTCCTGCCCCAGGTCATATTTCAGGGCATCAAACATATCACGATCACAGTTGGAACCGGGGAAAACTACAACGCCAAATTTCATACTGGGAGATTTTCCGCGAAGATAAATCATTTGTGGGATGGTTGCGGGTTTCTGGCTGGCGCTTTATCACAAAAAACAGTGAACAATACTTACACGGCTTTACCCTTACATACCCCATGAAGGGCCGCCGTATTGATAAGCCAGCACAAAAGCGACCGTTAACCAGAACAGCAGCAGCGGATAGCCTTTCCACCCCGAATAAAAGTAAGTGCAGCCATGAAATGCCGCCATCGGGATCATTGCCATGATCCAGTTTTCGAAATTGTCACTCGTATTTACAAAAGGTAAAAGCAGGGCTGCCAGAAGATATAACAATAGAAGGCTCCACCCCTTTCGCACATGAATTAACATGCGGCGAAGATTTTCCTGTACATAATATCCTCC
The DNA here is from genome assembly GCA_024707305.1 of Chitinophagaceae bacterium. Lineage (GTDB taxonomy): Bacteria > Bacteroidota > Bacteroidia > Chitinophagales > Chitinophagaceae > CAYMZZ01. The sequence goes on from JANPZZ010000009.1 coordinate 349,275, forward strand.
CGTAAGAAAAGGTACCATGATCAGAAACACACTGCCGGCAAGCCAAACCGATTGTTTCAGCTTGGGAAGGTCTAATGTAATTCTGGGTACAAATTCACTCCATTCCCATACGCCATCAATCACGGTATAGATAGCGTAAAAGTAGAATGGTGTAGTGATTCCCAAAAGACAAATCAGCCATTCATTCAACCGGAACGGCCGCATCACAGCCAATGCGAGCAAGATCCAAACAATAAATGTGAGCGATGAAATGAGCAAAAAACTGGAAATGCCTAAGGCGACACCAATGTTGAAAATGGTTCCCCTCGCATTAGGCTGATTATAGATTGAAAACAAACTGGAGAGAATAAATAACAGGATACTATTGATCAACAGTGGTGCAGAAAAAATATTCCACTCGGGCAACAACGAAGTGATTAGCAGGTAAGCCATACCCGGCAGGTAGCTGGGTTTGGTCATCATACGCTGATTGTTGATGAAACGCGTAAGCACCACCGCCTGTACAAACAGCAATAAAAAAGTAATGACAGGAAAAAACAATGGCATGGATGTAGACAACGACACCGTCTGCCTCAACAAACCATTGAAGAGTATACCATCTTCCTCCCGGATAACCGGTTGCTGCGGGTTCAGGAACATGGGCAGTTTAATGCCAATGCCCATGAAGAGCAGGATAAGCAGGTTGGCCGGGTTTTTTTGTTTAAAAATCCCAATCACGGATAGTGGATGTGGCTTTTTGCGGGTTAATTAAACTCCAATTTAGCAAAACATATGTAATTCCTGTAGAGACAGGGAATAATCATTTGCCGTGAGCTCACTTGTTTCGCATATTTCGGCATAAAATCATATCCGCGCTCGAGGTTTTTCAACGTAGGATTACGATTGATTTTACCATCCGGCTGTAAACTGTAATCCGTCAGTATCTGTCGGCGGCTTTCATAACTATTGAAGAGAAAATGAATTTCTCCGCCGGTGTTCATGATATTATAAGAAATCAGGTCGCTCGATTGGTCATCCCATTGTTCTTTGCTGATCACGCTATTCCATTCTTTTTTCCCTGCTGCATCAAACGACATAATCACAACATTATCCGCCTGGTAACGCGTATTATTATCATTCCAGCGATTGCCCCACATGCCGCCATAATAAGGCGAATAATAATAATAGTCCATGGGGCGCATCATATAAGGTGAGCCGTAGAGATAATTCCAGCGATTCCATCCACCACCTCGAGAGCTGGAGTAAAATGCTTCACTGGCAATGATGAATCCGCCATCACGACGCGTAATGATATTGCGAATAAAATAATCATTGAATGCAGACTTCATCGATGAGTTGCCACGCGCTTCGCGGCGCAATTCATCGCTAAATACGATGGTATCGTCGCGCAAAACGGCATTCTTTTTTTGTCCCAGATGAAGAAGTAATAACCGTCCGTATTTCCTCTTTTCTGCAGATAATAAAACGAAGTGAGGAAATAGCGTTTATTAAAATTGTCCGGTTTGATTTTTATCTCATCGAAATAAATTTTCTCCGTACGAAGCGGATGAATATCGAAAGAATCGGCCTGCGCATATTTGATAATAAACTGTGCATTGTCGATTGTTTCATTGTTGACCCGTTCGAATTTGGAAAAAATCATGTCCCCGTCATTGTCTACGTGAAACTCGTTAAGCATATCATCGCGGTCCTGCATTTCGAGGCTCAGGCGGCTTTTCTTGAGCAAGGACAGGTTCTGATCCATCAGCATGGTAGTGATGAGGTAGCGCTTTTTGTTTTTGCTGTTGATTTTAAACAGCATGATTTTGCTTTTATCCTCACTGGTGATTGCTGTATAAATCCGGTTGTCGGCGCCAAAATTGAGTTGCGTAGTATCCAGTTCAATCAGATCTCCAATCTGATTTCCTTTTCCGTCAATTTTTGCTGCTGCGGCGTGAATGATGTTTTTCTTGCGGTACTGGTAGATCATGTAAACAAAATCCGGATACGCAAAAAAATCGACATTAATTACCCGGTCATTATCGGGCAGGTAATTCTGATCTACTTTCGCAACTTCTTTCATGTCGTTGTCGAGAATGGTGATCCAGTTTTTATTCCGGATACTTTTATAGATCAGGAAATTGCCATTGATCTTGCCGATGATTTCGAAATTCAGGCGACGTGAATCATCCCGGTCGGGCTCAGAATACACGATTTTTTGCGCATTTGCCACGAAACCCGTCATTACCAAAACCAGTATGAGAACAAATCGGCTATATAAGGTCATAATGATTTGATTTTTTACAAATTAAAGTTACCATTTGCGGGCCAAACACCGCTTTTATTTTGTCGGATAACAGATGCGGAAAAGCCCCATAATACACGAACGGTTATTAATATGGAAAAGTTGCAAACGCTATGCCCGTTCGCAATCTTTTAACAGCCTGTTCGTTGTATTGTTAAATTGCCTTTAACTTTGTCCGAATTACTCAGGTGCAAATTTCCGACAGGTAAAAGCACCCTACAACCACAGCTAAGTGAAAGCATCGACCAATAAAGTCACAGCCGCAGGCCTTCTTATTGCTTTAGGAATCATCTACGGCGACATTGGAACATCACCGCTTTATGTTTTCAATGCCATCATCAGCAACCGGGTGGTAAGTGAGGATCTGATTCTCGGTACACTTTCCTGTATCATCTGGACGCTTACACTTCAAACCACCATCAAATACGTTATCCTGATTCTCCGGGCCGATAACCGGGGTGAAGGTGGCACTTTTGCATTATATGCGCTGGTGCGACGACGAAAAAAATGGCTTGTTATTCCCGCCATGGTAGGTGGTGCAGCTTTGCTGGCCGATGGTATTATCACTCCCCCCATTTCCGTTACATCTGCTGTTGAAGGTTTGCAGGAATTACCCAGGCTTCGTGGATTGGAAACGCAGACCGTCGTTATTATCGTTATCTGTATTCTCTCCGCTTTTTTCTTTTTACAACAATTTGGAACTGCATCTATCGGCCGCATGTTTGGACCGCTGATGTTGGTTTGGTTTACCATGATAGCCGTGCTCGGCTTTATTCATGTGTTCGATGACCTGACGATTTTTAAAGCATTAAGTCCCCTGTATGCGATAAACTTCTTGGCTACTTACCCCGAAGGATTCTGGTTGCTGGGTGCTGTATTTCTATGTACCACCGGAGCCGAAGCATTGTACAGCGATCTCGGGCATTGCGGCCGCGCGAATATCCGCACCACCTGGGTGTATGTAAAAACCTGTTTGCTGATCAACTATTTCGGCCAGGGCGCTTACCTGATTTCTCACTACAACGGCATACATGTAACAAAAGCGATCAAAGCCGAAATGGGCATTAATGCTTTTTACGATCTCATGCCGCAATGGTTTATCATCATCGGCGTGATCATCGCAACATCTGCCGCCATTACGGCCAGCCAGGCAATGATATCGGGCGCATTCACGCTCATCAGCGAAGCCATGCGTTTAAACCTTTGGCCCAAGTCAAAAATCCGTTATCCCAGCGAAGAAAAAGGACAACTGTTTATACCCGCAGTAAACCTGTTGTTATATCTCGGTTGTATCGGGGTGGTATTGTACTTCCAGCGTTCAAGCGATATGGAAGCAGCCTATGGCCTGGCGATAATAGTGACCATGCTAAGTACCACGATTTTATTTGCAAACTATCTTGTTTTACATCGGGTAAAATCGATCTGGATTTATATTTTCCTCATCAGTTATTTCGCGATTGAAGTGGTGTATATGGTTGCGCTGCTCGATAAATTCTCGCACGGCGGTTATATAACCTTCCTGTTGGGTGGCCTCATGTTTATGGTAATGTATGTGTGGTACCGGGCTCGCAAAATCAAAAACCGCTATGTGGAATTTGTACGCATGGAACACTATATTCCTAAAATACAAGAATTGAGTAATGACCGCGCCGTGCCCAAATATGCCACGCACCTGGTGTACCTTACAAGCGCCAATAATCCAAAGGAAATTGAGCATAAGATTATATATTCAATCCTGAATAAGAAACCCAAGCGCGCGGACATTTACTGGTTTGTGCATGTAGATACAATGGATGATCCTTACACCTGCGAGTATAAAGTGGATCATATTATACCAAACGATATCATCCGTATCGACTTCCGCCTTGGTTTCCGGATGGAACCGCGCATCAACCTGATGTTCCGCAAAGTAGTAGAAGACCTCGTAGCGAATAAAGAAGTAAACATCATCAGCCGGTATGAGAGCCTCGCGAGCAGTAATACAGTGGGTGATTTCCAGTTTATGGTGATGGAAAAATACCTGAGCCAGGATAATGAATTACCTTTTATTGAGCGTGTGATTATGAAATTCCATTTCTGGCTCAAAGAACATAGCCTTTCTGAAGAAAGAGGTTTTGGACTGGATGTGTCGAATGTAACAGTGGAGAAATTCCCATTGATCGTAGCGCCGGTAACCAACCTGAAGCTGAAGCGCGTAGACGATTAAGGCATCCGCATTTAAAAAAACGAACCAGCATATTGTCTCCACTTGTATTATACATACTTGCAGGAATTGTATTGATTTCCGTACTCGCATATTTTCTTCAGGAAAAATTCATTTTTAAACCGGAGAAATTAAAAGCGGATTTCAAATTCGTGTATGATATTCCTTTCCGGGAATATTTTTTTGAAGTGGAACCCGGTGTGCGAATCAACGGATTGCATTTCCACCGCGAGAATGCCACGGGTTTGATATTGTATTTTCATGGCAACTCGCGCAGTATAAAAGGCTGGGCCAAATACGCAACGGATTTTTTTATAAGTATAACTATGATGTTGTACTGGTAGATTACCGCGGCTTTGGGAAAAGCACCGGTAAAAGAAGTGAGAAAGAGATGTTGAATGATATGCAGTTTGTGTACGATCAACTCAAAAAAGATGTGTAATGAAGACCATATCATCGTTTATGGCCGCAGCATTGGTTCAGGCTTTGCCACCTGGCTTGCTTCGCGCAACAACCCACGCTTTTTAATCCTGGATGCGCCCTACTACAGCTTTCGAAAAAGTGGTGCAACGGTTTTTACCAATGTTGCCTGTGCGTTATGTATTGCGCTATCACCTGCGCACCGATATCTGGATCAGGAATGTGAAATGCCATACTTATATTTTACATGGTACGCGCGACTGGCTTATTCCGATTAAACACAGTTTACGTTTGCAAAAGATCAATCCGAAGAAAATAACGCTGATCAGGATTGTGGGTGGGGGACATAATAATTTGCCCAAATTTGATGAGTACCACGGTTTCATCCGTGATATCCTGCTGGAATGATCATGCTAACGTTTTGATAACATTTGCATTTCAAACTATTTGATAATATATTAATCCAAGAATCAGTAACAATTTTGAAACGCGCGGCGTTTTTAATCTTGTAAATGGAAAGCTTATGAAACTGAAACTATACACAATTATTTCGCTGCTGGTGCTGCTTACTTCCTGCCGTTCGGCCGAGAAGCTGTACAATCGAGGAGATTATGATGGTGCCGTTGAACTGGCAACTAAAAAACTGGCAAAGAAACCCGGCGATACCGAACTGATCGGTATTGTACGTGATGCTTACCGTTTTGCGGTAGATGATCACGAATCACGTATTCGTAACCTCAGCAACAGCCAGAGCGAACTGCGCTTTGAACAAATCCTGGCGCAGTATGGAAGTCTGCAACGTTTGTATGAAGCCATCCGTCGCTCGCCTACTGCATTCGATGTGGTACAGCCTACTGATTACTCTTCGTATTTGCAAACCTATCGCGAAGAAGCCGGCAACGTACGTGAATACCGGGGTGATGACCTGATGGCGCAAAACACAAAACAGAGTTTCCGACAGGCGTATACTGAATATCAAAAAGCATTGTCACTGAAACCTGGTGATGTGGTACTGAAACAAAAAGCAGATGAAGCATACTGGTCGGCAGTTACGCATATTTCCATTCAACCTTTATCGCGTTTTGGCATTCAATACACGCAATATGGATTCGACTACAATCAGTTTGACCAGGATTTGTTGCGTTACCTGAACAATCACCGCCAGGGCCAGTTCCTCAATTTTTTCGGTATGAACCAGCCTGGTGTACGCGCCGACTTCAATGTTGAACTTCGATTTAGCGATGTGAACATTGGCCGCTATCACGATCAACGTGAAACCCGGGAAGTGACGAAACAGGTGGTGTCGAAAGAGATTATTCACAGTAAAGATTCGGTGACGAGAGAATACATTACGGTAAAAGCGAAAATCACTACTACCACACGTACGTTGCAGGCAAATGCGTTGCTACAGGCGATTGCCCGTGACACATCAGGCGACCGCAGAGTGTGGAGCGATACTTATCGTGGTGATTACAACTGGGTAGCCCGTTTTGCAACCTATACCGGTGATGAACGCGCACTGAGTGATGAAGACAAAAAAATGATCAACAGTCGTGAAACCTATCCTCCCGAAAATGATCAGATCATCCGAATCATTATGCAGGAGATCAGATCGAAAACGGAGTGCGGCATCAGTGATTATTTTAATCGATACCAGTAGATCCATGGTCGATGATCGATGGTGGATGATCGAGCCCCCCTTCGGGGGTGGGGGGCCATCACCTGAGCCTGTTGCTCAGGACATTTAGTTGCCGAGAAAAAGTCTACGAATTCTGGCTTCAATACACCTTCAAATTACTCAATAAAATAGCAACTTCCAACAGCACTAATGTGAAACCAGGCGGGCGACAAAATCACAACGCGTAGTTCCCCTGGATTTTCTTTCACTTATTATTATCTGCATCTCCTAGCAGGATGGAGCAATCAATCTCTTTCTATAACCTCGAGAATTTTTCCTTCCATTTGCAAAGATTCAAAAAAAATCTGCGCTCTCTCATTCTCATATTTAAATGTAATGCCTATAAAAAATCCCCCTTCCAACCTCTTATCTCCAATATCTACGTCCTTTATTTCAAGGGCAATCACTTCGGCTCCGGCACTTACAACAACAATGCCCCCTACTTTCACAACACCCTCAATTACATCGCCGATTAAAACTACACCTCTTGCTGCAATCTTTAACACTCCTTGGACTTTAAATTTCCCTATAGTCTTCATGATTAAAAATATAACTTGTTGTTAATAACAATATATCCGATTTCTTTTTCAGTGCATCCTATTTTACTTTTACCAAACCAAATGCTCTAATGCTTCTTTGGCAAAATTAGCTGCCGACGCCGTTTCAGAAGCTGCCATTGAACCGCTCAAGCCTAAACTTTTACTCCCTGATGTCGACAAACGATGCAATTCATGTAAAATAGTCTGACCTAATTCACTTTTCGACGAAAAGGCTTCTCGTCCAAGAGTAAAACCATTCTGTTCAAACCAAGTAAAACCAGACGCGGGCATGTCAGGCTGGTAAGTAATTCTATGTCCATTTACCCTGACATCAGCAGGAATACCCTTTTTATAAGCATCTTGTAAAACCCTGAACTGCTTGGAATTTAGAATAACATTCGCTCTTTTAACGATTTCTTGCTCAATTGCCGTTAGCCTTAAAAAACGCTGTAAACGGGCTACTTTAATAGCCTGACTAAGTTTTCTCAGTCTAAACAAATGCTTAATTCCTGTGAAAGCTCGTTCTAAAGGTATAACAGATAACAGCCCCAAAGCAGCTTCTCCCCATCCCATCGGTTGAATTGCCTGCCCATCATTTCTCCATGCCTGGTTTACAAGCAAATGCGGACTGTAAGGGCTAAATGGATTGTGGTCGTAGTTCTTTCTAATAGATGCACCGGGGGAATTAGTTATACCAATTCCTTCCAATGGAGCTTTCTTATTTCCCACAACAGTAACGTTCTCCAGAGGCTGCCATGCAGTGTCCGCAGAAAGACCCGATGGGTCGTTTAACAATACTGGATTATTATTTGAATACACATATGGCGAATACTCATCAAAACATTCCGCTACCGGGTCTATTTGAAAGAACCTTCCAATCTGGTGGTCATAGTTGCGATATGGCGTAGAATAAAACTCAAGCCCAGAAGCATCTGAAAACTCGCTACTTTCTAATTCACTCCCGCCATTGAACTTATACCTATTCTGCGGTTTCCCGAACGCCAACGCCTTACTACTTATCCCCGCCATCGTCAACCCGAACGGGTAATAGTGCGTTTCTTCCAGGATTGGCCCGCGGATATGGGTCACGGTAAGGTTGTCAAAGAACACATCAATGTTTGGCGTTTCGTTGCTCAGGTAAATATACAAATACCCGTTCTTGCTTGCTGTTAAATTTGTTATTGTATGCGTCGTCAATGTATTGTCAGCTCCAACCGGGTCAAATCCGCTGCTGGCGCTCACGTACTTGAACTGCTCGTCGAACAAGATCCAGTTCAGGTAGGCTTTGGGTTTGGCGTTATCGTAGCTGCGGTTGTCCAGGAAATTCTGTACGGCGGGATCCAGCGTACTTCCGGTTTCAAGTTGGTTCAATGTGGCTCCTCCATGAGCAGTTGAAATGCCTGCAACAGATGGCTCTAAAACATTTAATATGCTTTGGAGGGGATTAATCGCGGTTCCCGGCGAAACTCCATTCTTTTTATACCAGCTTTTTACAAAAAGATTGAACTTGTCACCAGCCATTACTTTCAATACCATGTTGGTTCCAATCTTTGGACCGTTGCCATTGAGCTTTTGAATAAAATCATTCGGGCTGCTATGCGTGTCTGTGGGATATCCAGAGACAGTCGATTTATTTACGCGGCCTGTATCAATACCTGCATAATAGTTTCTTTCGTTTTGTCAATTCTGCAGTTTCCAGCGTGGCTGCCGGGTAAAAGGACGTGTCCTTCTGTGTTGTTAACAGCATCCTCACGTTGCCCAGGTGGTCTTTGAGCATATAGTCAAAAGCCCACCCCGACCCTCCCGAAGGGAGGGAGATGAAACGAACCCTTCCCTCTTCATGTCCGGCAAACTGGAGCGTATCATTTTGGAATACAAATCCAGCAAGGTACAAGGTCACAACCGTATCGACTCCAGGTTCATATACTGTTTTCCGAAGTTTATTACCGCTTGCGTCATAAGTGTATTCGATAAAGCCTTTATTAGCACTACCGTTTTTAATCGTGATTTTACGAGGCAGGTTAAGGTAGTTATATTCAATGCCATTCTGACCAGCATATGTTTCAATGTCTTTGTTTAAATCCTTAACCAGGTTGCCATTTCCATCGTATGTATAATCAACCGTTGAAGAGTTTTTACTGCCAAAATTTTACCTCCGGGTGGAGTGAAGAGGTGCGGAAATCACCTAATCGCGTTAATGGATCATTGTGTCCGTCAATTACGGATTTTAGTTTGTTACCGTAGTCAAGATAATGATAAGTGAGGCTGTCAATAGTGGCGCTGGCGACACCGGTCCAGCCTCGATGTTTCATACACAGGATATTTCCATTGGCATCGTAACTCATCCCGCTCATACTAAAATCAAGACCTGCCGTCTTATTAAAGGATGAGCTGGTATATTGA
>JANPZZ010000001.1 GCA_024707305.1 Chitinophagaceae bacterium
TGATTATTTCACTCGAACTGACCAGTGATTTCACTGGCAACTGACCACCCTGTGTTTTTGATATATCAAATCTGTTTTTATGAGTGGTTAAAGTTATTATTTTTTTATTTGCTTTTTTCTCAAGGATTCCCCCTTTAATTCTATTCTATGTGCACCTGATGTAATCCTGTCCATGATGGCGTCAGCGAGGGTCGGTTCTCCGATTGCTTCATGCCATTTTGCAATGGGTAGCTGTGAGACAAGCATTGTAGATCTTTCTGCATAACGGTCTTCAAGTATTTGCAATAACGCCAGTCTTGTATTCTGATCCAAGGGCTGAAGACCGAAGTCATCCAGGATCAGAAGGGCTACTTTTCCGAACTGGTTCAGGAGTTTTACAAAGCTTCCATCCATTCTTGCCAGCATGATTTTTTTCGCTCAACCGGTTCATATTGGCATAATACACTTTATGTCCCATCATACAGGCTTGATTTCCCAGTGCACAGGCCAAAAAGCTTTTTCCCGATCCGGTAGGCCCCGTGATAAGAATGTTCTCTGTACGCTGCAGGAAAGTACAATCTGAGAGGGTTTGTATTTGTTCAGGATAAAGATTTCTGGAAGTGCTGCACCGGATATCTTCCAGTGTGCTGTTAAAGCGGATCTTACTGAGTTTTAGAAGCATTGTCGTTTTTTGATGACTCTTCAATTGAAGTTCTGCCTGCGTGAGCTGTGCAAGCAGCGTGTGGCTGTCTGGCTGATTATGTGCAGCCAGAGACAGTACCCCTTCATAATGTTTTGCCATTCCACTTAGCTTCAGTTCCTGGAGTTCTTTGAGTGTTGCTGTTGTATTCATTGTGTTTAAGTTTTTGAGTGAGTAATTAATGATTATAAGCATCCGGGCCGCGAAGGTTCTCATGTTGGATCACAGGCACTGAGAACTCAAAAGGGAGTTGATGATCCAGGCCATTTTTTAAAACGTTTTCAAGCGTACGGCAGGTTACCTGCTCCAGATGACTTAATCGCTTGCAGGCAGATTCCAGTCGCTCATGACCATAATTTTTTTTAAGTCGTTTGAACGCCTGCCACATAGCGTAGGTATGTTGGACATAATGCGCTCTGCCGATCATTTTCTCCACTATTGTCCTTGCATTCAGGCCCACCTGCGTGGCTTCGGTTAGAAAATCAGAACCATCGTAACCCCTGGATTCCAAAACATGTTGATGATTTAAAGGCATGTGAGCTTTCAGAGTGGTGTTCCCGTATTTGCGATAGCTTCTTTTGTGCATCGCCACCCTGCTTGTGCCATCATATATTTCAACATCATCGGTACTGTAAACCAGTTTTAATTTCTTTCCAATCAGCTTAAAAGGAACGCTATAGCTATGCCGGTCTTCGCCAATGATTACATGATAATTTTTCCCAACCTTGCTCCATGTACTTTTTTTGAGCTGATAGCCTTGGGCAGGCAGCGGCTTCATCTGTGTGATCTCATCCTGCAGGAACCGCATGCGCCGGGAGTAGGTTTTGCCTTGTAGCAATTGATCGTTGTTTATCTCCAGTTGTGCAGCGATGGCATGATTGAGCTCTTCAAGACTGTAAAAGGTCTGGTGGCGAAGCGGCGCATAAATTCTTAGATAACAAACGTTAACAGCGGATTCCACACTGGCCTTATCTCTTGGCTTGGCAACACGAGCTGCCATTGCAGTAGTTCCGTAATAGGCAGCCAGGTATTCCATGGCTTCTGTAAACTCCGGTGTATACCGGTCCGGACGAACAACAGCACTTTTAAGATTGTCGCATTTAATTACATGAGGAACAGCACCCAGATAGTGGATCGCTTTTACCAATCCCGCAATGAAGTCGGACTGTTTTTGGCTGGGTAAAGCAATAGCATGCATAAAATGACTGTAAGTCATAGCACTCACCAGCACTTCACAGTTGATCAACTCGCCAGTCTCGCGGTCGATATAATGAAGCTTGTCTCCTGCAAAATCCACCTGCAATACTTCTCCCGGAATATGAATCATTCGCATCACTGCATCGCTATGCCCGTTGTTCTCAGAAAGCAAACAGCAAAAACGGGTGTAGCGGTAACCATCAGGAAAATCTTTCAAATACTCCTGCCATAAAAGTTGTTTGGTTACACCGGTTCTGGAAAGCTCCTTCAAAAAATAAGGCAATAAAGAGGTAAAATCTTTCCTTCGCTTCTCATCACATTGAACAGCAGTAGGCGGCTTGCTTTTAACGAGCAATGAAAGTTCAACTTCACTATGTTCCAATAGCTGGGTAAAAGAGATTCCTGTCAGCAAAAACTTGTCTCGGTAATCTTTCACCGTATTGCGGGACATGTTCATCAGACCCGCAATTTTGCTGATGCTTGTGCCTCTGGAAAGATGTTCTAAAACCTGTTTGATCTGATACATGCTTTTAGGTTGATTTGCCATAACGATGTTTTGATATTTGAAGCAAAGCACCGTCATGAAATCTCAAAAAACAGATCAGAAAACCTTACAAAACAGGGTGGTCAGTTCACAGTGAAATTATCCTTCCATTAATACCGGCATCCCTGGTCAGTTGACCGTGAAATCCCTGGTCAGTTGACTGTGAAATGGGGTGGTTAGTTCAGAGTGAAACAGGATGGTCAGTTGGGTGTGAAATACTCATTTTTTGTGTCTGATAGTTCCAGAAAAGATTTTTTAAAAAATATGCACATGGTGGAGTTGATCATCATAGACACCCAGCAACTGCAATACGGGAATGAACTTTTGCAACTCACGGTACTGGGCGGTATCCGGTTGGAAGGGCTGGACAGAATACGGGTAACGATCAAGGTGGAAGTGAAGGGATCGCCAAGACCACCGTTCCGCCATACGGTAGATTTATACAACGATACCCAGTTGGAAAAGTTCATCCGCAAATGTGCCGAGAAACTGGAAACCGGCACGCTGGTCATTGCAGCCTCATTATCGGAACTGACGGAGAAGTTAGAGCAGTACCGGCTGGAACAGATCAAACAGCAGGGCGATAATAACAAGCCCAAAATAAAACCGCTCACTGCAGCAGAGAGAGAAGCGGCATTAAACTATTTACAACTATCCAATTATTAGAGCAAACAAAAATTGACATTGGGAAATCAGGCGTAGTAGGAGAAGAAAACAACCGGCTGTTGATGTATATCGTTTATACGTACCGCAAAGCTGCAACACCCCTGCACATTATCTGCCTGGCAAGCAGCGGTACCGGTAAAACACATTTGCAGGAAAAGGTGGGCGAGCTGATACCGGAAGAAGATAAGATAGAGATCACCACGCTGAGCGAAAATGCTTTTTACTACTTCGGTCAACGGGAATTAAAACACAAGCTGATATTGATAGAAGACCTGGACGGTGCGGAAAATGTACTTTATCCTTTGAGAGAACTCATGAGCAAGCGAAGGATCAGTAAAACGATAGCGATCAAGAATAAAACCGGAGAAACCAAAACGATCCACCTGATCGTGGAAGGCCCGGTAGCGGTGAGTGGTTGTACGACAAGGGAAAGCATTTATGAGGATAATGCAAACCGTTCCTTCCTGCTATACCTTGATGAAAGTAAAGACCAGGACAATGCAGTAATGGATTATCAACGAAAACTACGGGCAGGCAAAATAGATACTGCCGCAGAGAATAGCATCAAAGAATTATTTAAAAACTGCCAGCGGTATTAGAACCAATCAGAGTGCTCAATCCCTATGCAGAGTATTTAACCATACCGGAAGAAGTGCTGAAGCCAAGAAGAAGCAACGAGCATTATTTACTGGCGATAGAAGCGATTGCATTTTACAATCAATACCAACGGGAAAAGAAAGCAGATGATAACGGAGAAATGTTCATTGAGGTGCAGGTAGAAGATATTGCCGAAGCCAACGAACTTTTAAAAGATATTTTACTCAGAAAGAGTGATGAACTGACCGGGCAGTGCCGGGATTATTTACAGCACATCAGTGAATACTTACAGGAGAACCAACTAACAAAGTTTACGAATAGAGAAATCCGCAAGCACCTGAAACTGGAGCCTACCAAACAGAAACGGTTTACCAAAGTGCTTTTAGAAAGTTACTACATCAAAAGAGTGCAAGGCACAAAAGCCAAGGGTTATGAATACGGGATCGTCAGTCCTGATGAATACAACCAGCTTCAAAGCAAGATAGCAAGTGTTCTGGCCGCAAACCTGGAAAAGATAAAGCAACTCACTGCGCCAAAGGAGACCCGAAAGAAGCTCCCTCAAAATGCGTTATCAGCGGTGCAATAGTGCAGCGTGGTGCAAAAGCGATACTGCACTACTGAAATAGAGTACCACAAAGGATTTTACAGCGTGGTTCACCCGGAATCTAAAAAAGGTATGCTGTATGAAAAAATTATCCCTCACCCATCCTTATTTTGAATTTATCGAACGGAGTTTTAAGGAATGGCTGGACATACTCGGCTACAGCGCACAGGCCGTATATCAACTGCCTAACCATATCCGGGAGTTGCTGCATTACCTGGAGCAAAATAAGATTACGCATATCCGGCAACTGGAAGTCGGTCATATCCGAAAATACTATGCGCAGTTAAAACACCGCAGTAATCAAAAGCACAGCGGTGGCCTGAGTAACGCGTACCTGAATAAACATTTACAGGCGTTATATAAGTTCAGCGATTATTTAAGGCAGAGCGGCAAGATCCTGCTGCCGGCATTAAGCATCGACTGGGAGCCGGACGACAGCCAGGAGATCACCGTACTCAGTCCTGAAGAAATCAAATTGTTATACAAAGCCACCGAGGGCTTTAATGAAGGAAACTTGCTGGAGCCGTTCAATGCAAGAGACCGGGCGATCCTGACGATCTATTACGGTTGTGGCCTGCGAAGAAACGAAGGCTATCACCTGAACCTGTCGGATGTAAACTTTGACCGAAGGATTTTAAGAGTAAGAAAAGGCAAGAACTATAAAGAGCGGTTAGTGCCGTTCAATAAAACCAATGCGAATTATTTGCAGGAGTATGTGTATGACTGGCGGCCACTGATCGTAAGGGATAAAAAGGACGATGCTTTTTTGATCAGCCAGCGGGGTGTACGAATGGATACCCAAAGCATGGCCCTGCGGTTAAAACTATTGCAGCAGCGGACGGATAGCTTTGGGTTACGGGAAAAGAATGTAAGGCTGCATGTGCTGCGTCATTCTATTGCCACGCATCTGTTGCAAAACGGGATGGAGCTCGATAAGATCGCCCGGTTCTTAGGCCACAGCAGCCTGGAAAGTACGCAGATCTATACTCACTTAGTCAGTAATGATGAAGGCGGCAAAGTGTTACCAGCCCAGCGATACAGCAATATACCGAAATACGAACCTGAGCAATTACATGAAGATGAAAGCTAAACTACATTTAGGCAAAACGGCGACCAGCCGCAGCCGGAAAAAGAAACCGGTGGAAGAGGTGAGCAAGCAAAGCGACGTCCATCAGCCGGACGATTTTATAAACTACCTGCTAGGGAAAGGGTACAGCAGCAGTACGGCGGCCAGCTTTTACAGTGATGTGCGGAAGTTCAAAGCCTGGCTGGAAAAAGAGGGCATGGAGATCGAAAACGTAAACTACAATGATGTGACGAGTTACCTGCAAAGCTTTGGCAATATTGCACAGCATACAAAAGGCTGTTACCTGCGGGGAGTAAAGCAATACTTTAATTTTTTGATACAGCGCGGCGAAAGAACGGATAACCCCGCGGCCTTTATACAGTTGAAAGGGCTGAAAAAGAAGAACGCTTTATGATCTGTTGAACCGGCAGGAACTGGATAAGCTTTATAATAACTATAAATTACCCGATGAAAACAGTAGTGACAAAAATCAGAACTGGTTTAAAGTAAAACTGCTGGCGCACAAACGAAACAAAGTGATACTGGGGCTGATGCTGCTGCAGGCATTAGACACCAAAGATTTAAAACTGCTTAGCGTAAATGATGTAAAACTGCGGGAAGGAAAACTGTTTATTCCAGGTACCAGAAGAAGCAATGAAAGGGAACTGAAACTTGAATCCATGCAGATCCTGGATCTGATGGAATATTTACTGGCGACAAGGAAGGAACTTTTGCAACTGAGAGGTAAGGCAACCGATCAGCTTTTTATCAGTACGGGGACCAGTGAGCGGTTCAATAACCTGATGGTTTACTTGCTGAAGTATCTACAAAAAATCAACCCGAAAGTAACCTCTTCAAAGCAGCTCAAAGCATCGGTGATCGTACACTGGTTAAAGCTCTATAATCTGCGGCAAGTGCAGTACATGGCTGGTCACCGGTATGTGAGTTCAACGGAAGGTTTTTTGGTCAATGAGATGGATGGGTTGATCGAGGATATAGAGCGGTATCACCCGATTATATGAGTTTGCAACAGACGGAATAAAAAAGTAAATTTGTACAAAATGAATTATATGGCAGCGCCTTCGTTAGACAGTGAGTTCAATCGGTACTGGTCGCTACTGACGCCGGTACAGAAAGAGTCTTTATTAAGCGTGATCAAATCTTTTGTTATTCCGCGTGAAAGGATCAGCCTTGAGCAATACAACAAGGAAATAGATGAGGCTGTAGCCAGGGTGGAAGCCGGAGAATTTTACACGCAGGAAGAGGTCGAAAAGATGTCAAAGGAGTGGTAATGAAGAAAAGGAAAATCAGGTGGGATAAACCGGCCCTCATTTATTTTAGTGAAGCCATCCGTTACATCCGTAAAGACTCTGCCCAAAATGCGGAAAAGGTAAAACAGGAAATACTGGCCAGGATCAGTGAGCTATCTGTTCGTCCGGAGAACCATGCACCGGATAAATACAAACAAAACAATGCGGGCAATTACCGGGCTTTTGAGCTGCATCGCTACCGTGTTGCCTACCTGGTAAAAGATGAAGAAATTATTATTGCCAGGGTCAGGCATACGAGCCAGGAACCACAGTCATACTAATCAGTTTATAGCTCCGCCGTTACGGCGGATTTTTATCCCCGCAATACTGCGGGGGCAGGCAGACCAAATCCCGGCTACTACATCTATCAAAAAGTAACATCAATCAGCTAATCCCTGGCCTTTAAAGCAGGGTTACGGGCATCGCAAAAGATCAGTACATGCCCGCCTGACCGGACGGGCAGGCCTGCCGCCGCCGATCATCGATAGTAACACAGATGAGCAGCAGTAACGGCGTTGGCTTGCATCCCGCTGATATACGATTGCACCAGCTTTAGTAGCTCCGATCAACGTTAGAATATAGGGATCATCTTCATAACAAACCCCGGCAGCCAACCCGGCAATCCTATATCACCGGGACGCCGTTGCTTTATTTTTTAGATTTGTTAAGAGAAACAAAACGAGGTCACGGGTCAGTGACTGGCAAGATGTACAATTGTGGTACAATTGGAGTAATTTACCGTAAATAACTTACGGTAAAGGCCCTGCTTCCGGAGTCGCAGTGCCAGTGAAAGAAAGAAAAATGTGAGGATATGGAATCATCAAAAAAGAACCAGGGCGGCCGCCCGTCAGGAATCAAAGACAAGTATTTTAACCGCAAGGTGACGCTGTATTTATCGGATGAAGAGTACAGTCTTTTAAGCGAGTTTTTAAAGCACGGTTGGCGGGATCACAACTACTCATCAGCAGCAAGATTTTTACTGTTACACGGCCTCAAAAAATGGGAGAAACGGGGCAAAAAAGAAGTCAGTTTACGGGGTGAATTTTAAAGAAAAAAAAGCCCTCCGGCCCCCCAATTAAGCACTTTAAAAAAGATCAAGAGGCAAGAGAAAATTTTTCTATTTTACGGCCTGTTTAGACCCTAAGAAGCTCTTTGAATTTTTGTGTTGCGACCTTAGAAAAGGGTATGCCGGATTGAAAAAAATGGGCTAAGATTATTTAGTCGGCGGTATGGAAATGCCAGGAAGGGATCTAAACTCATCTTCATATCGCTACTCAATCAATGGCCAGGAAAAAACGCCTGAAATTGCTCCGAATATGACAACTGCTGAGTTTTGGCAATATGATGCCAGAATTGTGAGAAGGTGGAATGTGGATCCGTTGCCAAAAATTTATGAAAGTCCCTACGCGTGTTTCGGAAATAACCCTATATATTTAATTGACCCTACAGGAGCAGACACAGTCAAGAGCAGAGATAACGCAAGAATAGGGGATGTTTTCAAAACTAAGAATGGAACCTATGTACATAAGGCGAAAGCTGGCTGGTTTGATGATAATGGAACAGCGGTTGCTTTTAAGAAACTAAAGCCAGCCACTTTTTTTTCAGCTGGTGCAGCGCATGATCCGGATAGAACTGGATATGTAGGAGCCATTCTTAGTGATATGTCAAAGGCGGGTATCTCTAACCCCATAGATATTAATGCGCATGGCAGCAAAGGCTCTGATGTGTCATTTACTATTGGACTCCTTTCTCAATACCCCTACAATGCTGTTAAATGGGATGAATTTAAGTACACAGATTATCATACAGGTGAGGAAACGAGTTTGCCAATTTACAAGGTTGATAAGAATTGGAAGATAACAAAATCCGGCAACGAAATCGCAGCGCAGATAAAAGCCTTAAGTATAGATGGGCAAATAAATTTATTTGGTTACAGTACCGGATCGGTTATAATGGCGCAAACAGCTTTGTATTTGGCGAATGAAAAGAATATCAAAGTAGATAACCTAATACTATTGGGCACGACAATTCATAATAATTCAGAGTTAATGAAGGCGCTGAATTCCAACCCCAATATTGGTAATGTTTGGAGAATAGACATATTAATGGATAACACATCGGCAGCTCACTTCCAACCACTGTCCGTTGCTGCTGGATATGGAGTAATGGGTAATAAGCACCCACATTTTAAATATGCCTTTTGGCCAGATGCCAGCACTCATCGGATGAACTTATTTACGAATGAGTTTAAAAAGAAAATGGGAATTAAATAGTTACAATGCCAGGACTTTCAAAGCTTAAAGGAGCCGTTTTAAATTCATTAATAGCCATTGGCTGTTATTGTATCGTAATAGTATGCATTAGATATTTTAATTTGGAGGCTATCGATTATCATGCTGCTGATTTTATAATTAAAGGTATATGCGTTTTGTTGTATTGTATTTTGTCAGAGCGAAAGAATGAGGGAAAGAGTATTCTGATCATTGGTTACTTGGTATTCATCTTCTTGTTTTCAGTAATTGCTGCGTATAAAGATTACAAAATTGACCACAAATATTTTGGCATGGGTTTTTCTGCGCTTGGTATTTTTATTATAAACATCGTTATACTTTCACTTATAACATTTTTTCCTTTTTTGGGTGGTTAGATTTATTCATGTAAATGGGATAATGAATAAAAAATAGACGATGAATTTTTCAAAAGGAGTTAAAATTGTACATATCTGGTTTCGCGGTTCTTCGTAGTCTTCGAAACCTTTAATGAAAAATAAAATTATCGGGTAGTGATCCGAAGTTTGGAACTTCGGATCGGCTTCAAAGAAGCTGTCATGTTCTCGTCAAACAGGTAACAAAGTAACTGTAAACAAAGTGTCGTTGAATAATCAATGATTTTCTACCCTGTCAGCTGCTTCTGCAAATCGGCTTTAAAGATAAGGGCATCAATAAGCTCCTTAACGATTTTCTTTTTTATCGGAAGGAAGCTTTTCTATTTTGCGGAACCGTAGCAACGTATCCCTCTATAATGCATGCTTCTATAAGATGGGATCAAACAAAAACAAATGAACAGCTTATTGAAGATGCAAAAGAGGATATTAAAAATGAGCTGGAGAATTGGGAATATAGAATTATCACTTAGAGATTTTGCATTGTCTATATAAAAGACCGCAGCGGCTTTTTTACGCATACGCCTTTTTTGCTTTAGCATCCCGGATCACGGTATCGATAAAGAAGAACAGCTTATCCTGTGTGTCTTTATCGAGCTTGTGTATATCCTGCAACCGCTTCAATGTTTTTTTATCAAAGGAAGCGTTGATGCCCTCACCGACTAAATAGTCGAGCGACACTTCAAACGCATCGGCAATTTTTTTTAGCAGCCTCGATGGAAGGCATGGCTTCGCCGCGTTCATACTTGCCGATCATCTCCCGGGATACGCCGCTGCTGGTAGCCAGTTCAGTCTGGTTCCACCCTTTTTCCTTGCTGAGTATTTCACACCCAACTGACCATCCTGTTTCACTCTGAACTAACCACCCCATTTCACAGTCAATCTTATGAAAAGATTTTTAAAGACCATAAGGAGAAACTTGAGAAAATGCGTAAAGATCCTAAAGGAATTGAAAGCTCCCCCTTAATTGGTTTTCAAAGTGACTATACATCCGTAAGCGGGCTGAGCCCTTTTGCCGCCCCTAACAATCCGCAATTCAGATCCCTGTACAATGGCAATATCGGGGGGATGACGGTTAACAACGCCGGTCTGTCAAGAGCAGAGAGCGGTGTCAACGCGTTGCCACTTTTCTATCGCTATGACTATGATCAATTAAATCGAATCGTTCGCATGCGGAGTTTTAAAGGTCTAAATACGACTTCGAATGTCTGGACGCCAATCGCCATAGATGATTATGCGGAAGATATTGCATACGATCCGAATGGCAATATCTTAAAATACCTGCGCAATGGTGCTCCGGAATTGGGAGCTCCGATGCGAATGGATAGTTTGCGATACTACTATTACGCTTCCACTAATCAATTAAAACGTGTCACCGACTCTGTGGCAGCAGGCAACTACACTGGCAGTACTACTGTTTCTTCAGTAGACATTGATCACCAGGACGAGCCGTCCAATTATGTGTATGACGCCATCGGTAACCTTATTGAAGATAAGGCGGAGGGTTTGTCGTCTATCACCTGGAATGTTTATGGAAAAATCAAAAGCATAGTGAAAGCGGATGGTACTATTTCGTATGCTTATGATGCTGCGGGCAACCGGATTGCCAAAATGTTTAAAGGAGACACTACTATCTATGTGCGGGATGCCAGCGGAAATGTACTAAGTGTTTACGAACGCAAACAAAATGCAGCTATTGAACAGATTGAAATACATCTATATGGCAGCTCACGGTTGGGCATGATCACAAAACGTTCCGTGGAAGATTCATTGGGAATTGTACTTGACGAAAGCTTTGGTACAGCAAAAAAACTTACATTTACAAGAGGTGAAAAGATCTTTGAACTGAGTAATCATCTTGGGAACGTATTAACAACGGTATCTGACAAACGAATTGCAGTTAATGATGGTAATGACATCGTTGCCTATTATGAAGCAGATGTAGTGAATGCAAATGACTACTATCCGTTCGGGATGGTATTGCCAGGGCGGAACTATACTCCTTCTGATGCGTATCGGTACGGGTTTAACGGGAAGGAGAATGATAACGAGGTGAAAGGAGAGGGGAACCAGCAGGACTATGGGATGCGGATCTACGATCCGAGGGTGGGAAGGTTTTTGAGTGTGGATATCTTGACAATGGATTTTCCCTGGTATGCACCCTACCAGTATGCAGGAAATATGCCGATCCAGGCTGTCGATTTGGATGGCGCTGAACCTAAAGGCTATAACTTCAATCACCCATATGTAGCGACTCGTTCTGGTACCGCAGTCACATATATTCCAAGTACATATGATGGCAAAGTTTATGAACATTCTCGGTTAGGATTGGTAACTGCTTATGCGGTTCAAGATATTGACAAAAAGTGCTACCTGATATTTCAATCAGCTACAGGTGCGAAAAAGAAATATTGGTATCGCGAATATGATAAGGACGGATGGAAGGGGAATGTGAATGGCTTCAAATGGTCAACCCCTCCTGATGCATCTGAAGCATTAACAGCCATTATTTTTATTCCAATGGTAGCTCTACCGGGTGCTGTAGCTGTAGGTACAACTGGTGTCGGCACATACATTTTAAAAGAGCTTGGCGAGGAAGCATTTGAGCAAGTCACTGGAATACCTGTAATTCTTGATCCCGTAGATATTGTTGAGCAAGCTTTTAAACGAACTGCGAAAAAAGAGTTTAAGGAATCTGCTCAAAAACAGCTAAAAACATTTTTTAAAAAATAATCTGAACGAACCCTTAGACAAAATAAAAAGCAGATTGAAGAGTTCAATTGAATCATTTAAAAAACGAGTTACTGAGCATAAAGAGTGGATTAAGGATCCCAAGAAGAAGTACGGAGAAAAATGGGATACATTTAGTAAGGAAAGAAAAGAAAGAGAAATTCATCATTGGGAGCAAGATATTAAACGAAACGAAGCCAACCAAGTATCTCATGAGGAGGCTTTAAAAAGAGTTGAAAAATGAATAAACCCGATTATCAACATTTTCTTTTTGATTTGATTTTCTATTTAAAGGATAAATCTGAATATTTAAAAAATGAAGATGCATTAAGCCCAGATTTTAATGAAGATGTGTATGAAGGAATGAAATTAGCATATCATTTTGTAATGGATGGGATAAAAGTCATGTTGGAAAGCTACGACCTGCCACTGGATTACTATGGCTTTGATGATTTTAATCCAAATGATATTTTAGATTTTCAGCCTAAGAATTATGACAAGTTGAGAAAAGATGACACGACAAGCTAAGTATGTAGTGCCTTCGAATATTATATTCAAAGCCGCCCAATGAACGGCTTTGTTATGAAGCATAAGCCTGTTTAGCTCTAAAATCTCTTATGTAGGCGGAGATAACTTTTAATAAAGTAGTTTGCTCATCTTCGGGCAGGTTGTCAATCTCTTTAAATCGTTGCAGCAGTTCAGAATTTTTTAATCAAGCCTTAGCCTTCTCACTTTTATCACCACTGATTAAATAATCAACAGAGGTACCAAGAGCATCAGCCAGCTTGTTCATGATGTTGGCGGGAGGATGTGAAAGCTCCCCTTAATTAGTAGCAGTTAAAACGTATCCCTCCGTCCAAGTACACCTCCCAAATTCCGATTATTTTTTGTAACGGTGTGGGAGGAGTTCGTGGATGCGGTTGATGGGATGTGTAGCGATGCATTGCAGGACGTCTTTGGGCCAGGCATAGGGTTCGATACCATGCATCTTGCAGGTGCCCAGCAGGGAGTAGAGCATGCCGCTGCGTTTGGCGGCTTCATGGCTACCGGCAAATAAATAGTTCTTGCGACCCAGCGCTACCGGGCGGATGCTGTTCTCAACAGGGTTGTTGTCGATGTGGAGCCGGCCATCGTTGACATATTCAGATAACCTGCCTCAGCGTTCGATACTGTAGCCGAGCGCTTTTCCAATTGCACTTTTCGGCAGCACTTTCACATACTGTTCTTTCATCCATTCTCCCCAGGCTTTGCAGGATGGGCAACGATTCACGCTGGCGAACTTCCCTGATTTCGGCAAAGCCCAGTGATTGCGCGCGGCATTTTCTTTCAATAGCATATAATACCTGCATTTGCTGCAAGGCGTACGCTGCCAGTTCGCTATTGTTGTCAACGGCATCATGGAACATACGCCGCGCATGCGCCATGCAATGGATCAGTGTAATGCCCGGCCGTTTGGCGAACACTTCATACCCCACATACCCATCGGTTTGCAGGTAACCTGTAAAATCTTTCAGGATCCCGGTAGGGCCTTCGCGGCCACGCCCCTCATGGTAGTCGAACAGCACGGTTTTGTCGATACTGTTTTGATACACCCAGTAATACCCGCGATGTGTTTCGCCTTTCTTATCCTTATCCATCACTTTGATCGGCGTTTCATCGGCGTGCAGGTAATTGCTCTGCAATACCTCCGCTTTAAGCGCTTCAAATAAAGGAGTAATCAGGTTGCAGGTGCCGCTTACCCAGTCAGTGAGGGTGGAATAAGACAGCTTTACACCCGCTCTTTCAAAGCGCTGCATCTGGCGATATAAAGGAAGATGATCAACATACTTGTCGATGATGATCTGTGCCAGCAACCCTTCGCCAGCCATCGCTTTGTCCAATGGAC
Organism: Chitinophagaceae bacterium; assembly: GCA_024707305.1. Lineage (GTDB taxonomy): Bacteria > Bacteroidota > Bacteroidia > Chitinophagales > Chitinophagaceae > CAYMZZ01. The sequence continues at coordinate 13,941 of JANPZZ010000001.1, forward strand.
GGGAAGGAAGTTCGCCGATCATCACAGCACTGTTGTCCTTCTTCGCGTATTTAGCGCGACGGTATTGCTTTACATACAGTTCACCCGGTGTATACTCCAGCACTTCGGTGATCTCATCTCCGATCTTTTTGCAATCAGTAATATCTACAGCTGGTTCAATGATGATCTCTTCACGACGCAGGTGCCCGGGCAGTTTCATGCGACCCGGATGAGCAATTGGGGCCACTTCCACGTTTACCTTTGAACGGATATAGCTGATCTTTTGGACATCCGTTACACTGCAGGTAGCTACTGCATCGGCGGTGATGTCAAGTGTAAGTTGCGACGGGTTGTCGTGGGGAACATAACGCTCATGCCGCGAACCGAAGATCATTTTTTTTGAGCTGCGCCAGTTGCTGCTGTAATTGCAGTATCTGGAGCTGGCCTTGCTCATACAGTTTTTTATAATCAATATCGGCAGTGGCTGACATGAACACAAAAGTGATATATAATCGACCATGCCAAAAATCTTCTTTTCAACGGGATAATTCCTTGTGTTGATATCTTTTACGGTAACGGATCGTTTGCAGCGATATACCCTGCAAAATAAAATGCAACTGATCCGTGGTCAGCTCCAGGTTTAGCCCTGCGTTACCTGTCTGCCCAGCTCATTGGTCACAATGCCACAGAGCTGATTGAAGCCTTTGCGCATATCCGTCTCTTTGCGGTAAAGATGATACGAACGGTGAGCGCCCAATGATAATAAGCCGCTCATGATGTCAGTTCTTTAAGATAACATGCACTGACGGGCTGATAGATTTTTATACCCTTCACTTCAGCAAACAGTGTTACAGATGAACAGATCTGAACCGGCGCAAACGCAGAAGATTCCTTATTGACTGTACTGATTTTTTTCTTCCAGTTGTGGAAGCTGCCAGAAGGAATAGATTGCTCTTTGCAGAATGCCTGTATAGTCAATCCACTTTGCTGTTGCTGCTCCAGCAACTCCAAAATCTCAGTTTTACTGCGCAACTGGCGGCGCCTCCCTAATGATATAACTTCCATTGCTTTTTGAGATGGAAGATAAAATAGCCGACCCGACCAGGAAAGATGTACTTGGCCGGGAGGTTACATTACGCTTCCACTAATCAATTAAAACGTGTCACCGACTCTGTGGCAGCAGGCAACTACACTGGCAGTACTACTGTTTCTTCAGTAGACATTGATCACCAGGACGAGCCGTCCAATTATGTGTATGACGCCATCGGTAACCTTATTGAAGATAAGGCGGAGGGTTTGTCGTCTATCACCTGGAATGTTTATGGAAAAATCGAAAGCATAGTGAAAGCGGATGGTACTATTTCGTATGCTTATGATGCTGCGGGCAACCGGATTGCCAAAATGTTTAAAGGTGACACTACAATCTATGTGCGGGATGCCAGCGGAAATGTACTAAGTGTTTACGAACGCAAACAAAATGCAGCTATTGAACAGATTGAAATACATCTATATGGCAGCTCACGGTTGGGCATGATCACAAAACGTTCCGTGGAAGATTCATTGGGAATTGCACTTGACGGAAGCTTTGGTACAGCAAAAAAACTTACATTTACAAGAGGTGAAAAGATCTTTGAACTGAGTAATCATCTTGGGAACGTATTAACAACGGTATCTGACAAACGAATTGCAGTTAATGATGGTAATGACATCGTTGCCTATTATGAAGCAGACGTAGTGAATGCAAATGACTACTATCCGGGCGGTATGACCATGCCCGGAAGAAGTTTTAATACTGGAAATTATGCCTATGGTTTTAATGGCAAGAGAATGGATAATGAAATAAAAGGCTTAGGAAATAGTTATGATTATGGAGCAAGGATATATGACCCTAGAATAGTTCGTTGGTTAAGTAGTGACCCGGCTATTACGGAGTATCCTTCTTATTCACCGTACAATTTTGCACTCAACAATCCAATAATAAACCTTGACAATGATGGCAAGCGAGTTTATTATTGTCCTGGTTTAGGAGGCCGGGGAGCAAACCCAGATGGTACAATGTCGACAACCGGCGGTTCAAAATATGTACAAAGTGTTGCAGATGCTTTTACAGGTAGTGGAGTTTACTTTAAAGAATTGCAAGGTGTAAACGGAAACCCTGGAAGCAATAATATAGGCAAGGGAAATAACCCCCGATTAACTGATGCCATGTTTGTTGCTAAGTATGGCCAAAAGCCAGTACAAAGTTTAAATACGGACCATCGTATTGCAAATGCAGTTACTCAAATTGTTCAGGATGCAACTCAACATCCTTTAAATCCCGGAGAAAAAGTAAATCTAATAGGAACAAGCATGGGTGCTGTTACAACAGCACAAACAGCCCTGTATATCTTAGAGCATAAAAAGGAATTAGGATTGCCGGATGATTTTAGAATTGACAATGTAATACTTGCAGGCTCTACGGTAAATACGAAATCCAGACTGTATAAGCGACTGGAAAAAGCTTTGCAAAATCAAGCTGGCGGAGCAGGAAGATTATTGTCAGGAACAGTTGATGAAAATGGAGAAAATGGATACAATTATCCTGAAGACCAAGACGGAGTGACAGGGCTTGCAGGACGTACTAAGTTTGGAATGATTGGGAGGTTTTTCCGTTTGATAAAACAAGTAGTACGAATAGGGAAAAAATGGTAAGTTAATAAGTGTGAATGAAGACCATCCGCATCTAAAAGCTGCTGATGACCCTAATTTTGGTAAGGGCTTAATAAAGCAAGCACTTGAAAAAGATAAAATCGAAGGTGATAAGGGTGCAGAAGGTGCAAAAGAATATTTAAAACCAAGCGGAGGTTAATATTATGAAAAAGGCAATGTCAATTTTGATTGGTTTAATACTTTTTACCTTATCTGTAAAATCTCAGTCAAAATATTTATGTGATGTTTTGGCAAAAATCGGATATAAGAAAGGGGCAAGCTTATATAGTTATGAGTGCTAATTATTGGAGATATGATACTTGTTTGTATTCAAAGAAAATGTGCAAGTACAATACTTCCATAGGGATTAACGCCAAGGTTTATAGCAACAGCGAAACTGTAATCTGCGAACTTCTTCAAGGCAACAACTCTGGCTATCAGAGTAAAAATCCTTACGACACATTCAAATATTCCTTTGTTCCAGAGAACATAAACAAATCTCAACTTGTACGAAATCTTTTGATAAAAGATAAATATATACGAACAGATACTTTTAATTTAACTGTAGTAGATACTTTGTTGTTTTATAATTATTCATTGATAAAAAAGGTTTTTGGTAAATCAGAAACAGTAAATCAGAAATTGCTGAAAATTTATGTATTGAAATCGGTTGATGGCATTGGTAGTGTGATGCTTCATTATTGGGTTGAGAGAATAGGCATCATAAAATTAACTGATGAAAAATGTTGGCGATATTCTTTTGAAATAAAAGATGACAGAACAAAGCCTATTAAAAAAATGTTTGCAGAATTGACTAAGATTATTAAAGAAAAATATAAAGACCCATATTGGTTAAGTGAACCATGTAGTATTGAATAAACTTTTAAATGCCGTTGGTTACTCAGCGGCATTTTTATTTTGCATATGCCTTAGAAGTTCTGTAATCCCGTAGGTAAGCGTAACCTCCCGGCCAAGTACATCTTTCCTGGTCGGGTCGGCTATTTTATCTTCCATCTCAAAAAGCAATGGAAGTTATATCATCAGGGAGGCGCCGCCAGTTGCGCAGTAAAACTGAGATTTTGGAGTTGCTGGAGCAGCAACAGCAAAGTGGATTGACTATACAGGCATTCTGCAAAGAGCAATCTATTCCGTCTGGCAGCTTCCACAACTGGAAGAAAAAAATCAGTACAGTCAATAAGGAATCTTCTGCGTTTGCGCCGGTTCAGATCTGTTCATCTGTAACACTGTTTGCTGAAGTGAAGGGTATAAAAATCTATCAGCCCGTCAGTGCATGTTATCTTAAAGAACTGACATCATGAGCGGCTTATTATCATTGGGCGCTCACCGTTCGTATCATCTTTACCGCAAAGAGACGGATATGCGCAAAGGTTTTAATCAGCTCTGTGGCATTGTGACCAATGAGCTGGGCAGACAGGTAACGCAGGGCGATGCATTCATTTTTATCAACCGCCCCCGCACGCACCTGAAGTTGCTGGTGTACGAGCAAGGTGGCTTTACGATCTTCTATCGCCGGTTGGAGAAAGGAGCCTTTGAGGTACCGGCATTTGATCTGGATGCAATAAGCCTGGAGCTGACCACGGATCAGCATTGCGATTTTCCGATCTTCAGCGTCTAACACGTGCAGACCTGCGTATTGTTAATAATGACCATTACCTGGCAGTGCGTTCCATGAAAACGAATGTGGATACCTTAATTAAACTTCCGCCATACGCTATTGAAATTCTGCAGCGATACAAAAGGGGAGACGGTTATTGCCTGCATTTTCAAAAAGCTACCTCAATAAAACGATTAAACAATTACTGGAACTGGCAGGGTTTACAAATCCTGTTCGGAAAACCAGGGAACAGCGCGGTATATATGGATAAAACTACGATCGCGGTGTTTGATAAGCTGCGAGACAAAGTACTTTAGAGCAAGCGGGAAAAGTGGCGTTTTTAAAACTAAGTTGTAAGAGATAATAGATAACAGGATGCACACCTTACTCCGTCACCACTTCAATCTCCCCACCATCTTTCATCTGCTCATGCGTTACCAAGTAACCGTTGATCTTTTTGCCGTTCAACTTTATCTCTTTCAATATACGGCTCGTGCCGGTTTTTGTAATGCTGAGCGTTTTGCCGGAAGGCATCTTCCAGTTTATCTCGTTGAAGATGGGAACGGTAACAATGTAGCTGTCTTCTGCAGGGGAGAAGGGGTAGAGTCCCAGGGCGGCAAATACATACCAGGATGACATTTCGCCGGCATCATCCATTCCACATAGTGCCAGTCCGTTTTTCGCCGATACCATACATGCTCTTGAGAATGGTATCAATCTTCTGTTGCGATTTGGCCGGTTTGTTGATGAAATAATAAGCAAATGGTGCTTCATGGTCGGGTTGGTTGCCGTGACAATACTGGCCAATCATGCCCTCTACATTCCGCGCAATGTGGTTGGGATTCCAGGGAACCGTAAACAATGAATCCAGCTTCTTCTCAAATGGTTCCGCACCGCCATATAGTTCTATTAATCCGGGCATGTCATGATTTGCAAAAAAAGAAACCTGCCAGGCATTCGCTTCACGATACATAAATTCGTAATAAGGATACTGCGGATCGAAGTTGGGCATCCAGGTACCATCCTCCAAACGACCACGCATAAACTTCGTAGACGGATCAAAAACGTTTCGATAATGCTGTGATCGCTTCATGAGATTTTCGTACTCACTGCTGTCGCCCAGGCGACGCGCGAGTTGCGCCAGCGCAAAATCATCATAAGCATATTCAAGCGTTTTAGAAACACCTGCCTTTGCCTTTGTTTCCACCCATGGACTATCGACCGCCGGGTCGCTGATAAACCCTTTGGCAATGTATTCTGCAATATGCGGCCGGGTTCCACCTTCCAGCGTTGCATTGCGCAACAGCAGTTCGTAAGCTCCCTTAATATCAAAATCGGTTATTCCGCGGGCAACCGATCCGGCAATCAAAGCAGCAGCATGATCACCATGGAAAAACGTGGGAATAAATCCCGTTTTATCACCCATGTCTTTCAGTGAACGAATGATGTCGAGTGTAACATCAGGCAACATCATCGCTGATAGTACTTCCCGGTTACGATAGGTGTCCCACAAAGATGGAACCGTATAATAACGATAATTAAGTCGACCCTGGTTTCCCTTTTCATCGATATAATCGCCGTTTACATCACTGCGCAACGCAGGCCAGAGGAAAGAACGATAGAGTGAAGTATAAAACAGTTCACGTTCTTTCGCCGTACCGCCATCTGTCGTTATTGCAGATAATAATTCTTCCCAGGTGTTTTGTCCTGCTTTTAATACTTCGTCAAATGTTTTGTTGCCGATTTCTTTTTCTAAATTATTTTTTGCGCCTTCGAGACTTACAAACGACAAACCGATCTTCATTTCAACCGGTTTGTTGTTTCCCTCTTCAAAATGAACAATAGCAAATCCATCTTTACTGCTTTCATTCTTTTTCTCCAGCCGTTTTACATCGGTATTTAAAATGGCGTAAAAAAAGATTTTTCCCTCGTGTGTGTGCTGAAATCCCTGCAGCACATTTTTACCGATAATGTCTATGCTCCATGCCGAAACACGGTTATTGGCTCGCGCAAGATCAAATAATAGTTGTCGGTTTTTATTATGCTGAAAAGTGTAATGATGAAAACCCGCACGAAGCGTTGAGGTTAATTTGACATCAATATCGTAATCCAATAAACGCACGGCGTAATACGCAGGTGCAGCAGATTCCTGCGCATGTGAAAAGCGGGAAGCATATTTACCATTTACCGCTTTTTGCATTTGATAAGGAAGTACCGGAATATTGCAGAGATTCCAGTGGCCTTTGTTGGTATGCGCAAATCCGTAGATTAAACTGTCTTCATATTCATAACCCGCACCGGAACCATATTTCGTAATGGGACTCAGTTGCACCATCGCATTGGGCAATGAGCTACCCGGGTAAACCAGGCCCGACCAGGCACGCCAGCCTTCCGGCAGGTTATAACCAAGTATCGCAGAATCCGTAAGCGCGTAAGTTCCTATGAATGGATTTACATAGGAACTTACAGGCTTGTTATCTTTTGATTGTGCATGTACGGATGTTTGCAACAAAAGAAAAACAGCCAGTATTAAAATTCTTGTACTGATACGGGGTAGGAGAGCCATGATATCGATTCTATTTTGCTGTTGATAGCACTAATCAATCAAATTTAATTTCTTCAGGGTCGCCATCGCTTCAAGTAACATCACGCCGCTGAGCTGTGTGGTAAGGTCGACACTGTTACCCGGCATGCGATCCCAGACGGTATTCATTAGCAGGGAAGTTTTATTCGTGGCTTTGCTCCACATTACTTTTCCATTCCTGAGTATAAAATCAAGATAGTTTTTTCTTTTCGGTTGACAATTCACCTTCAATGATCAGTTGCGTGAAATAGCGAACAAATACACCTTTGAATAAACCGCCATCGCCACCACCTTCATCTTTTAACACTCCTCCGCTTGTAAGGTGTCCTGAACTTACCGCATAATCGCTGGCTGCAATTGCATCGGTTTTGTATTGGGCGTTTCCGGTAGTTTTAAAAAGTTCGAGTGCAGCGCCGAGGAATGTTCCCTGGTTGTAAGTGAATTTCCACGACATATTTTTGTTGCCTGCTTTGTCCAGGTTATCGTAAACCCAACCTGTTGCCGCTTCATACAACGTTGCCTTCTGCCAGTTGTAAATTCGTTTTGCCCATTCAGGTCATCTGCGTTATTAAATTCCTGATATAGTCTTGCGGCTAATATTGCAGCAGGCATATTAGAAGGCGTATTTTTTGAAGGATTGTCCTTTCTCCACCAGATGCCACCACCCAAATCCGTACTCCAGCCTTTTTTAATGTCATCCCATAAGAGAAGGGCCACGTCCTTATAGGCGTTATCATTGGTTGCCTGAAATGCGCGAAGTGCCGCCAGTGCCATCCACTCCATATCATCATAATAAAAATTCAGCCAGGTATTGCCATTCTTTGCTCTCACCCCTGTCATCAGGTCATCCATTCTGGCTTTGATACCGGCATTGGGAGTGCGCAGGTAAGCATCCACCAAAACATCCAGTGCATGTGCATTCGGCCAGTAGTTTCCCCAGCCGGATGATGTGTTACTGGCGAGAAATACTTTATCGGAAGCCGACCAGAAATAATTCATCGATAACTGGGCAGAATCAGCAATCGCCTGCCAGTCATAAGTAGCCTGTCCACCACCATCGGGTGGGATATAGGTTGGGGGTTTGTCGGGATTTTCTTTCAAACAGGAACTTAATACCAGTCCGGTGAGAAAGCTGAATGTGATGAGCTGTATTGTATGTCTAACTGTTCTTAGCATGATCGTGTAGTTAAGGGTTGCTGTGAAAAACAACGCTGGTCATGGGCACCAGCGTTTTGACTGCTTGCAACGATTGCTCTGTATCTGCAATTATTTCTCGTACTGTTGTGTATAAGCTGCTTCACTTCCGCGAAGCGATACCCAGAAGTCGGCAACAGAACCTTGTGTGAGATAGTTACGGTCGAGTTTCCATCCCCAATCCCACTGGCTGCCATTGTTGGCGGTCATGTTGATGGTACGATATTCCACCGAACTGGGATATTGTCCATCCTGACCCGCAGGATCACCAAAGTTTGAATTTAACCAGTGGTCGCGGTTGCCATTTCCTTCATCAATTATCATCATGTATTTGTATCGCTCTTCATAACCCCAGGGCATCGTTTCATAATTAACGGTAAGGTCGTTTACACGCCATACGCCATTACTGGTATAGGGAAGTGTTGCCCAGAATGTATTACCGGCGCAATACCACAATTTCACTTCTTTTACTTCGGCATAACTGGCATTGATATTATTAAAGTCGAGGCGCACGCGCATGATTTTATCTGCACCACTGAATGTGGTTTCACCATTCATGCCAATTGCCTGAATGCCATTGTCGTCGAAAATGTAGTATGATTTGGGTGTGCCGCTATTTGCATCAACAAATTTGTAAGTGCCTGCTTTCAATTTGCTGTAAATTTCAAATACACCGGGTTCCACCTGTTTCATCTTGAGTGCATTTGCCAGTACATCGCCGTTCTCGGTAGCAGAACCAGTTAGATACAATGAACCGGGCAATTCATCAAATCCTCCGGGACGTTCCAGTTCCAGGATTCTGGACATAGTTGCCTTTTTCACGTTGGTTCCTTTTGATGCAAGCACAGTCCACCGGAATTTCTTTTTCTCAAAAAACTGTGAACCGCCGAGTTCAGCAATCTTATTAAGGTCGCCGTGCGTGAGGGTAAGTTTATTGTTTACGCCCTTGTTGTCTGAAACAACCTGGTAAAATGGCTGGCTGAAGTCGCCATTTTCCTGATCAAAAGCCACTTCGTACAATACCAGTCCGCCATCGGCCGCTTTTGCCTGTTCCCATTCAAATACGACTGTCTGGCCGGTTGCCGGCTTCAACAAAATAGATTCATCGTCTACAGGAGTGAAGAGGTTTGTTACTTCTTTCAACTCCATATTGATATCACGTTCGTCTTTGCTACATCCGGAAAAAAGTGCAAGCAGCAATGCAGCAGTGATTGATTTTGTTACCATATATTTCATAGCAATCATTTTAATTTTTTAGTAGCCATTATTCTGTGAGAGATTCTTGTTTAATGCTCTTTCAGAGGGGGGAACGGGCCAGAGATAATGTTTGTTGGGGTCGAACTGGCGAAGCTGTACACGCAGGTAACCATTGTCGGTGGATGGATCACCATATTTGGCACCATGTGCCCAACCATTCAAAACATCTTCTGCAATTCTCCAGCGGCGGATATCATCAATACGAATGCCTTCCATTGCAAATTCTGCGCGGCGTTCATTGCGGATGAGTTCGGTCATGCCTGTATTACCGGGATAATTTATAGCACCCGGATCAGTAAAGCCTGCTCGTTCACGGATCACACGAATGGTTTTATCCCATACATCCTGCGTCATTTCGCCCAACGCTTGTTTTGCTTCAGCATACATCAATAAAACTTCTGCATAGCGAATGAGATAAATATTCAAACCGGAACTAAATCCAGGCGCGGTGGAATTTGGATCCCAGTATTTACGCCAGTAATAACCGGTTGCTGTGCCTTGTCCGGCCGGGCTGTACTCGTTCGCAGCCTGTCCCGCAGGCGCGGTGCCGGGCTTGATATAAATGGTTTGAGTACTTCCGTTGGGATTTTCCCATTGATAGCCGTCATATACAATCGTTGCCCTGAGACGTGGATCGCGATTGGTATAAGGATTCGCTTCATCATAACCAGATGCAGCGTGTGTGATGGGCCGGCCATTGAGCATGATATAACTGTTCACCAACTCCTGTGTAGGTGACAGGTTATTACTTCTCGCGCCTGCAGAAATTGGAGCGAAATCGATATAGTCGCCCCAGGTACGCAGGCTGGGAACATATTGTAATGCCAGGATCGTTTCATTGTTTTTCCTGTTTACATTTTGATTGCTAAACAGGTTGCTATATGAGGGAACCAGGCTATAAGTGCCGTTTTGTGCCTGGTTGTTGATGAGCTCTTCGCAAATGGCAGCCGCTTCCGCCATTCTGTTTCCTTCGTATAACAGGGCTCTTGCTTTCAGCGCAAGTGCAGCGCCTTTTGTGATGCGTCCATTATCAGCATCGCTGTAAGCAGTATTTGTTGGAAGCACTGCTGCAACAGCATCGAGTTCTTCGAGGATGAATGTTAATACTTCAGCTTTAGGCGTTCGTGCAATTGTTTTCGCTTCATCGGGTGTAATATCCTGCCTGAGCAGCGGAACATCGCCCCACCATTTCATAAGGTTAAAATGATGGAAGGCACGAATAAAACGTACTTCGGCTTTCATTCTATTTTTTCAATGCATCGCTGAGCGTTGTGTTTTGATCCACATTGCCGAGGAAGAGATTGCAGGATTTGATGCCGGCATAGTAACCTGCCCATTCATTTTGAAAACGCGGAAGGGAACTGGTAAAGTTGCCACTGGCAATGGCGTCGGGCTGGCCTGCATTAATACCCAGCTTTGTGAACGCATTATCCGAAAGCGCCTCGTTATAAAAAACGGGCTGGCTCGAATAAATGCTCATATAAATATTGTTGAGCGCGTTGTTCACATTCTGCGACGATTGCCAGAACGTAAGCTCCGTGTATCGGTCAACCGGCGCCAGATCCAGCTTTTTGCAGGAGGCGAGGGTAACCAGGGATATAAAAATGATTAATCTATTTTTCATAACGCAAATCGTTAAGCGGGTTCATCAAAAGGTGATATCTAATCCAAATCCATAAAATACCGGCAGGGGATAGGCCCTTGCACTATTCGCACCTGTATTAAATCCGGTGTTGTTATCAAACTCGGTGATCTCAGGATCGAAGAAACTCAGTTTGCTGAGCGTAATCAGGTTCTGTCCTGTGAGATATACGCGCGCTCTCTGGATACCAGCTTTCCGGGTGATAAGCTGGGGTATGGTATAACCAATCTGTATGTTTTTCAAACGTGCATAAGCAGCATCGTATAGATAGATATCCGATCCTGTGCGATAGTTGTTGGTATTTGATGGAGAACCGGCTTCTGCAAGGCGTGGATATTTTGCATTGGGATTCGTGGGCGTCCAGTAATCGGTCTGGTGACGATACATCGTACCGCCATAACCAAAGTGGAAAGGCTCCACGAGTTCACCGCGCAACATCGCATCTCTTTTACCTACACCCTGAACGAATATCTGGATATCAAATCCTTTAAAGTTTGCAGTATAAGTAAATCCGAATGTATAACGTGGGAAAGGATTACCGAGAATGAATTTATCATTGTCATCTATCACGCCATCTCCGTTGCGGTCAACAAACCGGATGTCGCCGGGAGCAACAGAACTGCCTGAAAAACTTCGGCCCACTGTTAAGGTCGTCCAGTGTTTGGAAATAACCATTGCGGCGATATCCCTGGTAAACAGTGATGGGATGTCCAATACGGCGAAGTAATTCAAACTCTTCCCTGCGTTCTACCTGCTCCGTTGCGCCTGAAGTAAGTGCAATCAGTTCATTCAGGTTGTCGGCAACGTTTACACTAAAACTTTGTGTAAATGCTTTACCACGCAGATGATAAGTTGCTTTCACTTCCCAGCCGCGATTTCTAACTTTTGCTACGTTGTAATCAGGAAAACCGGATCCAAATATTTGCGGCACATCTTTACGTGTATAAAGAATGTCGCTGGTTGTTTTATCGAAATAATCGTAAGAAATTTCCAGCTTCCTGTTGAAGAGGATCGCATCGCCACCAATGTTTAAGGTTGATGCCTTCTCCCAGGTAAGTGATGGGTTGCCGAGCAGGAAGCCTGCACCACCAACTGGTGATCCGTTAAAGCCATAAGCATTGGGGAAATTGAAGAACGTTGTCTGGTACTGATACGCGCTCACGTTTTGATTACCAAGTACGCCATAGGACGTGCGCAATTTCAGATCATTTAACCAACTTTTGGTGCCTTCCATGAAGGTTTCTTCAGAAATTCTCCATGCAGCAGCAATTGAAGGGAAGAAGCCCCAGCGATTTGCTTTTTCAAATTTGGATGAACCATCATAACGAAAATTAAATTCTGCGAAATATTTTCCGCTGAACTGATATCCGGCACGTCCGAAAAGTGAGTTGATGCTGGTTTCTGTTGTTCCCTGATTAGAGTTGTAGGAAGAACTTTCTGTAATAATGGTACCCGTTGTTGGAGTTCCCAGGTTGGGATCGGTGAGGGTTTTTGTAATGCGGTTGTGCTCCGATTTAAAAGATTCATTTGCCCCACCCACCAATACCTGTATGGTGTGTTTTTGGATCGACTTGTTGTATTCTGCAATCATCTGCAGGTTGGTAAAAAGCGATCGGTAGTTATCGTCGTACACTTCACGATCATTTCCGTAAACGCCACCTGGCTGAAAGTTGATTTGTAATCTTCTTCCAAATCCATGGTTAGAGCGAATGGTACCACCAAATACTCCACGCAATTTAATATCACTGGTGATGTTCAGTTCGGCGTTGATATTGCCAAACACTTCATCGTTATCATTTTTCCGGTAACCGCCTTTTTCCAGAATTGCTTTGGGGTTAAATTCAGATGAAACCGGGTTTGTCAGATAATTTCCATCCTCATCCGTAAATGAATAATAAAGGGGCACACGACCTGCATCCACAATCAATGTACTCGCAGTAGAAGAATGATCTTTTCCCAATACTTTGGCATAACTAAGAATGGCATTCAGTTTCAGTTTGCCGATCTCCGTCATCTGATTCAAACGAATATTATAACGTTTATAACCAAGTCCATCGCCGATAAAACTATTTTCCTGATCCAGATAACCAAGGCTCAGCATATAGGTGGAATGATCGGAACCACCAGCGATGCTAAGATTATGCGACTGCTGTGGTGCATCGCGCAGGATATTATTTAAACGCCAGTCGCCATCACCACGTTCTTTAAACTCCTGGATTTGTAGTGGCGTAAAACTGGGTTGTAAACCTGAGTTAGCGAGTGATTCATTTTTGTAATAAGCATTCTCCCATGCATGAACAGGTTGATAGGTTACGCGGGGACTTTGAATGCCGTAAATACCGTTGTATCGAACGGTTGCTCTCTCATTCTTTTTCCCTTTGCGTGTGGTGATAAGGATTACGCCGTTTGCAGAACGAGATCCATAGATAGCAGCAGAGCCGGCATCTTTTAATACCGAAATACTTTCTATATCTGCGGGGTTGAGCAGGTTGATATCTCCACCGGGTATTCCGTCGATCACTACCAGCGGTGTATTGTCGCCGAGTGTACTCAACCCACGAATGTTGAGGTTTACACCCTGTCCAGGTTCGAAATTGCGTTGCTGAATAATCAGGTTAGGCGATACACCCTGGAGTGCCTGTGATACGTTTGCAACAGGTCGGCCTTCGATTACTTTTCCTGAAATGCCATCAACAGCGCCCGTGAGTGAACTTTTTCGTTGTGTACCATAACCCACCACCACCACATCTTCCAGTACCTTCTCCATTTTTTTCAATGAAATAAAAATGGATTGCCGCCCGGCTACTGTTAATTCAGTCAATTCATAACCTACAACCGAAAAAACAAGTACAGGGTTGGGTACATTTTCAGGAATGGTAAGTGAAAAATTACCATTGTTATTTGTTGTAGTGCCGATGCTGGTGCCTTTTACGGTTATGCTGGCGCGGGGAATTGGGTTTCCATCTTCGTCGGTTACCTGTCCGTTGATGGTGATATCCGGACGAGCTCCAGGATCCTGGAATTCGTTTCTTGTGATGGTATAAGTTTGAGCAGCGTTGAGATCATAGAGTTTATCTTTTCCTCCTGATTTACCACGGAGAATGATTTTGTCGTTGATAAACTCAGCGCTGACATTGGCCATATTTGAAATCGCATCGATGATAACAGGCAATGGTTCATTTTTTACATCGAGCGAAATGCGTTGTGAGGCGTTTACATCATCGTCGGAATAGACAAATACATGTTGTATTTGCTTTTCAATTTTTGCAAGCACAGCCGACAGCTTTTCATTCTTCACCTTTAAAGTAACGCGTTGATCCTGTTTTTGCGGTGATGTAACCTGCATGTATTGCTGGTTGCCTGCAAAACCAACCTGTGCATGGAGCGAAAAACAGGTTGTAAGCATGAGAAAACCTGCCAGCACCTGCCTGGGTTTATTCCTGCCGGGTAAGCAGTTAGTTAATTTCTTTTTCATTAGCGGCAATCTTTTTGGTCAATAATCTATTTACCTGGAGATTATAATTTCGTCGTCAGAGATTGTGTATTGAAATGATTTGGTTTTAGAGAGATAATAAAGTATTTCGGGCAATGTGTTATTTTCAAATGAACCTGTGAGCCGGTAGTTTCGGAGTGTGCTGTCGTTGAAAACAACCTTCTTACCAAAATTTCTTTCCAGTGCAATGGCGATATCATCAAATAACATAGAACGGAAGATCAATTTTCCTTCTATCCATGCTTTATCATCATCACTCACCGTGCTGGCGGTAGTTGCCTGCTCAGTTTTCAGCTCATATACCACTTTGTTGTTGGGTGTAAGAAAAATGGTATCCGCTTTTGCGCTATTGCGGAGTTTGGGGAATAAAGGCGACTTTTCCGGTTGCTACAGAAGTTTCCACTATCGTTTCACCATCATATGCTTTTACATTGAATGAGGTTCCCAACACACGAATGGTTCCATTTGTTAGATGAATGATGAATGGTTTTTCAGGATTCTTTTCAATATCAAAGAATGCTTCCCCGTTCAGGAATACTTCACGTGTATTGCCAGTGAATCGGGCGGGGTATTGAATCTTGCTATCAGCATTGAGCCACACTTTACTGCCATCAGCCAGGGCGATAGTGCTCTTTACGCCTTTGGCATTGAGTTTTTGCACCAGGCCATCGATGGAATTTTCGCCGTCTTTTTTGTTGAAAAATTGATAACCCACAACTGCGAGTGCAAAAAGCAATGCAATAGCGGCGGCGATGCGGAAAGCAATTACGCCGGGGCGAATGCTGCGGACCGTTTCTGTTTCAGATATTGTTTCATCAATATTGATCTGACTCAGCACTTTTTGGAGGGCGGCTTCTGTACTGGCTGTCTGCTGCTGATTTTCCTGTTGCCAGTATTTCAGGAGTGTGTCGTGTTCTTCCTTTAATAAGGGTTCTGTGCGGAGCAATACCGCCAGTTCAGTCAGCTCTTCCACAGTAGCTTCGCCGGCCAGCTTTCTGGTTACCAGGAGTAAAAATCGGTTGTCATCCATGCGCATATATTGGCGGTATTATTAGTAGGACAATAAAGTTTGATCAATTACGTACAGGCAGATCAACAAAAAATTAAGAGAATAGGGGAAAGGCTAAGCAAGAGCGGCGGGAATGGGCGCTTTGGCTTCGCAGGGTTGGGGTTGAGGCTGACCAGCGACTGCAGTTTTTTGATGGCCCGAAACAGCTGGGTTTCCACTGTACGTGGCGAAATGCCCAGTATCTCTGCTACTTCTTTATAGCGAAATCCATCTTCTTTGATCAGTTTAAAAACCGTGCGACATTGATCCGGCAATTTATCGATGGCCATATTGAGGCGGAAGGAAATTTCTTTCCATTCCAATTGTTGTTCGGGGTCATCGCGGTTGACCAGGCTGCTGTCGCCATCGTTGTTTTCAACGGCAACATGTATATGGGAATACTGTTTCAGATAATTGAGCGAATGGTTTTTTACCGAAACAAATAGATAGGTTGACAGGTTGTCAATTTCCGGCAGATGTTCTTTCCGGTTCCAAAGCTTTACAAAAATATCATTGGTTATTTCTTCCGCAGCTTCCTTTACATGCACGTATTGAAGTGCGAAATTGAGCAGGCCCGGATACAGCAATCGAAACAGGGAAGTAAATGCCTGTTGGTCACCCTGGCTAATCGCAGTCTGCAGTTTTTTGATATGGTGTGCGTCTGGCCGCATGTTCTGGTTGTTAAAAGTACTGGTTAATTATAAGAGCTGTTTTTTCTCGCGATAGATTTTAAACACAAATTCTCCAAAGAGTGTGTTGGCCCATGCAAACCATTTACGCGTAAATTTTTTCG
This sequence comes from Chitinophagaceae bacterium, assembly GCA_024707305.1. Taxonomy (GTDB): domain Bacteria; phylum Bacteroidota; class Bacteroidia; order Chitinophagales; family Chitinophagaceae; genus CAYMZZ01. Next base: position 30,234 of record JANPZZ010000001.1, read on the forward strand.
GATCATCTTTATGAAAAGCTTCATGCATAAATCCCGTATCTCCATGGGTTGACTGCAATAATCGCAGGCATTCTTTGATTTCGGGGTCGTTGTTGGATGTGAGCCCACGAATTACGATGCTGATCGGCCAGATCATATCCACACCCACGTGCGGGCCGCCAATTCCTTCGCCCGCTTTTCCTTTGAAGAAAAATGGATTGGATTCGCTGAGCAATAATCTTCGTGTATTGATGTACACGGGATCTGTATTTTTCATCGCATCCAGATAAGGAAGCGCCAACAAGCTTGGCACGTTCGCATCATCCATCAGGTTATAACTACCATAGCCATTCACTTCGTAAGCATATACTTTCCCAAATTCAGGGTGAGTTGCTGTTGCAAACAACTGCAGGGCTTTGTCAACTTCGGTAGCCAGTTCATTGCAAGCTCGCGCGAGTGAACTTTCGTTGTGAATTTTTTGCAACATTTCGGCTGCCTGTCGCAGGCTCGTAACAGCAAAGAAATTAGCGGGAATTAAAAATGGAAAAATGGTCGCATCATCACTGGGGCGGAACATGGAGAATATCAGTCCAACCGGTTTGGCTGGATAACCATAACCACCCAATGGCACACCATCGGTAGCCCAGGCTGTTGTTCTTTCAAATTTATAAGGGCCCTTGTCGTTTTTGCGCTGTTGCTCACGGAATGTTTTTACTATGAGTTGAATGGACTCTTTCCATTTCGCGTCAAATGGCGCTGTGTCGCCGGTTATTTTCCAGTAATGATACGCAAGGCGGATGGGATAACAGAGGCTGTCTATTTCCCATTTGCGTTCATGAATACCAGGTTTCATATCGGTATGATCCGATTTCCATTCGCCAAGTTTTGAACGGTCTTTATAAAATGCATTGGCATAAGGATCATACAGGATATTTTCCGTTTGCCGGTTGATAACGCCTGCAATCAATTGGCGAAGGCGATCATCTTCTTTTACCAACGATAAATAAGGCCACACCTGTGCGGTGCTGTCGCGCAGCCACATGGCATCAATATCGCCGGTAATCACATAGGTATCAGGTCGGTTGTCTTTGATTGTAAAATCAACCGTTGTATCCAGTGTATTAGGAAAACAGTTACCAAAAAGCCAGGCCAGTTCCTTATTGGAAACGGAATTTTCGAATTGCTTAATTACTTGTTCTACGGCCGGGCTTGTAAATTTCCGGTCGGCAAGGGGTGTGCGTACTACGGGAAATGAAGGCGAACCAGCCCGTAACCAATCTGGTACTAAAAGGCTGGCAGACAGGGCGGCAGAGCTCTGTAGAAAGTGCAGTCTGTTCATAAGCGTGCAATCGTGTAGTTAATAGACAGCAGAACGGCGGGGATTACTTACACAGGTCACGGTTTTTTTTACCGGGCTGATGGATTTTGGACGTTATTGCTCACAGTTTGATTCCGTATTTTCGTTCGCAAAACCGATTCAGACTCAATAAATACGGATAAATGTTTTACATGGAACCTACAGGTCGAAGCAGCGTGTTCTTGCTATCCATATTGGTACTGGTAACCGTTTCCTGCAAACTGGGGGGCGTGCAGCAATCTGAAAAGGTTAATTCCATTCAGGTTTCTTTTGCCGGGAGTAGTGTTCGATTTGAAGAAAATGCAATAATGCCGGAGAAAAAGAAAAGGAATGGAAGGTCACTGCCTGGCGAAATGAAAAGATCCATACGCAAATCGCGCTGTGGGCTGATACGGATTATGACAATTTTTCAATCGTTGCTTCGGATCTGACAAATGAAATCGGAAACATCATTTCAAAAGATCAAATCAGGATTAGCCGGATTGGTTTCGTGATGACGGATGAATTCCGCTCCGGCTGCGGCCATCGCAAGTCGGTAGATTTTGATTCTTCACGGGTGGCTGATATAATTCATGAGCCTGCCAGTATATTTAGTTTAGCAAGAAAAAAAATACAACCCGTTTGGATAACCGTTGTTGTGCCGGAAGACGCAAAGCCCGGCAATTATACAGGAACTGTGATCATTGAAACAAAGCGGAAACAAGGGTTAACGATATCGTTGAAAGTAATTGATAAAACTTTGCCCGCGCCATCACAATGGACCTATCATTTCGATCTTTGGCAACATCCTGCCGCGATTGCAAGAGTGCATCATCTGCAACTTTGGAGTGAGGCGCATTTTGATGCCATGCGGAAATATTATACGATGCTCGCTAATGCGGGACAGAAAGTAATTACAGCCAGTATAACCGATGAGCCCTGGGGGCATCAGACTTACGATGATTTTCCATCGTTGATAAGCTGGACGAAAAAGAAGGATGGTACCTGGAAGTATGATTATTCATTGTTTGATAAATATGTGGAGTTTGTAATGAGCTGTGGTATTCGCGATCGTATCAATTGCTACAGTATGATTCCCTGGAAAATTGCTTTTAAATATTTTGATGAAGGAACAGGGAAAGAAGAAGTGTTTACCGAAGAAATAGGAACGCCGGGTTATGAAAATTTCTGGCGGACGATGCTGGTTGATTTCACGCAACATCTGAAAGAAAAAAATGGTTTGATATAACCGCCATAGCAATGGATGAGCGACCAATGGCTTCCATGCAATCTGTAATCAGGTTGCTCAAATCCATTGACCCTAACTGGAAGATTTCACTGGCGGGTGATTTTCATCCCGAAATTGAAGCCGGCATAGATGATTACTGTGTTGCTTCACGCTGGCAATTTCCCGAAAACATTTTGCAGTCGCGAAAAGCCGCTGGAAAAATCAGCACCTGGTACACCTGTTGTACAGAGCCCTACCCAAATGGATTTACATTTTCTCCACCCGATGAGCACGTTTGGATTGGTTATTACACTGCCGCAAAACATTTTGATGGCTATTTAAGATGGGCATATAATAGTTGGACAGCAAACCCATTAACAGATAGCCGCTTCACAGCATGGCCTGCTGGTGATACTTACCAGGTGTATCCAGGGCCTTTGAGTTCTATTCGTTTTGAAAAAATGATAGAAGGAGTGCAGGGATTTGAAAAAGTTCAATACCTGCGCAATTTGTACACCAAAAGCGGCGACAACGCGCGGCTTTCGGAACTGGAAAACGCGCTGAAAAAATTTGACATTCCATTACTTGCCACGCAAACCGCTTCTGATCATGTACGGGCGATAGAAGTGCTTGTGAACCGCGAAGACTAATTCCAGTAATTATCTTTCAGTCGCAGACTTTACAAAAAAGCGTTCTGCATTTTTGTAGAAAATTTTATCACGTTGTTCATCGGTCAGAAAATCGAGTGCACTTACTGATGCAATCGACTTTACGATATCCCAGTTATCGGAGCCGAACATAATTTGATCTTCAAGGCCTGCATTTATATAAGATTTCATGATCTCCTGAAAACGATCAGGTGTTGTGATGTCGGGATTCGTTAAAAACGGAGATGTCTGCGTAAATATGTTTATGATCACGCATAATGGCCATTGCTTCCTGGTAATGAAAATCGCCGCCATGCATGATCCAAATTTTCAGACGGGGGAATTTTTGCAGCGTTTCTTTCAACAATGCAGGGTTACCCATTTCCATTTTAAAATTCGGACTGCCATGATCCGGCCCTGCACCTCCGGGTGAATGCCTACTGGTATCTGGTATTTTTCAGCAAGTGCATAATAGGGAAAAAGCAAGGAATCAGAAGAAGAGATACCGTAGTATTGATTTAAAATCTCCCCAAGGAAGTCTATCGATTTAGATTTTATTTGTTCTTCTACCCAATTAATCGGTGGCCATTCCTGTCCACTTTCATAACAGGGTTGAAGACTATAAGGAACTTTACCTTCAGGACATGGAAACATTAGCCCGAATAAAAGTTCCGGTGTTTTTTGCGAACGATAGCTTTGTTGAGATTCCCATGAGGTACTTAATGCTGCTTTATAGACCCCATTTGCGACCAGTTTTTTTCAATTGTTCGTTCTGATCGCGGTCACCATGTATATGTACATCGAATACCTTTTGAATGGATTCGGGATTTTGTTTGCATGCCAGTCCGGTGAAGATAACCAGGAGGAGTAATAATCTCATGCGTGGTTGGTTTAACGGGTTTCCCGAAGATAAATGATTCGAGGATAAGTTTGCTGCGGCATTCGAGAATAGAGCGAAGCCCTAACCTGCCGTACTGTGTCCTCCGGGGATCGTTGCCCTACGCATTCTTCGATAACCATTCATGTAAACCAACCTCCTTAACGCAAATTTTGCTGATCTTGCAGCCCCTGAATTATTGAAGAATGAATAAGACGAAAATTGCTTCTTTTCTTGTGTTGTTATGTTTGTTGGGTACCACTTGTGTGGAAGCACAGGTACTGAAGGGGAAAGTAGTAGATGATACTCAATCACCGCCGGCCGACGTTTACCTGCTGAATGCCCGGAATGGTCATCATGCCCATACAGATGCAAGTGGTTCTTTTGTGCTTGAAGGGGCAGAGAAAGGCGATACTATTCTTCTAAGTCTTGTATCATACGAAGCCAAGAAATATGTGGTAACTGAAGATCATTCCGACGTAAAAATCATCCTCCATAAAGTTCATTTTCACCTGAGCGAAGTCGTTGTTCGTTCTAATGTGAGTCATTTGAATGTAATCAGTGCCATCGATCTGAGTGTAAAACCCTGTAACATCATCGCAGGAATCGCTGCGCCGCGTGCCTGGGTTGATTATTGGCCAACACGCTGGTGGCGGAAAAGCGGAACAGATCTTCCTGCGCGGTTTTGATATCGATCACGGCACCGATATTAATATTACCGTTGATGGCGTTCCTGTAAATATGGTGAGCCATGCACATGGACAGGGATATGCCGACCTGCATTTCCTGATTCCTGAAACGGTTGATAAAATTGATTTCGACAAAGGACCTTATCACGCGTCGAAAGGAAATATGGCAACAGCAGGTTATGTCGCTTTTCGTACCAAAGACCGGCTTGAGAATTCGTTGGTAACGTTGGAAGCAGGTAAGTTTAATACGATGCGATTAATGGGAATGGCGAATCTTTTGAATACAGAATCGCAAAGCGCTTATTTCGCCACAGAATTTTTAAATACAGATGGTTATTTTGAAGCATCGCAACGTTTTAATCGTATCAATCTTTTTGGGAAATACAGTGGCCAGCTTTCTGAAAGAGATCAGTTGTCGGTAACACTTTCGCATCTCAACAGTAAATGGAACGCCAGTGGGCAAATTCCACAGCGTGCCATTGATCAGGGATTGATTTCACGCTTTGGTGCCATCGACAGCACAGAAGGTGGCAATACGCAGCGTACAAATGTGATTTTACAACATCAACATACCATTAACGCTTCGCAGCGTGTAAATTCCCGGTTTTTTTATAGCCGATATCAGTTCGAACTTTTTTCGAATTTTACTTTCTTCCTCAATGATCCGGTAAATGGAGATCAAATTCGTCAAAGCGAGAAACGGGATTTGTTTGGATTAGAATCTGTTTTAACCAATCAATATACCATTGGCAGAAGTTCCATTCAATGGCAGCATGCTGTTGGATTAAGATATGATCGCACACAGGATAGTGAACTATCTCATACGCTTAATAGAAAAACGCTTTTAGAGGCAATTCAACTGGGCGACATCAACGAAACAAATGCATACGTATTTAGCAATGCTGAAATCCGCCGAGGAAAGTGGCTGTTGAATCCTGCGCTCCGTCTCGATCATTTTGTTTTTGATTATGTGGATCATTTGAGCAACAATTTTTCAAATCCTGCTGCAAGAAAAACAACCATTAGTCCGAAGTTGAATTTTATGTACACCCAAAACAGCAGGTTGCAGTATTTCCTGAAACTCGGCAAAGGATTTCACAGCAATGATACAAGAGTTGTTACTGCACAAACCGGCCGCAGTATTCTTCCTGCTGCTTATGGAACCGATCTTGGTTTGACCTGGAAACCGATGCCGAAGTTGTTGCTTACATCAGCAGTATGGTATTTGCATCTCGATCAGGAGTTTGTGTATGTTGGGGATGAAGGTGTTGTAGAACCTGGTGGAAAAACGGAACGAAAAGGTATCGATCTCGGGATTCGCTGGCAGCCTGCCCACTATTTGATGTTGCATGCCGATGCTACTTACACCTGGGCACGTGCGACGGAAGAACCAAAAGAAGCCAATCGAATTCCGTTGGCACCCCGGTTTACACTAGCGGGTGGGATCAGCTTTAATCATCCTTCCGGTTTTGCAGGCAGTTTAAAAGTGCGTCACCTGGGCGATCGGCCGGCGACAGAAGATAACAGCATCATTGCAGCAGGTTACACCATCGCTGACATGAACCTGAATTATAGCTTCAAAAAGGTAACAATCGGTGTTATTGTTGACAACATCCTGAATAAAAACTGGAATGAAACACAGTTTGCAACGGAAAGTCGATTACAAAATGAGCCTCAATCGGTAACTGAAATTCACTTTACACCGGGTACACCATTTAATATCCGCGGTATGATCAGCTATCGTTTTTAAATAAAAGCGGATGATGCTTAATTGCTGTTTGTACTGGCTTCAATTCTTTTCTTATTGAGGAATCTTCTTACCGGAATATCATACAGCTTCATTGCGGCATAGGCAAATATGATCAGGAATACCGTGCCGCCTAATACTACCGATATGAGTTCAGTGCCCGATGGATTTTTGCTGGTAAAATAGCTGCCAAAAATCCAGATGGCGGCATAGTGGGTCATATAAAGTGGGTAGGAGATATTGCCTGAAAACTGGCAGATTTTTTTCCAGCCTGAAGACAATGATGAACCTGCACCAAGCGAAACAATCAATGGGAAATAAAACAGTACAACCAACACTTCAGTTAACCAGTTCCATTCAGACGAAGGCATTAAAAACGCGAGGGATAATAAAACTGTCAAACCAGCAAAACCCAGGTTGTTTTTAATAATCCAGTTTGAACGGTAGATCAACAATCCCGCTGTAAATGAATAAGCAACTCGTGCGCCTCCTTCAAAGAAGTTGTCTTTTGACCAGCCGCCCAGCAGGTTACCGGCGTTAAAGCTGACGTAGACCAGAACAATGGCAGCAATAATGGTTAATATTTGCAGCGCTCGTTTTCCGAGTCTGCAAAGAATAAGTGCATAAAAGATATTGGCAACATATTCCCAGAAAAGCGACCATGCGGGCGCATTCAGTGAAAAATTATTGAAGAACCGTTCTTCCATAATGGGAAGTGGAATCATAAAGATGGATGCGATAAAAAGAAGCGCGATTTTTCCGGCATCCATTGCGGGGCCGTCTGCAAATGGATCCATGAATAGTCCGATCAGTCCGAGTATTGAACCGAGAACCACCAGTGGATGCAGGCGAATGATGCGTGACTTAAAAAATTCTTTGACACCCATTTTGCCTATACGGTTGTCGTACGCATAGCCAATCACAAATCCGGAGAGACAGAAGAAAAAGTCTACCGCCAGAAAGCCATGACCGATGAAGTTTTGGTTCAATTCGGGATAGATCCATTCCATGAAATGAAAAACGACAACTGCCAGTGCGGCAATACCTCTCAGTCCATCGAGAATGTCAAAATGTTTCCTGGTTTGTAAGAGTTTCGGATTTATTTTCTCAGCGTTCATGGGGTTGAAAAATGGGCTGTTTTGGGTGATCGGGATAATGACGCGCAAAGGTAAGCATCGGTGGGGAATACGACAGGGCTTTGAATATTGACATGCGGGTATTATTTTGGCGTTCCAAACCCTTATTCATCCATGTTTTCTTCCCTCGCCAGCTTTACCGGACAGTTTTCCCCGACATTAATTCAGCAAGGTCGCGCATTGTTTGAAGCCGGGAACACCGGTGCGCTCACAATTGACAAAGGCACTTATAAAGTGGTTGTTGTGGACGGCAACCGTGAACGAAAAGTTTCCGTACGACTGGAAGCGCCTAAAGTAACAGATTTATTTTGTACCTGTGGGCCCGATACCTGTTCTCATGTGATTGCAGTTTTTTTCTCGCTTCGAAAAGAGTTGGGCGTTGAAGAAGAAGCGTATATTCCTGAACCACCACGTATAGAAGAAAAGAAGATTGTAGAGCGGGTGCAACTGGTAAGTAAACCTACACGTGCAAAAGTAGAGTGGTTTCCGGTAAAGAATAGAAAGGGGCCGCAGCAGGAAAAGCAAACAGGTCCGCGATACAGCGAGTTGGGCAATAGGGTAAGTTATTTCGTTCACCAACCCGACACACCGAATGATGGCGGCGTGGAACTCCAGGAGATGGCGGCGCGTATTTCCTTAAAAGAAATATTATCGCAAAAACTGGAACAAAAGGCTATGTCGGGGCTTGAAGGAGACTCTTATGACGTGGAATACGTTGGTGCCGTGAAACTGTTAGGTGCAGCAGTTCGCGAATACGAAGCGGGGAATTATGAAGCCGTGTTTGCCGTGGCAAAAGCGGTCGTTAAAGCCATTATGGATTTTGGACAAATGGGAGGTCATGCTGTTGACTGCTGCAAGGCAGCCTTTGTGCTTTTCGATGAATTGTATCATGGAGAACGTACCACTGCTGCATTTAAAGCGCGGGTATTTAACTGGCTTACCAAAGCGTGGCATTCGCGAGATTACGAAGAGTTTGATGACGAGATGATGGGCATCATCGGCAAAGTATCTGATAATGGAGACCACCAGGTGGCCCTGTTGAAAATGATAGAAGCGAAAGCGAATGTAATAGATGGAGAACCTTTATCAGGTGCTGAGTTGGAAGTGGCACTGAATTTATACGAAAAAGGAGGAGACATGCTTGCTGTCGAAGTATGGAAGCAGCGGTTCCCACACCATTTCCGGCAACGAATGATTGATGATGCATTGGAGAGCAAGAATTATGCTTATGCGAAAAAGCTGGCAACAGAAGGATTGGACACACGCGATAAAGAACATTTCAGGAAAGTGTTGTACGATATCGCCCTACTCGAGAACGATCTTCCCGGAATTCGGGATTATCACGTTTATCTTTTCCTGGAAAACGGTGATATGGAAGAATACGAAATGATCCGCATCAGTTGTAATGAAGAAGAATGGAAATCTATCTTGCCCGAGATTATTAACGGGCTTGAACAGCAGGAATATTCCAAAGATGAGGTATTGAGAAAGGTTCTGGCTCGCGAAGGATTACAGGAAGAATTGCTGGAGCATATCCGGGAATCGTACATTGAACTGGACGAATTGATTGAGCTTGCACCAGCGCTGATTGAAAAAAACGGTGATCAGATTCTTGAAATTCTCCGGAAGGAATTGAAGGAACAGGCACACAAGAGTAAACAACGGGAACTGGCAAAAAGATATGCAGCTTCTCTGAAGAAAGTCTGTGCACTCAATGGCGGTAGGAAAATGGTGCGGGAAATGCTGAAAGAATTGTTTACCGAATATCCTGGGTGGAATGTTATCAAAAGCGAGGTGGCTAAATATATGTAGGAATATAAATCGATGGTCGATGGTGGATGATCGATGATGGAAGGATGTTTCGAATGCGAGAAACCGCTGTTGCTCTTCGTAGCGGCATTCTGCACTTTGAAAATTCACCGGTCATCGACCATCGATCATCGAACATCGAACATCGATCATCGATGTTGGACGGATGTTTCGAATGCGAGAAACCGCTATTGCTCTTCGTAGCGGTATTTTGCACTTTGAAAATTCACCGGACATCGATCATCGATCATCGAACATCGAACATCGATCATCGATCAACGATCATCGATCCTCAGCCAACCTCCCTCCACAAAGTGTGCGCATTTGCAAATCAACTGTCCGTTTTCGTACAGCTACCGTCGGAAATGTCCTTGTATAGCATTGAAAATCAAAGAACTATTCGGTGGCATAACTATTGATTAGTCAATTCGTTGAAAAAAAGTCATTACCGAATTCCATCAATAACCGAGTTATGTTCAAGACCCATTTGAAAGTGGCGCTCCGCAATTTTCGTCAGAACAAGATTTTCACACTTATCAATATGGCAGGTCTGGCGATTGGTATCAGTGCCTCGCTGGTGATTTATTTGATTGTACAACACGATTTTAGTTTCGATAAATTTCATCAAGACCGCGATCGCATATACCGGGTGGTTTCAAAGATTCAGTTTCCGGGAATGTTGATGAAAAACTCAGGTGTGCCCGTTCCCACCGGTGCCGCTGCAAGGGAGCAGGTTCCGGGTGTGGAAAATGCGGCTTTTTTTAGTGTCGTGAGTGCAAAAGTAACTGTGCCAACATCCGCTCAAAATGCGCCGCTGACTTTTCGTGAGCGGGAGAAAATCATCTATTGCGATGATGAATACTTCAACATTTTTAAATACAACTGGCTCGCGGGCACACCACACCAGGCCATGACGGAACCTTTCAAAGTTGTATTAAGCAAAAGTGCGGCAATTGCCTATTTTGGAAATATAGATTTAAACGAAGTGATTGGTCGGGAGGTGATTTACAATGATTCTATAAAAACGACAGTGGCAGGCGTAGTGGACGATTTCAGGAAAAACACCGACATCATTTTCAAAGAATATATTTCCATGGCTACCATAGCGGGAAATGAATGGATGAAGGAGCAGATGAGCTGGGACTCGTGGGGAAGTATCAATTCGCAAAATCAGCTCATGCTGAAGTTGAAAGATGGGATTGATCCCAACGCTGTTCGCAGTCAGTTAATGGATATCAAAGCCCGCCATGCCGATTCAACTGAAAACCCAATGGATTTGGATTTTACTTTGCAGCCATTATCCGACATTCATTTTAATACCGACTTTGGTGCGTATAGCGAGCGTCAGGCACATCTGCCTACGATGTATGGGTTGCTTGCAGTAGCAGCCTTCCTCTTGTTGTTGGGTTGTATTAATTTTATCAATCTTACCACCGCGCAGGCTGCACAGCGGGCACGTGAAATTGGAATCCGCAAAACGATGGGTAGCAGGAAGGGACAACTTATTGTACAATTCCTGAGCGAAACCCTGCTGCTGACGTTTATGGCAACGATTCTTTCAGTGATCATTGCACCGTGGTTATTAAATGTGTTCAAAGATTTTATTCCTGCTGAAGTATCATTCAAATCACTGAACCAACCACATGTTTGGATATTCCTGATAGCCATAACGGTAATTGTGGGATTGCTTGCAGGTTTCTATCCAGCACTGGTATTGACAAAATTCAAACCCGTTACGGTATTGAAGAACCAGGCTTTCAGCGGAACGAATCAAACACGTAGGGCATGGTTGCGAAAAACACTTACCGTAACGCAGTTTGTCATTGCACAGTCTCTGATTATAGCCACGTTGGTTGTTAGTAAGCAGATACATTTTTCTATGACGAAAGAACTGGGATACCGGAAAGATGCGATTGTAACCGTTAATGTGCCCTGGAACAATTTTTCAAACGCGCCAGATAACAGGCGATTTGTGTTTCAACAAAACTTGAACGCAATACCAGAGATCGAAATGGTGAGTTTATCCAGTTCGTCTCCCGCCTCTCTCAATACTAATACAAGTTCTTTCACTTTCAAGAAAGATGACACAGTTCATGAAACAATGGTTGAAATAAAATATGCTGATAGCAATTATTTCAAATTGTATGGTATGAAACTGATTGCCGGGGCACCCTTGTCGCAAAGTGATACGGTGAAAGAATATGTGATCAATGAAACATATGCTAAGATGCTTGGCTTTACTAATCCGGATGACATTGTTGGTAAGGTGGTTGGCGAGAAAAACATTCCTATAGTGGGCGTGCTCGCCGATTTTCACACCAAATCTACGCGTGAAGAGATAAAACCGCTGGCATACGCCTCTTACATTAATCGCAGTTATACATTACACCTTGGATTGCGCGCCGACGATCCGGCAAGTTGGAAAACGGCAATTCAAAAAGCAGAGAAAGAGTATAAAAAAATATATCCCGAATCCGACTTTGCCTATACATTTTATGATGAAACGATTGCGAAGTTCTATGTTGCAGAACAAAGGATTTCACGATTGTTGACCTGGGCTTCGGGATTATGCATCTTTATCAGTTGCCTGGGATTACTGGGACTCGCGATATTTGTTACCAATGCGCGTGTTAAGGAGATTGGAGTTCGGAAAGTATTGGGTGCGTCTGTTTTCCAGATTGTGTCGTTGTTGTCAAAAGATTTTATGAAGCTGGTGTTGGTCGCATTTGTGTTGGCTGTTCCGCTGGCCTGGTATGCGACGCATAGCTGGCTGCAGGATTTTGCCTATCGAACCGAATTAAGCTGGTGGTTGTTTGTAGTTGCCGGTGTTGGTATGTTGATGATTTCACTTGCCATCTTAAGTTTCCGCACCATAAAATCGGCATTAGAAAATCCGGTGAAGAGTTTGAGAACGGAATAGGTATTGTATCACAACGCGTCCTGTCGGGACGCAAAATTCAATAAGGCAACTTGTGCTAACTACAACCCGTCCCTTCGGGACGGCACGGAATTAATATTTTCGAATTCACAATTCGTCAACCCCGAATGCGCCTCCTGGGGATGGGATCGCATTGATATTTCGAACTCACGATTTTGTTACGCTCCGTCAACCGGAATGGCCCTCTTCACCATTGGTTGCCATTTTTTATAGGTGGCGCTTCTCCATAACCATTCCACCGGGCCGTAGTTGAATCGCCTTAACCACAAATGGCTTAACAATACTTGTAAAAGGGAAAACTGCAATTCCCAAAATGGTATAGCAAAAAGGACCCACTTTCGATATATAGCCTAATCCGGCGCCGAGAAAAACATAACTTCCTACCAGCGTTTGAAAAATATAATTGCTAAACGCCATTTTTCCTACTGGTGCGAAAACGGAAAGGAATTTCTTCCCCGAAATACGCTGATAGACGAGCATCAAAATACCTGTATAAACAAGTGAAAGTGGCAATACCCCTAACGCGTAATAAATCGTCTGCATTACACCATTGTGGTTGAGTATCCAGTAGTCGGCGGGATATTTTGACATATACACTGCCAACATATAATTAGCAGGCAAGCCTATCAGCAGGCCAACAACTACGATTATTCTGACGGTTTTGATATGCTGCTTTATATTTTTGAAAAAAATCAGAACGGCCCAGCGCAAACCCAATCAGGAAAACACCCAGTACCTTGGGGAACCTGCTAACAAAGAACAGGTATTGATATCGATAGAAAAAGCCAGACACGTTTGATTTCAACACCTGCCACCAGTCGGCATTTGCCAGGTAAATCGAAAAATCCTTCTCACTTGTAATGGGAGCGTCAATCAATTTTTCATCCAGTCTCATACCAATATCGATCAGCAGGTTTCTTGGTGCATCCATCCACGGAAATTGAGCTTTGCCGATGTACAAAAAAACGGGTAATAACGTTAGAGAAAAACCTGCAATCAATATTGTTTTATTCGACAACTTTCTAAAAGGTAATAATAAAAACCCAAGCATTGCATATAAAAAAACAATATCACCCGACCACATTAACAAATGAACCGCTCCGAGAAGTAACATAAAAAATAGTCTGCGTCGGATGACTGGCAAAACATCAATACCGCGGCTGGCTGCACGTTTGATTTGTAATGCGATTCCCCAACCAAACAGCAGGCTGAATATGCTGTAAAATTTTCCTTCCAGAAACATCTGATGGAGGAAAAACATCCCGTCGTCCCATGCTGGTATAATATATGGCGAACTACTAATGACACCTGCACCATCAGAATACCAGGAAAAGCCACTCAGGTTTGCAATAAAAATTCCGAGGATTGCTACGCCGCGTAGCGCGTCCAGGAAGGTTTCCCTTTCACTGGCATTGGTGGGAGAAAGAGGTTGCATGATGGCTAAGGTTGGTAATTCAAGGTAAACCTTTTATTTGGTTTTCGCATTTGAGGTTAAAACGGCTGACACTGGCTGCGGTGGCACCATCTTTGAATGATTCAGTCTTAATAACCTGAATTTTCAAAAACTAAAACCTTTACATTATGGATTCAAATTCATCAACTATCAAAGAAGGAAAACTGGCGAAAGAAATAGAAGATGTAACCGCAAGAGTTTCTTCCGACAAATATTTGTGGGGTGCCGTAGGTGCGATGGTGGTATCAGCCGGCTACCTCTGTGCCGGAAAGAAACACACTGCATTGTTTATTGGACAATGGGCAGCTCCTTTACTCATCATGGGACTTTATAACAAACTCGTGAAAGTGGAAGGTCACGAAGGGGAGAAGGAGTAACTGTACTAATTACGTAAAAGCAAAAAGAGCTGACGTTAACCGATCAGCTCTTTTTTTATTATTTGTGTGTTTTTAAATATGCCTTCATTATACAGTGATGGAATGCGTAACCGTATCTGTCGGGTTGGCAGCACGGGGATTGACAATCGATTTCGCAAGAAAGTTTAGTTTCGTATCAGCGTCCTGTTCCTCTGCGAGGGTAAGACGCAAACGTTGTGCAATTCCTTCATGCCCCAACATCTCCGCATAATAGGCCGCGGCGCCATATCCTGCGATTTCGTAGTGCTCTACTTTCTGGGCGCCGGCAATCAGCGCTGCGTCCATTCCTTCATCCGTCGCATCTTTCGCCATCACCTTGTCGCCTTCTTCCAGTATCCCTTTCATACCTGGGTTAAAATCGCCTTCGGGAGATATGTTCAATTGTTTACAAATCAGCTCCAGCGCGGTTTTGTGTTGCTGCGTTTCGGCATAGTGCATCGACAGTAATTTTTTGAGTGCCTCGCTTTTTGCACGTTCAATCATTGCCGGCATGGCTTCCACCAATTGCGCTTCGGCACTCCACATCACCTGTAATTCATGATAGAATAAATCTTCAATATCTTTTATAGCCTTCATAAGTTTATATTTTAAATTTTACATACCGGGTTTTAAAACCACTTTTACACAATCATCTGTTTTCTTTTTTAAACATATCATACGCTTCTGAAGCCTGGCTTAAAGGAAGCTTATGAGTGATGATGTCGTTAAGTACAACCTTTCCGGATCTTACCATTTCAAAACACTGGTCGATGTACATATGGGTTTGGGCCTGCCCAAACTGCATGATCAATCCTTTGTCGAAAATGCGGTGGATGGGGAAGTTGTCGTAAGGACTGGCGTATACGCCTACCACTGCAATGGTGCCACTCCGACGCACAGCTTCGGTACACATTTCAATCACTTTCATTGTACCTTTTTCCATGTTCAGCACAGCCTTTGCTTTTTCTGCAAACGTGCGGTTGGCTTCCATTCCCACTGCATCGATTGCTACATCTGCGCCACGTCCATTTGTCATCGCCCTGATTTTTCCCATCAGGTCTTCGTCGTTTGAATTAATTGTTTCCACTTTATTCACGGTTCTTGCTTTCTCAAGACGGTAATCGAGCGGGTCAACGGCAATTACGCGTTCCGCACCGTGCAGCCATGCCGCTTTCTGTGCCATCAATCCCACGGGGCCACTGCCAAAGATCACAACGGTATCTCCGGGTTTAACCTTTCCCCATTTTACGGCACTCCAGCCGGTAGGAAATATATCGGTGAGAAATAAAACCTCATCATCATCGAGTCCATCCGGAATTATTTTTGGACCGGCATTGGCCATGGGTACCCGTACATATTCCGCCTGGCCACCGTTGTATCCACCGTATAGGTCGGTATAGCCAAACATACCACCGCCTTTACTATCTAGCAGATTACCTTCCGGCCCATAATGGAGCGGATTGGTATGAACGCAATTCGGGTGATAACCTTGCGAACAGAAGAAACATTGTCCACAGGCAATTGTAAATGGCACCACTACGCGATCGCCTTTTTTTAACCCGTGTTACTTCGGGCCCCACTTCTTCAACAATGCCCATGAATTCATGCCCCAGTACCTCATCACGTAACTGAGGTACAAAACCATCATATATATGAAGGTCTGAACCGCAAATTGCCGTGGAAGTAACCTTTAGAATGATATCGTCGGGTTTTTCAATACGTGGATCGTCAACATTGTCTACACTTATATCTCCGATTTTGTGAAACACAGCTGCCTTCATATATAATAATTTTTATTATTTAAAATGATACGAACAGCCAGTCTAAAGACATGACGTTGTACCCGACATAACAGCAGGGAAACAAGCATCAAGCCAACGAGGATTTAAGCGGAATGATGTAAAATCACCGACAGCGGGGTGGGCAGGATGAGGTGAATAATGCCATGTATGGGGAAGGGTCGAAGTTTGATGGCCACTGACAGATGGTGGGTGATAGATTGATTGTATCTGGTCGCCCCATACGAATTGAGGCGGCATTCAGCGATTGAAACAAACATCCAATTCCACCATCTCCAATCTGTTCTTACTCATTCCTCAAGCTCTTCACAGGATTCATTAACGCTGCTTTGATGGTAAGGGCGCTAACGGTGATAACGGTGACGAGCAACGCAAGCACGGATGCAAAGAGGAATACTGTCCAGTTGACATTTACACGATAATCATAATTAGCTAACCAGTTATTCAGATAATAATAGGCAATGGGTGATGCAATTATGCAGGAGAGGAGTACCAGCAGTACAAACTCTATCGACAACATTTTCCAGATGGCAACCACGTTTGCACCCAATACTTTGCGGATACCGATTTCTTTGGTTCTTTGTTCGGCAACAAATCCTGACATGCCCAACAGCCCCAAGCAGGAAATGAAAATGGCAAGGATGGCAAACCAGGTAGACAACTTACCGATCCTTTCCTCATTCTGGAATTTCGCACCGAAGCTTTCGTCCACAAATGTGTAGCGGAAGGGGACATCCGGTGTATATTTTTTTAACACGTTTTCCATTGCCGCCAGTGATGTTGACGCTGGCTGCGCCGGATTTAATCGAAGTATTAAATTGCTCATGTTGCCGAAATCTCCGATATGGTATAAAGTAGGTCGAACGGGGTAGAATGGTGATTCCTGCATGATGTCCTTTACGACAGCAATGATTGTGTAAGGCTCATCGCCCCAGCGTAATATTTTTCCAATCGGGTCCTTGAATCCCAGAAATTTTACTGCAGATTCATTAAGTATAAAAGCGGATGAATCGGTACCGAATTCTTTTGAAAAGTCGCGCCCCGCAACGATTTCCCATTTAACAGTCTTCCCGTAATCATAATTAATCTGGTTGTTGGGAAAATCAACAGCAAGGTTGGGATCTTTGCCTTCCCAGTTAAATCCTCCATTTGTGTTCCATACGCCCGTCATTGGACTATTGGATGCGGTCATCTCCACAATCGCTCCGGCATCTATCAACTCTTTTTTTACCACGTCGTAATGATCTTTTATTTCCGGATCAAAGTTTTTATTCACCAACCCACCTCTATCATAACCGATGGGGCGGTCTTTTGCATGTTGAATTTGTTGGTAAACGATGATGGTACCAATGGTCAGCATTACTGAAATGGTGAACTGCAGAACTACCAGGACGCGACGAGGGATAACAGCATTCTTTCCCACTTTGAATGTCCCTTTCAAAACTTTTAATGGCTGGAAGGAAGAAAGATAAAACGCCGGATAACTGCCAGCAAGCAGGCCCGTTATCAGCATAAATGCCAGGCTGCCGATCCAAAAATAGAGGCTGCTCCAGGGCATCGTCATTTGCTTGCCTGCAACATCGTTAAACATGGGTAACAGCAATCGCACCGCTACCAGCGCAAAGATAAAAGCGAGTATAACTACCACATAGGATTCTGCTATAAACTGCCTTACCAATTGCCAGCGACCGGATCCAACAGTTTTACGGATACCCACTTCGCGTGCCCGATTTTCGCTTCGTGCCGTACTCAGATTCATGAAGTTGATGCAGGCGAGAATCAGTACAAAAATTCCAACCGTGGAAAACAGCCAAACATATCGAATGTTGCCTCCGACATTAACTCCCTCTTTAAACTCGCTGTACAGGTTCCACTTACTCATGGGATGCAGAAACACTTTCCACTCGTATCTTTTTTTCTTCTTCTCCGATATTGTCCATTTTCAGGTTGGCAATTTTTGCCGATACTTTATCGATATCGGCATTGTCAGCAACCTGTGCAAACGTTTGGCAGAAATTGCTTCCCCAGGGTTCTTCCATTGCTTTCGACCAGGGATTATGAATCACCCACAAGTCCCAGGACAGGAGACCCTTTAGATCTGCAAAAGAGCAATTTGCTGGAATGTCATCATATACACCTGTCACTTTTACATCGTCTTTACGGTTTAGTTTTACTACTTTATTAATGGGATTTTCGTTTCCGAAAATGGATTTTGCAACCGATTCAGAAAGAAGAATGGAATAAGGGTCATTCAGGCCATCGCGTGAACCGGCAATCATTTTCAACGTGAGCATTTCCGGCGCTTCTTTGTCCATATAGAGTCCCTGAACCCGAAATGGATTGCGGTCGTGTGTCAGCTGAAACGATGTTGGCCACGACGATTGAATTACGTACTTAAAGTCGCTGCCGTATTTTTCTTTAAGTGCCGGACCCAGTACCGCAGGATTCGCGGTTTGGGTTCCAATACTGCCATTGTAATTGGCATGTTGCATCACCTGAACGATGCGGTCATAATTGTTGTGGTATTTATTAAAAGCAAACTCGTCATTTACCCACAAACCGATTAGCATGGCTACAGCCATGCCAATGGTTAAACCACCGATATTGATTGCACTAAATGCTTTATTCTTCGACAGGTTGCGCCAGGCTACGCGGAAATAATTTTTAAGCACGAAAAAGGATTTAGGTTGAGGTTAAACGATGGGGCTCCACCGGCGGTTCTAAAATAAAGAACATGCCAGTCGCTTATGTTTTTGAAAATCAACCAAAAGCATTTTTTGAATAACGATGGCGTCGTACGGTTTTGATACAATAGATGTACGGAAACGAGAGGATTCGAGGATTCGATGATCGATGATCGATGACCGATGATCGATGACCGGGGATCGATGACCGATGACCGGGGACCGATGACCGATGGTCGATGACCGATGACCGAAGTAAGTTTAGAGTGCAGGACACCGCACTCGCCTTCGAGTACGGTTTGCCTGCGTTCTCATCCACCCTCCACCATCCACCATCCACCATCCCCCATCCACCATCCACCATCTACTATAAACTAAGTATATGCCCCACCACTAAAACCCGTCAATTTTGAATAGCTATTGCGAAATAATCATTCAAACCTTAAAACAGATAATATGAAAGTCACGGGCATTGTTTTTATTGTAGTAGGCATCCTGGCAATCGTTTTCAACCTTATTATGATTCCGGAAATGAAGTTTTCACAAACAGGTGATGACGCATACGATACAGGATATAATATTGGATTATTCCTGATTGCCATAATCGGATTTATGTTGTTTATTATTGGGCTGTTGTTAAGCCGTTCGGCGGCCCGCAAAGAGAAGGCTGATATGGAAAGAAAGCTCCAGCAGAATCATCAATACCAGCAATACCAGCAATATCAGCAGCAGCAACAATATTATCAGCAACCCCCACAACAACCTCAACAACCTCCACAATCGCAACAACAGCCGCCGCAACCGCCGCGTCCGAATACTTACTAATATTTGAAGTCTGCAATACTTTTTCTTTTAAAAATGGATGTGTGAATTTTTTATTCATACATCCATTTTATATTTTATTTAGACAGCAACAGAAACGACCCTTTGTGAAATTCTTTTCCATTGACAACAACAGCCACTTCGTGTTGTCCCGGATAATAAACACGCGTTGTGATTGCGCGGAAGCTGTGTTTCCGGATCAATGTGATTTTTTCATTTGCCGCTAATTTCCGTTCACTTATTTTGAATACTTTTTTTGATAGTTGACCATTTTTCCGAAGGAAATATAAACTGTATTCGAGTCGAACATCTGCTGTTTTTTTACCTGTATTAATGACGGAAAACTGAAAGGATAAGTCGCCGCCCCATTTCACACGTGCTGCAGCGATGGAGAATGATTCCACATTGATTGCATCATTTTTATGGAGACCATAGTACCGGAGCACACCCGGGTGGGCCGACTTCAGCAATGTGCGCGATGCATGTTTGATAATGGCATCCGTATTCGCACTGTTTCCTTTCCATTTCCTGGCGATGTTGAGTAAGACATCAGGATGATCTTTGGAAATATCATTCAGGTTGTTGGCTACACTTTTTCTTACAAAAGCAGAGGGATCATTCTTCAGGTTTTCAAGGATTGGTAATACTGGTGAAGGATCTTTCTTTAATGCGGGTATTGCCATGGCCCAGGGCAATCTGGGCCTGATTCCTTCTGAAGCAAACCTTCTAACTTTTTCGTCTTTGTGTAGCGACCATTTCAACATCTGCTGCGCCATTTCTGCAGGATACTTAAGAATAAATGGGCGAACAGCAAATTCACAACTTGAAAATTGGGTAATGCGTTCCATTGCTTTATTGGCAGCCGCCAAATCGTCCAATCCATACAGAGCGACATAGTCGGGTATGAACATAAACTCCAACCCATAGCCGGTCATCCTGCTTGCGGTCAACTCATCAACAAGTGCAATCAATAGTTTTGATGCTTTGGAGAAATTTTTCGGCATGAAAGAATGAAGGCAAACCGCGAGATGCCGCATCCGTGCCTTTAACTCCATTGCAGGCCATTCTTTGTTGAAAACGGATTTTCTAAATGCATTCGGATCAAATTCCGGAATTACACGTTGGGCGGAAGGCAGAAATTGATCAATAAAGGCAGGGGAGTAGAGATCTTTCAGCGCTGTAGACATAAAAGCATCAAAGGATTAATGGTAAAAATTCTGGTTGGGTTTAATTGCTGCCATTGATAGTTTGTTTCGGAAGGCATCGCAAAATAGTGCTTTTAGATTTCTCAGTTATGCTCACAAATGCTGAGGCATCGGAGTAGTAGTTTGTGTAAACCTGTGTGAAAATTTCTCTCCGAAAATGTTTCCCATAGATTTACACAGATTGATACACGGATGATGCGGGTTTTTGTTCAATGGATATCAGGGATCCCCGTAATAGCTTTATTCCGAAACCACGAAATCGTTTAAGTGTTTGAAAGTTAATAGGTTGCATTTTACGAAAGTTCCGAAATAACGCCCGCCTTCCGGCATAAATGCGATGGCTTTTTCCTACCTTTGCACGTCCTGAAAATAACCCCTTTCAGACGCACTTATATGTCAATGAAGAATATCAGAAATTTTTGCATCATCGCGCATATCGACCACGGTAAATCAACACTGGCTGACCGGCTGCTGCAATCGACCAATACCATCAGCGAACGGGAAATGATGGACCAGGTGTTGGATGACATGGATCTGGAGCGTGAGAAAGGGATTACGATTAAAAGTCACGCCATTCAGATCAATTATAAACACACCGATGGCCAGGATTATATTCTAAACCTGATTGACACTCCCGGTCACGTGGATTTCAGTTATGAAGTAAGCCGTGCACTCGCGGCCTGTGAAGGTGCGCTGTTGCTGGTGGATGCGACGCAGGGCATTCAGGCGCAAACAATCAGTAACCTTTATCTCGCGATAGACAACGATCTCGAAATCATTCCCGTTATCAATAAAATTGATATGGATGGTGCGATGATTGAAGAGGTAAAAGACCAAATCATTGAACTGATTGGTTGTAAACCCGAAGATATTCTGTTGGCAAGCGGACGAACAGGATTGGGAATTGAAGGCGTTTTGCAGGCGATTGTTGAAAGGATTCCGGCACCTGTTGGTGATGAAACTGCACCACTGCAGGCGTTGATTTTCGACAGCGTATTTAACAGCTTCCGCGGAATTATTGTTTATTATCGAATACTGAACGGTACGATCAAGAAAGGTGATCTTGTAAAATTTGTGAGCACCGACCAGGAATACGAAGCGGCGGAGGTAGGCATCCTGAAGTTGAAGATGACCGAAAGAAAAGAAGTAAAGGCTGGCGACGTAGGTTATATCATCACAGGAATTAAAAATGCCAAAGAGGTAAAAGTAGGTGATACCATCACACTCGCGAAGAACCCCACGCCTGAAATGATCAAAGGTTTTGAAGAAGTGAAACCTATGGTATTCGCCGGTATATATCCGGTAAATACGGATGAGTTTGAAGAGCTGCGCGACTGTATGGAGAAATTGCAGTTGAATGATGCTTCTCTCACTTTTGAACTGGAAACGAGCCAGGCACTTGGTTTCGGTTTCCGTTGCGGATTCCTGGGAATGTTGCACATGGAAATCATCCAGGAGCGACTGGAGCGTGAGTTTAATCAGACGGTTATTACCACCGTTCCCAACGTAAGTTTTATCGCACACCTTACAAACGGTTCTACAATTGTAGTGAACAATCCTACAGAATTCCCGGATCCGGTGAAAACAGAGCGGATTGAAGAACCATTTATCCGTGCTCAGATTATTACAAAACCCGATTATATTGGTAACATCATGACGCTTTGCCTTGGAAAACGCGGCATGTTGATCAATCAAAGTTATCTTACCACCACACGTGTGGAGTTGATATTTGAAATGCCGCTTACTGAGATCGTGTTTGATTTCTATGATAAATTGAAATCACAAACACGAGGTTATGCTTCGTTCGATTATCATCCAATTGGCTACCGTGACAGTGATATTGCTAAAATGGATATCCTGTTGAATGGCGATAAAGTAGATGCACTGAGTGCGCTGATACACCGCAGCCGGGGGCAGGAGTTTGGACGTAAGCTTTGCGAAAAACTGAAAGAATTACTTCCCCGCCAACAGTTCCAGATTGCAATACAGGCTGCCATCGGTGCCAAGGTGATCGCACGTGAAAATATCTCCGCAATGCGGAAAGACGTTACCGCTAAATGCTATGGTGGTGACATCAGCCGGAAGCGTAAACTGTTGGAGAAACAAAAAGAAGGTAAGAAACGGATGCGCCAGATCGGAAACGTAGAAGTTCCACAGGAAGCGTTTCTCGCCGTGCTGAAACTGGATGATTAGAAATGATCGATGATCCACCATCGATCATCGATCCTATACCTAAATCGCCGACTTCGTTTTCAATGATATTGTACCGTACCAAATATCGTTTGCTGAATAAAATGCTCCTGTTCCTGGTGTGGATAGGAATAACCAATGGTATGATCAATACTCCTGACCTTGAACACACAATGGGTAAGGAGGATTATAATGAAATGGAAACGATTACTGAGTGGATTCTCGAAGATGTATTGCAGTTGGAAGACTCGATCGAAGAGCACGGTGAGCCCGACACGGATCAAAAGAAAAGCAATCATGGTATCGACTTTCATGCAGTTGCCAGTTTAGCTGTTGACTATGTCTTTCTAATTCCGCTTCGCAACCAGAATGCCGGTTTTAATCATTTCTTCTCTTCCATTCCCTCTAGAAATATTGCACCCCCTCCGGATTATTTTGTTGGAATTTAAGTTGACATCCGCAGCAAATTCTGCGAATTAATTACTCCAACAATTAAATCATGAAAAAAATAATTTTATTCATGTCCCTTTGTGGGTCATGGTTATATTCCTGTTCGCAAAAAAATGATAGTTTACGCCATGCGGCAGAAATCTTCGACAGTCTTTACATTTCATCGATAGAAAACAGAACCGGCCCTGCGAAGATTCTTCATGCGGAACCGTTGTTTATTGATTTGATTCGTGATCTCGGGGCACGCAAAGGCGAGAAAGAATGGAATGTAGGTGTCGCTCTTACCGATAATCTCGGTTTTGATGCGATCAATACTCTAATTGAATACGAATTTGCGCCGATCGACAGGCTGGGATTGGAGATTGAATTACCATTCACATTTTATACACCTCAAAAAGGTATACAGCGCGACAGTATTCCATCGCATCAACTGGAGAGTATAAAACTCGCGGCGCAATGGACATTTTTGGTTTCGGAGAAAAAGCAAACTTCCATGGCGGTGGGATACATTCATGAATTTCTGATTCCGGGTTTTCGGCATCTCCGAGGGCCTGCAATCAATGGTCATGTGTTTAATCCATTTCTTGTTGCTGCGCGAAGATGGGGCAGCAACTGGCATACATTAATTTATACCGGTCCACATATCGAAAGACCGCATGGGCATTCACTGCATTTTAGATATGATGTGAATAGTAACATTCACTACATGGTTCCCGGTAGCCGCAATTTTATTGGTGTCGAATTCAACAAGAGCTGGCAGCGTTCTGATTTCGACATGACAATCAGACCACAGATGCGGTTGGGCATTTCAGAAAATATCATGATTGGAATCGTCGGAGGCATTCCTGTTCGCCGCGAAAACCAGCGGATGAGTATGTTCACGAGATTGATCTGGGAGCCAGGGCATAGAGGGAATCGGTGATCGATGATGGATGGTCGATGGTCGATGATCGATGGTCGATGAATGTTCAAAGTGTAATTAACCGATCCTGAATTGAGTAGTGGTCTCTCGCGTTCGCAGCAATCTTCGACCATCCATCATCCATCATCGATCATCGATCATCATTCTCCCTTCCTTTTATTCTTCTCTGCCTGCGTATCCAGCTTTTGTTGGTTAATGTTGCCATTGCGGTCGCGGAGGGGTTCGCCCATTGGAGGGTTGCCGAGGTAGGGGTCTACTCCCTGCATGTCGATCTTGAAATCAAATGCTTTGTCGATATGAACCCATTTACCTTTTTCCCATTTAAAGGCTTCGTTGTCGCCATCAGGAATAAGTGTCCACGGATTGTCAGGTTCATCTGTTTCTGAAATCAGGTGATCAATTAAGATCATGTCGAGATCAGGAATATAGTTCGCCAGTACGCGTGCATCCTTTTTAAATTCAAGTTGTACACGATGTGTTGAACGATTACGCAAGCTATCAGAAGTATACTTGAATATATCACCCCCAAAAAACGGGTTCACCGCGCTGGTTAAAATGTAATACTTCAATCCATTTTTTTGTACTCCTTACCGTATGGAAATCGATACCAAATAAAGTGTAATAATTTTTCCCGTTGTGCTCGGTTTTGATCATGTTGTAGTAAACAGCACCAATCCAGTTGGAAGCCGTACGTGCTGAGTCAATGGCATTGTCAGTGAATTCAGAGACATCGCGAAGCGGGAAGAGTTTCAGGGAGCCATTGGGCGTTTTCATCTGGATGGCACCGCGTTGGCGGGCATAGTACTCGTCGTACTGCATATTCCAGGTAAAAATGCGGAAACTGCTATCGGGGGCGTACAAAATTGAAATGCCCTGCACGGCAGAGAAGGGGTACTCAAATGAATTACGAACCTGCAGGGCCCTTACCAGCACACGCGTAAAAAGGCTGTCGGCTTTCATCCTGTCCTCAGTAAGCGTATCTGTAATCACCAGTTTGGCGATCGTTTTCAGTGAATCTTCTTTTGCCTTCAGTATTTTCTGGTTTACCGGCGTTATGGGCTGGGCAAATACCATTGCCGAAAGTAGTAGAAAACCTATCGTATACAGGGTTCTTTTCATTTGAAGGAGGACTTTAAAATAAGTTCTGCTAAAATACGGTTCATTTTCGCGTAATGGTAACGCAAATGAAATGCAAAAATTTCACCAGATATCATAAAGCTTTGACAAAAGCGGGAAGATCAGGGAATATAAGGTCAATATCAGGGTGTGGAAGTCGTATTTCCTTATTGGTTGTGCTGAGAAACACGGTATACATGCCCGCATTTCGCCCAAATTGCATATCACTGATATTATTGCCAATCATCAGGCAATTGGAAGGGTTAATGTCCGGGAAATCCCGCCGTGCCTGAACGGCCATACCGGGGTTGGGTTTTCGCCGAGGATCCCTGCCGCTAAGTGCAGTAGCGTAATAAATCGCATCCAACCTGCCGCCCGCTTCTTCGATCCCTTTTTTCATTTTTGCGTTGATCGTATGCAACATTTCCTCTGTCATCAAACCACGGCCCACACCTCGCTGATTGGTGGTGATAAAATTGTATTTAAAACGCTCACCCAGAACTTTAAACGCTTCCGGCACTCCGTCCATAAATCGAAATTCTTCAGGATTAAAAATATAACTTCCGGGTTTGTCTTCATTTATCACACCGTCACGGTCTAAAAACAGCGACCAGTCTTTATCAATCTTTGAAAGATCAAGTGCGGGACGTTGTAAATCTTTTTGTGCTTTTTGAAAATCATCCGGTATACCAATGTCAATAAAATAACCCTCATCAACAAAAGCAGAAAGCAGATACCTGAATTTTTCGTTTTGTAAAAAATCAGTTTCAAAAGAAAAGCGATCTGGAAATTCAAATTGCGTAAAAAGAGATCGCTTCAGAAGATATAAACCTCCGTTGATGTTTCCCTGTTCTTTCCATTTCTTTTCTTCGAATGAAATGATTTTACCCGAGTCGTTAGTAACCACACTTCCATAACGGTCAAACTGCAGCATGGGTTTGAGGGATAATGTGCAAATTGAATCCGATGCAGCAGCGCGTTCTGCCAAATTCAGTAAGTCAACTTCAAAAATTGTATCACCATTCACCACTACAATTGTATCAGACTTGCATAAGGAGGCAGCCAGCTTTATAGCGCCACCCGTTCCCAACGGTTCCGCTTCGATTGCGCAATCATAATCAAGAGTTGAAAACTCATCATGCAGGTAGCGCTCAACAATTTCATGTTTGTAGCCAAGTGAGAATACAATTCGTTCTATTCCCTGGTTACGTAAATAGTTTATTACGTAATAAATAAATGGTCGACCGGCCACAGGCGCCATACATTTTGGCAGATCGGGCACCGCACTTTTTAATCTTGTTCCCAGTCCGCCCGCAAGTATAATTGCCTCGCGAATGTTTGATGTTGTACGCAACAAAAGAGGTTTTAACTTTTAATCAATCAGGGAAACAGGATGCTTCCACGAGTTGGCAAATGATATGTCCCAGCAACATATGTGCTTCCTGGATTCTTGGTGTAACATCACTCGGAATGTTCACGAGGTACTGGCTCAATGCTTTTAAGCGCCCGCCGCTGCTGCCGGTAAAGCCGATCGTAGTCATGCCTTTTGCACGGGCTGTTTCAAAAGCATTTACCACGTTGGCCGAATTGCCGGAAGTGGTAAGGCCAATCAGGATATCGCCGTCCATTCCCAACCCTTCAATCAATCGCGAATAAATAAGATCGTAACTATAGTCGTTGGCAACTGCTGTCAGGTAAGAAGTATTGCAGTGCAGTGCTTCTGCGGGAAGTGCTCTTCTGTCTTTATAAAAGCGACCGGAAAATTCCGCTGCCAGGTGTTGCGCATCTGCTGCGCTACCGCCATTGCCGCAGAAATAAACTCGCTTACCGTTTTTAAACGCCGTCGAAACCAGGGTGACGATCTCTTCCACTGTCGCCACAATTTCTTCATTCGCCAAAAGTGATTGCTGAAGGGATATACTTTGATTAATGAGTGAACGTATAGGCATCGAAAGCAATTTGGGTTGAAAAAATATCGAACGACAAAGTTACAAAATGCAGGCCGATAATCCCTTGCACCCGGCAATGCTTCCAATTATACTGCCCAGGTCTTCAAACCATATTCAGTAAACTGATATCGCCGATATCGGCCACCGAATGGTTGGAGTTTTTCAATCACGTTGTATTTGGTATTCCCCGGGCAATAAAAAATCATAAAACCGCCACCGCCTGCACCGGAAATTTTCCCTCCCGTAGCGCCTGCTGCTTTTGCAGAGTTATAAATGTCTTCGAGTAATGTATTGCTGATCCCTTCTGCCATTTGTTTCTTTTGCTGAAAACCGAAATCAAGGATCTCACCAATCTCGTGGATTTTACCTTTCAGCAATGCTTCTTTCATCAGTCGTGCCTGCTCTTTGAGCTGGTGCATGGCTTCTATTGAACCGCCTTTTCGCTCCGATACATTTCGGCTTTGTTTTTTGATGATCTCTGCCGATTCGCGGCTGGTAGACGTATAGTATAACAGAAGATTGTTCTCAAGTTCAAACAGGTATTCCTGGCGAATGCGAAGTGGGTTTACGATCACTTTATCATCACCATAAAATTCCATAAAGTTGACGCCACCGAATGTAGCTGCATACTGATCCTGACGGCCACCGGCAAGTCCCAGGTCGTAGCGTTCTATTTCATAAGCATAATGTGCCATGTCGTATTCACCAAGTGGCAGGCGCAACATTTCGGTAAACGCACCAATAATAGCAACCACCAGAGTCGATGATGTACCCAAACCGGAACCAGCGGGCGCATCAACAAAGGTCGACAGCCTGAATCCTCCAGCAGGAATTCCATAATCGCTTTGTATGCGATTGTATACGCCTTTTAAGAGATCCAGCTTTCCATCAATTGGAAGTTGATTCACGCGATCGTAAACCAGTTTTTCATTCCGGTCGAGCGCAGCAAGTTCTATCTTATTTTCAGCAAGGGGCTCAATGGTTGCCTGTGCATACATGGAAACAGTTGCGTTCAGAATGGCGCCACCAAACTGATCGCAATAAGGGCTAACGTCGGTGCCGCCGCCTGCAAGGCCAATTCTCAACGGAGCTTTACTTCTGTAGATCATCTGGAAAATTTTCAGCCTGCAATATCCGGATTATTTCCCCGAATTAGCCAATGTCCATATACTCTCCACCATTATTTCCCAGCTGTATTTTTTCTTTTCTTCCCGAAGCGATGGAATGAAGTGTTGTTTGCCTTTCTGATAAAATTCGAGGATAGCGTCGGCAATCGCTGTAGGTTCCGGTTTCGTTACCAAACCTGAGCGGCCGTGGGGCACCAGGTCGGGTAGGCCACCCACATTCGTAACCACCATCGGTACTTCAAAATGATAGGCGAGGGGAGTAACGCCGCTTTGGGTGGCATTACGATAGGGTTGAATCACCGCATCTGCGGCACTGAGATAGTACTTTACATCCTGGTCAGGAATAAAATCCGTGTGCAATAGCAATAGGTCCTCAATTTGCAATCGCTTTATCAATTCGCGGTAAGCGGTTTCATCTTCATAAAATTCACCGGCCACCAACAAGCGGATGCCTGCTTCGCGAATACGCGGATCAGCCATTGCCTCCAACAGGAGATCGAGTCCTTTATATTTCCTGATAAAGCCAAAAAACAAGACCAGCTTTTGATCGACTGGAATATTCAGTTTTTCTCTCGATGTTATTTGCGACACTATTTCTCCGAAGTTATCATACAGCGGATGTTGCACCAGTTTAACTGGTTTCGTGTTCTTGAATGTAATAAGATCATTCAGCACCTTTTGGCTCATGGTAATAAAGCCATCGCAGCTTTTGATAAAATAGCGGGTAAAAGGTTTGTCGCCGAAGCGTTTTTCATGCGGAACAATATTATCGGCAATGCAAATGATGCGCGTATGTTTATTCTTCCTAACGCATCGCAGAATGGTACCCAAAGCAGGGCCCATGAAAGGAAGCCAGTAACGCACCACGATCAGGTCGGGCTTCATTTTCCGCAGCCTGTTGCCAACACGGATCCAGTTAAATGGATTTATAGAATTGATGGCAGCATGTATATTGATCCCTTCAGGCGCAGGTTCATCGGTAAACTGGGTTTTACCTGGAAAAAGAAAGGAAGGATACTGTAATGAGAAGGAAAATATCTCGCAGTTATGACCTTCGTCCTGGAATGCTTTTGCCAGTCGTTGATTGAAACTTGCAAGGCCTCCACGCAAGGGATGGCCGGGACCTATGATCACCACATTTGCCATTATAATCCGGCTTTGGTTTCAATCAGGTAAGAATTTCTTCCGGCGGCATTCCGTGATACCAGTTCACCAATAAATCCGGCCAGAAATAACTGCATACCAATAATCAAACTGGTGAGCGCCATATAAAATCCCGGTCTGTTGGTGAGTGCGTAATTAAAGTTGATAATTTTTGATACAGTGAGATAGGCTGAAATGCTCAGGCCGATCAGGAAGAATACACTACCCCAGAATCCAAAAAAGTGCATCGGACGTTTTCCAAATTTTCCCATGAAGAAGATCGTCATCAGGTCGAGAAAACCATTGATAAAACGTGTCCACCCAAATTTGGTAACACCATATTTTTCTCGCGCGGTGTTCCACCACTTTTTCGCCGATTTTTCTGAATCCGGCCCATTTTGCCAGCACGGGTACATAGCGATGCATTTCGCCGTAAACCTCGATGCTTTTTACGACATTCCTGCGGTATGATTTTAATCCACAGTTGAAGTCGTGCAGTTTTATCTTACTCATCTGCCTTGCAGCGGCATTAAACAATTTGCTGGGCAGGTTTTTTGTGAGTTTATTGTCGTAGCGTTTTTTCTTCCATCCGCTTACGAGGTCGAAGCCGTCTTCAATAATCATACGACGCAGTTCTGGAATTTCATCTGGACTGTCCTGCAGGTCAGCATCCATAGTAATGATCACATCGCCAACTGCCGCGCGAAAGCCTTCATTCAACGCTGCCGATTTCCCATAGTTTCTTTGAAATTTGATTCCTTTTACATGCTCATTTTTCGCACGCAGTTCCGTAATCACCTGCCACGAATTATCGGTGCTTCCATCGTCTACGAAAATGATTTCGTAACTCAGTTTATTTTCGTTCACCACACGTTCTATCCACGCCGTTAATTCCGGAAGGGATTCATCTTCGTTGAACAAGGGTATGACGATAGAAACGTCCATGTTATAGTGTTTAGAAAAAATGTTCTTTATAAATAATTGTCAAAGCTCAAATTAGGAAATTCTCACGTTCTGGTTGGTTTCCTGCATTTTTTTCCGGATCAGGATCAATGCCGACCAGCCTGCAGTGAATATTGCGCCTAAAACCAGAAACTGGAAAATCGACATTGATACCATGCGGGTTGTGAACGACTCCCTGAATTTCTTTACCTCATCATCAATTGTGTTGGGCAAAACATCTTTGCTGTTCGTTAATGCTTCACGATACAGGTTTGCCATTTCATCGCCAAAAGCGGGGTTGAACTGAATATAGAGAAAAGTGAATATCACCATGATCAGTGTAACTACAACAAAACATCGAAACCCGGTTGAAAACATCGCGCCAAACTTTCCGGTATACGCTGGCGATTTTGCATACTCATAAAGCGTCCATCCTATGCCAGCGCCATAAAAGATGTAAATCAGGTATTGAACACCAGAGCTTGCAGGGATTTTCATCAATCCCATGATAAGCGTGGTGAGCAGCATCAGCGATCCGGTAATAATTCCTTTTATGAGTGGTGTTGTTTTCAACATGTTTGTGTTCGGGTGTAAGTGTGATAATAAGTTTTTGATACGGCGGTTAATCTTCGTATGAAACGAGTTGTCCTTTGTTGACAATTCCCAGCACTTTTCCTTTTAATTTTTTACCTAACAATGGTGTGTTTTTCGATTTGCTTCGGAAAAAATCAGGAGTACAGGTTACTTCAGCATTTGTATTAAAGAGGGTCAGGCTTGCTTCGGCGCCCACTTCAATTGTCGCTTTGGGCAGTCCCAGCAATTTACGTGGAGCGATTGCCAGTAAATTAGCTACCTGCTCAGGCGAAAGTTGCGGGATTGAAGAGACCATCAAACCAAAGGCTGATTCCAGTGCAATCATTCCGGGTTTGGCGTATTCAAATTCCAGGACTTTGCTATCATATTCATGCGGTTGGTGGTGGCTGGCCAGGCAGTCGATGCTACCATCCAGTATGCCATTCCGCAGTGCGTCGCGATCCGATTCCAGGCGGTAGGGGGTACCGACTTCAGGTTGCTATCGTAGCTCGCAATGTCGGCATCGGTAAACCACAGATGGGCGGGACTTACTGAGCAGGTGACATTTAATCCTCTTTTTTTCGCTTCGCGAATATGTTCAAGTGATTTAGCCGAGCTGATTCCTGTAAAGTGTATGCGTGATTCGGCGTATTCTGCCAGTTCAATATCGCGGGCAACCATCAATTCTTCCGCAAGTGCAGGTTTGCCTGGTAATCCGAGCTGTGTAGAAACAAGTCCCTCGTGCATGAGTCCATGTGGGTTGATGCTGTCGTCGTTCGGAACCTGAATAATTAAACCGTCGAACGCCTTCACATATTGCAGTGCTTTTACCAGCAGTCCTGCAGACTGAACAGTATGCGTGCCATCGCTAAAGGCGGCCGCGCCGCTGGAGCGCATATCATACATTTCAGCAAGTTCTTTTCCTTCGGTATTGCGGGTAATGGCGCCGATGGGGTGAATGCTCACAGGCAGGCTTTTCGACTTCTGCACCAGGTATTCAACCGTTGCTTTATTGTGTATACAGGGGGAAGTATTGGGTAAAACAAGCACATCCGTAAATCCGCCTTTGGCGGCGGCTTCCGCGCCCGTTTCCATGGTCTCTTTGAATTCGAAGCCGGGGTCGCCAAAATTGGCGAAAATATCTACCCAGCCGGGCGAAATGCTCGCACCCTGGAGATCAAGAACCTGGTCGGCTTCAGACGTTAAATGTTGTCCGATACCAGTTATCGACCCATTATCTATAAAAATATCGGTAACAGCCCCGTTGTGGGGAGAGGTGGGATCGGCAATTCGGCCTTGCTTAATGAGTATTTTCATTAAGGTGCGAAGTTAACGGAAAGAAAGCAAATGAAAGCAAATCTCGAGAGACGTAAGATCGGCAAGCGGAAGACGGCAAACGTGAAAAACGTGAGGCGTGAAGCGTGAACCGGGAGAAAACAATAGGTAAAGATGAAAATAAGGAAATATGGTATACGGAAATGTGACGATGTGGGTTGCCTGAGCGAAGCGAAGGCGACTTTGCCGTTCGCCGTCTCACGCTTAACGATTTTTCACATTCTTTTTCCTCCGTTTGGCATCGTTTTTTCTTTACATTTGCCGTATCTCCAACCCACCTGCTTTCCGGCGTTACGTCGGAGTTATCATGCTACTTGCTTAAGAGCTTAATTTTTAAAATTTTAACACGATGAAATTGATGAATTTTCGTGCCCTTACGGCTATGCTCATGTTTTTGGCTTCAGGTGTAATTTTTTCATCCTGTAACAAGATGAATGATAATGACGATAATAATGCAGCTGTTGCTGGTGTCATGGGCTTTAATATGGCTCCCGATCAGGACGCCATTGTAATGACGCTTGATGGAAACGCTATTTCCAACTCACCACTCGGTTACAATAATTATACGGGAATGTATGTTGCTGTGTATGCGGGTAACCGCACTTTCCGGACGTATAACGTCAACGGTAGCATTCCGCTGACCGAAACCGGCGTTTCGCTCGACACCAATAAGTATTATTCTGTCTATTTCCTCGGTACTTCCGGCAATTACAAACATGTAGTTGCAGAGGATAAATTCGATGAAATGTCGGGTAGTAATGGTAAAGCGTATATCCGTTACATACAGGCGGTAACAGATTCAACCCCTTCCAGAGTGCTTATCACGGGTGGGGGTAATACATTTGTGGATGAAGAAGCAAGCTACAGCCAAACCAGTCAGTTTGTAGCAGTTGATCCCGGTGAGTTGAATATTGACCTCAACAACGGTGGCGATGTGGATGTTTCACGCACCATTACTGTGGAAGCAAAAAAAGTGTATACCATTCTCTTTATGGGTATTTCAAATTCCAGCAATCCTGACCTGGCCGAACAAATCAAGTTTGTGACCAATGGCAGTTTGGCGGATTAATGCTGCAAAAAAATTGTGTCAATGTGGGCAGTGAATGAACTTGTCTTCCATTGCACCGGTTCTATTTAAGTAAGCGGTAAACGGGCTATCCAACGCGCGATGGGATCGAGCGAGGATAGATCTGTTTTCGTAATGTAGATCGTGTAAACGAAAATATAGATGAACAGAAGAACAGGAAACATCCATCTGGCTGTTTTCTGTTTTCTTTCCATGACCATTAAGGTAATTAATATACCGAGCACGACGGCAATGCTCACCACCAATGACAATAACAAATTCCCTTTAAAAGCGATATGGATCAAAAACCGAAAGAGTGTCGGTTCGATAAAAATGATTCCGGTTATGATCATCGCTCTGGCATGGATTTGAATATTGTTTCGATAAACGATTGCCAGCGAAAAGGCAGTTGTGAGCAGGAACAAATCACGGAAGGGGAATATAATGGAAGTAAAATGCTGTTTTTCCACAGGGAGTACTTTCAGACTATTGTTGATGATTAATAAAACGGAAAATAAAAGCAGTGGCATCACCACATACGATACTTTACCGATGGTTCGGTGAAGGTTTGTTTTCTTTTTCCTTATCAGCATGGGTTGAACGATCAACAAGACCACCCATATCAACATAACTGCTGCATGTAAGTGGAAATAGGAGGGAATAGTGCCGTTGACGTCGAATAATTTTGAAAAATAAGTTGTCCAGAATCCAAGGAAAACGAGGACAAATAACGCGACGAAGTAGTAGGCCGATTTTTCAAATTTCGTTCTTGATACGGCTATCTTCGTTTTATTTGAAATCATGTTAATTCCATTTAAATTTAGTATGGTGTTACGATCAGTATCAGACGGTAAGTTGATTTCAATTTATGGTTGGTAAAATAATTAAGTGATTAACGATGCTGAAAATTGCCACGGCAACCCTGATTGTAATTACGTTACTCCAATTTACGACATGGATACCATTTAGATAGCATCCGCGTGCAGATGCACGAATCAATAAGATTTTTATTGAACCAGGCTTTTATAACGTGGCAATGCCGTCCCGAAGGGACGGGTTGTGGTTAGCAGCATATTCCCATTTTGTATTTGCGTCCCAAAGGGACGCGATGTGATACGATGGATTGAATGTTCGCAGCGAGCAGTGCATGCATCACAACCCGTCCTGTCGGGACGGATAATTTTTTTGAATAGATTTTTCTAACCACAACGCGTCCCTTCGGGACCTGCGCTAATTCGAACCAGCGATCTCCCGACCTGTTCGGGATGCCCCGCCGAAGGCGGGGCTACGTCCCTCAGGCAACTTCGTGAAGGCTCTGTGGTGAAAAAAATGTAGCACGTCTCCCAACCTAACACCATAAAAAAAGCCTCACATTCTGTGAGACTTTTTCCTCAGTCGGGACGACTAGATTAGCTTCGCTGAGAATAGTTCGAACTAGCGACCCCTTGCACCCCATGCAAGTGCCCCGCCGAAGGCGGGGCTACGTCCCTCAGGCAACTTCGTGAAGGCTCTGTGGTGAAAAAAAATGTAGCACGTCTCCCAACCTAACACCATAAAAAAAGCCTCACATTCTGTGAGACTTTTTCCTCAGTCGGGACGACTAGATTAGCTTCGCTGAGAATAGTTCGAACTAGCGACCCCTTGCACCCCATGCAAGTGCCCCGCCGAAGGCGGGGCTACGTCCCTCAGGCAACTTCGTGAAGGCTCTGTGGTGAAAAAAAATGTAGCACGTCTCCCGACCTAACACCATAAAAAAAAGCCTCACATTCTGTGAGACTTTTTCCTCAGTCGGGACGACTAGATTAGCTTCGCTGAGAATAGTTCGAACTAGCGACCCCTTGCACCCCATGCAAGTGCCCCGCCGAAGGCGGGGCTACGTCCCTCAGGCAACTTCGTGAAGGCTCTGTGGTGAAAAAAAAATGTAGCACGTCTCCCGACCTAACACCATAAAAAAAAGCCTCACATTCTGTGAGACTTTTTCCTCAGTCGGGACGACTAGATTAGCTTCGCTGAGAATAGTTCGAACTAGCGACCCCTTGCACCCCATGCAAGTGCCCCGCCGAAGGCGGGGCTACGTCCCTCAGGCAACTTCGTGAAGGCTCTGTGGTGAAAAAAAAATGTAGCACGTCTCCCGACCTAACACCATAAAAAAAGCCTCACATTCTGTGAGACTTTTTCCTCAGTCGGGACGACTAGATTAGCTTCGCTGAGAATAGTTCGAACTAGCGACCCCTTGCACCCCATGCAAGTGCCCCGCCGAAGGCGGGGCTACGTCCCTCAGGCAACTTCGTGAAGGCTCTGTGGTGAAAAAAAATGTAGCACGTCTCCCGACCTAACACCATAAAAAAAAGCCTCACATTCTGTGAGACTTTTTCCTCAGTCGGGACGACTAGATTAGCTTCGCTGAGAATAGTTCGAACTAGCGACCCCTTGCACCCCATGCAAGTGCCCCGCCGAAGGCGGGGCTACGTCCCTCAGGCAACTTCGTGAAGGCTCTGTGGTGAAAAAAAATGTAGCACGTCTCCCGACCTAACACCATAAAAAAAAGCCTCACATTCTGTGAGACTTTTTCCTCAGTCGGGACGACTAGATTAGCTTCGCTGAGAATAGTTCGAACTAGCGACCCCTTGCACCCCATGCAAGTGCCCCGCCGAAGGCGGGGCTACGTCCCTCAGGCAACTTCGTGAAGGCTCTGTGGTGAAAAAAAAATGTAGCACGTCTCCCAACCTAACACCATAAAAAAAGCCTCACATTCTGTGAGACTTTTTCCTCAGTCGGGACGACTAGATTAGCTTCGCTGAGAATAGTTCGAACTAGCGACCCCTTGCACCCCATGCAAGTGCCCCGCCGAAGGCGGGGCTACGTCCCTCAGGCAACTTCGTGAAGGCTCTGTGGTGAAAAAAAAATGTAGCACGTCTCCCAACCTAACACCATAAAAAAAGCCTCACATTCTGTGAGACTTTTTCCTCAGTCGGGACGACTAGATTAGCTTCGCTGAGAATAGTTCGAACTAGCGACCCCTTGCACCCCATGCAAGTGCCCCGCCGAAGGCGGGGCTACGTCCCTCAGGCAACTTCGTGAAGGCTCTGTGGTGAAAAAAAAATGTAGCACGTCTCCCAACCTAACACCATAAAAAAAAGCCTCACATTCTGTGAGACTTTTTCCTCAGTCGGGACGACTAGATTAGCTTCGCTGAGAATAGTTCGAACTAGCGACCCCTTGCACCCCATGCAAGTGCGCTACCGGGCTGCGCTACGTCCCGAACATTTCAACGAATTTCTCCGCTGTTGGGGCGGCAAATGTAAGGCTTTTTAGCAAAAGAATGCTTAGAATTAACCCATTAATTCGCTTTGGTCGTATCCTTTGTGGCTTTTTTTGGGCTGTTTCAGGAGGTCTTTAATGGTACTCTTTATTTGCTCCTCGGGTTTCTGTTTTGTGCTGTCTTTTGCCTTTGTACTATCGGCTTTACCAAACAGGCGCTCCTGCAGCTCATCTTTCACCTTTTCCTTCGCTTCTTCCACCACTTTGTTCTTAACCGCCGTAATGGTATCGCGCAGGGCCGTTTTAACGCTGTCAACTTTTTGTTTCGCAAACTCTTCGGCCTGTTCCTTTAATTCAGTACTCAGGTCGCCGGCCACTTCTTTCAGGTCGGTTTTAATGGAAGGATTGCTGATGCTGCCACCCATTTTCACGTTCAGGTTCACAATCTCTCCAAGCTGAACAGGGATGCCTTTTTTATTGGCCTCTGTAGCCAGGTTATTCAGCATGTCATTGCCCTGTGTACCGAGGTATTTGCGCGGTACTTTCATAGCAATGGCGTAATCCATCGATTGATCAAAACCATGCATACCACCAATTTCCATTTCTATATCTTTCACTTTAACGGTAAAAGGTTTTACCAACACCTGCCCGTTTTTGAACTCAATACTATTCCGGATATCTTTGATTGTGATCGATTGCAATTCGGCAATCTGCAATATATTGGCGAGTTTCTCCAGTGGTGCAAACTTTTGTAATACGCCTTCTACCAGCAACAGGTTTCCTTTCCCGGTGAGACTCGCAAGGTTCGGCATCATATCGCCATTCAGGTTTCCATTCACCGTTAATTGCGAATTCAGTTTACCCGCGAGAAACTGTCCGATCGGCATCAGTTTTTTCACCGTATTAAAAGCTGCAAATGCTTTTTGAATACTGATATCTTTCACATCGTAGGTGAGTGAGATATCAGGATTTTTCTTATCGGTTCGGGTACTGTAGTAACCATTAAATACCATTGACCCGTCGAGTGCATTTGCGCTCAGGTTCTGCAATTGAACAGTTTGGTTGACCAACTGCAACACTCCTCTGATGTCATTATACGTTACTTTATCGTACGTAACAGCGCCCGCTTTCGCATTCAGTCGCAGATTGATGTTGTCAGGAACAATAAATGGTTCGCTGCTGGTTCCAGCGGTTGTTTCCGTCGTATTTTCCGCTGCCGTTTCAGGGGTTCCCATCCAGTCGTTCAGGTTCATTTTATCGACTTCCACATTCAATGTACCCGCGAGTGGTTCATCTTTCAGGGCATAACCAATTGCGTTGTCAAGTGTACCTGATCCGGAGAAGTTAGATCCCAGGTAGCTGCCTTTAAACTCAGTGACGTTTATGTTTTTGGGGTTAAAACTCGCAGATACAACCGGTAAAGAGATGCCACCTTTATAATCGGGTGATTCATACTTTACCTGAGTAAGTGAAGCTGTTCCGCTGGTCTGAATCTGGTCGTATGCGCCTTTGTCTATGGCATCCATACTGCCAGCAAAACTCAGATCTGCATTCAATAATCCACTCAGGCTGGTGCCCGGTTCAAATGCGACGAATTGTTTTACATTATCGAGCGTAAAGCGACCTTTCGCACGACCGTCGAACTTCATTGTTGTAACGGGACGTGTAATGTTGATTGAAAAGTCTATCGGATCATTTCCCACTTCTATATGTCCGTTTGATACCCGGATACTGGTGTTGTCTGCAATACCTCCGGTATTGTCGATACGGATATCCATGTCGCCGTTTTTAAGCGGCTGCGGGAAGGCGGGTGCACTGTACTGTAATCCTTTTATATTCAGAAATCCTCCCGCGTTAAAAGGACCCGATTGATTTTGCAGTGCCGACATATTGCCTTTTGCATAAGCATCCGCCTGGAGAAGCCCTGCGAGTTTTGTTCCAGATTCCAGTTTTACAAATTGTCCCACCTGTGCCAGGTCGAGGCGGCCCTTTAATGCTGCATCGATAAACTGTGCGGTCTCAGGATTTTTAAAAAGGAAACGAAAATCGAAAGGTTCCTGATCCATTTCCAAATGTCCCTTCGATAAGTCAATTACGGTATTATCAAAAGCGCCATCCGGATTGCTGGCATGCAGGTCTATTTGAATATTTTTAACTGGTTTAGGTAAATCGGGGTATTGAAACATTCCATCTGCCACTTGCAGTTTTA
Organism: Chitinophagaceae bacterium; assembly: GCA_024707305.1. Classification (GTDB taxonomy): domain Bacteria; phylum Bacteroidota; class Bacteroidia; order Chitinophagales; family Chitinophagaceae; genus CAYMZZ01. Next base: position 69,261 of record JANPZZ010000001.1, read on the forward strand.
CATCATAAGCGGGTAACTGAACAGGACTGTAATTTCCTTTTACCCAGCCTTCCAGCGCGGCTGTACCTGCTGTTTTTATTTTATCAAAGTCGCTGCGATATACAGCAGGAATCATCGAAAGAATGTCTTTAAACTCATTAGACGGCGTTTTGAAACGCATGTCCATCGAATAGGTACTGTCGTTGATGATACCAAACGAACCATCAGCAGCAAGTTTCAGGTTGTTGAGAACGATATCATCGGTATCAAAACTATAAAGCTGTCTGGTGTTATCAATTTTGATATCCGCATCCAGCGTGGTACGTGTATTTACCAGGTAGGGGACCGATGCATAGGAAAAAATTAACTGCATCAGCCTGCGTTTCTGTAGACAGTGTAAATACATCGGCAGTAAAATCGCCAGAGCCTTCGTGGTTAAGTCCGCGTATCTCCGCAAACATGTCGCTGCTCTCATCTTTATAATAGAGATAACCGTCTTCAATCTCATATTTTTTCAAAGTCAGCTGGAATGCAGACGCTGTTGTGTCTGTATCGGTGCTAACTTCTTCGCTTTCTTTCACAATATCCCAGTTGGCGCTGCCATCGGGGCGAACGAGTGCTTTGATACGTGGCGATTTCAGGTAAATACCGGAGACCTTGATGTCTTTGCCTTTGATCACACTGATCAGATTGGCTGAAACATCAATACTTTTTGCCGAAACCAGCGTATCGCTTTCGAAATCGCCTGTACCTACAACCGACAAATCATCGATATTAATAGATACCTGGGGAAAATGCCTGAAAAGTGAAAGGCTCACATCTTTGAAATCAACACGGGCAGTGAGACTATTATTGATTTCCTTCTTTACCAAATTAGTAATTTGCTTTTTGAAGAGGATAGGGATCAAAAAGCAAGAAGGATAAGGGCTAATAAAGTGATACCTGTTATCTTTAGAAATTTTTTCATAGAAGTGGCGACTTTAGGGCTCAAAGATGCAAAGATGAAGCCAGATTGTCAAGAAGAAAGTGCTGAATGGTCAATGAAAGTGAATGAGTTAGAGGAGATTTACGCCGTTAATCAGGCAGCTGGTTCCGGGCAAATCCGGAGCTGCCCGCAATTCAATTTAAGCTATGACACCAGAAAGATATAATCGACTGAGCGATGTACTCGCAAAGCGGCAACCCGATATTACGATCGTGCTTGAGAATGTATTTGATCCGCACAATATTTCGGCTGTTATGCGCACCTGCGACGCAGTGGGCGTGCAGGAGATTTTTATTTTGAACACGAAAATTCCCCGCCATAAAAAATGGGGCGCTAAAAGTTCGTCAAGTGCAGCAAAGTGGTTAACCGTTCATCAATTTGAAGACCTTGATGCCTGCGTGAAAGTTTTGAGAGAACGTTATTCAAAGATATTAACAACACATCTCAGTTCGGATGCAGTAAGTTTACATCAGATTGATTTTACACAATCTATCGCACTTGTATTTGGTAACGAACAAGCAGGCGTAAGTGATGAAATGAGAGCAAAGGCAGACGGTAATTTTATTATTCCGCAGGTTGGCATCATTCAGTCGCTAAATATCAGCGTGGCGTGCGCGGTAACTCTTTATGAAGCTTATCGCCAAAAAGAAATTGCGGGACATTACGAACGGGATGATGCTTCGCACCCGATGAAAAGCGCACTTGCTCACGAGTGGGGGCTGACATCAAATGCCCGACCCGAAATAAATGACTGAGTTATGAAAAAAACGATGCTCTTGTTCGCTTGTGTTTTGTTAATGGCAACTGCTGCCATTTCGCAAAATATAACTCGCGTAAAGATTACCGATATTGAAAAAAGAATTGATGAAAGCGACAAACCGCTGGTGATCAATTTCTGGGCAACGTTTTGTAAACCCTGCGTGGAAGAGATGCCGCACTTTCAAAAACTGGCTGATGAATACAAATCGCAGGGAATCCAGTTGTTATTCGTGAGTCTCGATTTAGAAGAGGATTATCCTGCGACAATCAGGCAACAGATCAAAAAACTAAAGATCACAGCACCGGTAAACTGGCTGGATGAATTTGATGCGGATTACTTCTGCCCTAAAATTGACAGTACCTGGTCGGGCTCGCTGCCGGCAACATTGTTTATCAACCGCAATACGGGTTATCGCCAGTTCAGGGAACAGGTGATAAGCGAAGCTGCACTCAGGAAAGAATTAGACGCCATGCTTCAGCGATCAGCCCAGTAGTCGGAAGGTTCTTCTTCGTTACGTACTGTACGCATTTGCACCAACAGATAAATAAAGTAAATACCTGCACTCAAACTGGTAAGGGCGAGGATTGTGCCCATTACACTTCCTACATACAGACTTTTCGCGATGGAGAATCCAACCAGGGCCATGAATGCCAGCAACAGCAGGCGGCCTGTCCAATGATTGAGGGTCATAAGCAACGGTTTAGGTCTTAGATGACCGCTCAATTCTTTTCCATAAAAAAAATCATAATTTTTATGAACGGCGATGTTGCCTAAGGAATCGCGTTGAATTAGTTCAGTCTTTTAATGGTGCAGCCAACGGATCGTGTCACTTTGGTAGATATGTCTTTACCCGAAACCATTTCATTGATGGCTGCTTTCAGATGGCTACGTGATACATTTGTTTCCGTGGGATTGTCGTCAATCGCACCATGGTAAGCCAGTTTGCCAGATTTATCGAACAGGAATATTTCAGGCGTGCGCGTGGCGCCAAAGATGTCGGCCAGATTAGAGTTGTCGTCTACAACATATGGGAAATCGTACCCCAGCTTTTTAGCATAGTCTTTCATATCGTCGAAAGAGTCACCACGGTCGCGGCTGGCTTCATTGGGATTAAGCAATATCACGCCTATGTTATTCTTTGTTGCATAGCGGGCAATTTCAACGGTACGCGATTCATATTTCTCTACTACCGGGCAGGTATTACAACTAAACATTACAAGCAGGCCGTTTGGTTTCATTACGTCATTAAAAGAAATTTCTTTACCAGAAATGTCTTTCAATTTTGTATCCGGGGAGGGCAGGGGAGAACCAATTTCCAGTCCATTATTTTTTTCCGTAAACGCGATGCTAAGCGTGGCGATTGCAACGGCAAGCAGGGCAAAAATTCTTTTCATGGTAAATAAATTTATGATGGTTTCCGGTTTCTTTCCAAATTTCCGCAAATATCATGCAGAATGGGCGCCGCCCGCCAGCAATTTATTCCTCTCATCCACTTCATGCTTTAGCGAATTTATACTTACGTTCAGTTCAAATCCGATGAGCAATACCAGTGAATTGAAATATACGAGCAGCATCATGATTAATAAAGTGCTGATGGAACCGTATAACTCATTGTAATTAGAAAAGTTGCTGACGTATATAGAGAACAGGGCTGTGAATGCGATCATCAGGAATGTCGCGAGTAACGATCCAGGGTTGATAAATTTCCAACGTTTTTGCACGGCCGGGGCATAACGGTAGATAAGTGATATCGCAAAAAAGAACAACAACAATATCACCACCCAGCGGAAGTTGTGTACCACTGCAATCACCGTTGCATTTTTTACACCCAGCCAGCGCAGCACCGCGCCCTGCATGATTAATGAAAGGATGGATGCAATAAAAATGATAAACAAAAGAATAGTGAGTCGCAGTGCTACCCAGCGCTGATGCAATCCTTTTTCTTTTTACAAACCCAATATAGTTTTTATCGAATGATCGCATTACACCCATGATGGCATTTGAAGAGAAGAACATTGCCAGCACAAAACCGAGCGACAATAAACCTGTTCTGGGTTTTTTGTAAAATGTCTTCCAAAAAACCTATCAGCCGCTGGTTGTTTTCTTCACCCGGAACCACATCTTTTATCAACCCAAACATTTGCGATAGAAACTCTTCAGAAATAGGGATATAAGGTATCAGTGTAAATAAAAAGATAACAGCCGGAGGGATTGCCATTACGAAATTATAAGCTACTGAAGAGGCTCTCTCAGTAAACCCTGTTTTTCGCGCCTGTAAAAAGAAGAATCGTATGACGTCAAAAAGAGGTATGCCCTGAAAGCCAGGCAAGGAAATCTGTTTGCTTTTGCGAATCAGGAAGCTGACAGGCAACGAAACCAGGAACATTCTTTTAATGCGCGTCAGTTGATGCCTCATAACTAGCGGATGTTTCGTTTGTTTAATTCAGCCTGGTAGATTTTGGCTTCCCGCATATGCTCCGCATAATTTTTAGTAAAAACGTGTGTGCCATCAAATGCGGGGCTTGCTACGAAGTAATAGTATTCCGTTTTGGGCGAATTTAATACTGCATCAATTGTTTCTACCGCAGGTGTGCAAATAGGACCGGGCGGAAGTCCCCTGTTCATATAGGTATTATAAGGCGATGGTATACGCATATGAACATTATACAGTCGTTTCAATCCAAAATTGCGCATCGAATATTTCAGTGTAGGATCGGCCTGTAGGGGCATCCCAGCTGCAATGCGGTTGAGGTAAACACTTGCGATATTGGGCCGATCGGAAGGGGCATTCGTTTCTTCATCAATAATAGATGCAAGCGTTACCACTTCAATTGGTTTAAGTTTAAGCGCCGCTGCTTTGGCTTTCCTTTCTTCTGTCCAGAATTTTTCAAACGCGCTATGAAAATGTCGGAATATCTCTGCCGGGGTGCTTGTCCAGTTGATACTGTATGTATAGGGCATGGCTGCGGCCATCACGGTGGTGCTGTCCAGGCCATATTGCTGCAATGAATCTGCACTTTCTATATACCGGATAAATGCCAGCGAGTCGCATTCAAATTGTCGTCCAATACGCGCCGCCAGCGTTTCGCGCGTCCTGATTTTGGTAATAACAAACGAAACCGGCGTTTGCTTACCGTTTTTCAACATGCGCACGAGGTCGGTAATACTGGTGCCTTTCTCAATTTTATAGCGGCCCGGTTTTACGGTTTTTAAACCGATGCTTTTGGTTGCCCAGTCAAACCAGGTAAATCCATTGATCACCTGCGAATCTTTCAGATGCTGGCGCACTGAAGCCAGATCTTCACCCGTAGAGATATAAAAGTAATTTTTTTGCGGGGGGTGAACGGAGGCGCCGAAGAACTTCCAGGCAACAAACGCACCCAATAAAAGCAGGACGGCTATCGAACTAATGATGAATCTCTTTTTCATAGCTATTCAACAAAATAAACAAAAAACCCCGTCAGAAAGACGGGGTTTTGATAATATAAAGAAACTAATTAATTATTGGTTAGAATCTGGTGCTGCCACCTCCGGCGTAGTGCCTGCATCAAATGGAACGGCGCCATTATCTACCGGAGTTGTACTATTTGGCATTGGTGCGCCCTGGTATTTGCCGGGATCTGCACCACCACGCGTTGCATTGGTAGGGATGAAGAACACAGAAACGATGCACAATGCAGCGATGATGCCACCGAATACCCAGGTACCTTTTTCAAGTACGTCGGTTGTTTGTTTAACACCCATAAATTGGTTGCTGAAACCGGCGATAGAACCGGCCAAACCACCACCTTTGGGATTCTGGATCAATACAATAAGACCAAGAATGATGGAAGCCACGATAACCAGGATCACAAATAAGAGAGTCATATCAGGAATACTTTAATTGTTCGATTTTGGCTGCAAAATAAGCGCTTTTGGCGGGATCAAGCAAACTTAATTTTTTATAAATATGGATGGCTTTGTCGCGGTTACCCTGTTTTTCCCAAACTTCAGCCATTGCCTCTGTCACCACTTCACGGGGCGAGATGGAAACAGCCGCCATTTGTTCCACTCTTTTTTTCCTCTGAAACGCTTGTTGCAGGCGCGATTTCCGATGCCGGAATACGTTTCATGGTTTTAAGCCAGTCGGTAAAACTGCGCAATTGAACACTGAACCTGTCTTTGTCTTTTTGCTCGTCTTTGAACCGAATACCCTGCGAAGCGAAATAATCAACGGTATGATAGGGCTCAAATGCAAGTGTATCAGAATCCGGAGCAGAAGAAGGATCTGTGGTTTTGGCCCCGGTTAATTCTGCAACTGAAGGTAAATCGGCAGGAACCCGAATCTCAATTTCGCGCTGTGTTGTTTCAGGCGGCATTGCTTCCTCAGCATCTTTGGTGTTACCTACCTGGTTCAGGGGTTGCTCATCCGTAAACGGTTTTTCCAGTTCTGCAGGAAGGGAATCTTTGAAAACGGCCTCTTCAACTTCAGGCTCCGCTACCTCAGGGTTGGCCTGGTGTAATGGCTGTTCATCGGTAAATGGGGTTTCGAGCGCTGCGTGTATCGGAGTTGCGGTAGTTGCAGGTTCATCCACTGCCGGAGCCGCACCGGTAAATACAGCGTCACCATTTTTATCATCACCCAACAGCGACTGATTCCATAAACCAGTTGTGAAAAATAGTTGTGCTTTACCAACAGCAGCATCCCGTCCACTTTTTGCTGCCAGCAAAATATGTGCAGATGAAAATGCAGGATATTTATTCACCAGTGTTTCCAGTTCCTGCTGGCTGCAGGATTGTAAATCATTCCTGCCCGTGATATGTCTGGCTATTTCATTCAGCAAAGGACTCATAGCAGCAAAAGTAAAGGATATGCTATGTAAAATCTGGAAGATGCGGCAAAAATTACCAGTCAGAAAACATCTTATTGAATATATCGTCGGCGAGGCCGCGAATCATTTCATCTAAAAGGGCAGCTTCTGCCTGTTGAATAGACTGGCTGGCGGCGAAGTCGAAACTGCGGCTGACGTCGTAATTTTCCACCTCACCACTCTTAATCTTGTTCACTGTAACTTTTACAGAAACGGTGAGTCGGTTGGTAGCTACCTGTTGATTCGAAATACCAGAGGTGCTGAATGAATAACCGGTGATCACACCTTCAATTTCCCAATCGGCATCATTGCCATTGGTTTGTTTCAAACGTGTCTGGCTCACAATTTTCTGGCGCAAGCGATCGGACAGGCGAGGGCTCAGGTTGGGATTGATATAGGTCGCTTTATTTTCGATGTATTTAACCTTTACCACTTTCACCGAATCGGGAATACTAATGTCGCGGAAGGAATAAATTTTACATCCTGAATTTACGCTTCCAAACAGGAAGGCAGCGGCAATCAGGCAAATGCCCGGCATCCACCCGCTTAATGTAATTGATTTCTTTCCTGTTTTATGCTTATTCATCAATGTCGTATTCCTTTAATTTCCGGTATAAAGTTCTCTCGCTGATTCCAAGATCCAATGCGGCATCTTTCCGTTTTCCCTTATGTTTCTTCAACGCTTTTTCTATCAGCTCTTTTTCCTTGTCCATGATGTTCAGACTCTCTTCCACTTCTTCATGATCCTGAATATCGTCGTGATGCATGATCACTGGTTGTGTTGGCGCCGGCATCAATGTGCCTGTGCCTGGCTGCAGCAGCATGGCAGGTGGCTCCTGTGTTTTCATTTCCTTCAATTCATTCAGGATGGAAGGGTTCTGCGCAGCAATGGAAGGGTTTTGCAGCACTTCCAGAAACATCCGTTTCAATTCTGTCACATCTTTTTTCATGTCAAAAAAGAGCTTGTACAAAATCTCACGCTCATTGGCAAAATCCCCACTGTTTACATTGTTGCTGCCAACAACAGCAGGTAACCGGTTGGATGAATAAGGTTGCAGGAATTTCGCCAGTTCCCTTGCGGTGATGTTCTTATTCTCTGAAAGAACTGAAATCTGTTCGGCAATATTCTTTAATTCCCGCACATTACCGGGCCAGGGGTAATTTATTAACAGGTTTTTGGCTTCATCATCCAGTTGTACCGAACCGGTTTTGTATTTGTCTGCAAAATCTGCGGCAAATTTTCTAAACAGCAGATGTATGTCTTCTTTGCGCTCATGCAAAGCAGGCACACGAATGGGTACTGTGCTCAAACGATAATAAAGGTCTTCGCGGAATTTGCCATTTTGTACCAGTTGCAAAAGGTCTTTATTAGTTGCAGCAATCACACGCACATCGTCTTTCTGCACTTTACTGCTACCAACCCGAATATATTCACCCGCTTCCAATACACGCAGCAGCCTCGCCTGTGTGCCGATGGGCATTTCGCCAATTTCATCAAGAAATATGGTACCGCCATTCACCGTCTCGAAATAACCTTTGCGTGAATCAACAGCCCCTGTGAATGATCCTTTTTCGTGCCCAAACAATTCGGAATCGATTGTTCCCTCCGAATGGCGCCACAGTTAACAGCAATAAAAGGATTGTGTTTGCGGTTGGAAAGTGAATGGATAATATTGGAAAACGCTTCCTTACCCACGCCACTTTCGCCCATTATCAATACCGTCAAATCAGTATTGGCTACCTGCGCTGCTACCTGTAGAGCATAGTTGAGGGCAGGTGAGTTGCCAATAATTCCAAAACGGTTTTTTATCAGTTGAATGTCCATGTATCGTTAATCTTTTATCGCGGTGATTTAATTTCAGGATATAACCTTAAATCACCTTTCCTATCAGCGTAGCTTTTGTACACTCCGTAACCTTCACATTTACATATTCGCCAGGTCCGGCATTTACACCTTCTTTAGGAAACACGATTACTTTGTTTTGTGAATTACGACCCATCCAGTCCAGTTCACTACGTTTACTTTCTCCTTCAATCAGTACGCGGAATTCTTTACCAAGATCTTTTTGATTACTCAGTAGCGAAAGTTCATTCTGCAGGTTCACAATTTCCGTGAGGCGTTTTTTCTTTATGTCGTCTGGAACATCATCTTTATAACGACGTGCAGCCAGCGTGCCCGGACGTTCACTGTAAATAAACATATATGACAGGTCATAACCTGAATAGCGCATCACGTCGAGGGTGTCGGCATGGTCTTCGTCGGTTTCTGTACAAAAACCAACAATGATATCTGAACTGATACCGCAATCCGGAATAATTTCACGGATGCGATCTACTTTGGCTTTGTACCATTCGCGGGTATAAGTTCTATTCATCAGTTGCAGTACGCGTGTTGAACCGCTTTGCAATGGCAGGTGAATGTATTTGCAAATATTTTCATGGCGTGCCATTACATGTAACACATCGTCGGTGATATCTTTCGGGTGAGAGGTAGAGAAACGCACACGCAACAATGGAGAAATGGATGCTACGCGCTCCATCAGCTCGGCAAAAGTTACAGCTACCTGTGCGCCATGGTCCACCTGGTTGCCGTCAGCAACATAATAATAGCTGTCTACATTCTGACCCAGTAAGGTAATATCACGGAATCCTCTTTCAAAAAGATCGCGGCATTCGTTGATGATACTTTCGGCATCACGGCTTCGCTCACGACCGCGGGTAAATGGTACCACGCAGAATGAACACATATTATTACAACCGCGCATGATGCTTACAAATGCATTTACGCCATTGCTTTCAAGGCGAATGGGGGCGATGTCGGCATAGGTTTCTTCGCGGCTCAGCAACACGTTTACAGCTTTCTGTCCTCCTTCCGCTTCTTCTACAAGGCCGGGAAGTGTTCGGTAAGCATCAGGGCCTACCACGATGTCCACCAGTTTTTCTTCTTCCAAAAATTTGCTCTTCAGCCGTTCGGCCATACAACCCAACACGCCTACCAGCGTACCTTTGCGGGCCATCTTCAGTTTGCGGAATTCCGTCAGGCGCTTCCGCACGGTTTGTTCCGCTTTTTCCCGAATAGAGCAGGTATTTATAAAAATGAGATCCGCTTCTTCCAGGTTGCGGGTAGCGCCAAACCCGGCTCCATGAAGGATCGAAGCCACTACTTCGCTGTCGGCAAAGTTCATCTGGCAACCATAACTCTCAATATAGAAACGTTTCTTATATGTGTTAGGATCCTGGGCAAATGGCGCAAATGCCTCTCCCTGGCGGCTCTCATCTTGCGTTTTATCTGTCACGACGTCAAACATTCTACGAGTAATTTGAAGTGCAAATATAGAGGAAAGCCGGGAATTGTGACAGTATGGCAGGTGGGAAAGGAGCGGTTAAATCGTTTTGCAATAATTTGCCGCTCATACTCTCTTTGTCATTTTTCTCCGGTGATTCTTGTTATTTTTGGACACCGATGCGATCACTCATCTTCCTGATTTTACTGGTTTTATCTCTTCCTGTTCTGGTGTTTTCACAAACCGGGGCTGGACAGGTATCCGGTGTTGTAACTGACCAAACCGGTTCGCCGTTGGAGAATGCGTCGGTGCGTTTGTTTACTTATTCTGATACTGGTTTTATTCGCACAGCACTGACAGGCCGCGAAGGTGAATTCCATTTTGCAGGTTTGCCGCACCAGTTATATTCACTGGAAATCAGTTTTACGGGCTTGCTGCCGCTCCGCGTCGATAGCATTAATGTACGTGATGGAAAGGAATTGTTTAGCCTCGGCAGTCTTATCATGAAACCGGGATCGTCGACCAACCTGGCTGAAGTGATTGTGGTTGCCGAAAGGCCACTGATTGAATCAAAAGACGGCAATATCACCTTTAATGCAGCGGAATCGCCGCTGGCAGCAGGGGCTACCGCCGATGAATTGTTGGCGCAGGTTCCTTTGGTAAATAAAGATGCAGATGGAAAAATAACGGTTCGTGGAAAAGAACCGCGTATTCTTATTGATGATAAACCGGTAGAACTAAACCTGTCGCAATTGCAGGATCTGCTTGAATCAATGCCCGGAAGCGCCATTGAGAAAATAGAAGTGATGCAAAACCCGCCACCACAATATGCAAACGAACAGGGCGGTGTAATCAACATCGTCATGCGCAAAGGACGTGTGGGCCGTACAGCTCGTATCAATGTGTCGGCAGGTACACGGGGACAGGGAAATCTCAATGGACAGTTTACCTATCGTAAGAGCGGTTTATCATTTAGTCTTTCTGCCGGTGCCAGCTATAATCGAATTCCCGGAGAAGGAAGCTCTTATCGGGAGAACTTCTTCAGGGACTCAACAAACTACTTCCATACATCCAACGACTACCTGAATAAAAGTTTGCGGCCCAACCTGCGTGCAAATATTGATTATACATTCAACAAATTTCAGTCGATAACGGCCAACGTGCAGTTAAATGGAAATGATTTTGATAATGTAAGCGAGACGGAATACCGCAACATCAACCGCTATTCAGAAACATGGCGATTGAGTAATCGTGAAATCCACAACACAGGAAATTCAATTAACGGTTCTTTTAACGCATCTTATCATACGCGAACCAAACGCGCGGGTGAACAATTGCGCATTGTGGGCAGCGTTAACCTGTCTTCTTCTCATTCAGACAGAATTTTTTACCAACAATTTCTTTTACCAGGCGTGCAGGATAGTACGCAGTGGCAGGCGAATGACCAATTGAGTGCAGGATGGAATTTACGTTTGAATTACGACCGGCCCATCATTGATAAAAATACAAGTATTTCGATTGGTACCTTTCTTAACCGCAATAGCAGCGATGTACAGGCAAATGCATTGTATCTGCGGAAATCAGATTTGACAAAGCAGCCGCTCGACCAGCTAAGCAACGATTTTCGTTTTAATCAGTCGGTTTGGAATCTTCGAATGGGAATGAGAAGAAGGTTAGGAATGGGAACAAGCATTTCGGCGGGTGTATCTGCGGAAGAAACTTCAATTGCGTTTGACCTGCGAAAAACCGGTCAAAAGGTTTCAAATGCTTACTGGACCTGGCTGCCCTATGCCAATTTCAATCACAATTTCAAAGATAAACTCAACTTCACTTTTGCTTACCGAAGAAGTATCAGGCGTCCGGGTATTAATGAATTGAATCCGACAATTGACTTTGCGGATCCTTATAACATCCGCTTTGGTAATGAAAAACTGGAAGCATCTACCAGTGATAATTTTGATTTGGTATTGGGAAGAACACGAACAAAAAATTATATCAACCTGGGACTGGGATACAATCGCGTGCGTGATATCTTTAGCCGCGTACGTACTTTACTTGAAGATGGTCGTACACAAATTACATGGGAAAATATCTCGGGTAGACAGGAATATGAAGTCAGCTCCTGGAGTGGACTTACATTTTCAAAGAAACTGCGCGTGAATTTCAGCGCGAGTTATACTTACAACGTCTATAGCGATTTCGATCGCAGGGTGAATAAATACCGTAATGGGGCTTCGTTTACTTCTAATTTAAACAGCACTTATACCCGTACGGATCGTTGGAATTTTACGGGAGGATTTTCATTTAATCGTTTCGCCAATCCTCAGGGCTTTGGTCGCTGGACGATGAGCATGAATACAGGTGTGCAACATAAAATGTTTAACAAAAGGATGACTGTAACCCTTAACGTAATTGATCCTTTTGTACAGCAACGAAACTTTACGCGGACCTATGGACCCGATTTTTATCATGAGGGTAGGTCATTCTCCAGGACAAGAAATTTCAGGTTAACGATTGGGTATAATCTGTTAGCGACTGCGCCTAAAAAGAAGTTGGATCTGAAAGTTTAGTGTTCATGCGGAACGCCTGGAATTTCGTCGGGATGTTCCAGTTTATGTGCTGAATCTTTTTTAGTAAACATGCGCCAGGCATGCACAATGGCTGTAATCGCGAAGATGCTGCCGATAATCCAGTTTAAGATATTCTGATTATTATTGATGCTGCTGGCGATCAAAATTCCACCAAAGATGAAGAGGCAATTGCCGATAAAAGTTCCGATGCCAATGCCGAAGATATAGCTGTTGTAATGATCCTTTCGTGGTAGCAGGATTTTTTTCGTAAACAATACGGTACTCCAGCCAAACCAGAATGGAATCTGTACCGGGTTGACCGCACTCATTACCACCCCGAGGAAAAACCGTGGTAGCGTGCTGCTTAAAATCACATTCTCATTTACGGAAGGGTGTAGTGCCGCATAAAAACTGGAAGCAGCCAGGGCAAGCACAATGATGAGCGTAATCCATTCCAGCGCTTTAAATACCTTTTCCTGTTTGCGCACCCAGTCCATCGCCACCAGTGATAACCGCACATAGATAATTTCCACAATCAAAGATCCAATTGAAAACAGCATCGCCGCCCACACACCATCCGATATGGCAATTTGCATGGCTGCAATGTTCAAAGTTCCCAATGGCAGTGAGCCCAGGAAACTGACCAGCATCCCGACAAAAAATACTTTTATGAGCGATGTTGCTTTAATTGTTGTTCTTTTGGATTTACATTTCTATATTTTCTCATTTCCTCATTTCCTCATTTTCCCATTTTCCCATTTCCACATTTCCACATTTCATCATTTCCTCATTTCCACATTTCCCTATTTTCTCATTGACCGCCGTAGCGAAGCGAAGGCGGGCTTTAATCGTATTTCTCCAGCATCGTAAAGTGTTTCCTCGCCTGTTTCAAAAATCGCCATCCTTTTTTAAACGGCCAGTAAGGTGTTCCATTTTTATGGTTATAACGACTGATTCGATACAACGCTTTCCAATGTTTTAAAATTTCTGCGTAAGCCTGGCGAAGGCTCATTCCGCAATCATAAATGTGATTAGGCTCCGCGCCACAACCATTGTATTCGAGTATCAGGAAATTTTCTCCGGCTTTCAAATCTTCAATGCTGGTGGTTTTAATATCGTAGCGGCCGTAATAGAAATATTTTGTGTAGTGGCTTAATTCATCAAACACTTCATGCATGCGTCCATCAATTTCCTGGTGGAGATTGGTAAACTGTGCGCCGCGGTTGTGATTGCCTGCATAAGAAAGAAAGAATATTTCTTCTTTGTCGAGCACCCGATCGAAACGATGTCCATGGCGATGTTCCATTTCTGCCATTCTGAATTTTGCCCTTGGATGTTCGGCTATTAATTGTTGAAGAGTGGATACACCATCACCTTTAACCTGCAATAGTTCTTTATGAATAAATCCGCTTACCACGCCTTTCTGCTGGTCGGGAAAGCGGTAATAAAACACACTTACTTCTACAGGATATTCTACCAGATCCTGAATGATGTATTCAACCGGAATTCTTTCGTGGTATTTGCGGAGTTGGTCTTCCGTTTCAATTTTGCGAAACAAAATACCTTTCATGCCCACATCAGGTTTTACAATAAAAGGATAAGTGAAACCAGCGTCCGTCATTCGCTGCAACACTTCTTCAAAAGACAAATCCGGCGTTATGTAAATCGTGCGGGGAACGAGATGTGGCGGAAGTTGGTCGTACATTTCTTTTTTCCCTTCGCCTTCAAATCCGCCAAAAGTGATGGTGGGATTGGATGAGCTGAAAAACCAGAATGACCTGCTGCGCAGGCAATACCAAAACCAAACGGGGCTGATGGGTGCGTATAACACGAAAAAATTCCATAGCTCCCAGTTCGTCAGCCGCTTGAAAAATTTGTTGATCTTCATGACAGGTCGACAAAAATAACGGAAAGCTTAAGACATTGAAAAAGAATAGTCATTTTCCTTTAGATTTGAGCAAAATTGTACTGTATGCATGTACCCACGGTTGCTGAACTTTTTGCGGAGGGAAAGTCCCCTGATATTCTTTTCTGGGTTGGATGTGCCGGGAGCTTTGATCACCGTGCCCAGAAAGTAACAAAAGCATTTTCTCAGATTCTGGATAAAGTAGGAGTGAACTATGCCATTCTAGGTACGGAAGAAATGTGTACGGGCGATCCGGTTAGGCGTGCCGGTAATGAGTTTATGTTCCAAATGATGGCTTTCCAGAATATCCAGGTGCTGAATAATTATGGTATTAAAAAAATTGTAACTACATGCCCCCATTGTTTCAACACGTTGAAAAATGAGTACCCTGAACTCGGTGGTACGTATGAAGTGATTCATCATAGCACCTTCCTGCAACTGTTGATTGATGAAGGCAAAGTGAAAATGAAGGAAGAGGGTGCCTTTAAAGGAAAACGAATTACCTATCACGATAGCTGTTATCTCGGGCGTGCAAATGATATTTATGAAGCACCACGGAAAGTACTTGAAGTACTCGACGCAGAATTAGTTGAAATGAAACGTTGCCGTAGCAAAGGTCTTTGCTGTGGCGCGGGTGGCGCACAAATGTTTAAAGAAGAAGAAAAAGGTACCGATCGCGTCAATGCAGAACGCAGTCGCGAAGCAATTGGTACCGGAGCTACCGTAATTGCCGCAGCTTGTCCGTTCTGCAATACCATGATGACTGACGGTGTAAAACTTGCAGAAAAAAGAAAATGATGTGCACGTGTTGGATATTGCAGAGTTGGTGGCAGCGAGCATGGATATTCGATGATCGATGGTGGATGGTGGATGATCGATGATCGATGGATTCAAAATGTTTAAGCTTTCATTCCTTACATATACGAGGGGTATCGGGTCGTTCGATGATCGATGGTGGATGATCGATGATCGATGGATTTAAAAAGTTTAAGCTTTCATTCCTTACACGAAGGGTATCGGGTCGTTCGATGATCGATGGTGGATGATCGATGATCGATGGATTCAAAATGTTTAAGCTTTCATTCCTTACACGAAGGGTATCAAACGTTGCATGAGTCAATCGATCATCGATCAACGATCATCGATCATCGATCAACGATCGTCAATGGGCGAAACCCCATTTCCAGCGAGGCATTCCTGCACTTCTATTGCATGTATAATCTCTCCCCGGGGAATCGGTACCCGGATAACTTTGATTCCTCGTGTACCGCGCCTATAAAATATCTCCAGAATATTTATTTTTCCTGACTCACGAATGTTGACCCGAAAGAGTTTGGACAGGTCGTCAATAAACACTTCCGCTTTTCCATTGAATGAAACCTTCTCACCGGTGATGATGACTTCCGGCATTTTTTGAGGAATGTGAGCGGTTAAAACTACTGATCAAATAACGTATCCAGCCCAACCGACGCCATTCCCAGATTCTGAATTGATTCCATTCATCACGCGTATATACCCAGTGAACCAGCACTTTACGTTGATCTTTTATCACTCGCATTCGTTTACTTTTTCTGCTGTAATTTAGCGGCATGAACCTCGAATACAAATACCTTCTCGACGGTAATTTCCATAGCGATTCACGCGTTTGGGTGTACCAAAGCAGCCGATTGTTGAGTTTGGGAGAAGTGCTGGAAGCAGAAGAAAAAATCAATGCATTTGCGAAAGACTGGAAAAGTCACGGCACGCCTGTAAAAGCGGCTGGTTATCTCTTTTTTGGTCAGTTTGTAATATTGATGGCCGATGAAACCGCTACTGGTGTGAGTGGATGTAGCACAGATAGCTCCGTTCGATTTATTAAAGACCTTGAGGCAACATTTAATGTTCGCTTTTTTGACCGAACTACTTTAGCTTTTGTCGTTAAAGACAAGATTGAACGCCTGCCACTTTCACAGGTTGCATATGGAATTGAAAACGGTTTTATTACGCAGGAAACATTATTTTTCAATAATGTGGTTCAAACAAAAAAAGAACTCGAAGAAAACTGGTTGATTCCTGTTGGTAAAAGCTGGCTGAAGGAAAAGTTTCCGTCGATGGTAGGTGGTCGATGATCGATGATAGATGGTCGATGATTGATGATTGATGATCGATGATCGAATCTTCACATATCGTCCCTTCGGGACGGTTGCCAAAAACGCGCATGATTTATCGGACATCGGACATCGATCATCGGTTATCGATCATCGATCCTGCATCCATATGCCGTCCCTTTGGGACTCAATTGTTTAGAGATTTCCGTGCTACAGACATTCCGTCCCTTCGGGACGAGTATTAAAACATTCGTGATACTTCGATGATCGACCATCGACCATCGATCATCGATCATCGATCATCGAACATCCATCATCAAACATCGACCATCGATCATCAAACATCGACCATCGATCCTCGACCATCCATCCTCGACCATCGATCCTCGATCATCGATTCTCCACCGCCCAGTTCGCGCGCTCATCGGGGCTCGATTTCCAGGGCGCAAAATTATTTTCAACATTACCAAACATGGAAGCCCATTCGGGAGGTGTGTTACTTTCTTCCATAATAAGAAAACGACGAAGCTGGAGAATAATGTCGAGCGGGTTGATGCTTACCGGGCATTCCTTTACGCAGGCGTTGCAGGTAGTGCAGGCGCGCAATTCTTCCACGCTGATATAATCGTGAAGCAATGATTTGCTATCTGTTTCCTGGCCGGCTCTTTTTAAGTTCCCTATTTCTTCTGCACGGTCGCGCGTGTCCATCATGATCTTCCGTGGCGATAATAATTTGCCTGTGATATTGGCGGGACAGGCAGCCGAGCATCGGCCACATTCTGTACAGGAATAAGCATCGAGAATATTTTTCCAACTCAGGTCGGTTACATCTTTTGCCCCAAACTTAACGGGTGCTGCATCTGCAGGCGCTGAAGCTGCCAGTTCAGGTTGCATGGCATACAACACCTCATTCTGAATGGCAGGCATGTTTTCCATTTTACCCATTGGCGTCAGCCTTGCAAACCATGCATTGGGAAATGCAAGAATAATATGCAGGTGTTTTGAATATGGCAGGTAATTCAGAAAAGCAAATATTCCGAGGATGTGTAACCACCAGCAGCTGCGTTCCAGTATGATCAGCGAAGCGGTGCCCATGCCCGACAGCAATGGTTTCAGATGCTGTGAAATCACAAAGTCGCCGGTAAGAAATCCTGCATAATGCGCCTCTCCGCGATCCTGCAAAGTAGTGTCACTTGCATTCAGGAACAGGAACAATGTCATCAAAACAATCTCAGTTGTAAGGATGAGGTTCGCATCACTACGGGGCCATCCATCAAGGTCTTTACTCCTGAGGCGACGAATGCCTGTGAGGTTACGTCGCGCCAGAAAAATGGCGCAGGCAACGAGCACCAGCAATGCCAGTATTTCGAAAGCATTGATCAGGAAAGTATAAAAAGATCCGAGTGTGGATGCAAATAAACGATGCGTGCCCAAAACGCCATCGAGAACAATTTCCAGCACTTCTATATTTATAATGATAAACCCTGCATATACCAACAGGTGGAGGACGGCTACAAAAGGATTGCGAAACATTTTTTGCTGACCGAGCGCGAGTAAAGCCATGTTCCGCCAGCGACGGGCCGGCTGGTCGGTCAGCGATTCATCACGCCCCAGGCGGATATTGGCCATGATCTGGCGCGCTTTTTTGCTAAAAAGAAATATGGCAACGGCACTCAGAAGGACAAACAAAATTTGTTGAACTATTTGCATAAGCAATCAATTACAAGTGCTAATTTACGGCGTAATGATGAGTAAGATGAATGAAACTAAAAAATATATACTGAATGCATCTGTTGCAGAAAAAAAGCTGCGAAGAATTGCATTGGAAATAATCGAAAATAATCCAGAAACCGAAGAACTGATTCTCGCGGGCATCAGGGATAATGGTTACAATATTGCTGTAATTCTGCAGCAGTACATTGGCCAGTACAGCGAAATCAAAACAAAACTAATTTCAGTTTCACTCGATAAAAAATCTCCGGGCGAAGTAAAGTTGAGTGAAAATTTTTCCTACGACAATAAAACCGTTGTGCTGATTGATGATGTGGCGAATAGTGGCAAAACCATGCTTTATGCCATGAAACCTTTTCTGGACTTTCAGCCTCGTAAAATTCAAACGGTGGTACTGGTTGGGCGCAGTCATAATTCATTCCCCATACATCCCGATTATATTGGGCTCTCGATCGCAACCACTTTGCAGGAACACATTTTTGTAGAAGTGGGAGAGGGTGGTGTGACAGGCGCTTATCTCCAATAAAGATCCATTGCGGGTTAGAAATAAAACGCGTATAATTTTGCCTTTCCCCGGTTATTCAACATTAAAGCAGGCGCAGGGAATTTGAATGAATTTAATATTGAAAATGTCGTTTTCAGGAACCTGCTCTTTGTAGGGATTCTTGTAAAATCAATATCAGGTGCGAGGTAAAATTGACGCGTGCGTTTAATATCGCTTCGGTCGATCCATGAACCGGGAGCTTCTTCCCATTTATTTTCAAATCCACCCAACATGCCATCTGCACCATACCCAACGGCAACATTCAGCCAGGCGGGCCAGTTGGATCGAGGGAAAAATGACCTTACGTTGGCGCTGAACCAGTAAGTCTGGTTATTGTAATCCTTCAACATTCTTTCCGCAAAGCTGCTCCCAAACAAATCATCGGCCCGGTTTTGTAAAACAGGTTCGCGATATTTTTTAGTGTGAAAGGAGAATTTATATTGTATGCGTTGTTCCTGCCATGCCAGTTCCTGCGAAAGATAAAGGCCGATACCCACCGTATTGGCAGCGACATCACTCCAGCTCCATCCCCATTTTTCGGCAAATCCATCCAGTACTTCAATTCCCGTGAGATAAGCATAACTCGTAAGCGAACCATACAGCGCCGCCCTTTTCGGGTTAACACCTGCCCAGCTCCACCGTGATGATAAAACCTGCGCCGCATTATAAGCCGACCATGCGTGACCGAATTTATCCACCTGCAGCCATTCCCGGCTATCATTAAAGAAGTGGAAAGTCCCGCGTGATTGATTTTTATACCATACCTCGTTTAATAAAGCCAGTGAGAGGCTGACAGCTACAACATTTACACCCGCAACCAACGCTACCCGTCTGGGGTTTGGTTTTTGAAGATTATCGGGTGTAGCAGACAACGAATCATAAACGGGCACTGGGGCCTGTTGTATTGAATCACCTGCCTGGGCATTGCCCCGGATGGTTAATAAGAATAAAGCCGACAAAATTGCGAAAAGCCTGTACTGCATCCCGGCAAAAATACGTTTTGGGCGGGAACTGGATTTCCTGATAAAATTGAATAACTTCAGCCCTTTAATCATTGACTTTAAACCATTAACCTCTGTTGCGACATGGATGCGGCAATTCAACAAAAAGTAAATACCTGGCTGGAAGGAAGTTTTGACCAGGTGACTAAAGACGAAATTTTGAAATTACAAATGACCAGCCCGGCAGAACTGGCCGACGCTTTTTATAAAAATCTCGAGTTTGGAACCGGTGGTCTCCGCGGCCTGATGGGCGTTGGCACCAATCGTATGAACAAATACACGGTGGGTATGGCCACACAGGGTTATGCGAACTACCTCAAACAATGTTTCCCCGGGCAGGTGATTGTTGCCGTGGCGCACGATAGCAGAAACAACAGCCGTTTTTTTGCAGAAACAACTGCGCATGTTTTTGCAGCAAATGGAATTAAGGTTTATCTCTTCGAAAGCCTTCGCCCCACACCTGAGCTTTCTTTTGCCATCCGACATCTGGGTTGCCAGGGCGGTGTGGTTTGTACAGCCTCTCACAACCCCAAAGAATACAACGGTTATAAAGCTTATTGGGATGATGGCGCACAGATGGTGCCACCGCATGATAAAAACGTAATAAAGGAAGTTGAAAAAATCGCTTCAGTAGATGAAGTGAAATGGGCGGGTGGTGAATCGTTGATACAACTCATCGGAAGTGATATTGATAAGGCTTACCTGGAAATGGTAAAAGGCCTGAGTGTTTATCCCGATGTGATCGAAAAACAAAAAGACCTGAAGATCGTCTATACACCAATACATGGTACGGGTATTAAACTGGTACCCCAGGTACTGGAAAAATTTGGGTTCACCAATGTGACGATTGTTGACGAACAGAAAACACCGGATGGAAATTTCCCAACCGTGGTTTATCCAAATCCGGAGGAAAAAGAAACGATGAGCATCGGTTTGCAAAAAGCCAAAGAGATCGATGCCGATATCCTGCTGGGTACTGATCCTGATGCAGATCGCGTGGGCATTGGTGTAAAAGACAATCATGGTGATTGGGTGCTGATGAATGGCAACCAGACTGCCGTTCTGGCTTTCAACTATTTGCTGGAAGCGCGAAAATCAAAAGGTATTGCGCAAAGCAACGATATGATCATTACCACGATTGTTACTACCGGCATGGCAGATGCGCTGGCAGAAGGCAATGGTGTGAAATGTTATCGTGTACTCACCGGTTTCAAATGGATTTCTGAAATGATCCGCGAGAAAGAAGGAAAAGAAAATTATGTGGTGGGCGGTGAAGAAAGTTTTGGTTTGATGATCGGTGATAAAATCCGTGATAAAGATGCTGTAAGTGCCGTAGCTCTTTTATGTGAAATGGCGGCTTATGAAAAAGAAAAAGGCCGTACACTTTTTGAAAAACTCATTGAGCTCTACATCCAATATGGTTTTTATAAAAGACCTGATTTCTATTACGAAAAAAGGAATGGATGGGCAACAACAGATTGCTGCAATGATGGAAGCATATCGCAACAATCCTCCGAAAACAATCAACGGCTCTCCGGTTGTGCAAACGCTGGATTATGAAACCAGCAAAGGTGTGAATCCGCAAACAGGAGAGGAGTGGCCAATACATCTTCCCAAATCAAATGTATTGCAGTTCATTACTGCTGATGGAAGCATCATCTCTGCACGCCCCAGTGGTACAGAGCCAAAGATCAAATTCTATTTCAGCGTAAAAGAGAAACTGGAGAATGCAGCTGCCTTTGATGAAGTAAATAAACAACTCGACCAAAAGATAAAAGCAATTATTGCAGATATGAAACTTTAATCAACGGCGATAACCCTCGTTGATCGGTTTTTTCTGCTATCTTGCGCATGGCTATGAGACCAACGCAAGACACATACAGATACAAAGGACTCCGCGAAAAACTGGTGAGTGATATTCGTTCAAAAGGCATTACGGACGAACGTGTACTGGAAGCCATCAATGATGTTCCACGCCATTTTTTTCCTGGATTCCGCTTTTGGCGACCGGGCTTACGAAGACAAGGCATTTCCCATTGGTGAGGGACAAACAATTTCACAACCATACACGGTTGCTTACCAGTCGCAGTTGTTGGAATTGCAACCCTTCATGAAAGTACTTGAAATTGGAACCGGTAGTGCTTACCAGGCCTCTGTATTAGCAAAAATGGGTATGCTGGTGTATTCTATCGAAAGGCAGAAAAAGTTGTTTGATGCGAATAAGCTGTTTGCTTACCTGAAGAGTTTCCCATCTTTGAAAATGTTTTATGGCGATGGATATGAAGGGCTGCCTACTTATGCTCCATTTGATCGCATTATCATTACAGCAGCAGCGCGTGCCATTCCACCGAAGCTGGTTGAGCAATTGAAACCCGGCGGCAAAATGGTAATACCTGTCGGCGACGACAAGATGCAGAAAATGATGCGGCTGACGAAGCTCGAAAATGATTCTATCCAGGAAGAAGTATTCGATAATTTTCTCTTTGTGCCAATGCTCGAAGGGAAACAGTAAGCACAATACTTTATTTGAAAAATGCCTCTTCATTCCTTGTTGGTACATGCCCCCCAGGAACTCCAAAACATCAGTAACGACTTTCAACAATAACATTAAAAAAGGCCTGTTTGAAAAACAGGCCTTTTTTAGTTAGAGGTGAATCGCTTCACCAAGTGCAACTTCAATTGCATCTTTCACACTCTCACTGATGGTGGGGTGTGGGTGAATGCTGTTGAGTACTTCATGGTGAGTTGTTTCCAGCTTACGTGCCGTTACAGTTTGTGCGATGATTTCGGTTACGTTATAACCAATAGCATGTGTTCCCAGCCATTCGCCATACTTTGCGTCGAAGATTACTTTTACAAAACCCTCAGCATGTCCGGCAGCAGAAGCTTTACCGCTGGCACTGAGTGGGAATTTACCCACTTTGAGTTCGTAGCCGGCTTCTTTCGCCTGTTTTTCAGTATAACCAACTGAAGCAATTTCAGGGTAGCAATAAGTACAACCCGGAACGTTGTTGTAATCGATCGGCTCAGGTTGGTGATTGTATTTTTTCTCAGCAGCTGCAAACGCTTCCACGCATACAATTGCTTCTTTACTTGCTACGTGTGCCAGTGCCTGGCCAGGAACGCAATCGCCGATTGCATAAACGCCGGGAACGCTGGTACGGTAATATTTATCTACTACGATGCGGCCTTTGTCGGTTTTAACACCAACACTTTCCAGGCCTATGCCTTCGATGTTGGCAGCAACACCAACAGCGCTGAGTACCACATCTGCTTCCAGCACTACTTCACCGCTTGCAGTTATTACTTTTGCTTTTACGCCGTTACCGCTTGTATCAACGCTGGTAACTTCTGCGCTGGTCATCACATCGATACCTTGTTTTTTGAAGTTCTTTTCCAGTTCTTTTGAAACTTCTTCATCTTCCACTGGCACAATGCGTGGCATAAATTCAACAATGGTCACTTTGGTACCAATGCTGTTGTAGAAATAACCGAATTCAACACCGATAGCACCACTGCCTACAACGATCATGCTTTTGGGTTGCTGCGGCAGCGACATACCTTCGCGGTAGCCGATGATTTTTACCGTCCTGTTTCAAAGTAGGAAGTTCACGGCTGCGGCCTCCGGTTGCGATGATTACATGGCGACCTTCTACTACCTGCGTTTTACCATCTTTGTCTTTTACTTCGATCTTACCAGGGGCAGTCAGTTTGCCAAATCCCATGATAACATCAATCTTGTTTTTCTTCATCAGGAACTGAACGCCTTTGCTCATTTTATCGGCCACACCGCGGCTGCGCTTGATGATGGCGTCAAATTTGGGAGTTCCAGTGGCTTCAATGCCGTAAGATTCGGCATGTTTGATATCGTTAGCTACCTGGGCCGATTTTAACAGGGCCTTGGTGGGGATACAACCCCAGTTCAGGCAAATACCACCCAGACTTTCTTTTTCAATGATTGCGGTTTTGAATCCTAACTGAGAAGCGCGAATGGCGGCTACATATCCGCCCGGACCACTACCCAGCACAACTACATCGTATGCCATGCTTTAGATTGTTAAAGTGTTAGACAATTTGAGCAGCGAAGGTATTGAAAGAAAAGTGAAATCAAAGCTTGTTAGAAAGCCTGCTGCTAACTAATTTCAATCGTGGTAATTGCTATTTTGGAAACATAATGAATTCCGCGATAACAGTTTACTTAAATGTTGTCGGATTTGTACAATAATGGCCCGCCGAAGGCTGATTCTCAATGTCTTTTTCTAATAATCGTCTGAAAGACAAACGCTTGTGTGATTTGCTGTTTCGCCGAAACTCGCCAAATAGTATTTGGATATTTAGTCTAACAGCCGCCCATCGAATTCGTTATTGGCGAAGTATGCAACCGTCTTACATTAGTGTTGAATAAAGCCATGAAGAAAATATATCTATTAAGTCTTTTTGTTTTAGCCGCTTTGGGATCGCATGCCCAACCGGCTTCTTTTGTTTTGAAAATCCGTGTGCTTGCGAATGATAGCTCCGTTCTTGCGGGGTCGACTGTGCAGTTAAGTAACGCTGCCGGAGAGAATGTGAGGACGACTGGCACTGATACTGCAGGCCTGGCAACCTTTGCACAATTGGTTCCGGGGAACTTATCAGTTGCAGGTGAGCAGGGTTGCTTTCCAACCCCTCACGGTTTCAGGTATTGTTGTCGGCGACAATCCGGTTTTGGAAAAAACGGTTGTCATGTTGCCTGAAACTGGTGTGATGAGTAATGTAGTGGTGACTTCAAAAAAGCCGATGATTCAGTTTTTGCCCGACAGAACCGTTGTAAACGTGGAAGCGAGTATCGGAAATGTGGGCACCTCTGTGTTGGAAGTGCTGGAGCGATCGCCCGGTGTAACCACTGATAAAGACGGCAACATCAGCCTGAAAGGAAAACCAGGTATATTAATATTGATAGATGGCAAGCCGACGCAAATGGCGGGTATGGATCTGCAAAATTTGCTGAGTGGTATGAGCAGCTCGCAGGTTGAAAGCATTGAACTGATCGATAATCCTTCTGCGAAATATGATGCTGCAGGTAATGGCGGAATAATTAATATCCGCACCAAAAAGAATAAACAACGTGGATTCAACGGAAATCTATCATTTGCGTATGGCCATGGAAAATTGCCGAAGAATAATAACAGTTTAAGTTTAAATGTTCGTGAGGGGCGTTTCAATTTCTATCTTACCTACAGTGGTAATATTCAGCAACAGATGATGGAAATGCATGCATTGCGCACCTATTATGATCGCGACCGTGAAGTACTCACCTACCTGGAACAACCTTATAACACCCATACACGCGCGCAAACACATGTAGTAAATACCGGCTTCGATTTTTATGTTAATCAAAAAACAACGCTTGGTTTTGCTATGAATGGATTGCATCTCAAACGCAGAAGAACCGGTGATGCCGAAGCGCTTTGGATGAATCCTGCAAAAGTGGAGGACTCAATCGTGTATACGACCAGCCGAAACAATAGCCGTCTCCAACGCGGAGGTGTAACGGGCAACCTGCGACATGTATTTAACAGTCGCCAGGAACTCACTGCCGATGTAGACTACATGCATTACAAGATACGTAGCGAGCAGCTGTTTGAAAACAGGATTGGAAATCCTGGAGGAAATTTTGATGATGCTTCTCGCGGGAATATCCCTTCGTCGCTGAATATCTATTCTGCGAAAATAGATTATACCCATCGCTTCGAATCGCTGCACTGGGAATCGGGCTGGAAATCGTCGCGTGTGGAAACGGATAACCTGGCGGAATATGAGGCCAATCCGGGAACTAACTGGGAAGCTGATCTGGGTAAAAGCAATCATTTTCTTTACACAGAAAATATACATGCGCTGTACACCAATGCACAGTTTGAAAAGAGAAAATGGAACCTGCAGGCAGGATTGAGGTACGAACATACGGGTTATCGTGCGCGACAACTGGGAAATGCTATTGTAAAAGATTCTTCTTTCAACCGCAGTTATGGCAATCTGTTTCCGTCGCTGTTTGTAACTTATCAGGTTGATTCTATCAATAGTTTTACATTCCGTGCCGGTCGCCGTATCGATCGCCCTGCTTTCCAAAAGCTGAATCCATTCACATTTATTATTAATAAATATACGTTCCAACAGGGCAATCCATATTTCAAACCACAGTTTACCTGGAATTTTGAAGTTTCACATCAATACAAGGACGTGCTCTCAACCACGCTTAGTTACAATATAATAAACGATTATATCTCACAGGTTTTTTATGAGGATACCGCATCGAGCCTGATCGTATATACAGAAGGTAATATTGGACAAATGCGCAACCTCGGACTTACTGTGAGTACACAATTAAGTCCTGCAAAATGGTGGTCGATGAACCTGCAGGCAACGGGCAATCATAAAACCATTGAAGCGATGTTGTGGAAATTGTACCGCGCAGAAATATGGCAGGCGAATTTCAGCATGAACAACCAGTTTCGATTTAAGAAAGGTTGGGGCGCTGAACTCACCGGTTTTTATGTAACGCGCAGCCAGAATGATATCCAGGAAGTTTTACGACCCAATGGACAGCTCAGCATCGGCCTGTCAAAACAGATACTGAAAAATGCAGGCACACTACGTTTGTCATTCCGCGATATCTTCTATACCGTAAACATGGGCGGTTATACCGACTTCCAGTTTGTAGATGAAACATTCAAACTGAAAACTGATACACGCGTGGTTACCCTCGCTTTCTCCTGGAGATTCGGAAAAGCAATGAAACAAATTGCACGACGCAACACAGGCGCATCCGGGGAAATACTTGAGAGGGTGGGAACGAGCAACTAGTAGTTGATTTATCCTTCTCTTAATTTTCTAAACCGAAATAGCTGTTGCCAAAATCGAGGATTACTTTTTTGTACTGGCGCAAAATATCCTGGCCGATATTACCATACAATTTGTCATCTGAAACTTCCTGCAGTCCGGGATCTACCTGCGCGTCGGCAAATGAAATGATTTTGCCATTGAGTAGAAATTCAAGCTTTGGCAATTTCAACATCCTGTTGGTTGTTGCGCCGCCTGCACTGGCAGCGGTGGCATCCACGAACTGTCCCTGGGTTAGCAAAGTGGTACTGTCAAGGTTGTAAAATTTTCCTGTGAAAGTGGAACCGTTAGCCCCGGTATCAAAATTAAATGGCAGCAACTTTCCTTTGTATTCCATCATCAATACCGGTCGCAAAGTTTCCATGAAAAAGTTGCGGGCAAGTGAAGCATCTTCTTTGTCGTGGCGATTCACCACAAGCTGGTTTGGTTCAATGGTTATACGTCCCAGTTCTTTTGCAATCGGGAAGCCAATAATGCCATTTATTTTATATGCGCCATTGGCGAAACTGAAAGCTTCATCCTGGAAAATGAGAAAGGGTTCATTATAAACAATGATATTTCCTATCTGTAGCTTTGGTGCAATTCCAATGCGAACCGGGTTGTAGATATCGTTGAATCCGGAAACCTGTATGCCTGAATCGGGTAGAATGATCAGCCCCATTTTTTCTGCGTAACTATCGGTGATGGTACTAAGACCGGCACCGGTATCAAATACGAATGAAGCTTCGCTTTTCTCGGTTGTTACCTTAATATTGATGAGTCCCGCCAGGTCACGTTTAAATGGTAATGTGTCAGCAGCCGGTTGTTCTATTTTTTGTACTGGTTGCTTCTTCAACGCCTTCCAAATCATATTGGCATAATTGTTCCCTTTCAATTCGTCAGCAGTGAATTTATTTTTAAACTTTTTGGTCAGGTAGACGCCGGTAGATTCAGCTTTTGCAAAACGGAAACTTCTAACGTAGTTATCGTTTTCCAGTTTATAATATGCAAAAGCCAGTTCGCTGGGTGGTGTTTTTTTCTTACCCAGAAATTGTTGCAAATATTGCAACGATGAATCGGGCCTGTTACAGGCATTTGCATATACCGCTTTATAAAAATAGTAGTAGGGATGTGACACATCCGTATTTGCGAGGTGCAGGGCGGGAAATTGTTTGTCTTCGTATAACTGGTAGAGATTGTCCTTTATCTGACTTTGCGCAGTATAAATTAATAGAAGAAGTGCGCCGAGTAAAAATGATTTTTTCATTGTATTCTGTTGCTGATAATGGTTTATTTATTTTCAGGCCGCGAAAGACGGAAAGAAAACTTCACAAAAAAATCCAAAAATTGTACAAACGGGCAGAACTGCTGAATGATTCATGGTTCTCACACCCTTCCGCCGCTAAGTTCCAGAAAGCTGCCAGTGGTGTATGATGCTTTGTGCGACAATAGCCAGATAATCGCTTCTGCCACTTCTTCGGGTTTACCGCCGCGTTGCATTGGCAGTGTGGATTTGATCCGATCCACTCGGCCTGGTTCGCCACCATCTGCGTGTATATCAGTATAAATAAAACCGGGGCGCACCGTATTCACGCGTATGCCTTCAGGAGCGAGTTCTTTTGCAATGCCCAATGTAAATGTATCGATGGCGCCTTTTGAAGCGGCGTAGTCGGTATACTCGCCTGGTGCGCCGGTTTTGGCCGCGACTGACGATACGTTTACAATGGCTCCACCTGCGCCTCCGCGGGATTTGGCCATTCGTTTGGCTGCCTCGCGACAGCAGAGGAAAGTGCTGGTTACGTTGTGTCGGAGAATATGGTTAATTCGCTCGGCCGTGAGATCAAATATGGTTGCCTGCCGATCGAGGCCACCGGCATTATTTACCAATGCAGTGAGTGGCCCGAGTTCTTGGTCAATGGTTTCAAAAAGGGAAATCACTTCACGTTCTTCCGATACATCGGCCTGCACGGCGATACATTTCGCTCCCAGTTCCTCTACGCGGAGTTTCACTTCGAGTGCAGCTTTTTCATTTTTCCGGTAATTGATACAAACCTCGTATCCGGCCCTGGCTGCCGCAATGGCCGTGGCAGCGCCAATTCCGCGACTACTTCCGGTGATGAGAATGGTCATAGCGGTTTTTTAGGAAAGATAAGCAATACACGCGTGAACCATGTTCTATACGACAGTTGAAAAAGAATACTTACCGGTTGCTGCAACGAATTCGTTTGTCGGGATATCTTCAACTTCCGCCCGCGCCGGGCGGGAGACGAAGATTAGTGAAAACCAAATGCGAAGTTGAGTGGGGTAGCCCCAAAAACGCGTTCGCCCCGGCGGACGAAAAAAACTTAACTTCGTCGCCCTTTTTAATTTTTATGAACACGTTGCAGAACGAAGCCGGAAAAAACAATTCGCCTGGCGTTGCCTATTATTATAGGTGAGCTGGCTCAAATGGCATTGCATATCATTGATACTGCCATGGTGGGTGCTATCAGTTATAAACAACTGGCGGCTGCAGCGCTGGTGATGAATTCTATTAATATTCCTTTTGTATTTGGCATTGGCATGACCATCTCGGTATCGCAGATGGTATCGATGGCGCATGGAAAGGGGAGCCGTTCGCAGGTGTCACATTATTTCTATAATGGGTTTGCCTTGTGTGCGGTTACAGCCGTAGTGATTTCACTTGCACTTGTATTTGGGAAATCGATATTAACTCATATGGGGCAGGATCCTGAGGTGGTGGCTTACGCTTTGCCATTTATGGAGCTGATGGCACTTTCGATTATACCGATGTTGTTGTTTATGACATTGAAGCAATTTACCGATGGTCTTGAATTCACGCGCACAGCAATGCTGCTGTCGCTTTGTGGTATGCCGATCAATATCTTTTTTAAACTTCCTTTTAATTTATGGGAACTGGGGTTTCCCAAGACTTGAATTGATAGGGGCGGGGTGGAGTACATTAATTACCCGAACGCTGATGTTTTTGGTACTGGGAGTTATTATTCTTCGACATAAAACATTCAGACCGTTTATTGCAGACCGGGCAACGCAATGGAAGATCAAAGGCAGAACCATCCGTGAGCTGTTGGGTATCGGTGTGCCAAGTAGTTTACAAATCGGTATGGAAGCCGGTGCATTTGCCGTTTCGGGCATCATCATTGGTACCATCAGCGCGGTGGCACAGGCTGCACACCAGATTGCTTTGAGCACAGCTGCGTTCACATTTATGGTGAGTATGGGGCTGGCGCAGGCGGGTTCTATCCGCGTAAGTAACAGTTTTGGCCGGCGCGACTGGACAGCGATCAGCCGAATTGGGAAAAGTACTTTATGGACCGCTTTATTGTATGGTATCTTTTGTGCCCTGGTCTTCATCATTTTCCGGCACCAGATTCCAAACCTGTTTAATGATAATGAAAACGTGACGGCGCTTGCGGCGCTATTATTATTATTTGCGGCACTTTTTCCAAATTTCGGATGCCACCCAGGCGATTGGCGCCGGGCTGCTCCGCGGTATCAAAGACGTACGTATTCCCACCTTACTGGTTGGCATCGCTTACTGGGTTTTTGGTCTCCCGCTCGGCTACCTGCTGGCATTCCCTGCCGGAATGGGCGCAACGGGGATGTGGATTGGTCTGATTTCCGGACTTACTTTTGCATCCGGCTTCCTGATCAACCGTTTCATCAAGCGCGCGAAAAGGCAGTTGCAATCGGCTGATTAATAGATTTTTGTGAAGATGTAAGCGCGCCATGACGGACTGAAAAATACGGGAAGACAACATTTGGGAACGACTCAATTATTGGTTTTCCACGGGTGTGATTAAGTATTCTTCAAGATTTTTGGAAAAAAATAAATTTCAATAGGCTAATTGCCTGAGTTTTCCTACCTTTGCCTCCCGAAAAATCGGGACTAAAATTGTATCAATCATGGCCAGAGTTTGTCAGGTTACAGGTAAGACACCAATCGGAGGGCACAAAGTATCGCATTCGAATATTAAGACCAAGCGTCGTTTTCTGCCCAATTTGCAGGTGAAGAAATTTTACCTGGCTGAAGAAGACAAGTGGATCACACTTAAGTTGAGCACCGATGCACTCCGCACGATCAATAAGCGCGGTTTGTATGCTGTAGTTAAAGAACTGCGTGCAAACGGTGAAAAGATCTAACAGTCGCACAGCAATTAATAGTTAATACATTACAATAGCATATTATTATGGCAAAGAAAGGAAACCGTGTACAGGTAATCATGGAGTGCACTGAACACAAAACAAGTGGTCAGCCTGGCACCAGCCGTTACATCACGGTAAAAAACAAGAAGAACAATCCTGAGCGCTTGGAGTTGAAGAAATACAACCCCATCCTGAAAAAAGTGACTGTTCACAAAGAAATTAAGTAATGATGTGAAAATGTGTAAGTGTGAAGATGTATTGTTTTCGCATTTCGCTAAATCGATTTTCACATTTTCAATTTTCACATTCTCAAACTCATAAGACATGGCAAAAGTAGCTTCAAAAAACGCGAAAATTAAAGACGCCAAAGCTTCAGCGGAAGCGAAGAACTGGACAAAAGTGATCAAAGCTGTTCGCAGTCCTAAAACTGGCGCCTATACCTTCAAAGAGGCGATCATCCATAAAGACAAAGTAAAAGACTATCTGGCTCAGAAATAAGCCGGTCTAAGTTTTCATATGCTATTTTCAGAAGCTGTTCGGTCATTCGAATGGCTTTTGTTCATTATTCAGAAATGTGAAAATGAGGAAATGAGGAAATGAGGAAATGAGAAAATGTCTAACTGTCCTTGCAGCAAGAAATCCAATTGAGGCCAGTTTTGCAACTATATACTAAGTGATCTTCATGTATTTTCACATTTTCACATTTTCACATTTTCTCTCACACTCCGGTAATTTAACTTACATTCTATGGGTTTATTCAATCGCTTATTCGGAAAAAAGGAAAAAGAAAGCCTCGATCAGGGTTTGCAAAAAACCAAAAAGAGGGATTTCTTTCGCGGATAACAAAAGCTATTGCTGGTAAAAGTACTGTTGACGAAGAAGTGCTCGATAGCCTGGAAGAAGCCCTGGTAGGCGCCGATGTAGGCATTGAAACCACTGTGAAAATTATCGAACGCATCGAGAAACGCGTGTCGCGCGATAAATACATGAACAGTGCGGAACTGAATAAAATACTTCAGGAAGAAATGGAGCAGATACTTGTAGATGCTCCTGAGTCAAATACTTATGCATTTCAAACACCCTTACCTGCAAAACCTTATATCATTCTGGTGGTGGGTGTTAATGGTGTAGGAAAAACAACAACGATCGGAAAACTGGCCCATAACTTTAAATCGGCAGGCAAAGAAGTTTTGCTTGGTGCAGCCGATACATTCCGCGCTGCCGCGGTTGACCAGCTTACCATCTGGAGCGAGCGTACCGGGGTGCCTATCGTTAAGCAATCCATGGGCTCTGATCCGGCTGCTGTAGCTTTCGATACAGCTCAAAGTGCAGTCTCCCGCCAGTCAGACGTAGTGCTGATTGATACCGCAGGCCGCCTACACAACAAAGCCCACCTCATGGATGAGCTAAGCAAAATCAAACGTGTGATCCAAAAAGTGATTCCCGATGCACCCCATGAAGTGCTGTTGGTACTCGATGGTTCTACCGGACAAAACGCGTTGGAGCAGGCACGACAGTTTACAGCCGCTACAGACGTAACAGCACTGGCCATTACTAAACTTGATGGCACCGCAAAAGGCGGCGTTGTTTTAGCCATCGCTGATCAATTTAAAATTCCCGTGAAGTTTATAGGCGTAGGTGAAAAGATGGAGGATTTGCTGGTATTTGACAAACATGAGTTTGTGGATAGTTTGTTTTCTTTAGAAAAGTGAGGAATCGATGGTCGATGGTCGATGGTCGATGGTCGATGACCGATGATCGATGGTCGATGGTCGATGGTCGATGACCGATGATCGATGACCGATGACCGATGACCGATGACCGATGGTCGATGACCGATGATCGATGGTCGATCATCGAAATTGGGAGCGAAGAAGAACGATTCGATTGCCGTCCCGAAGGGACGGAATATCTGTAGCAAAAAAAGTTAATAAAGAATTTAAGTCCCGAAGGGACGATATATGAGCGGAGAAAGATGGTGGAGGAGATAGTTCGATGATCGATCAACGATCATCGATCATCGATCAACGATCTTCGATTTTTATACAATTAAAAAATATTTCCTGCCGATGTTATATGCCGGTATTGATCTTGGAACCACACATACAAAAGCCATCCTTTGCGATCAGGAAGGAAACCTGTTGTGGGAACAAAAACTGCGCGTGCATACACATCATCCACAGCAGGGCTGGCATGAACAAAATCCGCTGGAGATCTGGCAGAACCTGAAAACGCTGCTCGACAATCTCAGTCAACTGGTAGCTGCAAAATCTGAAACCTGCCGCATTTGTTTCAGTAGCGCGATGCACAGCATCATGTCGGTAGATGAAAACGGTTTGCCTCAATCTCCCCTGATCACCTGGGCCGATCTACGAAGCAATCAGGAAGTGAAATCATTGAAACTTTCAACGGATGTACTGAAGCTGTATAATCAGACGGGAACGCCTATACATCCGATGTCGCCTTTATGTAAGATTGTCTGGTTTAGAAATAAATATAAAGATTTATTCGATAAAACCTTTAAATGGGTTTCGGCCAAAGATTATATCTGGTGGCAGCTTACCGGCAAGTGGCAGGCCGATCATTCGGTGGCTTCAGCATCGGGTTTATTTAATATTCATGAACGCAGCTGGCATGCAGGATCATTGGAACTGGCTGGTATCAACGAAAATCAATTGCCAGCGCCTGTTCCGGTTTCTTATCGGACTATACCATCTGCATTGCCGCCTGGGTGTGGCAATTGGGCTCAGCTACCTGAGTTGCAAATTGGTGGCAGCGATGGCTTCCTGGCCAACCTTGGCAGCCACGCGGTTGATAAAGGCGTGATGGCGCTTACAATCGGAACCAGCGGCGCCGTGCGGGTATTGATTAATAAGCCGGTTGAATTCACAGCTATCAGCCTCTTTCAATATGCTGCAGACGACGGCAGATGGTTGCTCGGCGGTGCGGTGAATAATGGCGGAAACCTGCTTTCCTGGTTTTCTGAAGTATTTTTGCAGGGCGCACAAACGCCGGAAGCAGTTATGCAGTACTGGCTCGATCGTGCTGCACTGGTACCTCCCGGATGCGATGGATTGCAATGCACGCCCTGGGTTTTTGGTGAACGCGCACCTGTTTGGGACGCCGACGCCCGCGCCAGTTTTACGGGTATCCACGCAGGACATCATAAAGAACATTTTTTGCGCGCCATACTGGAAGGTGTTGCCGGAAACATCAAAAAGATTCTCACCGAAATGGAAAAGCAGGGTGTGGAAGTAGAAAGAATTAATGCGAGCGGCGGGTTTATTGCATCCAAACTTTGGGTAAACATAATGGAAGAAGGACTGGGTAAAAAAATACAAATCACCAACGAAGGCGATGCAAGCGCCAGAGGCGCTGTTGTGTTGGCGATGAAAAAAATAAAATGGATGAAGAAATAAAAAGGCCGATTGGTAATCAAAAAGTCACCTCATCCTTTTTTACAATTATTATCTCGGGAAAATGAAAACAAAAACGATACAGAAGACGAAGGTAAACATCATTACGCTGGGTTGCAGCAAGAACATGGTGGATAGTGAAGTGCTGAGCGGGCAACTGCGCGCGAATGAGATTGAGGTGGTACACGAAAACCGCAAACGCGATCACAATATTGTGGTGGTAAATACCTGCGGTTTTATTGATAAAGCAAAAAGAAGAAAGTATCAATACCATCCTCGACCAGGTAGAACTGAAACGCCGTGGCTTGCTCGATAAAGTGTATGTAACAGGATGCCTAAGCGAACGCTATAAAAACAACCTGGAAACAGAGATACCCGAAGTTGACGCCTATTTCGGCACCATGGAATTGCCCATGCTATTGAAACAACTCAACGCCGATTACAAAAATGAGTTGGTGGGCGAACGTTTACTGGCTACACCC
The DNA here is from genome assembly GCA_024707305.1 of Chitinophagaceae bacterium. Taxonomy (GTDB): domain Bacteria; phylum Bacteroidota; class Bacteroidia; order Chitinophagales; family Chitinophagaceae; genus CAYMZZ01. Next base: position 103,878 of record JANPZZ010000001.1, read on the forward strand.
AGTCACTACGCTTACATGAAGATATCCGAAGGGTGCAACCGTACCTGCTCATTCTGTGCCATTCCTTTGATGCGTGGTAAACATGTGAGCAAACCTATTGAGCAACTGGTGCAGGAAGCAGAAGGGCTGGTGAAAAAAGGTGTGAAAGAGATCATGCTGATTGCGCAGGAACTGACTTATTACGGACTCGATATTTATAAAGACAGAACCCTTCCCGATCTGATGCGCCGCCTGTCGGATGTAAAAGGACTGGAATGGATTCGTTTGCATTATGCCTATCCCAGCAAGTTTCCGATGGAAATCATCGACGTAATGAAAGAACGGGATAATATCTGTAACTACCTGGATATGCCGCTACAGCATGCCTCCAACAATATGTTGAAAGCCATGCGTCGCCAGATTACCCGGGAAGAAATGGAAGACCTGGTGGCATCTATCCGCGGGAAACTGCCTGAAATTTGTTTACGTACAACGCTGATCGCTGGTTTCCCCGGCGAAACAGTAGATGATGTGGATGAATTAAAAGGCTTTTGCAACGCCAGCGTTTCGACCGTGTGGGAATTTTCTCGTATTCCCATGAAGAAGGAACTTCGGCATATGGTCTTGAAGACAATGTTCCAGCCGACATTAAAGAACAACGAGCGCAGGAAGTGATGGAACTCCAACAGGAAATTTCCTTTGAATTGAACCAGGAGAAAGTTGGAAAGGTTTTCAAAACCCTTATCGATAAAAAAGAAGCCGGCCGTTACCTTGGCCGCACAGAATACGATAGCGTGGAAGTGGATAACGAAGTGATCATTCACAGCAATAAAAAACTTCCAATTGGTGAATTTGTAAATGTCAAAATCACTAAGGCTTACGATTTCGACCTGGAAGGGGAAGTTGTGGAATAATCCGCAATGCGTTTCCGTACAATTATTGTATCAAATACGAACAGTATTGCCACAACCTGATGTCCTATCTTGTTGATTATCAACTTGTAATTCTGTTGGCACGCTTTTTCAATATCCCTGAGCGTGAACAAAATTTTGTCAATACTGGTTCGTGGTTCCCGTGTCTCTCAGCCGGCACGGGACTATGTGCCGGGTACAAACCCTGACAGTTTTATGTATTTCACCCGCCTGGAGGAAATCCTTCTCAACGACAGTTTCTATTACTGGTATCTGCAAACCGACGAAGCAATCGTACGTCGGTGGAATGAGTGGAGAATGGCAAGCGCTGAAAATAATCGGATGCTGGAGGAAGCAGTATCAGCATTACATATACTATTAAATCAGCAGGACGACGAAGGTTACCCGAGAAGGATTCATGCTGTTTACAGCAGGTTGCAACGCGCCAGGGAAAACCGGCCGATTTCTAATGCTATTGACGGCATTCCGGAAAATAAAGCTGATATTGACACGAGTGCTTTTGATATACGGCTTTCATAAAGCCTGATGGCTTAAATGTTACCCGACCTCTAATATACCATCATGTTAAAAAATTATCTGCTCATAGCCTGGCGCAACCTCGGTCGGAAAGGCTTTTCTTTTATCAATATAACCGGCCTCGCTATTGGAATGGCTGCGGCTATACTAATACTTCTGTGGATCCAGAGCGAGTTACGTTTCGGTAGAAAAGTACACAAGCCATCCGCGCAGCGAGATCTAATCCTGTAAAATCATTAAGGTCAGAATAACTACACATTAAGATTTCTCAGATAAGCATAATGAAATGGGTCTGCATCGCAGGCCCATTTCGCTTTGTAGTCCTTCGGCTACAATTGAAAAGTATTCATTTACGACAACATAATACCAACTTCAACTATTGTCTTAGGGGGTGTTACGGAGCTATCTTGCACCCAGTTAATCGATACCCTTTTATAAGCCCATAAGTTTAAAATCCAATATCCTTTGAAAACAAAAACGTCCGTGCCCTGAAAACCAAATCTAATTTTTGATGTCCAATGTCCAATGTCCTGAACCAACCCTGTGAAAAACCAACCAAAACTTTATCCCTGAAAAACCAATCCAATCCCTAAAAAACCAATAGATCCATGTCCTGAAATTTACCTAAGATTTGATGACCAATGTCCAAATCCGTCCTGTGAGAAACCACCCAATCCAATCCTTTGAAAAAAACAGCATCGTGTCCTGTGAAAACCATAACCCACGATAGCGTTTTTTTAATCCGTACCCTCTTGTTTATTGTAACCGGTATTCTGTTTACCAGTCGTTAACCACCTTGATGATTAGTAAACAGAAGCCGACACAATAACGGTTCAAGCCTTAGCAAAAGGCACCTTCCCAAAATCCAAAATCCAACGCTATGGAATCCTTACAAAATCTTGTCGGAAGACTGACCCAGGGTTATTTATCTGAAGCTGCGAAGTACAAAAACATTTTTGTGAATGAAGTTCCTTCCGATCTCGGAATTGAATACAATCATTCCTGGGTATGTTCTATCATCAATGGTTTATTTAATACCATCGTGCAGCATTCACGCGAAACCTGTATTCGCATTTCGGCCCGCCGTTACGGATATGTAATGGTGCTCGAAGTAAAAGAATCTGGAAGTGTTAATGGCTATGCAATGGCTTGCGGACTGCAGGAGATCAATTCACTCGCAGAAAAAATTGGCGGTTGCCTGAGCATAAGTGTTCAACAACCAACAACCACCGTTGCTTTTAGTTTTCCGAATCTTCCTTTGGCTAATTAAGTATTACTATCCTCCTTATAAAAACAGGATCTCCGTTAACTGGTGATCCTGTTTTTTTTTATTGGAAAGAAATGAATCAGAGATATTGTTGTTTCATCGACTCTACATAGCCTGCGTAATAGTTGATCGCCTCCTGGTATCTGCCGGATTCAATTTTTTCAACACTGGGCACAACCAGGTGATTGTAAAGATGATCGAGTATTTCCTTCCTGTTCTCCGCTTCGCGCAATGAACGAAGAATTGCCGGGCCTACAGTATCGTATTCCTCCAGTAGCATTTCGCCATGCGTTGTGCCCCGCATATAATTTTCTCGCAGGAAGCGGATCGTCTGCAGTTCGTGACAATCGTCGGGTAACCCTTTATGAAAAACACAGGCGGTAGTCAGGAAGCAATCATAGTCATCTTCATCGTCATATACGGAGGTATTTGACTTATAGGAAAGTTTGACGTAATCTTTCCCTTTCGTATCGCGAAGCGTTACATCCAGGAATGGTCGCACGATGCAATCCAGGTCTTTTGGCAAATCGGGGGGAGTGTCAAACTTCCGTTTGCTTTCGCGGTGAACTTTGCCTTTAATTCAGCTGTTTTTGGTGAGAACTCGGTCAGGAGCACACTAGAAATAACGTAATGGTATTCTCCATTTTTTGTATTGTCAGCAGTGCTCGCACCGGTAGCCGGTGGCTGCGACACTTTTAACGTAATCACTTTTTGTTCTTCTCGCGCACCCGTGAATTTTGTGACGCTTTCCAGGTTGATTTCTAAATCGTACAACCATTTCACTTTATTAGCATCCATCTTTTCGCCAGTAAATTGCGAAATTAACCGTCTCTTGCGCATTAAAAGTGGGAGACCGGTAATGGCGAGTACGGCTGTTCCACTTCGTTCCAGGAATTGGCGGCGTTGCATAGTAGTTTAGTTTATTCTCCGAAAAATAGCAATAAATGGCGGTGGTCAAATACCATGGATTGGGTATTTAATTGATTGACTCCCTATTGGTAGATCCAAAGCATGGACAAACTAAAACTTATAAATCGTTTAAACGCAGATGGTACGATGTAAATCAAAAATTGGGACTCAACCTGAGTTCGCTTTCCTGTAACACAAATGGCCTCGCCATGGATTTGCCCGGAATTGTTTATTTTCAGTTTGCTACTGAAACGGATTTGTTAGAAATCAACCATCAAAACATACTACTTTATGGCTTCTTTCTCCTGGAAAGGCATTTTTCCCGCACTTACTACCAAATTTACCGCCGATGACCAACTGGATATCGGGCTTTTTTAAAATCAATCTCCAGGCACAATTGCAGGCGGGGGCGGAAGGAGTGATCCTGGGAGGTACGCTGGGCGAAGCCAGTGTGATAACTACGGCTGAAAAAGAATTGCTGGTGCAAACGGCAATTGAAAACGCAGGGGGAAAGCCAGTAATCCTGAATATTGCTGAAGGGAGTACGCGCGTTGCGCTGGAACAGGTAAAACTGGCCGAACAATGGGGCGCACAGGGATTGATGTTGTTGCCACCAATGCGGTATAAATCTGATCATCGGGAAACAGTGCATTATTTCCAGACAATTGCCAATAGCACTGCATTACCAATCATGCTTTATAATAATCCGGTTGACTATAAAACCGAGATTACCATCGCAATGTTTGAAGAGTTACAAAACACATCCAATATTAGTGCAGTAAAAGAATCAACACGCGATGTAACGAATGTGACGCGTATGCGCAATGCATTTGGTGACCGATTCAGCATTTTATGTGGCGTAGATACCCTGGCGATGGAAGAATTATTGCTGGGTGCTGACGGGTGGGTTGCAGGCCTTGTTTGTGCATTTCCGGTTGAAACGGTGCGGTTATATAATCTGGTGAAAGAAGGGAGACTGGAAGATGCGCGGAAACTCTATCGTTGGTTTATGCCATTGTTGGAACTGGATATTCATCCCAAGCTTGTGCAATATATCAAACTGGCAGAAGCAGAAACAGGTATTGGCAGTGAATTTGTACGAGCTCCAAGGTTAAGGTTGGAAGGAGTGGAGCGTGAACAAATATTGAATATTATTCGTGAAGGAATTCGTCAACGGGATGAGCTAAATATCGGCTAAACGGAAAACCAGCAAATGATTCGCATCGTATACTGAAAATGAAATTATGAGAGACGCAACAATCAATGAGATAGATCAGGTAATGCAACAGTCACAAACGGCATTTCGTGCTTACCGGAAACTCGCCGTGAGCCGACGTGTTGAATTCATGTATAAAATTGCTGAACAGTTGCAGGAAAGTGCAGATGAGATAATTGCTATTGCTGGAAAAGAAACGAATTTGCCTGCTGCGCGCCTACGGAATGAATTGAACCGCACGTGTTTCCAGCTCACGAGTTATGGCGACGCGGCAGCGAAAGGTGAATGGCGACAGTTGCGCCGTGATGACGCCGACCTGGGTAAAACGCCGCCACGTCCATTGATCCGGAAAATGATGGTGCCTATTGGACCTGTTGTTGTATTTGGCGCAGCTAATTTTCCATTTGCCTATTCAACAGCTGGTGGTGATACGGCCTGCGCACTGGCTGCCGGTTGCTCAGTAGTAGTGAAAGCACACCCAGCCCATGCCGGCACCAGTGAGAAAGTTGCCACGATCATCGAACGCGCTGCCATGATGTGTGCGATGCCCGCCTTTACCTTTCAACATGTATATGGTGTAGGAAATGAAGTAGGACGTGCACTCATCGAACATCCATTGACAAAAGCTGCAGGTTTTACAGGATCACTTGCGGGTGGTCGCCAGCTTTTTGATTGGGCCAATCAACGTCCCGTACCGATTCCCGTTTTTGCAGAAATGAGTAGTATTAATCCCGTTTTTATATTACCAGATAAACTGCAACGTGAACCAGCATTGCTGGCCACCCAACTCGCAGCATCTGTTACACTGGGCGTAGGACAGTTTTGTACAAATCCGGGACTGCTGATAGCGCCAAAGATTCCGGAACTGGAAAAATTCAAATCCGTTTTTGCTGAAGAGATCAGAAAAAATCAACCTGCAGAAATGCTACATACCGGCATTTTTCTAAATTATGTAGAGCGGCGTGGTAATGCTGTAGCACAGGAAGGAGTGGAGCTGCTTGCTACCTCTGAAATTGAACCTTTACACAACCAGGGTTTAGCAACCATCGCCACTGTTTCGGGTGATGTCTTTCTCAACAACCCGCTCCTGCACCAGGAAGTATTTGGGCCATTTACATTGCTGGTACAGTGTGATGATATGAATCAGGTAATGGAAGTTGCGCAAAAACTGGAAGGACAGTTGACAACCACATTAATGGCAACGCCTAACGACCTCGAACAATTCCCCGATGTTACGGAGGCTGCAATAGACCTGGCTGGGCGCGTTATATTGAATGGCGTTCCTACCGGTGTGGAAGTTTGCCAGAGCATGATGCATGGAGGACCTTACCCGGCCACCACCGATTCGCGTTTTACATCGGTAGGTTCTGATGGTATCATGCGTTTTGTTCGCCCCGTTGCTTTTCAAAACTGGGACGAGAATCAATTTGAAAAATTCGGAATCTAACCAGGCTTATTTTACAACCCTGCGAGTGGACGTATCCGATGCGACTGTAAAGTAAGTGCAATGGTTGCTGTTAGCGACAACAAGAAATATCCCGACAGGATATAAACAATTCCCGGCAGATACTGTGAGGCGCCAAACCAGTCACCCTGACTGTAAAGCAGCCAGCTGGCCAGACAGATACGCAATAATTCCGCAATGACGGCTGATTTGTTTCCATCCATTAAGTCGGTCAGGCTATAGACAGTTATAAAAAGAAAGCCTCCATACCAGAAAATCAGGCTGCTGTCAATTGCATTGATGGCGGCGATGTTTGCAAACAGATAACTTGTGAATAAAAGTATCATCGCCAGTTGAATCCATGCCCAGGCTTTTTTCTCTCGCGAAGCATAAGGATCATACTTTGTAAAATTATATACGTTTTCGATCTTATCAACCGGGTAGCGTTCAATAACATCGGCAGGGCGATAGCCTGTAGGTTTAAACCACAGCGTAAATTTATCTTTCCAGCTTTTTGTATGCCATGCATCCTGCATCATCAACCATAAATGCTGGAAATTAATCTTCACAGGATTCCAGGTACTCACTGGTCTTGTTATTCCATACACGGGTGGTACATCAGGAAGTTCTTCCTGGTAACTTCCAAATATTTTATCCCAGAAAATAAAAATCTGACCGTAGTTCCGATCCAGGTATTCGGGGTTGATGGCATGGTGAACACGATGGTGAGAAGGTGTCACAATGATTTTTTCCAAAAATCCCATTTTATTGATATGCTGGGTATGATACCAGAATTGCGCAAATAAATGCAATGGGGCAACGATGGCAATCACATTTCCGGGTACACCAAGAATTGCAGCGGGCAAAAGGAAGATGATAAATAAACGAGCTACATTGGAAATACTTTGGCGGAGCGCGCAGGCAAGATTAAAGTCCTCGCTGCTATGATGTACGATATGGCCATTCCAGAAGAAATTCACAACATGTTGTACGCGGTGTGTCCAGTAACCCGCAAAGTCTAATGCGATAAAAGCAACGACATAAGTGAGCCAGGCAGATTGAACCTCCGTCACAGCCAGCTTGTCTACCATCCACGGGTAACTGATGATGATTAACGAAAGTCCGAGCACATCTTTTACAACGTTGGTCACACCTGAGCTCAGGCTGGAGATCATGTCCATGGTACGTACTGTTTCTTTCTTCACCTTCCAGCCATACCATTTCTCAAAAAGTACCAATGCCAGGAAGGCTGGCATTGCGATGAGCAGAATCTTTCCGTACATTTCCATATGCAAGCAATGTATAACGAATTTACAAAATTTGGATGAAGCACCTATTTCAATGTATTGATGCGCATACATGCGGTAATCCTGTTCGCGTAGTAGCAAAGGGCGGCCCCCAACTGGAAGGGGAAACAATGGCAGAAAAACGACAGCATTTCCTGCGTGAATACGACTGGATCCGCACCGGGCTTATGTTGGAGCCGCGTGGTCACGATATGATGAGCGGCAGCATTTTATATCCTCCGGCAAACCCAGCGAATGATGCAGGCGTACTTTTTATTGAAACCAGCGGTTGCCTGCCGATGTGTGGGCACGGAACCATTGGCACCGTCACCATCGCCATTGAAGAAAGATTAATCATCTCTAAAACGCCGGGTACATTAAGGCTGGAAACCCCTGCAGGACTCGTTACGGTAACCTATAAAAGTGAATGGGTGGATGGTAGCGAGAAAGTGAAATCTGTAAGACTTACCAATATCCCTTCCTTTCTGCATTCGACCGATCTGGAGGTAGAATGTCCCGATCTGGGTTTATTAAAAGTAGACGTGGCTTATGGCGGTAATTTTTATGCAATTGTGGATGTGCAGGAAAACTTTTCCGGCCTGCAGCATTATACTGCTTCGCAATTAATAACCTGGGCGCGCGAATTGCGCACGCGTATCAACGCATCTTATTCTTTTGTACATCCCGATGATGATCGTATCAGGGGCTGCAGTCATATTCTTTGGGCGGGTGCCGTGATGGATGCAACCTCCACTGCGCGAAATGCCGTTTTTTATGGCGATAAAGCCATCGACCGTTCGCCCTGTGGCACCGGAACCAGCGCACGCATGGCACAATGGTACACAAAAGGCCTTCTAAAAAAAGGTGATGAATTTGTTCATGAAAGTATAATTGGAAGTAAGTTTATTGGAAGAATAGAAGAAGAAACGCAGGTAAACGGATTGCCAGCCATCCGGCCTTCTATTGAAGGTTGGGCACGGATATATGGATACAATACAATCTGGATTGATGAGGATGACGATCCCTATGCGAGAGGTTTTCTGGTTGTATAACAACATAAGTTCCCGAACGATTAAAAGTCTTCATATGAAAATAATGCTGTCCGCCGTTGCAATGATGGTTTGTTTTTGTTGTTGCGCACAACAAGGATATTATTTCACACCAGTCAATTTTTCTAAAGTAAATATCAATGATGCTTTTTGGAAACCAAGGATGCAGAATGTGGCAACCGTAACAATGGATGCCTGTATTTACCAGACAGAAGTGCGCACGCCGCGCATACGCAATTTCGAAAAAGTGGCACGGAAGCAGGGTGAAAAACATGAAGGCATTTATTACGACGACAGCGATGTTTATAAAGCACTGGAAGCAATCGCCTATTCGCTTCGAAACAATCCAAACCCAACACTGGAAGCCAAAGCGGACGAATGGATTGATAAAATCGCTGCCGCACAGGAACCAGATGGGTACCTGAATACTTATTATTCATTGCGTGGATTAGAAAACCGCTGGACCGATGTGGAAAAACATGAAGACTACAATGCGGGTCATCTCATTGAAGCCGCCGTTGCTTATTATGATGTTACCAGTAAGCGGAAATTTCTTGATGTAGCGATCCGTTTCGCGAATCACATTGATTCAATATTACACTTAGCTGGTAAAAAATGGATCAGCGGCCACCAAGAAATTGAACTCGCGCTAGTGAAACTTTATCGTGTTACCAATAACCCACGCTATCTTGCATTAGCCAACTGGTATATCACTTCACGCGGCTATCAGTTTCCTTATAAAAGTACCTGGCTTACGCCCGCCTACTGGCAGGATGTAAAACCAATCGTTGATCAAACGGAAATTACCGGACACGCGGTGCGGGCGATGTATATGTTTAGTGGCGTTGCCGACATGGCCGCCCTGCAGAAAAAACGAATCCTACCTGAGAGCTATGGAAAGAATCTGGGAAGATGTGGTACACCGGAATATGTATGTAACCGGTGGTATCGGGTCTGCAGGTGATAACGAAGGTTTTTCTGTTGATTACGATTTGCCAAACGAAGAAGCCTACTGTGAAACCTGCGCCAGTGTCGGGATGGTTTTCTGGAACCAGCGTATGGGAAGCCTCACTGGCAATTCAAAATATTATGATGTTCTGGAAAGAAGCCTGTACAATGGGGCGCTGGATGGCATCAGTTTAAGCGGCGACCTTTTCTTCTATGATAATCCACTTGCCAGCAATGGCCGCCACACCCGCAAAGCCTGGTTTGGAACCGCCTGCTGTCCGGCTAATATCGCACGACTGGTTGCATCCCTGGGCAACTACGTTTATGGCCAGAGTAATGATGCGATCTGGGTAAATCTTTACGTGGGAAGTGATGCCAAACTGATGGTGAAGGGGAAAGAGATAGCTGTAAAAATGGAAACGAATTATCCCTGGGATGGAAAAATGCGTATGCAACTGAATCTTCCTCGTAAAGAAAAGTTTGCTGTGAAATTCCGCATACCCGGTTGGTATGATGGTAATCTCGTAGATGGAAACCTGTATACAAAAGCAAATGCCGCTCAATCTAAGATACTGACTGCATTTGTAAACGGTAAACCTGTATCAGGCAAAATGGAACAGGGCTATCTGTTAATAGAAAATAATTGGACAAATGGAGATGTGGTGGAGCTGGAAATTCCGATGGAAACACAACTTGTACAATCACGCCCGGAAGTAAAAGCGAATACCGATAGATTGGCCATTCAACGCGGCCCCCTGGTGTATTGTGTGGAAGGAGCCGACAATCCCAAAGGCATATGGAACCTGATGATGGATCCTTCTGCAAACTGGACAGGCACACCGATGAATATTCTTGCAGAAAAAGTAATTGCACTGGAAGCTACCATTCGCGAAGTAGTTCCTGCTGCGGATGGAATGGGCGTTGTGTTGCAGCCACGCAAGGTAACTGCGATTCCATATTATGTGTGGGCCAACCGGCAGGCAAATGATATGCAGGTATGGTTGCCAACACGTATTCACTCGGTAATGATCAATAACGAGTACAAAAAATCTGATGGAGGAAACGATTAACAATTAGCGCTTCCAGTATTTTTACAATCATGAAAGTTACAATTATCGGCGGCGGCATTGCAGGCCTGGCAACAGCCTATTATTTGCAAAAACAGGGACTGGAAGTTGTGGTGATCGACCGGCACCAGATAGAAGATGGTTGCTCCTTTGGAAACATGGGATATGTTTCTCCTTCCCATTTTATACCGCTGGCCACACCGGGCATCGTGGCCCAGGGATTGAAATGGATGTTGAAATCATCCAGCCCATTTTATATCAAACCACGTCTCAATTTCGATCTCATTAAATGGGGTATGCATTTTTGGAAGAGTGCCAATGCAAATCATGTTGAAAGAAGTATTCAACCCTTAAATAGTCTTCTACAACTTTCTCGGGAACTTGTGACCACTGACTGGAAGAATGAACTTGCCGATGGTTTCGACCTTACAGAAAAAGGTTGCTGGATGTTATATAAAAACGAGAAGACAGCACATCATGAAGCCGAGCTCGCAGCACAGGCAGATAAACTGGGTTTAAAAACACGCATCTGCACACCTGCGGAAGTGCAGGAACTGGAGCCACAGCTGCAGGTGGATGTAAATGGCGGTGTGTTGTATTACGACGACTGCCATGTGCATCCCGGAAAGCTGATGCGTACGCTCTATTCTTACCTCATTAAAAAAGGCGTGAAATGCTGGTTGAACACGGATGTGAAGGGATTTGAAATTAACAACAACCGAATTGTTACCGTTCAAACCGACAAAGGCGATATCGCGAGTGATGCCTGGGTAATTGCGAATGGATCCTGGATGGGTATACTCGGCAAAAAACTGGGGCTACATATTCCTATGCAACCCGGCAAGGGTTATTCGCTGAGTTTCGATGGAATGAAAAACAATTTGCAACACCCCGCAATTTTGGTGGATCATCGCACAGCTACTACACCGGTGGGCGAATGGTTGCGGATTGGTGGTACGATGGAGCTGAGTGGACATAACAATAAGGTCTTGCCCAAACGTGTACAGGCTGTTGTGGATGCCGTAAAATTGTATTTCCCTGATATAAAACTTCCTTCGGTAAACCCTTCATCGGCCTGGTTTGGCTACCGCCCGGTTTCGCCAGATGGAATGCCGTATATTGGCCAGGCAAAAGGCCTTCAAAACTGCTATTTTGCAGGAGGCCATGCCATGCTGGGGGTCAGCGCGGCTGCTGGAACAGGCTATGTGCTCGGCCAGTTAATAACCGGACTACAGCCGGAATTTTCACTGGACGCATTTGCTCCTGAACGATTTCGTTAAATATTTGTTGATTGGTCAGCCTGCTGGCGGTATCATTACTACTTTTATACTTCTATGGATTGTACATCTACCCGGATCTCGTATAAACTAACAGGATTTTTCTCCCATCTTATGGTCGATTACCTCGACCAGGCACCAGCATTACGTCCTTTCTTCGAATTTGATAGTTCCTGGGAAGGTTTTGATGCGGCGTTGAAATTGCGGCAGCAGTTTCATATAAACCGGGGAGCCCTCGTACAGCATTTGCACCTGCAATATGAAGGTTTGAATACCGATGAAAAAGTGAAAGCGAATATCGACTCGTTGGCCGATGCAAAAACGTTTACTGTAATTACTGCGCACCAGCCCAACCTGCTGACGGGGCCGCTGTATTTTTTTCTATAAAATTATTCACGCGATACGCGTGGCAAACGATGCTGAGAAACGTCATCCCGGGTTTAAGTTCGTTCCCGTTTATTATATGGGAAATGAAGATGCCGATCTCGACGAACTGGGACATTTCTTTATTAATGGCGAGAAGTTTAACTGGGAAACCAAACAAACCGGCGCCGTTGGTCATATGAAAATTGACGACGCATTGATCCGCCTGATCACACGTGCCGAAGGTCAGATTCGCGTGTTGCCATACGGAGCAGAGCTGATGGATCGTTTAAAACGTATTTTCCAGAAAGGAAAACGAATTCAGCAGGCAATGCTGGAACTGGTGAATGACCTGTTCAGTTCCTTTGGCCTGGTAGTGATGATCGCCGACAGTGCATTGATGAAAAGCCAGGTAATACCGGTTTTTGAAAAAGAACTTTTTGAAGATGGCGCTTCGCCGTTGGTGGTGCAAACGACAACAGCACTGGATGCTGCCGGATATAAAGTGCAGGCACACCCGAGAGAAATCAATCTGTTTTACCTCGCAGATGGTATTCGTAACCGGATCGAAAAGCAGGGCGGGGAATACCAGGTGGTGAATACAGCATTGAAGTTTTCAGCAGACGAAATAAGAACTGAACTCCATCAACACCCTGAAAGATTTAGCCCAAATGTAATTTTGCGAGGAATATACCAGGAATCCATTTTGCCTAACGTAGCTTTTGTGGGCGGTGGGGGAGAAACGGCTTACTGGTTGCAACTAAAATCACTCTTTAAAGCCTATAATGTTTTCTTCCCGGTATTGCTGGTGCGAAATTCATTTCTTTTGTTATCCAAAAAACAGGATGCTGCTTTAAAAAATATGAATCTGGACGCACCGCAGCTTTTTCAGGGCGCAGAAAGATTAATGGAATGGCTGGTGAAACGGGAAGCTGGGGGTGTAGTAAGTATTTCGGAGAAGCTGGAGCAGGCCTCGAAATTGTACGATCAACTGAAGGAACAGGCTACTCAAATCGATAAATCCTTGTTATCGCATATAGATGCGCTAAAAACACAGACGCTCGCAAAACTCGAACAACTGGAGAAAAAATTTATTCGTGCAGAAAAAAGAAATCACAGCGATCAGCGTCGCCAGCTTGAAGGTATAATTAGTGCATTGTTTCCAAATGGAGGTTTGCAGGAAAGGGTAGAAAACTTTATGCCTTTCTATGGAAAGTATGGACCAGCGTGGTTAAAAAATCTTTACGAAAATTCTGGTTCATTTGAGCAGGATTTCTGTATTGTTACGTATAAATGATTTAGTCGAAACTGTTCGGAATTCCTTCTTTCTTCAACTTATTTACTTTCACCAAAACCTCGTCGCGGAGTGAATTCTTGAATTTTCCAAGGCTGTCGGCAACAACATCATCAGATGTCCCAATGATTTGAGCGGCCAGGATACCAGCATTTTTTGCAGCATTAAGCGCAACCGTTGCCACTGGTACACCGTTGGGCATTTGAAGAATAGAAAGTATAGAATCCCAACCGTCAATGCTGTTGGATGATTTAACAGGAACACCAATTACAGGCAACACTGTAAGCGAAGCGACCATACCGGGCAGATGCGCTGCACCACCGGCGCCTGCAATAATCACCTTAATTCCGCGGCCCTGTGCTGCCTGTGCGAATTCCACCATTCTTTCAGGTGTTCGGTGTGCAGATACAATTGTAGCTTCAAAACCTACCCCCAATTGTTCCAACACTTCGGACGCTGCCTTCATCACCGGCCAGTCTGAATCAGATCCCATAATGATGGACACCAACGTTTTTGTGTTTTTGGAAGACCTGCTTTTTTTCGATTTTGTAGCCATTTTGCCGATGCTTTAATGTTTGAAGCTTCTTATTGAAATCGCAAGATAATTAATATCCTGTGCCTGGTCTCATCCAGTTGAAAGATGTAGGCCGGGATCAATTGCTTATCGTACTAATTCTCCTTTGATCCTGAGCAACTCGGTTTCCGCCAGCTTCATCGCATATCGTGCTGCAATTAGCCGGTTATTGGCCAGCTCAAGGCTGTTTTGCGCTTCACGAAGCTGAACCAGCGTAGCAAATCCCAGTTTATACGACTGAAATACGATGTCTACGTTCTCACGTGCCAGCAGGATGTTTTCCTCTTCCAAAGCCAGCGAACGTTTTTGCAGATCGTAGTTTTTATATGCTACAACGATGTCAATATTGATTCGTGTGCGCTGGTTTTCATAAATAAGTTTCCGGTAGTTGATATCCAATTCCGCCTGGCGCATCAGCCGCTTTACATTAAAACGGTTGAAGATGGGAATCGTAGCCGTGAGGCCATAGTTAAAACCCTTGCCCTGGTTAAAGAGCGGCTGAAAGGGGTTGATTACTGTTTTATTATCGGTTCTTGTAAAGTTGTAGGCAGAATTAAAATTGAGCAAAGGCCAGCGATCGGCTTTTTCTTTCCTTTAAAGTCAATTCAGCAATTGTAATATTTTTTTGCGCAAGCAGCAGGGCAGGACTGGTATTTTCAACATCAGCCTGCATGTCGCCTAAAACAATTTCCGTATTCAGCGGAATGGAATCGCTCACTTCGAAAAAAGTTCCGTAGTTGCTGTTCATTGCGAGCAACAGGCGATCTTTCAACTGATCGATTAAAGTTAGCTGTGCAAGACGAAGTGCTTTTTGTGCATTCAGGTCAACCTTGCTTTGCAACAGGTCGGGCTTTGCACCTGTGCCAATATCCAGTTTGTACTGCGCAAGGCGTACTCGCTCCTCATTCAATGTAATCTGTTCTTCAACCGCACGCAGTTGTTGTTTCTGGCGTACAATATCATAATAGGTAGTAATCACGGTTGCCACGGAATTCACCACCTGGTCTTTTATGATTAATGAACCCAATTCCACCAGTTCGCCCGCTTTCTCCCGGGTAGCAAACATACGCAAACCATCAAACAAGGTCCAGCTGGCTGAAAGCGTTGCTCCGGTATTATGCGAGCGTATATTGTTTTGTTCGCGTTTTGTACCATCCGCAAGTGTCTGGCGCTGGTCGTTATTGTTCCAGGTTGTATTTGCAACCCCATTCAATGTGGGTAGGAAGGCAGCATCCCGAAAACGATAATCCAATGCGGCAACGAGGCTGTCGTTTTTGGCAAGCTGAATGTCATAATTGTTCTGCAGCGCGGTTGCAATCGCTTCTTCCAGCGTCAACGTGCGCTGCGCCTGACAAAATATGCCTGTAAAAAAGATGGATACTACTATTAAAGCTATTCTTCTCATGCTCGTCAATAATAAAAATTAGGATCTGTGTTCATTCTCAACTACAGGCACTGCCTCGTCAACGGCAGTGGGATACAGTTTCTCCATCTCACTTATTTTCTTTTTACCAGACATATAAACATACATCGCTGGTAAAACGAAAAGCGTAAGCACGAGTGAGAACATGATACCGCCAGTGATTACAATACCAAGCGGAATCCGGCTGGTGGCAGCTGCGCCCAATGAAAGCGCGAGCGGCAATGCGCCTAAAGCCATCGCCAAACTCGTCATCAGGATCGGGCGAAGACGTTGTACCGAAGAGAAAATGGCCGCATCTTTTTTCGCCATTCCTTTCATCCGGTTCTGGTTTGCAAATTCCACAATCAGGATACCGTTCTTCGTCACAAGACCAATCAACATGATCATACCAATTTGTGAAAAGATATTATCTGTTTGTCCGAAGATTTTCAGCGATAATAAACCACCGGCAAAGGCCATCGGCACAGTCACCATGATAATAAATGGATCGCGGAAACTTTCAAACTGTGCAGCAAGAATCAGGTAAATCAATCCGAGTGCGAGAATCAATGCGAAGAATGTATTGCTTCCACTCTCTGCAAAATCACGTGATGACCCGGTAAGCGATGTTGCAAAAGTTTCGTCAAGCAATTTGTCTGCAATACGCTGCATTTCTTTTACCCCGTCACCAATTGTTTTACCCGGTTGTAAACCTGCAGAAATGGTAGCAGATTTATAGCGGTTAAAGTGATAAATAGTGGGAGGGGTGTTTGATTCTTCAATATTTACCAGGTTATCGAGGCTGATCAATTCGCCACGGTTGTTTCGAATAAACAATGCTTTCAAATCATTTGGATCATCGCGGTCACTGCGCGCCACCTGCCCGATTACCTGGTATTGTTTACCATCCTTGGTAAAATATCCAAGGCGACGATTACTATATGCTAACTGCAAAGTTTCAGAGATGTCGTTAACGCTAACCCCCCAGTTCGCTTGCTTTTAAGCGATCAATCATCACACGCAGTTCGGGTTTATTAAACTTCAGGTTTACATCTACCTGCTGCAGTACATCACTTTGATTCGCTTCCTCCAGGAATTGCGGTAAAATTTCTGTGAGTTTATCAAACCGGTTATTCTGAATAACAAATGCTACGGGTTGTCCACCACGACGGTTTACCTGTATCGTTTGCTCCTGAATGGCGAATGCACGACCTTCATTAAACTTCGGCAGGTTTCGGTTCACCATATTTACAATCTCTTCCTGCGAACGTTCCCTTTCAGATGGATCCACCAGCGTTACACGTACAAAACCGGTATTTGCATTTCCTGATCCGGAAAATCCGGGCGAAGTAACACTGAGTACAATTTGTTTTTCGGGAACCGAATCAATCATAAATCCGGTGAGCCTGTCCACAAATTTGTCCATCGCATCAAATGAAGTTCCTTCGGGCGCACTCAGTTGCAATCGGAACTGGCTGCGATCTTCCATAGGCGCCAATTCGGATGGGAGAGTACTATAGATAAAATAGATGGTTGCAATACAGGAAGCGATGATCACGAAGGCCAGCCATTTTACCTTCATAAATCCTTTCAACGCGCGCTCGTAACCATTTTCCAAACCGCGGAAAAAAGGTTCTGTTTTGCGATAGAACCAACTATGCTGGTGTACATTCTTTTTACTCAGCTTTACGTTCAATACCGGCGTAAGTGTGAGTGATACAAAAGCAGAGATCAATACCGCCCCGGCCACCACGATGCCAAATTCGCGGAACAAACTGCCCACAAATCCTTCAAGGAAGATGATGGGAATAAACACAACAGCAAGTGTGATGGAGGTAGCGATTACGGCAAAATAAATTTCTTTGGAACCTTCCTTGGCCGCCTGCCATTTGCCCATGCCTTTCTCCATCTTTTTATAGATGTTTTCCGTCACCACAATACCATCATCCACCACCAGGCCGGTAGCCAGTACAATCGCCAGCAACGACAATACATTGATAGTATAACCCATCACGTACATGATAAAGAAAGCTCCAATCAAACAAACAGGAATATCGATCAATGGACGAAGGGCAATCAGCCAGTCGCGGAAGAAGAGATAGATAATCAGTACCACCAGTACAATGGCAATGATCAAAGTCTCTTCAACTTCCAAAATGGATCGTTTGATAAATTTCGTTTGGTCGAGCGCGATCTTAATGCTGATGTCTTCCGGAACATCTTTTTTAATTTGTTCCAAACGTCTGTAGAACTCATCGCTGATCTCTACATAGTTTGAACCAGGCTGTGGTATCACCGCCAGGGCAATCATGGGGATACCACTTTCTTTCAGGACGGTTTCTTCGTTTTCCGGACCGAGTACAACATCGCCAATATCTTTTACTTTAATATCAGCGCCATTCACATTGCGGATGATGATGTTTTCAAATTCTTCTTCAGTATTGAGCCGACCGAAAGTGCGTACGGTCAGTTCCGTCGCGTCACCGGCAATTTTACCCGAGGGGAGTTCCACGTTTTCGCGCATGAGAGCGGATTGTACGTCGCCGGGAGTGAGTGAGTATGCGCTCAATTTTGCAGGATCAATCCAGATACGCATCGCGTAGCGTTTCTCACCCCAAATCTGAATACCACTTACGCCAGGAATAGTTTGCAGTCTTTCTACAAGAACGTTGTTGGCATATTCCGTTATCTGTAACTGGTTGCGAGTGTTACTTTGAACGGTCATTGATAAGATAGCATCCGAGGAAGCATCCGCTTTGGCAACCACAGGAGGTGCTTCCAGATCGGGTGGGAGAGAACGGGTAGCCTGCGATACTTTATCGCGCACATCATTCGCTGCAGCTTCCAGGTCTACACCCAGTTCAAACTCCACGTTGATATTACTCGTTCCGTTACTACTGGATGATTCAATATTCTTGATACCGGCGATACCATTGATAGCTTTCTCCAATGGCTCGGTAATTTGTGTTTCGATAATATCCGCATTGGCGCCACCATAACTGGTTCGCACACTGATATTCGGCGGATCAATCGCCGGATAGTCGCGAACGCCCAAAAATTTAAATGCGATCACCCCAAATACCACAATCACAATATTCAACACAATGGCCAAAACGGGGCGTCGCAAACTGAGTTCGGAGATATTCATTGAAATCTTAGAATTTATTGGTTTCGGTTTGTTGTCGTGCTGTACATCAGTCAACAACGCTCCATGAACGCATTATTCAACGATCTTATTGATGGCAATTGGTGCATCGGGGCGGGTGCTCAACAAGCCTGTTACCACAACCGTATCACCTTTTTGCAGACCTTCCACAATTTGAATACGGGCAGAATCACGGATGCCGGTGGTTACATCTACAAAGCGTGCGAATCCTCCTTCGTATTTAATCACTTTCTTCCCACGTGCCTGTGGCAGTACCGCTTGGGTTGGAACCAGTATTGCATTGGGATCGGGATCAAAGCTCAGCTGCACTTTTGCGAATGCGCCTGGCAGCAATTTGGGATCATTTTGCTGGATAACGGAACGTACCATCAGACTTCGGGTGGTCGGCGTTACCGCAGATTCAGTCGCAATGATCCTTGCCGTGTATTTCTGGGAAGCACCCTGGTAAGTAAAATTCACTGTTCTTCCGGGTTGCATCTGTGCACTGTATTTCTCAGGAACAGTGAAGTCCATTTTTAGCAGGCTGGTCTGGTTGATAACCGCGATCACATCGGCAGGCGTCACATATGCGCCGGGGCTGATATTTTTCAAACCCAGCTTGCCATTAAAAGGTGCCCGGATTTCAGTTTTAGAAATGCTGGTGCGAATGATTTCGATATCCGCTTTGATATTATTTACGTTCAACAGGCTGGCGTCGTAATCAGCTTTGCTGATACCCTGGATTTCCAGCAATTGTGAAGAGCGTTTTTCGTTTGTTTCGGCAATCTGTAATTGAACCTGCAGCTTTTTCAGCTGCGCCTGCAGATCCTCATCGTATAATTTGGCAATCAGCGTACCTTTTGAAACGGTGCGGCCTTCGGCAACATTCAGGTACACGATGCGCCCCGAAACTTCGGGATGAATCTCGGTGGATTCGTTTGCAATGATATTACCCGGAACTTCAATGTTTTCGGCAAAAGTCTGAGCCTTTACAATAATTGCATCCACTTTCGCCGGACCGGCATTACCCCTGGCAGGGGCGGCAGTTTTGCTGTCTTTTTTCCGCCACATGACACCAGAGCCAGGATAGCCAACGCGATGAAAGGCAATTTCAATCGTAGAATCATCTGTTTCTTTATTGGGGTTTAAAGTTCGGGTTTTCCGGCGAGCCGTCCCGGAAAACTCCAAAGTTAATGTTCGGCCACTAAAGGCATGGATAAGACGCCAGAACTTTGGCGTTCATGCGATTAGGAAGCAGGAGCGAGGATAAGCGGAAAATAGGGCAGATAAACGGCGGAGAGGGAAATGGGGAAATGAGAAAATGTGAAAATGTGTAAATGTGGAAATGTGAGAATCGTGAAACAAGAGACCTGGCGGCAATCGGCAAACGGCAAACGTGAAATAATATATCATTGTCGTAGGGACGCGCTGCCGCGCGTCCTCGTCCGTGCCGCAAACGTGAAAGTCGTGCGAAAAAATCATTCATTGAAAACCCGGTAACTCATTTCCCGCGCTCAAAGAATTGTTCCGGTTCTTGAACTTTAATAAGACCTCCGCGTGCTCCGCGAGGACCTCAGCGCACTCCGCGTGAAACTTGCGAGAGAGTCGGCAAACGGCAAACGGCAAGCGGCAAACGTGAAAAGAAATGTGCAATGAAATTCACAAAATCATGAATTAATTTCCTCATTTCCTCATTTCCCCATTTCCTCATTTCCTCATTTTCACATTTCCTCATTTGCACATTTTCACATTTTCTCATTTCCCCATTTCCTCTCTCGCCTCACGATTTCTTCGCCACCGGCAACAACATTCTCTTCACCTTATTCGACTTATGCAACAAGTCCTGTTTGTCGTTGCTTAAAATTGTGACATGCCCCATCTTGCGGCCAGGTTTGGTTTGTTGCTTCCCATAGAGATGCACAAATGCGTTGTCGATCTTCAACATTTCTTCCAAACCCTCATAACCCACCGGGCCACTATGACCGTCGGCGCCAATGATATTGACCATAATCGAAGGCAGGATAGCAGCCGTATTTCCCAATGGATAATTCAACATAATCCGCCAAAGCATATCGAACTGTGAACTATAATGCGCTTCAATCGTATGATGCCCACTATTGTGTACACGTGGTGCCGTTTCATTTACAAATACATCGCCTTTTTTATCGACAAACAATTCCACTGCAAATAAACCAGGCGATTTAAAATTCCGCACAACTGAAAGTGAAATCGCTTCAATCTTCCACAAAGTCTTTTCATCAATTTCAGCAGGGCAAAGCTGGTAATCGAGTAGATTAAGATCGGGATCAAAAAGCATTTCTACAGGAGGGTAGAGTGCTGTCTGTCCATCAGCATTGATGGCAACCATTTGCGCAATCTCTTTTTTGATATCAACTGCTTTTTCAAGAACAGAAGGCGCATCGAAACCCAGGGAAATCGCTTCCGCATCTTTGATCATCTGCACGCCCTTCCCATCGTATCCTCCTTCACCCAGTTTATGCACTGCAGGTAAAAAATCCACAGAGGCTTCCAGTTCTGCACGGCTTAACGTGATTTTAAAACCCGCAGTGGGGATTTCGTGTTGCTGATAATATTCTTTCTGTAAAATCTTATTTTTTATGGTTCGCAAAACGGCTGGCGATGGGTATACTTTTACCCCTTCTTTTTCCAGTTTCTCGAGCGCATCTACATTTACGTTTTCGATCTCAATCGTAATTGCGTCCAGATTTTTACCAAAATTGTAAACGGCATCAAAATCGCGAATACTACCTTTCGTAAAATGATGACATAAATGTGCTGCGGGGCATTCCGCGTCATCTTCCATCACAAAAGTTTCAACCGGGTAGTTGGCCGCGGCCTGTAATAACATGCGACCCAACTGGCCGCCACCGAGAATTCCGACTTTTAACATGCCGGCAAAGATAGCGGAGGTATTATTTTTTAGTATAAATAATTTATGACATCATAAGAGATAGCAATCTCAGGGAACTTATTCCACTTCAAAATAATCCGAGTCAATTCTCTTAATTTCATAACTGTTTTGAACGGCGACGCCGAGGTTATAATCAATCATATACTGAGCCAGTTGTTCCCCGTCAATAAGGACTATTTTAACCTCCATTTGTGATGCGTAAGTCATCGCTTCTTTAGAAAAAATCGGAAGTGGTAATGAAAACCCCTTTTTTAGCTCTTTGCCCGGCTAATGCGCCAACAAATTTTTGAATCTCTGGCCTTGATATAATTCCTTCCCAACGTTTGGCTTGAACGTAGATGACGTCTAACCCTAACTTATCTTCCTTTATTATCCCATCAATACCTTCATCATTTGTATACTTCGTAGCTTTACCTGCCTCCGCAATCGAGCCACCATACCCCATTTTAACCAAAAAGCTCCACAACTATTTTTTTCGAAGAATCCTGGATGTACTGATTTAAGTTTATCCAACAATTCATGTTTAAGTGAATTTCTAATACTTTGGTACCCTGTTTCAAGCAATTCTTCAGGTGTTTTTACTTCGATCTCCTCATTTCTGGTAGTATCTTCAGTTGAATTCTTATTTTTCCAACTGTTCATAGCTTCTATATAAGTCGGGAGCTGTTTCAGATATCTTAAATTGATTGTACTGGGATTTTTGTCGAAGAATTTCCATTCCTAAAGGTGTTATCTTAATAATACCTCTTTTTTGTATTTTCAATAATCTGAGCTGCTTTAAAATGTGCCATAACCCAGGTCACTCGATTGTAGAATACCGATTGGTTCCTACTGGGAAGCATCTCTTGTTTTTCTTCATCCGTTAATTGCATGGTCGATGCTAATTCCTCAACAACCATTTTCTTTGAGTGTTCTTCGTTGTCTCCAATGTGTTTTAAAAAGGTAGCATTAAAGTTTGAAAATCAGGTATCATAATATCTATTGAAAAAACTACTCATATTTATTCCCACTAAAATAATACTTAAAATCAATACCAGTATTAACATTTGATTCCGTTAATTTCATGTGGACTCAATACATCGTGGGCTGCGACTCGTCTTTCTCTGTATTTGAAGAATTAAGTTCCATATCTTTGTTTTTCATGCGACCCGATTTCCCACATAAACGCTTTCCAGACCAACGCGGGCAGTTCAGCCTACTGATGGAAACGCTTGCGATGGATTCAGTATCGTAAAAGCGTACTGGCAGATCAATGCCGACGCATCCTCACAGAAACCCGAATTCTTGTCGACGGTCGATGATTGATGGTCGATGACCGATTAATATTTTATCTCAATTACTTAATTATAAGATTATGTCAACAGACTTCCTGCCCCTGGAAGGCACCGATTATGTAGAATTTTATGTCGGCAATGCGAAACAGGCCGCGCATTTTTATATCTCTGCTTTTGGATTTCAACCCCTCGCTTATGCCGGACCTGAAACCGGTCAGCGCGACCGCGCAAGCTATGTAGTTCGTCAGCATAAACTCACTTTTATGCTCACCACGCCGCTTCGCTCTGGCAACGAAATAGCCGATCATATTTACAAACATGGCGACGGCGTAAAAGCACTCGCGCTGCGCGTTCCTGATGCAAAATCTGCCTGGGAAGAAACTACGAAACGCGGCGCAAAATCATACATGGAACCAGTAACTACTAAAGACGACCAGGGAGAGGTGGTAGTAAGCGGTATTCATACTTATGGCGATACCGTACATCTTTTTATCGATAGAAAAAAATTACAACGGTGTGTTTATGCCGGGCTTCCGTGCATGGAGCAACCCGTATTACAAAACCAAAGATGCCGGACTTTTATATGTTGACCACTGCGTGGGTAACGTAGGTTGGAACCAGATGAATCCCTGGGTGAAGTTTTATGAAGATGTAATGGGCTTCAAAAATATCCTGAGTTTTGATGATGAAGATATTTCTACCGAATACTCTGCGCTGATGAGTAAAGTAATGAGCAGCGGCAACGGATTTTGTGAAATTCCCCATCAACGAACCTGCAGAAGGAAAGAAAAAAATCGCAGGTAGAGGGAATACCTCGATTTTTATGATGGCGAAGGTGTACAACACGTGGCGCTGGCAACAAACGATATCGTTGCAACTGTGCGCGAATTGCAAAGCAGGGGAGTGGAGTTTTTGAAAGTTCCCACTACTTACTATGATGACCTGCTGAGCCGTGTTGGCCATATTGACGAAGACCTGGAACCACTGAAAGAACTGGGTATCCTGGTTGACCGCGACAATGAAGGTTACCTGCTGCAACTATTCTCAAAACCAGTGGAAGACCGTCCTACACTATTCTTCGAAATCATCCAACGAAAAGGAGCGAAGAGCTTTGGAAAAGGCAACTTCAAGGCATTGTTTGAGGCAATTGAACGCGAGCAGGAAGCGCGAGGAAATTTATAAAAGCCTGCCCCTCTTCGGAGGGGCTTTTTTTAACCTGTTAAAGACTCATTCTCAGTCGTCAACAGCTGAAGGTTGTTGGAGGTTCGCTTTTTAACAGTTCGCCTAAAATTTATTATCTTAGACTGTCGTTTCATTTTATTAACCCCACACAATGAAAAACCTGACACGGATCCTTTTCTTGTCTTTTTTATTGCCCCTGTTTGCCGGCGCCCAGCCTTATAAAGGCGGCACTTCGTTTATCGAATATCAACGAACCTTTCCCCGTCCCGAAGAATCATTCCGGAAAAAAGAAGATACCCTCCGGAAGCAATTCGCAGAGAAAAAACTCAGCTGGCCTGCTAAATACATGTATATACGCTCATTCAAGTACGACAGCAAGCTGGAAGTGTGGGTAAAGAATGATGTAAAAGACACGTACAAATTATTCAAGACTTATAAGGTTTGTGCCCTTGCAGGTTCCCTTGGACCCAAACGCCTCGAAGGCGATTACCAGGTTCCCGAAGGGTTTTATTATATCAACGAATTCAATCCACGCAGCAGTTATTATCTCTCGCTCGGGTTGAATTATCCCAACCTTTCCGACCTGGTGTTAAGCGACTCGCTGCGACCCGGCGGCGATATTTATATCCACGGAAGTTGTGTAACGGTTGGTTGTATCCCTCTTACTGATCAGCAAATTGATGAATTATACATCCTCGCGGCCCATGCAAAAAGTCAGGGTCAGGATTATATACCCGTTCATATTTTCCCCATCAGGTATGATGTTCCCAAAAGCATCAACTATCTCGCGAATCTCACAAAAGACGATCCGAGTCTCAAACGTTTTACAGACAGGCTGGAAGATGCTTTCGATTATTTTGAAAAAAAATAAACAATTGCCCGTTGTAATGATTGATGAGAAAGGAGAGTATTTCATCAACGGTGCTGTGAGTAAAAAAAGATGCAAAAGCAGATGCAAAACCAGTTCGTAAGAAAGATCCCGTACAGCATCGCACCCGTTCCATTCCAACGTTAGCGGAAGCCGTGCATAAATGGCCTCAGTTTGAAGGCGGCGGCGATGCTTTTATGAGTTATCTCGATAAACTGGGAAAAGATATGGCTGAGTTCCTGCCAACCGGAGTTCGCAAACTTTTTATACAGGTTGAATTTATTGTTGATAAAGATGGAGTACCCGTTAACTTCAAAGTGCTAAAGGGTACACAGGATGAAGATCTTATAGACGAACTGATCACCCGCATGGAAAAAATGCCAACCTGGCAACCTGCAATCCTCCACGACAAACCAGTTCCGAAAAAGATGATACAAACGGTGACTGTCAGTGTAGATTAAACACAGAAGAATTTTCTTTCAACATATTCGAACTAGCCATTCGTGATCAGCGCCTGAATTGTTTCAGGCGTTTGTTGTTGCAGGCTGATTTGCTTCCCTTCTGTCAGCTTCGCAAAAAGTTCTGCGTTATAATGGCGGATCGTCAACAATGAATAGCCTTTCATCACCTGCACATCAACAAAAGCAGAAGCTTCCAATGCCAGTTTCTGGATTTTTTCATCATGGTTATCGAGTACACATAGAAAACTGATTGCACCATTTTGAGTAAGGTTGGGTTTCAGTTTTAATTCTTCGAGTATGCGATAAATCTGTCCAACATGTTGTTCACCCACAAAAGAAAAATCGCGTGAACGCATATCCAATAACACCTGATTTTCTTTTAAAACAATAACGGGCGGTAAATTCGGAATCGATTGATGATGGATTTGCGTGCCCGGTAATTCAGGTTTCAAAAAACATTTTACATAAAGTGGAATGCCTTTATTCTGCAGTGGCTTTATTGTTTTTGGGTGAATCACCTGCGCACCATAGTAAGCCATTTCAATTACTTCGGCATAATTCAGTTCCTGGATAGGTTTTGCATCCGGGAACTGTCGCGGATCAGCATTCATTACGCTTTCCACATCTTTCCATATCGTTTGACTTTCGGCGTCTAATATATTGGCAAATACAGCGGCTGTATAGTCACTTCCTTCCCGACCCAGCGTGGTGCTTTCATTTTCATCTGTAGCGCCGATGTAACCCTGTGTGATAACAATCTTACCTGGTTTTAGTGCGGGTTTTATTACGCGGTTTACCTGGTCGCTGGTAATCGTCCAATCAACTGTCGCGTCACGGAAATTATCATCCGTGCGAATGATATCTCTCACATCAATCCAGGTATTTTCCTGGCCGGATTCGCGTAAGTAATGGCTCATGATTGCAGTGCTCAGCAGTTCGCCTACACAAACAATCTGATCGTAATAATAATCGAATTCACGTACCGGTTTATCGTGCAGCAACCATTCAACTTCAGTAAAAAAATCTTTTAACTGGTTTTCACAAGGCAGGGCTTCGGTAACCAAAAGATAGCGTGCAGTGCGAAGGTGTTGTTGTTTTACCTGTTCAAATAGAGAGAGCGCTTCGTCTTTGTTCCCGGAAAAAAAAGGCTTCCGTCACTTTTTCCAAAGCGTTTGTTGTTTTTCCCATGGCTGAGATCACAACCAGCAAAGTATCGGAAGAATAAGATGCAAGAATATCGCGCACCATATATATGCGCTCGATGCTGTTAACAGAAGCACCACCGAACTTAAAAACCTTCATACCTGCGAAGATAGAGAGGTTATTTCACAGAAAATAAACAGGCATTCTTCAGGTTAGGCAATTTCAATCGAGTGATAAGCACTATTAACTGCAAAACAAATGCCTTACATTTGTTTGCCTAACTGACCATCATGCTATTAAACCGAAAAATCCTGACCCTGGATGAATTCACCATCCAGCAATTGCGCGAATTTCCCCATGCTACCGGGGAATTAAGTAACCTCCTTCGAGATCTGGGCCTTGCGGCCAAACGGGTAAACGTTGAAGTAAATAAAGCCGGCCTTGTTGATATATTGGGCGATGCCGGAAGTACCAACGTTCAGGGAGAAGATGTAAAAAAGCTCGACGTTTTTGCCAACGATCAGTTTACCGGCGTATTGCGCCATGGTATTAGTTGCGCTGGTATTGCCAGTGAAGAGCTGGATGATTACGTAGCATTTGACGACGCCGTAAGCCGCCAGTCAAAATACGTTTGCCTTTTTGATCCCCTCGATGGTAGCGGTAATATTGATGTGAATGTTTCCATTGGAACCATCTTTGGCATCTATCGTCGTGTTACCGGTAAAGGTGAGCTGGCCAGTAAAGCCGATTTCCTGCAGGCTGGCATCAACCAGGTCGCGGCCGGTTATATTGTTTATGGTTCCAGCACGATGTTGGTATATGCTACACGACGTGGTGTGAATGGTTTTACATTAGATCCTTCCATTGGAGAATTTACACTGAGCCATCCTGATATCAAATGCCCGCCAAGTGGTGGTATTTATTCAGTGAACCATGGCAACTTTTTTCGCTATGAAAAAGGGGTACAAAATTATATCACTGCCTGTCAGAAAAAAGACAAAACTTCTGGCGGCCCCTATACCCAACGTTATATTGGAAGCATGGTAAGCGATGTACACCGCAACCTGATTAAAGGTGGCATCTTCATGTATCCCGGAACGGTTGACAAACCCAAGGGCAAACTTCGCCTGTTATACGAATGCAATCCCTTTGCATTTATCGTGGAAGTGGCAGGAGGAAAAGCTACCAATGGTCGCCAGCGAATTCTGGATATCGTCCCCACCGAATTGCACCAGCGTACGCCCATGTTTATTGGCAGCCGCGAGATGATGGATGAACTGGAGCAGAATATGACGTTGTCGTAATATTTTGTAAAAAATGCATACCTGTAGCAGCACCGAATTTCCTGCCATATCGCGGCAGGAAATTCGGTTTTTGTTCACAAATTCTTGTCTAACTTGCTGGTATGTTTAAAACGATTTTACTCGGTTTATGCGCCATCAGTTGTATTGCATTTGTATCCGTTGCTAACGACAATTTGGCGAAAGAGGTATTGCGTGAAACCAACCAGTTTCGCAAGAGCCGCAGCAAAAAGGAACTGGTGTGGCATGATGGGTTAAGTGAGATCGCCCGGAAACACAGTGAAGCAATGGCAAATGGCACGATGCCTTTTGGACATAAAGATTTTAAGCTTCGTGAAAAGGAAGCGCGTAAAGTGCTCGATGGAAAATTGTCGGCGATTGCTGAAAATGTTGCTTACGGGTCGAATACAGCGGAAGATGTGGTTGCGATGTGGAAGAATTCCCCGGGGCATCGTCAAAACATGCTGGGCAATTTTCGGTATATCGGCGTGGGAACCGCCAAATCCAAAGATGGCACGATCTATTTTACACAGATTTTTGTGGAGTAATTTTTCATCATTTTCCGCACCACTTTCTGCCATTTAAGTAACTTGCCCCCATGCAGGGCGAAACAATCATCAGGGTTCAGGACCTTACTCGCAACTACGGAAATTTTCAGGCAGTAAAAGGAATTTCATTTGAAGTAAAAGAAGGTGAAATTTTTGGATTACTGGGCCCCAATGGCGCCGGTAAATCCACCACACTCGAAATCATTGAAACACTTCGTGAAAAAAACCAGTGGAAAGGTTTGGGTGGATGGACTGGACCTGGATACACAAGCTGCCGAAATCAAGAAAATTATTGGTGTACAATTGCAAAGCAGCGGGTATTATCCCGGATTGAACCTGGTTCAACTGGTAGAGCTTTTTGCCGGGCTCTACAACCGCCAGATAGCGCCAATGGAGTTGCTCGATTCCGTAAACCTGCGCGATAAAGCAAAAGCGAAATATAAAGACCTGAGTGGTGGGCAGAAACAACGTTTTTCAGTTGCCACAACGCTGATCAATAACCCGCGGATTATTTTCCTGGATGAACCCACAACCGGCCTGGATCCACAGGCCCGGCGCAGTCTTTGGGAACTGATTAAACAGATTCGTGAAAAAGGCACAACGGTGATCATCACGACGCATTACATGGATGAGGCAGAATACCTGTGCGACCGTATTGCGATCATTGACCAGGGAAAAATTGTGGCGCTCGATACACCCGACCAGATGATTGATAACCTGGTGTCGAAAGGATTTGAGCGACCCAAACAAGTGAAACAGGCCAATCTTGAAGATGTGTTTATTGATTTAACAGGCCATCCGCTGCGCGAAGGTTCATGAAGGTTTGACAACGCGGGTATTTCATTTTTTTATTGAAATAAATACAGCAACAGGCTGTAAATGAAAAAGTATATGAGTTTACAAAACAAATTGAAATCATTTATGTCAGGTAAAATTGATGCGCAGAAAAGTGCCGGTGAGGCATTTATGAATATCAACAAAGACAAACCCGGAGTGGTTACGCTTCCTGAAGGTATTCAATATGAAATATTGAAAGATGGCACGGGCGCGCAGCCAACCATCGCGAGTAAAGTAAAAGCGCATTACAAAGGTGCTTTGCTGGATGGAAAAGAATTTGACAGCAGCTTTAAACGCAATGAGCCCTTTACAGCTCCGCTGCGTGCTTTAATCAAAGGCTGGCAAATTGTGATTCCGATGATGAAAGAAGGAAGCCACTGGCGCATCTGGATCCCATCCGATCTGGCCTATGGCGATCGCGGTGCCGGAAGTGATATCCCCGGTGGAGCCACACTGATGTTTGAAGTGGAATTATTAGCTGTATTATAATAACCTTCTCTAACATGCCTACCATCATCGACCCGCGTTATCCCATTGGGAAGTATGAACCGCAACCATTTTCCATTGATAAAAAAAGTGGAATGGCTGGCGGATATTAAATTTCTGCCCATAACGCTTGAACATGCATTGCAAAACCTCGATGAGGCGCAATTGCAAACACCTTACCGCGAGGGTGGGTGGACGGTACATCAGTTGGTTCATCATATTGCCGACTCACATATCAATGCCTATTGTCGCTTTAAACTGGGATTGACAGAAGATAACCCAACCATCAAAACTTATGATGAAGGATTGTGGGCACAGTTGCACGATGTAGAAAAGCTCCCGATAAATATTTCTATCACGCTTTTGCATGCGCTACATGCACGTTGGTTTGAGGCATTGAAATATGTAACCGACGACGAATGGAATAACCGAACCATTTTTCATCCCGAACACAAAAAAACTTTACGTCTTTGGTACCTGCTTGGTATGTACGCATGGCATGGTAAACATCATGTGGCACATATCACTTCGCTTCGCGAAGCGAAAGGCTGGTAATATCGAAATCATTCGCGTTAAATTTTATCCTCCCCATGAAGTGGAAAATCCTCAAGTCTGAATACCTGTTTGCTGATTTATGGTTTCGTGTGCGCCGCGATAAATGCGAAACACCGCAGGGGAAGATTGTAGATCCTTATTACGTGTATGAGTTTCCAACCTGGGTTACTGCAGTAGCTTTAACCAAAGAAGGAAAGGTGATTATGGAGCGTCAGTATCGACACGCGCTAGGGGAAGTTTGCCTCGAAATTCCCGGTGGTTGTGTGGATGACACAGATGCTGATTTAGAAACAGCCATCCGTCGCGAATTGAAAGAAGAAACGGGATACGAATTTGGTGAAGTGGAATATCTTGGTAAAATTTCTGCCAATCCTTCAACCAATAATAACCTGATGCATATGTTCCTGGCAAAAGGAGGGGTGCTGAAAGGAGAACAGGAACTGGACCACAATGAGGAGATCAATATTGAACTGATAGATCTTCCGGTTCTAAAACAATTGCTGGAACGCAACGAGATTGTACAATCCATGCACGCCAGTTGCATATTTTATGCTTTGAAAAAACTGGGATTGTATTAAGCCGATACTTCCGCCACTAAAAAGATACTTCCACATACAAGGATTATGTCGTTTCCTCCGGCGTTTTGTTTTGCATGTAAAATTGCACCGTTTACATCTTCATAGGATTCACCTTTCAATCCAAAATTCAAACAAGCCTGTTTTAATTCATCCGCACTCATGGCGCGGGGAATATGTGCCTGGGTAAAATAGTAATGTGCATCGCGAGGCAACAACTCCAGTACACGCGATGGGTCTTTGTCTTTTACCACGCCCAGCACAATATGCAGTTGCTGATAATTCATCAGCTCTACCTGTTTCAATACTTCACCTATGCCGGGTTCATTGTGCGCTACATCCAGGATAATATCAGGGTTGTGACTAATTACATCCCACCGGCCGTAAAAACCAGTAAGTTTTTTTACCTGCTTCAGGGCTGAATGGATGTTGTCGTCACCAATAACCCATCCTTTTTTTCTTAATTGGGCGCAGGCTTCCAGTACGGTTAACAGGTTTCGACTTTGATAGATTCCGGCAAGGTCAAGTTCATAATGGCGATGATCGGTTTCATGAGCACTGGCAACATCAACATGCAATCGATGATGCTCCCAACGCCAGTCTGTGGCCTGCCAGTTATGATGCGCAATCGACAAAGGAGCGTTATGTTGATGTGCTGTTGTTTCAAAAACCGGGAGAGTCTCGGGTAATGTTTCCCCGATTACCACCGGAATATTTGCTTTGATAATACCGGCTTTTTCATTAGCAATTTTTTCAAGCGTATCACCCAATAAATTGCTATGATCCCAACCGATATTGGTGATGATGGATAGTGCTGGTGTGATCACATTGGTACTGTCGAGGCGGCCACCCAGTCCGGTTTCGATAATGGCGATATCCACTTCCTGTTCGGCAAACCATGTGAACGCCATCGCTACCGTGATTTCAAAAAAGCTGGGTTCAATTTCATCGAGAAGCGGGCGGATTTTTTCTACAAAATGTACCACCCATTCTTTTTCCACCATTTGCCCATTGATGCGAAAACGTTCTCTGAAATCGTGTAAATGCGGTGAAGTGTATAAACCGGTTTTAAAGCCACTTTGCTGCATAATAGCTGCAAGCATATGACTTACCGAACCTTTGCCATTGGTGCCAGCGATATGAATGGATTTAAACGCGCGTTCAGGATTCCCCAGGGCTTTGCAAAGTGCGATTGTATTGTGTAAGTCAGCCTTATACGCAGCTGTGCCAATGCGGCTGAATGCAGGTAAACGGTTATAAAGAAATTCGATCGTTGATTCGTACGACATAGCTGGCATCAATGCCACAAAGTTAGGGAGTTGAAATATTCGGGTTGTACCGGTTTCCGGAATGTTTTAAATTCGGGAATGATCACTGATGAAAAAATTAAGGAAGCAAAGCGAAAAATTAAGTCGGGGGCGCCCGCAGGTGAAGTGAAGGAGGAGTTAATACGCGCAGGATACAGCGAGCAGGATTTAGCGAAGTTATTTGCTCCGCATCCATACGACATGCGAACCTGGTACCTGGTTTCAGCTATCATCGTATTGCTGCTTGGCGTTTACTTTTTCCTGAAAAACGGTTCTTTGCTATTGCCGATTCTGTCTGCACTATTATTTGCGCAATATACCCGAGAGCAATCGCGAATAAGAAGCATTAAAAATCAAAACGAATCGCAACAATAAATACTACAGGGCTATCAGCCATTTACTTTGAAATTAAACTGCACTACAACAGTCGATTCGTGATCGGATTTATTGAACTTGATTTTGTGAAGATTCTTTACAATTTCATTCCGGTATGCTGCGCTGGTAGAAGTTGAACCTTTTGCGAAGCCAATAAACTGACCGAGTCCATCGGCATTTACTTTTATCTCCGCGTAAATAGTTGCTTTATCCAGGTCGCCGGTAAATGACTGAGCTGATACGATATAACGATCACCACGTGTGACTCGGGGGCCATTGCCCGTACCTACACCAGAGCCATTACCTCCTCCGGCACCGGTTCCTGTTCCACCACCTGTACCGCTACCATTTCCCACACCGTATCCTGTACCTGCGCCACCACTTCGATCATAATCCTGTGCAGCACCACCGCCGTTGCCAGTTCCTGAAAGTGTTTTTCCTACCACCGCTTTAGGTTTGGGCGGAGCAGGGGGAGGCGGATCCACAACGGGAGGGGTTTTTACAACAGATTTATTTTCGTTGAGTTTTGTTGCTTCGGGTTTTACAACATCCGGCTTCAGGATGGCAGGAGCTGTTTTATCTTCACTCTCTTCCACATCTTTTGCATCATCTTCTGTGCCGGGTGCGGGAGGAGAGGGAGGTGCCGCACCTGCAGGGCCGGCAGCCTGCACTGGATTGCCGCCACCCCCGCCGCCATTTACGCGTGTAACCGGTACTTCTTCCTCATCGGGAAGATTCAATTCTACCAGCACACCCATTTCAGGAGCAGGAGGGATAATCTTCGGCACGCCCCACTTTAATAAAAACATTAATGCCACCATCAGGGCGGCCAATGCTGCCGTAATTAGCAGAGCCTGCGAACGATATTTCGATTCCAGTTGAGCGGACATTGCGATAGCGTTATTCATACAAATATATCCTTTGATTTTCAGGCTCCAAAGCCGTGTTTATACACACCTGTGTATTAACGTGCAAAGGACGTGCAGAATATTGCAGCCGTAGTTGAGGAAATGTTAAAAAAGAGGAATATTAGTGCGCAAAGTCCACTTCATACCGCCCCTGGATGCGTTCCATGGGTGGATTGAAGTAGCCAAATTTCAAATCGGGAAACTCTTCGCGAATCAATTCCTGGAGTTGTTTCACCCCCAGGCATTCGCCTGTTTCTCCCACGCCAATTTTACCAAGATACCAGTCGGGGTCAATATTGAAATTGCGCCATTGTATCATCTTCAAACCAGTGTCACGAATGAGTTTACGCAGCGCTTCATATTCGTCAACACTATCTGTCATTCCGGGAAATACGAAGTAGTTGATAGATGTCCAACCACCAAATTCATTCACAATTTTCAGGCTTTCAACAATGTCGTCAAAAACATAGTTGTTGGGGCGATAATAAGGCATGTAAATCTCAGGTCGCGCTGAGTTGGTACTCACCCGAATTGAATCCAAACCTGCTTCGCAAAGTTTACGAACAGCATCAGGGCGGGATCCGTTAGTGTTGATATTGATGCTTCCTTTTGAAGTATGTTTTCTGATTTCAACAATGGCAGCACGAATGGTTTCCCACATCAATAAAGGTTCGCCTTCACATCCCTGCCCAAAACTTACCAGAGGATAAGGTGCCTGTTCCAAATGCGGAACGGTGTATTCAACGATCTCTTCAGGTGTAGGTTTAAACTGCAAACGATCCTGTGTGGATACAATTGTTTCTTCATCGGGTTGCAATGAAATGCATCCCACACAGTTGGCATTACAGGCAGGAGAGGCGGGAATGGGACATTCCCAGCGACCGAGGAAATAGTTGCGAGCTGCAGGGCAATGATAGGTAAGTGCGCAATTTTCAGCCAGGTGTTTTACAAGGCGATTGTGCGGATATGCCTCAAGCAATTTTGTTACCCCCGATTCTACTTTCGCCTGGTCGTACCCATTGCAGTCCTGACGTATGTCTGCTTCAATACGCACAGCGGGCACATAAAACTGCTCATTGTACCAGCCAACTGCTGTATAACAAAACAGCGGGAGGGTGGGTGCATCGGGTGCGGTTTCGTATGCGGAAAGATAGAAGCCGGTATGTGCCGGTGGAATAAATGCGGCAACGGCCCAGCCTTTTTCACAAAGGCGCATTTCACCAGTGTGCACATCAATGCCAATACCACGGCGACCCGGCAATTCATATAAAGAGCCTCCATCCGGCAAAAGAATCCATTCGTCGAGCGGTACCTCAACTGCATCCCAACCCGTACGGCCGGTTACATAAAGAGTCTGATCTTCGAAAATGTTTCCTTTTCCGTCAGAATAAAGAACGTATGGGCTATGCGTAAGCGACATAATTTGTAATTAATGATTAACAGCGACAACCTGTGCCGACAATTGTAAAGAGCAAAACAAATTCAAATCCTTTTCATCATTGGCAGCGTCGGTGTACCATTCATCTGATACCGGCAACTGGGCAAGACGATTGTTACGAAAGTCTACCGTTAACAGACCATCTTTCAATATTACATTATTCAATTCCTCCCAGGCAATCCGTCTTTTTGGAACGGATGGATATTCAATATGTTCTTTCGTGATTCTCACCACCAGTGGCCGCATCGCGATTTTATACAAAAGAGCTAATGCAAGTAAAGTGACAGAAACCCACCACATACCTCCATTGGCATGCGCAATGACGATCAATCCCAACATAATTTGCATCCAGTAAGCTGACCATTCGGGTTTCTTCCATTTTGTGAACGCAACCCATGCCAGCGTAATTCCTCCAACTGCTGCTGCCGACCAGATCGCTGACTGGCTTTGTTCATAGATAGCCATCATCAGAAAAAACAACAGATTTACCTGCAGGATCAATTGCGCCAGCAACCGGTAGGGTTTAGTTCTTTCCTTCTTCAGCTTTATTTCAAATACGTTCATTTACAATTTTTATTCACTTAGCAGCCGGGGTGTTGCTCGCAACCAGCAAATTGCACAATTTAAAAAGTACGCGAGCGCCCACATTTGCGTTCCAGTCGTTTTCTGAATTCACGCCTACTTCACACAAATCGAAACCAATCAATTCGCGGCCGGTGTCTAATATTTTTTTCAAAAGATAGTAGACTTCTTCTGCTTCAAATCCTCCCGGAACTGGTGTGCCGGTATGTGGGCAAAGTTTGCGATCAAGTCCATCGATATCAAAACTGATATAAACTTTTTGAGGCAGCTTGTTTATAATTTCGTCGGTAATATATTTCCAGGTTTCGCCTTCATACTGACGACGCTTAATTTCTTTATCGAAGTAGGTAATGACCCTGAATTCACTATTACATATATAATCCCATTCGTCGCCGCCAAAATCCCGTACGCCTACCTGTATCAATCGCTTTATTTCCGGAATTTCCCCCAGTGCGTTGTACATGATGCTGGCATGCGAATAATTGAAGCCTTCGTAAGCCACGCGTAAATCGCAGTGTGCATCAATTTGCAAAACGCCAAATTCTCCGTGTTTTTCTGCAAGGGCTTTCATAAAGCCAAGAGGCACACTGTGGTCGCCACCTAAAACACCTACCAGTTTTCCGTTTTGCAACAATACTTTCGTCTGTTCATAAACCCAGGTGTTCAGGTAATGTCCGCCTTCATTTACTTCTTTCATCGTGCGGCACATAAACTGGTTGGCGGCCACTTCTTCACCCTGCGCGATATAGTCGATGAACAGTTCAGCTTCTTTTCGGAGGTAGTCGCTCTTCATCAGCAATTTCCTGTCAACCGGGCGCATATAATAACCCTGTTTCCAGCCATCGGGAACATCTGCGTCGAACAGGTCAACCTGTAAAGCCGCACGGAAGATGGCTTCGGGTGCACGTGCCGTTCCGGCGCCATAACTAACGGTTACTTCCCGGGAACAGGAACAATTACCAGGCGGGCATCTTCTTCTGAAGTAGGTAAGCCGAAAATGTTATTGTTCGGGTTACTGACAGAATTGGGGTCGTAATTTGCGAGATCTACCATTTTTCTTTATTCAAAAAACAGGGCAAGTTAGCACTAAATACCAGTTATGCCAAAGGGGCAATACCGCAGGCGGAATAAGCGGATAATCAGACTGCTGCGGGCTCCTGTTGGCTTAAACAATGGAAACTTCCCAGTCCCCAGATAATTTCTGTTGAATCGATGCCCACTACTTCTCGATCGGGGAAACAATCCTGGATAATCCGGATCGCTTTCTCATCAGCCGCACAACGGTAAGTGGGCACAATCACCGACTTATTTGCGATGTAAAAATTGGCATAAGAAGCAGGCAGTCGCTGATCTTCCCAAACCAACGCATCAGGCATGGGCAATTCAACAATATTGAGTTGTTTGCCGTTGAGCAAACGCATTTGTTTTAATTGTTTCAGGTTGTGCTGTAGCAGCTCATAGTTCTCATCGCTCCTGTTTTCTTCCACCACTGTCAGCACAGTATCTTCATTTACAAAACGAACGGTATCGTCGATGTGGCCATCGGTGTCGTCGCCAACAATACCTTCATCCACCCAAAGAATTTGCTCAACGCCATAATAACGACGCAGATAACTTTCAATCTGATCCTGGTTGAGGTGAGGATTGCGATTAGGATTCAGCAAACAGGCAGTAGAGGTTAACAACGTACCTTTTCCATTGAATTCCACAGAACCCCCTTCCATCACAATGTCGGGATGGTAAACTGGAATATTAAAACGATGACCAATCCGCGAAGGAATCTGGTCGTCGAGATCGTAGGGAGGATATTTATCGCCCCATGCATTATAACCCCAGTCAACAATCACACGTGGAATTTCTGCGCCGGGTTTGATGAGGAAAGCAGGACCATGATCACGGCACCAGGCATCATTGGTAGGGTGGATGAAAAATTCCACTTTATCCATTGGTACGCCGGCGTTTTCAAGATGCTGTGTGGCCTTCGCCTTCATAATGTCGTCGGCAACATTTATGCGAACAAGTTCGCCTCTTGTTAATTCCTTTACAAAGGCAGAATAGTAAGGAAATATCGTTTCTATCTTGCCAGGCCAACTGGCTTCTTTTGTGTGGCCAGCTCAACCAGGTAGCTACATGTGGTGCAAACTCTGCGGGAAAATAATACCCGATCTCTCCAGGTGCAGCAACAGGAATATGGTTGTTACTCATGCTAATTCAATTGCAGTTAATGGTGGCTTCTTATATAACGGAATGGCGGGAGGGCCCGCCATTTGTTTATTCGTCAATAAAACGTTTGGTTATTTGTTGGTAAGAATCAATTCGTCGGTCGCGAAGAAAAGGCCAGTGTGTTCTGTACTGATCTGTTTTATCGAGATTCAATTCTTCTACATGCACTTCTTCTGCTTCATGCGATGCTTTATAGATGATACTTCCAAATGGATTGCTGATAAAGGAACCACCCCAGAATTTCATCGCTCCATCCTGTTCAT
The DNA here is from genome assembly GCA_024707305.1 of Chitinophagaceae bacterium. GTDB lineage: Bacteria > Bacteroidota > Bacteroidia > Chitinophagales > Chitinophagaceae > CAYMZZ01. The sequence continues at coordinate 141,804 of JANPZZ010000001.1, forward strand.
GTCCTACACGGTTTACACTCACCACATGCAGCCCATTGGCCACAGAGTGACTTCGCTGGATGGTTTGCCATGCGTTGTATTGTTCCGTGTTGGTGGCATCGTCCTGGCTGGTTGCCCAACCAATTGCTGTTGGGTAAAACAGGATCTGCGCACCCATCAGGCTGGTGATACGTGCCGCTTCAGGATACCACTGATCCCAGCAGATCAATACTCCGATGGTGGCAAATTTTGTTTTGAATACTTTATATCCCAGGTCGCCGGGTGTGAAATAGAATTTTTCATAATAAGCCGGGTCATCGGGGATATGCATCTTGCGGTATTTGCCCAGGTAAGTTCCATCGGCATCTAAAACTGCCGTTGTATTGTGGTAAAGTCCTTCCGTTCTTTTTTTCAAATAAAGAAGCAATAATTACCACACCCAGCTCTTTGGCTACAGCCGACAAAGCATCGGTGCTGGGGCCGGGAATGGCTTCCGCAAGTTTGAAGTTTTCATAATCCTCCACATCGCAGAAATAGAGGGAGGTAAACAATTCCTGCAGGCAAACGATCTGTGCGCCTTTCTTCGCCGCTTCTTTCACTTTTTCGATTGCCTTCTGCAGGTTTTCCTGTTTGTCGGCGGTACAACTCATCTGTACCAGCCCTACACGAACTTTTGACATTTCTTGTTGAGGTGTTTGAACTGCAAAATTACAGTTTTAGAGGGTATGAATCATGTTAAAACCGCCGCTTTTTGAAGTGGTAACCTTTGTGACATCCAATTGGGTTTTCAAACAAAAAAGGATTGCGATTTACATCACAATCCCTTTCAATATCTGAAGATAAACTGTTCTTATTTTCTACCCATTTGTCGCAGGAACGACACGTGCGATGCAACCGCCATACGAACTTTTGGATATTCGATATACGTAATACCATATTCTTCGCAAGCTCTTTTAATGATCTTGCTGATAGCAGGGTAGTGGATGTGCGAAATTTTTGGAAAAAGGTGGTGCTCAACCTGGAAGTTCAATCCACCAACAAACCAGCTAACAACTTTATTGCGGGTGGCAAAATTGGCAGTTGTTTTCAACTGGTGAATCGCCCACTCATCTTCCATACGGCCTGTATTAACATCAGGCTGCGGGAAATGTGTATGCTCAACGGTATGTGCCAACTGGAATACGATACTGAGTACAAATCCTGCAAATAATCCATAGATCAGAAAGCCGATAAGCCATGGTGTAAATCCAACCGTATAAATAGGAAGAGCTACAAAAAGGCAAAGGTGTAGAACTTTAAATGTCCAGAAAGAAAGATGATCCGTTGCTGACATCTTTTTGATTGGCATTGGGCCAATACGCTTCAGGAAGTATTTCTTGTAATCTGTTACGAATACCCACCACAGGTAAAGCAGTGAATAAGCCGCCCAGAAATATAAATGCTGATAGCGGTGTACTTTGTAATGTTTTTGAGTTTCACAAAGACGAAGGAAAGGACGCGCATCAATATCATCATCCACACCGTCGATATTCGTATACGCGTGGTGAATTACATTGTGTTTTGTCTTCCACATAAAATTATTTGCGCCCAGAAAGTTTACAGAAAGGGCTGCCAGGTCATTCACCCAGCCATGACGACTAAAACTTCCATGAGCTCCATCGTGCATAACATTGAAGCCAATAGCTGCCGTTAAAAATCCGAGTAATAAACATTCAAGAATCGCCCAAACCGGTGGAGGGGTGAAAAATACCAGGTGCGTATATATTGCGAGAAAACTTACTACGAGGATGATTGCTTTGATAAAAAGGCTGTAATTGCCTGTTTGTGACTTTCCAACTTCTTTGAAATATTCGCTGATTCGGCGTTTTAATTCACTGTGAAAAGATTGGGGGACACTGGAAAATTTGGGTATTGCCATGAGAACGTGCGGGTTAGAAATTAACGTAGGCTACGAAGATACGTCAAATCCCGACTGATTATCTGAAAAATTTCAACATTATGAATTCTTTCCCATTTGAGTAAAAGCTGCAAAAACGGCGGAGCTTAGGTCTCATTCATTACCAGCGAGTCAAGGTTACGGAGACCCAATTTCTTCTCTGTCACAAATCCTTCGGCATATTTCACGCCGATTCGTTTGCCGAGCATCCGGGCACGGGCAATTACGCTCTCCAGAAAGTCAGGGGTAGAGATGTATGTTTGTGGGCCATCTGACTCAGAGGGACTGTTAAACTGTGTGCCATATGCTTTAATCGACTCCATGCGTTGTTCGAAAACATCGCTGATATCAATCAGGAAATCCGGCTCATGATACCAGTCCTGCAGGTATTGTAGAAAGTAACGTGGTCTCCATTTCTCCTGTGGTTTTCCATCGTCGCCAACTGTTTCAATGCGACGAAGTCCAGACAGGAAACAGGCATCGCTGATGAGGTGCCCGGCACGGCCATGATCGGGATGACGATCCTGCAGGATGTTGCCGATAACGACATCAGGTTGATATTTCCTTATTGTTCGTATTAACTGAAGTTGATGTTCTTCATCATTTTTGAAAAAGCCATCCCGCATCTTAAGGTTTTCTCGTACGGCAGCGCCAATAATGCGTCCTGCTGCTGCAGCTTCCGCATAGCGGGTTTCGATGGTGCCGCGGCTACCGAGTTCGCCCTGTGTGAGGTCGACAATACCAGCAACTTTACCTCTGTTTATTTCTTTAATTAATGTACCGGAACAACCCAGTTCCACATCATCCGGGTGAACACCTATTGCGAGAATATCGAGTTTCATCTATTGCGGTTTATTTTTGTTGGACTCAGTCAATTCAGGATGGCAAAATTAGGAATTCAGATCAATAACAACCTGCATTAAAGATCGTTTACAACCTTCAACGGTTGCAGTTTTTTTTATTGGGTACGATAAGGATTACCGTACCAGGCTCCATCTATCTCATGAACAAAACTTTCAATCTGCCGATCGGTTTTGTCGTTCAGGTCATAGTCCTGTTTGAGGTTGGTTCCAAAGAAGAAAGCGACGGTCTGGTAGGTGCGCGCGTTAAACCCTCCTTTGTATTCTCTGATAATCGCATAACAGTTATTACCCGTTTGCCGATTGATCAGTTTCATCAAAACCCTGCCCTGATAAACAGAGAGATTGGATAAAGGTTCAGTAAACTGTTTACGCAATTCTTTTTCCCTGCTTTTGATGTATTCCTTGCGCTGTTTTTTGTCTTTGATGGTTGCCAGCTTTTCATTCATTTCATTGATGGTGCGCCCGGCCACGCGTGCGTAAGGATAGGTTACATAAACAGCATTGCGTAAACGGTTCCATTCTTTCTGAAACTTCGCCAGCTTTTTGGGAGAGAGGTTGGATGTCCAGACATTCGCTTCGTCATGGGCACTTAACATCTCCATGTTGTACCACACAGCAGGAGTAACAATGGTATCGTTTGGGCCCCATTTTGCAGATCGTTCGGCATAAGAAGGCATGGGTGGTAGCGTGTCGGGCGCGACAACAGGTTCAATCTGTCCGGCGGCGGACAGGGAACCCGTGATGAGGGAAAACAGAACCAAAAATTTCGCCAGATAACGCTGCATATCAATTTGTAAAATACGGGAAAAGACCCGTTTTTACAAAGAGACAGCTATTAGCGGAAAATTGCTGTTTTAAAATTGTGAAAAATCAGGAAACGGCCCGGAGTTTACGGTTGTTTTCGCGGATTCTTTGCGCCATACTCATGAGGATACCGATAGCCGTAATGATAATTCCACCCCAAAGTACAAAGATCAGCGGAAACTTATAGGCTTTCAGCGTTACCCATTGCAATACCGCGTCGGATTCTTTCACACCGATTTCCGCACTGCCGTCAGGAAGTACTTTTTGCAAGCGAATGATCAATGCTTCACTCATTACCGTATCAGGCATTGAAATTGAGACCCCGCGTTTGTTTACCATGATTGGTTGAGAAGTGTAACTCGTTTTGTTCACCGATTGAACTTTCAATCGGGCTACAGCAGCAGAATCACCTTTTTCAAAACCGGAAACAGGCAGGCTGTCTACAATGCGGAGATTCTCCACCAGGATAAATCCTTTTGAATAGAAGATGCTGTCACCCTCTTTACGAACATAAGTCGTGAAGCTGGTTGTATCCTTCATTTTATCGGGATTCGGAAGTGCAGAAACGTAAGTGAATATGTCGTGAGTAAGGTAGTGGCGCGAATCAGGATTCGCCATCAAACCTTCATTGCCCTTGTAGTTTACAAAGGCGTTAGGCCAGAGGGTAAACTCTTCGTTGTCTTCACGACTTTTAAAATGTATCTGGTAATACCATTGTTCTTTTTTCGGGTGCGCTGAATCGCCCACATAAGTAACATCAAACTTACCCATGGAGGTGGGACGGCCTTTTACCAGTGTAAGGTTTTCACCCGTTTTCTCCGTGCTTTCAGCGCCGAAGTTGATAGGAATACCGCTCGTATTTAGACTAAGAATTTCTTTTTTTGGAAGAAGAAATAAGGATGCCGAATAAAACCAAACCGAATCCAACGTGTGAAACGGAACCACCAGAAATGGAAAGTTTTCCTTTAATACCTGTCCAGATATACATACCATTTGCGATAATGGCATATACGCTTGCAACAACAGCAATCCAGATCGCTCCGAGGAAGCCAGGGCCCTGCTTTTGATAGTCGATGTTGCCAAAAGCAACAACAAGAATACCTGCTACCAGCGAAATCACCGTTGGCAGCCACAGCTTTTTCCAAATCATTTTCGATGGTGTATCCTTATAACGCAGGTATTGCGTAAATGCAGTTAATACACCAATAATGATCGCAACAAACACGTGAATCCTGTTGTATAAAAACTCCTGGTCTTTAGCAGCAGCACGTTGTAAGTCCAGCACTTTGTTGAACACAGGAAGTGAAGTAATGAACGTAATAACGATTGCAGAAAAGAAGAAGATCAGTGCGCCAATAAACATCCAGAATTCGCGGGATGAACCGCTTTCCTCTTTATGTTGTCCCGGTATACGTGTTTGAATCTGGGAAATAATTGCAATCAATCCACCAATAATGGTCAGGAATGCCAGCGTTGGTGTTAGTGAAAAACCTGCCACTGCAAATCCTGCCTGGCCCGAAATCCATGTCAGCAACAACATACTCGATCCGAAAGCTGCAATTTTGATTTTGTTTGTTCTTTCGGCAGCTGCCAGAATTGCAGCGGGCCAGGAGAAAGCAAACAATAACAAATAAAGTTGCTTATTCATTCCCAAGTCGGTGAATGAGTGTACCGAAGATTCACCCAGGATACCGCTACGTGTAAGGAATGTTGAATACAGGATGAAGAAGAATTGCAGCACTAAAAACAGGGTAGTGGCGCGTAGCGACTGACCTGTATGTTTATAAATAAGTAAAGTATGCAAACCAGCAACAAGAATCAGCCAGGGAACCAGCGATGCGTTTTCTACGGGATCCCATGCCCAGTAGCCACCAAATGTGAGCGATTCATAAGCCCAGGCGGCGCCCATCATAATACCAACACCCAGTGCTGCGAGTGCAAACAAGGTCCAGGGTAAACCTGGTTTTGTCCATTCACCGGTTTTGCCTGTCCATAAACCAGCAACCGCAAAAGCAAATGGGAATAAAGTGGCTGCAAAGCCGAGGAACAATATTGGCGGGTGAATCACCATCCAGTAGTTTTGTAATAGCGGGTTCAGGTCATTTCCATCGGTAATCCGCATCAGGTAATCTGGTCGAACTGGCGCGTTCAAATCAAAATCGACGTGCATACCTGGTGCATTATCGAATACACCTGACTCACGTAATAGGATAAAAGGATTGGATCCTATTTGTACGTCTCCGATATAGAGGCCCATGATCATGGAAGCAAGAATGACCTGTGCAAAACTTACAATGGTCATAACAGGCGCTTCCCATTTTCCACCACGACTCAACATAATCAAGCCGAGTGCGCAATGCCACATCGACCAGAGCAGGAAGCTTCCTTCCTGGCCTTCCCAAATGCCGGCAACGAGGTATTTATATTCCAGCGATTTACTACTATGCTGCCACGCGTATTTATATTCGTAGAGATGATTTGAGTTGATATAATAGATCAAACCAAAGATGGTAAATACCGAAAGCGCTTCAATGATGAAAGAAAAAGCGAGCAAGTTTCTTCCAGTCGTCCACTTTTTTTTCGAGTCCGAGGCGGGTAGATTTATAATAAGCGATGCTGGCTACCAGCGAAGCGAAAAAAGAGAGAATAATAAGGAAGTGTCCCAACTGACCGGGAAACAGGCTTTCACCAAGATAATTCATGCCTAAAATTTGATTTGGTTCAGGCCTTTACACCCGCAGAGGGCAGGCAGGCTGGCGGCCATGTCACAGCCTGGAATTTTGAAAGGGAAACCTGGCTATTCCGGATTGGCTTCCAGTGCGCTTTCCACAGCTTTATGCTGTGCAGCCATATCTTCCTTGTATTTCGATGGACATTTGGTCTGGATTCTTTCGCAATGAAAAACGCCATCATCATACTTTCCTTCGAGTACCAGGCGCTCGCTGATTTCGAAATTCTCAGGTTTGGGATTGCGATAAACTACTTTCACCGTTTTACCCAAGGTATCAACAGCTGTAAAACTGAGGAAATTGGGGTCTTTCAACGCATCATATTCCATGGGAGCCGTTTTGTCCCAACGTGCCATCAGGTGCACATATTTGCCGGGTTTGGCTACCGCAGTGTCAACCGTGTCGTAAGTGCTGGTGTTCTGCATATAACTAATCAGAACAGCGATGGCGGCGGCAATCAGCACGAGTAATACAATGTGAATTTTTTTCATAACCTCAGTTGCAATAACGCTTGGTGAATTGCGGGGCAAAGATAGGTGAAAAAGGAGGCCGGCAACATGATACTGATCACTCTTTTAACGTTTTGAATCAGTGCTAAAGAAATCAAGTCGACTGGTTCAATTTTCCCATTTCCTGCTCCCGATTTTGGGCTCAACCTCACATAAACCAGTTAGTTGGAAAAAAGTTTGACGAAAAGAAATTATTTTTTCGGCGAAATAACACGGGTTTAGTCCCGGGTTTTATAAGCGGCAGTAAATATTTCACTGCTCGCGCCTATATTTGCAAATACTAACGTTTATTAATATCTCCGTTTTATGTTATTTCAACTAACTGAAGAACAATTGATGATCCAGCAGGCTGCGCGTGATTTTGCCCAAAATGAATGTCTACCGGGCGTGATTGAAAGGGATGAGCAGCAGAAGTTTCCCCGTGAACAGATTATGAAACTGGCCGAACTCGGCTTTATGGGAATGATGGTAGATCCTGAATACGGCGGCGCTGGTATGGATACAGTTAGTTATGTGCTGGCAATGGAAGAAATTTCAAAAATTGACGCGAGCGTGAGCGTGTGCATGAGCGTAAACAACAGCCTTGTTTGTTATGGTCTTCAGCAATATTGTACAGAAGAGCAAAAAAGAAAATATCTCACACCACTGGCGCAAGGGCGAAAGGATGGTGAACTCTACATTGGGGCATTTATGCTGAGCGAACCTGAAGCTGGCAGCGATGCAACTTCACAGCGCACCACTGCAGAAGATAAAGGCGATTACTACCTGTTGAATGGTACCAAAAACTGGATAACCAATGGTGGCACAGCGTCCGTTTACCTGGTGATCGCACAAACAGATGCTTCAAAAGGTTCAAGAGGCATCAACGTATTTATTGTTGAGAAAAACTGGCCCGGCGTTACTGTTGCGGCAAAAAGAAAACAAACTCGGTATTCGCGGTAGTGATACACACACGGTAATGTTTACCGATGTAAAAGTGCCCAAAGAAAACCGCATTGGTGAAGATGGTTTTGGTTTCAAATTCGCGATGAAAACACTTGCAGGTGGCCGAATCGGTATCGCATCACAGGCGCTGGGTATTGCCAGTGGTGCCTATGAATTAGCGAAAGAATATTCCAAAACCCGCAAGGCGTTTGGTACAGAAATCATGAATCACCAGGCAATCGCGTTCAAACTTGCCGATATGGCAACCCGCATTGAAGCAGCACGTTTGCTTTGTATGAAAGCTGCCTGGGAAAAAGATAATAAAATGGATTATACACTCAGCTCATCCATGGCGAAAGTGTATGCATCTGAAACCGCCATGTGGACAACCGTTGAAGCGGTTCAGGTACACGGTGGTTACGGTTTTGTAAAAGAATACCACGTTGAGCGCCTCATGCGCGACGCAAAAATCACCCAGATATATGAAGGCACCAGCGAAGTGCAACGGATTGTGATTAGCCGGGCGATATTGAAGTAGAGAGAGAAGATGGGAGATGGGGGATGGGAGATGGTTGGTGGATGGGGGATGGGAGATGGTTGGTGGATGGGGGATGGGAGATGGTTGGTGGATGGTGGATGGGGGATGAATATTCAGCGTGTGGGATACCGCTGTAAAATGCAACAGAGGTAACTTGTATTCCGAACATCTTTCCCCCATCCTCCATCCCCCATCCACCATCCACCATCCACCATCCTCCATCCACCATCCCCTATCCATCATCGCCCTCCCTCATCGAAGTTTTCTATCTTCGCCCCATGGCGATCAATCTCGAAAATTTTAGAAAAATTAAGGCTGAATGTGACGCTGCAAACGCAACACTTGTTGCGGTGTCGAAGATTAAACCTGAACAGGATATTCTTGCGCTTCGGGAAGCAGGTCAGTTGGATTTTGGAGAGAATTATGTGCAGGAACTTGTTGAGAAAGCCGACAAACTCCCCAAAGACATACGCTGGCATTTTATTGGACACCTTCAACGTAATAAGGTAAAATACATCGCACCATTTGTACACCTCATTCATGGAGTGGACAGCTTTCGTCTGCTTGAAGAAATCAGCAAACAGGCCGATAAACTCCAGCGAGATATTCATTGTCTGCTCCAGGTACACATCGCTACCGAAGAAACCAAATTCGGAATGGATGCAGATGAATTGGAAGAATGTTTGAAAGCTGTTGCCGATGCGAGAACAGAAGGGAAATTTACCCGTATCAAAATCCGCGGCCTCATGGGAATGGCCAGTTTCTCCGACAAACAGGAGCAAATTGAAAAAGAATTTGAAGACCTGTTCTTCTTATACAATAGACACCAGCCCAACTTCGACAATACGGATACCTCTCCAATTCTCTCGATGGGCATGAGCGGCGATTATCAGACCGCTTTGCAAAAAGGCAGCAATATGATACGAATTGGCAGTGCGCTTTTTGGAATGAGAAACTAGAGAGGAAATCTGTTAATGTGTAAATGAGAAAATGAAGAAATGTGTAAATGAAGAAATGCACTAGCTAGTTGAATTTGGATATTTTCACATTTCCTCATTTACACATTTCCTCATTTTCTCATTTACACATTTCTTCATTTTCTCATTTACACATTTCCTCACTTTCACATCCACTCTAACCATATGTTTCTTCGTGCCACCTGCATTCCGTTTTTGTGTTCTATCGTCAACACGCCATTGCCGCCGCGCGGATTGCGGGATACGTCGCTGGAGCCGGGGAGGAGTGGGTCATCAGCAAAGAAAAAATCTTCAATCCAGTAAGCTTCCACACCGGGTTGCTTTACCACCATATGTATATGCGCAGGATTGCGACTATCGGGATAGGAACCCGGGCGAAGTGTATAAATATGATATTCCCCCTTAGCGTTGGTACGCAACCATCCTCTTAAATAACCATGATCGCGGGCATAGCCTTTCTCATTACCACGTTTTGGATAAACTCCTGTTTGATCGGTGTGATAGAAATACAGAATGATATCTGCTGCAGGCGTTTTCCCATCTTTTTGATATACAATTCCAGATACATACAACTTCGGACCCGGTTCATTGAAGCATGAAACTGTATCGATTTCATTGAGCTGGCTGAACGGAACAGGTGATTCATATAAACCTCCACAATTTTCGCAACGTTCGTCAATCTTTATATCGTTTGGATTTGGTTTGTTTACATGTGGCAATGATTGCGAACAGGCAATCAACGGTACGAAAAGCGCAATAAAGATTTTTTTCATGGCTGTACTTTAATTTTTCGTAAAACTAGGTTTGGTAAAAACAGGTTACAATTTTTCTGGACGACGGGGTGATTCGGCATGACGAATTGCATTTTGTCAGCAGGCAGAAGCCAATCGTGTAACTGTTTTTTCCCGCTGGAATTGGTACATTTAGTTTGAATTATGAAGCCATTGCAACGTTCCGCTGTCATTGCCCTGCATCTACTGTTTTGGGGACTTGTATTTGTTACCTGGTATATGCTGCGGGTGGATGATTATGCATTACGGAGCACTGCCCTAAAGGTTACAGCTGTGAAAGTGGCGGATCTCGCACTAATGGTTTACATCACTAATTATATTTTACTGCCTCGTTTATTATACAACCGGCATTATGCCGGGTTTGCCATCGTTTTTTCTGCTGATGATCGTAGTTAGCAGCATTATCAAAATGCAGGTGCTGGGATGGATTATGGGTTTCCCGGTTCAATACTTACCATTGGCACCTGGAAGCAAAGGATTTATGACAATATAATTCCGCATTTTTTCCTGGTGTCGGCCGGTGCTGCATTTAAGTTGATGTGGGATTATCGCAAACTGCAACAACGGCTGGCTGAGACGGCAAGGGAAAAAGCGGAAGCTGAACTGAATTTTCTGAAGTCACAAATCAATCCACATTTTTTATTCAACTCACTTAATTCTGTATATTTTTTGATTGATAAAAAAAACGACGATGCACGAAAAGCGCTTCACCAGTTTTCGGATATGTTGCGTTATCAACTCTACGAAATGAATGACGAATGGGTGCCGATAGAAAAGGAACTGAAATATCTGCGTGATTATTTCGAATTGCAACGTCTCAGGAAAGAAATCGGTTACACGCTTGAATTTAAAGAAGGCCCCGGGTTACACGGTTTCTCAATCGCGCCGCTTTTACTGATTCCGTTTATTGAAAATGCATTCAAACATATTTCGCATTTTAAAGAAAAGGAAAATTATATCAAAGTAAGTTTGGAGAAGACCGGCGATCATTTTGAATTTCATATAGAGAATAGTACACAACCACCGACACAAAACCTGGAAGGCGGAATTGGTTTGCAAAATGTAAAAAGAAGACTGGAACTACTTTATCCAGGTAAATATGAACTCGTGTTCAACAGAGGAAGTGATTGCTTTGAAGCAAAACTGAGTTTGATTTGTTCATCATATTTTTAAAGTTCATAAACCGCATTTATGGAACGAAATATACGAGCTGTTATCATCGACGATGAGCCGCTGGCGCGAAAGGGCCTGATGGAATACATCAACGAGATTGATATTATTTCCTGTGTGGGAGAATTCGATTCCGTAATGCCCGCGATGGAAATCATCCGCAACGGTGAAGTGGACCTGCTTCTTCTAGATATCCAGATGCCACTGATGAGCGGGCTTGAGTTGGTGAAGACAGTCAACAATCTTCCGCCTGTCATTTTTACAACCGCGTATCCACAATATGCCGTGGAAGGTTTTGAGTTAAATGCATTGGATTACCTCGTAAAACCCGTATCGTTCGAGCGTTTTTACAAAGCGGTGGTTCGTGCCCAGGAAGCAATTACCCAAAAAGACGCAGATACGACAGATCATTTCTTTATAAAAGTGGACGGAAAACTGGTGCGTATCAATTTTGCTGAAATATTGTTTGTAGAAGCTTTGCAAAATTATGTGGTGATTCAAACCCGCGATAAGAAGTACATGACTTATCTGACATTTAAAGCTGTGGAGGAATACCTGCCTGCAAAGCAATTTATCCGCATTCACAAATCGTTTATTGTGTCTGCGCCGATGATAGAAAATGTAGAAGGCAATATTATCCGGATGCAGGGCCACGAATTGCCGATTAGCAGGAATATGAAAGAGGAAGTGATGGAAAAACTTTTGAAGGGAAAGTATTTAAAACGATAACCCTGCTATTCGTATTCTGTAGTCTCAACGATATTCCCATAATTTACCAACAGTTCCGTTCCGGCTTTAATATCTGCGAGTGCTTCGAAGAAAGCTCCATCGTCTACCGATCGAATATTAGGTGTGGAACTATGGTTCAGATATAAAACCAGGTCCATCAGTTTAAAACCGTAGGTGGGAACAAAGTAATCGTTCTCATCGTAGAGGCAATAGGTTTCTACCAGGTTCCGGCTATGGTCGGGTAGTTGTTCAACGTCTTTTATGGGCAGTCGGATCCACTCGCCAACACCTTCAGAAAATATCGTCCGGCAACCTTTGGGAATATCACGAATGGCAAAAACGCCGATACCATGAATGGGAGAGGGTTGCAGCGCAACCCAGGTATCGCTGGCAAGTTGCCGCAACAGGGTTTCTTTGTCCATGAAAATGTTAGCTGCCGCGCTGTGAACCGGTATTCGATTGCTTGCTCACAAACACGTTAGATTTTGGCTTCGCAATAAATTTAGAATTACCACCCGCAGCGGTTGTCTTTTTCGCGGCTTTCTTTTTGTCTTTCTTATTATTTTGATTCAAAAGCGACATAGATCGGATTTTTTAATTGGCATTAAAGATAAATGAAAATGTGAAAAAGGAAGTAATGAGAAAATGTGAAAATGAGGAAATGTGAAAATGTGAAAATTTGTGGAACAGGAAAACATGAAAAATGTTGATATGAGAGAATCTGGTTTGATTGCTGGAATCTTATAGATTTCCACATTTTCTCATTTTCACATTTCCACATTTTATCGGTATTTTCTCATTTTCACATTTTCCGTACAAATCGCAGTACCACTCGATTTTCCCTCAGCAACCACAATGAATCCGGCCCCTGCCAGTGAAAGAATTGTACCTGTGCAAGGGCATGTAAAAAGGCTGCTTCGGCATCGCCGGCACAAGCTTTCTCAGTAGTCTTTTCTTTTGTAATCTGGATACGTATGGAATCGGGAACTTCGATCGACCCCGACATTGTATTGCAACCGGTAAAACCTGTAAATGTACCTGCACTGCTGTCAATGTTTAACCAGGGCTTGCCGGAAGTATACAAAAGTTCAACCGTCTGGCTGTATCCCGGCATATGCTCCAGTTCCCATCTGCCGGAAAAACCGGGTCGGCTAATGCCGGGGTTTTTGTGATCTTCGTTATTGCACGAAACCAAAAGGGCGGCAATCGTAAAAAGTAAAAACAAATTTTTCATAAAACCGATCGTTATACAAATATGCTCATTTGCCAAATATTGAACAAATGATGCGTTGACCGGTTAAGCTAATGTATGAAATCAGTAAGACCCTATTTTAGCGTGATAGTTTTTCTGCTGGTAATGTTGACGGCGGGTTCAGCCCGTTCCCAGCACCAGTATACGCTTACCATTCTCGGTCTTGACGAAAAAAAAGGAACCTTGTTGATTGGCTGGTACGATAGCGCTGAAAATTTCAGAAAAGCCGACAGGGCAGTGATAAGTCGCAAAGTAGACGTTAACGGTCAGCAGTCGGCGAATATTATTTTTGAAAATATCAATCCCGGAACTTACGCGATTGCGGTATTTTTCGATCGGAATGGTGATGGAAAACTCGACACCAACGTGCTGGGCATACCCAAAGAGAAATACGGCTTTTCCAATAATGTTTATCCTGCTATGCGTGCAGCACGTTTTAGTGAAGCTGCATTTGAGGTGACTGGCGATGGGAGTCAGGTGATTCGATTAAAGTAATTCTTACACACCCAGTTGCTTGATTACCGACTGCCGGTATAATTTACCTATCGGAATTTCGATTTTACCGATCTCCAGCGAATCATTGCTGAATTTTTGAACATGTTTGAGCGAAACCAGATAGGAACGGTGCACACGCATGAATTCGCGTTCGGGCAACATAGCTTCTACCGAACGGATGGATTGTTTTGTAATGACCAAACCCTGTTTCGTAAATACCTTGATATAATCTTTCATGCTTTCCACATAAAGAATGTCATGTAACATTACTTTCACCATTTTCCGGTCGGCCCTGAAATAAACAAACGACTCCAATGTTTTCTCTTCAGGAGACAACGTTTGGAACTGACGTTGCGGACGCGTATCAAAAGCTTTGTTCACCGCTTTTAAAAAACGATCAAAAGGAATGGGTTTCATCAGGTAATCCACTACATCCAGTTCATACCCATCAAGTGCATATTCTGCATAGGCTGTTGTGAGGATAACCTTTGGAGGATGTTTTAAGGTCTTTAAAAAATCAATTCCATTTAGTTGAGGCATATTAATATCAAGAAACATCAAATCCACCGGAAATTTTTGCAACATACTCATTGCCTCCAGCGCATTGGAAGCAACGCACTGCAATGCGAGATTGGGTACCTGTTTAATATAACGGGTAACCAGTTCGCGAGCTGGCGGTTCATCGTCTACTACGAGACATTGTATTTTATCCTGGTCATTCATCAGGCGGTATAATATGTTGTTGGCGACATTGCGTTGTTACTTTCGTCGAGCATTAATTTCAAATTTAATATAAAAACTTCTCCTTCGTCGTCGATTGTAAGATGGTGGCGCCCGGGATATAAAAGCTCCAGTCGCTTGCGTACGTTCTCAAGTCCGATGCCGGATGCTTTATCAGCGCGATCGCATTCCGCGGGTTTACCATTCATCAGTTTCAATTGCATTTGGTTTCCCGATAACTCTACTTTCAGGTTCATCCACGCCTGGTCGATGAGCCTGCTGTTGCCATGTTTGAAACAGTTTTCTACAAGCGGCAGCAACAGCAATGGTGCAATAGTGAGATTACCTGTTTGTGCAGGCATATCAATATGCAAATCCAAATGGTTGTAACGGATTTTTTTCGAGACCTATATAATCGTTAATCAATTTTAGTTCGTTCTTTAATGGTGTTCTTTCATTGTTACTTTCATACAACATAAAACGAAGTATGTCGGAGAGACTGCTCACCATTTGTGAAGCCCGTGGTGCTTTATCCAGCGTTTCCGCATAGATATTATTAAGTGTGTTAAATAAAAAATGCGGATGTACCTGGGCTTTTAAAATCTTCAACTGTGCCTCTACATTTTGCCGTTGCAGTTGGAGGTTGCGCTGCTCTTTCATGTAGAGCGTTTTCATCAGCTTAATGGCAGCTGCAATACCACCAATTGTGATTCCACCACGCAGGCCGGCAAGGAGTGATAGATAAATGCTGACACGTAGGGGATAGGGGGGATGATATATTCATCGGGAAAAAAATATACACGGATAGGCCTGATGATAAAAATCGTTGTGAATGCGGCCATTGCTGCTACTATTAAGAAACCGATCACAACCAGTATGGCAGACTTCCAGTATTTTTCTTTTAATAAGAAACGGGGTATTACAAAGTAGATCAGGTAATACGAGAGGAACATGTGCGAAATCAGGTACAACAAAGATTCCAGCAGCGATATCGGCAACCTTTCTCCGTATTCCAGGAAGCTCTCCGATGCTACAAATGAATACAAAAATCCCATGAACAGCCACCAAAATAGCCAGAAATAAAAATGGCGTCGAAGGCGGTATTTTTTTTCGTCAGAAAATATGAATGGGAAACGCTCCATAAATCTAAAGATAGTGCGCCCATTTAAATGCTGACCTTAATAGAAGCGATAGTCGCTGAAAGTAGTTTTTTTGTAGACGAACGGTCAGGCTATCGGTTAAATGGCTTGTGGAAACCGCCATAAAAGCAAACCCGCCGCTGAAAATGCAACGACGGGGTTTACTTACAATCAGTGAACTAAAAAGAGAACGGCTAGCCGGTTTTCATGGCTGGTTCAGTTAACGCGAAGCCCAGTTTTGCATAGAGGACTCCAGTGATTCTTTTAACATCTTTTTCGTTTTCTGTTTACGCAGATTCAGTTTTACACCCGTTAGCTCTTTGCGGCCGATCAACTGTTGCTGGTCGTTGTAGAAATAAACAATGTGATTTAATTTGTCTTTGATGTTAGATTCCACAACCCAGTAACCTTCTTCGCAAACCCAGGTAGGTGCTTTGCTTCGAATATTTGTTTCCTTTTCAGATTGAGCAAAACTGTTGAGGCTAAATGATGCAAGGGCAAATGCGAGCATCATAATTTGATTTTTCTTTTTCATGGCTAATGTTTAAGCGTTTTTATTTTTCGAATGGCTGAGATAAAACTAATACTGTTTTATTCCCCAAAAATGTGATAATAGACGGGTAGCTGTGGTCTGTCGCTGTATAACTGTGAAGCGGCGACTACATGCTTCGTCCGTCTACAAACGTCGTTTGTCGACGATATTTGGCACTTTGCCCCGGTCAGGTTCCGAAAAGAACTGTATTTTTGGAATCTCTCAACACCAAAAACACAAAATCAATTGAACATGGCTAAATGGATGGTAGTATCTGCTGTTGTAGCAAGTGCAGTGGCAGCTGGATGCCTGGGTTTCTCCGGCCAAACAAAACCAGTGATCCTGCTGTTACTGCAGCAACAACGGATACAATAAGGGCGGCAAAAAATTATAGTCAATACTGCGGTGGTTGCCACGGCGAGAAGATGGATATGTTTGTTGATCGCCAGTGGAAACACGGGAATACACGCGAAGATTTGTTCAAAGCGGTAAAACATGGATACCTGGAAGAAGGAATGCCCGCGTTTGATTCTGCATTTACTGATACAGAAATTTACGAGCTCGCGGATTATATGCTGGACGGTATCAAACGTTTTAAAACTTTTGAATTTACAGATGCACCAAAATCGGATACATTCGAAGGTGGGGGACTTACCGTAAAACTGGATACAATTGTAAGTGGTGTACAATCCATTTGGGCAATTGCTTTTCTTCCCAACGACGAATTGTTAGTTACAGAAAAACATGGAACGCTTTATCGCGTAGATAAAAACAGAAATAAGGTTGCTGTAAAAGGTTCACCGGTTGTATTCGATGCCAACCAGGGTGGATTGCTGGATGTGATCCTTCACCCGCAATACAACAGCAACGGTCTGATTTATATTTCTTACTCCGCAATTCGTGATGAAGCCGGGAAAAAGCTCGGTTCAACGGCTATTATGCGTGCACGACTGGACGGCAACGAACTCAAAGATCAAAAGGTGATTTTTGAAGCACATCCTTTTACTACCATGCGTCATCACTATGGCTCACGTATGGTATTTGGTAAAGATGGAATGCTTTATTTCTCAGTAGGTGAAAGAGGAAATGAAAAAGAATTTCCGCAAAACCTCGATAATGATAACGGAAAAATCCATCGTCTGAAAGATGACGGTACTGTTCCCGACGACAACCCATTTGTTAATACGCCTGGCGCTCGCCCGAGCATCTGGTCGTATGGCCATCGTAATCCGCAGGGATTGGCGGTACATCCGGCAACAGGTGATATCTGGTCGCACGAGCATGGCCCCCGCGGTGGTGATGAAATCAATATCATTAAAAAAGGCGCGAACTATGGATGGCCTGTAATCACATATGGCATTAACTATAATGGAAAAATAATTTCAAATAAAACAGCGCAGGAGGGAATGGAGCAGCCGGTGCAATACTGGATTCCTTCTATTGGCCCTTGCGGAATGACGTTTGTGACAACAGATAAATACAGGGGTTGGGAGAATCAATTGTTGAGTGGTTCACTTCGTTTCAAATACGTGAATATTTCTTATCTCGATGGGAACAAAGTAACCAGAGAAGATAAGTTGCTTAAAAATATCAGTCGTGTGCGCGACGTACGTGTAGGCCCCGATGGATATATTTATGTAGCGGTGGAAGAGCCGGGTGCCGTTTTCCGTCTGTTGCCCCAATAATTATTACATAAGTTATTGGTAAAAGGCAAGCTGCGTAAAAGCAGTTTGCTTTTTTTATTTTAAGCGACCTGGCAGGATTTGCAGAGGCAAAATTTCCCCAACTCATGTTTCCAATTGCACAAATCATCCGGTTGCCGTCATAAACAATTCCCAAAAACTGCACCTTCGAATACGATCCTGCTTTTTGGTTTCGTTTTTGTGAAACATTAATCATACAGGTTCTACTAAAGCAGTTTTTATGTACCGGATATTAGCCCTATTGGTTTTTATGTTAGTGACGCATACGTCGCAGGCACAAATTAAGCCATTCAGCATTGGCCCTTATTTTGAAAAGGCCTGGATGACGGGTGGCGCGGAAACAAGGTTCAACGACGGTTGGGGTTTGGGCTTCACTGCAGACGTTAAACTCCCCGGCCGCCTGGGTGTAACTGGCTCTGTTGGTTATTTCCAGGTGCGCGGCCAGCAGGATCAATCAGGCAGGCTGCCTTCTGTGAAGGCCTATCCACTGCGTGCGGGTCTCAAATACCGTCCTATCCCATTCCTGTATTTCAAAATGGAAGCCGGTGGCGCACAGATCAGCGGAGAAACTGATAAAGCATTTATTCTTTCCCCGGGCATTGGTGTGCGTGTGCTGGCCTTTGATATCCAGGGAAAATATGAACATTGGTCTGGCCCCGGAAATTGCAATATTGGGGTGTTCGTGCCGCTTTCAACTTCTGATATTACGTTTGATTCTCCAGATTTTACTGTTCATCCAGGTGGGCGTTACTTCCTTTTTGCGTAATTATTACCTTGCTGCTCAATAGGTTTTCCCCGGTGGGAAACCTTTTCTCAATTATTTTTAAACCCGAATAGGGGTATTCTTTCAGATCGTTGTTATTTGGTTAAACAGATAACCGATTGAGTGCGGCAATACCCTGGAGAAGCAATTACGTTCAAAAAAGAATGGCCCTGGCAGAACATGTGCTTATTGGTCAGTTGTCGCAGCAGAATGAGGCAGCTTTTGAACAGGTCTTTAAGGAATATTACAAGACCCTGCATTCCTATGCCTGTACTTTATTGCACGATGACGCGAATGCCGAGGAGATGGTACAACAGGTCTTTTTCAAACTTTGGGAGCGCGCTGCAGGCTTGCATATTTCGGGTAGTATTGCGGCCTATCTCTACAGGGCTGTGCACAACGAATGCCTTAATTTTCTGAAACATCAAAAGGTAAAAGCTAAACATCGACTGCATGTTGTTTATCGCATGCGTGAGGAAGAACGTGTGGGAAATGATGCCATGTACGATCCGACTTTGATAAACAAAATTGGGGAAGCCATGAACGATCTACCCGAACAATGCCGCACCATTTTTCAGATGAGCCGCTTTGAACAATTAAAATACCGGGAAATTGCAGACAAACTCAATCTCTCGGTAAAGACGGTAGAAAATCAAATGGGTAAGGCATTAAAAATAATGAGAGCCAAACTGGTTGAGTTTATTTCATTAATGTTATTTCTGATCCATCAATAACAGCAAACTGGAACCACTACATAACGATATGACCGATGACCTGCTGGTGAAATACCTGTTGGGTGAAGTGAGTCCACAGGAGCAGCACCAGGTAAAAAGCTGGGTGGAGGCTTCTGTAGATAACAGGAAGTACCTGGAAAGCTTGGAGCGTGTGTGGCAGCAAAGTCATCAATTGGCGATGGAAAGCAAAGTGGATGCCGATGCGGCCTGGTTGCGTTTTAAAAAGCCGTGTTGCTGTTAAAAACAATGAGGATAAAAAGCCGGTAAAACGATTGCTTTCACCCTTCATGCGAATGGCGGCTACTGTAATGCTGATCCTGGCTCTTTCCATTTCCGGCTGGTGGTGGATGAACCAGTCGGGGCACCCCAAAGAACTCGCATTCCAAAGCTTTGAAGAGGTGTCTAATAATGTTCTCCCTGATGGTAGTGCGGTCGCACTGAATAAAAATTCTGAAATAATTTATCCCTCGAAATTTAAAGGTGGCGTCCGCAAAGTGAAACTGAAAGGGGAAGCATTCTTCGATGTGAAGCGTGATACCGAACGTCCATTTATGATTGATGCAGGGCCGGTAACCATTACGGTACTTGGAACCTCTTTCAACGTAAGAAATACAGGTACGGAGGTAGAAGTAATTGTAGAAACCGGGCGCGTAAAAGTGCAGTATGGAGAGAAAACAATTGTGTTAGAAGCAGGGGAGAAGACGGTGGTAAGCAGCGATCACCAGGAGCTTTCCAAAGAAGAACAGAAGGACCAGTTGCACAACTACTATCGTAGCCGCGTTTTTGTTTGCGATAATACGCCGCTATGGCGACTGGTGGAAATACTGAAGGAAGCTTATGATGTAGAGATTGTTTTTGGTCGTGACGCTTTGCGGGATCTGCAATGGGATATTACACTCAACAATGAATCGCTAGACGCCATCCTTCAGTTGATGTCGGAAACGTTTGATATAAAAGTGAAAAAACAGGATAATAAAATCATTTTACAATAGTGGTGGCGAAAATGCAGCAGTTTTTGAAAATATCTTTTCTTTTAATCGGTGTATTATTGATGCAATTGGTAACAGCGCAAACACCGCTCACGCGTATAATTTCCGTACAGACCGAAGAACAACGACTGGATCATGTGCTGGAAATCATCAGTAATAAAGGGAACTTTTATTTCTCTTATAATTCTAACTTAATTAAGAAAGACAGCCTGGTAAGCCTTTCCGTTACCGACAGGACAGTAAGGGAGATATTGATTCAAATTTTTGGAACAAACTATGAATTTCGCGAGAGTGGCCAGTATATCATTATTCGGCGCGCACCCATTAAAGTACTGATTGTAACAAAACCCGTAGAGCGACAGGATAAGTTTTATTGGGTAAGCGGAAATGTGTATGATGAAATTTCGGGGATCGCTTTGTATAATGCCAGCGTGTATGAAAAAAGTCTGCTGGCTGCTGCACTTACAAACCAGGACGGTTATTTTAAACTGCGACTCAAACATCTTAGAAACCGAAAGGCTGAACTTACTGTGAGTAAGGAGTTTTATGAAGACACAACAGTCATCATCGAAACCAGCCGTGACCAGCAATTAAGTATTACGTTGATGCCGTTTGAGACAACAGCAAATACAACCATCATTTCCCCGGATGATTATATGGTTGCCGAGCCGGAGAGGGACAGTCTTCCATCGATGGAGCTTGTTCCTGCTACTATAAAAAATGATTCCGCTATTGTTGAACGAACCGGCCTGGGTCGTTTTCTGCTTTCGGCAAAACAAAAAGCGCAGAGTCTGAACATCAAAAAATTCTTTACCACGCGACCATTCCAGGTTTCGCTGATACCCGGAATCAGTACCCAGGGCAAACTGGGGTCGCAGGTAGTTAATAATGTTTCTGTGAATGCCCTTGGTGGCTATACTGCGGGAACAAATGGCGCCGAGGTGGGTGGTTTATTTAACATCAACCAAAAAGACACACGTTATTTTCAGGCTGCAGGTTTGTTTAATGTAGTTGGTGGAGAACTGACTGGTATGCAGTCTTCCGGAGTGGTAAATCTTGTATTGCGTAACGTAACCGGTTTTCAATCCGCCGGTGTAGGTAACTATACAGGTGGTAAAGTAACAGGTGCGCAGGCGGCAGGAGTTTATAACCATGTGGCGGATAGTATGAATGGTTTCCAGGCAGCTGGTGTTGCCAATTTTGTACGTAAAAAATATAGCTGGAGTTCAGGTGGCCGGGGTAATCAATATCGCCGCAAGAGATATGAATGGTGTACAGATCGCTGGCGTGTTTAATTACACCAAACGGCTAAGAGGTGTTCAGATCGGATTGATCAATATTGCAGATACATCTGATGGTTACAGTATTGGTCTGATCAATATTGTATTGAAAGGATATCATAAACTGGCACTTTCTGCGAATGAGCTGATGTTGTTAAATGCATCATTCAAAACAGGAAACAGGAAGTTATACAGTATCCTGATGGCGGGCATGAATCCGGAGAATGATCGAAAACTGTACGCTTTTGGTTATGGCCTCGGATCTGAACTGTATCTCAACAAAAAGCATTCTTTAAGTCTCAACCCTGAAATCAGTTCCCAGTATCTCTATCGTGGATCGTGGAACTATACAAATATTTTGAATCGTCTTCAGTTGAATCTCGCAATACATATTAGTCGACATCTCGCTATTTATGGCGGGCCGGCATTTTCTGTGTTCACGTCCGACCAGGAAACCGGTATTGACGGCTATCAGTTTGATTTACCCCGAAAAGGAAGCGTCCATTCATTCAGTAAACGCACAACTGGCTGGATAGGATGGAATGCTGGTATTCATCTTTTTTAATTCCGTTACAAAATAATTGTTAACGGATAGGGGTAAGCAATAATCAGGTTGTAATACTGTAAGTATACGCGAACGAATCGCGTGTGAATTGTTGAATGTATTAAACTGAAACCATGAAGATGCAAATTCTGTCGATGATTGTTTTCCTAACGGTTGCTGCAGGTTTGCAGGCACAACAGCCCGTTCAGGTATTGCGAGGAAATATTTTTGACCAGGCCCTGCAGCAGCCGATATCAAATGCCACGGCAACGATTGTAGAACTTGATAAATCTGTTGTTTCAGACAACAATGGCTATTTTCGTTTCAATGGGCTTCCACTGGGTACCTATACGTTGATGGTTACACATGCGGCTTATGAGTTGTTTAAAACTGAAGGAGTAATTATCAATGCCGGAAAAGAAACAGTTCTACAGGTTCCATTGACTACAAAAGTAAAGGAAGAAACGGCAGTGGTGGTAAAGGCAGGTAGTCGAAGGAATCTTCCCAATAATACTATGAGCCTGGTAAGTGCGCGTGCGTTTAGCGTGGAAGAAACCCAGAAATATGCTGCCGCAGTAAATGACCCGCTTCGCATGGCGATGGCTTTTCCGGGTGTGATGGCTGTGGACGATGGAAACAATCAAATTATTATCCGTGGTAATAGTCCCAGCGGCATGCTTTGGCGCATGGAGGGAATGGATATTCCCAATCCGAATCACTTTGGCAATGCCGGTGCAAGTGGTGGCGGCATCAGTATTCTAAGCAGTCAGCTGCTTTCCAATTCAGATTTTGTTACCGGTGCTTTTGCGGCGGAATACGGAAATGCACTCAGCGGTGTATTTGATTTGAAATTGCGGAAAGGGAACAATGAGAAAAGAGAGTACGCAGTTCAGGCGGGAATACTCGGATTAAATGTGGCCGCTGAAGGCCCATTTGCAAAAAAATTACAAAGGGTCCTATCTCGTCAATTACCGTTATTCGACACTGAACCTGTTGAATAAACTCGGTATTACACCCGGGGAAGGCGCTACCAATTTCCAGGATCTTTCGTATAATATTTCACTGCCGACAAACAGGATTGGAACGTTTTCTTTATTTGGTTTTGGTGGATTAAGTGATGATCAGGATCCTGCTACGATAGATAGCCTGAAGTGGGAGTCGAAAGCAGACCGGTATCAATCCGATTTTATTTCCAACACACTTTATAACGGAATCACCCATTCAATATCGTTGGGAGGGAAGGCAAGGCTGCAATCGGGTATTGGATATTCCGTTGTAAAAAATGCTTACAATGAATATCTCGTAGATGATGATTATGAACTTCAGGATAACATTCAGGTAAAATACTATACGCGTAAACTCAACCTGAGTTCCACATTACATTATCGTTTCAATAGCAAACTGTACCTGCGTACGGGTTTGAATGTAACCCGACATGGTTTTAATTATTTGCAACGGACGCCGGATAATGAAGGCGACCCGCTTGAAATCCGTATAGATCAGGCTGGCCATACTTATAGCCAGCAGTTATTTGCACAGGCGCAATATCGATTTGCCAGTCGCTGGACATTCAACGCAGGCGCTCACTATCTCCGTTTGTCATTCAATAAAGCACAGGCAATCGATCCGCGTTTTTTCATTGCAATGGCAACCTAACCGAAATAATACGCTGGCGTTTGCTTATGGATTGCATAGCCAGATGCAGGCATTGGGTGTGTATTTTGCTCAGGATGGCGATAACCCCGGTGAAAACGTTTATTTAAATCGTGAGCTGGATTTCTCTCGTGCGCATCATTATGTGTTGAGTTATAATCGCAGATTGACGGAAGCCTGGAAACTGAAAACTGAATTGTACTACCAGCATTTGTTCAATATACCGGTGAGTACTGAAGCAGGTTCTACGTTTAGTGTTTTGAATAATATCGATGATTTTCCTTCAGACCCGATGGTAAACAAAGGAAAGGGAAGAAACTATGGAGTTGAAATTTCTGCAGAACGATATCTACGCAGTCAGTTTTACTTCCTTTTCAGTCAGTCGCTATATCAATCAAAATATACAGCGCTGGACGGCGTAGAACGCAACACGCGTTTTAACGGAAATTATATCACCACCATTGTTACCGGCCGGGATTTTGAATCGTTCAAAGGCACCAAAGTCTTTGGCATTAACCTGAAAGCTATTATCGCAGGCGGACAAAGAAACACACCCATTGATGAAGAGGCTTCGCGTGATGCGGGTTATACCGTGTGGGATGAAGCCAATGCATTTTCAAAACAAAATGCCTCTTATTTCAGGACTGATCTGCGTTTTAGCATGAAATGGAACCGCCGAAAACATACCAGCACACTGTCGTTGGACATTCAGAATCTGACCAACCGGTTGAATGTATTTAACCAGTGGTATGATAGTGAGAAGGGTAGTGTGCAAACGAATTATCAAAACGGACTTATTCCGGTGTTGAACTGGAAGTTAGAATTTTAAACCCATCCCTGGTGGGAATATTAAACCTTATACAAAGCCTCCATGCAGGGATGGTGGCGACAATTAAAAAGCCATGAAACGATTATTTAGATTTTTGCCAGTGTTGGCATTGATGAGTTTGCTTATTACCTCCTGTGAAAAAATTGACGGAGAAGGACCCATTATTACAGAAGACCGTTCGCATTCCGGTTTTAAATCAGCGAGGGTAAGTATTTCCGGACAGGTGTTCCACAGTGTGGGTAATAGTTACCAGGTGCGTATTCATGCACAGCAAAACATACTCAACATTATTCAAACCAGGAAGGATGGAGACGAGTTGGTTATTAAATTCAAAGACGGAAAAAGTGTGCGCCGTCACCAGGAGATCATTGTTGAGTTGATCTCACCGGAATTGAATTCGGTTGATCTTTCGGGAGCCGCCAATGTAACGTTGCAGAATGTATTGACGCAATCGTACCTGACGTTAAACGTGAGTGGTTCCGGGAATATTGAAGCTACAGGCGTTGACCTGGAATCACAGCTTCGTGCTAAAATATCCGGCTCAGGAAATATCCGCATCCACCAGGGTGAAGTGAGCACCAGTTGGTTCCGTATATCCGGGAGCGGCAATATTCAAACAGATGCTGTAAACAGCAACCGTGCATATGCTGAAATTTCTGGTTCGGGTGATATTCGATTGAAGGCCATCCAGGCTTTAGACGCAAAGATTTCAGGAAGTGGATCTATCTGGTATCGTGGTACACCACAAATTACAACTTCTATATCGGGCTCGGGTAGCATCCGACCTTTGTAGATTAAATTGTAAAGTAAGCCCTCCCGGCGAAACGGGAGGGCTTTTCTAATTGACAGTATTTCACAATTCAAACTCTTGCAACAATATTGGTTAGGTGGTTACCCTGTTCTTGTTTTTGTTTTTATTCTTGTTTTTCGACTTCTTATCATCCAGATCACCTGCCTGGGGCTCGCCGAGGATAATTGTACCAAAGTCTGATTTAATATTGATCTGTGCATTACCTGATCCTGTTTTACCCGCATGTTTTTGTTGTGCGTCCGGACCATATTTTTCAGGCTTATCAATTCGGGTGATGCCAATATTTGCGCGATCCTTCACTGAACCAAAATTAGTACTGATTGAATAACTGGCAGAAAGATTAGACGCGGGACGAAGGTTTACAACACTGTAGCTCTCCTTCAACTCCAGGCTTTCCATATTGCTGGCCAAACCAATTTGCGATTTACCACAGAATTCCATATTCAGTTTATTCTTTCCTGAAAGGCTTTTAAGTGAAATGCTTCCAAATTTTACAGATGCAGAAACATTGGAAAGACTTCCCACTTCAGCTTCACCAAACTCCACATCGAATTTCTTAACATCCTGGAGATTACCCGCGTTTACTTCGCCAAATTTGCTGGTAATGGACAATGTTCCTTTGTAATCTGGTAGCACGATTTTGCCAAAACTGTTTTCCACCGTTACAGGAACGGTAACAGGCAATTGCACCACATAATCAATCCGCAAACTTGTTTTGCAGTTTTTGCAATTGTTTTTATCATCTTTCGATTTCACGGAAGTGACAAAGCTGATTTTATTGCCTTCCTGTTTGTTGTCAATTTTGATCGCTTCAAAGTTTTTGTTGGCCTGCTCTTCATTGTCAGAACTTGCTTCCCATTGAACATCTACTTTGATTTCATTGGTAGTGCCCGCAATAAATTTCACATCGCCAAAACTGTTTTCGATGGAAAGTTGATAACTACCCGAAGGATACGATTTACTGAGTTTGTTTTCCTTGAAATATTTGAACCGCTTATAACGGCTTTCTTTTTCATCGTCCTGTGAGAATGATGGATGCGCCCAGAGTAATAAGGCGATACTAAAGAGAGCGAGAGTTACTTTTTTCATGGCTATACTTTGTTTGAGTTGAATACTGATTGATGATTTGTAATTGACGGCTTAATAATTCAGACTGCAGTTGCAAATTTTGGATCATTGCTTTTATGATTACATCGCTGCCGGGAGCCTGTGCGGCCTGGCGTTGCAGAACCTGATAGGCAGTATCCAGTGCGGCGAGGTCTCCGCTAAACTGATTTACCAGTTCAGGTTCTTTTTTCGATAGTTTGTTGAGTTCTTCCTGTCGTTCCAGGATGGTTTCGTAATAGGTTTTTGCTTTTGCTGCAAATTCCACGGGCCACTCTTCAAATTCAGCTTTCGAAGGCGCCTCGGCGGTTGGAAGTGAATCAGCCGGTTTCTTCTGCAATAGCATGAACATTACGGCTGCCGAACAAAACAACAGTACAATGGAAGCAGCCCATTTGTATTGAAATAGGTTTTTCTTTTTTTGCTGGTTGCGACAAACGTTTCTCAACGGCTGACCAATTGTGCAAACCCGGTAATTCATCATCAAAGTCGCGCCGGTTGTCTGCCATAAAATCTTTCAGGCTTTGATTCATGATTCCCTGTATTTTTTGAGTGTTTGTAAAAGCTTCTGTTTGCCACGCATAAACTGTGTGCGTATAGTTGAAGCCGACAATGCGAGTACTTCAGCTATTTCATCATAATCGTATCCTTCGAGCAAATGCATGGACAATACAACCCGATATCCATCTGGCAATGTTGCCATTGCAGTTTTTATACGTTCTACTGAAAACTGAATTTCATTTTCATCTATTACTTCGTCGTCGGCCCGGCTGTCGTTGTCTTCATCCAGTTCAGCGAATCTTATTCTTTTCTTTTTAAAACTCCGATGCTTTTGAACACCACGATTTGTCGCAACCAGGCTCCAAAGCTGGATCTTCCCGCAAAGCCTGCGATTTCCATAAAAGCGGCGGCAAAGGATTCCTGCAATACATCTTCTGCATCGGCTTTATTGCCGGTGATACGGATCGCGGTATTATACATGGCCTTTGAATATCGATCGTACAAATGCCTACAGGCCTGGGAATCCCCATCCTTTACTTTTTCGATCAGTTCTTCAATTGGCGGCTGAGAAATGGTCAAGTATTGTTGGTTTTGTCATAGTAAAGTAGCCCGTTTTCGAAAATTGTTGCATCCCGGGTCAAAAAAATTTAAGTTTTTTAGGAAGGATGGTTCTAAGCAGGGTAGGACGGCAGGCTTTTGGATTGGGTCTTTTTCGTTATCTTGATCGCTGTATCGTTTCAGGCGGTCTATATTACAATTCAAACTTGAATGAAAACAGAAAATACCCGCATTTTTCGGAGCTAATTTGCGCAATATGAGCCGCCGTCGTTTGCTCCTGCTGACAGCTTTCGTGGTCACCGCCCTGGTGCTGAGTAATTACCTCGTTCAGCGGCAATATGATCGTCTCGATAAACAAATCAATTCTATTTATCAGGACAGGTTGATGCCATCGCATTACCTTTTTCAATTGCAAACGCTTTTGCTGAATAAGAAACTGATGCAGGAACATGGTGAATTGAAAGGGGAAATCAGCCAACGCGAATTAACGCGTTATGATGAAAATATCGAGACTCCATCGTAGCTGATTACGAGAAAACATATCTTACAGAAGAAGAAACGAAAGAGTGGAAAATATTACGCAATGCGCTCGCGCGGTATGAAGACCTGGAGTCTGCATTAACACTTGCAAATGATGCATCGGAGACCACGTTATTATCCCAAAGAATTGAAGCACAGTTTCGCGAAGCACTCTCCTCGCTTTCGCGCCTGAATACATTACAAACCACTGAAGGCGACCGTATCAAATCTGCCAGCAAAGCACTTTTAAGTAGTGCATTGCTACAGTCGTATTTGCAAATAAGCCTCGTAATCGTGCTCCTCGCAATTGGTATTGCATTGTTGTTTTCAATTCAACCCAGAGAAGAGAAACGCGAACTTTATAATTGAGGCAATGAGGAAATGGGAAAATGAGGAAATGAGAAAATGGGGAAATGAGAAAATGGGGAAATGAGGAAATATGCCCGCAATTCGTTATTTCTAAACATATTTTCACATTTCCACATTTTCTAATTTCCACATTATCATATTGTCACATTGCTGTTTTCGCGAAGCGAGAACAGCAGGGCTTCTACCGGGTGCAATGCAATTTTACCCGTTCCGTCTTTGATCTGGTGGCGACAGCTGGTGCCGGGGGCAACAACCCAGTCGTTTTCTGCAGCGGCGCGAATGGTTGGCAGTAAAACAAGTTCGCCAACTTTCATCGACAGGTCGTAATGCTCTTTTTCATATCCAAAGCTTCCAGCCATACCGCAACAACCCGAAGGGATTGTTTTAACTTCAAAATTTTCTGGTAGCGAAAGCAGGAGTCGGGTAGGGTCGATGCCTATGATCGATTTCTGCTGGCAATGTCCATGCAACCAGATCGTCTTTTTCTCTTGTGTAAACTGATCGGCTTTGATATTACCCGTCTGTATTTCACGCGCCAGAAATTCATCTATCATCAGGCAGTTTGCTGCAAGCGCTTTTGCCTGTGGCAATAATGATTCGTCAACGAGATCGGGATATTCATCGCGGAAGCAGAGTATGGCGGAAGGTTCAATACCCAGCAGTGGCGATTCATCACTGATGATGGGTGACAACAATCGCACATTTTTTTCAGCAAAAGCACGTCCTCTTTTTTTAATAAACCTTTCGACAACGATGCACGACCGCTCTCGCCATGTTCAGGTATTTCAATGCTATAACCCAAACGATGTAGCAACTGAATGGCTTTGATGCCGATTTCAGTATCGTTGTAATTTGTGAATTCATCGCAAAACAGGTAAACCTTTCTTCCGGTTGCGGGTTCCTGTTTTGCTTTCCATTTTTTGAACCATTTACGCAATGTTGTTGTATGCAACAATGGCAAAGAACGCTTCGGCGCAAACCCGGCAAATTTCCGAATGGGTTTACCCCAAACACGATGATTTACGACACGGTTGTACAGTCCTGGGAAAATGCTTCCCAACGCCGCCGACGTGGTGAAGTGTGCAATCAGTTTTGAACGGAAAGGAACACCCTTTGCATCGTAGTATTGTTGTAGAAACTCTGCTTTGAGTTTAGCTACATCTACGTTACTTGGACATTCAGATTTACAGGCCTTACAACTCAGGCAGAGATCCATCACTTCATGAATCTCCTTATGATTAAATCGGTTGGGCTGCGTGGAGCGGGTTAAAAATTCACGGAGAATATTTGCACGCGCACGTGTGGTATCCTTTTCATTTCGGGTAGCCATATACGAAGGACACATGGTGCCGCCACTCAAATGGGTTTTTCTACAATCGCCACTACCATTGCACTGTTCGGCGTGTTGCAATATATCCTGCTGCGGAAAACGGAAATAGGTTTTGAATGCCGGTGTTTGTTGTCCGGGCTCGTAGCGAAGCATGCTGTTCATGGATGGGGTATCCACGATCTTTCCGGGATTGAAAATATTCTGTGGATCCCAGGCTTGTTTTATTTTTTTCAGCAACTCATAATTACGGGTGCCAATCATTTGTGGAATGAATTCGCCACGTAAACGGCCATCACCATGTTCACCACTTAACGAGCCGTTATATTTTTTAACAAGGGTTGCAATTTCTTCAGCAATCACCCTGAATAAACGATTTCCTTCTTCGGTCTTCAAATTCAGGATAGGACGGAGGTGGAGTTCACCAGATCCGGCATGTGCGTAATGCACTGAATACAGCCCATGTTTTTTAAGAATTTCATTGAACTCGCGAATATATGCTGGCAAATCTTTTACATCCACCGCTGTGTCTTCAATTACCGGAACTGCTTTATCGTCGCCAGGAAGATTGCTTAACAATCCCAATCCGGCTTTTCGAAGTGTCCATATTTTTTTAGTATCAGCACCAGTTAGTAAAGGATAATGATAGCCCAGGCTTGCAGCACGTAATTCATCTTCACAAAGTTGTGCTGCAGCTCTTACTTCATCAAGGGTAGGCGCAGCAAATTCAATTACGAGGATGGCGCCGGGATCGCCTTCAACGAAGAAGCGGTTCTTTTGCTGCTCTAAATTTTGCTTGGTACAGTCAAGAATATAATGATCGATTAGTTCGCTCGCACTAATGGGATGTTTCACCGCAATCAGGTTGGCATGTAATGCTTCGTCGATTGAATTAAAATGCACACAAAGCAAACCCGTTTCTTTTGGCGGTAATGGCGACAACGACAACTTAATCTCTGTAATAAATGCCAACGTGCCTTCTGAACCCGCAATGAGGCTGCAGAAATTAAAGTCGGGACCACCTGCCTGGAAGGGCGCCATATCAATCAACAGGTCAACTGCATAACCTGTATTTCTTCTTTCAACAGATTTTTTGGGGAACTGGCTACGGATTTCTTCCTGCGTTGCATAGTCGCTCAAAAGCTGTCTCGTACGCCTGTATATTTCCGCTTCGAGTGAAGTTCCTTCGCAACGTTCGTGAAACTCATCCAGGCTCACCTGGCCAAAGTTTGCTTCAGAACCGTCGCTGAGTAGCGCTTTCACTTCCAGCAAATGTTCTCTTGTACTGCGGTATACCACTGAATTGGATCCACAGCTGTTATTACCCACCATGCCGCCGATCATTGCGCGGTTGGCGGTAGATGTTTCGGGTCCAAAGAAAAACCCGTGTGGCTTTAGGAAGAGGTTAAGTTCGTCACGGATAACGCCCGGTTGCACACGAACCCAGCCCTGCTCCTGATTCAACTGGAGAATCTGATTGAAGTGTTTGGATACATCCACCACAATTCCATTCCCAACAACCTGGCCGGCCAGTGAAGTACCGGCGGTACGGGGTATGAGCGACGTGCCATTTTCACGCGCAAACTGAATCAACGTTCGTATATCATTTGTGGTTTTAGGAATCGCTACAGCAAGAGGCATTTCGCGGTAGGCCGACGCGTCCGTTGCATACAAAATCCGCATCGCTTCATCCACATACAAATCGCCGTCTAACCGGGTAGACAGCTTCCTTAACAGTTCTTTCATCAGAGTAGCGAATTTAGTGCATTTCGTTTTTGCGTTCGCAGTTTGGCGACGTATTCTTCTGAAAAACAGAATTACCCGCGGTTACTGGTTTCTATAGCGTTTATTCCTCGTTTTTAGGGCATCTTGTGTTTCTGGACCGGAATGTCTATTTTGTATGTTTAAAACCCAATCTTCGATGAAAACCGCCTTATTTCTCGCGACGGCTATTTCTGTATTTTTTTTAGGCTGCCAGTCCTCAGCCAGCAATAGCAGCCATCCGGTTTCAGATTCTTCCAGCGTAGTGTTGTTGCCGGAAACAACAACTCCCGCGCCCGATAAAGCCCCGGAACCAGCAACTGCCGCTGAAATTTTAGCTAAAAAAGAAGTACCAGTATTATGTTATCACCAGGTGCGTGATTATACACCCAACGATTCAAAAACGGCAAGACCCTATATTGTTCCTGTAAACGTTTTTCGCGAACAGATGCAGGCCCTGGCCGATAGTGGTTATCAAACTATTTTACCTGATCAGTTATACGACTATCTGGTTTATGGTAAATCATTACCTGAAAAACCGGTGTTGATTACATTCGACGATACAAGATTGGACCAGTACACAGCAGCGCTTCCAGCTCTGGAGCAACACAGTTTTAAAGCTGCATTTTATATCATGACCGTTTCATTGGGGCGACCAGGGTATATGAGCCGCGAACAGGTAGCTGAGCTGGATAAAAAAGGCCATAGCATTGGTTCACATACATGGGATCACCAGAACGTGAAGAAATATGAAGACAAAGATTGGGTTACACAGATAGAAAAGCCTTCAAAACAACTGCAGGAAATCACGGGGAAACCCACCGAATACTTTGCTTATCCGTTTGGTTTGTGGAACCAGGCTGCCCTCCCTGAACTCAAAAAGCGGGGTATTAAGATGGCATTTCAGTTAGCAGATAAGGCCGATCCATCAGATCCACTACACACCATTCGCAGGATCATTGTGCCGGGAAGTATGTCCGGAATTTCAATGCTTAAAGCAATGAGAAACAGTTTTTAAGAAAGTCGCACAAACGACTTATACAATTTTTCTTTGATTTTAATCGTTTCATAAATCCAATCCTAAGAAACCACCAATATCCGTCCTATGCCACAACCGCTTTACAACGACCAGGCGCATATTGCCGAGGAATTTCACCTCAACGACGATCATATAGTTCAAACTGCACGTCTGGCGTCGTTTAAAATCAACTCTTATAAGCTGGCACTGAATAACGCCGCTTATTGTTCCAACAAAAATGAATTGAGGAGTATCATCCAGGCGAGCCTGCTGAACTATACCGACAATGCAAGTATACTCGCAGGATTAGGCTTCTTCTCCATGGAAATCGAGAATTAACACGTAATATCAGGGTGAATACCGACGTTACTTCGTTTCGCAATTTCAACTGCATATTGTACTGCCCGCATGGCATTGGGTGAAAAATCGGTAGGAACGAGGACTTTGTTCATCAGTTATCACAGATTTTGCGCTAAAGACATGCGCAAGGTGCAACTCGCACATTTTTATGAGAATGATTAATAGTGGGGGAAATACTGATTTTAATCATATCGATGGTGGATGGGGGGAGATGATGATCGATGGTTGGTGGATGGGGGAGTTGATGGGGGAGTTGATGTCCGATGATCGATGCGCCGTCGCGTGAGTTTGAGGGCTGATGACTGCAGACTGAGCGTTTTATATTATACAGAGCCGGACAATCCTGCCAAATTCCTCGTTATCTTTGCGCTATCTTATTGATTATATATGTCGGAAGAGAAAAGCCTTAATTTTTTAGAAGAGATAATTGACGCGGACCTGAAGTCGGGTAAGTATAGTCAGATCGTCACCCGTTTCCCTCCGGAGCCCAATGGTTACCTGCATATTGGCCACGCCACCAGTATTGTTTTGAATTTTGGGTTGACGAAGAAATTCGGCGGCTATACCAACCTCCGTTTTGACGATACCAACCCGGTGACTGAGGAGACGGAATATGTGGAAAGCATAAAAGCAGACGTGCGCTGGTTAGGATTTGAATGGAAGAATGAACTATACGCCTCCGATTATTTTGACACGCTGTACGAATATGCAATTAAGCTGATCAAACTGGGGCTGGCTTATGTCGACGACAGTAGTTCGGAAGAAATTGCTGCCATGAAAGGGACGCCTACAGAGCCTGGAACAAACAGTCCTAACCGCGATC
Organism: Chitinophagaceae bacterium; assembly: GCA_024707305.1. Lineage (GTDB taxonomy): Bacteria > Bacteroidota > Bacteroidia > Chitinophagales > Chitinophagaceae > CAYMZZ01. The sequence goes on from JANPZZ010000001.1 coordinate 175,537, forward strand.
GCAGCATCGAGGAAAACCTCGACCTGTTTCAACGCATGCGCGCTGGAGAATTTCCAGATGGCAGCCGTACACTTCGTGCGAAGATTGACATGGCACATGTAAATATGCTGATGCGCGATCCTATTCTTTATCGTATTAAGCATGCCCCTCACCACCGCACTGCGGATAAATGGTGCATTTACCCTATGTACGATTTTGCGCATGGCCAAAGTGATTCGATCGAAAATGTTACACATAGCATTTGTACACTCGAGTTTGTTCCACACCGCGAACTGTACAACTGGCTGATTGAAAAACTGGAGATTTATCCTTCTCGTCAATATGAGTTTGCGCGCCGCAATTTGACTTATACCGTTATGAGCAAACGCAAACTGTTGCAACTGGTAAACGAAAAACATGTTTCCGGTTGGGATGATCCGCGTATGCCAACAATCAGTGGTATGCGTCGCCGCGGATATACGGCAGCTGCTATTCGTGAATTCTGTGATCGTGTGGGTATAGCTAAACGCGACAATATCGTGGATGTTGGTTTACTCGAGTTCTGTGTGCGGGAAGACCTGAACAAGATTGCACAACGTCGGATGGTGGTATTCGATCCAGTGAAAGTGGTGATCACCAATTACGAACTGGATGAAGAGATGATCCATAGCGAGAATAATCCTGAAGATCCGAATGGGGGCGAAAGGGAAATTCCATTTAGCGGAGAAATTTACATTGAGCGCGAAGACTTCATGGAGAATCCGCCAAAGAAATATTTCCGTCTTGCACCAGGTCAGATGGTTCGTTTGAAATCGGCCTATATCATTAAATGCGAGGAAGTAATTAAAGACGAAGCAGGAAATATCACTGAAATACGTTGTACCTATTTGCCGAACAGTAAAAGCGGAAATGATACATCAGGTGTACATGTGAAAGGAACGTTACACTGGGTGAGTGTAAAACATGCTATTACCGCAGAACTTCGAATTTATGATCGTTTATTCCGGGTGGAAGATCCGTCATCAGAAGAAGGCGATTTCAAAGATTATATCAATCCCAATTCATTGCAGGTTATTCACGGAGCGTTTGCAGAACCTTCCTTGAAAACTGCCAAATTCGACGAGTCTTATCAGTTTATCCGGAAAGGATATTTTGTACTCGATAAAGACAGCGGAACGAGCGGGATTATTTTCAACAAGACTGTTGGATTAAAAGATGGATGGAAGCCGGGTTCATAACCGGCTTTTTTCTTGTCCAAATTTTATGTTAGCGATGTTCACCAAAAACTTCGCGCAGCGTGTCGGCAATTTCACCCAGTGTACATTTGTTCTCAACAGCATGAAGAACCGCTGGCATGATGTTTTCATCGCCGCTTGCGCAATCATTTAATTCCTGCAGGCATTGATCCACTTTGCCATGGTCGCGCATCTGGCGGAGACGGGCCAGCTTTTCAGATTGAATTTGACGGATTGAATCATCCACACGGAGAATGGGAATATTTGTTTCTTCCTGAACCTGGAATTTATTTACGCCAACAATGATCTTCTCATTGTCTTCAATTTGTCGTTGATAAGCGTAAGCGCTGCGTGCGATTTCTTCCTGGATAAAACCCTGTTCAATTGCTGCCACACTCCCGCCACGTGATTCAATTTGTTCCATCAGTTTTTTAGCGGCTGCTTCCAGTGCACTTGTGAGGTTTTCTACATAAAACGAGCCAGCGAGGGGATCAACGGTATCAGCCGCGCCGCTTTCAAATGCAACAATCTGCTGGGTGCGCAAAGCAATTCGCGCAGCTTCTTCAGTAGGAAGGCTAAGTGCTTCGTCGTATCCATTTGTATGGAGCGATTGTGTTCCACCCAGAACCGCAGCCAAAGTTTGAATTGTAACACGCGAAATATTGTTCAGCGGTTGTTGAGCCGTTAAAGTACTGCCGCCCGTTTGTGTATGGAAGCGAAGCATCATGGCTTTGGGATCGGTTGCTCCCAGGTCTTTCATGATTTGCGCCCACATGCGACGAGCTGCCCTGAATTTCGCAACTTCTTCAAATAAGTTGTTATGAGAATTAAAGAAGAAAGAAAGACGTTTGCCAAAAACGTTTATATCAAGTCCTTTCTTTAAAGCGGCTTCAACATAAGCTTTACCATTCGCAAGCGTAAATGCAACTTCCTGCACTGCTGTGGAGCCGGCTTCGCGAATATGATATCCTGAAATAGAAATCGTATTCCATTTGGGCAATTCTTTGCTACACCACTCAAAGATATCCGTGATGATTCGCATTGAAGGTTTGGGTGGATAGATATAAGTGCCACGTGCCGCATATTCTTTCAGAATATCATTTTGTATCGTACCACTGATTTTTGAAAGATCCGCACCCTGTTGTTTTGCCAGCGCGGTATAAAATGCAAGAAGAATAAAACCGGTTGCATTAATTGTCATGGAGGTGGACACATCTTCCAGGCGTATACCCTGGAATAATTCCTGCATGTCTTCAATGCTGTCGATGGCAACACCTACTTTCCCAACTTCACCTTCAGCCAAAGCGTGGTCACTGTCATAACCGATCTGGGTGGGAAGGTCGAAAGCAACACTCAGCCCGCTTACCCCTTGTGATAACAGGTAGTGATAACGGCGATTACTTTCCGCAGCTGTAGAAAATCCGGCATACTGCCGCATGGTCCAGAGTTTACCGCGGTACATATCCGGTTGAATACCCCTTGTATAAGGAAATGTTCCAGGTGCTTCTGGCAGTAGAGGCAGGTCTGCCGCGGTGTAAAGTTTCTTTATCTCCAGTCCCGCATCTGTGTATTTTTTGTCTTCCGACATGCAATCAGATTTTCGTTAACGCATGATCTTTTTGGCTTCAAAATTCAACGCTTCCAGCACGATGCTGTGCAGCGCACCCTGCTTTTGCGTCATGATAAATTCCATCAACCTTTTGTTCAGGTCCAGACCCGTTGCTTCGGCCGGCAGGGTGGCACCCACCTGGTTAATGATCAGCATGTTTTGTTCTTTCAGGTTGCGAACCGCTTCCCAGGCTACAGGACTCACATAAATCTGTTGCGATGCATTGTATTCGTATTCCTGTTTTGTGCTTTCCAGCAATAGCATTTGCATTTCACGTGCTGAAAGCCCGGTTGTGTTTACACGGCTTACCAGGTTGGGGATGGCAATACGTTCAGTCAGCATTACCAGGCGTTCATAAGCCTGTAATTGTAAAGGACGAGTTGAGAACGCTTCACCATTGCCGGCGTTTTTTGCATTACGCTTACGTAGGTCGTTGATAAGGTAAAAACAATAAAAGGAAACAAGCAATGCTGCGAGAGCAATCAACAGGTTAATCATATTCTGGTCCATGAAAGAAAAAATTTAATGGATGACTTTTGTCTAACGGTACGTGCAGCTTCTTGTTGCACGTATTTCGATTCTTCCACAAATTAAAACTAAAAAGGCGGTACTTACATACCGCCTTTTTTTATTTATGAAATACAGAGATCAGTTTCATGAACGCTGCATCTACACGAACAATTATACTTTTTTCTCTTCTGCTTTTTTAGCGGCTGCGGCTTCTTTTTTACCACTGCCCAGATCGAGCAGGATAGGAGCAGCAACGAATACAGAAGAATAGATACCAGTGACTACACCAATCAACATGGCGAATGAGAAACCACGGGTAACTTCACCACCTACTGCAAACAGGATCAACAGGGTCAGGAATACCGTGAGCGAGGTCATGATTGTACGGCTCAGGGTTTCGTTGATCGCACGGTTGATTGTGGTTGCCAGCGGAGCTGTGGGGTAGAGGGTTCTGTCTTCCCGAATACGGTCAAAGATGATCACCGTATCGTTCATTGAGAAACCGATTACCGTCAGCAGGGCTGCGATGAAGTGCTGGTCAATTTCCAGCGGGAATGGTACCAGGTCTTTTGCAAATGAGAACACGATAACTGTTACCAATACGTCGTGCAACAGGGCAACGATTGTACCCAGGAATATCTCCAGTCGCGGAAACGAATGAAGATGTAAAGGAATACCATCAATACCGCAAACAGAGTTGCATAGATAGCGCCACGTTTCAGGTCATCTGAAATGGTAGGTAAAACTTTGTTTGAACCGATTTTACCGGGTGCAACATCACTTTTTTCTGCACTGGTAAATTGTTCGAAAGTATATCCTTCGGGTAACTGATTTTGCAGACCTGCAAATAATCTGCGTTCTACAATTGAGTCAGCAGCAACTGTATTTGGATCTGTGATCAGGTAAGAGGTGGTAATCTCCAGCGTACGGGCATTACCGATTGTTTTGATGATCGGGTTTTCGCCTTCAAAAGCTTGTTGTGCGTCGTCGCGGATTTTCTCCACTTCAGCTGAAGTCAGGGCGCGATCAAAACGCACGCGGTAGCTACGACCTCCATCGAATTCAACACCATAGTCAAATCCATGGATGAAAGAAGCAATACCCAGGCCTAATACGATAAAGCTGATAACGTATGCAATCTTGCGGAATTCTACAAACTTGTATTGCGCATGTTTGAAGATGTTCTTTGAGATCGAAGTGAAATATTTCAATTCAACTTTACGCTTGATGAAAATCTCAGTGATCCAACGGCTCACCAGGATACCGCAGAACAGGGATAGAATCAAACCGAGGATCTGTGTGGTTGCGAAACCTTTTACAGGGCCAAGACCGAAGTAGAAAAGGATTATCGCAGTGATCATGAGTAGTGATGTGACCATCAAGAACCGGAGGCAGCGAACGGCGGTAACCGTCGTTGACAGCCGTAAGGTAGCTCTTACCACGGGCAAGTTCTTCTTTGATACGTTCATAAATGATTACGTTCGTATCCACGGCCATGCCAATCGTCAATACCAAACCTGCGATACCGGGAGCTGTAAGTGTTGCACCTAATGCAGCGAGTACTCCTACAGTAAACAACAGGTTTTAAGATAAGGGCTATATTGGCAACCCAACCGCTGGTATTATAATACACCAGCATCAGGATGAAGATTACAATAAATGAAATACCGAAGGCCAACATACCGCCCTTAATGGCAGCAGCACCGAGGGTAGGACCTACCTGCTGATCAGCAACAATTTTAGCTGGAGCAGGCAGTTTACCGGCACGCAGCGTAGATGCAAGATCCTGCGCTTCCTGTACTGTAAATCCGCCTGAAATTTGTGATTCACCCGTCAAAATTGGTTCATCAACAAAAGGAGCTGAGTAAACGATATTATCCAACGCGATAGCAATCGGCTTGTCGCGGTTCTGACTCGTCATTTCACCCCAAACACGCGCACCTACACTGTTCATCGTAATGCTTACGGTAGGTTCACCCGTAGTAGGATTGAAGTCAGATCTTGCATCTGTAATTACTTCACCTTCCAGTTTGGGCTTCTCGCGACCGAATGTTTTAATCGCATACAGCGGAACGAAGTCGGCTGTTTTGCCAGTCTTACGATCTCTGTGCGGTAATCCGTACATCCATACAAGCTGTGAAGGAAATGCATTACGTACAGAAGGCATATTCAGATAGCTTCTTACGAGTGCAGTATCTTTAATGGGAACGTTTGCAAATTCAGCGCTCCAGCGTTGTTTACCAGTTTTGGGGTTGTTGTAAGGCTCAGAAGAGATACCCATATAACCGTACAGGTGCTTGCGCGCTTCCTGTTCAGCGTTGGCGATATTATTGAGCGAATCAGTGCTGGATGCATCTGGATTATCCAGTGTCGCCAGTGAAGTAGTGTCGTTGGTTTTTGCAACCGAATCAACCTTTCCACCCATTTCGCGGTAGAAAGCGGCATCTGCCTGCATAAACGCATTGCTTAATTCAGCAAAGTTGTACGTTTCCCAGAACTGGAGATTCGCAACCGTCTGGAATTGCTTACGAACACGCTCTTTATCCTGCACACCGGGAAGTTCTACCGTAATGATAGCACGGTCACGGTCGGCATTGATATTGGGCTGCGCTACGCCAAACTGGTCGATACGCTTACCCATGATGTTGTAGGTATTGTCGAAAGCAACAAGCGCCAGTTCCTGCAATACGCCTCGCACTTTTGCATCGCTGTCGCCAATTTTGATTTTATCCTTATTGGCAGTGGCAAACAAACCAGCAAGTTTATTTTCACCAGCCAGTTTCACATACTCTTCGCTGAAGAGTGTGATAAAGTTGGCATCACTGTTTGCTTTACGGCTATCAGCATTTTTCAATGCCTGGTTGAAATTCGCTTCTTTGGAGTTGTTGGCAAGTTTACGCAACACTTCCACCATGTCTACTTCCAGCGTAACGTTCATACCTCCCTGCAAATCCAGACCAAGGCTCAATTGCTCTTCCTGGGCTTTGCCGTAGCTGATAGCGCCGGTTAAACCATAGGTGATAGTTTCGTCTTTGGTGCTGTCTTTCAAACGGCGAAGGCGCGCACTGTATAAAGTGTCGAATTCCTCACCTTTTGCTAATGGATAATTGGCTTTAACATACTCTTTCGCATTGGCCTCCAGCTTACTTTCATGTCGCTTCACAAACCACGTGAATGATAGCATGTAAAGGAGTACACAGTCAGCAGGATCGTTAAAAATCGAACCAAACCTTTCAGTTGCATACGTTGTTGTAATTTACTTTATACAGTTTTTAAGGACGGCAAAGATAATGTTTTCGGGCATTCACCGTAATAAGCCGCCCGGGAATTGTTTAGCGGATAAATTATTCATTTTTAGCTAGATAGAAGAGAGCCGGGAATTTATTTTTAAATTAGGCAAATTCCAGTGTACGCGTGAGGCATGAGCCGTGAACCGTCAGAGCACCTTCACGCAGAGAAAAATGTGGAAATGTGGAAAGGAGAAAAACGTGGAAATGTGAAAATGAGAAAATGTGGAAATGAGAAAATTAGAAAGATGTGGAAATGAGAAAAATGTGGAAATGGGAAAACCCACATACCTCAGAAACCCCTTTTTACATAATATCGATAATACCACATGGCCACATTTACATATTTTCTCATTTTCCACATTTCCACATTTGCCGCCCAATTGCTGCTTCTCGATCAGCAATAAACGTTTGTTATTAACGCTCAAATAATTACGTCAAAAAAATCCTCCTTTTATTAACTTCGCTGCCGCTAAATTATCCTTACTTAAATCAACTTAAAGAAATGCAGTTATCTTCCCTGTTACAGCGATTTAATGAACCTGAGACATTGAAAATGGCGAAGCTGGGTCGTGAGCTTCGTGCAAAAGGTATTGATGTAATAGACCTCAGCCTCGGCGAACCTGATTTTGATACACCAGAACATATTAAACAGGCTGCAATTAAAGCTGTACAGGATAACTGGAGCCACTATACACCTGTACCAGGTTATCTTGATTTGCGGGAAGCAGTTTGTGCAAAACTGAAACGCGATAACAATCTCGATTATAAACCAGAAAACATTGTTGTAAGCACTGGCGCCAAACAAAGCCTTGCCAATGCAATTCTCGCGCTTGTTGATGAGAATGATGAAGTGATTATTCCAACACCGTACTGGGTTACTTATAGCGAACTTGTAAAAATTGCACGCGGCCGTGTGGTGGAAATTAAAACCAATGCCGAAAGCGGTTTTAAAATAACTCCACAACAACTGGAAGCTGCCATTACACCGCATACAAATGTGTTCCTGTTTTCATCGCCCTGCAACCCGAGTGGTGCTGTTTACAGCAAGAGCGAACTGGAATTACTGGTAAATGTATTCCGCAAGTATCCTAACATAACGATCATCTCTGACGAGATTTACGAGTACATCAACTTTAAAGAGGGTCATGAGAGCATTGCGCAGTTTGAAGACATTAAAGACCGCGTAATTATTGTAAATGGTTTGAGTAAAGGTTTTGCTATGACCGGATGGCGCGTAGGTTATATTGCCGCTGATGTGGCTATTGCAAAAGCCTGCGAAAAACTACAGGGGCAGTTTACAAGTGGTACCTGCTCTATTGCACAGAAAGCGGCTGTAGCAGCGCTCACAACTGATCTGCGTCCAAGCATGGAAATGACAGAAGAGTTTGCGCGTCGCCGTAAACGCGTACTGGAACTGATCAGCGATATCCCCGGCATCAAATGCTCGGAGCCAGATGGCGCATTTTACATCTTCCCTGATATCAGTTATTACTACGGTAAATCAGATGGACAAACCACCATCCATACTTCAGGCGATTTCTGTATGTACCTGCTCAATACAGCGCACGTTTCATCTGTAATGGGTGAAGCCTTCGGCGATCCTGCATGTGTTCGTTTCTCATTTGCCAACAGCATGGAAAAAATTGAAGAAGCCTGGGCGAGGATTAAGAAAGCGTTGGAGAAACTGAAATAATCGATGATCGATAGTCGATGTCCGATGACCGATGGCTGATGTATGTTGCGAGATAAAAATGCCTTTTTTATAACCATTAAGATATTTATCTCCCACAATAGTCATCGATCATCGGACATCGACCATCGATCATCGGACTTCGGACTTCGAAGTTGCTTATCCAACTCCAACACCTGTGGTATCACCATTTCTCTTTCATCATTGATGATAACCGCATCGCAGAGTTTCATTTTAATGGATTCTTCGATCTGGCGGGCCATGCGGGCTTTCACTTCTTCGTGGGTGATATTGTCGCGGTGCATGACGCGTTGGATGCGCAGGGCTTCCGGTGCGTATACGCCAATGACAAAGTCAAGATTTTCTGCAGACCCACTTTCGAAAATAAGGGCGGCTTCTTTGATCGTATAAGGACTTTTTCTGCCGGGCTGTCCATTCCTGTGAATCGTGGATAGTGGCAGGGTGGGTGATTTGATTGAGAATTTCCAGTTTCGCCGGGTTGTTGAAAACAACACCGGCAAGAAATGCACGGTTGAGTTGGTTATCAGAATAAGTTTCGGGACCAAAAGCTTCCATGAGTGACTGCCTGATAACAGGATCTTCGTTCATTAATCGCTTGGCGGCGGCATCCGCGTTGTAAACAGGAATACCCAGCACTTCAAATACACGGGCTACCGTGGATTTGCCACTGCCAATTCCGCCTGTTATACCTACACGAAGTGCCATAAATTAAAGTGAGTAGTTGGGAAATTCAAAATCCCTCATCGATCGATTACCTATAAAACGAAAGTAGTAAGTATCGGGAGAAAATGATGTTTAAATCTGTTTTCACCCAACACTTACTACTTTATTTACTGTCGCAATTATTTCTTATCTGTAGCTGCTACTTTATTCAGTTGCGCTGTCCAGTCCATGCTGATAGCGCTTTTTTCGATTTTGATGTAGCTGCCAGGGCTTACTTCAATATCCAACGTACCATCGTCACCTACTTTATTGATACGGCCGTGAATACCGGCAATGGTTACGATTTTATCACCTTTTTGCAGGTCTTCGATAAACTTCTTCTGGTTCTTTGCGCGTTTAGCTTGTGGACGGATAAAGAAAAGCCAGAAAACCAGGATCATACCACCCAACATTACCAATTGAATGGTTCCCATACCTGATCCCTGTGAAGCTGTCTGCAATAAATAGAATGTGTTCATGCTTGCTCGTTATTTGTTGTTTATTCGGTTACAATTACTTTAAATGTAAGCACGTGATCGGTTGCGTTTGGTGTGTTCGCCTTCACGGTTACATACTTATCATTAGGTCCAATGCGACCACGGCTGTCAAACTTCGCTTTAATTTCACCTTCTTCACCTGGTGCAAATGGTTTCGCTGGTTTCTCAGGTACTGTACAGCCACAACCAGCACTTACATCTTCAATTACCAGTGCCGCTTTACCCGTGTTGCGAAAACGATAGGTTACTTCCACCACCTGTCCGTTTCTAACTTTACCCAGATCCTGGAAAGTTCCGCCCAGCCATTCAATGGCGGGAACAGCAGTGCTGTCAGTTACTTCGGTGGAGGGCGTTAGGCTGAGATCAGCATTTTTAGTCTCAGCAGTTTTATCCGAATTACCGCATGATACCAGTACAGCGGCCATACATGCTAAAAGCAGATTCCGTTTCATATTTTGAATTCTGATTTAATGGGCAAAGGTAAGGGTTACGGGCGTAATGTAACCACTTAAAAACAGGTAACATACAGGGGATGGCTGTGCCTGTTAGGGACTAGGCTTTTTTATAATCCACCTTCACCAGTTTGCCTTCCTGTACCAGTTCCTTATGAATATTATCAAGGATTCCATTAACGAACTGGCCACTTTGCTGCGTGCTGTATTCCTTTGCCAGGTCAATATATTCGTTGATGGTAACTTTTGGGGGAATGGTTTCGAAGTAGAGAAATTCTGCCACACCCATTTTCATCAATACCATGTCGAGCTGGGCAATCCGCTCGGGATCCCAGTTCTTCAGTTTGGGGATAATGATGCTTTGAAGATGTTCCGCTTTTTCCAAAACCGTTCGTAACAGTCCTTTTGCAAAGCTTTCTTTATCGGGCGATAAAAGGTTTTTGAAATCGTAACTGCCGGGTTTATGAAGATAAGCAGCCATCAATTGTACGAGCATTTCTCCATCATCATCCCAGTTGCTGAAATTTTCTTCAATATGAGTGATGAATTCTTCATTCGCCAGCATCATGTCATTCAGCATAAATTCCATGATGCGTTTTTCTTCGGCTTTTTCACGAAGGGGAGAATGGATGTACTGTTGATATTGCTCCGTAGCAACCAGCTTCAGGTAAATACGACGGATCAGTTCACGGTCGGTGCGTAGTGATGGTTTATCCTTTTCGAATTGTTCGCGCAAAGTCTGGTCTTCCAGCATTTTCCACAACAATTCATTTCCGGCAATCTTAATGTTTACATTCAGATCTTCGGCTGTTGGTAAATGTTTGCTGGCGCGTTTATGTGCTTCCGTTTCTGCGTAGCGTGCAACTTCTGTTAAAAACCAATTGAGATAAACAAGTAGCGACCTTGTCTGGTCGAAATGTTGCTGAAGTATTTTCTGAGGCTCACCGGGTTTAGACATACCATCCAACGTCTCCAGCGTATAGAGCGTCTGCATCACTTTCACCCGGATATTTCTTCTACTGATCATTTGCGTAAGAGCTATTTAAGAACTAATGCGGCCGCAAATATAGGAAAGAAATAGCGAAAAGGTGAATTGGAATTTGCTTCGGTACTTTAATCCGAAAGTTTCCTCAGGAAGCAGCGACTTTCTCAAAGATTTTCGCAGATCTACACACAGATTACGCGGATCCTGATAAATTGAAAAATTGTATGTGCATCGTGACAATCTGTGTTAGAATCTGTGTAAATCAGTGGGAAATTTCCTCAGGGGCACGAACTTTCCCACAGAACTTCACGCATCTAGTCAATATAGTTTATACTTATTGCAACGCTTTCAATACTTTAAGTCGAATTGTTTCCTTACCATCCGAAATTACTACCCAGTAAATACCGGGAAGATTCGTTTTTAATTCCAGTGCACGGGTATTGGTTCCCGGCTGCAGGTTCAGTTGTTGCGTATTGAGCAGCATGCCAGCACTGTTATAAATATCCAGTTTTACTTTTGCCGGACTGCCTGAATGAAGTTGAATTACAGATCCAGTGTTCACGGGGTTGGGGAATACCGTTGCAGTTAATCCTGTATTTCTTCCAGTCTTCACAAACACCACATTTGTGTATTCAACAGATCCGTCGGTATTCACGGCTTTTATACGATAATAAGTACCCTGTGATAGCGGGTTTTGATCTAACCAGCTATAATCCTTGCGGGAATTGCTTTCACCCGTCGCTGTTACTTTCGCTTCCACCTCAAACAAACGGCCATCGGCAGATTTTTCTATATCAAATCGATCCATCGCATGTTCCATCATCGTTCCCCAGCGAAGCCTGTTTGAACGGGCTTCAACTGTTGCTGTTAACGGCAACAATTCAACCGGTAATATTTCAAATACATTTACGGTAATGCTGTTTTTTACTCAGGTTGCCGCAACTTCCCACAGGATCATTGGCAAGGTCAAGCGCTAACGCTGTGAATGCGCCACCTTCGTATGTGGCAAGGTCTGCATCAGAAAAACTACCAGTTGCATATGATAAACCGTAAACAGAATAAATGCCACCTGTATAAACACCGTCATCTGTAAGATCAGGCGTGTTCTGTATTTCAACAATATTTCCGGTGTTGATGTCAACAACAACATATTTGTAAGAAAAACCAGCTCCCGGATTGGGAAAGCCTGAATCACATTACCACCCGGTGGCACCAAGCTCAATGAAATAGTATAATTGAAAGGCAGGGAAGGAGAGGTGGCGTTGAAAGTGCCCACTGCGAGTGTATAGCGCACACCTGCAACCAACGAAACTGTGAGCGTATTTGAAATTGAAACAGAGGCGCCATTAAAAACGCCATTTGATCCAACAAAAGAAGCACATGGATTATCAGCAGAGAATTCTCCTGATAAACATTCATAATAAACGTGCCGGCATTTTTCTGAAATGTATAATTGCCGGAAACATTCACCTGGAATGGATACACATCATAAATGAACTCATTGGAGAAATTGATACATCCTCCAGTACCTGAGTTATAAACTGCCAGCGTGGATGATGGATCGCCGGAAGTTAGCGAAGCTCCCACAGTTGGGAAAAGGTTCGTTCCAAAATTTGGTGCAACTGCAAGATTCAATGCTGCTGAGCCCGGCGTGGATGTAACATTCGTTTCAGGTGTGAGCGAAGCGCCTTCCGCCGCACAGGATGACGCAATGCTGATGTTGGCAGCATTTACATTGAAGAAGATATTTCCCACGGCACGGATCATGATCCTGCCTGAAGCCGTAGGAATATTAGGCACGGGAATGTCTTCACTGCCATCGTTGGCGGTACCCATTAATAATGGATAATTAAAATTCGCACCACCATCGGCCGAAAAATAAATATCAACAAGACTGGTATTAAAAGGCGCTGCCGTGGTACCAGCCACATTCCAGGTTATGGTCATGCTATTGCTGCCATTCGCTGTAAGTGATACAGGTGTATTTTGTGAGGTAACTGAGAATGGTCCTCCGGTGGCATCTGTGGTCACCACCACATCCTCATATACATTACCTCCACCGGAAATGGCATTGTCACGCACGTTTACACGGAAATTCATGATACGTGAAACGGAAGGAAGCACTTCATAGGGCGTTGCTGTTGCCGACACCACAGATGCGAGGTTTGGGAAGTAGCGAATCGATTTCTCGCTGGGCGGATACGACCTGAAATTAGGCCCTGAAGCAGAGGTAGCCTGTGGCGACAGTCCTGTTACAGGTCCCGCGTCCATTTGTTCCCAGGTATAAGTCAGTGTATTACCATCAGCGTCGGTACCAATTGCATTTAAAAAGAACGGGGTGCTTACAGGAATTGTATAGGCTGTTGCAGCTACTGTAACATCGGGGAGCGTATTATTGGGGGCGCCGAGAACCGGACAGGTATTGCCAGCCAGGTTAACTGCATAATTGGCAATCTGGGCCACATTGCCCGCGTGGAAATAGAGGTCAGCATTATTCTGAAAACTATTACCAGAACAAACTCCCGCGTAAGCCATGATGGTAGAACCGCCGCCGGGTTCCCAGGCAGATGCCGGGGTAGTATTTCCATTACAGCCTCCATTGTTAGCTGCCATTGTATGCGTGGCACCGAACTGGTGCGCAATTTCATGCGCTACCGTGCCATCAAATACGGGCCCCTGTGGGCCAGGAGTTGGATTTGCTCCAACTCCAAACGTGAGGCCCGCGCCAGAACGTCCTTTATTGGCAGTACAAACAGAGTTCAATTGTGCGAGACCTCCATTCCAGTCATAACTAAATACAACACCTACATCATAATTCGCAGATCCAAGAACAAGATCCATCATATTATCATTGGCTGATAAAAGCGTTCCATCCAAAGCAGTACCATAAGGGTCTGTGAGGGGATCCGTGAACAGAAGGTCAGTTGAACTTACAAGTGTGAAGCGTATGGCCGCATCGCGCTCATAAATCGCATTCACCGAATTCACACAAATTGCGATTGCAGCCAGCGCGGCTGTCTGTGAATTTCCTGCCCATTGAACGTATTCGCCGGTAGCGGCAACTGCAAGCCGGTAAGTACGAAGCCTGCCATCGCCTGCGTTTCCTCGGGCAGCAGTGCCACCGCGGCCCATGTCGAGCGATAATTCATCCGTTTGCAATGCACATTTTACTTCAACCGGAAGCTGGAGCGTACGCGTAAGGTACGTGGCGTGTGTATTTCCATTGTTTCCCAGCGGATGCAGGTATTGAGTTCCGTCGGGCGTAAAAAGCAGTGCAGTAATTCCATTTGCGTGTATCGTGACGCGACCGAGGCTGCTTTTAGAGGCAGCGTCGTACACCACGTAAGTTTTTAAATCAGGGAGAAGCTGACTGAGTGCAGGCGTTAATATTGAAGATTCTTCAGCAATTGCTTTTATGAAACCGCCACCAATCACGGGCAGGTCCAGTTCAAAGCGGCTTGCTAATTTGCCTGCTGCGCCTACGGACTGTCGTGCACTGCCGATTCGGCGCTTTAATTCGGTAACGTTCAATTGGAGCAGGTCAAATTGTCCCTCAGCGGGAAATGAGGCGGGGCCTGACCGAAAGAGTGGATCGATGCCAGAACTGGCAGCGGTTGACCACATTTCCTGGGAAAATGACTGAAATGCAGTGCCAGTAAGGATTACAGCTGCGAGCAGGTGGCGTAGAGTTGACTTCATTTGGCGTTTAAATAGGTTTGGATTGCTGGGCTTATGACGCTACAAACATGTGAAAAATTGTCCTGATATCAAATCAAAATGAAATTTTTTCAGTCAACCGGCTCGCCAAAAGTGAAAAAATGGCCTTTTTTCTCAAGTGGCATATTATTCGTGTACATTTGGCGTCTTTCCGCGGAAAAAATGAACCCGGTATTTTCCGGTTTGTTTTATAAGTGGAAATCCAAAACACAAAAACACAAAATCGATACAATTATGGCTAAGAAAGTCAATGTTACCCCCCTTCATGACCGGGTAATTGTGAAAGCGGCTGCTGCCGAAGAAAAACTGCCGGTGGCATCATCATCCCCGACACCGCTAAAGAAAAACCCCAGCGCGGCATTGTGATCGCTGCGGGCCCTGGCAAGAAAGACGAGCCTGTTACTGTAAAAACTGGTGATACTGTTTTGTACGGCAAATATGCCGGTACGGAAATCCAAATCGAAGGACAGGATTACCTGATCATGCGCGAAAGCGATATCCTGGCGATCGTTTAATTGTCACGGACTACTGGTCTTTTTTATCTATAAGCATCATTCGAAAATATTAAAGCCTGTCGGCCCCGCAGGTTACAAAAAGCCCAACAGGGCGGGGGTGAAAAATTATGGCAAAACAACTCTTCTTCGATATTGAAGCGAGAAACAAGATGAAAAGAGGCGTTGACGTTCTGGCCAACGCAGTTAAAGTAACGCTGGGTCCTAAAGGCCGCAACGTAGTTATTGAAAAGAAATTCGGTGCACCCGCAGTTACTAAAGATGGTGTTACCGTTGCAAAAGAAATTGAACTGGAAGATCCCATCGAAAATATGGGTGCGCAGATGGTGAAAGAAGTAGCTTCTAAAACTGCAGACATTGCAGGTGACGGTACTACCACTGCCACTGTACTGGCCCAGGCGATCATCAGCGAAGGTCTGAAAATGGTTGCTGCTGGTAGCAATCCTATGGATCTGAAGCGTGGTATCGACAAAGCTGTTTTGAAAATCGTTGACAACCTGAAGAGCCAGTCACAGACTGTTGGCAGCGACAACAGCAAAATTCAGCAGGTAGCTTCTATTTCCGCTAACAACGATTCAGAAATCGGGAAACTGATTGCTGAAGCAATGAAGAAAGTAGGCAAAGAAGGTGTTATCACTGTGGAAGAAGCCCGTGGAACTGAAACCGGCATCGAAGTGGTGGAAGGTATGCAGTTCGACAGAGGTTATATCTCTCCCTATTTCGTTACCAATAGCGAAAAAATGGAAGCAGAACTCGAGAACCCTTATATCCTGATCTATGATAAAAAGATCAGCAATATGAAGGATATCCTTCACATTCTTGAGAAAGTTGCACAAGCTGGCCGTCCTTTGCTGATCATTTCTGAAGACCTGGAAGGCGAAGCACTGGCAACTCTCGTGGTAAACAAACTGCGTGGTACGTTGAAAGTAGCTGCTGTTAAAGCTCCTGGCTTTGGTGACCGTCGCAAAGAAATGCTGCAGGACATCGCTGTACTTACA
Organism: Chitinophagaceae bacterium; assembly: GCA_024707305.1. Taxonomy (GTDB): domain Bacteria; phylum Bacteroidota; class Bacteroidia; order Chitinophagales; family Chitinophagaceae; genus CAYMZZ01. The sequence continues at coordinate 191,734 of JANPZZ010000001.1, forward strand.
AAAAGGTATCGTGATTTCTGAAGAGCAGGGTTACAAACTCGAAAACGCTGACGTAAGCTACCTCGGTATTGCTTCCACAGTTACTATCGATAAAGACAATACAACTATCGTTGGTGGTAAAGGCAAGAAAAGAAGATATCAATGCCCGCATCAACCAGATTAAGGCACAAATTGAAGTAACAACTTCAGACTACGATAAAGAAAAACTGCAGGAGCGCCTGGCTAAGTTAAGCGGTGGTGTTGCTGTACTGAACGTAGGTGCTGCTACAGAAGTTGAAATGAAAGAGAAAAAAGACCGTGTGGATGATGCCCTGCATGCAACTCGTGCAGCTGTTGAAGAAGGTATCGTTCCTGGTGGTGGTGTAGCATTCATCCGTGCCGTTGAAACACTGGAAAAACTGAAAGGTGCTAACGAAGACGAAACAACTGGTATCGCAATCGTTAAACGCGCGCTCGAAGAGCCACTGCGTCAAATTGTTGCTAACGCAGGACTGGAAGGTTCTATCGTTGTTCAGAAAGTTAAAGAAGGTAAGGCCGATTACGGTTTCAATGCTCGTACCGAAACTTACGAGAATATGTTGAAAGCCGGTGTTATCGATCCTACTAAAGTGACGCGTATCGCCCTCGAAAACGCAGCATCTATCGCTGGTATGTTGCTTACTACCGAGTGCGTTGTTGCCGACAAACCTAAAAAAGAGGAAGCACCTCATGCACACGGTGCTCCCGACATGGGTGGAATGGGTTATTAATTCCAACCCTGGAATTATACAGAAGGCTGACGATTACCGTCAGCCTTCTTTTTTTGTGTTTGGCAGCACTTCATTTTTTCCACTTAAATAAAGTCTCTATTGTAATTATCTACCTCATCTTTTCTATATATAACATTTATTCATAATAAATTAAATTTCCTAAAATCTTATATTTCAAAGGATTTCAGAATCAATCAGGGCGAGGTGTTTTCTGTCACAAAAAGCATCAATCCCAAAAGAAACAGGAGCGGGGTTTACGCAGGTATAATTTAATTGGTGGTTTGCTAACATTTGGTAATTTTAAACATTACCGAAACTAAGACAATCACGTATGAGAAAAAATTTACCGCTATTACCTGGCTGCTGCATTGTTGTTGTTGGCTAGTACAACTGTGTTAGGACAGCAGCGCTTCTTTGTTAACGCGCGACAAAACGGAACGTTCCCCGGAAATGCTAAACGGAACATTGTTCCTGAAAAATATAGTGCAACTTCTATAGACCCCAGTTCACTTAAATCTTTCTTATGGAGTCTTCCTTCTGAAGAAGCTGTGCAGGGCGCTCGAGCTGCGGCACAAATAATGGAACTACCCATGCCCGATGGAACTGTTGCACGTTTCAAAGTATGGGAAAGTTCGATCCAGGAAGAAGGGCTTGCTGCAAAATTCTCCGACATTAAAACATTTGCAGGTCAGGGTATAGATGATAAAACAGCAACGCTGCGAATGGACTACAGCCCAGATAATGGCTTTCATGCGCAGATTCTCAGTGCACAAGGTTCGTTTTATATCGATCCTTATGCAAGAGGAAATAATCAAAATTATATCAGCTACCGTAAAGCCGATCTAACGCCCCGCACCGGTTTTACCTGCGAGGTAACCGACAATCCAATTGAATCACAGATCGCGTCTCGTATTGATGCTGCATGCCGCGGAAATCAATTAAGGACTTATCGTTTGGCTGTAGCGTGTACCGGTGAATATGCGCAGGCATTGGGAGCTACAAATGCTTCCCAGTTACATGCGTTCATCGTAACTTCTGTTAACCGGATTACGGGCGTTTACGAAAGAGAACTGGCGATTAGATTGGTGTTGGTAAATAATAATAACCTGATTGAATACCTGAACCCGGCTGAAGATCAATTCTCCCAAAACAACAACCCAAGTGGTTTATTAAACGAAGCCCAAAGTGTAATTACAAGTATCATTGGGTCTGCAAACTATGATATCGGCCATATCTTTTGTTCTGCCGACAGCGGTGTTGCCACCCTGTCAAGTGTATGTAACAATGCGACGAAAGCACGAGGTGTTACAGGTCACCCCAATCCACAGGGCGATCCATTCGACATAGATTACGTTGCGCATGAAATGGGTCACCAGTTTGGTGCAAACCACTCTTTCCATACCAGCCTTTGTGCCAGTCCGGGAGGATCGTATGAAATCGGCGGTGGAACCACCATTATGGCATACGCCGGTATCTGCTCTGCCAATGAAAATATCCAACCGAATAGTGATGATATCTTTCACGGCATCAGCTATGATCAGATTATCAACTTCATCACAACCGGAAACGGATCGAATTGTGGAACTGTAACCACCCTGACCAATAATCTCCCTGTGGTAACCATTGTTACACCGAACAATCTGAGCATTCCAATTGGTACTCCGTTTGTACTGGAAGCAACTGCAACAGACGCGGACGGTGATCAGGTTACTTATAACTGGGAAGGATGGGATGTAACATCAACAGCGGCCAATAACTGGACTACTGCCGGCGCCAGCACCGTGCGCCCGCTCTTCCGCACACGTACCAGCAAAACGGTAGGTACGCGAACATTTCCTGATATGCGTGTAATCCTTGCAAACTTCCCTGGTAACTCAGCGCCATCAGTGATGGACGGTTTACGCGGAGAAGTACTGCCAGTAATTGCCCGTGAAATGAAATTCCGTGTTACTGTACGCGACAACAAAGCCGGCGGCGGTGGTGTGGTTTCGGCAGGTGGCGGAGGTTGTCAGGACAACACTCCATTCATCGTGAATGCAGTAGGCACCGCTCCTTTCCGCGTATTGATTCCAAACGGTGGCGAAAGCTATCCAGGGGGATCACAACAAACGGTAACCTGGGATGTAGCCGGCACTAATGCCGCACCAGTGAATACTGCCAATGTTCGTATTAGTTATTCCACAGATGGCTTTGTAACGTCTACTGTACTGGCTGCATCAACACCGAATGATGGGTCCGAAGTTGTTACAATACCGGTTGGTATTACCAGCACTGCAAGGATCCGCATTGAAGCCATTGGAAATATTTACTTCGATATCAGCAATCAGAACTTCTCTGTAACGGCTGCAGTCGACGGTTTTGAGTTTGGATCCGTAAGTCCGGTGAATGTGGTTTGTAATACCACCGCAAACACAACTGTTGCATTAAGCACTTCCGTTTTCGGAACATTTACAACGCCTGTTAACCTTACGGCAACCACACCAACCGGTGTTACAGTTTCATTTGCACCATCAACTATTAATCCGGGCAATAGTACCGACATTACTATTAACGGACTTGCCGGTCTTAGCAATGGAACGCATACCGTAACTGTAACTGGTACTGCGGGTGGCGTGGTTCGCACGCGCGAAATCAGCCTCGTTGTTGCTAACGGAGCAGGTCCTTCTGTCAGTGCTCAACCAGCAGCTCAGTCAGTATGTATCGGCAGTGATGCAACGTTTGCTGTTACAGCTTCAGGTGTAACCACCTACCAATGGCAGGTGAGCACCGATGGTGGCAATACATTTACTAACGTTGCCAGTGGTGGAAATGCAGCAAGCTATACAGTAACAGGTGTTACAGCCGGTGTGAATAATAACCGCTACCGCGTTGTACTCACAGGACAGTGTAATGTAACAACATCAGCAAGTGCAACGCTTACTGCACAACAAGCACCTGCCATTAGCGCAGCACCTGAAACCGTAACACTTTGTTTGAATTCAAATGCAACATTCAATACAACCGCCAGCGGTACCGGTATCGGTTACCAATGGCAGGTAAGTACAGATGGTGGTACTTCCTATACGAACGTAGGAGGTGCAACCACATCACAACTGGTTGTGAATAGCATTACAACCGGCATGAATGGAAACCGCTATCGCGTGGTTGTATCTGGTACATGTTCGCCTGCTGCAACATCCGCTGCGGCCACATTAAATGTGGTAAGCCCGGTGGAAGTAACAGTTGATCCTGCTTCTATCGCCGAATGTGCAACCGGCAATGTTTCATTCTCAGTTACAGGTGTTGGTTCCAACATCATCTATGCATGGGAACGTAGCACCGATAATGGTGCCAACTGGCAGGCAGTAACCAATGGAGGTAATTATGCCGGTGCCACAACCTCAACACTTGCGGTATCAAATCTGCCTGCAGAATTCAACAATTATCGTTACCGTGCATTGCTGTCGAACAGCATCTGTACAACACCTGATGTTTCTGCTGAGGCGGTTCTGACGGTAAACCAGCGTCCGACTGTTGACCTTACTGCACAAAGACTGACGCTTCAACCCGGCCAGCAATCACAGATTACTGCAACGATCAACCCAAGCCCGGCTGGATTTAATATCACCTGGTTCCGTAACGATAATGAGGTTCCGGGAGTAAATGGCACCACTTATACTGCCGACGTAACCACGCTGGGTAACTATAAAGTAACCATTGTGAATCCAACCACAGGTTGTAATAACGAATCTGCTGTACTGACGCTGGGTGCTGAAGCCAGCAGCCGCCTGTTTATCTATCCAAGCCCAACAACAGGTCAGTTTACAGTTTCGTTCTACAATAGCAACTGGAATAACCAACGCCAGTCGATTGCTATCTACGATTCAAAAGGTGGTCAGGTTTATGCAAGCGTGCTGAACCTCACCGGGCCTTTTACACTGCATCCGATTAACCTGTCGGGTAAGGCGAGTGGTATTTATTATGTGGTAATAGGGGATGGAGATGGTAAGAAGATTACGGAAAGCAAAGTATTGTTAGGATATTAATATAGATCCCTTACAGGGGATTGTGCGAGAGCCATTTGTAGATTCGGAAATTTGAAATTTGTTAGAAAATGGATGCCGGTTTTGGTATTCATGGTCAAAACAACGCAAAAATTCCCGTTTCTTACAAATGGCTCTTTTGCGTGCAGGGGCGCGTTCGGTGGGCAAAAATCATTACCTTTGCGCCTCCCAATGAAGGGCTTCGCCCTCAAACTTTAAAATTCCCGATTAGAACATGATCAGCGTAAAAGACTTGAAACTGGCTTACGGAAAGCGCGTCCTTTTCGAAGATGTGAACCTCAATTTCACGAAAGGAAATTGTTATGGAGTGATTGGCGCAAACGGTGCCGGAAAAAGTACATTTCTTAAAATACTGAGTGGCGAAATTGAACCCAACAAAGGCACCATCAGTATTACGCCGGGTGAGCGTATGGCCATTCTGAAACAAAACCAGTTTCAGTTCGACGAAGAAACGGTTCTGAATACCGTAATGATGGGTCATACCAAACTCTGGTCAATCATGCAGGAGCGTGAAAAAATCTACTCCCTGGCTGATTTTACCGAAGAAGATGGTATGCGTGCTGCCGAACTGGAGGGTGAATTTGGGGGAAATGGGCGGCTATACCGCCGACAGCGACGCTGCAACGCTTTTAGGCGAACTCGGTGTTGAGGAAGCATATCATCAGTCATTGATGAAAGATATCCCCTCCAACCTCAAAGTTCGTGTGCTGTTGGCGCAGGCATTGTTCGGAAATCCGGATATACTTCTTCTGGACGAACCTACCAACGGTCTGGATATTGAGACCATTGGCTGGCTCGAAAACTTCCTGGCCGATTATGAAAATATCGTTCTCGTTGTGAGCCACGACCGTCACTTCCTGGATGCGGTTTGTACACACGTAGCCGATGTGGATCGCCAGAAAATCAAAATCTTTACAGGCAACTATAGCTTCTGGTACGAGTCATCGCAACTGATGGCGCGCCAGATCAATGATAAGAATAAGAAAGTTGAAGATAAACGACAGGCTTTGATCGACTTCATCGCCCGCTTTAGCGCAAACGCATCAAAAAGCCGCCAGGCAACTGCCCGTAAGAAAGCCCTGGAGAAATTGACGATCGAAGAGATTGAGCCCAGCTACCGAAAATATCCTGGCATTATCTTCCAACCACTTCGCGAAGTAGGCAACCAGATATTGAACGTTGAGAAATTAAGGAAATCAGTAGACGGCCGTGTTCTTTTCAACGACGTAACATTTACCGTAAACAAAGGTGATAAGATTGCCATCTTAAGCCGTGACCCACTTGCTGTAACGAATTTCTTCAATATCATTACCAGCAACGAAACAGCCGATGGTGGAAGTTTTGAGTGGGGAACAACCATTACACACGCATATCTGCCCATCGAGAACAGTGAGTTCTTTAAAGATGAACTGAACCTGATGGATTGGTTGCGTCAATATGTGCCACCACATGTAACCGATGTTGATGAACCATTCCTTCGTGGATTTTTGGGTAAAATGCTTTTCAGCGGCGAAGATGTAACGAAGAAAACGAATGTCCTCAGTGGTGGTGAAAAAGTTCGTTGTATGATCAGCCGCATGATGCTGCAAAATCCTAACGTGATTCTGCTCGATCAGCCAACCAACCACCTTGACCTGGAAAGCATTCAAAGCTTCAACGAACAATGTACAGAATACAAGGGCGTGGTGTTGTTAACCAGCCACGACCATACGTTCATGCAAACTGTTGCCAACCGCATTATCGAGCTTACACCTAAAGGAATCATTGATCGTCTTTGCACGTTTGATGAATACCTGGAAGATAGCAGGGTGAAAGCGTTGCGTGAGGAGAAATACAAGTAACGAAAGGCGAGAAGCGGCAAACGGCAAACGTGAAAATTGGGAGGCGTGAGGCATGAGAGGGCAATGAGAATAAGTGAAATAATGTGGCAATATGTTAATGAGTTAATGTGACAATTGGAAAATAAGATTTACATAAAAGAACAACTCGTCGCGAAGGGATGTGTGGTGGTAAGCAGTAAAGCATGTGGGTGTAGCTTCGCACCTGAAAATATAAAAGCATAGAAAAAGCGGCCGTTCAGCCGCTTTTTCTATTTTCACTTTTGCCGTTTGCCGTTTGCCGTTTCTCAGCCTCCCGCTTCACGGCTTTCACCTTAGCCTCCGCACGAAACAGGATCGCCGATTGCGTTGACAATCATCGAATTAACATTATTTTCCAGGATGTGAAAAATTAATTTCCGCAAGATGCTTGTTACGGGAAAAACTCTTATTTATCTTTCTGAAACAACCACAGTTCTTTCCACCATTCTGACTCCAGTTTCCTTCCTTTTACCTGTTAATCCATTCGGGAAAGACTAAGTATCCGGGCCGGTGGTATGTTCATGGCGAAAGCCGGAATATTCAGGTTGAAACCAGAAAATGAGTTTGAAGCTTCATCTTAGGATGAAGCTTTTTTGTTGCCTGAAGAATTAAGGCAAAGAATCTTTATTTTCAACAGCTCAACCATCATAACCAAACCATCGCTTCACTCCCCTTCATGCGCAGATTAAGTTTTTTTCCTGGTGTTGCTCTTGTTGTCGGCAGTATCATCGGATCCGGGCTTTTTTATGAAGCCGGCTTCAATCGCAGCTTTACTGGGTTCACCCGAACTAATGCTGTTGGTTTGGGTGCTTGCTGGTGTCTTTACATTAACGGGTGCATTAATCTTCGCTGAGCTGGGAGCGATGCTACCGGTTACCGGCGGGGTTTATGCTTTTTTCAGATACATCTTTGGTGACTTCCTGGCTTATCTTTACGGATGGGCGGCTTTCGCTGTCATCAACACAGCGGGTGTTGCTGCCATTGTTTTCGTTTGCGCGATATATGCCAACCATTTTCTGCATCTGCCCGAAATGGATCCGGCACTGGTGGCCTCATGGAAATTACATCTTCCTTTTATAGGCGACTTTTATCTACTCGATAAACTGGGAATCAAATTGCTGGCTATCGGCATAGTGATCATACTTACCTGGCTTAATGTACGAAGTTTGAAAGCCGGAAGCAGTTTCCAGGTAGTATCAACCGCATTGAAACTTTTTGTCATTGGTGCATTGGTTGTCGGCATTTTTTGTTCCGGATCGGGAAGTACACAAAACTGGATGCAAAATTCAATTGTCGCCGACAACAACAACCTGCTGTCAGGAATTGTATTGGCATTAACAGGTGCGTTCTTCGCATACGATGGGTGGGCGAATCTCACTTTTGTCGCAGGTGAAATCAAAGACCCGCGCAAGAATATCCCGCGGATGCTTTTTGCGGGTGTGTTGGTATGTATTATTGTTTATATACTCACCAATCTTGCCTATTTATATGTATTACCAATCGACCAGATGGCGGCTTCACCGCTTGTGGCGAGTGATGCCGCATCCGCAGCATGGGGCAGGTTAAGTGGTGATATTGTCGCAGCAATGATTGTTATCTGCACGCTGGGTGCTGTGAATGGAAATATCCTTGCCTGCAGTCGCGTTACCTATGCAATGAGCCGCGATGGTTTATTTCCTTCCTGGGCTGGAAAAGAGAATCCCAAAGCAAGAACGCCTGTGAATGCGCTGTGGTTACATGCCATCTGGACTTGTGGTTTTATTTTTACCGGCACTTTTGATATGCTTGCTGATATGTTCATCTTTATAACCTGGATCGCTTATTCACTGGGAGCCGTGGGGTTATTTGTGATGAGAAAAAAGAACCCACCCGCGAACGCCCTTACCGTGTCTGGGGTTATCCAGTTTTGCCAGCGCTGTTTATCGTCTTCAATCTTTTCTATTTTGTATCAACCATTATTTCTGATGTCGAAAACTACACACAGGGCCGGCAACCGGTGATTAATTCTTTGTTGGGAATTATCATCACTGCGGCAGGAACACCGCTCTACTATATACTTTCCAAAAAGCGCAGGAGAAATGCGACAATGTGAAAATCGTGAAGCCGCAAACGGCAAATGTGAAAATCGTGAAGCCGCAAACGGCAAACGTGAAAATCGTGAAGCCGCAAACGGCAAACGGGAAAATTGAGAAAATTGTCTGACGCTTTTTTCAATGCTTCCTGCGGAACGTTTTTAAAACGGGAAGTCCAGAAAAAATGACGCTTAACATGCAGTAATGGTTGACAAATACCCATTTGTTCTCTCATTGTCTCCTATCACATTGCCACCTTGCCACATTTTCAGATTTTCACATTGCGGCACGCGAAGTGCGCCGATCACATCTTCTTAAGTATTTTACCAAGCATCCTGATTCCATCTTCCGCTTGTTGATCAAACGGCTTTCCGTAGCTGATCCGGATACAATTATTATAGTGCCCGCTGGCTGAAAAAATTTTACCCGGCATAATCGATATCTGATGTGCCATGGCTTCAGAACGGAGACGAAAACTGTTTACTTTTTTATTCAGTTCCACCCACAATACAAAACCGCCTGATGGGCGTGAAACCTTTGCATCGTCGGGAAAATAATCAATAATCGCCTGCATATAACGAAGGCTTTGTGTATGCAACGATTTTCTTAAGTTCTTCAGATGATATTCAAACCGGCCATTTTGTAAATAATGTGCAACCGCAGCCTGCGTGAGGGTGGGAGAGCTGATGGATAGTACCCGTTTCATTTGCCGCGTTGCTTCGAGAAAACGACCTGGTATCATCCACCCGACACGGTACCCGGGTGCCAGCGATTTACTGATCGATGAACAATGAATCACCCAGCCTTTTTTGTCGTAGGTTTTACAGGTGCGTGGACGATGTCGTCCGAAATACAATTCACCATAGATATCATCTTCAATGAGTGGTATCTCATGTTTGGTAATAAATTCAACAAGCTCTTTCTTTCGATGATCAGGCGTGCTGCCACCAAGCGGATTATTAAAATTTGGGATGACAACCAACGCTGCCGGTTTTTTCTTTTTACCATGGAATAAAAACATTCGAGATCCAAACCGGTTTGCGGATGCGAGGGTACTTCCAGTACTTTCAATCCAAGATTTTCAATCGCCTGGAATATGCCAAAATAATTCGGCGATTCCACTGCAATTGTGTCACCCTTTTTTGCGATCGTTTGCAAGCTGATGATAATTGCATCCAGGCATCCATTTGTAATTAAGATATCATCAGGTTTTATTTTGCCACCCCAGTTAAAACTCAATCGCGCAACCTGTTGCCTCAGCTCTGGTAAACCCTGTGTGGGCCCATATCCTGCACACTGATCTGCCGAATTGCGCAAAACATATTGAACAGATTTGCTCAGTTTCGCGAGCGGCAATAAAGAATGATGTGGTACGGCCATCGCAAAGTTTGTAACCCTGCTGTTGTTGGTCACAATATCACTGTAAATATTTTCAATCATTTCTTTAACAGAAACATTATGCGACGCAACATCTGCTTCCGCAACCTGTGGCAGCTCGCGAAACCGGCGCTGGTTAAATCTTACATAATATCCAGATTTTGGCCTTGATTCGATCAGCCCTTTCCCCTCAAGGTGGTAATACGCCTGAAATGCAGTTCCCATGCTGATTCCATATTCATCACTGAGCACCCTGACTGATGGCAACCGGTCACCGATTTTTAATACATCCTCCAGTATCATCCTCTCCAAACCGTCCGCTACCTGCAGGTATTTGTGTGTGTTTTCAGGCATTGTTGTTTTCGACATAGCTAAGTTATTTTTTTTTCTGAATAACAGATATGGATCCGCAAATCTGATCTAGTCGAAATTACAAAATCTGAATCTGTTTTAATAATTGTTTTTGTTACAATTTTGTCCGGTACTCATAGAACCTGATGATTTGAATTGGTAAATGAGTGAAATAACCTAAACCTGATTCCAGATGAGCCAAGATAACAACAGAGCCTATATTGCATTGGTCCTCGTGAGTATAGTATGGGGAACGACATATGTTGCCGCCAGGGTGGGAGCCAACCAAATGCCTGGCTTTTTTGTGGCAGCAGTTCGTCATTTCTTATCCGGTGCGGTGCTTGTTGCATTCTACCTTTTGCGCGGATATAAAATTCCGCCCCTCGCCACTCTTAAAACAATCTCAATACAAGGATTCTTTCTGCTTTGCCTTGCAAACGGAATGCTCACCTGGTCGATGCAATACCTAAGTGGTGGAATGGCGGCCATCATCGTTGCACTCGTTCCATTATTTGTCGCCCTCTTTTCACTGGGTGAAAAAGGAAAGGGTAGAATCACAAAACTTATGTGGGTGGGATGGATTGCGGGACTGGCTGGTGTGATCTTTATTTTTTGGGATTATTTACATGTCTCCGGATCCGAAAACCGTTGGATAGGTTTTGTGCTCGCATTCGCATCAGTCATTGCCTGGGCATGGGGAACCGTATATACTTCACGACAAAGTCCGCAGAAGGAAATACTGTTTGGTGCCGGCCTGCAAATGTTTATCTCAGGAGCGTTTATGTTATTGTTGTGTGCAATAACAGGATATTATGTTCAGCCTTCACAAATTGAAGCATCTGGTTGGTTTGCATTAGGGTATCTTGTTATTTTTGGTTCACTCATTGCTTACTCTGCTTATGTATTTGCTTTAGCTAAATTACCAGCCTCCCTGGTTTCCATTTATGCATATATCAATCCGGTTGTAGCGGTTTTGCTGGGTTGGATGTTACTCGCTGAAAATATCAACACTAAAATTGCGATTGGAATATTGATAACACTCGGAGGAGTTTATCTCGTTAATAATGAATTTAAAAAGTTACGTCATGAATCCCATTAGAATTGTTGAGTACGAACCACGGTTTCAACCGTACTTCGAAGCCTTTAACCGTGTATGGATTGAAGAATGGTTTCATATGGAGCCAGTTGACGAATGGGTATTACAAAATCCGGAGAAAGCAATCATTGAACCCGGTGGCGCCATTTTGATTGCAGAATACGAAGGTGAACCTGCAGGAGCAGTTGGCTTGAGAAAGCAAACAGACAACAGCTTCGAATTCACAAAAATGGCCGTGGGTGAACAATTTCGACGTAAAGGAATTGCAAGATTATTATGCCTTGCAAGTTTTAAAAAAGCAGCCGAACTGGGCGCGGACGAAATCATTTTGTATTCAAATACAAAAAATGCAGGTGCCATTCTTTTATATGAAAAACTGGGATTTCAACACCTGCCTGTAGAACCTGGTGTATATGAAAGAGCCAATGTAAAAATGCGTATCTCAATTGAAGATGCGATAAGCCTGGTAGCATCCGAACAAAATTTTTCAACTATCTATAAACCATCCTTATGCAGTCAGTAACAACTTTTCCGAAGCAAATAGAAATCAGCCCGGTACTTCAGTCGCGTTACACGCAAAGCGCAGCGCATCCAAAAGAGTTTGGAGAGTACATCTCAGATCACATGTTCGTCTGCGATTATAGAAATGGCGCCTGGCAGGAACCGCTGATTGTTCCGTATGGCGACATGTCGCTGAGTCCTTGTGCACTGGCGCTGCATTATGGTCAATCGGTTTTTGAAGGAATGAAAGCATTCCGACTCAGTGAGGATTCGGCAACCATTTTCCGTATTGAAAAACACTATGAACGTTTTAAACGTTCGCTGGAACGAATGTGTATGCCTGTACCCGGTGCAGAATTATTCAAAACAGCTTTGATCGAATTGATTCGTCTCGATCGAAAATGGATACCAGATACCGCTGGAGCTTCTTTGTATATCCGACCATTAATTTTTGCATCCGAAGGGAAATTTGGTGTAAAAGTTTCCAGCGAATATCGCTTCGTGATTTTGACCGGCCCTGTACCGGCATTATTTAGCAAACCGATTCGCGTAAAAGTAGAAACGGAGTTCCACCGCGCAACACCAGGGGGAACGGGTTTTGCAAAATGTGCAGGCAACTATGGCGGAGCCTTTTACCCAACACAGCTCGCAAGGCAGCAAGGTTTTGACCAGGTTATATGGACAAGTGCCGGTGACAATCCCTGTGTGGAAGAGTCGGGCATGATGAACCTCTTATTTATTATCAACAATACACTGGTTACTGCGCCAAAATCAGATACGATTTTGGATGGCATTACACGTGATTCACTGCTTACCCTTGCACGCGATAAGGGTTGGAAAGTGGAAGAACGCGAAATCACTTTGAGGGAACTGGAAGAAGCCTGTCGTACACAACAGCTACAGGAAGCATTTGGTGCCGGCACAGCCGCCATTGTTGCACCAATTGGCATAATTAACATTTATGGAGTGGACTACCCGTTGCCGGAGGTGACACCTGCTTCACGTATGTTCGCGCTTCGTGATGCGCTCAATGATATACGGTTAGGAAAAACGGAAGACAGGTTTGGGTGGAACACATTGGTGTAATGTGGAAATGAGGAAATGGGAAAATGAGGAAATGTGATGAAAGAAAATGAGAATTGCAGAATTGAAAGATGTTCCGGCCTTTAGCGGTAACTTGTCGTCTGGTTTGCCTCCTTTTAAAAACGCCGTCCCGAAGGGACGGGACATCTGTAGCTACGCGCACTCCTCTACAACCAGAGTCCCGAAGGGACGACATGTGGGCTTTGAAGAAATTTAAAAACAAGGTGGCAATATGGTAATGTGGTAATGTGACGATTGGGAATTGTGGAAATGTCCCGCTGACATATGTTAAACCAATGCATTAAATTCACCATTTACCAATCATTCATTCCCGCAATATATGTCGCAGAAAAAAACAATTTTAATTACTGGTGTTACCGGTAACCTTGGATCGGCGGTGGCGAAACGTTATTTGGAAGCAGGCTATACGGTATTCGGAATTGCACGACGAGAAAAGAGGTTGGAATTTTCCGGCGAAGCATTTCATTTTATTACAGCCGACCTGTCGAAGGAATCGGAAGCACGCGCTGCTGTAGATAAAGCCATTCAAGACAGCGCTGGTTTCGATGTAGCGGTTTTAACTGCAGGTGGATTTGCTCCTGGCGGCATCGCTTCAATGGATGCAAATTCATTGCATCATATGATGCAGATTAATTTCGAAACTGCTGTAAACGTTGCAAGACCTCTTTTCGAACAGATGCAAAAAAGCGGAGAAGGGCGTCTGTATCTTACGGGTGCAAGCACAGCCATCAATATAAAAAATGCAAAAGGCGCCGCGGCCTATGGCCTGAGTAAGTCTCTTGTATTTCGGTTGGCGGAGCTATTAAATGCTGAAGCAACAGACAGCAGCGTGTTTACAGGGGTCATTGCTCCATCAATTATTGATACACCTGCAAATCGGGATGCAATGCCTGATGCAGATTTTACACAGTGGGAACAACCCAATGATATTGCTGAAACTATTTTTCTTCATTCACAGCGCGAGATTGATCATTCTCATGAAAATGTCATAAAAGACTTCAGACAGTCTTGAGGAAATTTAAGCCGCGATATGGGAAATATTTCCTCAAGTAGAACACCAATTAGTCTGTATTGATCCCAATCACGCGCAGTTCTTACCCATTCTATATCATAACAGTACAGGAAGTAGTTGCTGAATTTTATTGGCAGCCTATTTGTATAAGTATCGGAAAGTTTAAAAGAATAATCTGAAACCTATTAAACTGTACTTATTATGAAAAAGGAAAACAATCGCATTTTTAGCAGGGGCGCTATTATTGAGCAGTGTTGCATTCGCACAAAATTCAACTGGTATTATTAAAGGAGGTGTAAACCTTGCGAATATTTCAAACAACGATAATGGTGGCTACGACGACAACCGCACACTTACCAGTTTTCATGTGGGGGTTGTGGCTGATTTAAATCTTACCGAATTTCTTGCTCTTCAACCCGGTCTTTTGTACACAGGAAAAGGTATCAGACTGGAAAATGATGTACAAAAGATGACATTCAATCCACGTTACCTGGAATTACCCGTAAACCTTGTTTTCAAAACTCCAACGGGAAATGCAAAGTTTTTCATTGGCGCAGGTCCTTACGTAGCGATGGGTATTGGTGGTAAATTCAAAGGAGATGGTATTATCGATTTTGAAGAAAATATCCGTTTCTCCGACGACGACCCACTGACTTCTGAAGAAGAAGGTGCAGGTGCATTCCGCGTACGTCGCTTCGATTATGGTCTGAATGGTATCATCGGCATTGAAGCCAGCAAACTGGTAATTTCAGCTGGCTACGGATTGGGACTTGCGAAAATTCAGTCAGGAACTGATTCAGATGACGATCAAAATAATAAACACAGAGTGTTTAGCCTTAGCCTTGGATTCAAATTTTAAAATGTGAAGTGAGTTCACAGAAAGGCGTTCCATAAAAGAACGCCTTTTCTGTTTTCAGGCGTAAAAAACTATTTTTGCGCAATGAAGGATTTAAAATGGGTAGGCATACTTGGTGCTGGTTTACTAATCATTGCCAGCTTTATGGATTGGGTTATCGTCAAAAGCCTGAATCTGACTATCAGTGGCGTTGAAACCACAGGAACCAACTTTGGTAAACCAGCCTACCTGCATTGGGTATTTGCTTTTTTTTTCCTTCTATTCTCCCTGATCCCAAAGTTGTGGGCAAAACGTTTTAACCTTCTTGCAGGAGCGCTCAATCTGGCCTGGGCCGTGCGTAATTATTTTGAAATAAGCAGCTGTAGTGGGGGAGAATGTCCTGAAAAGCAAATCGGACTTTATCTTGTTCTCGCTTCATCTATCATTATGCTGATTGCAACCTTTTTCCCGGATATGCCTGGTGAAAAGGATTAAATTCTGTTACGTTTAACAGTCGTTCTAAAAGAAAAAATAACCTGTAGCAAATGCACCACTGGTTGCCAGTATCGCCTGCAGGGTTAGTCGTGACGACTCACGCCACCAGGGAAGTAAAAGCGATTTACTTTTCATAACGCCCAATATAAAAATCAATGTAAGCGTGATTGATATTGAAATAGATAAAACTTCCGGTTTTGTAAACAGTAAATAGGGTAGCAAAGGTACCAGGCCACCCAGTAAATAGGATGCGCCAATATTCACAGCATATTCTGAAGGCCTTTTTCGCTTTTCCTTTCGCTGCATCATTTCCCTTTCTTCTTCCATGAGGCCGGCCCATTCGGCTTTTTCCTTTTGCCAGTCTTTCAATTGCTTTCTCCTGGATATCTGTATCAAGATCCAGTTTTGAAAGAAATAAACGAGTAGCCATTTCTTCAGCCAGCACGGGATCAGCAGGAAAATCCTTATTGTCGGAAACAACAACAGGCTGCTCAAACCCGGAACGACCTGCAAGATATCCTCCCAATGTCATGATAACGGTACCGGCACCCACAATGCAGATGCCATATTTAAACACCGATTCCTCCGGCACTCCCGCAGCATACATTCCTGCAGAAAGTGCAAGCGGCACAATCAGCCCGTCACTCATTCCAATGGCAATATCAATTACACGACTCATGCAGTAAATTTAGGATTCCACCGAGGTTTATCAGATGGATTTAGCAATTATCTCTACACATTCATCCAGTTGCTGCGCTGTAATGACGAGTGGTGGCGCAAAACGAATTTTATCGCCATGGGTTGGTTTTGCCAACAATCCGTTTTCCATCAGTCGCAGGCAGAATTTCCAGGCAGCATCCGGGTCTGTATCTTTAACTACAATAGCATTTAACAGGCCTTTTCCACGAACTTCAGCGATAAAAGGAGAATTCAGATCGCGCAGCGCCTTGCGCAACTTTTGTCCTAATACTTCCGCACGTTCCGCCATGTTTTCGTCTTTCAAAACATTTAATGCAGCCATTGCTGTTGCACAAGCCAACGGTGACCCACCGTAGGTTGAACCATGTTCGCCCGGTTTGATGGTCATCATGATTTCATCATCA
This sequence comes from Chitinophagaceae bacterium, assembly GCA_024707305.1. Classification (GTDB taxonomy): domain Bacteria; phylum Bacteroidota; class Bacteroidia; order Chitinophagales; family Chitinophagaceae; genus CAYMZZ01. Next base: position 208,331 of record JANPZZ010000001.1, read on the forward strand.
GCAAGAACAGCACTCACAGGCATCATACCGCCACTCAATGCTTTCCCCAACAACAGGATATCCGGGCGTACATCCTCATGTTCACAACACAACATTTTTCCTGTACGGCAAAGACCAGTTTGGATTTCATCGGCTATAAATAAAACACGCGCTTCTTCGCACATTTTTTTCGATTGAAAAAGATATCCATCATCCGGTACCAGCACTCCGGCTTCGCCCTGTATTGGTTCAATCAGAAAACCAGCTACTCCTGGCTGCTTTAAGGCTTCGCGCAATGCGTCAACGTCGTTATATGGAATCCGAATAAATCCTGGCAGAAAGGGGCCGAAATTAGTCGTTGAATCAGGATCGCTGCTGAACGAGATTACGCCGGTAGTGCGACCATGAAAATTGCCTTCACAAACAATAATCTTCGCTTCATTCTCCGGAATCCCTTTTACCTCATATGCCCATTTGCGACACAATTTTATTCCGGTTTCAACAGCTTCCACGCCTGTATTCATAGGCAGTATTTTATCGTACCCAAAATAATCGTGGATAAACTTTGCATACACACCAAGCTGATCATTATGAAAAGCACGACTCGTTAAGGCAAGTTTGGAAGCCTGTTCAATAAAAGTTTTCAGAATTGCAGGATGGCAATGACCCTGGTTAACTGCAGAATAACCGCTGAGGAAATCGAAATATTTTTTACCCTCTACATCCCATAGAAAAACGCCTTCGCCACGTGTAAGAACCACAGGAAGTGGATGGTAATTATGTGCGCCATATTTCGATTCCAGATCGAGAAAATATTGAGAAGTTGACATAAATGAAAATTGAAGAATTCAACAATGTGAGACTGCCACAAAATGGCATGAATAAAACCTATTCGAATGGTCGAACAGAAAATAGTTTGCAGGAACCCTGTCAGTGATTGAGTAAATCCAGGTTCTGGCGGAGAAAACAAAATATCGTATGAGAGAATGTCATGAGATGTTGCAATTTAAGAAAAATGTGGCAATATGTAAATTTGATAATATGACGATGAAAAATTTATTACTTCGCCTGACAGCAGCTTAATAGATTGCGCGTTTTTTTTCTTAAAGTATTGATGAGAACACACGATAATGCGAAGGAAAATCATCTATTGCGGGTAATGCATCCACGAAAATTCCGAACACCGTGCTTCCTGTTCCACTCAGGGAGGCATAGACAGCATCGTGGCCATAAAACCATTCTTTCAATGCTGCGATTTCAGGATAATTTTCAAAAAACAGGTTTTTCAAAATCATTGATCACCGTATTGCGCCATTGCTCCACTGGCTGCTGCAATAGAACAGCAAGATCCGTTTCAGGCACCGAAGTACTGAGTGCAGAAAATGCCCAACCCGTAGGAATATGAATACCGGGGTTAATCAGCAAAATTTTAAACCCTTTCAAAGGCATTTCAACTGGCTCCAGCAATTCGCCTCTTCCTTTTCCGATTGCGGGTCGATTCAACAGGAAAAAGGGGCAATCGCTACCAAGCTGCAGCGCCCAGTCGGCCACCTGCTTTTCATCAACCTGTAGTTTGAATTTTTTGCAAAGCAACTGCAACGTAAAACTGGCGTCTGCACTGCCACCGCCAAGGCCGGCACCTGAGGGAATACTTTTATGCAGGTGCATACTGACAGCCGGAAGATCGGGAAAATCCTTTTTCATGATATCGTAGGCACGCACACATAAGTTGCTGCCAATAGCATCGAGAGGGAGACCGGTCTGAGTAAATTGGAATTCCGTAGTGGGTATAATCTCCAGGGCGTCGCGAACAGTGAGCAGGGGATAGAAGCAGGTTTCAATATCGTGGAATCCGTCATCGCGGCGGCGATGCACTCGCAGTCCTATATTGATTTTTGCATTGGGGAAAACAATCACGGCCTGGTTTGATAGTTGGGGTTGAGCAGATATCAGCCCATGTCTTTTTTCCGACTGTTGATCTCATCACGAATCGCGATTGCGCGAATATAATCCTCACTTTCCAGCACATCATTGAGGAGGGTATTGAGCTCTTCCAGCGTCATGGTCTCAGGCGGTCTTCATTTCCACCGGCACTTTGTTCTTCCACCACCACTTCCTGGCGGGCTTTCTTTTTCTTGCCGGTAGTACCGGTATCTTCCATGAGTATACCCGCACTTTCCAGGATATTCTCATAGGTATATATCGGGCAACCAAACCGCACCGCAAGGGCTAATGCGTCGGAGGTACGTGAGTCAATTTCTATCGTATCATTTTCTGAAGAACAAACCAGCTTGGAGTAGAAAATGCCTTCCTGTAAGTCGCAAATGATGATCTCATGCAAATCAATCGCGAAGGCATTCAGGAAATTTTTCATGAGATCGTGGGTCAGCGGGCGGCTGGGATTCATTTTCTCAAGTGCAACGGCAATTGCCTGCGCTTCAAAGCCCCCGATTACAATCGGTAAACGCCTCAATCCATTCACTTCTCCCAGCACCACGGCATAAGAATGAGTCTGGGTAATACTATGCGATAAGGCTACTATTTCCAGTTCTATTTTCTTCATAAATATCCCACGAAACTAAGGATTTTACGGTAAAAATCGATGTCCGATGTCCAATGATAGATGTCTCCGATGTATACCAAAAGTGCATGGATACTGCTCCGGCTAATAAGTGGGGCATCCGTGTTTTGAAATCACTTCGATCATCTGTCATCGGACATCAGTCATCAATTTTCCTTACTTCCCCTTCAACTTATTAATCTCCGCTGTAAGTTTCGGAACCACCTCAAATGCATCGCCCACGATACCGTAATCTGCGGCTTTGAAGAAAGGCGCTTCAGGGTCTTTATTGATAACCACAATAACTTTACTGCGGTTTACGCCGGCCAGGTGTTGTATGGCACCTGAAATACCGATTGCGATATAAAGGTTGGGAGCAATGGCGAATCCCGTTTGGCCCACGTGCTCATGGTGCGGGCGCCAGTGCGCATCGGCAACCGGGCGACTACATGCGGTAGCAGCACCCAGGGCTTTAGCCAGGTCTTCCAGCATACCCCAATGCTCAGGGCCTTTTAAACCACGACCACCACTTACCACAACTTCTGCCTCAGTAAGCGGAATATCACCACTTGCCTTGCTTGAGCCCGTAACTTTCACGCGTGCCGCAGGAACGGACACACTTGTATTCTCAACTTCCGCAACGCCACTACCTTCAGTAACAGGGTAAGCGTTCGGATTGAGTGAAATAATTTTTTTATCGGTTACAACAGATACGTTGGCAAATGCTTTTTCCAGAGAAAACGTTTTTACGCACAGTAAATCCGTTGGCAGTATCTGGCAATGCAACAGCACCCGCAACCAATCCCGCTTTCAGACGGGCAGAGAGGCGAGGGGCAATAGCCTTGCCATTCAGGTTATGCGAAAACACGATGATCTGCGCACCAGCTTTCTCTGCCACCTGCGCAATCACGTTTGTATACACCTGCGCATCGAGGCCATTCAGCTTCTCATCATTTACATGATAAACTTTCTTCACACCATATTTACCCAGGGAAGATAAATCATCTGTTGTTGTTCCCAACACTACTGCGTTCGCCTGCTGTCCAAGTTGCTCCGCAACTTTTGCACCATAACATGCAGCTTCCAGAGAAGATTTTTTTATTTGGCCTTCGGCCGTATCTATAAATATCAGAACAGACATTTCGTTGAATTTTTGAGTTTTTGAAAGAGATTTGAACCGTTTTGGTAACTGCCGGGTTAGATTGCTTTTGCTTCTTCGCGGAGCAGGCGTACCAGCTCTTCCACGTTCTCAGGATCGATCAGTTTTACACCAGCCTTGGGTGGAGGTGTACCAAAACTTGTTACCGAAGTCAGTGCATCTACTGCAACGGGCTCTTTTACACTCAGTGGACGTGTACGTGCCGCCATAATGCCACGCATATTTGGGATGCGCTGTTCAGCCATTCCTTTTTGTGCGCTCACTACAAAAGGCAATTCCACTTCGTTTGTCTCTTCACCGCCTTCTATTTCGCGGACAATCGTTGCTTTTGTACCATCTAGGTCCAGTTTGGCGCCCATTGATACATACGGCATGTCGAGCAGCTCAGCTACCATACCACCGATTGAAGAACCATTGTAGTCAATGGTTTCTTTACCTGTGAAAATGATATCATACCCACCAGCTTTCGCAACTTCAGCAATTTGTGAAGCGATATAAAAACTATCTGTGCTGTCGGCATTTACGCGGATCGCCTCATCGCCACCCAGGGCAAGGGCTTTGCGGATTACCGGTTCAGCGTCGGCACCGGCAACAGTTACCAGGTGCAATACAGCAGAAGGATCTTTTTCTTTGATCTCGATGGCCCTCACTAATGCGTACCATTCATCATAAGGATTGATGATCCATTGTACACCATTACCATCGAATTTCGTGTTGTTATCTGTGAAGGCTATTTTTGCCGTTGTGTCCGGCGTCTTACTAATACAAACAAGTATTTTCATATAGAAAGTTTTAGAGAAAAGCCGATAGTTGTTTATGCAACTAAAACAAAGATAAGTGATGGCGATTTAAAATCCTTTTATTTCGGCTAAATTTTTTGAATAACATGGATCGGATTGAAAAATTGAAGGAATTTCTACGGCAGACGCCTGAGGATTCATTTCTGAAATATGCCCTGGCACTGGAATATAAAAAGATAGGCGACGATGCCCAGGCGCTGTCCTGGTTTGAATCGGTGCTGGAAAATGACCCGGCCTACGTGGGTACCTATTACCAGGTGGGCAAGTTCTGGGAAGAGAAAGGAGATACTGCAAAAGCGATCTCTTATTACGAAAAAGGACTCGAGGCTGCCAAAAATGCAAATGACCGGCACGCAGCAAATGAACTGAGATCGGCGCTGGATGAACTCGTCGATTAATAACTAATTTCAAATTGTAGATGAACCTGCACGAACAGCTGAAAGCATTTATTAAAAAGGAAAATCTCTTTCACACTGGCGATAAACTATTGCTTGCGGTGAGTGGTGGGCTCGATTCATCTGTTCTCACACATTTGTTGCATGTTGCTGGCTACGACATTGAACTGATGCATGTTAATTTTCATTTGCGCGGTGAGGAGAGCAATCGCGATGAGGAATTCGTTCGTTCACTCGCGAAGAAATATAATGTGCCACTTCACAACACCCGGTTCAACACACAAGAATTTGCGGAGAAAGAAAAACTTTCTACCCAGGTTGCTGCAAGAGAATTAAGATATCAATGGTTTCATGAAATCAGGTCGCAGGTAATTGATAGAAAAGCCTGGATTGTAACCGCACATCATCTTGATGACAATCTGGAAACTGCATTTATGAATTGGGTAAAAGGAACAGGTATTCATGGTTTGCGGGGAATGCTTCCTTCACAAAATGCAATTGTAAGGCCCTTGTTATTTGCGCGCCGTGGCAAATTGGAAGAATATGCAAAGCAACACCAACTTGATTGGGTGGAAGACAGCAGCAATCAGGAAGATAACTATACCCGCAATTATTTGCGACATCAGGTAATGCCGCTGTTAGAAAAAAATCCATCCGCAAACGCAGGAAAACCTCGCCGCCAATCTTGAAAGATTCAGGGAAGCGGAGATGTTGTACGAGCAGGCGATGGATGTGCATCGCAAGGCTTTGTTGACACAGAAAGAAAACGAATGGTTGATTCCCGTGGAGAAATTGCGACTGGCTCGGCCGTTGCGTACCATTTATTTCGAACTGGTAAAACCATTTGGATTTCGTCCATCGCAAATAGAAGATCTTTTAAACCTCCTGGATGGTGAATCCGGTAAACATATCGATTCACACACGCACCAGGTTATCAGGCATCGCAACTGGCTCGTGATTGCGCCGATATCTGCGCCTGATTTACGATTGACCATCATTGATGGCCCCGGCCATATCGAAGGTGCCGGTTTCAAACTGCATATTTCATTGAAAAATGAAGCGCCAAAGCTACTGGATTCAGCACCTGAAATTTGTTTTATCCCTGCTAAACAAATTCAGTTTCCAATGGTACTTCGTCGTTGGAAAACAGGAGATTATTTTTATCCGCTGGGCATGCCTAAGAAAAAGAAACTCGCGCGTTTTTTTATAGATCAAAAACTTTCGAAAATCGAAAAAGAAAAACAATGGGTGCTTGAAATGAATGGAAAAATTGTCTGGCTTCCCGGCCTTCGATTAGACAATCGATTTAAAGTAACCAACCCCAATGAACCTGTTTTCCAGTTCTCGTTCCAGAAATTGTAAAGAAAAATAGCCACTGCTTTCGCAATGGCTATTTTCTTTACAATTTGCTGCGATGGCAGCCATAAACATTTTTTATAGCGACGCTGACAAAAAAAGCCGCCTATCAACAAAAAACATTTTTCACTGCGCAAACATTGAAAAATGGTTATTTTTTCAACAATCGGTATGACTGATCAAGAATACGAATGATGTAAACACCTGTAGGTGCTTTTTCATCAATCTGGATTGCGTTGCTGCCAGCCATTTTGAATCCAACAGCGTTACCCGTAACATCGAAGATGCGGATATTTCCTTTGTTCAGATCAGCCGTGTTTACACCTGAAATCTGAATAGGCTCATTACCGGAAATTGGGTTAGGGAACAGTTTAACTTTATCCGTTCCGCTATTACGAGAGTCTACGAATACAACTTTAGAATATTCAAAGCGACCGTCGATATCAACCTGGCGAATGCGATAGTAAGCAGAAGTACCGCGCTGATAGGTAGGATCAACAAAGCTGTATGCTTTTTCAGCAACTGAATATTCAGAGCCAGCTATTGAACCAATTTCTGCATAATTTCTTCCGTCAAAGCTTTTTTCGATCACGAATTTCTGGTTGTTGAATTCGTAAGAAGTAGCCCATTTCAGTTCTACACCACCTGCGATTAACTCACTACGGAAGTAGTTGTATTTAACAGGAAGAGTAGCAGGAGTAGAAATGGTTACGTCGTCGCAAATCTGTCCATTTAAAAGTGATAATACGCCAGTGATTGGAGCTGCAGCGCAATCATATTGAAGTGCTGCTATACCTTGCGCATTGGCTGTAGTTTGTGCTACATAGCCATTCGCATTATAGATACTTACATTCGAATTTGGCAGGGCAAACTGAATATACATATAGCAATCACCACTAAGTGTAAGAGGAGTTGCTGTCATTCCCTGTGGCGTTGCACACTGCGACTTCGCAGAGGTGGTTAATACAGTTGCTGCAAGCAGGGAGAAAAAGAATTCGGGTAAAATTCCGCATAGTGAAATTAGTTTAAGGGTAAAAAAAGATGTTTCCTGGTTTTAGTCCGGGAGGATATCAGTAACTGCGGAAATTCTGTAGATATTGAATACAACCGTTTCCTGTAACAGGAATAAATGAGAAGGGGGTAGGATCTAAGTATACGGTGTATTCGCGGGATTGGATCAGAGTCGTAAAATTAGGGATTCACACTTATCCACACAAAAAAATAATCAGATTGATTTTACATCCATCCTTTGTAGGCAAGGTATTGCTCCACTTTTTGCACAAATGATTGCAACACATTGACATCGGCGATCAATTTTGCGAGCACAACCACGAAGAGCATACCGAAAACGGCGCCGAATATATGTGCAGAATGATTAATATTTCCACCGCCGCGCCGATCCAGATAGATAGAAAATCCGAGGAAAAGCGGTGCAAAAATGAACCCCGGAATAAAAGGAGGGATGAAAAATAATCCTACTTCAACACCCGGTGTCAATAACAATCCTGCAAAAATTACTCCGGATACAGCACCTGAAGCGCCGAGACTTCGGTAGTGATAACTGGTTCGATGTTTTATATAAGTGGGCAATAAGGAGAAGAATAGTGCAGCCACATACATCAGGAGATACATTGCTTTTCCTGTTGTACCAAAAATGAGAGCGAACTCACGCTCTACCAGTGGGCCAAACATATAGAGCGAGAACATATTAAAGAACAAATGAATTCCATCGGCATGAATCAAACCAGCACTAAAAAAGCGATACCACTGGTTGCGACGTGAAACTGCAGGCGGATAAAAAATCAGGTCCTCATAAATCTTCGCATTATTAAAAGCACCTAATGATACCAGTACAGTTACAATGACAATAATCGAGGTAATGGTTAATTGCATATCCGTTTGCTTATCGGCCGAATTTATAACTTATTTGTGATGATACTTTTCATTTTTGAGAATCGTACAGGCGCGGTAAACCTGTTCGCTCAAAATAAGCCTTACTAATTGATGAGGAAATACAAGTTCAGAAAGGCTCCATTTATAATCCGCGCGCTTTAAAACGGCATCATCCAGGCCATAGGCGCCACCAATCAGAAATACAATTCGCCTGGTACTGTTGTTCGCACGCGACTGAATTAATTGTGCAAGTCCTTCAGCGCTCAACATTTTACCTCTTTCTTCGAGCGCTACGAAGTAATCTTCTTTTTCGATGAGTTGCAGGATGGTTTCCCCTTCCTTTTTCTTCAAATCCGTTTCACTAAGTGAACCCGCATTTCTGGGAGGAGCAACCAGTATCCAGTCTGTTTTGTAATAATTTTGCAGACGTTTTGTAAACATCTCCACACCGGCCTTTACGTAGGGCTCATGTTCTTTTCCTATTGAGATAAAACTAAATTTCATCAGCCGGTTTTGTAATGATATAAAAAAAACCGCCCCATTCGTTTGTAAAAAATAATGAGGCGGGCTTTGAATCAGAATGCTTTCTTCACTTCTTCTCCAATTTGTACTTCTGTTACGGGGCCGTATTTCTCTGCGATCTTTTTTGATTTCAGATGATTTGCCCACCATCACGAATTGCAGTTTGTCTTTGGGGAAATATTTTTTGATGATCTCTTTCGCTTTGTCCAATGTAAGCCCATCCACATTTTTCTGGAAATTATTAATGAATGATTCATCAAATTTATACCAGTGCATTTGTGTAAGCAGGCCGGCCAGTTGCCCACTGGTTTCATAACCTGGAGGAAACTGACCTTTTACATAGTTTTTTGCAGAAGCCAGCGCTTCTTCATCCACACCCTGCTCGTGCAAACGGTTCAAAACTTCCAGCGCTTTGTCAATTGCAGCTTCGGTAGTAGGGGTTGCAGTAAAAGTCTGCATAATGAAACGTCCGCCATTTTTTAAAGCCGTGAAACGGCTAGATGCTCCGTAAGTAAGGCCGGTGTTTACACGCAGTTCATCATTCAGCATCGATGTAAAGCGGCCTCCAAACAATGTATTGATGACGTCGACAGCAACATAATCAGGATTGTTGCGGCTGATGCCGGGTGCTCCTATATAAAAGGTAGTTTCTTTCGCATCGTCTTTATTAATCAAAAGAACGCGATTGGCAGCAGGTTTTTCTATGGAGGCAGCAGCAGGATCATTGCTTCGCGCTTTTCCTTTCTGCCATCCGGAGAACAGTTTCGTAACTGCTGCCTTCATGTCTTTTGAATTAAAATCGCCCACTATTGAAATGGCCGTACCATTTGGAATATAATTCTCCTGGTAAAACGCCCGGAGGTCTTCAGGTTGCAACTTTTGAACCGTCGTAGGTGTTCCACTGATCAAATTGCCATACACATGATTTCCATAGAGAAATTTATCGAACTGTCCATCAATTACCGCCCTTGGACTTTCTTTTGATTGTTCCAACCGAAGCAGCGCACGTCTTTTTTCTTTGTTGAACTCGGCTGTATCGAAAGAAGGCGCTGTCAGTATCTCATAAACAATCCCCAGCACCTGGTCTTTGTCTTTCGCAGCAAAGCTGGCAGATAAACCAGCATATTCTTTCGAAGCATAAGTATTCACCGATGCACCGATAAAGTCAAGTGTTTCATCCAGCTTCGGCTTGGTATAGTTGCGGGTACCATGTTTCAAAGCGGTGGCAGTGAAGGAGGCAAGACCGCCTTTTTCAGCATCATAGATAGCACCGGCAGGTAAAATAACTGATACGTTAATTTTTGGCACTTCATGTTGTTCCATCAGGTAAACAGTGAGGCCGTTCTTTAATACAAACTTCTGGTATGGCGGCAATTTGTATTCCTGAGCTGCGACCAGCAATGGGCCTGCCAGGAACATAATTGCAGTAATATATCTAAAAATATTTTTCATATATAAATGATGTAGTTTAAAACAATACGGTTTACTCAGCGGTGTCTTTCAACATGATCCCAACGGTGCGGGTTTGTTTCAGGAAATATTTTTTCGCCACACGCTGTATGTCTTCTTTTGTTACCTGATTAAATCGCGCAGGAGCATCGAACATTTTTCGGTAATCACCAAAGAATACTTCGTAAGTTCCGATATTGTTTGATTTACCATTGATCGTTTCTACCTGGTTATAAAACTCAATCAGCTTTTTATTTTTCACTTTCTGCAGCTCATTGTCGGTTACGCCATCTTTTATCAGCTTATCGAGTTGTTCGTAAATCGCATTTTCCAGTGCTTCAGCTTTTACATTTCGGCCGGCAACAGCAAAGATGCCAAACAGGTTTGGATCAAAATTTTCACCAAAATTCACAAAAATGGTGCTGGCAACCTGTTGCTGATCCACGAGTGAAGAATACAGGCGTGAGCTATTGCCGCTCCCCAGAATATCAGCGAGCAGTGTTAATGCATAATAATCATCGTGATTAGTAGCGGGCGTTTTATAGCCGATGCCTAAATATGGAGTTGCTACATCTTTTTGCACCGTAATGCGGCGTTCACCAGTTTGTTCAGGTTCCACGATGTGAACAGGTGGGGGAGCAGGCTGTGCAGGAATGGGCTCAAGATATTTCTCAGCCAGTTTCTTTACATCTTCCACTTTTAGCGCGCCCGACATTACCACCAGGCAGTTGTTGGGTGCATAATAAGTTTTGAAATAACGCTCCAGATCGGCCTGTTTCCAGTTTTTCATATCATCGAGGTAACCGATTACGGGCCAGTGGTAGGGATGTTCCTGAAACGCGACCCCTTCAATGGACTGAATCAGTAAGCGCCAGGGCGAGTTTTCTAAACCTGTGCTGCGCTCAGATATCACCACACCTCGCTCGCTTTCCACCATTTTAGGGTCAATGCTAAGGCTGGAAATACGATCTCCTTCAAGATCAAAAATCACTTCGGCAGCAGATGCAGGGAACCAGTTGGTGTATACCGTAAGATCGTTGGTGGTATAGGCATTATTAGCGCCACCGTTAAATTCCATGGTACGGTCAAACGCTTTGGGGCCGTATTTTTTTGCACCATTGAACATCATGTGTTCAAAAAAATGCGAGAGACCAGTGATACCCTGGTACTCATTCCGCGATCCAACGCGGTAAAAACAGGTACATATTCGCATTGGGAATTGAAAAGTCCTCAATCACGAGGAATTTCATACCGTTCTTCAAAGTAAACGACTTCACGTCGTCAGCTTTCATTTGTCCATGGGTAAGGGTCGCCAGGAGCAGGGAAGCCAGTAGTGCTTTTACTTTCATATGATTGTGTAAAAAATTTGAGGGCTAAAACTAAGGAAACGGTACTTTTAACACATACCACTAGTGTAAAAAACAGGAAAAAGAATTGCTGAATGTTTTTGTGGTGAAATGTTTTTACTTTATTTTTGCTGCCCGTTCAGGGAAATAGGCCTTGTAGCTCAACTGAATAGAGCATCTGACTACGGATCAGAAGGTTTCAGGTTTGAATCCTGACAAGGTCACTTAAAAAGGGCAAATCGTTTATTCGGTTTGTCCTTTTTTGTTTACAGTTGCAATGTGCCCGGTACAGAAAACAGACATAATCGAACAAATATGAAAAATTAAGACAACGCTTTGCATCCTTACAATTTTGACTTTACTGAACTGCTCAACCAATGCACAGCAACCAACAAATGAAGTGAAAATTGTTGGGCAAATGAAAAACGTAATGTGGAAGGGGGAACTCTATGGAAACATAGACCTGGATACCATTGCCTATAAGACAAACCTGTATGGACTCGGGCCAGTGGAATATTTAACAGGTGAGGTTTTAATTATTGACGGCAGGTCGTATAAATCTGTTGTGACTTCAGATACGACCATGAAAGTGGAGGAGACTTATCGCATGAAAGCTCCGTTTTTTTTGGATATGCCAACATTGCAACCTGGACGGAACACAGTTTGCCCGACAGTGTTCAGACCATTCAACAGTTGGAAGCCTTTCTCGACAAAGTAACAAAAGATGCGCCCCGGCCTTTTATGTTCAAACTTTTGGGAACAGTTGAACAGGCAACCATTCACATTGTAAACCTTCCGAAAGGTTCAAAAGTGAGTTCGCCAGACGATGTCCATAAAGGACAGAAGAATTACGAAATCAAAAACGAACAGGCAGACATTATAGGATTCTTTTCAACCACACATAAGGCTATTCTGACGCATCACGACAGCTTTTTGCATATGCACCTAATCACAAGTGACAGGCAAAAAATGGGGCATTTGGATAAGTTTTATTTAAGACAGGAACGATGAAACTTTTCCTGCCGAAAGAATAAACGAATACGCCGTACGAATCAGGTGATGGCACAAATTTGGTTTTTCTATATAGAAAACCACATGGCGATACCGATAAAATCGTTTTTAAGAATTTTTGGGAACTGATGAAAGAGGCTTTCAAAGGCTTTCGGGACTACAGGATCACCAAATTAAGCGGTTCGCTGGCGTATTCCACTGTGTTCTCAATGGGGCCTTTTGCTGGTGGTTATTATCTCTTTATGCGGCTTATTTCTGAAAAGGGAGGCCATTGAAGGGGAAGTGCAGGCGGTGCTGGAACAATTCATGGGTCGCGATGCCGCGTCACAACTGGAAGATGTGATCAAAAATGCCTCCTTGGGGGAATAAAAAAGCACCACAGCGCTCATCATAGGAATCTTTGCGCTGTTTATCGGCGCTACTACCATGTTTGCCGAAATTCAGAGTTCAGTGAACTATATCTGGGGCTCAAACCCAAACCCACGCGTGGTCTTCGTAAATTTATCCGCGATCGTTTTCTATCTTTTTCGGTTATTGTCAGCCTCGGTTTTCTGTTGCTGGTTTCGCTTGTTATCAGTGGGATAGTAGAAGCGTTCATCAACCGTCTCAGGGGCTGGTATCCGGATACGGCAGTAACCTTGTTTTACATTCTCAACATTATCTTTAGTCTCGGCCTCAGCATGCTGATTTTTGCTGTTATTTTTAAAGTGCTGCCAGACGCAAAAATCCGCTGGAAAGATGTGTTTGTGGGCGCGCTGTTCACCTCGTTGTTGTTTATGCTCGGCAAAACCGGGCTGTCGCTGTATATTTCCAACTCAAACGTTGGCAGTACTTACGGTGCTGCGGGTTCACTGGTGATTTTACTGTTATGGGTTTATATTTCATCAATCATACTTTACCTGGGCGCTAATTTTACGAAGGCCTACGCATTGAAGTTTGGGGGATCCATTGAAGCAACGGATTATGCCATTCCTACCAAAGAAGTGGAACTGGAGGCAGATACAAAAGTTGTTTCTTAGCTTAGCGCATGCGATCAATCGAACCCACCAGGAAGGAAACAGAACTCATACAATTATTACATCAGATTCTGCCGGCAGAAAGCATCAGGAGCCGCTTAATCGACCGTATTTCTTTTGCAGCCGATGCAGGCTTTTATCATTTGATTCCAATCGCGATTTTGCAACCAGCTACTGAAGCTGAAATTGAAAAAATATTTCGATTCTCACAACAACATAAAATTCCCGTAACCTTCCGTACCGGTGGAACCAGTTTATCAGGTCAGGCAGTGACCGACGGATTACTGGTCGATCTCAGCAAATACTGGTTGAAGATCGCACCTGTGAATGATGGAAATTCAGTGCTGGTACAACCCGGCGCCATCGGTGCTGTAGTGAACAACCGATTAAAAAGCCTTTGCACGCAAAATCGGGCCTGATCCCGCAAGTATAAGCTCCGCCATGATGGGGGGCATTATTTCAAATAATGCGAGTGGCATGTGCTGCGGCGTGGCACAAAATTCTTATCACACACTGAAACATATTCGCTTTATGTTGCCCGATGGCCGCGTATATGATACGCGTATATCCGGCGAGGAAGAAAAATTTGAAAAAGAATGTCCTGAACTTGCGACCGTGTTGAAAACACGAAAGCAGCAAATCATGGCTGATGAAAAACTGCTGCATACCATTCGACATAAGTACCAGATTAAAAACACGGTTGGTTATGCACTCAATGCATTTGTTGACTACGGCACACCCTTGTCCATATTTGCACACCTGCTGGTAGGTGCGGAAGGAACACTTGCATTTATTTCGGAAGCCGAATTGGAAACAGTACCTGATTATCCGTTTAAAGCAACAGGACTGCTTTTCTTCGATGACATATTTGCTGCATGCAAAGCAATACAACCATTTTCAGAACTTGGTGCACGCGCCATTGAATTGATGGATCGCTCTGCATTGCGAAGTGTTGAACATATTGCAGGCATTCCTGCGATTATCCAAACACTTCCTCCTTCAGCAGCTGCGTTGCTGATCGAATTCCAGGGCGAGTCAGAAATGGATGTGGCAACACAACTCATTAAAGTTCCCTACCTCTTTCCGCATTTGGCATTACTGGAGCAACCTGTGTTTTCACAGGATCCCGCCGTGCAGGCGCTCTATTGGAAAGTGCGCAAAGGATTGTTCCCATCAGTAGGTGCGGTACGTGCAAGCGGTACGACCGTCATTCTTGAAGATGTGGCTGTTCCGGTTGCGCATCTTGGTAATGCAATCAGCGACCTGCAGGGTTTGTTTCTACAATATGGTTATCCCAATGCCATCATTTTCGGACATGCCCGCGACGGCAATATTCACTTCGTAGTAACGCAAGCGTTCGATACAGAAAAAGAAATAGAACGTTACGATCGATTTATACGTGATGTTGTCAACATCATCGTTAATAAATATAACGGTTCTTTAAAAGCAGAACATGGTACAGGCCGTAATATGGCACCCTTTGTGAAAAACAGAATGGGGCGGAGACCTGTACCAGATTATGAAAGAAATTAAAGGTTATGCGGATCCTAACAACCTGCTTAATCCTGGAGTGATTATTAACGAACATGCGGATGCTCATATCCGTCATTTGAAAAAACTGCCAACCGTTGAATCAGAAGTTGATACCTGTATTGAATGTGGTTTTTGTGAACATAAATGTCCAAGTCGCCATTTAACACTAACACCAAGGAAAAGAATCGTTGTAAGACGCGCACTCAAATCATTACAACACGAAGGGGAAGGTAAGCTGCACAAAGAATTGCTGCAGCAATACCAGTACGATGGCCTGGATACCTGCGCCGTTGACGGGCTATGCGCTACTGCATGTCCCGTCGATATTGATACCGGAAAACTGGTGAAACGGTTACGTTCTGAAAAACATTCAGCATTTGGCAACGGTGTAGCCAAATGGATTGCGCGGAATTTTTCATTTATATTATCGTTGGTAAAATTTGCGTTGCGAACTGGTAATTTTCTCAATAGGATTTTCGGTAAGAAATTTATGTTCCGTTTCACCAAAATGATACGGAAAATAATTCCTGCTTTCCCACTTTGGTCGAACCATTTGCATGCTGCACCTTCTATTAAAAAATTACAGCGTTTACATAAAGACAAATCGCCGCATTCAATCGTTTACATTCCGGCATGTATCAATCGACTGATGGGCGAAGCAAAATCCTCGCAACATGTCTCAAAACATTTCAGCGAGGTAGCATTAAAATCCGGAATTAAACTATACATTCCTGCTGATATTGCAGGCAGTTGTTGCGGACAGATTTTCTCTTCGAAAGGATATAAGGGTGCTTATAACTTTAAAGTAAATCAGTTTATAGAAAAACTCTGGACATGGTCGGGCGAAGGTGAACGACCGGTGGTGATTGATTTTTCATCGTGCGTTTATACTGTTTTGCAATCGCCTGGTACACTTACCGATGAGAACAGGGAACGTTTAAAGAACATGCAAATACTCGAGACGGTTCAATTCATCAAATATCACATCCTGCCAATTGCCCCGACAATCGAAAAGAAAAAAAGAAATTGTTGTGCATCCGGTTTGTTCGATGGAAAAAATGAATATGCAATCGATACTCGCGGATGTAGCTGGAGATTTTGCCGAGGAAGTAGTGATCCCTGCAAATGCGGGATGTTGTGGAATGGCCGGTGACCGTGGTTTTCTTTTTTCCTGAACTAACGGCGTCTGCAAGTGCAGCCGAAGCTGCTGAAGTGCAGGAAGCAAATGGCGAAGGTCATTATTCCACCAGCAAAACCTGTGAAATCGCCCTTTCAGATGCGTCTGGAAAAGAGTACCAAAACATCATCCGGTTGGCAAATGAATGTATTAAACCACCATCTCGCAGCAAATAACTCTCCAACAAAACACGTATTCACCATCCTAGACCCAGCTTATCGCAGCATTTTTCCCGGCGTATTGCGCCGGGAAAAATGTGTGCAACCCAAACAACTTTCTAAATCGTCAGTTTTTTTTCCTGATTTCGATAATCAATGAAAACTTGCCACGGTACCTTTGCAAAACTCAGAATTAGGGGATGTATTGCATTCTATTCTGTTGATTATCAATGTTATAATTAAAAAATTCAGGATTTAATAAAACGATGAACATGAGAAAACTGGTCGCGGCATTATTCATTTTAGGAACCCTGACTGCCCAGGCGCAGAAAAATGTGTTCCTGGAACAGTCGTTCTGGAAGGAAAATCCCTCAGTAGAAACGGTGAAAGCAGCGATAGCGCAAGGCAACGATCCACACGCATTTAATCCTTCTTCATTTGATGGCATCACACTGGCCATAAACAACGGTGCCCCAAATGAAACGGTGAAATACCTGTTGGAACTGCCAGGAAGTTCGGTAAACCGTGTAACGCACGATAGCCGTATCTACCTGCATTGGGCAGGAAGCAAGGGAAATGTGGAACTGGTAGAATACCTGCTCGCTAAAGGGGCTAATCTCGACCATGAAGACAGTCGCGGTACATTACCTGTTGCATACGCAGCCAACGGCGGACAGGTAAATCCAGCCCTGTATGAAGCATTTTTTAAAGCGGGTGTTGATCCAAAGAAAAAAATACAAAGGAGCTAACCTGCTTTTGCTGACTATTGCCAACGACAGGGATTTGAAACTCGCGAGTTATCTCGAAACAAAAGGTTTGTCGCTAAAAGATAGAGATGAGGATGGCGCTACTGCGTTCGACTATGCAGCGCGCGCGGGTAATATCGAATTGCTCAAAAAATTGTTGGAGAAAGGAGTGACGTTTACGGACAACGCTTTGATCATGGCGGCACAAGGTACACGTAGAGGTGCGAATCCAATTGAAGTTTACCAATTCCTGGTAGATGAGTTGAAGATGAAGCCAACCGCACAAAGTGCGAATGGCGAAAACATATTGCATATCCTTGTAAAAAAGCCAAACCAACAACCCATCATCTATTATTTTCTTGCGAAGAATGTGGATGTAAACCAGCAGGACAATGAAGGCAACACGGTATTTGCAAATGTTGCTGGCACTTCTGATCTTTCATTGTTGTCTGTTCTTCTTCCCAAAATACAAAACATAAATGCTGTAAATAAGAAAGGGGAAACGGCGCTATTCAATGCTGTTAGATCCGCGATACCCGAAGTAGTGCAGGTATTACTGAAAAATGGCGCAGATGCGAAAATCGTTGATAAGGCAGGTAATAACCTTGCTTACCACCTGGTGCAGTCGTATCGCAGTGTAAGACCCGGCAGTGAAACGACCGAATTTACCGATAAAGTGAAACTGCTGCAGGCTGCTGGTTTGGATTTTACAGCGCCACAAAAAGACGGCAGCACATTGTTTCACACAGCAATTATGAAAAACGACATCAACCTGCTGAAACTGATCGCCGATTTGAATGTTGACGTGAATGCAAAAAATAAAGATGGTTTAACAGCACTGCATCGCGCTGCAATGATTGCAAAAGATGAAAAGGTATTGAAATACCTGTTGTCGATCGGTGCAAAAAAAGATATCAAAACTGAATTCGACGAAACAGCGTTTGACCTTGCCAGCGAAAACGAATTTCTTTCTAAAAACAAAGTGAACGTTTCATTCTTACAATAGATATAATGAAAAAGACTAATCGTATTTTCCGTATTCCTCTTGATTGTGAGCACAGGTTTTGCCCAAAAAGCCGCCACCACAAAGTATAAGGTGATGGTACAAATGGCAAACTATACAGGGGAGGGGGCTTATGTTGTTTTGTCACTGATCGACAGCAAAGGCGCCTATGAAAAAACGCTTTATGTAATGGGGCCCGATAAACAGTGGTATAATACATTAAAAGAGTGGAATAAATTCCAGGCGAAGAAACCCATTGAACTTAGTGGCATCACTGGAGCATCTGTTACCGGTGGCGATCGCGGTATTTGCGTGATTGAGATCGATAACGCAAAAATCGATAAGGGCTACAAACTCCGTTTTGAAACCGCGGTGGAAGACAAAGAATATTATCAAAAAGATGCGGAAGTGCCGCTGACCAGTGAACGACTTTCAGGTAAAACTGAAGGCAAAGGTTATATCCGGTATGTAAGGATCAGCGCCAATTAATCACATTCTTTCAAATGACCATTTCAATCTGGAGATACAGTCACCTGGCATTGGCTGTATCTTCCTTTTTATTTGTTGCTCTCGCATCGGTTACTGGTATCATTCTTTCAGTAGAGTCGGTTCAGGAGAATTCGTATTCTTATCAAATTGAGGATCTTGATGAAATACAGCTGAGCGAGGTATTACCTGTACTGATTGAAAAATATCCGGAGATCACTGAATTAAAAGTGGATGAACGTGGATATGTTTCGTTAAAGGGCTTTGACATTGAAGGGGAGAAGATTGATGCGTTCATTGATCCTAAATCGGGTGCCATACTGGGTCAGCCACAGGAACAATCTGATTTTTATAAATGGGTTACGGCACTGCACCGATCGTTATTTTTAAAAGAGATTGGTCGTTTCTTTATCGGACTTACTGCGTTTCTCTTATTACTCATTACGATATCCGGAATCATACTGGTGGTAAAACGTCAGCATGGGTGGAAGCGATTCTTCAACAAAATTTCCCGCGATTCTTTTTTCCAGTACTATCATGTGGTATTGGGTCGGCTTTCATTAATTCCCATTTTCATTCTGGCGCTTACCGGTACCTGGCTTTCGCTGGTACGTTTTGGTGTTATTGCTGAAGAAAAAAATTACACATGAAATAAAGGCGCCGGCATCTGAAGTTCCAGATGAAAGAACTGCAGTTGCCGATTTCAGCATCATGCAGCAAACAACGCTCGCACAGGTAAACAGTATTGAATTTCCATTTGTTGATGACGATCCTGAAGAATACTTTACACTGAAACTAAAGGATCGTGAGATTGTACTTAATCAGTTTGATGGCAGCATTCTCAGTGAAATAAATAGCCCTGCATCGGCATCACTCACAACGCTTAGTTTGAATCTTCATACCGGTAAAACGAGCATCATCTGGGCCATCATCATTGGAATTGCTTCTATTAATATTTTGTTCTTTATCTATTCAGGTTTTGGCATCACGTTGCGTCGCCGTAAACACAGGATTCAAAATAAATACAAAGCTGCCGAGGCGAATTATGTAATTCTTGTTGGTTCTGAAAATGGGAGCACACTTTTTTTCGCAGGCAGCATTCACCAACAACTGCTGGCGCAGAAAAAACTAAGTTATCTCGGCGAGTTAAATGGATATACGTCATTCCCAAAAGCGGAACATCTGATTATTTTCACTTCTACCTATGGATTGGGAGATGCTCCTGGTAATGCAAGTCATTTTTCAAAACTGCTTGCCAGCATTCCGCAGGATCATCCCGTGAAGGTTTCGGTTGTGGGGTTTGGTTCGTATGCCTATAAAGACTTCTGTGCCTATGCGCAGGAAATAGATGAGCAACTGTCTAACCAATCATGGGCGGAGCCATTTTTGGAAATGCATACGGTGAACGATAAATCGCCAGTAGAATTTACGGAATGGGTAAAAAAATGGAGTGAAAAGACAGGGTTGGTATTAACAACAACCGCTGCAAGTTATAATCCCACACCCGCAGGCCTGCATAAATTCAGGGTGATTGCAAGAACAACTGTGAGTGGCCCGGATGAAAGTTTTATCATTACCCTTCAGCCTTTGAAATCTACCCGTTTCATTTCTGGCGATCTGTTGGCGATCTATCCTGCAGGCGATCATCGTGAAAGGTTTTATTCTATTGGAAAAATGGATGGCAATATCCAGTTGGTGGTGAAATACCATCAAAATGGAATTGGTTCGGAATTTCTGAATGCTCTCACGACAGGAGCAACCATTGAAGGGCGTATCAGTGCGAGCACTGATTTTCATTTCCCTGCTAAAGCACCGGCTGTGATTATGATATCAAATGGAACCGGCATCGCGCCATTCCTCGGTATGCTGCAGGAAAACGTGAATAAAACAGCAACGCGTCTATATGCCGGATTCAGAAAAGAAACCGCGTTAACAAATGGCTATCGGAAATTCGCAGACGAACAGATAAAGGAAGGTCGTCTTCAATCATTACAGTTAGCTTTTTCCCGGGAAGGAAATCAATGCTATGTGATGGATCTGATTAAACAGGATGCTGATTTTTTTGCAACGCAACTGGAAAATAGTGCCGTTATCATGATCTGCGGATCCTTAAATATGCAACGTGATGTGGAAGCTGTAATATCAGGCATCTGCTTTGCGCGTCACAAAAAGCAAATTGAAGACTATAAAAAGAACGGACAAATCCTGACAGATTGTTATTAGGTGCGTTTGCGGATTCATGTTCAGACATCCGCGTAATCTGTGGATAGATCTGCGAAAATAATTTTTCAATTTATCAGGATCCGCGTAATCTGTGTATAGATCTGCGATAATCTGTGGGAAACCCTCTGCCCCTTAGGAAATTTCCGGATTATGAAACAGTCTTTCCCATATTAGGAAATCATCCTTCTGACCTTTGCGGTTGTATTGGAAGTGTAAAATTTCGTAACAGAAAACCGTTAAACCACCGCATCGGATGATCGACAAAAAATTTCTCAAAAACACATTCTTTTTAATATTTATACTAATAACTGTTCGGGGTTTTTCGCAACAACAACCAACAGGAACGATAAAGGGTTTTGTAAAAAACGAATCTAATCAGCCAGCCGCTGGCGCTACCGTTTCTATCCATATTTTAAATCTGCATGTAATTGCAGGAGACGATGGTTCATTCTCTTTTTCCATTCCCGCCGGTACCTATCAATTCGTTTGCACCAATTCAGGATATGAACCTGTTGCACAAAAACTTTCCGTTAAAGCAGGTACAACAACCACCGCCGATTTCTCTTTGAAAAAACGCGTGTATGGTGAAATGAAGGAAGTGAAAGTAACCGGCATGTCAGAAAAACGGAAAATCGAAACACAGGGGTTTGCGGTAAATGTAGTGGAAACAAAAGAGTCTGCACTTCGCAATTTTCAGACAAATGAATTACTCGATCGTTCGGTGGGCGTACGTGTTCGACAGAATGGAGGTCTGGGTGCCGCTGTAACCTACAATCTCAACGGAATGTCGGGAAATTCTGTTCGTATTTTTATTGATGGTATTCCTGTATCAACTTATGGCCCTTCATTTAGTCTGAATAGCATACCGCCGGCACTGATTGAGCGCATTGAAGTTTATAAAGGTGTAATTCCCGCTCATCTTTCGGATGATGCGCTTGGTGGTGCCATCAATGTAATTCTGAAAAAAGGGGCACGCCAGAGCCTGAACGCTTCGGTTTCTTATGGTTCATTTAATACCTTCCAGGCCAATGCAAGTGGCATCTTCAGAAATAAAGACAATGGCTTTACTGTAAAGTCCTCCGGCTTTTACAATCGCTCGGATAATGATTACGAAGTCTGGGGGAAAATTCGTACGCAATATTTTACCAAATGGCCGATACGATTATGTACGTGCAAAAAGATTCAATGATGCCTATCGCTCTGTTGGCGGATTGGTAGAAGCAGGTTTTACGGATGTTAAATGGGCAGATCATTTTCTAATTGGGTACAATGTCTCCGACGACTACAACGAGATTCAACATGGCACGTACATGTCCATTCCTTACAAAGGACGATTTACAGAAGCACAGGCACATGTAATCAGCCTGAATTATCGCAAGCGTGACTTTTTGACGAATGGACTTGAGTTTACGTTTAATGGAATGTATAGCATGCGCAACGAAGTGGTAACGGATACCGTCCGTTGGAATTACAACTGGTTTGGTGAAAAGAGTCTGGGACTTTCCGGCGAGCCTATACTACGCCCGGGTGGTGCACAGCAGGGTGCTCCAACTATCAATCATATTGATCGAAAGATTACCACCTTCCGTAGTGGTTTAAATTATGATATTGGCAGTAATCACAAGATTATATTCAATCATATCTATTATAAAATTGACCGGGAGGAACAGGATATGATGCGCAGTGCGATTGAACGCGAATTTATCGGTACGCGGGACCTTTTAAAAAATATTAGTTCAATCGCCTGGGAATCGAAAGCATTTGGGTCACGTTTTCGTTCCAGTTTATTTGGGAAATATTACCAGCAACAAATTGAGCGCATGAACCCATTGTTGCGTAACGAGAATGGCCAGATGGTGAAATATGAAGAACATACAGACAGCAAAAAGACTGCAACAGGCTACGGGCTCGCCCTTTCTTACGCGGTGAGCTCAAAACTGATGATCCTGACATCAGCAGAACGTGCGGTTCGCTTGCCTTCAGAAAGTGAGGTGTTTGGAAGCCCCGGCGATAATATCACCGAGAATATGGGTATTAATCCTGAGGTAAGTAACAACATTAATCTCGGAATTAAAACCGGGCCATTCCTTTTTGACAAACATCGCATTACTGTTTCTGTAAACGGATTTATCCGCGACACACGCGACAAGATTGTACAACGCATCAATCCCCGTTTAAATGATGCTGTACAAACAAATCCTTATGAAAACCTTGGTAAAACAAAGTCGATTGGATTTGAATCAGAAATTAAATATGCTTACGATAATAATCTGCAGGTAAACATCAATTTTTCAAAATTCAATTCTGTATTCAATCTTAAGGAAGACCAGAATGGAAGACCTTATGAATATTACAATCAACAATTGCCAAATGAACCCTGGTTTACTGTAAACAGTTCAGTCCAGTACACACTGCGTAATCTCCTGCAAAAAGAATCTGCACTCACAGTTTACTATAATCTCGGTTTTGTTGAAAGATTTTATACAACATGGCTGGTGATAGAAGATTTCAGAACTCCGCGCCAGTTGATACAGGATTTGGGAGTCAGCTATCTGTTTCCCAATAAAAAATTCGTGATTAGTGCCGATGCCCGCAACATTTTCGACCAACAGGCATATGACAATTTTGCTGTGCAAAAACCCGGACGTGCTTTTTATCTCAAACTCAACTATACCCTTAATAATTTTTAAAAAAACCAGATGAAGCATTCATTTTTGAAAGTGATAATGTGTGGCGGTTTGTGTTTCGCCATGGTGTTAACAGGATGTAAGAAAGAAAATACCGGTGGCGACGGAGGTCCACATGATCCGGATCACGATCGCTGGATTACCATTGCAGGTGCTAAAATGGGAACAACACCTGGTGATGGAAACGGCGGAACAGTTGTATACGCAATTTCAAAAGACAATGCAAAGAATCCCAATTTCTCTGTGAGTGTATATGATGAAGGATATGCAGTGAAATCGAACCGCACTGCAAGATTACAATCCTCTGAAGACGGGAGTACATTATTTAATATCGCATATACAGGAGACAATGGTGGTGAATTCTCTCGTTACAATGTAAGAGGTGGCAACAGTTTTGTGCAGGAAGATGTTTCTGTAAACATTTCCCAGTACGCGAGCACCTCACCACGTTGGGCAAAACTATTCGATAATGACAAAACAGGCATTGCAGTAAACGTTGCCAACATTGTGGCAAACAACGCTCCGGGAGGTGCTAATCCCGGTGGAAGTTTTGCTTATTACCGTGGTGTGGCAACGGTACTTTCACTTGATCTGCAAAATGTGCTGATCTCGAACTACAAACAATATGAAATTCCTCTTGCAGCTTCAGAAGAGTTGGAAGGACATACCATTTTCCGTTTGGATGCTCCTGTGTTGAATAGAGCAGGTAACAAACTGATCATTGGAACCTGGATGCGTAAATACAATATTGCGACGGGTGCGGTGGAAGAAAACTTCACACGTTTGGGTACGAAATCAGTTGTAGTTGATTATCCTTCGCTCGCTAATCCCAAAGTAATTACATCCACAGTGGGGTATGGCGATTGTAGTGGTTACAGAAGCTTCAACAGCTTTGTGGGCGATGATGGCAACATTTACCAGGCAACACAGCGTGATCCCAGGGGTTCACATATACTTCGCATTAATGAGAATAACGAATATGATGATACTTACGTTCTCAGCCTGGATGCAGCTCTTGGCGTGAATGATGTGTATGTTGATTGCTGGAGATATGCAGGCAACGGTATTGCCTACGTTCTTTATACGCATGGTGGCACCAGCCAGGGGTATGTTGCACGTGTGGATTTAACTGCCAAAACAGCCACAAAGATTGAAGAGATCACCTACGATGCTGACTTGGATTTTGGCCAGTACCAGGGCATTCTGGTTAGCGGCGATGAAGTTTATATAGCCGTTACTCCTGTTGGCAAAGATGGAAATATCTATATCATCAACAGCCAGACGGGTGCGGTTACAAAAGGTGCGCGATTGATCAACAAAGCCGGCAACCATTATATCGGTATATTTTGAAAAGCTGACGCTTTTCAAAATGCTGCGCAACAAACAAGAGCCCGGGATTTTCCCGGGCTCTTGTTTTACGGACTTCTGCGTATCATTAAGCCGCGCACAGCGCAGCAAATAAATCCCGATCTATATTTTGGAAATACCCGTTGCAGGGTATAGCATGCATTTAGCGCGTCGGTTACATTTACGCAAACAAAAAATCCATTATGAATTTATTGCAGTCACGCATGTTCCACCGTCTCTCAGTCCTGCTTTTAAGCAGTTTAATCATCACAGCCTGCGGCAGTGAGAAAATGGCCGCCTTACCCGATCCTCCTACATCTGCCAAACAGGTGGATGCATTTGTAAAGGGTAAAAACTATGATGTGGTAAAAGTGGGCTTTTATGGTATGCTAACAGTTAACGATAAATCGGAGATGGAATGGATTGATACCACAGTGACAAAAGACGGTACCACCTTAAGCGTGATGCGGGAGCTTGATGAATTTGAACTACATCTGGGAACCGACACGACCGCCACTGTCATTTCAAAAGGGAATTCTTTCCCTGCTACCTGGTTGATAGATGACAAAGAGGACTCCTTTATGAATGAAGCAAAAGGTATTCGTCTTCGTGTCGCATATACGGATCCTGATTTCTCTTTCGGTGGTAATCCCACAAAGGTTACTTTTTCTTATGTAGTAAAGGGAATCAATGAAAATGAAATTCTTCTTGAACTGCCACGGGATATCAACAGGAGAAAGCTGGTTGCATTGATGAAAGCGAAGTAGGAACCGATTAATGGTTATGGGGATCGGATCTGCAACTCCGATGCCCCATACCTTTCAGGAAAGGGAAAATCAGTCTACATCACGCTTTCTTTGATACCTGTAAATAATGTTTTCCAACTGAGGTGAAAGATGGAACGATGTATATCTCTTTTAAAAGAGACTTCAGCTTTTCGCGGTTGGTCATCTTTTTTTTCTGGGATTTGATTTTTTCATCATGATGTTGGCGGCAAAACTCGCGAGGCCTTTTTTGTTCAGCTCTTTTGTATCATCATCTTTTTTAAGTAACGATACTTTCAATCCGTCATACAATACAATCACTGAAGCAGACGCTCCATAGTCGTGCCCACGGATTGAAAAACTTAGATTGTTCACTATGCCTTCTTCCAACCTGGCGGGGCCCATGGGCTCCGCCAAAACATTTGCGGCAGGAGCGGGGAGTTCTCCCCATTTTCCCAACTATTTCAAACCTGCCATTACTGGCATGCGTGTAAAATTTCCAGGTAATATTCAACGCCGCCTTCTGTAAGAATGAAGAATAAATGCGAGCGACCATCACATTGTCGCCTTCATCTTTAATATTATTTACGCCCGAAATACGAAACGACGTATTTGCAAAATGTACCACACCTGCCTGGCGGGTAACAGCACTACGTTCTTTGTATTTAATATCGATAGCAGCCGCCTCAATCTTTCCAAGATCGATTGCGATGCCTGCTTTGCGTAATAGCTGATGTGGATAGGTTCCCAACCTGTTTTTTCCATCATGTGGCAAACCAAGATCCCGATAAACATGAAAGTGGCCACGACCCAGAAATACGCTGTCGGCCAGCAGGCTGTCGTGTTGCATCGATGCCAGTTGCAAACCGAAAATCTTTATACCACGTAACGCAAGATCAAATCGATCGTCGGCAAAACGCAAACTTCGCGTAAAGTCGGCTTCACTTAGTTGCGGTTCAATTTTAAATCGGCCCATATCCAGCGCCCTGTTTTTGGATTGATAATTCACACTATCCATGCTAAAGCGATAACGTCCATCACCGGAAAGCCATTTTATTTCATCACAATCGAGGAATATATCGCGTGCGAAAAGCAGACGATCCGGGTCAACCGAATTGATGCTGTCTACAACAATATCTGCAAGCTCCAGTTTTACGCCATTCAGTTCCAACGGTATCCCTTTCGATCGCAGGTAACCCGTTTTAAGTTTGCCTTCGTGAATGGTTAATTTGGAAAGACTGATTTTATCCAACCGTCCCAACAACTGGTCATAATCGGATGGGCCGGGCATGCGTCGGCTTTTTACAGTATCGTTGGCGCGTGTATAAATGAGTTCCACTTCCGGCCGTTCGATCATAATTTCTCCTGCCAGCAATTCGGTTCCCAGTAACGCACGTGGTGTTTTCACCCCATTTATTTTGAGTTCAGGGATTTTTATCCGCATCAACATGGGTGGAGCTTTACCTTCGTCCGCCAGTTGCTGAAATCGAATACTGTCGTAATCCACTTCCAGGTTTTGTATCTGTATCCATCCTTTGATCTCATCCATTCGCATTTGCGTGTACCTTACACGATACAGCCCATCGGACCCATCGATGACTGCTGCTTCGAGCTGTTCCCTTACAAATTGTTTGCGGTATACCCACCAGTACACAACAGCAGCACCAATCGCTAACAATAAAAAAATCGCAAGAAACCAAAACACACTTCGCCGTTTAAACCGACGATTCGGGGCTTGTATTTGAGAGCTTTTTTGTGGCATGTTATTGGAAAGACAAGAACTGTTCCAGTTGATTTTTTTGAATTGTCGTAAATTCAGGGAACCATTGCCATAAAACCATATTACTCAACCATACGTTTAAGTAGACAGCTATTTAAGCGTTCAATATCCCACCCATGCCCAGCTTCAACAATCGCATCAAACAGGTATTGTTGCTGATACTCATCATCGTAATGTTGATATTGGTGATAAAGGAACTCCAACTTTTTTTACCTGGTATTCTTGGTGCCCTGACACTGTATATTTTGAGCCGTGCGAGTTATTTCCAACTGACGTATACGCGGAAATGGAAAAAAGGGTGGGCGGCAGGTTTATTCCTGTTGTACTATACTATACTCATTGGCATTCCTGTATTTTTGGCGATAACCCTTATCAGTCCGAAAATAAATGCATTCCTGGAAGATCCGGAAGCAATGGTAGAAAACGTGAAATCATCGATCCAAACGGTTCAAAACAAAATCGGTTTCAACTTTGTATCCGAAGGTTCACTCACTCAGTCGTTGGGAAAATTAACAGCCTTCCTGCCCACGCTCCTCAACAGCACCGCAACGCTGGTTACCAACCTCGCCATCATGTTGTTTTTCCTCTATTATATGTTGGTAAATGGCGCCGAATCGGAGCGAAAGACTCAATCGGATTATTCCATTGAAACAGGAAAACATCAACATGCTGGCGCACGAAACAAAACGAATGGTAAAAGCCAACGCGCTGGGTATTCCATTGATCTCAATCATTCAGGGTGCTGTAGCAGCATTGGGTTACTATCTTTTTTGGCGTTCCCGAATGGGGACTATGGGGTTTTCTTACCGGCGTATTTGCATTCTTCCCCGTAGTGGGTACAATGATCGTGTGGGTACCAATCGTCATCTTTATGTACGCCTCCGGCGATAATGCCATGGCCACCTGGCTGATGATTTACAGTGTTGTCGTTACCGGCAACATCGATTATATTGCCCGTATCACACTTCTAAAGCGGATGGGAGATGTGCATCCGGTAATAACCGTAATGGGTGTGATTGTTGGACTGGGTTTATTTGGTTTTATCGGGCTCATCTTCGGCCCATTGCTGGTGAGTTATATCATTCTGCTGTTCAACGTTTATGTAAATGAATTTATCGACAGCTCGGAGCCAGTGGCGACAGTTGACACAGGTGTGAGTGAAGAGAAATGAGGAAAATGTGGAAAATGAGGAAATGAGAAAATGAGGAAATGAGACAGCATGTGGCAATATGCATAAACTTAAAAAAAAGCAGCCTGAAGGCTGCTTCGAAAAAGCTAATCCTAATAGAAATAAAAAAACCTGCCTGACGGCAGGTTTTTTTATTTAGTCGCGAAGTTTTGAAAGCAATCTCAAAATTTCGAGATACAACCAAACGATCGTAAATAACAAACCTGATGCGCAATACCATTCCATATACTTGCGTGCATTCAGTTTTGCGCCATTTTCAATGGTATCAAAATTTAAAAGCAGATTGAGTGCAGCCAGCACAACTACTACCACTGAGAATCCGATACCCAGTGGCGTGCTTGCATTGGTAAACGCAGCAAAATTGTCACCCGTAATTAAGAAGTAAACCCATTTAGCCAGGTAAAACAACATGATGCTCGCAGTTGCAATCATAATTACGGAACGGAATTTTTCCGTTACACGAATAATGCGAAAACGATAAAGCAGGAACATCGCTCCTGTAACAATTATTGTAAGCACAACAGCCTGGAATACCAGACCGGGATATGTTTCTGCAAAAGCATAATCATAAAATGCAGAAATGGAACCTACAAACAAACCCTGCAGTATCGCGTTTATGGGTGCGAGGTAAGCAGACCATTGTTTTCTGAAGCTCATTACCAGCGAGGTTACAAACAAACCGATACCGCCAGCAATCATAAACGGCATGGGATCTCCACCTTTATAAAAATTCTGCCATGAAAAAATTGTACTGCCAATCATTAACAGAAACAGTAAACCAAAGCGGTTTAAAGTACCGTTAATTGTCATCACTTCACCTTCCACACCAATACCTTCGAAGAGGGTACCCTCAAAAGACTTTTCCTGTAATGTGGGGTTACCTGATTTTAATAATGCCATAGTGGTTTAATTTTTCTAAAAATAGGGCTTGCAATTGAAATAAAAAAGCATTTCGCCGCCCAATACGGTGGGACGGAGAAATATATTAAATTGATTTTCAATAAAATAATTATAAATCTTGCGCTTTTAGTAATGCCACCTTACAAAAGCCTCCATTGCAGCGTAATGGGTAAGGCCCAGATCGGCATAAAGGTTGGCTGTTGCTGCGTTGCGCGCTTCGGCCCTTTGCCAGAATTCGCGGGAGTCGCTGCCCTGGAACGGCACCATATCTTTTTGCGACTGGTGGATGAAAATACCATGACGTTTCTGAATCACCTGGTCGGGACTCATTGGGATCGCCATTTCAATTTCTTCGATATTCCATTCCTGCCATGCACCTTTGTACAACCACAACCAGCATTCTTCAATCCAGGGTTCTTTATCCTTCTCCGCTTTAATGCGTTTCAACGCTTCCAGTACTACATTAAAGCAAACGATATGCGTACCATGTGGATCAGCAAAATCGCCAGCGCAATAAACCTGGTGTGGTTTTATTTTATTCAACAACTCAATCGTAATCTTTACATCCTTTTCGCCCATCGGATTTTTCTCAATGGTACCCGTTTCATAAAATGGAAGATTCATGAAATGGATGTTCTCATCTTTGATACCCACATAACGGCAGGTTGCTTTTGCTTCACCGCGACGAATCAAACCTTTGATAGAGCGGATCATCGGCGTATCTACCTGGTTCGATTTTTTATTCTTAATAAACTTGCGAACATTCTGTAATATCTTTTCTGATTTCGCAGTATCAATACCGGCAATGTTTTCAAAACCTACAGCGAAGTCGATAAAACGAGTAACAAACTCATCAGTTACAGCGATGTTGCCTGAAGTCTGGTATCCTACGTGTACATCATTTCCCTGGTCGTGAAGATGCTGGAATGTACCACCCATACTGATGATATCATCATCGGGGTGTGGCGAGAAGATGATTACGGCCGAAATTGTTTTGTTTTGAACCGTTCAGGCCGATGTTTCCGGATCTCCGGGAATCATTCGGACCTGGTGGTTATCATAAGCAAAGGGGCAGTATCAGTATCGTACGAGACCAGCCATCGCGCGACGTCAGGCACCAGAATGTTCAGGCAAAAAAAAGTTGAATTCCTTACATCACCAATATCAGCCCGGCCATTGTTGAAGCAACGCGCGACGATGCGGTGTTAATAGTGAGTTATTGAACGCTTAAATGATATATAGGCTTTGTATGGTTATTAATGTGGTTTTATGGCAATGATTCCCTGTAAATCAACAGATGCTGTCTTCAACATTGCCGCAAGCTCAAGCCCGAATCGTCGTTTAAAGCACGAGTCTCCAGCGATTGGTGCTGTTACAGGCCGCGCAAACAGCGGGGCCTTCAGCGCAGTCGTCGACAAGGTCCCGTGGGCTGCCGATAAGGCCGAATGGATCAAAGGATGGATACAGGTAAAGCCTGGAAGTGGATTACGGCGGTATTCATTTCGACGCGCTGGACGAAGACACCCACGCCGATGAAAATCCTGAACTCAAAGGCAAATGAGTGGCGTCTGCGGGTTGCTGGCGGCATGGGTGGGCGGCGATGCTCATTTATACACGCGCCAGCGGTGCATAAAGCATAGCGCAGTACGGCGCTCGTGCCCAACTGTTGTTGAGACGATTGAATAAAGCGTCTTTCCAAATTAACGTCACGAAAAGGCAAACAAAGCAACACCGATCGAGACCGTTGGATGGCGTAAAACTGGAGCTGTATTGTTGTGTTTGTATCGAGTCATTTCACGCGATATCGATGAAACTAAAATGACTTTCCACGTGATGTACTTTTAGCATAGTGTGTGAAATTATCAGTCAAAAAACAGGCATGAAGCCATACACGAGACGTTTTATGGCAATCGGCGTTACGTCTCGGTTTACCCAATACAACGACGCCGTAGTCGTGGCTTTATCCGTCTTGGTTTGCGGTTGAAATTCTTACAGCCACCCAAGCAGGCAGCTCGATGGAAACGGGCGGCTTTATCATTTATTATGAGAACTGTGCTTGTTGCGTGTGTACATTTGCAAATACGTCATTTCGGCGTATATTATGTGGTCGCTGTCTCGTTCTTACAGAAGGCGGCGTTATGGCACCACACCAGAGGCATGCCGAGTAATAGTTGAGAATATTGCTCTACTACCATCTTGGCTTATTCGGAAAGAAGGCGCCAATTGTCCAAGTTTTTCAATCGTGGCGGCTATGGAAATGCAAACAAGTGATTGTATTGTATGACGAATTGTATCGTTGCCAAAAGATGATGACTGAACAAAGACTCGCGAGTTGCTGTCATGATGAAAAATCAAATCCCAGAAAAAAGTGACCAGCCGCCTTGAAGTCTGTATACGCTCGTTCCGTCTTTCCTCAGTTGGAAAACATTATTTACAGGCAATCAAAGAAAGCGTGATATTTCCTGAAAGTATGAGGCATCGGGCAGATCCGGCTCCCCCAATCGGTTCCTACTACTTTTCATCTGTCAGCTTTCTCCTTGATATCCCGTGGATCAAGAACACAGGTACGTAGTCTACCTTGAAAAAGCGGCTTGTGGGCCGAAAGTTTCGCACGGGTTTTAATTTTTTGCTCTGTTCGCGAAATACTGCATTAACAGGTAGCAGAAATTTTTTGGCTGGTAACCGTGTCCCCAGTGCATCAGCTCCGCATCATAACATTTTTGTATCATCATTCCGCTCCATTTTATCAGCCAACTTTAAAAGCCCCGCTTTTGTCGCCGGGCACCTTTGCATCGCACTGATATTGTCGCTTAGGCTTGCCGTGCCGCGCGCATTCTGATGTTAAGCTTTGCTTAAGCGGAACTGGGCGCAGTAGGCTAATACGTATTCAGATTTTTTGTTGCTCGGCACGCTATCCCTGTGCAAAATGCACAAATATGAACGATCAGGAATTTTATTGCTGCGCTTCAGTAACACGCTTATCAATACATCCGTAAACAGGAAAATCCGGAAATGTATTTTGTTGCTGGCGAAAAGCGTCAGCTTCAGCTATGCCGTATGGCATTTGCCGCTTTATTCAATCGCCTCTGTGACGGTATTATAGATATTTCCGTCTTTGCCTTTGGCCAACATACTGCCGCTTTTCATCGCCCATAACGCAAAGCTAACGCGCAGCAAGCTCAAGTCGGCCATCGTAGTGATGCTCTTCAATCTTTGTGGCTGTTTTGTGGTCATCACACGTGCAATACAGCTGCCTGCAAGCGTAGGCACAGAAGACGCACGCTATGCTTCAGCAATCTTTTTGCTCTCATTCACTCGCCGGGCTGAAGAACAGCGATGGGCCATTCTCATTGTGCGGTATGGATCGCGCTGACGTTGCTGTTCATCAAATAGCCGAACGCCATACCCCGCCAACCGGATATTACCCCGGAATTGAGCGAAAAAGGCAATACGGCCCAGAGCGTTGTTGGTACCCGTCTGCTCTGCGCATCAGGCAATGATCAGTTTGACCTGCTCTGATAACGCAGAATTCAACTCTTCTGGCTTTGGAAAGGTTTCGCTGTGTTGTAGTTCGGGGATCAGCGCATTTTGCAGATCAAGTGGCCGCAGAGATTTTTTGCGGCAAACCAAGCAAAACTTCCGCAGTTGCTGCCGGTGACAATGTTGCAGCACGTTACTGCAATGCCTCGTCATTATCAATAGTTTTTGCCCAACGTGGTGGTGCTCGCGTACTGGAAAACCTGTTTGCAAGCGCTTCCTGCACAAAATGACGCCCTCTTGTGCCGGACGAGAAGAATTCACCACCATTCTGCAAACGCCGCGATATTAAACAATGCAGGATTGCAGTGCGGTTCATTTTTCGCCGCGTCACTCGTCTGCCACTTCACGAAAAATTGGGATTTGCTGCGGTGATGGACGAAATTGCGCCCTTTTGTTCCGCCGTTTCACCCATCCCGCACCTCAGCGATCTTCCGCTCATGCTGGGCCTCCGTCGCCGCCGCTGCTTCTTCTTTACATCCTGTTAACGCCATGGCTAAACCGCCACGCACATCACTTTTAAAAATGAAATAACTCATCTGGTTTTTTAAAAATGACCAAGGGTATGGTGAGTTTGAAAAAAGCGTCGGGGTTTTGCGCGGCAAAATTGTCTGTGACCTTTCGGGGTGTTGTCGAGAATTTTACAAATTCGGCTGGCGCGGAGTTCAGCCGCCAAAATCTTTCATTTCAGGCCTCTTGCAGGAAGATGCCCGCATTTGTTACAGTAAACAAGACTTCATTGGCAATTGTCGGTCCGGCTCGCCAGATGTCATTCGAGAATCCCGCTGCAAGGTGAATGCGAAATTTGAACTTTGAAAAATGATGTTTGGGTAAGCGCCTTTAATTTCTGATTCCATCCAATCATTCAGACACGCAGGTTTTCATAGAGTTGTTTGTACAGCATCGCTCGCTGAGATTATTCCGTTGCTGTCGCGTCTATCGCCGGATTCATCGTTTGCATTTAGTAATGCGTGTTTGTCAAAAATGGCCCCAGGCGTTAATGTTGCCCCTCAGGATATGCCGCGTTCTCGGTGATATTATGGGAACTCGCGGGCCCCGCCAACGATGTCAGGATCGAGCTCGCAGCGCCCTTCAACCGTGTCTGTATATTCTGCAACTAACCGCGAGGCGTAAGCGTGACCCCTACTTTTCATTCCCAGGCGATTGAACTAATATTTTAAAAAAGGTCCGGCAAATTGCGCGTGCATGCACACTTTCCCGGTCAATTTTACTAATAGATATGATTGAAATATATCGCAGCGGTGAAATATCTGAGTTTAAACGGTATCTTTCGGTCAATATGATTATAGTTAGCCCGAAAAAAATTTAGGCTTTCGCCGGAAAATCCCCTTTCACCAAGCCAGCGCGGAGCGGCGCTCTCGCCGCTCGTTGCATGCTACATTCCATTAAGCCTTCGTCCAAAAGTGCGCTTTGCAGCTGATTACATATCGTCCTGCCCAAAGAATGAGACATGCGCATTATATGTTGAGGTTGCTATTCTCGTCTGTTTGCTGCTAGCCGTAAC